>NZ_JAIXHL010000005.1 GCF_030145815.1 Sphingomonas sp.
CCCCTTCCCCCCACGCCCCCTCCCTGCTATCGGCCACGCGAATCTTCGCATTCGCACACCGGCGCGCTCGCGCGGCATCTTGCCGCCTCCCCGTGACGCCCGGCGTCAACTGGACAGGGAAAGGGACCCGCACATGACAGCCATCGGTCAGGACAGCCTCGGGACGCGCGACACGCTTACCGTGGGTGGCAAGAGCTACACCTATTACAGCTTTGCCAAGGCGGCCGAGAAGCTGGGCGATGTCAGCCGTCTGCCGTTCAGCATGAAGGTGCTGCTGGAGAATATGCTCCGCTTCGAAGACGGCGTGACCGTCAGCACCGATGATGCGCAGGCAATCGTCGACTGGCAGAACAACCCGCGCGCGCCGGAGCGCGAGATCCAGTATCGCCCCGCGCGCGTGCTGATGCAGGATTTCACCGGCGTTCCCTGTGTGGTCGACCTCGCCGCAATGCGCGACGCGATGAATGCGCTCGGCGCCGATGCGTCGAAGATCAATCCGCAGGTGCCCGTTCACCTCGTCATCGACCATTCGGTCATGGTCGACGAATTCGGCACGCCCCAGGCGTTCGAGGATAACGTCGAGCTGGAATATCAGCGCAACATGGAGCGCTATGACTTCCTGAAGTGGGGCAGCAAGAGCCTCGACAATTTCAAGGTCGTCCCTCCCGGCACCGGCATTTGTCACCAGGTGAACCTTGAAAATATCGCGCAGGCGGTGTGGTCCTCGACCACCCCCGATGGCGAGCTGGTCGCCTACCCCGACACCTGTGTCGGCACCGACAGCCACACCACGATGATCAACGGCCTGGGCGTGCTCGGCTGGGGCGTCGGCGGGATCGAGGCGGAGGCCGCGATGCTCGGCCAGCCGGTGTCGATGCTGATCCCCGAAGTCGTCGGCTTCAAGTTCACCGGTGAACTGGCTGAGGGCATCACTGCGACCGACCTCGTGCTGACCTGCACCCAGATGCTGCGCGCGCGCGGCGTGGTTGGCCGCTTCGTCGAATATTTCGGCCCGGGCCTCGCCTCGCTGTCGCTGGCCGACCGCGCGACGCTCGCCAACATGGCGCCCGAATATGGCGCGACCTGCGGCTTCTTCGGCATCGACGACAAGACGCTCGATTACATGCGCCTGACCGGCCGCAGCGAAGAGAATGTCGCGCTGGTCGAGGCTTATGCCAAGGCGCAGGGCTTCTGGCTCGACCCGAATGCAGAGCCGGTGTTCACCGACGTGCTCGAACTCGACCTGGGCAGCGTCCAACCCTCGCTCGCCGGGCCGAAGCGTCCGCAGGACAAGGTGCTGCTGGGCAGTGTCGATGACGTGTTCAATGCCGACCTGACCAAGGTGTATGGCAAGGACGATCCGGTCCGCGTGCCGGTCGCGGGCAAGGATCACGACATCGGCGACGGCGACGTCGTCATCGCCGCGATCACCAGCTGCACCAACACCTCGAACCCCAGCGTGCTGATCGCCGCGGGCCTCGTCGCCAAGAAGGCGGTCGAAAAGGGCCTGAAGCCCAAGCCGTGGGTCAAGACCTCGCTCGCCCCCGGGTCGCAGGTCGTGACCGACTATCTGGAGAAGGCCGGGCTGCAGTCCTACCTCAACCAGGTCGGCTTCAACCTGGTCGGCTATGGCTGCACCACCTGCATCGGCAATTCGGGCCCCCTGGCCGAGCCGATTTCGGCCGCGATCAACGGCAACGACATCGTCGCCGCGTCGGTCCTGTCGGGCAACCGCAACTTCGAAGGCCGCGTGTCGCCCGACGTCCGCGCCAACTTCCTCGCCTCGCCGCCTTTGGTCGTCGCCTATGCGCTCAAGGGCACGGTGGTTCAGGACTTCATTTCCACGCCGATCGGCGAGGGGACGGACGGCCCCGTCTACTTGAAGGACATCTGGCCCACGACTGCGGAAGTCCAGTCGGTGATGGACGGCGCGCTCACCCGCGACATGTTCGTTTCAAGATATTCGACCGTTTTTACCGGCGACGCGCGCTGGCAGGCCATCGACGTCACCGGATCCGACACCTACAGCTGGCGCGCCGGGTCGACCTATGTCGCAAATCCCCCGTATTTTGAGGGGCTTACGATGGACCCGAAGCCGGTGACCGACATCATCGAGGCCAAGCCGCTGGCGATCTTCGGCGATTCGATCACCACCGACCACATCTCCCCCGCCGGTTCGATCAAGGCGGACAGCCCCGCCGGAAAATGGCTGCAAGAACATCAGGTTAGCAAGGCCGACTTCAACAGCTACGGCGCCCGCCGCGGCCATCACGAAGTCATGATGCGCGGCACCTTCGCCAATATCCGCATTAAAAATCAGATGCTTGACGGCGTCGAAGGCGGCATGACCCACTATCACGGCGAAGTCATGCCGATCTACGACGCCGCCATGCGCAACAAAGCCGACGGCACCCCCCTGGTCGTCATCGGCGGCAAGGAATATGGCACCGGATCGTCGCGTGACTGGGCGGCGAAGGGCACGAATCTCCTTGGAGTTCGGGCGGTTATCGTCGAAAGCTTCGAGCGCATCCACCGCTCGAACCTGGTCGGCATGGGCGTCCTTCCGCTCCAGTTCGCCGAAGGTGTGACTCGCGAGACGCTGGGCCTCAAGGGCGACGAGACCTTCACCATCACCGGCGTGTCGGCCCTGCGCCCGCGTCAGGATGTCGAGGTCAAGCTGACCCGCGCCGATGGCAGCACCGAGACGTTCCTGACCCGGTGCCGCATCGATACCGTCAACGAGCTGGAATATTTCCTCAACGGCGGCATCCTGCAATACGTGCTGCGGAAGCTGGCGGCATGATCTGCATGGCGCTCCCGTTGTTCGCGGCCGGGCTTTGCCTCGACCGCGATCCGGGGGCGCCATGGATCCGGTTTCAGGCAAAAGGCCAAGGGCCGGTGTTCGTCGATCCGACCAGCGTCAAGGACGAGGGCGGAGAGAAGGTCATCCGCCTGCTCGACACCGCCGAGACACCGGCGACCAGCGACATCTATATCGACCTGTCGGTGTCGTGCGTGAAGCGCCAGGCGATGATCATCCGCCTCACCGACGTGAAGTCGGGCAAGGCGACCGAGGTCCCACCTGAAAATCGCGAACCGGCGGACCCCGACCATCCGTTCATGCGTAAGCTGATCGATTTCGTCTGCGACGGAAAGCCGCTCAAATGATCCGTGCCACCCTTACGCTTGGCCTGATCGCCCTGTCCCTCCCGGCCGCCGCGCAGACGTGGAAGCAGGTCCCGGGCGCGGCGAACGTCGCGTTCGCGATCGACACTGCGAGCATCAAGCGCGAGGGCAAGTGGCGCGTATTCCGCACGCGCACGACCTCGCTCGGGGTCGAGGGAACCATCATCGGCACCGCGGCGATGGACTGTGCCGCCGGGATTACCGAACTGCGCGGTCAGCGCCTGCTGGCGCGCGGCCGCGTCGTGCGCGAACGCCTGTTCCCGGTGGGCAAGCGCCCGCGCCAGAAGATCCCCAATCCGGCGAAAGACCCCGCATTCCGGATCGTTTGCAAGAGCTAACCCCTAACGCCGCGCGATCACCGCAATACGATCGGCGAGGTCGTTGTTGCGCACCGTCACCGCATCGCGCGACCAGTTGCCGACAAAGGTGGTGCTTTCCTTGAACCCCGGCGACAGCCACGCCTTGTTCCCCTCGATCACCAATCCCGCAGAGCTGTGCTTGGCGCCTTCCGGGGCAACGGCGATGATCGTGCCGTAATTGTCCTTGGCCGGTCCCTGTTCGAACGCGTTGCCCGCGATCCGGCCCGACGCGCCGTTGGACAGGTCGATCGCGTAATTGGTGTTGCGCCCAAGGCTGTCGTCGAAGCTGGAGTTGAGGATTTCGACACGCGGCGCGCGGACCTTCACATAGTGACCGCCGGTGCCGCGTTCGAAGCGCGATTCGAACACGCGCAGGCTGCCATAATTGCCGACATAGATCGCGTGCGCACCGTTACCCGTCGGGTCCTTGCCCAGGCCAGCAAAGGTCGAGCGCTCGATGGTGATCGATCCACGCGGATCGCTGGCGGTGAGGATGCCGCACTGGCCGTCGATGAACATGGCGTTGGTGACGAAGAGATTGCCGGTTTCGAGCCGAATCCCGGCGCCATTGCCGTCCTCGACGAGCGTGCGCATGAACACGATGCCGTCGACCTTGGCGGCGCGGCCGCGCAGGACCAATGTCGCCTTGCCCTCACAGATTGCGCGGTCGAACACCGCTTTGCCCGGTACCTGAGCGACATAGGTGATGTCGCCTGCCTCCTGCACCGCGCACTCGCCATAGCGGCCGGGCGCGATGCGGATCGTGCCGCGACGCTCACCGATTGCAGTGACCGCTTCCTGCAGGCTGTTGAAGGACTGGCCGGTTTCTTCGATCTTGAAGGGCGCGTCCTGCCCCTGCGGTAGCGCGGGGGCGGTGGTGGCGAGCAGGGCGGCGGCGAGCGTAAACAGGCGCATGATCAGGCTCCGGCGGTTTGCCGGGGGTATGCGCTCGGAATGTTAAAAAGCCCCTCCCGCGCCGGGGAGGGGCTTTGAAGGATCAGGCGTCCGCCATCTCCTTGGTCAACGCCGCCTTGATCGCGTCGATGAAGGCGGGGATGTCGTCGGGGTTGCGGCTGGTGATCAGGTTATCGTCCACGACCACCTGTTCATCCACCACCGTCGCGCCGGCATTTTCCAGATCGGTGCGCAGGCTGGGCCAGCTGGTCGCGCGCTTGCCGTCGACGATATCCGCCTCGATCAGCAGCCATGGGGCGTGGCAGATCGCGGCGACGGTTTTTCCGTCGTCGAAGAACTCCTGGATCAGGCCGATGGTCGTGTCGTCCATGCGCAGCGTGTCGGGATTGTGGACGCCGCCGGGCAGCACCAGCGCGTCGAACGCCTCGCTGTCGACATCGCTGACCAGCGTGTCGGGGGTGATGCTCTCACCCTTCTCACCGCCGCTTTCGCCGGTGATCGGGTCCAGCTTGAGCGACGCCAGCGTCACCTGAACGCCCGCGTCGATCAGCGCCTGACGCGGCTTCATCAGTTCGGATGTTTCAAATCCGTCGGTCGCAATCATCAGCACGCGTGCATTCGAAAGCTCGGCCATCTTCATTCTCCTCATTGGGGGTTGGCCCCTCAACCGGTCAGCAACCGGGCGGTTCCGGAACGATGCGACGGGATGCGCATTGAGCCGATATGACGAGGGCAGGATGAGCGGCGCGCTGCGCTATTGCGACGATCGGCAACCCGGCATCACGCGAAAGGCGGTGCGTGGCGGCTGGGGCTATTGGGATGCGGACGGCAACCGCATCACCGATCGCGACGAGATCGACCGCCTGAACGCGATCGCTCTGCCCCCGGCCTATACCGACGCCTGGTACTGCCCCCATGCCGACGGGCATTTGCAGGCAACCGGGATCGATGCGCGCGGGCGCAAGCAATATCGCTACCACCCCGATTTCCGCGCCGCGCAGGAGGCGGCGAAATACGACCGCTGCGCCAGTTTCGGCCACCGTCTGTCCCGACTGCGCGCGAAGATCGAGACGGATTTGCGCAAGCGCGCGCTGAGCCGCGACCGCGCGGTCGCCGCCGTGGTGCGCCTGCTCGACCTCGGTCATGTCCGCGTCGGGAATGAGGGCTATGCCAAGGCGAACAAAAGTTTCGGTGCGACGACGCTGCGCCGCCGCCACGCCAAGCTGGAGGGGCGGAGCCTCAAGCTGCAATATCGCGCCAAATCGGGCCGCATCCGCGTGTTGCGGATCACCGACGGGAGCCTGATCGGCTTCGTCAAGAAGTGCCAGGATCTGCCGGGTCAGCATCTGTTCGGCTGGCTCGACGATGCGGGCGAGGCGCATCCGGTGACGTCGAGCGACGTCAACGCCTATATCCGCGATGCAATGGGCGAGGATTTTACCGCCAAGCATTTCCGCACCTGGGGCGCCAGCGTGATCGCGTTCGAGACGCTGGCGACCGCGCCCGGCCATGTCGGGCTAAAGACCCTGTTGGAGCCCGTCACCGCCGCGCTGGGCAATACGCCAAGTATCGCGCGCAAATCCTATGTGCACCCCGATCTGATCGAACTCGCCAAGGATCGCGACGCGCAGGCCGCGTTTCGCGAGACCCTCGCGCTCCCGCGCACCACGCGCTACCTGTCCCGCGCCGAGCGGGGACTGATCGCCTTTCTCGAGACCGGTGGGATCACTGCCAAGGCCGCCTGAAGGAATTCAATGACCGTTAGCAACACCGCCGCCGCGGCCGAGCAGGCCGCATCGAACAGCAGTGAAGTGCTGGAAATGCAGACCCGCGCCTTTTTTACGGATGCCAGCCTGTGGGTGCAGTCACACTGGCTGCAAATTTTGATCGCGACCGGCATCGCGGTCGGAGTGGTTCTGTTGCTCTATTGGCTGCGCAGCTGGGGGGCGAAACTGTGTGAGCGGTCTGACGGACCGATGGGATGGGGCACCATTATCGGGCGCGCGGTGTCGCGTACCGGCAGCTTTTTCATCGTGATGCTCTCAGTCCGGCTGGTCTCCAACTATGCCGCGCCGCCAGCGATGCTGGAGCAGACCATCGCCTTCCTGTTCACGGTGGCGGTGGTGTTTCAGGGCGCAATCTGGGCGCGGGAGATCATCCTCGGCGCGATCGAGAAGAAGACCGAGTCCGAGAATTACCATGGCGAGGCTTTGCTGTCGGCGCTGGGCCTGATCCGGTTGCTGGTCACCGTCGCGCTGTTCGCAATTGCGCTGGTGGTGGTGCTCGACAATCTCGGCGTCAACGTCACCGGCCTCGTCGCGGGTCTCGGCGTCGGCGGCATCGCGATCGGTCTGGCGGCGCAGGGCATTTTCGCCGATCTGTTCGCGGCGCTCGCGATCATCTTCGACAAGCCGTTCCGGCGTGGTGACAAGGTCATGTACGACCAGACCGTCGGCGTGGTCGAGGAAATCGGCCTGAAATCCACTCGCGTGCGCTCGTTCGACGGCGAAGTGCGGATCATCTCGAACAAGCAATTGCTCGACAAGGAGATCCAGAACATCTCCAACCGCGACCATATCCGCATCAAGCTGCCTGTCGGGGTCGCGTACGAGACGCCGACGGAGGTGCTGGAGGCGCTTCCCGACATGCTGACCGGCATCGTAGAGGAAGCCGGCGGCACCGTCGCGCGGGCGAGCTACGAAGCGCTGGGCGCGAGCTCGGTCGATTTTAACCTGTGGTTCGACATTCCGGGCGACGACTGGCCGACGGCGCACAAGGTTCGCGACAAGGTCATCATCGGCATCCTGCGCCGGTTTGCGGCGGAAGGCATTTCGATCCCCTACCCGACCCAGACCACCTATACTGCCGATCCGAGCGGAAAGCTGATCATGCCCTACCCCGAGGTGCAGCCGGTTCGGCGCGTGGACAAGGAGGCGGGCGAACGCTGATTCGCCCCCATCCATTTTTTAGAAGATTGGGTTTGGCTTGATCTCCTCGGCTTCCCTTACGGAAGCCGGGGATTTCGCATTTCCAGTAGGCCCCACTTGCCCCACGCCACGCTTGCCCCTAGATGCGGGAGCCAGCTTGCCGCAGGGATTTGTCATGGCCGATACCGACACGCAGGACAGCGTCACGATCCAGCAGCTTGCCGCGCAGGCGGGCGATGAGCGCGTGTCCGAGTGGGTCACGGTGTCGCAGGAGATGATCGACAAGTTCGCAGATGCGACCGGCGATCACCAGTTCATCCATGTCGACCCTGCCAAGGCCGCGATGACGCCGTTTGGCGGCACCATCGCGCATGGCTTTCTCACCCTGTCGCTCATGCCGCTGCTCAGCCAGAAGACGCCGCAGCCCCGGATCGAGGGGCTGAAAATGGGCGTCAATTATGGCGGCAACAAAGTCCGCTTCCTGACCCCGGTACGCTCCGGCAGCAGGGTGCGGGGTCGCTTCAAGACACTCGATCTGGTCGAGAAGCGCCCCGGCCAGTGGCAGCAAACTGTCGAATTCACCATCGAGATCGAGGGGCACGACAAGCCCGCTTTGATCGCCGAATGGATCAGCCAGCTTTTTGTATAGACAATAAACCGAAGGGACCGTCCGCATGCGTTCTGCCGTCATCGTTTCCACTGCCCGCACCCCGATCGGCCGCGCCTATCGCGGGGCGTTCAACGCGCTTCCGTCCCAGACGCTGGCGGCCAAGTCGATCGAGGCTGCGGTCGCGCGCGCCGGCATCGACGGCGCCGAGGTGCAGGACGTGATCCTGGGCGCCGCGCTGCAGCAGGGGCATCAGGCCGGCAATATCGCGCGTCAGGCGCTGCTGCGTGCGGGCCTGCCCACCAGCGTGTCGGGCATGTCGGTCGACCGCCAGTGCGCCAGCGGCCTGATGGCGATCGCCACCGCCGCGAAACAGATCGTGGTCGACAACATGGACATCACCGTCGGCGGGGGCGTGGAAAGCATCAGCCTGGTCCAGACGCCCCAGATGCGCGTCGCGATGGATCCCGAACTGCTGGCGATGCACAATGACGTATACATGCCGATGCTGCAGACCGCCGAAGTGGTCGCCGCGCGCTATGGCGTCAGCCGCGAGGCGCAGGACGAATATGGCTTCAAGTCGCAGCAGCGCACCGCCGCTGCCCAGGCTGCCGGCAAGTTCGACGACGAGATCATCCCCGTCACCGCGACGATGAACATCGTCAACAAGGAGACCAAGGAAGTCACCCAGAAGGAAGTGACGCTGACCAAGGACGAGGGCAACCGCCCCGAGACCACGCTGGAAGGTTTGCAGTCGCTCCAGCCGGTCGTCCCGAACGGCACCGTCACCGCGGGCAATGCGTCGCAGCTGTCGGACGGGTCGTCGGCCAGCGTGCTGATGGAGGAAAAGGTCGCCGAAAAGCGCGGCCTGACCCCGCTCGGCCGCTATGTCGGCATGGCGGTCGCGGGCACCAAGCCCGACGAGATGGGCATCGGCCCGGTCTATGCGATCCCCGCCCTGCTCGACCGCTTCAACCTGAAAATGGACGATATCGGCCTGTGGGAGCTGAATGAGGCGTTCGCGGTGCAGGTGCTGTATTGCCGCGACAAGCTCGGCATTCCGGACGAGCTGCTCAATGTGAATGGCGGCTCGATCTCGATCGGCCACCCCTATGGCATGACCGGCGCACGCTGCACCGGCCACGCGCTAATCGAAGGCAAGCGTCGCGGCGCGAAGTACGTCGTCGTGACGATGTGCGTCGGCGGCGGCATGGGCGCGGCGGGGCTGTTCGAGGTTCTCTGACGCCTCCCCCGACTGAAATCGAAAAGCCGGCGGAGCGATCCGCCGGCTTTTTTCCTGTGGGTTGGATGCAACGCAAAACTTGGCCGCGCTTGACGCCGCGCGGGTGGTGGCACATCGCAGGCGGATGGCAAACCGACAGTCCTTCACGCACCGCATCCGGGTTGAGGCGCATGCCGTGTGGCTCGCGGTGCGCGATCCGCGCACGCCGGTGTTTGCCAAGCTGATCGGCCTGCTGGTCGCCGCCTATGCGCTGTCGCCGATCGACCTGATCCCCGACTTCATCCCGGTGCTGGGGCTGGTCGATGACGCGATCCTGATCCCGGCGGGGGTGTGGCTGTTCGAGAAGCTGGTGCCTGTCGACGTCATGGCGGAGCATCGCGCGACGGCAGAGCGCGCGGCGGAGCGCCCGGTCAGCCGCTGGGGCGTCGCCATCGTGATCGCACTATGGGCGCTGATCGCGTTCGTGGTCTATGAATTCTTGATGCTCGGATATGACTGAGCCGGGCCTTACGGCCACGCTGCACGGTTCCGAAACCCTCGGCGACCGGATCATGAAGGTCAATCATGCGGGTGAGCAGGGTGCGATCGCGGTCTACGCAACTCAACGCTGGATTGCGCGTTGGCGCGCACCTGAGATGGTCGCTGAACTGACCGATTTCCTTGCTCATGAGCGCCGACACCGCGCGCTATTCGCAGCCGAACTCGCCGCGCGTGGGCGTGCTCGTTGCCGCAGCTACCACCTTTGCGCCCTTGCAGGTGTCACAGCCGGGACCGTGACCGGCCTAATGGGTCGCGGCGCTATCGCCGCAACCACAGTAGCGATCGAGCGCGTGGTGCTGCACCATTTGACGCTCCAGCTCGCAACACTGGACGGCCAGGATGCCGCCGCATGTGCAACGATCCGCGCAATCATCGCCGAGGAACAAGAGCATCACGACTGCTCCGCCGCCCGGCTGGGCGCGCCAAAGCTGCTCGAACGGATCATCGACCGCGCCATCGCCAGCGCGACAAGGGCGGTCATCTGGCTCGGGATGCGGCTCTAGCCAACCCGCTCAGCTATGCGTAGCGATCCACTCTTCCAGCACCGGGGCGATGCGGTTGCGCCATTTGCTGCCGTTGAAGATGCCGTAATGGCCGACGTCCTCGGCCATGTAATATTTCTTCATCTTGGCGGGCAGGTTGGTCGCGATGGTCAGCGCCGCCCCGGTCTGGCCCAGGCCTGAGATGTCGTCCTTCTCACCCTCGATCGCGAGGATCGCGGTGTCGGTGATCGCCGCCGGATCGACGCGACGGCCGCGGTGCATCATCTCGCCCTTGGGCAAAGCGTGCGACTGGAACACGACATCGATCGTCTGCAGGTAGAATTCCGACGTCATGTCGCAGACCGAGCGATATTCGTCATAGAAGCGCATCGTCGCATCGGCGCTCTCGTCATCGCCCTTGACCAGATGCTTGAACATTTCCCAGTGGGAATTCATGTGGTTACCCAGGTTCATGGTCATGAACCCGGCGAGTTGGAGAAAGCCCGGATAGACGGTGCGCCCGGCGCCCGGATAGGTTGCAGGGACGGTCGCGATCACATTCTGCTTGAACCAGCTGTGCGGCCGTTCGGTCGCCAGCGTGTTGACTGCGGTCGGTGCCTCACGCGTGTCGATGGGCCCGCCCATCATGGTCAGCGTGCGCGGCGTGTTGGGATGCTTGTCGGCGTTCATCAGCGCGACCGCGGCATAGACCGGGACCGAGGGCTGGCACACCGCGAGTACGTGCGGGCGGGCATCACCCTCCGCGCCGATGGTGGCGAGAAATTCGATGACGTAATCGACATAGTCGTCGAGGTCGAAGCGCCCGTCGGCGAGCGGCACCTGACGCGCGTCGCGCCAGTCGGTGATGTAGACATCGGCAACGGGCAGCATCCGCTGAACCGTGCCGCGCAGCAGCGTCGCGAAATGGCCGCTCATCGGCGCGACGATCAGCAGCTTGGGGCCGCCCTCAACGCCTTCGCGCACGAAACGCTTGAGCTGACCGAACGGCTTGCGCAGCACGATCTCTTCATGCACCGCGACCTGCTTGCCGTGGATTTCGGTGAAATCCAGCCCGAATTCGGGCTTGCCGCGCGGTGCCGAGGCATGGGCGAACACTTCGAGCGCGGAGGCGAGGATCGGCCCGCCGCCGAAATAGGCAAAGGGGTTGGCCGGGTTGTTGAGCAGGCCCGCGCTGAAATTCGCCAGCGCGCTCGCGCCGGCCAGCATCGAGCGCTGAAGTTCATAGGCATTGTACAACATCGGCAATCAACATCCCCGCCCCGCACGGGGCAATGACAACGGTCTCATTCCGTTTATAGCGGGCTCATGCTGCAGTGCAAACGCGGCGTACCCGATTTTCGATCCGCGAACCCTGTTCCCTTGCCTTCCGCTTCACGCTAGGCGGCGACATGGCCGAGCCGACACCGCCCCCCGCCCCCGCCGCACCCCCCGCTCAGCCGCAGCGCAAGCTGTCGAGCCTGACGATCGTGTGGGGCTATACGCGCCGCTACCCGCTACAGCTGACGCTGGCGATCACGGCGTTGCTGCTGGCCGCCGGCGCCACATTGTGGATCCCGCGCACGTTCAAGGAAGTGGTCGACAAGGGGTTCGGTGCGGACTCCGATCCGACGCAGATCGGCGGCTATTTCCAGGGGTTGCTGCTGGTCGTGGTGGTCCTCGCCTTTGCCACCGCCATGCGCTTCTACTTCGTGTCGTGGCTAGGCGAGCGGACCGTGGCGGACATGCGCGCGGCGGTGCACCGCAACCTGCTGCGCCTGCCCCCGCGCTGGTTCGAAGAGAACCGCCCGTCGGAAATCGCCAGCCGCCTGACCGCCGACACCGCCGTGGTCGAACAGATTGTCGGGACCACCGTGTCGGTCGCGCTGCGCAACCTGCTGATCGCGGTCGGGGGTACGCTGTACCTGTTCGTGCTCGCGCCCAAGATCGCGGCCTATCTGCTGGTCGGCATTCCGGTGATCGTGCTGCCGATCATGTGGCTGGGCGGGCGCGTGCGGCGCTTTTCGCGGACCAGCCAGGATCGCGTCGCCGATATCGGGTCGATCGCGTCGGAAACGCTGGGCGCCATGCGGATCGTGCAGGCATTCGGACAGGAGGTTCGCGAAAGCGCACGCTTCCAGGACGCGGTCGATCGCGGCTTCTCCACCGCCCGCAAGCGGTTCGCCACCCGTGCGCTGATGACCGCGCTCGTCATCTTCGCGCTGTTCACCGCAATCACGTTGATCATGTGGGACGCGGTCTATGGCGTCGCGCAGGGACGTATTTCGGGCGGCTCGATCACCGCCTTCGTGATCACCGCGGGCCTGGTCACCGGTGCGTTCGGCGCGCTGACCGAAGTCTATGGCGACCTGCTCCGCGCATCGGGCGCCGCCGCGCGGCTTGCCGAACTGCTATCGGAGGAGCCGGAGATTGCCGCGCCCGCCAATCCGGTGGCCTTGCCCGAACCAGCGCAGGGCGCGATCGATTTCGATCATGTCACGTTCCGCTACCCCACCCGCCCCGAGGTTTCGGCGCTGAACGACTTCACCCTGTCGGTTGCGCCGGGCGAGACCGTGGCGGTGGTCGGGCCGTCGGGCGCGGGCAAGTCGACGCTGTTCCAGCTGGTCCAGCGCTTCTATGACCCCGAAGCGGGCGAAGTGCGCGTCGATGGCGTGCCGCTGCCCAACGCCGATCCGGCGCAGGTGCGCGCGCGCATGGCCATGGTGCCGCAGGAGACGGTGATCTTTGCCGCCAGCGCCCGCGACAATCTGCGCTATGGCCGCTGGGACGCGACCGAGGAGCAGATCTGGCAGGCCGCCGAAGCCGCCAACGCCGCCGAATTCCTGCGCGAACTCCCCCAAGGGCTCGACACCTTCCTCGGCGAAGACGGCGCGCGCCTGTCCGGCGGGCAGCGTCAGCGCATCGCCATCGCCCGGGCATTGCTGCGCGACGCGCCGATCCTGTTGCTCGACGAGGCGACTAGCGCGCTCGACGCGGAGAGCGAGCGGCTGGTGCAGGATGCGCTCGACCATCTGATGCAGGGACGCACCACGCTCGTCATCGCCCATCGCCTCGCCACAGTGCGCGCGGCGCAGCGCATCATCGTGATGGATGAGGGGCGCATCGTCGAAACCGGCACCCATGCCGAACTGGTCGCGAAGGGCGGCCTCTATGCGCGTCTCGCCAGTTTGCAGTTCAGCGAGAGCGTTTAGTAACGCGAGAAATACCAGGCCGCGACGGCAAGGACGGCGGCCAGCGCGAGCGCGACCTTGAGCTTGGGGTTGCGTACCGGCTCGCGCTCGCGTCCCATGCGGTCGAGGTCGAACCAGTAATGCGCCGGATGCGCCTCGCGGATCACGCCGCTCGCGCGCAACCGGTCGAATGCCGCGCGCTCGACCGGGCCGGGCGCATATTCGATCGCGGTGCCGGGCGAGATCGCGCGATGCTCCGCGAAATGGCGCTGGACGCGGAACTGGCCAAGGTCGGATGCGCCGTTGAGCGGCATGATGTGCGGGTCTCCATTGAAGCGCCCATAGTCGGGAAGCGCGTGGCGGGTTTCAAGGCCGCCGATAGCTGGACCTTTGTGCCACACAGGATTCCCCTGCTCGCACGCGCGGTGGTCGAGCGGTAGAGCGCGGCATGCGCTTTCGCCTGTTCAAGCCGATTCTCGCCGGTGCGCGGCCGCTCGACCGGATCATTGCCTGTATCGGCGCGACGATCTGCATCGCGCTGACCATGGCGATCGGCGCGGGTCTGGGGCTGACGGCGGCGGACTTGCCGCTGATCGTCGCGCCGATGGGGGCGTCGGCGGTGCTGATTTTTGCGGTGCCCGCCAGCCCGCTGGCCCAGCCGTGGCCGGTCGTCGGCGGCAACACGATTTCGGCACTGGTCGGGATCGCCGTCTATCGGCACGTCCCCGATCCGATGATCGCTGCGGGGCTTGCCGTCGGACTGGCGATCCTGGCGATGTCGCTCTGCCGCTGCCTCCATCCGCCGGGTGGTGCCGCCGCGCTGACCGCAGTGATCGGCGGGGAGAGCGTGCATGCGGCGGGCTATTCCTTCGCGCTGGCCCCGGTTGCGCTCAATTCGGTCGCGCTGGTGATGCTGGCGATGGTGTTTCACCGGCTGTCGACGCACAGCTATCCGCACCGGGCGGTTCCCGTGGCGGCGGCCCCGGTCGCGAGCGGGCTGCACCTCGACGACATCGACCGCGCGCTCGCCGATCTGCCCGACAGTTTCGACATCAGCCGCGAGGATCTGGACGTGCTGCTGTCGCTGGCGGAAACGCACGCCCAGGCGCGGCGCGGGCGCTGACCCGGCCTTTCAATTTTTGGAAAGTCGGGTACGCTCGGGCAAAAGCTTGAGAGGATGGCATGACCCGCGAGTTCGATCTGATCGTCTATGGCGCAACCGGCTTCACCGGGCGCCTCGTCGCCGAATATCTGGCGCAGCGTTACAATGATGGTTCGCTCAAATGGGCAATGGCCGGCCGATCGCTGACCAAGCTCGAACAGGTCCGCGACGAGATCGGTGCGCCCGCCGATACGCCGCTGCTGACCGCCAATGCCGACGACCCCGCCGCGCTGCTCGCGCTCACCGCGCGGGCGAGTGTCGTGCTGACCACGGTCGGGCCGTATCAACTTTACGGCAATGATCTGGTCGCGGCGTGTGTCGAGACCGGCACCGGCTATGTCGATCTGTGCGGCGAGCCCAACTGGATGCACGACGTCATTGCGCGGCATCAGGATGCAGCAAAGGCCAGCGGCGCGCGCATCGTGCTGTCGTGCGGGTTCGATTCGATCCCGTTCGACCTGGGCGTATGGACCGCGGAGCAGGCGGCGATCGCCAAATGGGGCCGCCCCGCCCCGCGCGTGAAGGGCCGCGTGCGCAAAATGCAGGGCACCTTCTCTGGCGGCACCTTCGCCAGCGGCAAGGCGACGGCGGCAGCCGCGGCGAAGAACCCGGCAGTGTTCAAGATCCTGCTCGATCCCTTTGCGCTCACCCCCGGTTTTACCGGGCCGGACCAGCCCAAGGGGATGATGCCCGAATATGACGAAGCCGTGGGCGGCTGGGTCGCGCCGTTCGTGATGGCGGTGATCAACACCAAGAATGTCCACCGCACCAACTTCCTCGCCGGCCACCCCTATGGCACCGACTTCCGCTATGACGAGATGATGGTCGCGCCCGGGCTGGGCGACATTGGCAAGGCAGCGGCGGAGGCGATTGCCAAGCTGAACCCGATGAACGCCGACAAGGGCCCCGCGCCCGGCGAAGGCCCGTCCAAGGAAGAGCGCGAGGCGGGGTTCTACGAAATCGACTTCATCGCGGAGATGCCGACCGGCGAGTCGCTGACCTGCATCGTCACCGGCGACCGCGATCCCGGCTATGGCTCGACCAGCAGGATGATCGCCGAGGCAGCGCTGTGCCTGATCCGCGATGTCGCGGGCGACGGCGGGGTGTGGACACCGGGCGCGCTGATGGCGCAGCCGCTGAAGGCGCGGCTGGAGGCCAATGCGGGGCTGAAGTTCGTGGTGAAGTGACGCTCTCAATCCTCCCCCGCAAGGGGGAGGTGGCACGCGCAGCGTGACGGAGGGGGAGGAAGCACGACGGCAAGAGGTTCAGGGACGCAGCCGTCCTCCCCCTCCGTCAGGCTATGCCTGCCACCTCCCCCTGGCGGGGGAGGATAAGATGCTCAACCCACGTAGAAAAACGTCATCACCGCCAGCGCCAGCACGACCGCCGCGACGATCAGCACCGGGGCGCGCTTGCGGCGGTGATGCGCGATCACCGCATCGTGCACGCGCAGGTCGAGCCAGTAATAGCCCTGCCCTTCCCGCCGGATCACGCGTTGCGCGATCAGCTTGTCGAACACCGGCTTCAGATCGGCGGGTGGGGTGTAGAGGATCGTGCTGAGCGGCGTGATCGCGTGCTCGGCACAGAAATGATCGAGAATGCGGCGACGGCCGCGCGCGAACTTCGTGATCGGAACCGATTCAACGACCGCCATCAGCGCTTGCGCCCCTGATGCCTGATATTCGCGGGACGCCCGCGTCGCTTGAGCGGACGCGGCGGGCCGGACTTGCGCCGCTCGCCATCCGGACGCGGGCCTGATCCGCTGCCCTTGCCGTCGGGCAGTTCGAAGCGCAGCGCGCCCGACACCGGGTTCGCCTCGACCAGCTTGAGCTGCAACCGCTGCCCCAGCGCGAACTCAGCGCCAGTATCTTCGCCCACCAGCCGCTGCCCGGCCTCGTCATAACGGAAATATTCGCGGCCCAGATCGCGCGCGGGGACAAGGCCATCGCCGCCGATCCCATCGACCGTCGCAAAGAACCCGAACGACTGCACGCCAGTAATCCGCGCATCCAGCACCTCGCCGACATGGCTGGCCAGATAGGCGGCGACATAGCGGTCGATCGTGTCGCGCTCCGCCTCCATCGCGCGGCGCTCGAGCTTGCTGATCAGCTCGCCGGTCCGCTCCATGTCCTTGTCCGCCGGCAGCTCGCCCCCCGGCCCGAGCTTGAACGCCTCGGTCAACGCGCGGTGGACCACCAGATCGGCATAGCGGCGGATCGGCGAGGTGAAGTGCGCGTAACTGCCCAGTGCCAGCCCGAAATGCCCGGCATTTTGCGGCCCATAATAGGCCTGGGTCTGCGTGCGCAGCACCTGCGTCATCACCTCGGCGTGGAAATCCGCCTCCTTGGTCCGCGCGATGACATGGTTGAACGTCTTCGGCCGGATCACCTGCCCCAGCGCGAATTCGACATCGAGCGTCTTGAGATATTCCTTGAGCGCGACCAGCTTCTCGCGGCTCGGCGGCTCGTGGATGCGGTACATGACCGGCGCCTTCTTCTTCTCCAGCGCCTTGGCCGCCGCGACGTTGGCGGCGATCATGTAATCCTCGATCAGCTTGTGCGCATCCAACCGCTCGCGCGGCGCGACCGACAGGATGCGGCCCTTCTCATCGAGCACGATCCGCCGTTCGGGCAGGTCGAGGTCGAGCGGCTCACGCTTCGCCCGCGCCTTGTTGAGCGCGGCCCAGCAGTCCCACAGGGGCTGAAGGATCGGCAACAGTTCGTCGCCCCGGCGCAGGCCGGGGCTGCTATCGTCTTGCGCAACGCTTGCCGCGTCCGGCGCCCGCTCGGACGCCTGCGCATCGATCGCCGCTTGCGCATCCTCATACGCAATATTCGCCGCCAGCTTCACCACCGCGCGGCTGAACCGCCAGTCCCTGATCTCGCCATCTGCGCCGATTCGCATATGACACGCCAGCGCCGCGCGCTCGACGCCTTCCTTGAGCGAACACACATCCGCCGACAGCACCTCCGGCAGCATCGGCACCACGCGGTCGGGGAAGTAAACGCTGTTGCCGCGCTTGCGCGCCTCACGGTCGAGCAGGGATCCGGGGCGGACATAGAAGCTCACATCGGCAATCGCGACGATCGCCTTCCACCCGCCCTTGTTCGCGGGATCGTCGTCCGGCATCGCCCAGACCGCATCGTCATGGTCGCGCGCATCCGCGGGGTCGATCGCAACGATCGGCAGGTCGCGCAGGTCTTCCCGCCCCTCGCCCAGCGGCTGCTTCGCAACGCGTTCGGCCTCGGCGAGCAGTTCCTCGGAGAAGATGTGCGGGATTTCATGCTTGTGGATCGCGATCAGCGAGAAGCTGCGCGGCGCGAACGGGTCGCCAAGAATTTCGCTGACCTTGGCGAACAGCCGCGGCCCCTTCCCCGTCACCTCGGCCATTACCAGGTCGCCCGGCTCCGCACCGTTGCGATCGGAGATGACCGGGCTGGTGCGCTCCTTCTTGTCCAGTCCCTGCAGATAGAGCCGCCCGCCCTCTTCATGGACGACGCCGAGCACCGCCGAATCGCCCTTGGCGAGCTTTTTCATCGGGTAGGCGATCAGGCCCTTTCCGGCCTCTTCGGTGCGCGCAAGGATGCGGTCGCCGACGCCCAGCGCGCCGCCCGGCCCGCGCTTCTCGCGCACGCGCAGCCGTGGGACCGGAATGCCCTCCGCCTCCCAGCGCTCGGGCACCGCCCAGACGATATCGCCGTCGGCCTCGACCACGCGCAGCACCGTCACCTTGGGCACCCCGCCCATCTTGTGGAAGGCGCGGCCGGGGGCGACGTCGATCAGCCCCTCGTCGCTCATGTCCTTGAGCAGCGCCTTGAGCGCGATCTTTTCCTGCGCGGACAGGCCAAAGGCGCGCGCGATTTCGCGCTTTCCTGCGGGCTGGTCCGACGCGGTGATGAAATCGATGATCTGTTGGCGGGTCGGCAGGCCCGGAACGGGCTTCGACTTTGCGTTTTTCTGTTTTGCCATTGGGCGACAACATAGCCCCTCGCCACAGCAAAACCAAATGCGCTGGTGGAAATTCGCGGCAATCGCGCCCCGCGTTGGCGTCGTGCGCCTATGATTGGATCAGTTCCTTCCGCCCTGCGAGTTCTGCCCATGCGCCTCAACCGCCGTCACCTCTTCGCCGCCATCGCCGCTGGTGGCGCCGCGCTCGCCACCCGCCCGCTCGTGGCGTCCGAAGGCGGGCATGGCGCGTCGGAGATCACGCCCGAAGCGGCGCTGGCGACGCTGAAGAAGGGCAATCAGGCCTTCACTATGGGCCGCGCGTTCAACTACGGCCTGAACGACGGCCAGCGCCGCGCCTTCCTCGCCGGCCAGCACCCGTTTGCGACGATCGTCTGCTGTTCGGACAGCCGCGCCGCGCCGGAGCAGATTTTCGAGACCGGCGTCGGCCAGCTGTTCGTCGTGCGCAACGCCGGCAGCACGGCGTCCAATGCGCAGGCGATGGGCAGCATCGAATATTCGGTCCTGCACCTCGGCGTTCCGCTGATCGTCGTGCTCGGCCACTCCGCGTGCGGTGCGGTCAAGGCAGCGATCGAGGTGGTGGACAAGGACGCGAAGCTGCCCGGCAGCCTGGGCCAGATGGTAGAACCGATCGTCCCGGCGGTGCACACCGCGCACAATGTCCCCGGCGACCTGATCGAAAATTCGATCCGCGAGAATGTGCATCAGGTGGTCCACGACCTGCGCGCGCCCAGCCAGCGCCTCCTCGCCGCCCCGCGCCGCGCGGGCAAGCTCAAGATCGTCGGGGCGGAATATCATTTGGCGTCGGGGATCGTCGAGTTTTTCGACGTCGAATAGCGTCAAAAGCGCGGCGGCGGCCCGCCCAACCGATACCGTTCGAGAAGGCCTTCCACCCGTGCGGCCGCCTGAACTTGCCCCGCGGCGCGCAGTGCTGCCTGATGCTCGGCACCCAGTGCAACGAGCATCGCGTCGCCGCGCCAGCATTGCACCACGAGCCGGTCGAGCAGCGCACGCTGCATCGCAATGCCCTCGGCCAGCTTGGCCCCGCCCTGGGCGGCGAGTGCGCGGGCAAGCCCACGGATCGCGCGCACCTGCTGAGCCGTAGCGATCAGCGGCGCACCGGTCCGCGCCAGCAGCGCGCGATACGCGGCTTCGGCGGCCGCCCAATCCCCCGCTTCCAGCCCTGCATCGGCTGCGCGCCACTCCGGCTCGGGCGCAAATGGCTCCTGCGCCGCGACAAACGCCGCCCGGACCAACGCCATAGACCGGCTGCGCTGCACCTTGAACCGCGCGATATCCTGCGCCTGCATATCGCCCGCGCCGCGTTCGAACCGGAACGCCGTCGCGGTGCGATAGCTCGCCCGCGCCAGTTCCACCGCCTCCGCCCCGCGCCCCAGCGCCAGCAGCATGGCTGCGGTCGTGTCGAGATAGCTTGCCTCGCCGCGCGCAGTCATCATCTCCGCGCCGCCGCCGTCCACCGCAATCGTCCGCCGTTGACGGTCGATCGCAATCGCCCAGCGTTGACGCACCAGCGCGTCGCTCGGCCCCGATTGGCGTTCGCGGATGGCGGCCATTGCATCGGCGCCAAAGCGCAGCACCCCGCGCGCCTCATTGCCCATCGCGCCCTCTTCCTGCAGCGCCGCCATCGCTTTGGCGATTTCGTCGATCCCCTCGCCCGCGCGCCCCTGCTTTTCCAGCACTTCGGCCAGTTCGACCGCACAGCTGACCCGGTCGAGGCTCAAACATTCATAGTCCGGGTTGTCGGCCATCCGCGCGCGGATCGCCTGTTCCTGCGCGCGCAGGTCATCGGGCGCCTGTGCGGCGGCCATGGCCAGCAGGATCGACAGTCCAAACCCCATGCTGTCATCGTCTATGGCCCGGCTGCGCGGGTCAACGGTCGAAACCGGTCGCCCCGCCGCGCGCGAGCCATTAGGCTGGCCGCGTGACCTATGACCTTCTCATCATCGGCGGCGGCATCAACGGCAGCGCCATTGCGCGCGAGGCCGCGTTGTCGGGGCTGCGCGTGCTGCTGGTCGAGCGCGACACGCTCGCCGCACATACCTCCTCGGCGTCGAGCAAGCTGATCCATGGCGGGCTGCGCTATCTGGAGACCTATGAATTCCGGCTGGTGCGCGAGGCGCTGGTCGAGCGGGAGCGGATGCTGGCCACCGCGCCGCAGCTGATCCGCCCGATGGCATTCGTCCTGCCGCACGCCCATGCCGTCCGCCCGCGCTGGATGATCCGCGCCGGGCTGTATCTCTACGATCTGCTCGGCCTCGGTTCGTCGCTGCCGCGCTCACAAGCGCTGCGCCGCGACGATCCGCGCCTTGCGCCGCTGACTGCCGGGACCAGCGGATTTCTCTACTGGGATGCGCAGGTCGATGATGCGGCCTTGGTCCGCGCCAATGCGCAAGATGCTGAGGCGAATGGGGCGGAGATCGTCACCGGGGTCGCGGTGACGGGTGCACAGCGGGACGCGGAAAGCTGGGCAGTAACGCTGTCCGACGGGCGCCGGATCGCGGCGCGCGCGATCGTCAATGCCGCCGGGCCATGGGTCCGCGACCTGCTCGACAAGCTCGGCGTCGCGACCACCAGCGACCTGCGGCTGATCAAGGGCAGCCACATCACCGTCCCCGCTTTGTGGGAGGGCGACCATGCCTATATCCTGCAGCAGCCCGATCGCCGCGTGGTTTTCGCCGCGCCGTGGCGGGGGGAGACGATGATCGGCACCACCGATGTTCCGGTCCAGCACCCCGGCGATGCGGGCATCGACGCTGACGAGATCGCCTATCTCTGCGCCGCCGCGAACCGCTATTTCCGTCGCCAGATCACCCCCGCCGACGTGACCGGCGACTGGTCCGGCATCCGCGCGCTGTACGACAATGGCGCCGACGAGGCGCGGACGGTGACGCGCGACTATCATCTCGACCTCGATCGCCACGCCGCGCCGATCCTGTCGCTGTTCGGCGGCAAGATCACCACCGCCCGCGCGCTGGCGGAACATGTGCTGTCTCAACTTGCCCCCGAACTTCATTTCAATGCGCGCCCGGTGACCCGCGACCGCCATCTTCCCTGACGACGGACCTTTTCGCGATCTCAAGCGCTTAACTCCGGCAACCTGAACTCAAGGAGGCCAGTATGAGCGTCGAAGGAAAGCTGAAGGAAGCCGCAGGCTTCGTGAAGGAAGAGCTGAACGAGCATCGCGACTCGCCCGAGGGCAAGAAGGCCGCACAGGAGGGCCGCGATCTGCGCAACGAAGGGCGGATCGAAGACGGCAAGATGCCGAAGACCACCGAACCCGGCACCGGCGCCGAATAAGCTTCCACTGCCCCCGCTCCGGCGGGGGCAGTCCTTTCGGGATTAGTAGGCCCGCGCGACCAGGATGCGCTCGACCGCCGGCTTGCCGGTGAACACGCACGTCCCGTCCGCCGGAGCCGCATCGAGCGGCACGTTGCGGAACGTCAGCTTGAGCGCCTTGATCCGCTCGACCACCGCGTCCAGCTCCCCGCCTTCGGGCTTGCACCACTGCACCTCGACCCAGCCCGGATATTTCCCCGACCCTTCGAAATGCGCCTTGAGCGCGTCGAAACTCTCGACCCCGCGCACGATGTTCGCATCCAGCCGCGCGCGCGCATCGGCGTGCAGCCCGGCCTGGATTTCCTCCAGCAGCGCCGCCGCGCCCGCGACGAAATCATCTTTCGCCACCACCGCGCTGTCGAGCTTGCCGTCCTCGCGATACAGCCGGTCGCGGCGGATCACCGACACGTTGCCGCCCGCCATGTCGCGCCCGCCGACCTCGATCACCACCGGCGCACCCTTCTTGACCCAGCCCCAGCGCTTGGTCGCCGCCTTGACCGCCTTGATGTCGAGCAGCGCGCGCACCGGTTCGCCCAGCGCGCTCTGCTTGGCCAGTTCCGCCTGCAACCCCTTGCAATAATCGATCAGCGCGGCGTCCTCGTCTGTGTCGCGCAGCATCGGCACGATCACGATCTGCCACGGCGCGATGCGCGGCGGCACACGCAGGCCGTCATCGTCGCCATGGACCATGATGACCCCGCCGATCATGCGCGTGGAGACGCCCCAGCTGGTCGTCTGCGCCAGTTCCTGCTGCCCTTCGGCATTCTGGAACTTGATGCCCTGCGCACTCGAAAAGGTGGTGCCGAGGAAGTGCGACGTGCCCGCCTGCAGCGCCTTGCCGTCCTGCATCATCGCCTCGATGCTGTAGGTCGCGACCGCGCCGGGGAAGCGTTCATTCTCCGGCTTCTCGCCCGCAACGACCGGCATCGCGAGGCAGGTCTCGGCGAATTCGCGATAGACCTCGAGCATTTTCATCGTCTCTTCGCGCGCTTCGTCCACCGTGGCGTGGGCAGTATGCCCCTCCTGCCACAGGAATTCGGCGGTGCGCAGGAACATGCGCGTGCGCATTTCCCAGCGCACGACATTCGCCCATTGGTTGATCAGCACGGGCAGGTCGCGCCACGACTGGACCCAGCGCGCCATCGCCGCGCCGATCACCGTCTCCGATGTCGGGCGCACGACCAACGGCTCTTCCAGCTTCGCATCGGGATCGGGCACCAGCCGACCGTCCTTCTGGATCAGCCGGTGATGGGTGACGACCGCCATCTCCTTGGCGAAGCCGTCGACATGCTCGGCCTCTTTCTCGAAATAGCTCAAGGGGATGAACAGCGGGAAATAGCAATTCTCATGCCCCGTCGCCTTGATGCGATCGTCGAGCAGGCGCTGGATCCGCTCCCAGATGCCATAGCCCCATGGCCGGATGACCATGCACCCGCGCACGCCGCTCTCCTCGGCCATATCGGCTTCGGTGATGACGGCCTGATACCAGGCTGCGAAATCCGCTTCGCGGGTGACGTTGAGTGCGCGTTTGATCATGGGTGCGCGATTAGCGCGGGAAATCCGGCCCGTCACGCCCCTTCGCGGCTTGCCCCGTGCCGCGCCGCCGCTTAGGCGTTCGCGGGTGCATCGTGATCGCGTCCTTACCGGCCTTGGCCTGCGCCTGCTCGCCATCCTGATGCTCTCGACCATGGGCGCGCTGATCAAGCTGGCGGAGCGCGGCGGCGCCAACCTCGCAGAGATCATGCTGTTTCGTCAGCTGTTCGCGATCCCCTTCATCCTCGCCTGGATCGCCGCCGGCCCGGGGATGCGGTCGATCCGCACGCGGCACTTCGGGCTGCACGTGAACCGCACCGTGATCGGGCTGACGGGCATGGTGTTCAATTTCGGCGCGGTGCTGCTGCTCCCGCTGGCCGAGGCGACGACCTTCTCCTTCACCGCGCCGATCTTCGCCACGATCCTTGGAGCATTGGTGCTGCACGAAAAGACCGGCTGGCGGCGCTGGGCGGCGGTGATCGCGGGCTTTGTCGGCGTCGTGCTGGTCGCGCAGCCCGGCGACGGGCATATCCCGCTCGCGGGCGCGCTGGTCGGGCTGACCGCCGCCTTCTTCGTCGCGCTGATCGCGATTCAGCTGCGCCAGATGGCCAAGACCGAGCGCCCGGCGACCACCGTCTTCTGGTTCTCGACCCTGTCGGTCCCGCCGCTCGCCATCGCCTACCCCTTCTTCGCGCAGATGCACGAGTGGCAGACCTTCGCGATCCTGATCGGCATCGGCCTGATCGGTGGCGCGGGCCAGCTCGCGCTCACCGCAGCACTGCGCTTCGCCCCAGTCTCGGCGGTGGTGCCGATGGACTATTCCAGCCTGATCTGGGCGACGCTCTACGGCTATGTGCTATTCGGCGTGCTGCCCAGCCAATGGACCTGGATCGGCGCCCCGATCATCGTCGCCAGCGGCCTCTACATCGCCTGGCGCGAGCAGCGGCTGGGACTGGCGCGGCGCGCTGGGCCGGTTGAGGCGGTTGCGGATTTGGATGAGGATTAGGGGTGGTCGCCGACAACCACTGCAAACGGGTAATATGCGGCAATGAGCAAACTGGTTGTGCCTCTACGTAGCACTTTCGGCACGGCTTGCTTATCATGACGACATGCGGCTCCTTCTAGCAATTCCCCTCATCCTTGCGCCCGCGCTGGCGCTGGCGCAGCCTTGCCCTGGCTATTCCGCCTCTGGCCGCACCTCGTTCGCCGATTTGGATCGTTTCTATGGAGAGCGCGCCGTCGCGATCCTTCGCGCGGCGATGATGCGCGACCACGCCGAACTGGACGCACTGGTTACAGCCGATGCCACGATCGAACTCTGGCGGGGCGATGCAAGTTGGGCGCCAAGGGGCGCCGATCGGAAGAGGGTTAGCGGCGGCGGCGCAGTGATGGCTTTGACGGAGCGGCTGAAGCCGCGCGCCTTCACGCTCCTCCTCGAGCAGCCGGGACCGATTTCAATTGAGAATCCCGACAAGTGCGAGCGCGCCGTGAGACTCATCATCACGATGACAGAGCCTGGCCAAGCCGCATCACTCGACTTTGCTTTTCGCGATGGGAAACTGGCGTCTGTCACCGGAGAGCAGAAGGGCTTGGTTGAGGGAACCTTGCCTCAATAGTTGAAAGGGTCGAATGGCTGGCATGGGGTCGGAGGTCGAAATGTCGCAAACGGACCGAGCCCGAACTAACCGGCAGCCGCGACCCGCAACGTCACCCTACGCACCACCACCGCTGCGATACACCAGCATCAGATTATTCGCCGGCATCGCAACCCGCCCGGTACGCGCGAAGCCCCAATCCGCCGCCAGCCGGTCCAACTCCGCCACATCGCGCAGCCCCCACGCCGGATCACGCGCCTTGAGCGATTCATCGAACGCCAGATTGGACTTCGCCGTTGCCACCCCGGCCTCGCGATAGGGGCCGTATAGGATCAGCGGCCCGCCCGGCGGCAACAGCGTGGCGCACGCGCGGAACAGTCCGACCGTCGCCGCCCAAGGGCTGATATGCACCATGTTGATGCACAGCACCGCATCGGCGGCGGCGATCGGCCACTCCCCCGCCGCCGCATCGATCGCCAGCGGCGGGGCGACATTGGAAAGCCCTGCGCACCATGACGCGATCGACGCCCGCGCCGCCGCATCGGGGTCGCTGGGGACGAAGGTAAGCGCGGGGAACCGCGCGGCAAAGAACGCCGCATGCTCCCCGCTCCCGCTCGCGACCTCCAGCACCGTGCCGCGCTCCGGCAACAGCGCCGCCAGCTCCGCCGCGATCGCCTCCCGGTTGCGCAGCGTGGCGGGCGCATGCTTGCGCACCGCGCCGCTGTCTTCCGCGACGATCCACGGCGTCGGGTCGCTCATTTCGGCGCGCAGGCGGAGCGGTCGCCCGCCTTGCACCGGGCGACCTGCGCCTCCCACTCGGCGCGCACCCGTGCGGCCTCGGCCTCGCGCCGCGCCACATCCGCGCGCCATGCGGCCATCTTGGCCTCATGCTCGGCCTTTTGCCGCGCCAGATAGAGTTCGTAGTCGGTCTTGCGCTCCAGCGTGATGCGCGCGACGCGATCCGCCTCCGCCTGATCGCGCTGCCGCTGGGCGTCATAGGATCGCTGCGCTTCGATCCGGTCCGCATCCTGTTCGGCCTGCGGAATGCGCGGGTCTTGCCCCGCCATCGCCGGTGCCGTCATCATCATCGCCACGATCAGAGCCAGTGCGCCGCGCATCATCGCCTCCCCAAATGCCAAACGGGCGGCGACCGAAGCCACCGCCCGCCTGGGAGCCAGGTTAGATCGAAATCCAACCCGGTGAAACAGTCGAAAGCAGTTACTCGGCGGCCTGTGCCTGCGCCGGCTCCTTCCACACCAGCACCGGCTTGCGCGCGGCCAGCGTCTCGTCGAGCCGGCGGCGCGGCGCGAAATGCGGCGCGGACTTGAGCGCCGCATCGCCCGCCTTCGCCCGCTGCGCGACCGAACGGAACGCGCCGATGAACTGGTCCAGCGCCGCCTTGCTCTCGGTCTCGGTCGGCTCGACCAGCATGGCGCCGTGGACGACCAGCGGGAAATAGACCGTCATCGGGTGGAAGCCCTCGTCGATCAGGCCCTTGGCGATGTCGAGCGTCGAGAAGCCTTCGGCGAGGCCACGATCGCTGAAGATCGCTTCATGCATGCACGGCCCGCTGTTGGCGAAGGGCGCGTCGAGCACGTCCTCCAGGCTGCGCAGGACATAGTTGGCGTTGAGGACGCTGTCTTCGGCAACCTGCTTCAGCCCATCCGCGCCGTGCGACAGGATATAGGTGAGCGCGCGGGTGAACATGCCCATCTGGCCATGGAACGAGACCATGCGGCCAAAGCTGGAGCCGTGATGCTCGCCCGCGGTCTCCTCTTCGACCAGCACGAAGCGGTCGCCCTGGCGTTCGACGAACGGCAGCGGTGCGTAGGGCGCCAGCGCCTCCGACAGCACCACCGGGCCCGAACCCGGACCACCGCCGCCATGCGGGGTGGAAAAGGTCTTGTGCAGGTTGATGTGCATCGCATCGACGCCCAGGTCGCCGGGGCGCACCTTGCCCACGATCGCGTTGAAGTTCGCGCCGTCGCAATAGACGTAGCCGCCGGCGGCGTGGACCGCATCGCTGATCGTCTTGAGGTCGCGCTCGAACAGGCCGCAGGTATTGGGGTTGGTGATCATCACCCCCGCCACGTCCGGCCCCAGCCGCGCGGTCAGCGCCGCGACATCGACGCGCCCGTCCGGGGTCGCCGGAATATCCTCGACCGAAAAGCCCGCGAACGCTGCGGTCGCCGGGTTGGTGCCGTGCGCGCTTTCGGGGACCAGCACCACGCGGCGATCCTCGCCGCGCGCTTCCAGCGCCGCCTTGATCGCCAGGATGCCGCACAGCTCGCCATGCGCGCCCGCCTTGGGCGACATCGCCACGGCCTTCATGCCGGTCAGCGTGACCAGCCAGTGAGCGAGCTGATCGATCACCTCCAGCGCGCCCTGCACGGTATCGACCGGCTGCAGCGGGTGAATGTCGGCAAAGCCCGGAAGCCGCGCCATCCGTTCATTGAGGCGCGGGTTATGCTTCATCGTGCACGAACCGAGCGGGAAGAAGCCTAGGTCGATGCCGTAATTCTGGCGCGACAGGCGCGTGTAATGGCGCACCGCCTCCGGCTCGGACAGGCCCGGGAGGCCGATGTCGCGATGCCGCTCCAACCCGCCCAGCCGCGACGCCGCCTTGGGCGCTTCGGCGAAATCGACGCCGGTCGTGTCGAGCGAACCGATCTCGAAGATCAGCGCCTCTTCCAGCATCAGCGCGCGGTTGCCGGTGAAGGTGGCCGCAGCCTCCCCCTCGACCGCGTTCATCTGCGGCCGCCAGCCGCTCTGATTCAGTGCCATTTGCTTAAATCCCGCTCAGGCTGAGCTTGTCGAAGCCCTGCCCTTCTACTTCGGAGGAAAAGGACTGCCCTTCGACAATGACCAAGTGGAACGTCCCCCGGACGTTCCAGCCAAAGCCGGGGGCTTTGGCGACTTGGTCATCAGGGCGAACGGAGTATGGAATGTTCATGCCAGCACCTCCGCAAGTGCGGCGGCAAGGGTTTCGACATCCTCCGCCGTGGTGGTTTCGGTGACCGCGACGACGAGGCCGTTCTCCAACGCCCCCTCGCCCGGGTAGAGACGGCCCAGCGATACGCCGGCGAGAATGCCCTTGTCGGCGAGTTCACGCACGACCGGGCGTGCTTCCTTCGACAGCTTCAGCGTGAATTCGTTGAAGAAGGTCGGCGTCACCAGCTCGACCCCCGGCACCTGCGCCAGCCGGTCCGCCGCCGCGCTGGCCCCGGCATGGTTGAGCGCCGCCAGCTGCCGCAGCCCCTTTTCGCCCAGCAAGGTCATGTGCACCGACCATGCCAGCGCGCACAGCACGGATGAGGTGCAGATGTTCGACGTCGCCTTCTCGCGCCGGATATGCTGCTCGCGCGTCGAGAGCGTCAGCACGAAACCGCGCTTGCCCTCGGCATCCACCGTCTCACCGGTCAGGCGGCCCGGCATCTGGCGGACGTACTTTTCCTTGCAGCCGAACAGGCCGACATAGGGGCCGCCGAACTGCAGCCCGACGCCGATCGACTGGCCTTCGCCGACGACGATGTCCGCGCCCATCTCGCCCGGCGACTTGATCGCGCCCAGCGCCACCGGCTCGGTCACCACCGCGACCAGCAATGCCTTCTTCGCCTGACACGCGGCGGCGAGGTCGGACAGGTCGGCAATGCGGCCGAGAATGTCGGGATATTGCACCACGACGCACGAGGTGTCGTCGTCGATCAGGTCGATCAGCTTGGCCGTATCCGGCTCGGCGGTCAGCTCGGGCACTGCGGTCACCAGCGTGTCGCCAGTATATTTCGCCATCGTGTTGGCGACCGAGACGTAGTGCGGATGCAGCCCGCCCGACAGGATCGCCTTGGCGCGCTTGGTGATGCGCCGTGCCATGCCGATCGCTTCCCAGCACGCGGTCGACCCGTCATACATCGACGCATTGGCGACATCGGTGCCGAGCAGGCGCGCGACCTGCGTCTGGAACTCGAACATCACCTGCAGCGTGCCCTGCGCGATTTCGGGCTGGTACGGCGTATAGGCGGTCAGGAACTCGCCGCGCTGGATGATGTGATCGACGCTCGCCGGGACGTGATGCTTATACGCACCACAGCCGAGGAAGAAGGGCGCGCTGCCCGCCGACAGGTTTTTCGCCGCCAGTTTCGACATGTGCCGCTCGACCGCCAGCTCGCTGGCATGCATCGGCAGCCCCGGCACCGGGCCGGACAGGCGCGCGCTTTCGGGAACGTCGGCGAACAGATCGTCGATCGTCGCGGCATTGACCGCGGCGAGCATCGCCTGCCGGTCGGACGGGGTAAGGGGAAGGTAGCGCATTGAAATTCCCGTCGCCCCGGCGGAGGCCGGGGCCGCTATCGGTAGGGCGCATGCTCCGCCACGGAGCGGCCCCGGCCTCCGCCGGGGCGACGCGCGATTAGAGCTTTCTCACGAAATCCGCGTAGGCGCTCTCGTTCATCAGCCCGTCGAGCTCGCTCGTGTCGCTCAGCGTCATCTTGAAGAACCAGCCATCGCCCTCGGGATCCTCGTTCACCAGCGCAGGGCTCTCCTCCAGTGCCGGGTTCCCCTCGATCACCGTGCCGGAAACTGGCGCATAGACGTCGCTCGCCGCCTTGACGCTCTCGACCACGGCGGCGTCGTCGCCCTTGGTCACTTCCTTGCCCTCTTCAGGCACCTCGACGAACACGATGTCGCCCAGCTGGCTCTGCGCATAGTCGGTGATGCCGACGGTCGCGATTTCGCCGTCGAGTTCGATCCATTCGTGATCTTCGGTGAAGTAACGGCTCATTTCGATGCTCCCTGACGAACATAATTGTGGGGGACGAAGGGCATGGCGACCACTTCGCCATGATGGATCTTGCCGCGCTGGCTCAGCGTCACGCGCGTGCCGATTTCGGCCATCGCGGTCGGCACATAGGCCATCGCGATCGGCTTCTGGACGGTCGGGGCAAAGCCGCCGCTGGTGACGCGGCCGACTTCGTTGCCCTGTTCGTCCAGCACCAGCGCGCCCTCGCGCACCGGCTGACGCCCCTCGACGATCAGGCCGACGCGGCGCTGGATCGGGCCATGCTCGCGCTCGTGCAGGATGCGTGTCGCACCGGGGAAGTTCGCTTCCTCACGCCGCCGCTTGCTCGCGACCGCGAAGTTCAGCGCCGCCATGATCGGCGTCGTCTCGGGGTCGAGGTCATGGCCGTAGAGCGGCAGGTCCGCCTCCAGCCGCAGCGAATCGCGCGCGCCCAAACCGATCGGCTTCACCTCGGGCTCGCCGCACAGCAGGTCGGCGACCTTGGCCGCCTGATCCGCGGGGATCGATATTTCGAATCCGTCCTCGCCGGTATAGCCCGAACGGCTGATATAGGCGGGCACGCCCGCGATCTCGAACTTGCCGCCCTTCATGAACACCAGCGCGTCGAGCGGGTATTCGCCCGTCACATGGCGCTTGAGCGCATCGAACGCCTTCGGACCCTGCAGCGCCAGCAGCGCATGTTCGTCCATATGGTTGATCTCGATATCGTCGGGCAGATGCTCGCGCAGATGGGCGATGTCGTCCCATTTGCACGCGCCGTTGACGACCATGTAGATGCCACCCGGCCAGCGGCTGAACATCAGATCATCCAGAATCCCGCCATTCTCGGCCAGCAACAGCGAATATTTCTGCTGCCCCACCGCGACGCCCGCGACATCGGCGGGGATCAGCTTTTCCAGCTCGGCGTCGAGCCCTTCGCCCGACAGCAGAAGCTGCCCCATATGCGACACGTCGAACAGCCCGGCCGATTCGCGCACCCACAGATGCTCGGCCATGATGCCTTCATACTGGACGGGCATCTCATAGCCCGCGAACGGCACCATCCGCCCGCCGCGCGCGCGGTGCCACGCATCGAGCGGGAGCAGCATCAGTTCTTCGACGAAATCGGGCTCGCCCGCTACGGAATCAGGGGTGTGGGTCACGGAACGCGCTCCAGAATAGACGACGGAACGCCGCACCGCGCGGCCATTCATCCGTCGCCCCCTCTGTCACGGGAACCTGAGAGCTTTGATCCCGGCGCGTGTCCGGGACTTACCCCTTCGGTGGCTCACCCCTGACGGAGCAAGCGCTTTCCAGAGTGTCGTGGCCCGCGCGGTCCCTGGTGCCTGAGAGATTCCGGGGCGGTTGCTCCTTCGGCGTTCCGGGCCGCAAGACCCGCAAACTCTCCCGCGCGTGCCTTCACCGGTTGCCCGATGCCGACGCCATGGGAATGCTGCGCCGCACAGTCCGAGTCAATCGCGAAGTTGTCCACAAGCGTCGCCCCGGCGCAGGCCGGGGCCGTCCTGTTCGACGCGACGCCTCCGCCACAGGCCGGCCCCGGCCTTCGCCGGGGCGACGGATAGATTACCGCGTCGCGTTATACTTCAGCTGCGCATCGGTCAGCTGGAAGCCCACCAGCGCCTCGAACGTCGCGCGCAGCACGGCCTGCCGCACTTCGGGGCGCGCCAGCGGATCGAGCGCCGCGGTCTCGTCGCCCGCCTTGCGCTTCGCCAAAATCTGGCGGCGAATATCCTCCGGCAGCGTCGCGGCCGCGCGCGAGACATAGGCATTCGCCGTGCCGCTCGCCTGCGCCCGCGCCTGCCCCGGCTCGAATCGCAGCGTCACCTGCGCCACGCGCTTCGACACGACCGACGTGCCGCCCTGAACGACGGTCACGAAATAGGGCAGCGTCACTTCGCGCGCACCGTCGGTCGAGCGGCGGCTGGCCTGCACCTCGAACGCGATATCGCTGCGGATCATCTCGCCGCTGTCGTCGCAGTTCGACGTGACGTTGGTCAGCGTCGCAGTCACGTCGATCGCGCTCGCCGCCGTGCTGTCGGCGGGGTTGAACAGGGTGATGTCGCCGGTCCCGGCCGGCACGCCGACGCGCGGGCAGGCGGAGCGGACCGCAGTGATGCCGCCCTCGGCAATGTCGCCCTCACGGGAACAGGCGGCGAGCGCCAGTGGAATCGATGCGGCAAGCGCGAGTTTGCGAACGTTCAACTGGGGCACCTTTCCCGAACAAGACATGCCCGCCCCCACCATCTCTGGCAGGCCCGGCGCGGCGGCGGGCACCATAGGCAGCGCTTTGCCTTCCCGCAACGGCCATCCCGCGCCTTTCACAGCCGCCCCGGATCGCGTAAGGCAGCCGCGATGACCGACACCCAAAAGCCCGTCCTCGAACTCCTCATCGCCGCGCCGCGCGGCTTTTGCGCCGGAGTCGACCGCGCGATCCAGATCGTCGAACGCGCGATCGAACTGCATGGCGCGCCGGTCTATGTTCGCCACGAAATCGTCCACAATAAATATGTGGTCGATACGCTGAAGGCGAAGGGCGCGATCTTCGTCGACGAACTCGATCAGGTGCCCGACGGCGTCCATGTCGTCTTCTCGGCACATGGCGTCCCCAAATCGGTCCCCGCCGCCGCGCAGAATCGCGGCCTGTCCTATTTCGACGCCACCTGCCCGCTGGTGTCCAAGGTGCATCGTCAGGCCGAACGGCTGGTCGCGGCCGGCCGCCACATCCTGTTCATCGGCCATGAAGGGCATCCCGAAGTGATCGGCACCTTCGGCCAGGTCCCCGACGGCGCAATGACGCTGATCGAGACCGAGGCGGACGCCGAGAGCGTCGCGCCGGCCGAACCGGGCAACCTCGCCTTCCTGACCCAGACGACGCTGTCGGTGGACGACACCGCGTCGATCCTGGCGATCCTGCAGCGGCGCTTCCCCGATATCGTCGCGCCCAAGGCCGACGACATCTGCTACGCCACGTCGAACCGTCAGGCGGCGGTGCGCGCGATCGCCGGATCGTGCGACCTGGTGCTGGTAATCGGCGCGCCCAACTCGTCCAACTCGCTGCGCCTCGCCGAAGTGGCGGAGCGCGAGGGAACGACGTCGAAACTGATCCAGCGCGCCGACGATCTGGATTTCGACTGGCTGGCCGGGATCGGTACGCTGGGCATCACCGCCGGCGCTTCCGCCCCGGAAGTGCTGGTGCGCGAAGTGATCGACCGCATCGCGACGCGCTACGACGTGACCGAGCGCATGGTCGAAACCGCGCAGGAAACGATCACCTTCAAACTGCCCAAGGGGCTTGAGGCGGCGTAGGGCACAGCCCCGAATCCACATTCAGCGATCAGTTGTCCTCTATCCTCCCCCGCCAGGGGGAGGTGGCACGCGTAGCGTGACGGAGGGGGAGGAAGGGTCGCAGTTTGAGGGGGCAAGGACGCAGCCATCCTCCCCCTCCGTCGCCTTCGGCGCCACCTCCCCCTGGCGGGGGAGGATTATTAAATGTCGATACGACCTAACTCCGTTGGCCCTGAGCTTGTCGAAGGGCGGTACTTTCCCCTACCGGGCGTGCTTCGGCGCTTCGACAGGCTCAGCGCGAACGGAGGAATGGTGGCAGTCTACACACAGGTATCGGCAGAGGCGCTCGCCGCCTTCCTCGCCCGCTATGACGTCGGCAACCTCGTGTCGGCCAAAGGCATTGCCGAGGGGGTGGAGAACAGCAACTATCTGGTCGACACGACCAAAGGCCGCTTCATCCTCACCCTCTATGAAAAGCGCGTCGATGCGGACGACCTGCCCTATTTCATGGACCTGCTCGCGCATCTCGACGCCAAGGGGCTGAAGGTGCCGCCCGCGATCCGCGACCGCGACGGCGTGGCGATCCAGACACTGGAGGGCCGCCCGGCGTGCCTGATCAAGTTCCTGTCGGGCGTGTCGCTCTCCCACCCCACCCCGGCTCAGGCCGAGGCGGCGGCGCGCGCGATGGCCGACATGCATGCCGCCGTCGCCGATTTCGCGCAGGACCGCCCCAATTCGATGGGCGTCGACAGCTGGCGCCCGCTATTCGACCGCTGCGGCGACAGCCTCGACCAGATCGCGCCGGGCCTGCACGCCGAACTCGGGGCCGCGCTCGACCGCGTGCTGGCGGCGTGGCCGCGCGAGGGCTTCGATCGCTGCGCGATCCATGCCGACCTGTTCCCCGACAATGTGCTGATGCTCGGCGACACCGTCACCGGCCTGATCGACTTCTATTTCGCCAGCACCGATTTCCGCATCTACGACCTCGCCGTGATGCACAGCGCGTGGAGCTTCGATGCGACCGGCGCGACCTATCACGCAGAGATCGGCGACGCCCTGCTGCGCGGCTATGCATCGCGCTTCCCGCTGAGCGAGGCCGAACGCGCCGCCTTCCCGCTACTCGCCAGTGGGGCGTGCATCCGCTTCGCTTTGTCGCGGGCGTTCGACTGGATCAACACCCCGGCGGACGCGCTGGTGACGCGCAAGGACCCGCTCGCCTATGTCCGCCGCCTCCGTCACTACGAAAGCATGAGCCGTCCCGCATGACCACCGAACTCCCCCTCGTCGAAATCGCCACCGATGGCGCGTGCAAGGGCAATCCCGGGCGCGGCGGCTGGGGCGTGCTGCTGCGCGCCGGAACGACCGAGAAGGAGCTATCGGGCGGTGAGGCGCACACCACCAACAACCGCATGGAGCTGATGGCCGCGATCCAGGGGCTGAAGGCGCTCAACAAGCCGTGCCGCGTCAAGCTGTCGACCGACAGCCGCTACGTCATGGACGGCCTGACCAAGTGGATCAAAGGCTGGCAGCGCAACGGCTGGCGCACCGCAGACAAAAAACCGGTCAAGAACAGCGACCTCTGGATCGAACTCCTCGACGCCGCCAAGCCGCACCGCATCGAATGGCAATGGGTCAAGGGCCACGCCGGCCACCCCGACAACGAACGCGCCGACCAGCTGGCGAGCGACGCGGCGCTGCGGAGTTAGGGCGGAGGGCGGGGTTTGGGGTGGTAGCCACCGCCCCCACCCCGTCATGCTGAACTTGTTTCAGCATCCACCCTTCCACACGCTGCTCCGCCGCTTGCGAGGACGTGGATCCTGAAACAATTTCAGGATGACGGAGTAAAAAGACAGAAGCGTCTGTAACTGGGTGGGAAGCGGTCATTACCCGCTCCGCTTGGCGTCATCCGTGTGATATCCGAACGGCATGCCGATATCTGTATTTGAAAATCGCGTCGAAGAACCGGTCACATTCATCTTGGAACCGGGCGAGGTGCAATACGCACTGCCGCCCCTTGCTCGAATTGGCATCCGATACTCATTTGGCCCCGGCGCGGTTGATCGCACCTTCGCCGATATTGGACATTGCACAATCCGGTTCTGGTGCGACAGCGAAGTGCGGGACGTTGAAATCGTCCAGCCCAATGCTTTCGACCTCTTGCTGTGGGATATATGCGTGAAGGGCGGCTGCTGCGGCGGGCCTGCGACTCACGTCACGGACTTGCTACCCTCACAGGGCGTCGTCACAGCTGAGGACTTTGCAAGGTTGGTAATTCAAGCGGAGGAAGGCGGCAGCAATGAGGAGTGGCTGGCCGCCAAATTCATAGAGCGCATGGGTAGCTCGTCCGTGCGGGCCGAAACATTGGTGCAAAATCTCAGCAATCCCTTCGATGCCGACGCTGGCTGAATGTCGTCTATGGCGTAGTCAGCCGCCACCCAACTTCCACTATCATTCCGGCCTCGCGCCGAAATCCACTTCACCACCAAAATTGTCCGATCGGCACGTCCCCACCGTTGCACGCGTTCGACATTTTCCTCCGCGAAAGCGACACCCGCCCGCTGCTCCATGACGCGAAGATCGTCGACATCGTCGCATTACGTTTTTGGCAGCACGCTCCGCACGAGCCTGTACTCGCCCGTTCCACGCTTCGCGCCAACGCGCCGCCCACGCGAAAACCCGCGAAAAACAGCCAGAAACCGCTGCCCGCTTTCCTACACGAACCTATTTGGTTATAGACGTCCGCGCGCCACAGCAGACGGAGCCCAAATGAACACACGCAACACGACGCGCCGCAAACGCAACGCGCCGCCTCGCCTCACCCCTCTTCGACCGGCGCGTCGGGGCCGTTCTTCTTGATCGAATCGATCGCATTCTGCGCCCCGGCCTTGCTCGAATAGCCCTCGGTCCAGAACATCACTTCGCTGTTGTACTTGAACTTGGCGACATATTCGCCTGCCTTGTTCTGCTCGATCACGAACTTGTGGGCCATGATGCGCTCCTTCGTTGCGAAGTCCGAACGATAGCAAAGCCGCGCCGTCCGTCCAGCGATTCAGCCACGAAACCGGTGGATCGAATAGCGTTCGGGGTCGAGATGCGCGACCATCGGGTCAGGCGCGGTGCGCAGCAGCATCGCCGCCGCCAGCTTCGACGCGGCGGGCGCGGTCTGGATGCCGAAACCGCCCTGCCCCGCGCACCAGAACAGCCCCGGCACGGCGGGGTCGAAGCCATAGACGGGCTTGCGGTCGGGCGCGAAGGTGCGCAGCCCCGCCCAGCGCCGCTCTAGCGCTTCGACGCGCCAGTCGACCGCGCTGGCGAGCTTGTCGATCGCGATCGCGACATCGATCTCCTCCGGTGCGGCGTCGCACGGGGCGGTCGGGATCTCGTCGTGCGGCGACAGCCAGATGCGCCCGCCGGATTCGGGCTTGAAGTAAAACCGCTCATGCGCGTCGCGCACCAGCGGCAGGCTCATCGGCGCGGGCGGATCGACGCGCAGCTGCACCATCGTGCGACGCAGCGGCGCGATCCCGGTCGGCGGCGCACCGGCCATCAGCCCGACCGGCTCGGCCCAGGCCCCGGCGGCGTTGACGATGACGTCGGCCGCGAACGTCCCGGCGCGCGTCTCGATCTGCCAATGACCGTCACGCGACAGCCCGGTGACGGCAGCGTCGCACACCAGCACCGCCCCGTCGCGCCGCGCCGCCGCCAGATAGGCGCCGTGCAGCGCGGCAACGTCGATGTCGCAACAGCTGACATCATACAGCGCCTCGGTCCATTCGGGCAGGATGCCCGGGCAATAGTGCGCCGGGTCGACATCGTCGAGCACCACCCCCGCCTCGGCAAATTCGGCGACGAAGCCGTCGAGCACATGGCGATCCGCACGCCGCGCAATGAACAATTCGCCGCGCGGCGACAGGAAGCTCTGGCCGCCCATCCGCTCGGGCGGGTGGTGCAGAAAATCGCCCGACGCGGTCACCAGCGGCTGGATGTTCGGCCCGCCATAGGTTTCCGACCAGAACGCCGCCGAGCGCCCGGTCGCGTGGTAGCCCGGCTGCGCCTCCGCCTCGAGGATCAGGACGCTGGCGTGCGGTGCGATCTCGGCAGCCAAGCCTGCCCCGGCGATCCCGGCGCCGATTACCGCGACATCATAACGCTTCATCCGCGCCGCGCCCGTGCTTCCAGAAACAGGTCGATCTCGCCGATCGCACGATTGCGCACCTTGTCCGCTTCACGCAGGATCTCATGCGCGCTTTCCTTGCCAAAACGCACCACCCGCGCGTCGGGCAGCTTGCCGACCTGGGCCAGCGCGGCCTTGGCATCGACCAGGTCGTCATGCTCGGCGATCAGGGCCAGCACCGGCACGTCCATCCGCTTGAGCGCAGGATTGGTGCGCAGCTCGCGCGTCGAACGGAATGCCTCGATCACCCATTTCCAGCTGGGCGGGCCGGTGACGTTGCCGGGATTGGCCTGCTGCCAGAAAATCTCGTCCTGATAGCGATCGGTGTCGTGAGTCAGCAGCGATTCGCGCGTGGTGGTGGTGTAGGGCCGCTCGTTCGACTTCCACGCCGGGCGCGCGGAATTGCCGACGCCGCCCAGAAAGCGCGCCAACCGCTCGCCCAGCGCCGCACCGAATGGTCCCTTCAGCCCCAGCATCGGCGCGATCAGCACGGCGGCATCGGGCCGCGCCACCCCCTCGACCAGCCCGCGCAGGACGAGATGCCCGCCCATCGAATGGCCCATGATGATGTGCGGCGGCGGCGTTGCGGCCATCCATTCGCTAACAAAGTCGCGGAAATCGGCGATATAGTGCGCGAAATCATCGATATGCCCGCAATTGCCGGCATCGGTCAGCCGCCCCGACCCGCCCTGCCCGCGCCAGTCGAACGAGGTGATCGTCCAGCCGCGCTCCTGCCAATGCGCGAAGCTTTCCAGATATTTCTCGAACACGTCGCCGCGCCCGCCCTGGAACAGGATCGACCCGCGCGGCGTGCCGCTGGCGGGCCAGGCGAAACAGCGTAGCACCCATCCGTCAGGGGCAGTCCAGTTGGTGACGCTGGCGCCGGCGGGGATTGCGCGGCGATCGATCGGGGAAACGGTCATGCGCGCTGGTTACGGTTTGGAAAGCCCTCCCGTCTAGAACTTCGATTCAGATGGGGGAATTTGCGCCTGTAATTCTGCTGGGCCTGCTGGTCCTGATCCTGGTTTCGGCCGGGATCGAGGATGCGCGCATCCGTGAAATTTCGAACTGGAAGAACGCTGCGATCGCGCTGCTGGCGCTGCCGTGGTGGGTCGCAATGGGGCTAAGCCCCTGGCCCGACATGGCGATTCAGCTCGGCGTCGCGCTGGGGGTGTTCGCGCTGTTCGCCGCCGCATTCCAGTTCGGCATGATGGGTGGCGGCGACGTCAAGATGATCGCGGCGCTCGCCCTGTGGTTCCCATTCGACAAGCTGATCAGCCTGATCGTCATCATGTCGCTGGTCGGCGGTGCGCTCACCCTGGTCATGCTGATCGACAAATGGATCCGCCGCCGCAGCGAACAGCCTGAGATTCCATACGGGATCGCCATCGCCATCGCCGCTTTGCTCACACTTCGCGAACCGATTTTTAACCCCTTCGCGTGATGCTTAACGCCGGTTCAACCCGGTCGGACATTGAAAAGGCCTGAGACGTCATGGATGGACGGAAGATCATTCTGCTGGTCGGCGCGCTGATCGTCGCTGCGATCACCGCGTTCATGGCGCGCAGCCTGATGACGGGATCGCCCGCGCCGGTCGCCGGCGCCGCACCCGTTCCAGGCCAGCCCGCGCCGGTCGATGCGGTCGAAGTGCTGGTCGCGACCAAAGCGCTGCCGGTCGGCACGATCCTCGGCCCCGATTCGATCAAGTTCGTCGCCTGGCCCAAGGATCTGGTCGAGGGCGCCTATTTCAAGAAGGAAGACACCGACCTCGGCAAGCTTCAGGGCACCGTCGTCCGCTTCGCGATTCCCGCCGGTCAGCCGCTGACGCAGGGCGCGGTGGTCAAGCCGGGCGACCGTGGCTTCCTCGCCGCTGCACTCGCGCCGGGCATGCGCGCGGTGACCGTGCCGGTGTCGGCACAGGCAGCCGTTGCCGGCTTCATTTTCCCGGGCGACCGGGTCGACCTGATCCTGACCCAGACGGTCGCGGGTGGCGGCGATGGCCCGCCGCTCAAGGCATCGGAAACGGTGCTGCGCAACCTGCGCGTGCTCGCCACCGACCAGCGCACCGACAAGCAGCAGGACGATCAGGGTAAGACCGTCGTCGCCACCTATTCGACTGTGACGGTCGAGGCGACGCCACGCATCGCCGAAAAGATCGCGGTCGCGCAAACGCTGGGCACGTTGTCGCTGTCGCTGCGCTCGATCGCCGACAACAGCAGCGAGCTGGAGCAGGCGATCGCCTCGGGCGAGGTCACGATGCCCGAAGGGAATGATCCCAAGGCGGAAAAGGCAATGATCGCGCGGCTCGCATCGCGCCCGGCGGAGGGTGGATCGACTTTCTCGACCGGTGCCGATGTATCGCGCTTCCAGCGCAGCACGGTGCCCGGCAAGGCGCGCGATGACGATGCGCTGCCCGGCGCACCCGCGCCCGCAGCAGGCGGCGCCTATCCGGGTGGGGCAGCAGCCGGTCAGGGACCGGTGGTCAAGATTTCACGGGGCAATTCGGTCACGGTCGTCCCGGTTGGGGGGAAGAATTGAGATGCGTGTGAGGGGGAACAAGCTGGGCGGAGCGCTCGCTGCGGTCGCCGTGCTGGCGATGCCGGCCGCGACGCTGCCGGCACCGGTGCTGGCACAGACCGTCCATGCCGCGCCGCGCGAGATGGTGCAGATCGCCACCGGTCGCGGGCGTCTGGTGACGCTCAGCGCGCCGATGTCCGACATCTTCGTCGCGAACAGTGAGATCGCCGACGTCCAGGTCCGCTCGCCCACCCAGCTCTGGGTGTTCGGCAAAAAGGCCGGTGAGACGACCGTCTACGCCACCACCAAGTCGGGCAAGGTGATCTACTCATCGACCGTCCGCGTCGGCAATAATTTCGACAGCGTTCAGGGCATGCTCGAAACGGCGATGCCCGATTCGAACATCACCGCGACGACGATGAACGGCTTCGTGCTGCTCACCGGCACCGTCGCCGCGCCGCAGGATGCCGCCGAAGCCGAACGGCTGGCGCAGGCGTTTGTCGGCGACGAGACCAAGATCCTCTCGCGCCTCAAGACCGCGACCCCGCTGCAGGTCAATCTGCAGGTCCGCATTTCGGAAGTCAGCCGCAGCTTCGCCAAGAATATCGGCAGCAACTTCACCACGCTCGACGGGTCGGGCGGGTTCAAGTTTGGCATCGGCAGCGGGCGTCAGCCCGCGACGACCTGGACCACCGACCCGAATCTCCCACTCGGCGTGGGCGGCACCGTCACCGGCTACACCATCGATCCGATCACCGGCGCGATCACCCAGAAGCCGGGCACGGCGATCACGCCCGGGTCGGGGCGCACCACCATCGGCGGCCTCGGCACGCTGTTCGGCCTCGACATTCTGGGCGCGCTCGATCTGGGCGAAACCAATGGCCAGGTCTCAACGCTCGCCAATCCAAACCTGACCGCGCTGTCGGGCGAGACCGGATCGTTCCTGGCCGGTGGCGAGATTCCGATTCCCGTGAGCCAGGGTCTCGGCGCGGTATCGGTCGAGTACAAGCAATATGGCGTCAGCCTCGCCTATACCCCGACGGTGCTGGCCGATGGCCGCATCTCGCTGCGCGTGCGTCCCGAAGTGTCGCAGCTCTCGGCGGCAGGCTCGGTGACGATCGGCGGGGTGCAGATTCCGGCGCTCACCACCCGCCGGGCGGAAACGACGGTCGAGCTCGGTTCCGGCCAGAGCCTGATGATCGCGGGCTTGATGCAGAATTCGCACGACAATCTGATCGACCAGACCCCGGGTCTGGGCAATCTGCCGGTGCTCGGCGCGCTGTTCCGCTCGAACGGGTTCAAGCGCAACGAGACCGAACTGGTCATCGTCATCACCCCCTATCTGGTGAAGCCGGTCGACGGGAATCAGATCGCGCTGCCCACCGACGGCTATAAGGCGCCCAACGATGCCGAGCGCGTGCTGCTCGGTCGCCTTGGCGGATCGAACAAGGACGGCAAGCGCCCGACCCCGCAAATGGCCCCGCCGGTCGGTGCCGAGCCCGCGCTGGGCGCGACGACGCCTGCCCAGCCCGGCCCACAGCCGCAGCCCGAGCCGGTGCAGCCGATCGCCACCCCGGCGCAGCAGCCTGCGCCCAAGGGCGACACCAAGGATAAGCGCAAGCGTGGTGCGGCCCCCGCACCGGGCTTCGGTTTCAACTGATCGCGGCGAGGAACGACCATGTCGAAGCGTAACACGATCCTCTTTCTGACCGCTGCCGCCAGCCTGTTGTCCGCATGCGGCGTAGGCAGCGCACCGGGTCTCGAATCGGCCAACCAGCCGGTCGTCTCCCGCACTGATTATGTGTTCGATGCGGCCACCGACGGCAGCTATCTGGCGTCGGGCGAGCAGGCGCGGGTCGCCGGCTGGCTCGCTTCGCTGCGGCTCGGCTATGGCGACCGCCTCTATGTCGACGATCCCGCAGGAACCGGTGCCGCGCGGCAGGTAGCGGTCGAGGCCGCACGCTATGGCGTGCTGCTCTCCGGCCCCGCCCCGGTCACCACTGGCGCAGTTCAGCCGGGCATGGTCCGTGTGATCGTCAGCCGCATGAAGGCCAGCGTCCCCGGTTGCCCCGACCGCCGTGACACCGGCGAAGGCAATTTTGCGGGCAAAACCAGCTCGGGCTATGGCTGCGCGATCAACGGCAACCTCGCCGCGATGGTGGCACGTCCCGAGGATCTGGTGCGCGGCGAGCCTGGCTCCCCCACCGCCGACCCGGCGCAGATCACCAAATCGATCAAGGCGCTGCGCGAGGCGGCCCCGAGCGGCGCTGGCGGTACTGCCGTCAAATCCGAAGGTACCGGCGGAGGCGGCCAGTGAACGCGCCCTTTAACCCCCAGCGCGCCGCGCATCGCGAACCCTTCGTCGCGTTCGTGTGCGACGAGACGACCGCCGAGGCGATTCGCCCGATCGCGATCGAACAGGGCTGGAACCCCGACAAGGTCAACAAGGGCGGTCTGCGCAACGCGGTCCAGACCCTCTCGGTCTCGGCCAGCCCCAACATCCTGTTCGTCGATCTGTCGGAAAGCGGTGACCCCCTCAACGACATCAACGCGCTCGCCGAAGTGTGCGAGCCGGGCACGGTCGTGATCGCATCCGGCCAAGTCAATGACGTGCGCCTATACCGCGATCTGGTCGCGTCAGGCATCCAGGATTATCTGCTCAAGCCGCTCAATCCCGACGTCATGCGCGAAGCGTTCGTGCACGCGCAGGCGATGCTGAACGCGCCCAAGCATGTCGAGGCCGGATCGGACCGTCCGCATTGCGCGGTCGCGGTGATCGGCACGCGCGGCGGGGTCGGTGCATCGACGCTGGCGACCTCGCTCGCCTGGCTGATGAGCGAGAAGAGCGGGCGGTCGACCGCTTTGCTCGACCTCGACGTCCATTTCGGGACCGGCGCGCTGACGCTCGACCTCGAACCCGGACGCGGGCTGACCGACGCAATCGAAAATCCCAGCCGCATCGACGGGCTGTTCATCGAACGCGCGATGGTCAAGGCGTCGGACAAGCTGTCGGTCCTGTCGGCCGAAGCCCCGATCAACTCGCCGGTGATGACCGACGGCGCGGCCTTCTTCCAGTTGCAGGAAGAGATTCGCAGCGCGTTCGAATGCACCGTGGTCGATCTGCCGCGGTCGATGCTGGTCAATTACCCGCACCTCATCTCCGACGTCCAGGTGGCGGTGCTGGTGACCGAGCTGACGCTGGCCGCCGCGCGCGATGCGATCCGCATCATCAGCTGGTTCAAGTCGAACGCACCGCATACGCAGCTGATCATCGTTGCCAACCGGGTCCCGACCGGTGCGCTCGAAATCAGCCGCAAGGACTTCGAAGGCTCGATCGAGCGCAAGATCGATTATGTGATCCCGCTCGACACCAAGACCGCAGTGCAGGCCGCCAAGCTCGGCAAGCCGCTCGCCGAGGCGGGCAAGAACGTCAAGGCGCTCGCCCCGCTCGCCGACATCGCCAGCCGCGTGATTGCGATCACCGATGCGGGTGAGGAAGTCCGCACCGACAAGGCGAAGGTCAAGGGCGGCTCGCTGCTCGGCAAGCTCACCAGTTCGATCAAGCTCGCCAAGAAGGCGAAGGCATAACCGGCGTCGGCCCCGGCCGACACCCCGTTCCGGAGGCGTAAAGGGTGGAATTGCTCCCGATGATGATGCTGGCGGGCGGCACCTTCATGGTGCTCGTGCTGCTCATCCTCGCCTTTTCGGGGCCGTCGGCCAAAAATGCGAGCGCGCGGCGCCTGACGTCGCTGCGCGACCGCCATGCCGGCGTGGTCGGCGCTGGCGCCGTCGAGGCGCAGCTGCGCCGCATCTCCACCACCCGCAACAGTCGCATGGACAATGCGGCGGCGCGGTTCCTGCCCAACCCGGCCGAGCTCGGCAAGCGGTTGGCAATGACCGGCAAGAGCTGGACCGTCGGCCAATATGGCATGGCATCGCTCGGCATCGTCGTCGTGATCGCGGCGGCGCTGATGGTCCAGGGGCTTCCGGCACTGCTCGCCTTGCTGGTCGGCGTGGTCGTCGGCGCCGGCCTGCCGCACATGGCCGTCGGCTTCCTGATCTCGCGCCGCGTCGGCAAGTTCACGGCCAAGTTTCCCGATGCGATCGAACTGCTCGTGCGCGGTCTGCGCTCGGGCCTCCCGATCACTGAAACAATGGGCGTGGTCGGGTCCGAAGTGGAAGGCCCGGTCGGCGAAGAGTTCCGCTCAATCAGCGACAAGATGAAAATCGGGCGCACGCTCGATCAGGCGCTTCAGGAAACCGCCGACCGGCTCGGCACGCCCGAATTCCAGTTTTTCTGCATCACCATCGCGATCCAGCGCGAGACCGGCGGCAACCTTGCGGAAACGCTCGCCAACCTTGCCGAGGTGCTGCGCAAACGCAGTCAGATGAAGCTGAAGATCAAGGCGATGTCGTCGGAATCCAAGGCGTCGGCCTATATCATCGGCGCCCTGCCCTTCATCGTGTTCGGCATGATCTGGACGATCAACGACACCTATATGCAGGGTTTCTTCATCGACCAGCGGCTGATGATCGCGGGTGGCGGCGGGATCATCTGGATGGGCATCGGGGCCTTCATCATGGCCAAGATGATCAATTTCGAGATCTGATACGATGATGACCACCCCCACCGCACCCACCCTGCTCGGCGTCGACGTGTTCTACGTCGCGACGATCCTGGCCGGGATCGCCGCGTTCAGCGTGCTGCTCGCCATCTATGCCGCCGTATCGGTGCGCGACCCGATGGCGAAGCGCGTCAAGGCGCTCAACGAACGTCGCGAACAGTTGAAGGCCGGCATTACCGCATCGACCAGCAAGCGCCGCGCGAAGCTGGTTCAGAAGAACGCGACGACCGATCGCATCCGCGACTTCCTGTCCTCGCTCAAGGTGCTGCAGGACTCGCAGGTCAAGACCGCGCAGATCAAGCTGATGCAGGCCGGCATTCGGTCGAAAGATTACGCCGTCGCGGTCATCTTCGGCCGGCTGGTGTTGCCGATCGTGATCGGCGGGACGATGGCGTTCCTGGTCTATGGCACAGAGATGTTCGCCGACTGGACCCCGCTCAAGGCCTATGGCCTCGTCGCGGGCAGCGCGATCCTGAGCTACAAGGCGCCGGACATCTACCTCAAGAACAAGATCCAGAAGCGGTCCAGCGCGATTCGCAAGGGGATTCCCGACGCGCTCGACCTGCTCGTGATCTGTGCCGAAGCGGGACTCACAGTCGACGCCGCATTCGGTCGCGTCGCCAAGGAATTGGGCAAGGCCTATCCCGAACTGGGCGAGGAATTCTCGCTCACCGCGATCGAGCTCGGCTTCCTTACCGATCGCCGCCAGGCGTTTGAAAATCTGGCCACCCGCATCGACCTCGACTCGGTGCGCGGGGTCGTCACCACGATGATCCAGACCGAGAAATACGGCACCCCGCTCGCCTCGGCGCTGCGCGTGCTCTCCGCCGAATTCCGCAACGAACGCATGATGCGCGCCGAGGAAAAGGCCGCGCGCCTGCCCGCGATCATGACCGTGCCGCTGATCCTGTTCATCCTGCCGGTACTGTTCGTCGTGATTCTCGGCCCGGCGGCCTGCTCGATCAACGACGCGTTGATGACCGGATAACACGTCCCGCCCCCGTGATTCCGCGGGTGGCGCTCGGCTTCCGCTTTGGTTAACCTGTTTCGAACGCGAAATGGGGAGACGCGACCATGTTGTTCACCACGCCCACGGAATGGGCGGCGCTCGGCTTCACGCTGATCGCCGGCTGGCTCTTTGGTTTGGCCAGCAGTTCGGGCGGCAAGAAATGGAAACGCCAGCTCGAGGAAGCCGAGCTCAACTACGCCAGCGCGCGCGACCGCGACGAAGCCGAATTGTGGAACGCGCAGATCCGGATCCGCGACCTTGAGCGCGAATTGCGCGACTCGCGGCCGGCACCCTCGGCTGCACCGGTTGCCGCCACCGCCGCCGCAGCAGCCGCCGCACCGACGCTGATCGAACGCGTGCAGGAAGCGGCAGAGGCAAAGCCTGCCCCCGCGCCCGCACCTGCCCCCGAACCAGCGCCTGAACCTGCCCCTGCGGCCCAGCCCGAAACCAGCTGGATCCCCGAAGGCCCGCCCCCGCCCCCGTTGCCGATGGGCACGGTCGAGGCACAGCCCGTCGATCCCACCCCAGCGCCTGCCCCCGTGCAGGAGGAGGTCGCCCCGGCTTCCCCCGTGGCCACCTTTCCAGCGGCAGAGAGCCCAGCGCCGGCAGTTGCGGGCGGAGCGGATTCAGCTGCGCCGGGAACGCATGATCAAGGCGAGCCAGCAGGAAGCGTGAGCGAAGCGCAGCCGAGCAATGACTGGCTGCCGCCGCATGTCCGGGCGGACACCGCGCCCCAGGCCTGAACTGCGGGTCAACTCCCGCCGAGCAACACCTGCTGGTAATGCTCGACCACGGCGGCGAGGGGGCGCCCCTCGCCGTCGAGGACGATCGCACGGTGGCGCAACACCACGCCGCCCGGCGGAACCCGGCCGGGACGGACCTTCCACGTCGCGTAGGTTTCACGGCGCGGCGACAGGGGCAGGATCACCCGCCCGAACGGCACATCGCTGCCATCGAGCGCGGCGTTCATCTCCGGCGTCAGCCGACCGGCGACATACCAGTTGACCGCTTCGGACAGGACATGCGTCCCGCACATCAGCCGCACACGGCGATAGCCCAGCATCTCGCCTTTTCCGACCTTGAGCCGCGTGCGCACGGGCGAGGCGCTGGCGACGACGCGCCCGCGCTGCACCTCGGCCCGTACGCGCGGCGGATCGGCCAGGCCGAGCGCCGCACAGCGGGTCTCCAATACGCTCGTCGCAGTGCGCGCGGCCAACAGTTCCGCATTCAGGCGCTCGACGGGTGTCATCTGCGCGGCAGCGACGGCCTCGATCAGGATCGCGGCCAGCGCCATTGCACTCACCGCGCCCGCAACGCCGCCTGCGCCGCCGCCAGCCGCGCAATCGGCACGCGATAGGGCGAGGCGGAGACATAATCGAGGCCGGTCTGCTCGCAGAAGGCGATCGACGCCGGGTCGCCGCCATGCTCGCCACAGATGCCCAGCTTGATGTCCGGCCGGGTCGCGCGGCCGCGTTCGGCGGCGATGCTGATCAGCTCTCCCACGCCCTCGACATCCAGGCTGACGAACGGATCGCGTGCGTAGATCCCCTTTTCGACATAGGTCGTCAGGAACCGCCCGGCATCGTCGCGGCTGACGCCCAGCGTGGTCTGCGTAAGGTCATTGGTGCCGAAGCTGAAGAACGCCCCTGCCTCGGCAATCTCGCCGGCACGCAAGGCGGCGCGGGGCAGTTCGATCATCGTGCCGACGAGATACTCGATCGTCCGCCCCCGTTCGGCGAACACCGCCTGCGCGGCGCGGTCGACCACAGTCTTCATCAGCTCCAGCTCGCGCTTGGTGCCGACCAGCGGGATCATCACTTCCGGCACCGGCGCTGCGCCCGACTTCTCCGCCACGACACATGCCGCCTCGAAGATCGCGCGTGCCTGCATCTCGTAGATTTCGGGATAGGTCACGCCGAGGCGACAGCCGCGATGGCCGAGCATCGGGTTGAACTCGTGCAGCTCGGCAGCGCGGCGGCGCAGCGTTTCGACGTCGAGCCCGGCGGCCTTGGCCACCTCCTCGAACTCGCTTTCCTCATGCGGCAGGAATTCGTGCAGCGGCGGATCGAGCAGGCGGATGGTGCAGGGCAGCCCGACCATCACCTCGAAAATCTCGATAAAGTCGCTGCGCTGTTCGGGCAGCAATTTCTCGAGCGCGGCGCGGCGGCCGGCCTCGTCGCTCGCCAGGATCATCTGGCGCACGGCGGTGATCCGCGCGGCATCGAAGAACATATGCTCGGTGCGGCACAGCCCGATCCCCTCCGCTCCGAACTCGCGCGCGGTGCGGCAGTCGAGCGGGGTTTCGGCGTTGGTGCGCACCTTCAGGCGACGCACCTCATCCGCCCACACCATCAGCGTGCCGAAATCCCCCGCCAGCTCGGGCTGGATCGTCGGGACGGCGCCGAGCATCACCTCGCCGGTCGAGCCGTCGATCGTCAGCACCTCGCCCTCGCGCACTTCGCGCGTGCCGATGCGCATCACGCCTTCCGACGCCTTGATCGACAGCGTGCCCGCGCCCGAGACGCAGGGGCGACCCATGCCGCGCGCAACTACCGCCGCGTGGCTGGTCATGCCGCCGCGCGCGGTCAGGATGCCCTTCGCGGCGTGCATGCCGTGAATGTCTTCGGGGCTGGTCTCGACGCGGACCAGGATCACCGCCTCACCCGCCGCAGCGCGCTTCTCGGCCGTGTCGCTGTCGAACACGGTGATGCCCGATGCCGCACCGGGCGAGGCCGGCAGCCCCTTGGTCAGCACGTCGCGCGGCGCATTGGGGTCGAGCGTCGGGTGAAGCAGCTGGTCGAGCGCCGAGGGATCGACGCGCAGGATCGCCTCCTCACGCGTGATCAGCCCTTCATTGGCCATGTCCACCGCGATCTTGAGCGCGGCCTTGGCCGTGCGCTTGCCCGAGCGGGTCTGGAGCATCCAGAGCTTGCCGCGCTCGACCGTGAACTCGATGTCCTGCATGTCGCGATAATGGCGCTCAAGCTGGTCGAACACGCGCGCCAGCTCGGCATAGGCCTCGGGCATCGCCTCTTCCATCGAAAGCGGCTTGGCCCCTGCCTTTTCGCGCGCGGCCCGCGTCAGATATTGCGGCGTGCGGATGCCCGCCACCACGTCCTCACCCTGCGCGTTGATCAGGAACTCACCATAATAGGCATTCTCGCCGGTCGCGGGATCGCGGGTGAAGGCAACGCCGGTGGCCGAGGTGTCGCCCATATTGCCGAACACCATCGCCTGAACATTGACCGCCGTGCCCCAGTCGCCGGGAATGTCGTTGAGGCGGCGATAGACCTTCGCGCGCTCCGACTGCCACGATCCGAACACCGCGCCGATCGCGCCCCAGAGCTGGTCGTGCACATCCTGCGGGAACGGCTTGCCCCACAGCTCGACCACGATCGCCTTGTACTCCTCGACCAGCTTGCGCCAGTCGTCGGCGGTCATTTCGGTATCGAGGCTGTAGCCGCGATCTTCCTTGGCAATCTCCAGCGCCTCTTCGAACCGGCCATGGTCGAGTTCGAGCACGACGTCGGAATACATCTGGATGAAGCGGCGATAGCTGTCCCACGCGAAGCGCGCGTCGCCGCTGGTGTCGGCCAGCCCGACCACGGTGGCGTCGTTGAGGCCGAGGTTGAGGACCGTATCCATCATCCCCGGCATCGACACGCGCGCGCCCGAGCGGACCGAGACGAGCAGCGGGTCCGCCGCATCGCCGAACATCTTGCCCGTCACGCTTTCGATATGCGCGACGCCGGTCGCGACCTCGGCCTTCAGGCTGTCGGGAAAGCTCTCGCCATTCTCGTAATAGAGCGCGCAGACCGGGGTCGCGATGGTGAAGCCGGGGGGCACCGGAAGGCCGATCGACGCCATCCCGTCGAGGTTCGCGCCCTTGCCGCCGAGCAGATTCTTGTCGCCCTGGCCGCCGTCGGAAACATCCCCGCCAAAGCGGTACACATAACGAGTCATTCGAACCCCTTCCGTGACTTGGGCGCGGCCTACCGCAGGTGCGAAGACGGGGAAAGGGCTTGTCCCCCGTTGTCACGTGACAGATTTGCTTCACACGCACAAAACTGGTCATATGGTCGGTGCTTGCGGGGCCAACGCGTCCCGCCTTTGGGGGAGCGCAACATGCTGACTGGCTTGCTTCTTTCGGCCGCGACGGTCCAGATGCCGACGCCCCTGCCGCCCGCTGGCGGCTGGGTGGTCGATTTTGCCGACAATAGCTGCCTCGTCTTTCGCGATTATCGCGCGGAACAGGGCAAGGTGACCTTTGGCCTGCGCCTCATCCCCAATGCCCCTTTCGCCGAAGCCATGCTGATCATGCCCGAGGACGGAAGCGCGGTGTCCGGCATGGTCACGGTCAGCATGAACACCGTCCCCGATGTCGCATCATCCTATCAGAGCGGAACGACCAGCGACGGCCGCCGTCTGATCCGCTTCGATGTGACGCCGCAACAGGTGAAGGCGATGGCCATCGCCCGCGACATCGGCTTCAGCCGCGGCGGCAAGCGCATCGCGATGGCTGGGCTGGGGATGGGCAAGGCAATGGCGGCGGCATCGACCTGTCAGGACGATCTGTTGCGCAGCTGGGGTGCCGACCCGGCGGTCGAGGCAAAGATCAGCTGGCGCCCGGCGATCGTCACGCCCGAAAAGGACGCCAGCGTGTCGGATTACCCCATGGCCGCGTTGCGCGAGGGGGCGGAGGGCGACACGCTGTTCCGCCTGAACCTCGACCGCACCGGGCGAATCACCGATTGCAAGATCGTCGCGTCGGCAGGAAATTCCGATCTCGACACCCGCGCCTGCACGCTAATGCGCGAACGCGGATCGCTCCCCGCCGCCCGATTGGCAGACGGCAGCGCCGCGCCAACGGTGATCGTCGCCCGCTTCGCCTGGCGCCTGCCGGGGTGAGCGGGCGAGGGGCTTGGCTACCCCTCGATCTTCCCGAAATCCGCCACCCGGTGGACCGCGTCGCGCATGCGGGCCAGCAGGGCGAGACGCGCGGCGCGTTTGGCGGGATCGCTGTCGTTAACCGTCACATCAGTAAAGAACGCGTCGATCGGCGCGCGCAACGTCGCGAGCGCAGCCATCGCCCCCTCGAAGTCCTCCGCCTCGACCGCAGCCGCAGCCTTCGGCTCCGCCACGTCGAGCGCAGCGATCAGCGCCGCCTCGGCGGGCTCGGGCGGATAGGACAGCGTCGCCCCGGCGAAGGCCGGGGCCGCCAGAGGCTCTTGCGGCGCGCTTGTCGCACCGACCCCGGCCTCCGCCGGGGCGACATACCCCTCCTTCTTCAGGATATTCGCCGCGCGCTTGTAGCCGGCGAGCAGGTTTGCCCCATCCTCGGTCGCCATGAACGCCTGCAGTGCATGGACACGCGCGAGCAGGCGGACGAGATCATCCTCACCGCCGAGTGCGAACACCGCGTCGATCAGGTCGTGGCGGACGCCGGCTTCGCGTTGCTGGACCTTGAGGCGGTCGGCGAAGAAGTCGAGTATATCATCTTGCTTATCTGCAACGAGCGCATAGTTCAAAGCAACCTGCAGAGACTTGCGAGCCTGATCCGACATACGAAGCTTAGCAATTATTCTCTCACTATTAGGGTCTTCACCGTCCTTCGGCGCAAGATAATCGGCGAGTATTTCAAGCGGCGACACGCCCTCCTTTTTACGGGTAGCTCGAAAGTCGGAGAAAGTCGCTTTGCCTTCGTTTTCGAGACGTGTCTCATCCGCGCGAGCAGCTCGCTCAAGCTGTTGATCGATGGCAGTTTCGAACAACGTGTCAAAAGCGTTCGCGAGCTTGAACCGCACATTGTTTTGCTGGGCCAGTGCGAGCGCACCAAGGGCGCTTCTGCGCTGCGCAAACGGATCCTTGGAGCCCGTGGGCGGACCCACAACCGAATACAGTGACAGCACGCTATCCAGCTTATCCGCCAGCGACACCGCCACCGTGACCGGCGCGGTGGGCACGTCATCCCCCTGCCCGACCGGCTTGTAATGGTCGCGGATCGCGGCGGCGACGGCCGGGTCTTCGCCCTGCGCGGCGGCGTAGTAGCCGCCCATCAGGCCCTGTAGCTCGGGAAATTCGCCGACCATGCCGGTGACGAGGTCCGCCTTGGCGAGCCGCGCGGCGCGTTCGGCGAGGTTGGCCAATCTTGCCCTCTCCCCTTCAGGGGAGAGGGTGGCCGAGCGGAGCGAGGTCGGGAGAGGGGCGGTGGGATCGGCAGGGGCTGCCACGCCAGGCCCCTCTCCCAACCCTCTCCCCTGAAGGGGAGAGGGCTTTATGATGCCCTCTTCCACCAACCACCGCGCGAGCTTGGCAACCCGGTCGACCTTGTCCGCGACGGTGCCGAGCTTTTCGTGGAACACGATCTTTTCGAGCTTGGGATGCAACTCCTCCAGCTTCGTCTTCAGATCGGTTTCGTAGAAAAAGCGCGCATCGCTGAGCCGCGCCGCAAGCACCTTCTGGTTGCCCGCGACGATCCGTTCGCCGCCGTCCGCCGCGTCGATGTTCGCGGTACAGATGAAGGCATTCGCCAGCTTGCCATCGGCATTTGTGCAGACAAAATATTTCTGGTTCACCCGCGCGGTGAGCTGGATCACCTCGGGGGGCACATCCAGAAACGCCTCGTCGAACCGACCAAGTAACGGCACCGGCCATTCGGTCAGGCCGGCATTCTCGATCAGCAGCCCTTCGTCCTCGACCAAAGTAAGCCCGGCCTTGTTCGCGGCCAGCTTCGCGCCGACCGCGATGGTCGCGCGGCGCTCATTCTGGTCGACGATGACATGGCATGCGCGCAGCTTTTCGACATAGTCCGCCGCCGAACCGATGGTGATGACGCCTGGATGGTGGAAGCGATGCCCCACCGTCGCGGCCCCGGACTTCACCCCGGCGACCTCGCACTCCACGATCTGCTCGCCCAACAGCGCGACGATGCCCTGCAACGGCCGCACCCAGCGCAGGCTTTCGGTCGACAGCGAGGCATCGCCCCAGCGCATCGACTTGGGCCAGGGAAAGGCGCGGACGGTGGCGGGAATGGCTTCGGCCAGCACGTCGGCGGTCGCCCGCCCCGGCTTGTCGATCACCGCGAACAGCGTCGCGCGGCCCTTGACGTCGCGCGTCTCCAGCGCGTCGCGGGTCAGGCCGGCCTTGCGCAGGAAGCCCTCGACCGCCGCGTCGGGGGCGTCAGCGGGCGGACCTTTCAGCTCCTCGCTCACCGCCGCAGTCTGCTCGGGCAGATCGCGCGCGATCAGCGTCAGGCGGCGCGGGGTGGCGTAGGTGACGAGGCCCGCGGCCTTCAGGCCGGCCTTGTCGAGTTCGGCGGTAAACAGGCGCGCCAAATCCTCGCGCGCCTTGTCCTGCATCCGTGCGGGGATTTCTTCGGAGCGGAGTTCGAGGAGGAAGTCCGTCATAGCGACCACTCCGGAAATTTGGCGCTCCAGTCGGGCTTCATATGTTCGATATACGCCTCGCAACTGCCCTTCGCGAGATCGCGGACGCGGCCGATATAGGCCTGGCGCTCGGCGACCGAGATGACGCCGCGCGCCTGGAGCAGGTTGAACAAATGGCTCGCCTCGATTGCCTGTTCATAGGCGGCGATGGGGACATTGTTGGTCAGGCAATTCTCGCACTCGGCCATCGCCTTGCGGAAGCCTTCGAACAGCGTGTCGGTGTCGGCGACTTCGAAATTATACTTCGACATCTGGCGTTCGTTCTCGAGGAACACGTCGCCATAAGTGACGCCGGCATCGTTGAACGCGAGGTCGTACACGCTGTCCTTGTTCTGGATATACATGGCGAGGCGTTCGAGGCCGTAGGTCAGCTCGCCCGCCACCGGCTTGCAGTCGAAGCCGCCCATCTGCTGGAAATAGGTGAACTGCGTCACCTCCATCCCGTCGCACCACACTTCCCAGCCCAGGCCCCAGGCGCCGAGCGTCGGCGATTCCCAGTCATCCTCGACGAAGCGGATATCGTGCTTGAGCGGATCGATGCCGATCGCGGTCAGGCTGCCGAGATAGAGTTCCTGCAGGTCGGGCGGGCTGGGCTTCAGGATCACCTGATACTGGTAATAATGCTGCAGCCGGTTGGGGTTCTCGCCATAGCGGCCATCGGTCGGGCGGCGGCACGGCTGAACGAACGCGGCATTCCAAGGCTCGGGCCCGAGCGCGCGCAGCGTCGTCGCGGTGTGGAACGTCCCCGCGCCCATGCGCATGTCGTAGGGTTGCAGGATCAGGCAGCCCCGCTGGCTCCAATAGTCATGGAGCTTGAGGATCATGCCCTGGAAGCTGAGCGGCGTGGTCATGGTGCCGGGCTTTGGCGAAAGGGCGAAGAGCGGTCAACTGCGGTTGACGCGAGGAGCGCGGGCGGCTTTGGAGGGGCGATCATGTTGAAGCGTCTGATCGTCCCCCTCGCCGCCCTGTTGCTCTCCGGTTGCTCGCTGTTCGGCGAGGATGCGGACCCTGCCTTGTGGGTGGTCAAGGATGGCGACACCACCATCTATCTGTTCGGCACCGTCCATGTCCTCAAGCCCCGGATGCACTGGTTCGACGAGGGCGTGCGCGAGGCGTTCGACGCGAGCGACGAGGTGGTTCTGGAAATCGCCAAGCCCGACCCGCAGGCGATCGCCGCGCTGACCGCGCAGCTTGGCACGCGCGGGGGTCCGCCGTTCGCGCCGGAGGTGGATGCGGCGGCGCGCGACCTGGGCATGCAGGCCGGCGCGATCGACAAGCAAGAGCCGTGGCTGGCGGCGCTGACGCTGGCGCAGCTAGCGGTGAAGAAGGCGGGCTATGACAGCGGCGACGGGGTCGAGGCAACGCTGTCCGAGGCGGCGGAGGACGCGGGCAAGCCGGTCAAGGCGCTGGAATCGGCGCGCGGGCAGCTGATGCTGTTCGACGGCCTGTCGGGCGCGGCACAGAGCGCGATGCTGGAGGAGACGGTCAAGGCGCTGCCGGGGACCAAGGCTCGGCTCGACAAGTTCGTCGCCGCCTGGGCCAAGGGCGATGCCGAGAGCGTCGGGGCGGAGATGAACCGCGGTGCGCTGGCGTCGCCGGAGGTGGCAGAGGCGCTGATCACGCGCCGCAATGCGCGCTTCGCCGACTGGGTCGCGGCGCGGATGGAACGGCCGGGGACGGTGTTCGTCGCGGTTGGCGCGGGGCATCTGGCGGGCAAGGGCAGCGTGCAGGCGCTGCTGGGCGAGCGGGGGCTGAAGGTCGAGCGGGTGGTATATTGAGCCATTCCTCCCCTGAGCTTGCTCAGGGGAGGGGGACCGCCGCCGCAGGCGGTGGTGGAGGGGCCGCCCCGCAGAGGGCGGAATTTTGCCGAGCCGTTTCGGCCGTCTGCGCGGCCGCCCCTCCGTCAGCGCTGCGCGCTGCCACCTCCCCCAGCGAGCTGGGGGAGGAATGGGATGGACTTTCCCCCTCCCCTCGCCTATAGGCGCGCGCTTCCGGTCAGGGTCATCCCTGGAGGCCTGGGCGGAATTGGAAACACTTTAGCGCATTGGAACGACATATGAGCGACACGCTTACGCTGTCGGCCGAGACGCGCGACCGGGTTGGCAAGGGAGCCTCCCGGGCGCTGCGTCGTGAAGGCCGCGTCCCCGCCGTGATCTACGGCAACAATCAGGAACCTACGAGCATCCATCTGGATGAGCGCGCGCTGTACAAGGCGCTGCACACCGGCCACTTCATGAACTCGGTCGTGATGATCGAAGGTCTGGGCGGCAAGGCGATCCGTACGCTTCCGAAGGACGTGTCGCTCGACGTGGTCACCGAACGCCCGGTTCATGTCGATTTCCTGCGCATCTCCGAACATGCCACCGTCACCGTGTCGGTGCCGGTCGTGTTCGCCGACGAAGACGCGTCGCCGGGCCTCAAGAAGGGCGGCGTGCTGAACGTCGTCCGTCACGAGCTCGAGGTCGTGTGCGACGCGGCCGAGATCCCCAGCGAGATCACCGTTTCGGTGAAGGGTCTGGACCTGGGCGAATCGCTGCACATCTCGGCCGTGACCCTGCCCAAGGGCGTGGCGAGCGCGATCGAAGACCGCGACTTCACCATCGCGACGATCGCGGCTCCGGCGGCTTTGGTCTCCGAGCAGGCCGAGGCTGCTGAAGCCGAAGCCGCTGGCGAGACCGAGGAAGCGCCCGCCGCTGACGGCGACGCTGCCGAGGGCGAGGCCAAGGACGGCGAGTAAGCCTTTCGCGGCAAGTGCCGATCGATTACGAGCGCCTCCGCACCCCAAGTGCGGGGGCGCTCTTCGTTTGTGAAAAGGTAATGCGATGCAGCTCTGGGTTGGCCTCGGCAATCCCGGCCCCGACTATGCGATGAACCGGCACAATGTCGGCTTCATGGCGGCCGACGCCATCGCCGAAGTGCATGGCTTTTCCGCGCCGGCGAAGAAATTCCAGGGCTGGCTGCAGGAAGGGCGCATCGGCGGAGCCAAGATCCTGTTGCTCAAGCCCGCGACGTACATGAACGAAAGCGGCCGCGCGATCCGCGCCGCGCTCGACTTCTACAAGCTGGAGCCGGAGGCGGTCACGGTGTTCCATGACGAGCTCGACCTCGCGCCGTTTCAGGTCAAGGTGAAGCGCGGCGGCGGCGCGGCGGGCCAGAATGGCATCCGCAGCGCGATCGCGCATATCGGGGCCGAGTTTCGCCGCGTGCGCATCGGCATCGGCCATCCGGGGCACAAGGACCGCGTGACCGGCTATGTCCTGGGCAACTATGCCAAGGCGGAGATCGAGGATCTGTCCGACCTGCTCGGCGCGATCGCGGCAGAGGCCGAGTGGCTGGCCAAGGGCGATGATGCGCGGTTCATGAACGACATCGCGCTACGATTGCAGCGGAGCTGAGCGGACACAAAAAAGGCCGGGTTTCCCCGGCCTTTTTCATTACTCGGGACGTGCGGCTTACGACGCGACGTTCTTCTTGCCGACAACCACGCCGACCGCGCGGCTGTCGCCCGCCGCCACCGCACCGCTGATCGCGAAGCTGATGCCGATCTCGCCCGCCTGCGGACCATAGGCCAGGCCCTGGAAGGTGCCGCCAGCGGTGCTGCCCGGGCCGAAGCTGCCGGTGAACTGGTTGCTGCCCACCGGAATCGCGCCGGTGCCGGTGAAGGTGCCATAAGCGACATTGCCACCCGTGGTGACCCGCTCAAGGTTCAGCGTCAGCGTAACCAGGCCGGTGGCATAGTTGATCGACAGCGTCGCGGTGCCGCCCAGCTTGTCGACCGGGCTCGCCCCGGCGGCCGGGGCGATCACCGAACGTCCGGCGATGCGCACAGTGTAGGTCGCGGTGCCGGTGGTCGGCATGTCGGTCAGCACCGTCGGATAGCCATAGACGCCATAGGTGATGCGCTTCGCACCCGCCGTGCTGTCACCGCGCCACCAGCCGGCATAGCTGACCCGGGTCAGCGCCAGCGCGGTGTCCGACGTGACCTGACCCGACACGGTATTGTTCAGCAGGTCGAGCTGGCTGAACCCGCCCGGATTGGTCGGGGCGGTGATGTCGCGCAGGACATATTCCGGGTTCGCAGGCAGCGGCGGGGTCAGCAGATCCTCACCCTTAAAGCGCGATTCCTCAGCATTCTCGCGCACCACCAGCTCGGTGGTCGAGGTCGAGGTCAGCGTGCCCTGCAGCGCCAGCCGGACGCGGTTCGAGAAGGCGTCGGTGCCTGCAGCACCCAGCGTGACCGGACCGGTGGCATCGCCGGTATAGCTGGTCGCGGCGCTGACCGTGAAGAACTCGCCCGCAGTGTTGGCGGCGATCGGCAGGCTCGAATAGCTGATCGGCGACGGGGTCGGCGTCACGCTCGAGCTGGGGGTAGGCGTCGGGGTCGGCGTGGCGCCGTCATCGCCGCCGCTGCAGCCGGCTACGACCAGAACAACTGCGGTGCTGGCAATCAGGATGGAACGGCGAATCATACTGCGACTCCTGTAACGTGGCCGTCTGGAAGGCGGTTGGCGCCTTTACCCGGGATGAACGGGCCGCGTTGCCACGGCCACTCAATGTGCTGCGGTAGCGTGGCTGGCCACGAAACGGAAGAGCGCCGATGCGGGATTCGCCGCATCGGCGCAAACTCGGGTCAGTTGCCCAGCTGGCCGAGCAGGCCGCGCAGCTCCTGAATCTTTCGGTACCGTGCCGCCGGATCGAGCTTGGCCATTGGTCCGACCCCACCAAATTCCGCTCCGCTCTGCAGGCATGTCGTCACTTGCGCCTGCGCCTGCGCGCGGTCGCCCTTGGTGAAATTGGTCTCGATCTGCTCCTTCACCGCCCAGTCGAGATAGGTGTCGAGATTGGCCTTGGACAGTTCGGGCTTGGGCGGATCGGCGGGGATCACCTGATCGCCCAGCGTCTTTTCGATCATGCCGCGATAATAGGTCAGGAACGGCGCGGCCCCGCCGGCAATGTTCCTGGGCACCGGGCTGTCGAGCAGGCGCTGCTGCCACTTCACCGCAGCATAGCAGCGCACGTTGAGCGCCAGCTTGTCCTGAAGGTCGCGCGCCTTGCGCTTCTCCTCGGCCTTGGACTTGGCTTCGGCCGCGGCCTTTTCCTGCGCGCCATTGTCGCCGCATCCGGCCAGCGCGATCAGCGCCAGCGGCGCCAGGATTGCGAGTGTCTTCATGGACTTGATGTCCTCCCCTGTTCGTGATGGCGCGACTTTGACGCCGTGCCGCGCCCTGTCAACCGCGCGGGGCGCTTGCACCGATCCCCCGTCCATGCTGTGCGGGCGGGATGACGATCAAGACGCTGTTCGCTACCCGCTTTTCGCAGACGCAGCTCGAAGACGCCGCGTTGCTCGCCGAACTGGCCGATGCCTGCCGCGACCTGGCGGAGCAGGACCGTGCCGGGCAGCGTTGGTCGAAGGATCATGGCTATCGCGGCTATACCAGCTACGCCTCGCTCGACGACCTGCCCGACCGCGACCCGCGCTTTGGCGACCTGGTCCGCCACCTCAATCGCCATGTTGCGCGTTTCGCCGATGCCTGCGCGTTCGACCTGTCGCGCAAGCTCAAGCTCGACAGCCTGTGGGTGAATATCCTCAAGCCCGGCGGCACCCATTCGGGGCATATCCACCCGCACAGCGTCGTCTCCGGCACCATCTATGTCGACGTGCCCCCGGGCGCGGGCGCGCTCAAGCTGGAAGATCCGCGCCTGCCGATGCTGATGGCCGCCCCGCCCCGACGCGCCGACGCGCCCGAAGATCTGCAGACGTTCGTCTATGCCCAGCCGGAGCCGGGCAGCATCTTCCTGTGGGAAAGCTGGCTGCGCCACGAGGTAACGCCACACACCGGCAAGGGCGAGCGGATCAGCGTCAGCTTCAACTATCGTTGAGCCCCTAGCCTTTTGCCTGTCTCCGGCGTATCTGCGCGCCTTTCCCGGATCACAGGACCAAGAGACCCATGGGCTTTCGCTGCGGCATTGTCGGCCTTCCCAATGTCGGCAAATCGACGCTGTTCAACGCGCTGACGCAGACTGCGGCGGCACAGGCGGCCAATTATCCTTTCTGCACGATCGAGCCGAATGTCGGCAACGTCGCGGTGCCGGACGACCGGCTGGACGCGCTGGCGAAGATCGCCGGATCGCAGAAGATCATCGAGACACAGCTGGGGTTCGTCGACATCGCCGGCCTGGTGCGCGGCGCGAGCAAGGGCGAGGGGCTGGGCAACCAGTTCCTCGGCAACATTCGCGAGGTGGACGCGATCGTCCATGTCCTGCGCTGTTTCGAGAATGACGATATCCAGCATGTCGACAACAAGGTCGATCCGATCGCCGACGCCGAAACGGTCGAGACCGAGCTGATGCTGTCGGATCTCGAAAGCCTCGAAAAGCGCGTGCCGAACCTGCAGAAAAAGGCGGCGCAGGGCGACAAGGAAGCCAAGATCGCTGCGGCGGTGCTGGGCCGCGCGCTCGACCTGTTGCGCGAAGGCAAGCCTGCGCGGTTGGTCGAACCGAACGACATCGAGGAAGAGCGCGTGCTCAAGCAGGCCCAGCTGATCACCGCCAAGCCGGTCCTCTATGTCTGTAACGTCAACGAAGAGCATGCCGCGGACGGCAACGACTATTCGGCGCGGGTGTTCGACAAGGCCAAGGCCGAGGGCGCGCAGGCTGTCGTCGTCTCCGCCGCGATCGAGGCCGAGATCGCGACCATGCCCGCCGAAGAGCGCGGCGAGTTCCTCGCCGAGCTGGGGCTGACCGAAACCGGCCTCGCCCGCGTGATCCGCGCGGGCTATTCGCTACTGCACCTGTTGACCTTCTTCACTGTGGGGCCGAAGGAAGCGCGCGCCTGGACCACCCATGTCGGCGCCAAGGCCCCGCAGGCGGCTGGCGAGATCCACACCGATTTCGAACGCGGCTTCATCCGCGCCGAAACCATCGCGTTCGACGATTACGTCAGGTTCAACGGCGAAACCGGCGCGCGCGACAACGGCAAGCTGCGGTCGGAAGGCAAGGAATATGTCGTCCAGGACGGCGACGTGATGCTGTTCCGCTTCAACGTCTGATCGGGCGCCTCAGCCGAGATACCGCTTCCGGCGCTCGGCGCTGGCCAGCATCACGACCAGCGTTGCGACCACCAGCAGCCCCGCGACAATCGTCGCGGTGGCAATTGCGTCATGCACCTGCCCCGCCTTTTGGTGGATCGCGAACAGCGCCCACAGGAACGGGAGCGGATACCACGGATTGCCGCCGGTCCCGAGCAGGGCCCCCGCCACGATGACGCCGCCGACGATCAGGATCGCGGCCGAGATCAACGGCGCGGATCCGGGCAACACGATGCCGTGGAAGTTGAGCGCAGCGGCGATGTTGACGATCGTCGCGGCGGTCAGCCAGCCCGCCAAGGCGCTGAGCGGCAGCACCACTGCCAGGCGCTCGCCCAGGCTGAACGCCGGGGTGCTGGCAAAGACGCGCAGGATCGCGAGCAGGTTGACCAGCGTGAACATGATGATCAGCACCGACGGGAAGCCAAGGCTGAACAACTGGGTATAGGTCACCCAGAGCGCGTTGCCGAGTACGGCGAGCGCGAAATGCCAGCCGATCCGGCGCACCAGTTCGCTGTCGCGATGACGCGGCAGCAGCTGATAGACGACATAGACCAAGGTGCCGAAATAGAGCGGCCCCCAGATCGCAAACGCCCAGCCCGCCGGGGTGATCAGCGTCTGCGTGTCCGCCGATTGTTCGCCGACGGGATTGCCGATGCCGATTGCGGGCAGCAGCGGGGCAAGGATCTGCGCGAGCGCGAATACGAGCGCGGCGATGGCGCGAACGCGGCTGTTCGGGGCGGAGGCGGTCTGGGTCATGGCGCGAGAACCTAAGCCACCAAAATTGGTTCCGCTAGTGAAACGCCCAGCGAAAGGTCTTGGCGATCGCCAGCGTCGATCCACGCACCAAAGGCAGCGCGACGACCGGGCGTTGCAACCCGTGCATCGCGCGCGCCCAGTCGGGGAGCAGGTCGACCGCTGCGGCGAAGATCGCCGCCTGTGCCGGAGCCATTGCCAGGCTCGGAGCGGGCTGGTTCAGCAGGAAGCGGGCGACTTCGCGGGTGCGGTGATCGACCATCAGCTGGGGTCGCATCGCGGTGATCAGCCCCTCCGCCTCGAACCGGCTGCGCGGGATCGGATCGGCGCCCAGCGCCGCTGCCACGCGCGCCGTCTCGGCATAATAGACATCCTCCTCAGCACGGCTGACCGCCACGCCATAGCGCTGCCACGCGGCAAGGAAGCACCACATCTCCGTCACATGCACCCAGGCGAGCAATTCAGGATCGTCGGCGCGATACGGCGTGCCGTCGGGCAGCGTGCCCGCCACCCGCTCATGCACGTCGCGCACTTTGGCGATCGATGCTTCGGCAATGCTGCGATCGGCATAGGTCGTTTCGGCGATGAAGCGCGCGGTGCGGCGCAGGCGGCCGAGCATGTCCTTGCGAAACGCGCTATGATCCCACACGCCCGCCAGCACCGCCGGGTGGAGCATCTGCAGCAGCAGCGACGCAACGCCGCCGACCATCATGGTCGTCACGTCGCCGTGGACGCGCCACGTCACGCTATCGCGCGGGAACAGCGCGTTGTCGCTGCGCACCACCGGCGCTTCGCCCTTTTGCTGGTCGTTGAACGTCGCCCGGACCACGCCGATCAGGCGCTTGCGCAGTCCGATGGTGATGGGCGAAGGCGGCATCGGCGCCAGTTCTAGGGCGGATGGCGCGCCGATTGAAGGGGCCGTCCGAAATTGTCGCTTCCCGCACTCCTGGCGCGGCTGCATCATGGCGGCATGAACTTGCGCCCGTTCATCGCGCTGAGCCTGATCCTGACCCCGCTCCCCGTGCAGGCGCAGGTCGGGACCAACGATATCGGCCTGGTCGCGGACCTGTTGCCGGAACCGGCAAATCCCGCCGCCTTGCTCGATGCCGTCGTCGCCGCGCCCGCCGATCGCCGGACCTTGCCCTTGCTGGCATTTGCCCGCGCGCTTCATGCGACGGGCTATTGGAACGCCGAAGCGTTCATTCCCCTGACCTGCGATGCGCGCTGTAGCAGAGCGGATCTGGCGGCGGTGCTGCAGGCTGACCGGCAAGCAATGTCCGGCGCGTCGTCGGACTCGCCTCAGGATGACGAGGCGGCGGCGGAGTCGTCTCAGCGGGTCGCGCCAGCGCCAACGCCGCTCCAGCGCGCGCGCAACGCCGTCGCGCTGTTCAACCTTGGCGCGGGCCGCAGCAAATGGGGCGAGTTCGCCGCAGCGGAACCGATGCAGAATGCTGGCTATGCCGCGCTGCGGACGCAGCTCGCGCCGACCGACGCCCGGCTTGCGGCGATGAAGCTCGGCATCGCGCGCACCGCATTCGGGCTGGGCCGGAGCGCAGAGGCGATCCTGCTCGCCGACGAAGTGCTGGCGAGCGAAGCGCGCGCCGGGCGCGGCATTGGCCAGCTTCGCGCCGACGCGCTGACCCTGCGCGCCCGGGCGCAACGCAAGCTGGGTCAACGCGACGCCGCCGCAGCGAGCCTTGCCGAAGCGATCCGCATCGGGGCCGCCGATCGCGCGCGGCGCGGCCCGCTGCGCCTGTCCGCTGTGCAGATCGACGCTGCGGTTGCCGCAATCGGCGACGCCGGCTTCGAGGCAGCCGGAGTCGACGCCAGCGCCTTTGAAACCCTCAAGCGCGCCATCGCGACGGGACAGCGCGGGGTGCTCGACGCGGCGGAGGGGGATCGCAAGGCCCTACTCGCCCGGATCATGCTGGATCGCGGTGAGTATGATGCGGCGATGACGCTGGCCCGACAGGCGGTGGCACTGGCTCCGGACAATTCCACCGCTGCACTTGTGCTCGGCGTTGCGGAGCTGCGCAGCGGCACGGTCGATGTCGCGCGGCTCGACGATATTGCCAACATTCTCGACCAGCAGGCCTGGGGTCCGGGCGCAGGCTCGCCCGACGTGATCGAAGCCCGCGCGCTGCTCGCGCGACTCTACGGCAAGGCGCAGATTTCGGCGGCATGGGTACAGGTGCGACAGGGCGCGACCGGCGCAGTCGAACGCATCCTGGGCGATGAAAGCCGCAGCGATGTGGTGCAGGCAGCGGGCGTGTTCAAAGCGCTGTTCCGGCAACAGGTCGATACTGCCTGGACCGCCGCCCAGGCCCCGCCGCCCAGCTGGCCGGACGACGCGCGCAGCTTCGCCATCTATTTCGACATCGACCGCTACGCCATCACCTCCAGCGCGATGCCGGCGCTGGAGCGGGCGGCGACGACATGGCGCAGGGTCGGCGGCACGATCACCGTCAGCGGGCATGTCGATCAGATGGGCGGCACGCGCGACTATGCCATCGCGCTGTCCAGCCGGCTCGCCGACTCGGCCAAGCGAGCGCTTGAAGACCTGGGCGTTCCGTCTGGCGCGATCGTCACCATGGGGTTCGGCAAGGAGCGCCCGCTGGTGCCACCGCGCGATGATCGGCTGGCGGAACGGCGCAACCGGCGCGTCGATATCGTCATCGGCCCCGCGCGCTGATCCACGCGCTCTTCCTGCAAGCCAGTCGATCCGCTAAGCGCGCGGGATGATCGCACGCCTGATCCTTGCCGTCGCGCTGTTGCTGGGCACGCTTCCCGCCAGCGTGGCGATGCCGACGTGCCATGATATGCCGATAGCGGCGCGCGATTCCATGACGATGCCAATGGCACAGCACGAAGCGCCGGCGGAGCCTCGGCCCGAGGGGTATGGTGAGGCGATGTGCGTCGGCTGTATCGCGCCATCGACGCTGAAGGTCGCTGCGGTCACGCCACCCCCTGCCCCGATCGCGGTCCATGGCGCTGCGGCCCCGGCGGGGGCATCGCGGGCGCGCTGCTGACGCCCGAACCGCCCCCTCCACGCGGGTGATCGACTGCGGGGCCTGACCCCCGCTTCCCCGATCATTCACGGAGTTTATCATCATGACCTACCGAACGACGCTCGCCGCCCTACTGGCGGCGACGGCGCTGCCCGTTGCCGCGGCAGCGCAGGAGCACGACCACCACACGCCCACACCTGCACCGGCTCCGTCCGACCACCAGCGTCACGGCGACCATGGCGCGGCGAACACACCCAAGCCCAGCGCCCAGATCGCGTCCGGCACCGCGCTGCTTCCCTCAGCCGAGGGCGGCCAGCATGGCGGCCTCCACGCCAACGCAGGCGACTGGATGCTGATGGCGCATGGCTATGCCTGGGGCGCGGTGACCAGCCAGGGCGGTCCGCGCGGCGACGACATGGCCTTTGTCCAATCGATGGGCATGGTCACCGCCAGCCGCCCGCTGAGCGACTCAGCGCGGATCGAGCTGCGCGGGATGTTCAGCCTCGACCCGCTAATGGGCAAGCGCGGCTATCCGAACCTGTTCGCGGCGGGCGAGACCGCCAATGGCCGCGCCTTGGTCGACCGCCAGCATCCGCACGATTTGTTCATGGAACTCGCCGCGCGGGTCGAGGTCGATGTTGCCGACGGCACCACCGCCTTCCTCTATGGCGGCCCGGTGGGTGAGCCCGCGCTCGGCCCGCCCGCTTTCATGCATCGCCGCTCGGCGCGCTATCAGACGATGTCGCCGATCGCGCATCACTGGTTCGATTCGACGCACATCACTTATGGCGTGGTGACAGCGGGCGTGCGCACCCGCGCGTTCCAGCTGGAGGCCTCCGCCTTTAAGGGCCGCGAGCCGGACGAGGAACGCTGGGGGTTCGACCCCATAAAGCTCGATTCGTGGAGCCTGCGCGCGACCTTCACGCCCTCCCCCAACTGGACGATGCAGGTCAGCCACGGCCGCCTCGAAAGCCCCGAAGCGCTGCACGGCGGCAACGACGAGGCGCGCACCACCGCCAGCGTGCATTATGCGCGCGGCGGCCTGTCCGCGATGCTCGCCTGGTCGGCCAAGAACCGCATCCCCGGCGACACGCTCAGCGCCTGGGTGGCGGAGGCGAATTGGGACGTGGACGCGCGCCACGGCCTGTTCGGCCGCGCCGAGCTGGTCCGCAATGACGAGCTGTTCCCCGACCACAGCCACCCGCTGCACGACCAGCCGTTCCGCGTCGCGCGGTTCGAGGGTGGCTACGCCTACCGTATTCCGCTGGCGGACACGGTGACACTGGCATTGGGCGGATCGGTCGCGACCTATGCCAAGCCGGACGCGCTCGATCCCTATTATGGGAAGAGCCCGGTCAGCGGTACCGCGTTCGCGAAGCTGACGCTCGGCGACTGACTCCATTCCGTCACCGAAGGGTGTTAGAGGCCGCCGCCATGCACTGGCTCAGGACATTGGCGGCGGCCTCGATTGCCGGGCTGCTCTACGCCTGTACCACCCCGCCCGTCATGGCGCCTGCCCCGCCCGCTCCCCCGGTCGAGCAGCGCGCACCGGTGACGATCCTGATCGGAATCGACGGCTTCCGCCCGGACTATCTCGACCGCGGCGTCACCCCGGTGCTGTCGCAACTTGCAGCACAGGGCGTGCGCGCGACGATGCGCCCGTCCTTCCCGACCAAGACCTTTCCCAATTTCTACACCCTCGTCACCGGCAAGCGTCCCGACCGCCACGGCATCGTCGGCAACCGCTTCGAAGACCCCGCACGGCCCGGAGAGCGTTTCACGCTGGCGTCGGACCAGCCCTATTGGTGGGATCAGGCTGAACCGCTGTGGACTGCGGCGGAAAAGGCCGGGGTGCAGACGGCGGTGATGTTCTGGCCCGGCTCCGGCGTCGAGATCGGCGGCACCCGACCGCATGACTGGCAGGCATTCGGCATGGCCGTGAGCGGCCGCCAGCGCGTCGACGCGATCATCGACTGGCTCCGCAGACCCGCCGCGACGCGCCCGAAGCTACTGGGTCTCTATTTCGACACGGTCGACACCGCGGGGCACCATCACGGTCCCCACGACCCCGGAACCAATGCTGCGGTGGCGGAGGTCGATGCGCTGATCGGCCGACTGACCAGCGAGCTTGCCGCATTGGGCCAGCCCGCCAATCTCGTCTTCGTCGCCGATCATGGCATGGCGGCGGTGGACGAAAGCCGCCGCATCCAGCTCGACACAATTGCCGCCGCGAGCGACTTTCGCACGGTCGAGGAAGGCCCCTATGCTGCGATCGAGCCGCAGCCGGGGCGCGAGGCCGCACTGGCGGCGGCGCTGCTAAAGCCGCATCCGAACATGGAATGCTGGCGGCGTGCGGACGTCCCCGCGCGCCTGCACTATGGGCGCAACCCGCGCACGCCCTCCTTCCTGTGTCTTGCCAGAATCGGCTGGACGATCACCACGCGCCCCGCGAGGGAGCCGCTGCGCCCGGGCGGCGCGCACGGCTATGATCCCGCAGCCCCGGAGATGGCGGCGCTGTTCCTCGCCCACGGTCCCGCCTTTGCCAGCGGCGTCACCCTGCCGCCGTTCGACAATATCCATGTCGCACCGCTGCTCCGCCGCCTTGCCGGCGTGCCGCAGGCACAGGCTGTCGATGGCGACGCCGCAATGCTTGCCCCGGCCCTGAAGCGCTGATCTCTCTTGCCAAAATCCAGTTTCGGTCCGAAACTGATTCCATGATCTATTTCGAGGACCTGACCGTCGGGGACAAGGCGAGCTTCGGCTCTTACGCGGTGACGCGTGAGGAAGTGCTCGAGTTCGCGCAGAAATACGACCCCCAGCCTTTTCATCTGTCCGATGAGGCCGCAGCCCAGACCCATTTCGGCCGCCTCGCGGCGAGTGGCTGGCACACCGCTGCCATGACCATGGCAATGCTGGTCGAGCAAATGAAGGTGCGCCCCACAGCCAGCCTCGGCGCAGCGGGGATCGACGAACTGCGCTGGATCAAGCCGGTCTTTCCCGGCGACACGCTGCGCTGCGAAACCGAGTTGCTCGAAAAGCGCGAGTCCGAGCGGCGGCCGGAAATGGGCCGCACCCGCTCGCGCATGCTGGTATTCAACCAGCATGACGAGCCGGTGCTGAGCTTCATCGCCAACGCGATCGTCGCACGGCGGCCAGCGATCAACTAATTCGGTCGACGCCGGTCGCGGCGGTTTTCGCGGCGCAGATCGCGGCGGTCGTCCCGATATTCGCGGCGATATTCCCTGCGGTCCTCGCGTCGCTCCGCGCGCGCTTCGGGCCGGGTGACCTCGCCCTGCCGATAGTCCCGGCGATCCTGCCGCCGATCCTGGCGATAGGCGCGGTCATCACGCCTGCGATCCTGCGCAAACTCGCGCCAATTTTCGCGCACCTCGCGCCGGTCGCCGCGCCAATTCTGGCGGCGCTGCTCCCAATAGCGGCGCTGCGCGGCGCTCCAGCGGATCGGTCGACGGTCGCGGTCATAGACATAATAGCCGGTGCCCGGATAATAATAGTCGCCCTGCCAGCCCCAATAGGGGTCGCCATAGCCGCCGGCATAATAGCCGCCACCTCCGCCGCCATAGCCGACCGACACGCCGCTATAGCCATAGCCATCGGTGCAGGCGGCAACGCCGAGCGCGGCGGCACCGGCAAGCCCCAGCTTCACGATACGCAAATTGAACATGATGCTTCTCCCGGACGCGTGCGGCGCCCTAATGCGTTGAGAACGGGGGAGAAGCGGCTAGGGTTCCGTCAGTGGCCAGGGAAGCCGACCAGCGCGGTCACATGGATCCCCTCGGCACGCAGCGCATCGGCACCGCCCAGATCGGGCAGGTCGATGACGAACGCGGCCTGTGTCACCACCGCGCCGACCTTGCGCAGCAGCCGCACCGCCGCGCGCGCGGTCCCGCCCGTCGCGATCAGGTCGTCAATGAGCAGCACGCGCGCGCCGGGCACCACCGCATCGGCGTGGATCGCGATGCGATCGGTGCCATATTCCAGCGCATAATCCTCCGCCACCGTCGCGCCGGGCAGCTTGCCGTCCTTGCGCACGAGCAGCGTCCCTGCCCCCAGCGCCAGCGCGACGGGCGCGGCGAAGATGAAGCCGCGCGCCTCGATCCCCGCGACCAGATCGACCGGACCGTCCGCCGCCTCGACAATCCGCTCCACCGCGCGGGCAAAGCCGGCAGCGTCGAGCAACAGGGTGGTGATGTCGCGGAACATGATGCCCGGCTTGGGGAAGTCGGGAATGGTGCGGATCAGCGCGGCGAGATCGTCATTGGCAGGGGTCACGGCATCGCTCCAAAGAAAACGGCCCGGGAATCGCTTCCCGGGCCGTCTGAATATCGGTCGGTCGGACCTTAGTCCTTCACGTTCCGCCAGATCTGCTTCTTCGCGCCATAAGCGAGGAAGCAGAAGATCACGAGGAAGGCGAGCACCGCGAGGCCGGCGCTCTTGCGCGCTTCCATTTTCGGCTCGGCAGTCCAGGTCAGGAACGCCGCGACGTCGGCCGCATAGTTCTTCGCCGTGGCAGCGGTGCCGTCGGAATAGGTCACCTGACCATCCTTCAGCGGCTGCGCCATCGCGATGTTGAGCGTGTGGAAATAGGGGTTGTAGTGCAGCCCCTCAGGCGTCTTGGCCTCCGGATACTTCTTCAGCAGCTCCGCAGGCTGGGCCTGATAGCCGGTCAGCAGCGAGTAGATATAGTTGCTGCCGTCGGGACGCGCCTTGGCCATCAGCGACAGATCCGGCGGGATCGCGTTGTTGTTCGCGGCGCGCGCGGCGACGTCATTGGCATAGGGCGACGGGAAGCGGTCGGCGGGCATGCCGTCGCGGGTCGCCGGCTCACCCGTTTCCGGGTTGATCGACGGCACCTGGAAGCCCTTGGCGATGGTCTTGATCTGACCTTCGCTATAGCCGAGCGCGGCGAGGTCGCGGAACGACACCAGACGGAGCGAGTGACAGGCGGCGCAAACCTCCTTGTACACCTGCATGCCGCGCTGCAGCTGGCGCTTGTCATAGGTGCCGAACATGCCGGTGAAGGTGAAGCCGCCTTCCGGCGCTTCGGCATGCTTGTGGAATTCCTGCTCCACCGTCTTGGGCGTGGTCAACCCGTTCGAGAAGGTGTCGATGATCCCAAGAAACAGGGCAAAGACAAAGCCCAGCCCGACCAAAATTCCGCCGATGCGAACCATTTTCTATGCCCCTCTTATTCGGCAGCTGCGGTCTGGAGCGGCGAGGTGCCACCCTTGCCGGCGAGCACGGCCTCGGTGATCGAGTTCGGCAGCGGGCGCGGACGCTCCATCGCCGAGACGATCGGCAGGATCACCAGGAAATGCAGGAAGTAATAGGCCGTGGCGAACTGACCGATCAGGATCACGCCCGGGGTCGGGGCGGCGCCACCGACATAGCCCAGCACCAGCACGTCGACCAGCAGCACCAGCAGGAACCACTTGTAGGTCGGGCGATAGTTGGCTGAACGCACCGGCGACGAATCGAGCCAGGGCAGGAAGAACAGCAGCAGGATCGAGCCGAACATCGCCAGCACGCCCCACAGCTTCGCCGACATGATGAAGTCGACGGTGAACGACTTCAGAATGGCGTAGAAGGGCAGGAAATACCATTCGGGCACGATGTGCGCCGGGGTCGAGAGCGGGTTGGCCGGGATATAGTTGTCCGGGTGGCCCAGCAGGTTCGGCGCGTAGAAGATCAGCGCGCAATAGACCAGCAGCGCCACGCCCACGCCCACGCCATCCTTGGCGGTGTAATAGGGGTGGAACGGGACCGTGTCCTGCTCGTCTTTGACTTCGACGCCGGTCGGATTGTTCGAACCCGGAATGTGCAGCGCCCAGATGTGCAGGACGACCACACCGGCGATCACGAACGGCAGCAGATAGTGGAGCGAGAAGAAGCGGTTGAGCGCAGCGTTATCCGGCGCAAAGCCGCCGAGCAGCCACACGCGGATCGGCTCACCTACCACGGGGATCGCGGAGAAGAAGCCGGTGATCACCTGCGCGCCCCAGAAGCTCATCTGGCCCCAAGGAAGCACATAGCCCATGAACGCGGTTGCCATCATCAGCAGGAAGATGACCACGCCGAGCAGCCACACCATCTCGCGCGGCGCTTTGTAAGACCCGTACCACAGGCCGCGGGCGATATGGATATATACCACCAGCAGGAACAGCGACGCGCCATTGGCGTGCGCGTAGCGGATGAACCAGCCGGCGTTCACGTCGCGCATGATATGCTCAACGCTGTCGAACGCGATGCCGGCATTCGCCGCATAATGCATCGCCAGCACGATGCCGGTGACGATCTGGATGGCCAGGAACATGCCGGCGAGGACGCCGAAGTTCCAGAAATAGTTGAGGTTGCGCGGGACGGGATACCCGCCACCGATCGCACCATAGACGAAGCGCGGAAGCGGCAGACGATCGTCCACCCACTTCATCAGCGGGCTCTTCGGCTCATACTGCTTTGCCCAGGGAAAGCTCATTTCTAGGTGCCCCCTCAGCCGACCCGAATGACGGTGTCGGAAATGAATGCGTAGTCCGGAACGACGAGGTTCGTCGGTGCCGGGCCGGACCGGATGCGACCGGCAGTGTCATAGGCCGAGCCGTGGCACGGGCAGAAATAGCCGCCGAACGGACCCTTGTTCTCGCCCTCGCCAGCGCCCAGCGGCACGCAGCCGAGATGGGTGCACACGCCCAGGGTGACGAGCCAGTTGGCCTTGCCTTCCTTGGTGCGCTCGGCAAGCGTCTGGGGATCGCGCAGCTCGCTGACCGGGGTCGCGTTCGCCGCCTCGATTTCCTTCGGCGTGAGGTTACGCACGAACAGCGGCTGCTTGCGGAAGGTCGACTTGACCGACTGGCCCGGCTGGATCGCCGAAATGTCGAGTTCGGTGGTCGACAGCGCGAGCACGTCGGCCGACGGGCTCATCTGAGCCACGAGCGGGATCGCGACCACGCCTGCACCGACACCCGCGAACGCGACCGCGCCAATTGCGAGATAGTCGCGACGACGGGGATCCTCGGGACCTCCGTTGGAAGGCTCAATCGGCCCACCCGGAGGCGTGCCGCCGTTCTCACTTGCCATGCATCAGCCCTTGCACTTCAAATTCCGGCGTTTTCACGCCCCTGTCCCGGACAGCGCGGCGCGCGAACGCCACGCTTCACCCCCGGATTGCCCCCGGTGGCTGGCGGGCCTGATAGACGGCGCGGGGCGACTTTGCCAACCGCCTTTTTGACCGGCTTGTGACAGGCACATTCCCTGCACTATCGGGGACGTCATGCGCATCGCCCTGTTTCAGCCCTGTATTGCCGGAAATGTCGGTGCGGTCCTGCGTATCGGTGCGTGTTTCGACACGCAGATCGACCTGATCGAACCGATGGGATTCGCGTGGGACGACAAGCGCGTCGCGCGCGCCGGCATGGACTATATCGACCATGTCCGCGTCACCCGGCATCGCGACTGGGATGCCTTCTTGGCGACCGTCACCAGCCGGATCGTGCTGTTCACAACCAAGGGCGCCGGACGCTTCGATGAGGCCGCATATCAGCCCGACGACATCCTGTTGTTCGGATCGGAGGATGCGGGCGTCCCCGACCCTGTCCATGACCGCGCCGACGTGCGCGTGCGCATTCCGATGAAGCCGGCGATGCGATCCTTGAACCTCTCCGTCTCGGCGGGCATCGCGCTGTCCGAAGCGCTCCGGCAAACCAAAGGCTATCCGCAATGATCGAACTCGACCCCCAGCAGCAGCGCGCCCGCGCGTGGTTCGAGGAACTGCGCGATTCGATCTGCGCCGAGTTCGAGGCGATCGAGCGTGAGGCCGGGTCGGACGCGGCGTTCGAATACATCGCGTGGGACCGCGCCGATCCGTCGGGTGAGCCGGGCGGTGGCGGCGTGCGCGGGGTGATGAAAGGGAAGGTGTTCGAAAAGGTCGGGGTCAACGTCTCGACCGTCGGCGGCACCTTCGAGGGCGATTTCGCCAAGTCGATCCACGGCGCGGGGGAAGACCCCCGCTTCTTTGCCTCCGGAATCAGCCTGGTCGCGCACATGGCCAATCCGCATGTCCCTGCGGTGCACATGAACACGCGCTTTTTGGTGACGACGAAGCGATGGTTCGGCGGCGGCGCGGATTTGAACCCGCCGATTCCCCATGATGAAGACACGGTGGACTTTCATGCACATCTGCAGGCGGCATGTGACGCGCATGACCCGGCGCATTACCCCCGATTCAAGGCGTGGGCCGACGACTATTTCTACATTCCCCACCGCAATGTTCACCGCGGCGTCGGCGGCATCTTCTACGATCACCTCGACAGTGCGGACATTTCGGCCTGGGAAGCGAACTTCGCCTTCACCCAGGATGTCGGCCGCGCCTTCCTCGAAATCTATCCGAAAATCGTCCGCCGCCGCATGGCAACGCCCTTCACCGAAGCCGACAAGGCGCAGCAGCTGGAATGGCGCGGCCGCTATGCCGAGTTCAACCTCGTCTATGACCGCGGCACGCTGTTCGGCCTCAAGACCGGCGGCAATATCGACGCGATCCTGATGAGCCTCCCCCCGCTCGCCACCTGGAGCTGAGATGGGCCTGCTTCCCGTAAAGCCCGGTGAGGTGGCGACGATCGTCACCAGTCTGGAAATGCGCGAGCGGCCCAAGCCGCGCCCGATGCCCGAATCGCATCTGCAACTGGTGCGCTGGGAAGCGCCGAGTCCGGACAAGTATCGGAAATTGTTCGCGCGCGTCGGTTCGCCATGGCTGTGGTTCTCCCGCCTGATCATGGACGATGTGCGGCTGAGCGCGATCATCCATGACCCGCGAATCGCGATTTTCGCGGTCGTCGATCGGCAGGGGATCGAGGTCGGGATGCTCGAACTCGATTATCGCGAGACCGCAACATGCGAGCTGTCGTTCGTCGGGCTGGTGCCCGAACTGACCGGCGCAGGGCATGGCCGCTGGCTGATGGCGCATGCGCTGATGCGGGCATGGCGGCCCGGCGTGACGCGGGTGTGGGTCCACACCTGCACCCTCGACCACCCCAAGGCTCTGGGATTCTACCGCGCGTCGGGCTTTGTACCGTTCCTGCGCGCGATCGAGACCTTTCCCGATCCGCGCATCACCGGGCACCTGCCCCGCGACGCGGCGCCTCACATCCCGTTGATCGACCCGCCTAGCCGGCGATAAAGCGCGATCCGCACCAGGGTGAAGAACACCCAGCTGACCGTCACGAGCAGTGCGATTGGGACGAACACCAGCGACGCCGCCGCCTGTGACCCCGCGACCAGCGGCGCCGCGATCGCGAAGATAACGATCCCGATCGACAATGCGGTCGCGACGATAAACAGCCCCAGGCCGAGTGCGAAAAAGCCGATCTTCCAGCCATTTTTCTCACTCAGCTGGAACCCGCGCACCATCGCCTGCCACGCTCCGCGCGTCGGCTCTGCGGCGAAGGCGACGCCCATCATCCAGGTGCGGCCAAACACATAAATCGCCGGGACGAACAGCAGATAGGTTCCAAGCTGCACCAGCGTGTTCACGACAATGCCGATCAGGAAGAACGGGATCAACCGCTGGAGGCTGGCCAGCAGCACCGCCCCGACCGTTTCACCCCGGCGCAGGTACAGGCTGAGCAGCGCCAAGCCGCCAAATTCGGTCAGCGCGATGATCAGCCCCATCCAGCCCAGGTTGGACAGGAGGAAGGTGTTGATCACCTCCCGCGTCTGCTCGCGGTCACCGCCCTCAGGCAACTGTATCCCGCTCATGGTGACGAGCAGGAACAGCCCCAGCAGCGGCAGGAATAGAAACGCACCTGCGATCGGCCACATCAGGTCGCGATCGGTCCGCCACAACGTCACGGCATCCGCCAGAACGCCGCGAAATGAGAAGGTCATGCGCGCGCAGCCGCCTCATGCCGCGCGATCAGCGCGATGTAGAGCTTCGCCAGAAACGCCGTGCCGAGCACGGTGAAGCCGGTCGAGATCGCCCCGCCGACGATGGTGGTCAACACCGAGGCGAGCGAAATGCCATCCTCCCCGTTGCCGGCAACCAGATACATGACCGCGCCGAACGCAGTGGTGGCCGCAAGATTGGCGACAATCGAGACGATCGCGTAGAGGATCAACACGCCTACGATCTTGAGCGCGACACCACGCGTCAGCCGCCACGATCGCGCGATTGCGCCGATCGCCAGCCGGTCGCCGACCACTGCGGGGATGACCACCGCCAGCCGCGCCATGACCCAGAAGGCGAGGACCAGCACGACCAGGAAATAGAGAAACACCCAAATGGCGACGCTGGGCGGAATATCCGGCATCGCGCTGCCCTGCAGCGTGGCGAGATCGAGGCCGCCGACCGCCAGCATGATGCCGACCGGGATGGCCAAGGCGAGCATGACCACGACGAGGAGGATCATCAGCAACAGCGCCGCAGGGAAGCGCCGGGTGGCGACCTGGCTCGCCTGCCGCCCCAGCGCCGGGTCGATCGCCAGCGCGGTCACCGCCAGCTGTCCCCAGAAGCTGACCAGAGCAAGGACGAACACGCCCAACCCGAGCAACATGGCCGTCCCCGGCGTCGCGGTGGGTTGCAGCCCGCTGAGATTGGACGAAATCGTGGTCGGAACGAAGATTGCCAGCAGCGCGATCGGCAGCAATGTGCCGAGATTGTCGCTCAGAAACTCCGCAGTCCGATCCCAGACGGTACCCATACTGACCATATGCACTGCTCCCCTCATGCGCAGCGTTAGCCGATCCTTCGGCGTGACGCCACATGCTTGCGCTGGAGCGTCGGGCGTCGCATCTGGCGGCGATGGAACTGGTCGAAGGTATCGAATGGCGCGTGTCCGAGGGGCGCGTCCCCTATCCGGAAGCGCTCGCGGACATGGAGGCGCGCGTCGCCGCAATCCAGGCGGGTGAAGCGCGCGAACAGGTCTGGCTACTGGAGCATCCCCCGGTCTACACCGCTGGCACCAGCGCCGATCCGGCGGAGCTGATCGATCCGCGCTTCCCGGTGTTCGCCACCGGGCGCGGCGGGCGCTACACCTATCACGGCCCGGGACAGCGGATCGGTTATGCGATGCTGGACCTGTCGCGGCGCAACAAGGATGTGCGCTGCTACGTCCATGCGGTCGAAGGCTGGGTGATCGCGGCACTCGCCGAACTTGGCATCAACGCGTTTCGCGCGGAGGGGCGGATCGGCATCTGGACCCGCGATGGCGGAACCGAGGCGAAGATCGGCGCGATCGGCGTGCGCGTCCGGCGCTGGGTGACGATGCATGGCTTTGCCGTGAACCTTGACCCCAACCTGTCGGATTTCGGCGGAATCGTGCCGTGCGGCCTGCCCGAATTTCCGGTGACGAGCGCGGCGCAGCTGGGAAAATCGATTTCGCCTGAAACTTTCGACGCCGCCCTTGCGTTAGCATTTCCGGCCTTTCTCAATTCCGTGGGTGGGGCGTGCGCGCGCGCCTGATGGCGGGGCTTGAGGGCGCGTTGCGAAGCGTTTAATGTATATCTCGGTCAGGGGAATAAGCGGTGTTCCGCCCCCCACCATCATCTAGGGAGCCCAAATTTATGCGTGCAGTTTTCACCAAGGCCGTTGCCGGTTCGATGATCGCCAGCGCTGCGCTGCTGCTGTCGGCGTGCGGTGGCACCACTGAAACCACCGCCGACAACACGACGGTCATGGACGTCAACGCGACCGACGCCGGGATGATCGACGGCACCGTCAGCGACAACATGACCATGGTCGACGGCGCCACCGGCAACGACACCGGCATGGCTGGCGACACCATGGCGGCCAACGACACCATGGGTAACGGCATGTAATCTGCCGCGCGCGGCAAATGCATGAATCGGGCCGTCCGGCAATCCGGGCGGCCCTTTTTCGTGCAGATCCATGCGCGGCGTGCCAGCTGTCCCACGGTGGAGCGCGGCCCCTTGCACAACCGCAACGAAGCTGTGCCAAAAACCACTTGGGCGCGGCACGAAAACTCCGTAACCCAGCGGCGGATCAGGGTTCGAGAGGGTTGGTTGATGTTCGGTTCGCGTCTGATGTTCTCGGCAGGCCTGGGTGTGGCGGTGTTGGCGGCGACGCCGGCCTCTGCGCAATTCTATTTCAAGTCCCCCGACGTCGCGGCGCCGCGGATCACCGGGACGGAGCCGGGTATGCTAGCCCAGCCGCTGCCCGGCGCGACCCCGGCCGAGCTGCGTGCGGCGATGGTGTGGAATCTGCGCGCGGCGCTCAACGTCGCGGCGCTGCAGTGCCAGTTCGGGCCGACCCTGCTGACCCTGCCCAACTACAACGCCATTCTGCGCGACCATAAGGTCGAGCTGAACGATTCCTACGCCGTGCTCACAAAGTATTTCATGCGCACCCACAAGGCGCCCAAGGCCGGGCAGACTGCGCTCGATCAATATGGCACGCGCGTCTATTCGAGCTACTCGGCGGTGCATGCGCAGCTGACCTTCTGCCAGACGGCGGACGCCGTTTCGAATGCCGCGCTGTTTACCCCGCGCGGCAAGTTTGGCGAGCTGGCGGCCGAGAGTATCCCGATGATCCGCAGCAGCCTCAGCCGCTGGGGCGAACAGCAATTCCCGATGCGCATGCCGATCGAGGCGCAGATCACCTATCCGCAATTCGGCAACGAGGATTGCTGGGACAAGGGCGGCTATTTCCCGGACCGTTGCGCGCCGGGGGCGAAGAAGCGCAAGCGGCGCTAAGCGCAGCGTTCAGCGCAGTCCGAGCGTCTTATGCGCCTGAAGCGTCAGGCGCCAGCGCGGATTGGCGAGGGCGAAGTCCACCGCCGCCTGCACATTGGCGGCGGCACGGGCATCGTCCATCGGCTGGATCAGGAAATGGTCGAAGTCCCAGCGCTCGATCTCGGCGACATCGGTGCCGGCTTGCGGCCAGACCAGCTTCAGCTCGTCGCCGCGCCGCTGCACGACCGCGCTCCCCGCCTTGGGGCTGATGCAGATCCAGTCGATGCCCGGATGTACGGGCAGCGTCCCGTTGCTCTCGATCGCGATACGAAAGCCACGCGCGTGCAGCGCATCGACCAGCGCGTCATCGACCTGAAGCATCGGCTCACCCCCGGTCAGCACGACGAAGCGGCGCTCCTGCCCCGCGCCCCAGAAGCCCGCAATCGCATCGCCCAACGCATCGGCATCGGCGAATTTGCCCCCGCCAAGTCCATCGGTCCCCACAAACTGCGTGTCACAGAATTTGCAGATCGCGGTGGCGCGGTCCTGTTCGCGGCCCGACCAGAGATTGCACCCGGCGAAGCGGACAAACACCGCGCATGCGCCGGCATTCACCCCCTCACCCTGCAGGGTCAGGAACATTTCCTTGACCGCATAACTCATCGCATCTGCCTCAAGCGGAAACGGCGTAGCGGGTCGGATCGGGGACGCCTGCTTCTTCGAACCCCTTGGCGCGCAGACGGCAGCTGTCGCACAGCCCGCAATGCACGCCGCCCGGCGCGGGGTCATAGCAGGACCAGCTGAGCCCCAGATCGAGGCCGAGTTCGGTGCCCTTGCGCACGATGTCTGCCTTGCTCATCGACACCAATGGCGCGCGGATACGGAACGGATGTCCCTCGACCCCGGCCTTGGTGGCGAGTTCGGCCAGCTTCTCAAACCCTTCAATGAACTCCGGGCGACAATCGGGATAGCCCGAATAATCGAGCGCGTTGACCCCGAGATACAGGTCACGCGCGCCCATCGCCTCAGCCCAACCGAGCGCGAGGCTGAGAAAGATGGTATTACGCGCCGGGACATAGGTGACCGGGATGTCGTCGCCGACTCCGTCCTTGGGCACATCGATATCGGCGGTCAGCGCCGATCCACCGAACAGCGACAGATCGAGCGGGAGGACAATGTGCCGCTCCGCCCCAAGAACCGCTGCGATCCGGCGCGCGGCCGCCAGTTCGACATGGTGGCGCTGGTTGTAGTCGATCGACAGCGCCAGCAAGCGGTGGCCATCGGCGCGCGCGCATGCGGCGGAAACATAGGAATCGAGTCCGCCCGAGACGAGGGCGACGGCATAGCTGGTGTCGGTCATCCGCGCTGCGCTACCCCCTTTGCCGCGGTGCGGCAAGAAAGCGCGCTACGGACGTCAGCGGCACGGGCCCGTACGCCGGCCTTCATATTCAAACGAGAACGGCAGACCGCGGCTGATCCCCTGGCTCTCAATGCGCACCAACCGGGGGGTCTCGACCACGACGCGGGTCGCGCCATTGCCGATCCCGGGGCAGCTATAGGTGACCCGCCCGCCCAGCGACCCGTCCTCGACAACGAAGCGAGAGCACGTCGCGCCGCGATGCTGGAGCTGAAGCAGAACCTGGGGGTCAGTGATGCACATCGTGCGGCTCGATCCGTCCGCGCCGCGCAAGGTCCACTCGCCCCGCTCAATCCCGGCGAGGGCGGTGAGACCGTTGTCGGGACGGCCAGCGGCACTGCCCGCAGCGAGAGGAGCCAGCAGGGCGGCGGCGATCAGCAGGGGGCGAAGCATCTTCATTTCATCGCTCCTTTACCACGTTTCACCTGTCAATTCGCTGACGAAATCAGTCAGGCGAAGCTATCGAGCGCGATCGGGAATTTCTTCGCACAAAACGCGCAGTCAACGGTGATGAACCCGTCTTCGGCCATTTCGACGCGGTCCTCGGCGGAGAACTTCGCCAGGACCGATCCGATATAGTCGGGGTCGCAGCGACAGCCGCGCACCAGATCGCCGCCGGACTGAACGCGCACTTCATCCTCGTTGAACAACCGCCACAACAGGGTTTCGAGCGGCGTGGTCGCGTCGGCCAGCTCTTCGGTGCTGATCGTGCCGCCAAGCGCTTCGACATGTTCCCATTCGGGGTGGGTTTCGCGCGCGTGCAGCCGCTCGCCGCCTTCCTCACCCTCGGGAAGATGCTGCAGGAACAGGCCGCCGCCGATGCAATTGCCCTGCGCGTCATGGCCAACGCCGAGCCGCACCAAAGTCGGAATCTGCTCCGACTGGTCGAAGTAGTTCTCCGCCGCCTCGGCCAGCGATCCGCCGTCGAGCGGGACGATGCCCTGATAGCGCTCGCCGGTGGTCGCCTGGTCGAAGGTCATCGCCAGATAGCCCTGGTTGAACAGCGCGTAGAGCGACGGGTTGCTGCCCAGCTCCGCCAGCCGGTCGGCATCATATTGGACATAACCGCGCAGCTCGCCGGCCTTGTAATCGCACACCATCAGGCTGACGATGCCGCCCTGGGCCTGCGCCTGCAGCGTCAGCTGGCCCCCGGCATCCTTGAGCGTCGAGCCAAGCAACGCGGTCAGCGTCAGCGCCTCCGCCAGCAGCCGCTCGATCGGCGCGGGATAGGCGTGGGCGGCGAGAATCTCGCCCAGCACCGGCCCGAGCCGCGCGATCCGCCCGCGTGCATGGCGCTGGGGAATCGTGAAGTTGAGCGTGCGGTCGAGGTCGGTGGTCATCAAATCTTCCTTCGTCATTCCCGCGAAAGCGGGAACCCATCTCGTGTCGCTAGCCACGCGCAACACGGCTGTCGGGCATGCTGAAAATGCAGGAGATGGGCCCCGGCTTTCGCCGGGGTGACGGCTAAGTGGGGTCGCGACGAAGTTCCGTCAACTCACCCGATCTGCCCGAAGCACCAGCGCAGCACCGCCTTTTGCCCGTGGAGGCGGTTTTCCGCCTCGGGCCAGATCAGCGATTGCGGGCCGTCGATCACCTCGGGCGTCACCTCCTCGCCGCGATGCGCGGGGAGGCAGTGGAGGAATTTCGCGTCGGGTTTGGCCTTGGCCATCAGCGCGGCATCAACCTGATAGGGCGTGAGCGCGGCGAGCTTTGCCTCGGCATGCAGCTGACCCATCGAGATCCAGGTGTCGGTGACGATGATGTCCGCCCCCGCCACCGCTTCTGCCGGATCGTTGACGCAGATCGCGCGCCCCTTCCCCAGCGCCATCGCCGCCTCGGGGAGCGAGAAGCTTTGCGGACAGGCGGCGACGACGTCGAACTGCATCAGCCCCGCCGCCTCGACGATCGAGGCGAGGACGTTGTTGCCATCGCCCAGCCACGCGACCTTGAGCCCGGGCAGCGCCTTGCCGCTTTCCAGGATCGTCTGGAGGTCTGCGACGATCTGGCACGGGTGGCTGTCGTCGGTCAGGCCGTTGATCACCGGCACGCTGGCATAGTCGGCCATTTCGAGCAGCTTGGCATGGTCGTCGGTGCGCACCATGATCGCGTCGCAATAGCCCGACAGGACGCGCGCGGTGTCGGCAACCGTCTCGCCGCGCCCGAGCTGGCTGGTCGCGGCGTCGAGCACAATCGCGCTACCGCCGAGCTGGCGGATCGCCATTTCGAAGCTCACGCGGGTGCGGGTCGAGTTCTTCTCGAACACCATCGCGAGGGTGTGGCCCGCGAGCGGCGCGTCGAAATCGACCGCACCTTTGGGCAGGCCGGCGCGTGCCGCCTTGCGATCGATGGCTTCCGCCAGGATCGCTGCCAGCCCATCCGGGCCGGCGTCACTGAGCGACAGGAAATTGCGGTAGGTCATTGATATTTCCCCCTACGGCCAGGGTTGCCTCCCCCAGCGCGCCGGGGGAGCAATTGGCTATGCCGCCTCCGGCATCGTGTAGCTGCGCGCACCTGCGCTCAGCTTTTCGACCGCTTCGGCGACATGACTTTCGTCGATGATCAGCGGCGGCAGGACGCGGAACACATTCTCGCCCGCTGCCACGGTCAGCAGCCCGTGATGGTCGCGCAGATGCGCCACGAAATCGCGTGCGACCGCCGGCTCCTTCAACTTGATGCCGAGCATCAAGCCCTTGCCGCGGATTTCGTCGAACAGATGGTCGTGATTGGGGATCATCTGCTCGAACGCCGCGCGCAGCCGATCGCCCATCGCGGTGACATGGTCGAGGAAGCCCGGCTCCTCCATCACGTCGAGCACCGCCATGCCCGCCGCCATCGCCAGCGGGTTGCCGCCATAGGTCGAGCCATGCGTGCCGAACACCATGCCCTTTGCCGCCTCTTCGGTGGCGAGGCACGCGCCGAGCGGGAAGCCGTTTCCGATCCCCTTCGCCGAGGTCAGGATGTCGGGGGTAATGCCGTAATGCTCATAGGCCCACATCTTGCCGGTCCGACCATAGCCACACTGGATTTCGTCCAGGATCAGCAACAGGCCATGCTCGTCGCACGCCTTGCGCAGGCCCTGGATGAATTCGGGCTTGCCCGCGGTCATCCCGCCCTCACCCTGCACGGTCTCGACCATGAAGCCGGCGGTCTGATCGTCGATCAGGGCGAGTGCCGCGTCGAGGTCGTTGAACGGGGCGTAATCAAAGCCCGGCAGCAAAGGCTCGAACCCGTCGCGCATCTTGGCCTGATTGGTCGCCGAGATCGCGCCCATTGTCCGCCCGTGAAAGGCGTTGTGGAACGTAATGATCTTGGTCCGCTGCGGGTTGCCGTTGACATAGTGATAGCGGCGCGCGGTCTTGATCGCGCACTCGATCGCCTCGGCGCCCGAGTTGGTGAAGAACAATGTGTCGGCGAAGCTGGTTTCGACGATGCGTGCAGCGAGCGCCTCACCCTGCGGCGAGCCGTAGAGGTTGGACACGTGCATCAGCGTCGCGACCTGGTCCTGCACCTTCTTGATGAAGTCCGGATGGCTGTGACCGAGCGCGTTGACCGCGATGCCCGCCGCGAAATCGAGATAGCGCTCGCCGCGCTCGCCGATCAGGTAGCAGCCTTCGCCGCGCACCGGACGCACACCGCACCGTGGGTAAACGGGCATGAGCGGGGTGATCGACACGGGCAGCCTCCTTCAAAAAGCAAAGGGCGGTTCCACTGCGGACCGCCCGGCGGCGAACCCTACGATTGCGGCCCTGCCAACGTCAATATCGCGGTCGACGCACCCGTATTTAACGCGGGATGACTTTATCCATTCGCGCCTCTAGCGTGTCGGGTGGTTCGGGCTCCCGGGGTTCGGGTTTAGGAGAGGGTTTTGGCACATCCGCCAGCGACGACGTCACCTGGAAACAGGTCGCACGGATTTGCGCGCTGGATTGCGGTCGCTGCAGCAGCGATGGCGGGACTGGTGCTGATCGGATGGGTCGTCGACAGCGCGATCCTGCGTGGGTTGGGCGACACACGCAGTGCAATTCATCCTTTGACCGCTGCCACATTCCTGTCGCTGGCAGGCGGTTCGCTGCTGTTCATGGCGGGCCGTCGGCGACCGGCGCGGATCGTGTATCGCGGGGTCATGGCGATCATCGCCCTGCTTGTTCTGCATCACATTCTCGGCATTCTCGCGGGACCGCTGGACAGCCTGGTTGGATCGAGTGGACTGTCGTGGGTGCATGGCCGCCGGGCGACACCACTCGGACCGCTCTCGGTGCTGCTGCTGCTCAGCCTGGCGCTGTGCGCTCAGGCATCGACGGGACGCTGGCGGGATTGGGCCGCACCATTGGCAAGCGCCGCGCTGGCGGCATTGCTGCTGGTATTGACCTTCACGGTCAGCGACACGGAAGCAAATACGCGCTTTGTCGGCGTGTCGACGACGGCCGGCATCCCGGTGTTCCTGCTGGCGGTCGCGACCGTGCTCAGCACCAGTCCGGGCGGGCCACAGGATCGCTTTGCCAACTCGCCCTGGAAAATCCTGCAGCGGATCCATCCGATCATCATCGTCAGCGCGATCTTGCCGGTGCTGGCGCTGGTCGGATTTCGCAACGCCGTCGCCATGACCGATGCGGAATTCCATTATGCGATGGCGATGTCGAACCTGCTGGCAATGGCCATGCTGGTGGCGCATGTGATCAACCGCGCCGACCGCCAGGACCGCGCGCTGGCCGCCGGAGAGGCGCGCCTCGGTTCGATCCTCGATACCGCGCCGGACGCGCTGATCGTGACTAGCGACGCGCTTGTGATCCGGACGTTCAGCCGGTCCGCGCCGCTGCTGTGGGGGTTGAACCCCGACGAGCTGCGTGGGCGATCGCTGCCGACGCTGTTCGACGAACGGATCAGCCTGCCCGACATCGCAAGCGGGGAAACGGGCGCGACCACATCCTATTTCACCACCGGAACCCGCGCCAACGGGGTCCGCTTCCCGGCTGAACTACGCCTGGGCATCGCCGAGCAAGAGGGCGAGCGCGTGTGCGTCGCCTTTGTCCGCGACCTGAGCGAGCGGATGGCGATGGAGGACCAGCTCAATGGTCTGCATTATCAATTGATGCATTTGTCGCGGCAGAACGCGATGGGCGAACTCGCCGGCGACATCGCGCATGAAATCAACCAGCCGCTGACCGCCGCGACCAATTACGCGTCCACCGCCGACTATGTGCTGGCGCAGGGTGGGGACATTGCCAAGGCCCGCGATTTTCTGAACGAGATCACCGCACAGCTGCTACGTGCCGGGGGCATCATCAGCCGCTTGCGCGCATTCCTTGCCAATCGCGAGATCGAACTGCGCCGCGAATCGCTGGAGGCGGTGGTGCAGGATGCCGTCAATCTGGTACTGATCGGATCGCGCCGGGTCGCCGGTCGGCTCACCGTCGACATCGCGCGCGACATTCCGGCGGTCTATGTCGATCGCATCCAGATCCAACAGGTGCTGGTCAACCTGCTGCGCAACTCGTTCGAAGCGTGCGACGAAGCGGGGCGCGAGCCGCGGATCACGATTACGGCACGCCCCGCCGGCGAGCATCTGGTCGAGATCGCGGTTGCCGACAATGGCGCGGGCCTTCCCGAAGGGTTCGCCGAGCAAATGGGCCAGCGCTTTTCATCGACCAAGGGGGAAGGCGGCCTGGGCATCGGCCTCAATATCTCGAAACGGATCGTCGAGGCGCATGGCGGGACACTGGTCGCCGAACATCGCGAACCCCATGGTGCAGTGTTCCGGTTTACCGTGCCGGCGCTGATTGAATCGACTCAGTTGAGCGGGGCGCTGGCTTAGCTTTTGATCTTCCAGCCCGAGCGCAGCAGCACGTAACAGGTCAGCGCCAGCACGACGTCGAGCGCCAGGATGACTGCGCTGCCCACCAGGATTGGGGAATCCGCGACACCAAGGAAGCCGTAGCGAAAGCCCGAGATGATGTAGAAAAACGGGTTGGCGTGGCTAATCGCCTGAAACAGCGGCGACAGGCGGTCGACCGAGTAGAAGGTGCCCGACAACAGCGCGAGCGGAGCGACCACGAAATTGGTGACTGCGGCAGCGTGATCGAACTTCTCCGCCCAGATCGAGGTCATCACCCCCATCAGCGCCAGGAACAGCGAGCCAAGGAAGCCGAACCACAGGATCGCCCAGACATGCGCGGGCGTGACGTCGACACCCGGCCACAGCGCCATTGCGAGCCACACCGCCGCGCCGACACAGAACGCCCGCGTGACCGCGCCGCCGCACAGCGCCGCGAGTAACTCACCAGTTGAAAGCGGCGGCATCAGATAATCGACGATCGTCCCTTGGATCTTGCCGACCAGCAACGAAAAGCTGGAATTGGCGAACGCGTTCTGGAGCATGCCCATCACGATCAGGCCGGGCGCGATGAAGTTTGCGAACGGGATCGCAACGCCGCTGAGCGTTACGGTGCGCCCGCCGCCGCCCAACGCGACGGTGAAAACCACCAGAAATAACAACGTCGTGACCGCCGGTGCCCACACCGTCTGGAGCTGCACCTTGAAGAAACGGCGTACCTCCTTCACATAGAGGGTCCACAGCCCGCCCCAATTCACGTTACGGATGATCGGAACGCCGGGGCCGGCGATCATGCTTTCGGGCGTCGGGGACTGGTCGGTCATGCAAAGGCCGGTTAATCGCTGCCGCCACACCCGGCAACGGGATTGATTCTTTAGGGACGACAAATGAGCTGGACCGACGAACGGATCGAGACGCTGCGCAAGATGTGGGACAGCGGCCTGACCGCGACGCAGATTGCTGAAGAGCTGGGCGGAGTAAGCCGCAATGCCGTGATCGGCAAGGCGCACCGCCTGGGCCTGGCGTCGCGCCCCTCGCCGGTCAAGGCCAATGCGGCGGAGGCCAAGCCCGCCCCGGCACCCGCCGCGCCGCCTGCGCCAAAGCCCGCGCCCGCGGCACCCGCCCCGCGCGCCGTTGCGCCAGTCGCAGCCCCCACCCCTGCCCCCGCCCCGGTTATCGAGGATGAGGACGAGGATGAGGTCGAAGCGCCGGCACCCGCAGTGCGCGAAGGCCCGGTGCTGCGTTCGGTCGGCCCCGGCGGCTTCATCCGCCAGAACCCCGGTGAGCAGGCCCCGCCGATCGCCCCGGCCCCGCCGCGCCGCCTGGTCCCGGCCAAGCCGAGCAAGGAGATCGAGGGCAAGACCACGCTGCTCGACCTCAACGATCGCATCTGCAAATGGCCTCTGGGACATCCGGGTGAGCCGGACTTCCATTTCTGCGGCGAAAAGGTGAACCCGGGTTTCCCCTATTGCGTCGACCATTGCGGCCATGCCTATCAGGCGCAGCTGCCGCGCCGCGATCGCCGTCCGCCGCCGCCGCTGCCCTATGGCGGCCCGCGCGTTCGCTAAGCGGGTTTGCGCTAAACACGCGTAGATAAAGAGCGATCTGGGTAAACGGTCGTTTAACCACGGGTGGTTAGGGCAGGCATGTCATGCATGCGCCAACCCAACCCCGCTCCATTGCGACGCTTCTGCAAACCAGTCTCGTACTGGGCGGCGTTGCGGCGCTCGCCTTCTGGCCTCCACGCGAAGGGGCGATGATGCTGGTCGCGCTCGACGGGCGCGATGCAGCCAGGCTGGTCGCTCCCGCACTTGATGCCGGAGCGGCGCTGGCCGGGCGCGGACCGCTGTCCAACATGATCGTCGTGCGTGGCGTGCGCAGCCGTCTGACGCCACTGGCCCGGCACGGAGTGATCCTGATCGCGGCACCGAGCGGTTTGTGCGGAGCGGAGACGGCGGCATGATGCTCGACGACATCAATCTGCTGCGTCGGCGCGGCGTGCGCGTGCTGGTTGCCGCGAGCTGGGCCAACACGGTTGCCGTAACGCTGATCAGCCTGATTGCCGGCACCGACCGACTGCTCCCCCTCGCCCTGATCGGCATTCTCGCAAATCTTCTTCCGACCGTCATGGTGCGTCAGGGTCGAGCCGACGCGCAGGCACGGCTGGTGGTGGCATCGCTCGCCGCGGTCCAGCCGGCGCTGATCGTCTATGCGCTGAGCGGCCATGGCTGGCAGATGGACGGCCATATGTATTTCTTCGTCGCGCTCGCGGGTCTGACCGTGCTGTGCGACGTGCGCGCGATCCTGTTCGCGTCGGCACTGATCGCGGTCCATCACCTCGTCCTGCAATCTGCGGCGCCGGCCTGGGTGTTCAGCGGCGCGGGTGATCTGGGCCGGGTGCTGTTCCATGCGCTTGCAGTCGTGCTGCAGGCCGCCGTTCTGGTCTATCTGACGGTAACGATCCGCACCCTGCTGAACCGCAATGCCGAGGCGCGTGCCCAAAGCGAGCAGGCCGCCGCCACCGCGGAGGAGCGTCGCGTCGAGGCCGAGGCCGCGATGCGCAAGGCCGCCGACGCGGCGCGCCGCGAGAGCGAGGAACGCGCGGCGCGCGAACGGCTTGCACGCGAGGCTGAGGCACAACGTCGCGACGCCGAAGCCACCCGTCGCGAAGATCATCGCCGTCTGGCCGACAGCTTTCAGCAATCGATGAGCGGGATCATCGCTACCGTCGGCACCGCCGCGAGCGAACTCGAGCAGCTCGCCGCGTCGCTCAACGGCGTCGCGCGCCGCGCTAGTCGCGAATCGGGTGAGACCGCCGCCAGCGCCAGCCAGACTTCGGGTGCAGCAGAGACGCTGGCGATCCGGCTGCACGAGTTGTCGCGGTCGATTACCGCGATCGCCGCCAGCGCGGATCAGCAGGCGCAGCGCAGCGATGATGCCAGCAGCATTTCCGACGGCGGGCGCGGCGCGGTCGTCGCGCTGACCCAGCGGTCGCAGACGATCACGAGCTTCGCCGAATCGATCCACGAAATCGCGACGCGCACCAATTTGCTCGCGCTCAACGCCACGATCGAAGCATCGCGCGCGGGCGAGGCCGGGCGCGGTTTTGCGGTGGTCGCGCATGAAGTGAAGCAGCTTGCGGGCGAAGCTGCCCGCGCCACAGGGGAAATCCGCCACCTCGCCGATTCGATGCACGGCGGGGCCGAGGTTGCGCAGGACGCGCTGTCCGAAATCACCGCGATGGTCGGCGATCTGGCGACTGCGGCAGAGGCGATCCGGGCAGCGGTCGACGCGCAACGCGAGACCGCGACCGCAATAGACCGCTCAGCGCGCGATACCGCCACCGGCGCGGCGTTCATGGCCGAACGGGTGCGCGGCGTTGCGGCGATGGCAAATGAAACCGAAGAGCTGTCGGATCGGGTGGCTGCAGCGGCGGGCGCATTGTCGCGCACGGCACGCGCGTTGGACGAGTCTACCCGCGGGTTCCTGACCCAGCTCGACGCGGCATAGTCCAAAAAAGAAGGGGCCGGCGGATCGCTCCGCCAGCCCCAGACTCCCGCTCGGGAAGCCGCTTTAGAAGCGGAACGCCGCCGTCGCACGCAGCGCATGGAAGTCGAAGTCCGAGCTGCGGCGGAAATCCGCGCCGCCCGCGAGGACGAACGGGTTGGTCGCACCTGCGGTGCCGTTACCGACCTGAACGCGCGAGTCGCTATCGTCATAGCGGCTGTAGAGATATTCCAGGCCGATCGAGAAGTTGCGGCCGAGCTTCTGCTCGACACCGCCACCAGCCTGCCAGCCCCATGCCATGTCGTCGCCGATAACGGCGAAGCTGTTGGCGGTGTTGCTGCTGCTGAAGCTGTTGTTCAGCTTCGCATAGGCGCCGCCACCGGTGGCGTAGAACAAGGTGCTCTCACCCGCGACCATACCAGCGCGCAGGCGCAGTGCCGCGTTCCAGTCGAGCTCGCGCGTCATGGTGTAGAAAGCCGGGGTGGTGCTGTAGGCGGTCACGCTGTCGCGTGCTTCGCTCTTGCCGAATTCGGCGACGGCACCCAGGACAAACTTGCCCATCTGCTTGTCGAAGCCGATGCGGCCATAATATTCGATATCGTCCTTGTCGTTGATACAGGAGACATTGGCGCTCGACGTCGCCGCGCCATTGCAGAAGCCGGGCGAGAAGGCGTCGGCACCGGTCGAGGTCGCGATCGTGTCACCGAAGCTGCCATTGCGGCCCGCGTCGAATTCGATCGTCTCGCCGACATCGTTGTTCTGAACGGTGTAGCCGAATGAGCCACCGACATAGACGCCGTCGAATGCGGGTTCGCCGTCCTGGGCCATGGCCGGGGCGGCAATCAGGGTCAGGGCGGCCACACCGGCCCCCATCAGGGTACGCATACGCATAAACAGGTTACTCCAACTGAACTTGCCGGGGCTTAACGTGGATCAGCGCGGTTCTTTCCGAGCCCGTTCCGAATTTTCCCGGCTATGTTGCCCCGCAGCAACACCCGTGCTTGCCGGGATCGTCGCGGGGGATTAGCCAGAACAAATGTCGTCCGATCTTTTTCAATCCGGTTCCGCTTCCCCAACCAACAGCTACGACGCCAGCTCGATCGAGGTGCTGGAGGGGCTGGAACCCGTCCGCCGTCGCCCCGGCATGTATATCGGCGGCACCGACGAGCGCGCGCTGCACCATCTCGCTGCCGAGATCCTCGACAATGCGATGGACGAGGCGGTCGCGGGCCATGCCAGCCGGATCGAGGTGACTCTGGAGGTCGGCAACCGGCTGACCATCGTCGACAATGGCCGCGGCATACCGACCGATCCGCACCCCAAATTCCCCGACAAGTCGGCGCTTGAGGTGATCTTCTCCACGCTCCACGCGGGCGGCAAGTTTTCGGGCAAGGCCTATGCGACCTCGGGCGGCCTGCACGGCGTGGGCAGCAGCGTAGTCAACGCGCTGTCGACCGACATGGTGGTCGAGGTCGCGCGCGACCGCCAACTCTATCGCCAGCGCTTCAATCAGGGCGTGACGCTCGGCCCGATCGAGCATGTCGGCCCGACCCCCAACCGGCGCGGGACCAGCGTCGCCTTTACGCCGGACACCGAGATTTTCGGGGAGATGCAGTTCAAGCCGGCGCGGCTCTACAAGCTCGCCCGGTCCAAGGCATATCTGTTCGCGGGCGTCGAAATCCGCTGGAAATGCGCGCCCGAACTGATCTCCGACGACACCCCGGCCGAAGCCGTGTTCCAGTTCCCCGGCGGTCTCGCCGACCACCTCAAGGAACAGCTCGGCACGCGCGAGGGCGCGACGGCGGAGTTTTTCGCGGGACGGCAGGACTTTCCCGGCGAAGCGCAGGGTAGCGTCGAATGGGCGGTCGCCTGGCCGCTGTGGAGTGACGGGTCGTACAGCTGGTATTGCAACACCATCCCGACGCCGGACGGCGGTAGCCATGAACAGGGGCTGCGCCAGGCGCTGGTGCGCGGCATCCGTGCATTCGGCGAGCTGGTCGGCCAGAAAAAGGCCAAGGACATCACCGCCGACGACATCATGGTCGGGTCGGAGCTGATGCTGTCGGTGTTCATCCGTGACCCGCAATTCCAGTCGCAGACCAAGGATCGCCTGACCTCACCCGAAGCGACCGGGATGGTCGAAAAGGCGGTCCGCGACCATTTCGATCACTTCCTCACCGACAAGATGGAGCGCGGCAAGGCGCTGCTGAACTATGTGCTGGAGCGGATGGACGACCGCCTGCGCCGCAAGCAGGAACGCGAGGTCAAGCGCAAGACCGCGACCTCGGGCCGCAAGCTGCGGCTTCCGGGCAAGCTGACCGACTGTTCGGCAGACGACCCGGCCGGAACCGAGCTGTTCATCGTCGAGGGGGACTCGGCCGGCGGCAGCGCCAAACAGGCGCGCGACCGCAAGACGCAGGCGATCCTGCCGATCCGCGGCAAGATCCTGAACGTCGCGTCCGCGACCAGCGCCAAGATCGGCGCCAACAGCGAGATCGCCGACCTGATCCTCGCGCTCGGCTGTGGCACGCGCAAGGACTGTCAGCCGGATAACCTCCGCTACGAACGCATCGTCATCATGACCGACGCGGACGTCGACGGCGCGCATATCGCGACGCTGCTGATGACGTTCTTCTTTCAGGAGATGCCCGATATCGTCCGGCGCGGGCACCTCTATCTCGCCCAGCCGCCGCTCTATCGCCTGACTGCGGGCGCCAAGAGCCTCTACGCCCGCGACGACGCCCACCGTGCGGAGATCGAGGCGGGGCCATTCAAGGGGCGCAAGGTCGAAGTGTCGCGATTCAAGGGGCTTGGCGAAATGAACCCCGGCCAGCTGCGCGAAACGACGATGGACCCGGCCACCCGCTCGATGCTCCGCATCACGCTGCCGCAGGAATATGAGGAGCGCGCGGGGGTCAAGGATCTGGTCGACCGGCTGATGGGCACCAACCCGGCGCATCGCTTCGCGTTCATCCAGGAAAACGCCGCGCGGCTGGACGAGGAAGCGATCGACGCCTGATTTATTTTCGGCGGCGCTGTAAGATCGTCGCGCCGCCGATGACTAAAGGGGGCATGGACGCGATGACCGCCCCGATCGATGCCGATACCGATGCCGCTCCGGTCGCCGAGCAGGAGCGGCTGTATCAGCAGGCGGTCGCGGCGCACGCCCCCGCCATCGCCCGGCTGGCCCATGCGGTCGAACGCAACCCCGACCGCGCGCGCGACCTGGAACAGGATATTCACCTGGCGCTGTGGCGCGGCCTGTCGGGCTTTGCCGGACGCAGCGCGCTCTCCACCTTCGTCTATCGGGTCGCGCATAATGTCGCGGCCAGCCATGTGGCGCGTGACGCGCGTGGCGCCAAGGGCGTGGCGCTCGAAGACATTGCCGACCTGCCCGCCGCCGAGGATCCCGAGGGCGCAGCAGGAACGGCACAGCTGCTCGCGCGCATCCACGCCCTGATCGCCGCGCTGCGCCAGCCAGACCGCAGCGTGATGCTGCTCCACCTCGAAGGGCTGGAGGCGGCGGCGATCGGGGAGGTTACCGGCCTGTCCGCCAACCATGTCGCGGTCAAGCTGCACCGCATCCGCACCATGCTCGCCCGTCATTTCGCATCGGGAGATCCGCGATGAGCGATCCCATCGTCACCCTGTGGACCGCCCAGCATACCGATGCGCGCGCGCCCTCGCCTGCCGAGCTGACCGAACGCGCGCGCGTGCTCCGCCGCCGGGTGTGGCGGCGCGACGCGACCGAATATGCCGCGGGCGCGCTGGCCGCCGGCGTCTTTGGCTGGATGGGACTGGCCAGCCCCGATTGGGGCGTGCGCATTGCCTGCCTCGTGCAAATCGCCGGGCTGCTGGTGGTGATGCGCAACCTGTGGACGCGTCGCCCGGTCGATGATCCGGCGGCGCTGGACCGGGACGCTCTGAGTCATTTGCGCGCGCTGCTGACGGCACAGCGCGACGCGCTGGCCAGCGTCGGACGCTGGTATATCGGCCCGATGCTGCCCGGCATGATCCTGTTTCTGGGTGCAGTGAGCCGCGTCACCGCAACCAACACCGGATGGGGACCCGCGCTGATCGTCGCGGCGCTGGCGGCGGCGATCGTGTGCGGCGTCTTGTATGGCGTACTGCGGCTCAACCGCCACGCCGCCCGCACGCTCGATGACCAGATCGCCGCACTTGCCCCCGACTCCGCCGACACCGACCCATCGCAAGCCTGAAAGGACCGCCGATGCGCACTCTGATATTCGCCGTCGCCCTGTTGACCATGCCATTTGCAGCGCAGGCGCAGACCGCCGCCCCGCCCGCCCCCGCCCAACCGACGACCGTTCAGGCCGCGCCGGAGCTCACCCGCCGGATCGATTCGCTGCCCGCGCTGATCAATGGCACTGGCGATTTCGAGGGCGCGTTCGATGCCAGCTTCAAGGCACAGGTTCCCAAAGCACAGTTCGACGCGCTCGGCGCGCAACTCCGCGCGCAACATGGCAAGGTCGTCGGCATCGAACAGGTGAACCCGCGCACACCCCATCAGGCCGTAGTGCGGGTCGGGTTCGAGAAATCGGTGGCGACGATCCAGATCGTCGTCGACCCTGCCCCGCCGCACCCCATCACCGGCCTGCTGATCAGTCAGGTCGAGCCGCGCAGCGACGGATTTGCTCAAATCGAAGCGGATTTCCGCGCGCTGCCCGGAAGTGCTGCCTATGGCATCTACCGGCTGGGTGACGGCCGGACGCCGGTCGCCGAGTATCGCGGCGAGGCTGCGATGCCGCTGGGCTCCGCCTTCAAACTATGGGTGCTCGCCGAGGCCGCGCGCCAGGTTCAGGCGGGCACGCGCAAGTGGAGCGATGTGGTGAAGCTCGACACGCGGTCGCTTCCCTCCGGCATCACGCAGAACTGGCCGAGCGGCGCGCCGGTCACCCTGCACAGCCTGGCGACCCTGATGATCTCGATCAGCGACAATACGGCGACCGATACCCTGCTGCGCGCGCTGGGCCGCGACGCCGTTGATGCGATGGTGGCGCGCGCCGGGGCGTCCGATCCCGGCGTGACTCTGCCCGTGCTGACCACGATCGAGGCGTTCCAGCTGAAATCGCCGACCAATGCCGATCTGGCCGCGGCGTGGAGGGCTGCGGGACCGGACGGTCGGCGCAAATTGCTCCGCGACCATGCCGCGCGCCTTGCCGCGAGCAAGCCAGACGCGGCGATGTTCGGGGCGAAGCCGCTCGCGCTGGATGTCGAATGGTTCGCATCGCCACGCGACCAGGCGGCGCTGCTCGACTGGCTGCGCACCCGGGGCGGGGCCGAGGCGCTGGCGATCATGGCGGTCAATCCGCAGACGCCCGGCGACACCGGCTTCGCCTATGCCGGCTTCAAGGGCGGGTCGGAGCCCGGCGTGATCTATGGCAGCTGGCTGGTCCGGACCAGGGCGGGGCAATGGTATGCGATCACCGGCGGATGGACGCGCCCGGACGCCGGGGTCGAAACGCTAACGTTCATGACGCTGATGCAGCGGCTGATGCGTCAGGTGGCGGATTGAGCCAGCCACTCGTCGCGAAGCAGGCCGTAGAGCGTCGTGTCGCGCACACCGAGATGGGTTTCCCACTCGGCGCGCAGAAGCCCTTCAAGCTTGAAGCCAAGCCGTTCGAGCAGCCCGCGTGAGGCGGCATTATCGGGGTCGGTGTCGGCGAACACCTTGCGCTGCCCCTCGGCAAAGATGCGGCCAATCACCGCACTCACCGCTTCGCGCGCGAAGCCGCCGCCCCAATGCGTCCGTGCGAACAGGTAACCGAGTTCGGTGACATTGCCCTGCCGCTTCTCCCCCGCCGCGACCATGCCGATCGCGGTATCGTCGCCCCGCACCGTCACCGCCCAGGCGCGCCAGTCGTCCGCGTGCCGCTCGAAATCGGCGCGCGTTTCGTCAACGCTGGCATGCGGCGGGCCGGACCAGTAGCGCATCAGATCGGGATCGGCGAAGCTGGGGAACAGCGCGTCGGCATCGTCCACGCGACGCGGCCGCAGGATCAGGCGCGGCGTTTCCAGAACGATCGTTTCGCGCGGTGCGATCACATCGCGTCTGCCGATGGCTTCCGCGCCTGCTCGATCGCCTGCGCCAGTTCAGGCCGCGCGCAGTATCGAACCTCGAACTCGGTCAGGGCAGGCGGCTCGGGCAGGTCGTGCTTCGCTGCCTGCTCCTTTTCAAGGCAACGATAGACGGCATAGTCTTCCGTCATCATATCGATCGGAACACGCGACATATCGCGACGCGCAATCGGCGCGGCGAGATTGCGCAGGTACTTCGCCCAGCCTTCGCGATTTTCGGCGGCATTCTCGGTGCCGTCACCGGCGTTCGGCGCGATCACGATCGCTGCCCGCAACGATTCAGCTTCGTCAAAGCGACCGAGCTCACGCAATGCGTTCGCCGCGCGGGCACGCATCGCGATCGATTCGAAATCGGTGGCACGCGCCGCGCGCGCTTTGACCAGATCGACAAACTCGGCATTGTAGCGCGCGGCACGCGATACCGCGGCCGGGCCAGCGTTTTTGGCCTCCCAGGTCGCAGACAACAACAACCATTCAGCATCGGCGTCACCCAGCATCCGCGCTGTGTGAAAGGCGAGGTAATAGGGAGTTTCGCCCGCTGCGCGCTGCCCGCGATAGACCTCACCCTGAACATAGGGCGTCAGCTTGGCGATCTCGGGCCGGGTGAAATCGCGAAACATGACGAGCCCGTTGCCGGGGCATTGGGGGAGTCGGATGGGAAATTCGCCCGATCCGACAGGCATGCCGTCGGGCAATGACCCCCAGGTCGAGATGCTGCCCAGTTCCTGAAACTTGAATTTCTGGCCACCCACCGGACAGGTCTTGCGGACTGTGAAGTAGGTGCTCGCAACCGACGGCACGGCGATCAATGTCGCGATCGCCGCGAGCCAGGCCGCAACCCGCGTCACGCCTCCGCCAGCGCCTCGACCAGCGCCTTCACCTTCTTTTGCCGCCATTGCGGCAGCGGTGCGACCAGCCAATAGCCGAGGCGCGAGGGGTTCGGGTCGCCGACCACCGCGACGCGGCCGGCGGCGATGTCGGCGCGGGCGAGCAGTTCGGGCACGGTTGCACGGCCCAGCCCCTCTGCAGCGGCGTCGAGCGCGAGGCCAGCGTCGCCGACCTTGACCAGCGCGGTGCCATCCTCAGCCACGCAGCCGGGCCAGCCGATCGGGGTCTCGCCGCGCCCGCCGGGCTTGGCGACGGTGACCATGCCGTCGCTCTCCAGCGCCTCGCCCTCATGCTCGCCCGGGCCTTCGCCCCAGCGGATGGCAAGGTCGAGATTGGCTTCGGTAAAGTCGATCGCCTCGTCCGCGGCGATCAGCACGAAGCGCAGTTCGGGATCCTCCCGCGCGATTTCGGCGAGGCGCGGCATCAGCCATTTTTCGGTTAGGTCGCGCGGCGCGGCGATGGTCAGCGATTTGGACGATTGCCCCGCCTGCATCGCGCGCACCGCTTCCTCGAACTGGAGGAAGCCGGCCCGCAGTGCGGCAAGGCCGGCCTCTGCCTCCGGCGTCAGTTCCAGACCCTTGGTCGTGCGGCGGAACAGCACGACGCCCAGCGTATCCTCCAGCGCGCGGATCTGTTGCCCGACCGCCGCCGGGGTCACCGCCAGCTCATCCGCCGCACGGGTGAAGGACAGATGCCGCGCCGCCGCGTCGAGCACGCGCAGGCCGTTGAGGGGAAGATGTGTACGCTTCATGCCTTACTCCGCCACCGCCGGTGCGCGCAGCGCAAAGCGGGGGATCGCGACGTCGAACGTGTGTCCGTCGGCGCCAACCATCAGATAGCTGCCTTCCATCCAGCCGGTCGGCGTGGTGAGCGGACAGCCGGAGACATAATCATAGCTGGCGCCCGGCGCGATCATCGGCTGTTCGCCGACCACGCCCTCTCCCTCGACCATATGCTGGCCGCCGCGTCCGTCGGTGATCGTCCAGCGGCGCGACAGCAGCTGCACCGGCTGGTGCGACCCGTTTTCGATGCGGATATGATAGGCCCAGAACCAGCGGCCGCGGCCCGGCTCCGATTGTTCGGGCAAGTAGCTGACCGACACGCGCACCGTGATGTCGCGCGTGACCGCTTCCTGGCCGAACAGCGCCTTCACAGCCCGACTGCCCTCAAGGCCTGATCGAGATCGGCGATCAGGTCGTCAGGGTCTTCGAGGCCGACATTGAGCCGCAGCATCCCTTCGCGCACGCCCATCAGCAGCCGCTGGTCTTCGGCGACGCCGCTATGCGTGGTGGAGGCGGGATGCGTCATCAGCGACCGGGAATCGCCGATATTGTTGGAAATGTCGATGAGGCCGAGCGCGTCGAGCAGGCCATGCGCCTGGGTGCGGCCGCCATCGACCTCGAACGAGAAGATCGGGCCGACCGCCGCCATCTGACTCATCGCCAGATTGTGCTGGGGGTGGCTGGGCAGGCCGGGATAGTTGACTGCGGCAACGCGCCCTTCGAGGAAGCGGGCGACTTTCATCGCATTCTCGCTCTGGCGGCGGATGCGCAGGTCGAGCGTCTCTAAGCCTTTCAGCACCACCCAGGCGTTGAACGCGCTCAGCGTCGGCCCGGTGTTGCGGTGGAAGGGCAACAGCGTGTTGGTGATAAACGCCTCGGTCCCGCAGATCGCGCCGGCGAGGACGCGGCCCTGCCCGTCCATCATCTTGGTCGCGCTATACGCGACGATATCCGCGCCAAAATCCATCGGACGTTGCAGAGCGGGGGTGGCGAAGGCGTTGTCGACCACGGTCGTGATGCCGCGTTCGCGGGCGATGTCGCACACGGCTTTGAGGTCGACGATATCCATCGTCGGATTGGCCGGGGTTTCGAAGAAGAACACCTTGGTATTCGGGCGGATTGCGTCGACGAATTGCTGCGGATCGCGCGCGTCGACCACCGTCGTCTCGATCCCGAAGCGCGGCATCAGCGTGTCGGTCAGCCAGCGGCACGATCCGAACGCGGCGCGCCCGCCGACCAGATGGTCGCCCGCCGACAACTGGCACAGCAAAGCCGCCGTCATCGCCGCCATGCCCGACGCGGTGGCGCGGCACGCCTCGGCCCCTTCGAGCAACGCGATGCGCTGTTCGAGCATCTCGACCGTCGGGTTCTGCAGCCGCGAATAGGTCATGCCCTGCTGATCGCCGGCGAAGCGCGCGGCGGCGTCCCCGGCACAGTCATAGGCATAGCCCGAGGTGAGGAAGAGCGCTTCGCTCGTCTCCCCCCATTCGCTGCGCGCGGTTCCGCCGCGCACCGCGAGCGTTGCGGGCTTCCAGTTGCGGGTAATCTCGCGGTCTTGTCCGGTGCGGCGCTTCATGATGTCCCTCTAGAAGCGGATGGCGCAGGGGCGCAAGCGCAACGGGTGACGCACGCCTCAAGCTCAGCTATCGACCCGCCCAATGCTCGACCGTCTCGAACAGCGCCCCGTCCTGCTCGGCCTGCTCCTCGCGGTCGTTGCCCAATGCCTCTTCACCGTCGGCGTTGAGCGCCCCAGCATATTGCTGTTCGACGAGGTGCATTACGTCCCCGCCGCGCGAATCCTGCTCGACTTCTCGCACATCACCAATCCCGAGCATCCGATGCTGGGCAAGTCGCTGATTGCATTGGGCATTCATCTGATTGGGGACAATGCGCTGGGATGGCGGCTGTTTTCGACGCTGTTCGGCAGCGCGACGATTGCGGGGGTCTATGCCTTCACCCTGTTGCTGACCCGAGCCACGCGCCCGGCGCTGTTCGCCGCGATCTTCGCGATGCTGGGGCAGATGGTGTTCGTGCAGGCGCGGATCGGGATGCTCGACATATTCATGGGCGGGTTTCTGGTCTGGGCCGGTGTCGCCTTCCTCGCCGCGATGCGCGCCGAGTCGCGGCGGGCATGGGGCTATTGGCTCGCCTCTGCGGTGCTGTTCGGCGCGGCGGTCGGGGTGAAATGGGCGGCGATCCCCTACGTCGCGCTGGCGGGTATCGCGTTCCTGTGGCTGCGGCTCCGTGACGCCAAACGGTTCGGCGGGATGCACTGGCTGCCCGCGCTGGTCGTGCTCGGCGTGGTCAGCATCGCCACCTATTTCGCGACGTTCGCCCCCGCCTTTTTCTACACCACCAACCCGATGACGCTGGCGCGGCTGATCCCGTTCCAGTTCGAGATGCTGGCGCTGCAGACCCAGGTGCTCAGCCCCCATGGCTATCAGTCGAGCTGGTGGACCTGGCCGCTGATGCTGCGCCCGATCTGGTATTTCTATGAGCCCGATCAGGGGGCGATGCGCGGCGTGTTGCTGATCGGCAATCCGGCGATCATGTGGAGCGGGCTGGTCGCGGTCGCCGCCTGCTGGTGGGCGGGGGTGAAACAAAAGGCCGGAGTGCCGCTCGCCGTCGCAATCCTGTGGACCTTTTCCCTCGGGGTATGGGCGGTGATCCCCAAGTCGCTGGGATTCTTCTATTATTACTATCTTCCCAGCATCATCTTGTGCGTCGTGCTGGCCGTCGCGCTGCACCATTGGCGCGACTGGCTCAAACGGCGCGACGAGTGGCTGCTGGTGCCCGCGGTGGGGCTGTTCGCCTATTTCTACCCGATCATCGCCGCACAGGATCTGACGAGCACGCGGGCGTTCACCCGCTGGATGTGGCTGCCCGGTTGGGCCTAGCGCCAGCGCGGACCGCTGATGTCCAGATCGCGCGCCTTGAGCTGGTCGAGCACGCCCCCCTCTTCCGCCAGCACCCGGATCGGCACGACGGCCAGCGTCACGCCGGGCTGTTTCACCGCCTCGTCGAGCGCAGCCACCCATTGCCCGCGCAGTTCGGCGCCGAGCTGCGTGTCGGTCCAGGGCCAGCACCGCCCCAGCGCCGTCTCCAGCGGGTTCGCCATCAACCCCGGCACATCGAAGCTGGTCCACGCCTTGCCCCGCGCCGTTACGATCTGCGGCCCGATCTCCGCCGCAGCCATCGCCGCGTCGAGGCACGGCAGATGCGTCTCGGGCGCGGCGGCGAAGAGATTGTCGAGCATATCCTCGCCGCGCACCTCCCCGACCGGGCGGGTTGCGATGTCGCCGCGCCGCGCCGCCTTGCGCACGACATCGGTGGCGTCATCGCCGGTATCCTTGCTGAACGCCAGCCGCCGCGACAGCAGGTCGAACGACGTGATCAGGAAGTTGCGTCGGCTGTAATCCTGCTCGTAACGTGCTTCGATCGCGCGCAGCCGCGCCAGTCGCGGTGCGTCGAGATAGTCCGCCGCAACCCGCCCATCGGGCAATTTGGTGAGCTTCCCGCCCGCAAAGATCAGCCGCAGGATATCGCCCGGCGACACCTTCGCCTTGGTGCCGAGGATGATCCGCTGCGCGCCACCGGCGGCGCGTTCAAGCCGGTCGGGATACCAGGGCGTCGCCCTGGGCACATTGCGGATTTCGCCGACCAGCAGAACGACGCCGGTCTCGGTCCGCACTGTCCACATCGGCGCGCCGGATGTGCGGGCGGTGACCACCACCTCCTCGGTCGCGTCGGAAGCGGCCTCCTGCGCAGCGGCGGGCAACGGGGCGCTCGCAATGGCGAGCGCGAGGAACAAAGGGCACGAACGGATCATCCCCGCAGCTTCACTGGAAATCGCAGCACCAATAAGGCAGCTTCAATCGCATCCGCTCGCGAAGCGCGATGACAACGCGAATTTCCACACAGCTGTGCAGGATTTGAGCAGAAGGATCAATACCGCCCCCACACGAAACGCGACGACAGCGCGAAGTTCCACACCGCCGCCACTGCGATCCCCGCCAGCGCAGACGGCGCCCATTGCGCCTGCTGGACATCGTGCAGGAACGCCGCGACACCGATATTCGCGACTGCGCCGACCGAGCAGACAATGCAAAAGCCGATCCAGCCATCGAGCAACGGCCTCCAACCCTTCAACCGCGCATCGCGATAGGTGAGGCTATTGTTGAGGAAGAAGTTGAACGTCATCGCGATCAGCGTCGCGACGATCGTGCCGGTGAGGAAGCTGTATTCGAACAGGCGGAAGAACAGCCACAAAGCCGCGAAATGCACCCCAGCGCCGAGCGCTCCGATGGCGGAGAACATCACGAACCGCACCGGCACGACCCGCCCGAACATGCGGTCGTACAGCGCGATCAGAAACTCCATCGCGACGACATGGTCGAGCTTGCTCTCCCCGATCTGGCGCGTGCGGAACACATAGGGGAGCTCGACAAACTTGAGCGCGCGCGGGCTGGCGGTCAGGATGTCGAGCAGGATCTTGAACCCGATCGCTGACAGATGCGGGATGATCGCGCGCACCACGTCGCTGCGGATCATGAAAAACCCACTCATCGGATCGCTGAGATCGGCCTTGAGCACCTTGCGCGAGATGCGGGTCGCCAGTTCGGACTTGGCGACGCGGTCGCGGTCCCATTCGCCGGTGCCGCCGCCCTCGACGAAGCGCGATCCGATCGCGACGTCTACGGCCTCATCGGCCAGCAGCGCGTCGAGCATTTTGGGCAACAGCGTTTCGTCATGCTGCATGTCGCCGTCGATCACCGCAACGAACGGCGCGGCGGTGGCGCACATCCCCTCGATCGTCGCCGATGACAGGCCGCGCCGCCCGATCCGCTGCACCACCCGCACGCGCGGATCGCTGCGGCCGATCGTGCGGGCGACGTTGGCGGTGCCATCGGGGCTGTTGTCGTCGACGAAGATCACTTCCCAGCGCCGCCCGGCCAGCGCCGTGTCGAGCGCCGCGACCATCACCGGCACGTTGCGTGCCTCATTGAAGGTCGGGACGACGACCGCCAGTTCGAGGCCCGCGTCGCTCACGCCAGCGCCTGCACCACCGCGTCGCCCATCGCCTGCGTCGACAGCGTGCCGCCCAGATCCGCGGTGCGCGCGCCGCCGGTCAGCGCTGCCGTCACCGCCGCCTCGATCCGGTCCGCCGCGTCCGCCAGCCCAAGCGAATAGCGCAGCAGCATCGCCGCCGACAGGATCGTCGCGCAGGGATTGGCCTTGCCCTGCCCGGCAATGTCGGGCGCGCTGCCGTGGATCGGCTCGTACAGCCCCTTGCCGCTGCCATCGAGTGCGGCGGAGGGGAGCATGCCGATCGACCCGGCGCACATGCTCGCCTGATCCGACAGGATGTCGCCGAACAGATTGCCGGTGACGATCACGTCGAACTGGCCGGGGTTGCGCACCAGCTGCATCGCGGCATTGTCGACATACATGTGGCTGAGCTCGATGTCGGGATAGCCAGCCGCGACCTCGATCACGACGTCGCGCCACAGCTGCGAGGTTTCGAGAACATTGGCCTTGTCGACCGAGCACAGCTTGCCGCGCCGCGCGCGCGCGGTTTCGAACCCGACCTTAGCGATGCGGGCGACCTCGTCCTCATTGTAGGACATGATGTCATAGCCTTCGCGGCGGCCATCAGCGGTGGTGCGCATGCCCTTTTCGCCGAAATAGACGTCGCCGTTGAGCTCACGGACGATCACCATGTCGATCGCGCCGGCGACTTCGGGGCGCAGCGCGGAGGCATCCTCAAGGCCGGGGAACAGCGTGGCGGGACGCAAATTGGCGAACAGGCCGAGTTCCTTGCGCAATCCCAGGATGGCCTGTTCGGGGCGCAGATGCCGCTCCAGCGCGTCGCAGCGCGGATCGCCGACCGCGCCGAACAGGATCGCATCGGCACGCTTGGCCAGATCGAGCGTCGCGGGCGGGAGCGGATGGCCGTCGCTGAAATAGGCCGCACCGCCGACCGGCGCTTCCTCGAACGTCAGGCCGAGATCGAGGGCGTCGAGGACGCGGCGCGCCTGCGCGGTAACTTCGGGGCCGATCCCGTCGCCGGGAAGGATTGCGATCAACGGCATGACAACTCCACCTGCTCAAGGTGCAGGCCCCTTGCCGTGCTGCGCCGCATCACGCAACCGCCCTGTTGATGCGGTCGACCAACCGCCCCCGAGCTGCCAGCACCTCCGCCGCCTTGCCGTGGAGCAGGTCGCGGTCGAGGAAATGGCCGGTGAGGCGCAGGCCGTCGCGGATATCGTCCCACTCCGCCGCCCCGCCCTGGCGGAGGAAGGGGGGCAAGCGAAACAGTCTTGCTTCATAGCCGGTGGCGGCGGCGGCGCTGACGGCCATGCCGCTTTTAGGGCTGACGAACGCCAGATCCTCGGTCGCGCCGGTGGCGGCGCACTGGTCGAGGTCGAGGCCGAACCCGAGCAGGGCCAGCAGCAACAGTTCGTAGCGGACCATCGCCACCGCCCAGCCCCGTGCCGCCGGGGCGGCTTCGATCGCGTCGAGCAGCCCCTCCAACGCCGAGTGGAGCGGCGGATAGGGCTGGCCTTCGGGCAGGGCCGCGGCGGTCAGCGCGGTCGCCCAGTCGATCGCGGCGGCGGACAAAGGTTCGCGGAACAGGGGCGCGCGGCTGTGGACCAGTTCGGCCACCAGCGCCGGCAGCTGATCCTCGGTCCGGGCGCGCCAGTCGCCGAGGATCACATTGCCCGGCTGGAGCACCGGGCGGTGTTGCCGCGACCTTCCACCCCGGACATAGCCGGCCAGCAACCCCGCTTCGGCGGTCAGCGCCCTGACGATCGCCCCGCTTTCGCCATGCGGGCGGATCGCGACGATGATGGCGGGAGCACGCAGATGCATGCCCTGCCCTTATCCCCGGCGCAGCTTCTTGGACAGCTTCTCCAGCCCGACTGCGTCCACCAATGCCTTGCCGCCGGCCACTGTCTTGTTGAACCCGCCCAGTGCCGCCGTCGTTACGCGGTTCGTCAGGCTGGGGCGCAGCAGCAGCAGATCGACGCACGGCACCCCGCCGGTCGAATATTGGCGCTTATGCTGCCCATCGCCTTCGGTGAAGTCGAACCGCGCGAAGCGGCCCTCGTCGAACAGGTCCCTGAACGCTTCCACTTGCAACACCGCGCCGGGCGACAAATCGTTGAACGCCGGATCGTGGCCGACATATTCATAGACCAGATTGTCACCATGCGCGGGGCAGTAGAGATACGCCGCTGGCTCCCCGGCGATGAACAGCAGCCAAGCGCGAACGCGGTCCGCCGCCGCGGCGGTCAGCATCCCCCGGATAAACTCCGGCGTCGCGGGCAGCCCCTCCCCCAGCAATTTCTCCTGATAGGTGCGCAGCGCGATGCGGCGGGCGATGTCGTGGAACGTCTCCAGCTCCGCCGGGGTGCGATAGGCGCGAATGTCGAGATCGCCGCCCGAAACCTGTGCGATCTTCTTTGCCTTGCGCTTGGCCCCCTGTCGCGCATTGCCCGACAGGCTCGCCATATAGGCATCGAACCCGCCGGTCAGATCGGCATAGTAACGCGTATATTTCTGGCGAACGAAGCCGATCATCCTGCCCGAGGCATAGACCATCGCCTCCAGCCGATCCTCGGGCAGCGAGGTTACGACATAGCCATGCGCGTCGCGCGGCAGCGGGGGCAGCACGGGCAGACGGCCTTCGCGCGCTTCATCCAGGCTGAGCGGCACGCGGACCATGTCGCGCTGCACCGCCATCAACGTCCGCGCGCCGATGCGGAAATTGAGCGGGGTCGGTCGCGCGGTCGCGGTCATGCGGCGCGCTCCGACACCAGGTTCGACCAAAGCTGCTGCACCTGACGCATGCGGGTGCGGACCAGGCTGGGGCCGAGCGGCTGATCGTCCTGACCCAGCGGCAGATGCGACAGGTCGGCGAAATGCACCGTCTCCATCCCGCCGCGCCGCTCGGCCAGCATCGCACAGAGCGCGTCGAAGCGGGCGACGTGTACCGCATTGGGGCGGGTTCCCGCACGGTTGGCGAGTTCGAAGCCATGGCTGACGATGGTCACGGCCGCGTGTCCCGCCGCCACTGCATGGTCGAGCGCGTCGCGCATCTCCGCGGTGGACAGTGCGCAAATCTGGAAGTGGCGGAGATGACCGCGGACATCCTCGATCAGCGTTACCGGCACTTCGATCACGCCGCGATATTCGATCGGGGCGATCTGACGCGGGGCGAGGCCGATGGCGCTGGGCCAGGGATGTTCGGAACCATTATGGCTGCTGTCATAGCGGATGCCGAGCTCAGCCAGGGCAGCGAGCGTATCGTCGCTGGCGCTGTAGCTGCCCGAGCGGAAGGCGATCGGGCGCGGCGCCCCGGCGGCGACGAGCAGGTCGGACGCCGCGGCGATCAGGTCGCGCTGTTCGGTGAAGGTGAAGTCGATCAGTTCGAACGAGGCGGCGGCGCTGCGATCCTCGTCGCGCGCGGCGGCCCAATTGGGGTGAAGGTGCAGCTGAACCTCCTGCCCCGCCGCCAGGATCGCCTCCACCACGCGGCGGATCGGATCGAGGCCATAAGCCACCGCCGGCATCGGATCGACGAAGAAGGTCGCCTTGAGCCCATGTTCCGCAAAGCGGCGCAGCTGATAGCCGATGCCGACCCCGGCCGGCTCCAGCGACCGCTCCGCGATCTCACCAATCGGCAGCCCGGCGGCATGATGCCGCCACATCAATTCGGTATCGACCGTCAGGAAAACGCGCGTTGGCATGGCTGCGGCCTAGCGGACGTGGGTGAAGAAATCGCAAAATGTGGGCCGGGTTGGTGAACGGCGGGGTTCGCTATTAGGACAAACCGGACAAGATTGCCGTATGTGAGGGGCGTTGCCGGACACGTCCGCTCTGTGGAGGCGTGCGGGGGTGACGGCGTGCTGGGCATGGCGGGAGTGTAGTGGGTTGGGGGCTTGTAGGACAGCCCCCCGGAGGAATGCGGGGTTGGTTCGAGAAGAAGAACCCCTCCTTAGCCCCTCCCGCAAGCAGGAGGGGCTACAGGCATTACGGCTTGATCCCCCACTTGCCGAACCGGGTATCGACCTGAGGGTCCATCATCCGCGCCGCGACGATGTCGGAGTCCGCACCTGCCTCACCCCGCGCCTTGCGGATCACGCCGCGCATGAAGAGGCTGGCTGTCAGTTCCGGCTCAGTATCCAGTGCTGCGTTGAGGTCGCTCAACGCCTCGTCCGCGCGCCCGAGCCGGAAGTAGACCATCGCGCGGCTGTCGAGCGCGGGAGCGGGGCTGTCCATCAGTTCGATTGCGCGGGTGCAATCCCGCAGTGCGGTGTCCAGCGCCACCTTTTGCGTGCCCTTGAGCCAGCAACGGTTGTTCAGCAGCGTCGCGTTGCCGGGATGCGCCACGACCGCAGCGTCCAACACCGCCAGCGCTTCATCCACCTGTCCGCTTTGCGCGAGCAGGTCGGCCTTGATCGCCAGATAGCCCGGCTTGTCCTTGCCGCCCGCGTCGATGTGGAGCTGGACCATCTCCAGCGCCTTGTCATGCTCACCCTTCTCGCCGCGCAGCGCGATCGCGGTGCGGATCGCTTCGCCCGAACCCGGATCGAGTTCGGTCGCGGCATCGGCATCGGCAATGGCCTTGTCGATCTGTCCCATGGCCCGATGGGCGCTGGCACGGCGAAGATAGGCCAGAACCGTCGGCGACAGCGTGATCGCCTTGTCGAGGTCACGGACCGCAGCGGCATTGTCGAAAACGCGGTTGTGATACCAGGCGCGGTTGAAATAGCCGTCGGATTCGGAAGGGTCGGCGACGATCGCCTGATCATACACCGCCTGAATCTTCTTCAAGCCGCCCGATTTGCGCGCGGCTGTCACATCCTGCCAGCGCTGGGGATAGGTCACCGGAGCCGCAACGCGCAGCAACCGCGTCTTGGCCTGGGCCAGTTCGCGCCGGGCCGCACCGATATCGGCGGGAGCGACCTCTTCGCCGGTGACGATGGTGCGATCCTCGACCGTCACCACGTTCCCGGCCAGCGACGTGCGGCGCGTGACCAGCCTTCCCGCGAGCTTCTCCGGCAGTTTCTCGTCACCTTCAAAGGTAAAGCCCACGCCGCCCGCCGGGAGACGATAGCTCGTGCGGATGCGCGCGTGCATGGCTTCACCGGTCGTGACGGGCAGGTCGCGCCATGCCGGACGGCTGCGATCCGGCTCGAACCCGATCGCCCCCACGGCGTTGTCCAGCCCCGCCTTGTACCGCTCGCTTTCGCGCTCCCAGTCCGGATAGGCCACGCCGGATGCGGTAACCACCATGGTTCCGGTCGCGTCGTCGAAGCTGAGCTTGCGCTGGGTATAGGTGCCGGTGTTCACATATTCGCCGACCATGCGCGCAATCATTTTCTCCGTCTCGGCCTTGCCCAGCGCGGCTGCTGCGCCGCGGACCATCTGCACCACCTGTCCGCGCATCGTTACCTTCAGGGTGAACGGTGCGGGCAGATGGATGCTGGCGGTCTGGTCAATATCCAGTTCGGCATCGACATCGGGTCGCGCGCGGGGACGCAGCGGAAGCGTGATCAGCGCCGCCCCCTCTGCCCGCAGCGGCAGCGCATGGCGGAACGGCGGGGTGTTGCCGAGATCGTCGATCCGGTCGCCGCCGGACGTGCCGTCGAGCCACAGGCTCTCACCGCCAATCTGCGCACGCACGATGACATGGTCGAACGCCGCCGGCATCGGCAGCCGCTTCGGGACCAGATCGCCCATCCGGCTGTGCACCAGAACCGCCTCTGCCTCGATCCCCAATTCATGCAGGATTGCGAGCAGGATCAGCGTCTTGGCCTTGCAGTCGCCATAGCGCAGCGACCAGGTTTCGGCGGGGGTTTGCGGGACGTAATTGCCCTGTGCCATGCCGTTGAACAGGTACCGGACCTTGTCCTGCACCAGTTGCAGCGCGGCGGCGGTTCGCGCGCGGGGGTCGGTCGAGGCGGACGCAATCGCCGCAACTTCCTTTGCCAGCGCGCTGTCGGGCGCGATCAGCCCCTTGGTCGCATAGAGCGGTGCCATGGTCTTCGCGACCGCGCCCCAGTCGGCATAGGTGGTGGCGTCGAGAAAGGTGATCGGCTGAAACCGCGTCGGCGCGTCGCGCGGAATTTCGGGCGGCTTGGCGATCGGCAGTGCGATCTCCAGCTCGCGGTCGCCGCCCGCAGTCGCCACGGGACCGAACTTTGCCCAGTCGGGATACGCGCGCCAGTTGACCTTGGTCGCTTCCGGCCAGACCAGCCGGGCGCGGCCGAAACGCACCTGCATCGGCTGTGCGAACAGCGGCAGGCTGCCCTGCACCTCTCCGCCCAGCGTGGGATCCTTGCGGGTGGTCGAATAGCGGAGCCGCAACACGTCGCCCACCCGCAACCCTTCGACCGGCATGGTCGCGGTGAGCATCCCGTCGAGCTGCAGCTGCTCCAGTTTCTGCTCGCGGCGCAGCACCGACAATTCCTTGCCGCCGGCGAGCAGGTCGATCGTCTCGCCGCCGCGCAAAATCTGGGCGCTGTGGACGATCAGATCGCCATGATCGGGGTTCCAGGGCATCTGGACCGTTCCCGCCTGAGCGAGGATCTGGGCCGAGGCGATGCGCGTCGCGGTCTCGAGGTAATGCCACACCTGACCGTCGGCGAGCCGCTGCTGGTGATCGATGACGAGGAAGACCGGTGCATCATCCGCCAGCTTCGCCATATCGATCGGCGGCGCCGGCTTCACCCAGCCGGGCGCAGCGGCATAGAGCGGCTTGTCACCGGCCCAGGCGGGCGCGGTGCTGGCGAGCAAGATGCCCAGGAACGCTGACTTATGGAACATCGATAACCCCCAGTGTTTCCACGCAAACCTAACGGCTGGCGATCCGGGGGCAAGCGCGATTGCCAGAAATCGTCGAAGGATCACGGCTGCCGCGCTGAAGTGAGGGATCGCAGCCGGCGCAGGGTCGCAGTTGCGCATCCTTTACCCGGAACCTCCCCCGCCGCGACGGGTTAGGACGGCCATGATCGTTACGAATCCGGTTCGGTCCGCGCGATGAGTCGCTGGGCGTGGGTGTGGCGCGTGGTGTCGCGGCGGCTGTGGTTTCGCGCGGCGGCGTTTTCGCTGGCGGCGGTGGTGCTGGCGTTGCTGGCACCGCTGGTGGCGCCTTTGGTCCCCTATACGCTGGGGGCGAAGATCGGGGCGGATGCGGTCGACAATATCCTGGGCATCATCGCGTCGAGCATGCTGGCGGTCACCACCTTTTCGCTGACGGCGATGGTTTCGGCCTATGGCGCGGCGACGTCGAACGTCACGCCGCGCGCGGTGGCGTTGCTGGTCGAGGATTCGACGTCGCAGAACGCGCTGTCGACATTCCTGGGCGCGTTCCTGTTCGCGATTGTCGGGATCATCGCGCTGTCGACGGGATTTTACGGGCAGCAGGGGCGCGTGTTGCTGTTCGCTGGGACGATCGCGCTGATCGTCGTGATCGTCGTCACGCTGCTGCGCTGGATCCAGCATATCGCGCTGCTCGGGCGGGTGCATGACACGATCACGCGGGTCGAGCGTGCAGCCATCGCGGCGGCGGAGCGGATGCAGCATCGCCCGCGCATCGCGGGACTCGCGGTGGCGCCGGTGCCGAAGGGCGCGGCGCCGGTGCAGTGTGGGGAGCGGATCGGCTATGTCACCAATATCGACGTCGCCGAGCTGGGCGAAGCGATGGCGGCGTGCGGCGGCGTGGTGCATCTGGCGGTGCTGCCGGGGAGCTTTGTCGATCCGGGGCGCGTGGTGGCGTGGGTGGTGGACGGCGATGCCGACGTGTGCGCGCGGGTGGCCGAGGCGATCACGGTGCAGCGCGACCGCAGCTACGACCATGACCCGCGCTTTGGCCTGATCGTGCTGTCGGAGATTGCGTCGCGGGCGCTGTCGCCGGCGGTCAACGATCCGGGGACGGCAATTGCGGTGCTGGCCGCGCAGCTGCGGGTGTTCGACCAGATGGCGCGGGTGACGGGGCAGCCGGCGGATGAGCGCGTGGTGTTCCCGGCGCTGGAGATCGAGAAGCTGGTGGTCGATGCGTTCCGCCCGATCGGACGCGACGGCGCGGCGATGGTCGAGGTGGCGGTGAAGCTGCAGTCGGTGCTGGCGGCGCTGGGCGGGATTGCACCCGACTGGGCAGCGGCGGCGCGGCATGCGGCGGAGGACGCCAAGGCGCGGGCGCGGGTTGCGCTGACGACGGAGGAGGAACGGCTGGCAGTGGTGCGGGCGTTTGGGGAGTGGATGGATTAGGGAGTGGGTTGGGACAGCTGCCTTTCCGCTATCGACCCCGTAGCGGACATTCGTGGCAGGGTTTACCAATGGCTTGATGACATTTGATTTGCCCTACGAAGGCCGCACACAACGCGGCACATTTGAGCGCTTCTGGGTAGCCCCATTCGCTATAGACGGCGAACTGCTTGGCGTCGGGGCGTGTCGATTTGATGAGTTGTCCCACCATTGGCTTGGCGTCTGCAGCTCGCTGATCAATCACTTTGGGCCTGTATTCGATCAGCCTCTCCAAGGGCCGCTCAATCATCTTCGCATAAAGTGCACAGCCGCTGAAAGCGCAGCGATGGTTGTTCTCTATGTCCATGGGCAGCCAGCATCGTCGTTTGCCATTGCGACTGATGTTGTTCCAGCGACGGACACGCAGGTTCTTGCGATGTTCGCTGAGTCGATCCGGGGATCGACCCACCAGTTTCAAGTATCAAACATAGAATCACCCTTCAGTGAGATGACGACCCTAGCTCAGCGGCCACTGATGGTCGTAGTCCCGTGGCCGCATTCATCTATCGCGGAGCAAGACCACGAACTCACGAAAGAATTAGGTTGGCACTTCGCGGCAGCTTTGATTTGCAAGCTACGTGGATAACAGATTTCCACCCAGTTTGTGCCGCCCCGGCTCTCGCAGCGCCAACCCAATAGCGGTCATGCCCAAACCGCGATACGATGGCGGGATGTCAAAAGCCTTCCTAGTCGTTGAAGACGTGTTCGACGTTACCGGGCGAGGTCTGATCGTTGTGCCCGGCCCCCTGCAAGACGAGTATGCCGGCCCTCGCGAGTTCCCGGTCACACTTCGAACACCTGAGGGAATCGAGCATCCTGCTACCCTCACTCTCGAACACATGTTTCAGTCGCCGCCGCCGAAAGAACACCGCTGGGTTTGCTTGCTGCGCGACGTGACAAAGGCCGGCATCCCCATTGGGACGGAGATTTGGGCAAGCGAGCCGTAGGTCCGCTAACCACCCAATAGCCGACGCCACCCCGCTGTCCCGACAGCGGTCATTTATCCATTCACATCCCAACCCTCACCGCGAATGATAAAAATCATACACCTGCTGCGCCACCGCCGCGCTTACACCCGGCGCTTTCTGTAGATCCTCCAGGCTCGCCCCGCGCACCGCCTTTGCCGTGCCGAAGTGCATCAGCAGCGCTTTCTTGCGCGCCGGACCGATGCCGGGGACGTCGTCGAGCGGGCTGGCGCCGATGGCCTTGGCCCGCTTGGCGCGGTGTGCGCCGATGGCGAAGCGGTGGACTTCGTCGCGGAGCTTCTGGATGTGGAACAGCGCGGGGGCGTTGGTCGGGAGCATGCGTTCGCTGCCGTCCATCAGGTGAAACACTTCGCGGCCTTCGCGGCCGTGGTGCGGGCCCTTGGCGACGCCGACCATGCAGACATCCTCGATCCCCAGTTCCTCCAGCACGGCGCGGGCGGCGCTGAGCTGGCCCTTGCCGCCGTCGATCAGGACGAGGTCGGGCCAGACGCCCTTGTCGCGATCCGGGTCTTCCTCCTGCGCGCGGGCGAAGCGGCGGGTGAAGACTTCGCGCATCATCGCGAAATCGTCGTTCGTCGCGGCGCTCTTGATGTTGAACTTGCGATACTGGCCGGTGCGGAAGCCTTCTGGCCCAGCGACGATCATCGCGCCGACGGCATGGGCGCCCTGAATATGGCTGTTGTCATAGACTTCGATGCGGTCGGGCGGTTCGGAAAGACCAAATAGATCAGCAATGTCGCGCAGGATCTTTGCCTGGGTGGTCGATTCGGCCATGCGGCGGTCGAGCGCCTCGATCGCGTTGCGCTTCGCCTGATCGAGCAGGCGGCGGCGGGTGCCGCGTTGCGGCATGCCGATCGCGACCTTGCGCCCGGCGCGTTCGGCGAGCGCTTCGGACAGGAGCTTCAGATCGTCGAGGTTGCGATCGACGAAGATGGTGCGCGGTGGGGGCACCTCCTCATAGAATTGCATGAGGAATTGGGTGAACACCTCATCCTCCGGCACGTCGGCGGTGTGCGCGGGGAAGAAGGCGCGGTGGCCCCAATTCTGGCCGCCGCGGATGAAGAAGGCCTGAATGCCGATCTGGCCCTGTTTGGCGGCCATGGCGAAGATGTCGGCGTCGCCGATCCCCTCGGCATTGATCGCCTGGCTGCCCTGGATGAAGGTCAGCGCCTTCAGCCGGTCGCGCAGGATCGCGGCGAGTTCGAAGTCGAGATTCTCGGCGGCGGCCTGCATCTGCTCGCCGAGCTTCGTCTGAACCTTGGTCGATTTTCCCATCAGGAAGTCGCGGGAATCGGACACGAGCTCGGCATAGCCCGCCTTGTCGATGCGATCGACGCACGGGGCCGAGCAGCGGCGGATCTGGTAGAGCAGGCACGGACGGTCGCGGGTGTTGAAGAAGCTGTCGGTGCAGCTGCGCAGGAGGAAGAGTTTCTGGAGCGCGTTCAATGTCTTGCGCACCTGACCGGCGCCGGCGAACGGGCCGAAATAATCGCCCTGCGCGCGGCGGGCGCCGCGGTGCATCTGGACGCGGGGGAAGTCGTGGTCCTTGCGCAGGAGGATGTAGGGGAACGACTTATCGTCGCGCAGCAGGACGTTGTAGGGCGGGCGGAAGCGCTTGATCAGCTGGGCTTCGAGCAGAAGCGCCTCGGCCTCGTTATTCGTCGTCACCACGGTCATCGACCGGGTCTGCGCGATCATGCGGCGCAGGCGGTTGGAGAGCTTGGCGGGCTGGGTGTAGTTGGCGACGCGGTTCTTGAGCGCGCGGGCCTTGCCGACATAGAGCACGTCGCCGCGCGCATCCTGCATCCGGTACACGCCAGGGCGGACGGGCAGCGTGGCGAGCACGTTGCGGATCGCGGCGACACCGGCGTCGAGGTCGGGCGTTTCCGACCCGCGCACGGCGTAGGTGGCGGTTTCTTCGTTGAAGCGGCTGGGGGAATTGGGGTCGGCGGTCACCGGGGTGATGTAGGGACTCGCCGCCGATTCAGCCAGCCGGAAGCGATGCGATCCACGCACGGATGCCGGGCGTATCGGACAGCGCGCCGGTCCAGCGGTAACGCGGGGTGGCGGGGACGTTCGACCCGCGCTGACGCCCGCGATAGACTTTGGTCGGCAGCCACGCGCGCATGACGCCGCCGGGCAGCTCGAACCCGCGAATCTCCATGTAGAGCGTGTCGGCGTCGGTCTCCTGCCCGACATGCGTCGCGCCGAGATCGGTGAGGATATCGACCGCGTCGAGGCAGGCAGAGGCGCAGCCGAAATCGGTGAGGACGAAGACGCGCGCCGTGACCGGGTCCGGCCCGGCGGGGAGCGGCGGGCGCACGGCGCGGGGCGCGGCGGGGTCGGTGAAGCGCCAGAAGGGTTCGCCCCGGGCCTGTGCGCCCTTCATCCCATCGACCAGCAGGGTGACGAGGCGATAGAGTTCGGGATTGTCCTTGGGATCGAGCTTGGCCGCGAACTCGGCAAAATTGGCGAGATTGCCAGCGGAAATGCGATAGTCGGCGGCGGATTCGCTCCAGGTCTTGGCGTCGAACCACGGCTTGCCCCACAAAGCGCGGGCGCTGCGGGCGATCCATTCGGACGATCCGCCATTATTGCCGCGCAGGTCGAAGACGAGGCGCGGGGCGGCGGCGAGGTCGGCCGACTGCGCCTCGATCGCGCGGACCAGCTCGGTCAGGCGAATACCATCCTCGCTCTGCGGGTCGCTTTCGAAGCTGCCCATGTCGATCCACACGCTGCCATCGGGCAATTTGCTCATGCCGATGCCGGTGGTGAAGCGGGTGCCGACAGCTTCCGTGATCAGCTGGCCCCGGCGTTCGGCGGTGATCGGGGTCCAGTTGATGCGATAGGCGGAGCGCTTGCCCGCATCGGCGAAGGTGCAGCGCCGGGCTGGCGCGCGCCAGACATTGTCGGAGCGTAGGAACAGGCGCGGCGCATTGCGCACCCGCGTCGCGGTGAGCGACCAGCGCCCGGTGAGCGGACCGAGCCGGTCGGCGGCGAACGCCTCCACGCCCTTGCCATCGCACCCGATCAGCCGCGCGCCGACCGCGGGGCGGCCCTCCCCTTCGCTCTGCACCACCTGCCACACCCCGTCGCGCAGCGCGACGACGAAGCCCGGCCAGCGATAGTCCCAGGGGTGGCGATAGCTGCGGTCGATCGGCGTCACGCCGAGATGCCCGTCATCGAACGCATTGCCGAATTCGGTCATCGCCCAATAATAGTCGCGATAGCCGATGCCGGGCTTGGCGCGCGAGATGGCGAGCCGATAGCTGCGTTCCAGCAGCGCGTTGAAGCCGGGATTTTCGCGGTCGATCGGGCCGGGATGCGAATCGAGAATGGCGTCGCGAAACGCGGTCGCGTCCTGCCGCAGCAGCGCGGCGTAATCGCGCGCCTGTGTGGCGGGTGCGGGGGTCTGTGCCAGCGCGGGCACCGCGAGACCCATTGCGACAAGGCCGAACGCCACCGACTTCATCCAATCCCTCCCCGGAAAGACTCGGTGAGCATATCAGGGCTTTTGCTACCTTCCAGCCCCTTGCCAACTGGTCGGTGGCTGGACACACAGAGTCCATGGCGGGGCCCATGAACGAACTGACGATCCGGTCGCGCCACGGATGGTGGCGCGATCTGATCCCAATCTACAGCCTGTATCAGCTGGTCCCCAATCTTGCCGTGATCATCGGGATATTGTGGCTGTACGACTGGCAGGCGCTGGTGACGAAAGACAGCGCGCTGCCGCTGATGATCGGGTGGCTGGCGCAATTCATGACCCGGCCCAGCACAATGACCATTTCGCCGGCCGAAGCCGCATGGGTCGAGGCGGCGCTTCACGATCAGGCGTTCTACGATCGATCGGACACGGACGGGCGCTGGTGGCGCACCGAACAGGGTTGGTGGCAGCGCTGGCCGCACCAGTATGTCGAACTGATCCCCGGTGAGCGAGTGACGCTGATCGCCCCGCGCGACGTGCTGGAAGCGATCCGCACCGCGCTCGAGCAGATGGGGGAACAGGGCGATAGCTGGTTCGATGGCGACCGCCCGTTCGCGCTGCAGCCGCCCGAGACCGCACCGCTACGCCAGACTGATCATGTTCCCGCCATCGTGATCGGCGCGGCGAGTCTGTTCACGGCGGTTTGGCTGATCGCAACGCGCGGATTGGACGGAATTGTCGATTGGGGCCTGTCCGCTCAGGCCCTGGCACAAGGCAGGTTCGAAACGATCTTCCTGCACATGTTCACGCATGGCGGCCTGTGGCATCTGGTAATGAACCTGTCGGTATTGGCGGCGATCGGCGGCGTGCTGACGGCACGGCTTGGGCCGCCGCCTTTGGCCTGGCTGCGCTTTTTGCTGCTGTTTATGTTCAGCGCGCTGGCCGGGGCAGCGCTGTTTCTAGCGCTTCATCCGACGGGAAGCATGCCGATGGTGGGTGCGTCGGGCGGGATCTACGGCCTGGTTGCACTGTTGCTGCGCAGCCGCGCCGACGGCGGACCGGTGCTGGCAATCCGATCGCGGACGATCCGGCGCAGCAGCTGGGCGTTGGTGAAGGAAAATGCGTTCCTGTTCCTGCTGCTGGCGGTGATGTCCTGGGTCGGCGATGTCGCGATCGGTCTTGCGTGGGAGGCGCATTTGGGTGGCTTCCTGTTCGGCCTGCTCGCCGGGCCGTGGTTCCTGCCACGCGCCGCCAACGCCACGGACGATGGGACGAGGGAGCCAATGCCACAGTCGCTCCCTGCTTCGGGATAAGCACAGCCCTTTCCAACCCATGCGCGCCTGATTACGCTCCCGCAAAACGACCTCGGGGGAACCACCATGCGCCTGCTCACCGCCCTGCTTGCTTCGTCGCTGATCGCCGCGCCCGTGCTGGCCGAGCCGGATTTCGCGCCGGCGGTGGAGGCGGATTATGCGGCGCATCTGGAGGCGCTGTTCGTCGATTTCCACAAGAACCCGGAGCTGTCCTACAAGGAGAGCCGCACCGCTGCGATCATGGCGAAGGAGCTGTGTGCGGTCGGCGGGATCGAGGTGATCGAGGGGGTTGGCGGGACCGGCGTGGTGGGCGTGATGAAGAATGGCGATGGGCCCACCATCCTGCTGCGCGCCGATATGGACGGGTTGCCGCTGAAGGAGGATAGCGGCCTGCCCTATGCGTCGAGTGTGACGCAGGAGGATATCGACGGCGTGGTGAAGCCGGTGATGCACGCGTGCGGGCATGACGTGCACATCACGTCGATGATCGGCACCGCGCGGCAGTTGGCTAAGCTGAAGAGCCGGTGGAAGGGCACGGTGGTGTTCGTCGTGCAGCCGGCCGAGGAGCGGATCGGCGGGGCGCGCAAGATGATGGAGGACGGGCTCTATACCCGCTTCCCCAAGCCCGATTATGCGGTGGCGTTCCATGTCACATCGGGCTTTCCGACCGGCAAGATCGGGCTGGAGCCGGGGATCAGCTCGTCGTCATCGGACAGCGTCGACATCACGATCTTTGGCATCGGCACGCATGGCGCGGCACCGCATATGGGCAAGGACCCGATCGTGATGGGGTCGCAGATCGTGATGGCGCTGCAGACTTTGGTCAGCCGCGAGATCGCGCCGCTCAAGCCCGGGGTGGTCACGGTTGGGTCGTTCCATTCGGGGTTCAAGCACAACATCATCAGCGACAAGGCCGAGCTGCAGCTGACGGTGCGATCGGATGACGAGGAGACGCGCAAGAAGCTGCTCGACGGGATCAAGCGGATCGCGGCCAATGTCGGGCGGATGAACGGGCTACCCGAGGACAAATTGCCGCAGGTTCGGGTCGGGTTTGAATCGACCCCGGTGACGCTCAACGATCCGGCGCTGACGACGCGGGTGCGCGGGGCATTCACCAAGGCGTTCGGTGCGGACATCCTCAAGACCGAACCGCGCGAGAGCATGGGGGCGGAGGATTTCGCCTATTTCATCGAGCAAAAGCTGGGCGTGCCGGGGGCCTATTTCGTTGTTGGCGGAACGCCGCAGGCCGAGCTGGATGCGGCCAAGCGCGGCGAGAAGACGCTGCCCGCGCACCATTCGCCGTTCTTCAAGGTCGATGCCAAGCCATCGGTGACGCTGGGGACGACGGCGATGACGGTGGCGGTGCTGGATCTGCTCAAGAAATAGCGTCGGCGTTGACCAGCCACAACGCGACGGTGAGCGCGAGTGCGCCAAGCGTATAGACCCAGGCGATCAGCCGGAGGTTGAGCGACCGCAACGTGCGGATGTTATGCGCGGACAGTCGGCTCTGAATCGCGCAGGCGCGCCGTTCGGCCATCCAGATGATCGCAACACCGAGCGCGATAAACACGGTCGCGATCGCCTTTGGCAGCCAGGCCGGTTCGAGCGCGCCGAACAGGACGTGAAAGCCGAGGCCAATGCCGATCGTCGCCAGCGCGGTGCGCGCCCAACCGCTGAACGTGCGTTCGTTGGCGAGCAGGGTGCGGTCTTCGGCGAGGTCGGTGCGGTCTTCCGCGAGTTCGGAGCGGGACGGGCTAGCGTCGGTCATGTCGAGGGAACGCGTGAGGTGGCGATTGGCTTCGGGTGGAGGTAGCCAATCTCGTCACCCCGGACTTGTTTCGGGGTCCACTCCGACGCAGCCGCGACGTGCGAGCCTCGTGCGCCGCGCTTGCCGCACCGTGGACCCCGGCACGGGGGCCGGGGTGACGATGAACAAGAAAAGGGGCGCCAGTCTTGCGACCGGCGCCCCTGTTCTTGTGCCTTGAACTCGCCGCTCAGTTGAGCCGCGAAAGGCCCGCGATCGTCTGGTCGACCAGTGCCTTGTCGGCGCCGGCGTCGTGCTTTTGCGCGATGATCGCACCGGCGGCCTTGGTCGCAGCTTCGGCGGCCGTGGCGCGGACCTGGTCGAGTGCCACGCGCTCGGCGGCGGCGATCTTGTCCTCGGCCATCTTGGTGCGGCGGCGGATCAGGTCTTCCGCATCGGCCTTGGCCTTGACCAGAAGCGCCTGTGCCTCCTCATCGGCATGGGCGACCATGGCGGCGGCCTCCTGCTCGACATTGGTGAGCTTGCGCGCATATTCGTCGCGCAGCGCTTCGGCCTCGGCGCGAAGCTGGTTGGCTTCGTCGAGACGCGTGCGGATCGCCGCAATCTGCTTGTCGAGCATGCCGCCGATTGCCGACGGCACCTTCTTCCACACCACCACGAGGATCAGCGCGAGCATCGCCAGACCGACCCACATGGTCGCGTCGATGCCGAACACCGCCGGAGCCGCGTGATGCACGGTTCCGTCAGCCTCGGTGCCGCCCGCATGCGGAAGGCCCATGCCTTCGCCCTTGGACGCGTCGCTCAGATTCTGCGCGACCGGATCGGTTGCCGTGCTCGCGGTCACTTGTGCTGCCTCAGCCATGGAGTGCTGCCTTCACTGCCTGTGCCGCTTCGGCCGGGGTGACGGTCACGCCCGACAGGCGCGCAACGATGTCACGCGCGGCATCGGTCGCGACCGATTCGATTTCACCCGCTGCGGCGGCGCTTGCCTCCGCGATGCGGGCTTCGGCTGCGGCGACGCGGCCCTCGATCTCGGCATTGGCGGCCGCGAGTGCGGCGTCGCTTTCCGCCTGACCGGCGGCGCGGGCCTCGGCCAGACGCTTGCGGGCAGCTTCACGCGCCGCATTTTCCTGAGCGCGCCAGGTCTCTTCGGCCTGATCGGCCGCCGCGCGTGCCGCTTCCGCAGCGGCAAGGTCGTCCGCAACCGACTTGTCGCGCGCATCCATCGTGCCGGAAACCTTAGGCAGAATGCCCAGGCCGACGATCACGAAGGTGAGCCCGAAGGTCAGCAGCAGCCAGAAGATCTGCGACGCATAGGTCGCTGCGACTTGTTCGATCTGGGGCATTGGTCCGTCCTCTCGCGGTCCGTCCTCAAGTCCGCCCCGCGCACCAACGCGCAGGGCGGGAGAGACTTCAGGCGACGAAGATCAGCAGGACTGCCACGACGAACGCGAGCAGGCCGAGAAGCTCGGCAGCCGCGAAGCCGATGAACATGTTGCCCTGCTGGCTGGCAGCCGCACCCGGGTTGCGCAGTGCGCCCTGGAGGAACGCCGCGAAGACGTTACCCACGCCCAGCGCCGCGAGGCCAGCACCGATCGCCGCGAGACCGGCGCCGAGCAGCTTGAATGCTTCTGCTTCCATTGAAATCACTCCTTAGAAAATCAGGTCTTGGTGGGAAAAAACTCAGTGATGATCGTGCAGATGCACCGCGTCGTTGATGTACAGCGACGTGAGCAGCGCGAACACATAGGCCTGGACGCCGGCGACCAGAATCTCGAGCGCGGAGACGCCGAGCATCAGCGCGAAGCTGGGCACGCCGACCAGCAAGCCCCAGCCCGCGCCGGCATTGGCCGAATTGATGATGAAGCCGGCCAGCACCTTGAGCAGGATATGGCCCGCGGTCATCGCGACGAACAGTCGCAGCGCCAGGCTGAACGGGCGGACCATGAACGAGACGAACTCGATCGGCGCCACGAGGATCAGCACGGGGATCGGCGTCCCCTTGGGCACGAACAGCGAGAAGAAGCGCAGGCCGTGCTTCGCGAAACCGACGACGAGGACGATCGAGAAGGACAGAATCGCCAGCACGCCGGTCACGGTGAAGTGGCTGGTCGCGGTGAACGGATGCACGCCCGGGATCGCGCCGAACGGCAGCAGGCCGATGACGTTGGCGAACAGGATGAACATGAACAGCGAGAAGACATAGGGGAGGAACTTGCGCCCCTCATGCCCGATATTCGCTTTCAGCAGATTGTCGATGAAGCCGGTGAAGCCTTCGACCGCCATCTGCCAGCGACCGGGAATCACTTCGCGCTTCATGCCGCCCAGCATGAAAATCCACAGCGCGACGGCGGCGATCGCCATCCACAGCGCGCTGTTGGTGAAGGCGATCGTCTGATTGCCGATGGTGAACATGTCGGCAATCGACGTCACCTCGAACTGGTGCATCGGATCGATCTTGCCCGCTTCGTCAGCCACGCCCGTTTCCCATGTAACGCAAGCGCCCGAACGTCACTTCGAGCGCTGGTTCGAAATCCTGATGATGTTCCTGAACGCACTGACAATGCCAAGGGCAAGCAGCGTGAGCAGGAGCCATGGCGAGGTTCCCAGGAACCGATCGAGCACCCACCCGATCAGCGCCCCCCCGACCATTCCTCCGATCAGCTCGGCGAGGACGCGGTTGCCCATGCGATAATCACGATCGCCGGCCTGCTGCCCCTCGCCCCGCCGATCCGCCTCTTCGGATTTTGCCCGCGCCAGCCGCTCATTGAGCGACGTGATGCGGCCATCCTCCTTGAGGGGGTCCAGTCCGGGCTCGTTCTCGGTCATTTCGTCTCTCCCACCTGTCAGATACCAGGGCGAAACGCATGGGCCGAGCGGCGAGCCCGCCAAGGCACGCGCGCTTTAGAAAGGGGGGCATCCCGAGTCAACCGCGGTGCAACATTGTTGCAACCCATTCCTACCCCAGCTCGCTGGGGGAGGTGGCAGCGCGTAGCGCTGACGGAGGGGCCGCCCCGCAGAGGGCGGAATTTTGCCGAGCTGTGTTCGGCCGTCTACGCGGCCGCCCCTCCACCACCCGCTGCGCGGGCGGTCCCCCTCCCCTGCTGCGCAGGGGAGGAATTGATCCTTGCGCCCCTTCCCCACCCTCCCCTCTGCCGCTAGGCTCCTCTTATGGGGGACGGCGGCGAGGCGATTACGGATGGGACCGGGCATCGCGCGCGGCTGCGGGCGCGGTTGCTGGCCGATGCCGACGGGCTGATGGACCATGAACTGGTCGAATATCTGCTGACGCTCGCGATTCCGCGGCGGGATACCAAGCCGCTGGCCAAGGCGTTGCTGCATCAGTTCGGGGGGGTTGCCGGGCTGTTGACCGCCGATTCAGCGGCGATCGAACGCGTGCCGGGAATGGGCGAGACCAGCGCCGCCGCGATCAAGATCGCGCATGCTGCGGCGTTACGGCTGTTGAAGAGCGAGGTGGCGGCGCGACCGATCCTGTCCAACTGGCAGGCGCTGCTCGATTATCTGCGCGCGGACATGGCGCATCATGTGATCGAGCGGGTGCGGGTCCTGCATCTCAACAGTCAAAAACAGGTTGTGCTGAACTGACGATGGCTGCTCTGGCTGGAAATCGACTCGAAACGGCCATTCGAGGATCGCCTTCTACGCAGGCGAACTCGCTAGAGCCGATTAACGATAGTTTGTGGCGCTTCCCCACGCGCGCGACGTTCATACTCTAACGCCATTTCGCCGTGCACCTTTTTGATAGCTGGATCGGTCGCCTGCGATTCCTTCTCCCTGCAAATTGAAGCGCGCCGCGCGAAGTACTCACGATCTTCGCTATCAAACATCACGTATCTCCTTTCGTGGAGAGAGGGGGGTATTTGAAAAATGAGCGAAAGGTCAACCGGCCCCGAAACAATCAGCCGCTAGATGCTGGTGCATGGTGAGCCGGTTTGAAATTTGTCGCAGCAAAGTGGTGCTTGCGCCCGCGATCTTGCCCCGACGTTCAGCCATTCAGCCGAGCACTGGCTCCACCCAAAAGCTGCCGTTTCTGTCACCCGAACTCGAATCAGCATGTTGCGCCAAACCCTCCAAGTTCAGGTAAATCCGCTTAAGCTATTGAGAATACTGTAAATCCCTGAAATCCATCAGGTGTAGAGCCGTGTCAACAGCCGCAACATGTTGATCCGCGACGAACTGATGCAGGAAGGATCGGTGGACGAGGCGCCGGTCTATGTCCGCGAAGTGATCCGCCGCGCGATCGACCTGGGGTCGACCGCAATCATCCTGGTCCACAATCACCCGAGCGGAGATCCCAGTCCGAGCCGGGCGGATATCGAACTGACCCGCAATATCGTCGAAGCGGGCAAAAGACTTGGGATTGCGGTGCATGACCATATCGTCATCGGCACCGGCGGGCATGTCAGCCTGCGCGCGCAAGGGTTGATGTAAGCGTGCACGAAAACGGCCGCCGGAGCGAGCTCCGGCGGCCGGTGGACGGGCGCGATGCGGTACGCCCGTCCGGGGAGACTTTGTTACGACGCCCCTGCGGGGGTGAGGAAGGTCTTGAGCTCGGCAACCGTCACGCCGCCCGATTTATCGGCGTCGGCCGTGGCGTGGGCGTTGGTCAGCCACTGCTTTTCCGCAGCGGCTTCCCCGGTGAAGCCGGGCTCGCTCGCCGAGCGCAGCGCGACCATCCAGGCACTGAATTCCTCTGGCTTGAGGCTGCCATCTGCATCCTTGTCATAGGTCGGAAAGCCCTGATCGACGATCTGCGCGATCTGAGTCGCGGTTGCGGGCTGCGGCGCGGACTGGCTTGCCTGTGCCTGGGCCTGCGGTTCCGGGGTGGGCGTCGGCGTCGGCGTCGGGGTCGGAGCCGGAGTCGGCGCCGCTTCCGGCGTCACCTCGGCCTCAGGCTGAGTCGCCGGCGCCGGAGTCTCCTGCGGGACCGGTTCGGTGGTTTCGGGCGGAGCCGGCTGCTCCTGCGGCGGCGTCTGCTGCTGCGGCATGTCCTGAGCGAAAGCAGGCGCAGAGATGGCAACCGCGCTGGCAAGAAGGATAGATTTCAACATGTCATTCTCCAGTCACTTCATCGAATAAAACAGATGACGCCGCGTGATTATTTGCGGCTCATGTGACGGAAGAACGCGTTGCATATTTGTCACGTTCCACAAGATTATTTCAAAATGCACGACTAGCCTGCGATGCGTCTCGACTCATCCCGAACATGTGCGAATATTGCGATGAACCGAGTGGAACACTTGCGTTTCGCCATGTTTGCCGCGCCGCCGGGGCTTTGCTAGGGGCGCCGCGTCTCACGAAAGGCTTTCCCATGGTCCCCCGCTATTCCCGCCCCGCCATGACCGCGATCTGGTCGCCCGAAACGCGCTTCGGCATCTGGTTCGAGATCGAGGCGCACGCGACCGAGAAGCTCGGCGAGCTGGGCGTGGTGCCCGAATCGGCGGCCAAGGCGCTGTGGGACTGGTGGGCGACCAACCCGACCATCGACGTCGCTGCGATCGACGCGATCGAGGCGGTGACCAAGCATGACGTGATCGCGTTCCTGACCTGGGTCGCGGAGAATGTCGGCGACGAAGCGCGCTTCATGCATCAGGGGATGACGTCGAGCGACGTGCTCGACACCTGCCTTGCGGTGCAGCTGACGCGCGCGGCGGACATCCTGCTCGACGACCTCGACCAGCTGCTCGCCGTGCTCAAGCGTCGCGCCTATGAGCACAAGCTGACCCCGACGATCGGGCGCAGCCATGGTATTCATGCCGAGCCGGTGACATTCGGCCTCAAGCTCGCCGAAGCCTATGCCGAGTTCAAGCGCTGCAAGACCCGCCTGATCGCGGCGCGCGCCGACATTGCGACCTGCGCGATTTCGGGTGCGGTGGGGACCTTTGCCAATATCGACCCACGCGTGGAGCAGCATGTCGCCGACAAGCTTGGCCTGGCGGTCGAGCCGGTGTCGACGCAGGTGATCCCGCGCGACCGCCATGCGATGTTCTTCGCGACGTTGGGCGTGATCGCCAGCTCGATCGAGCGGCTCGCGGTCGAAGTGCGGCATCTTCAGCGCACCGAGGTGCTGGAGGCGGAAGAGTATTTCTCGCCGGGACAGAAGGGCAGCTCGGCGATGCCGCACAAGCGCAACCCGGTGCTCACCGAGAACCTCACCGGCCTTGCCCGCATGGTGCGCGCCGCCGTCATCCCCGCGATGGAGAATGTGGCGCTATGGCATGAGCGCGACATCAGCCACTCGTCGGTCGAACGCTATATCGGGCCGGACGCGACGATCACGCTCGACTTCGCGCTGGCGCGGTTGACTGGGGTGATCGACAAGCTGCTGGTGTACCCGGCGCGGATGCAGAAGAATCTGGATCGCATGGGCGGGCTGGTTCACTCGCAGCGCGTGCTGCTGGCGCTGACCCAGGCGGGGGTGAGCCGCGAGGACAGCTATCGGCTGGTCCAGCGCAACGCGATGAAGGTGTGGGAGAGCGACGGGGAGCTGTCGCTGCTCGAGCTGCTCAAGGCCGATGAAGAGGTCACCGCCGCGCTGTCGCCGCAGCAGATCGAGGAGAAGTTCGACCTCGACTATCATTTCAAGTCGGTCGATACCATTTTCGAGCGGGTATTCGCGGATTGACGGCACGCCTCCGGGTGTGTCACTCAACTGACACACCATGGAGGCGCGACGATGGCCAAGGCAGACAAGGCGAAGAAGGCCGGCGGCAAGAAGGACAAGGCGGCAAAGGCACCCAAGCTGCCCAAGACCGTCGCCGGGATCGAACTGCCCAAGGAATTGCGTGAGCAGGGCGCCAAGCTGCTGGAGCTGACCAAGCATCCGCTGGTCGCGGACATCGTTGCTGCGGGACTGGTCGCGCTGGCCGGGAATGTCCGCAAGAAGGCGGCGGATGCTGCGCCCGCCCCTGCCCCGGCCCCTGCGGCGGCTGCCGACGCGCCCAAGGCATCCGGCATGGACGATCTGGCGAAGACCGCCTCGTCGCTCGCCACGCTGATCGCGGCGCGCGCGGCGGAGAAGATCACCGCCCGGCTGACCGGCGACAAGCCGCCTGAGGCACCCAAGGCGCCGGACGCGCCTGCGGCACCTGCTGCGGAAGCTGCGCCAGCGCCGGCGAAGAAGCCGGCTGCACCGAGAAAGCCTGCCCCCAAGGCTGCGGCGGCGAAGAAGCAGGCGGCGGCGAAGCCTGCGGCGAAGAAACTCGCTGCCAAGCCCGCCGCAAAGGCTCCGGCCAAACCGCGCGCACCCCGTACGGCAAAACCGCGGACTCCTTCGGCCTGAAGGGGGCTATGCTGAACCTGAAGCCGACCAGTTGGACGGTCACCGAAGACGATGTTGCCGCTTTTGAGGCGCGACGCAGCGTTTCCTTGCCGGAAGACTATCGCGCCTTCCTTCTGAAAACCAACGGCGGCTACCTCGACGGTCAACCCGTGTTCGAGATCAGCAGCGAGGAGGGGGGCGCACGGCTTATCCTATTCTACAGGCTGAATGACAGCAGCCGTTCGACAGAGACGCTCGACTATATGTGCAGCCTGCATCCTCGACGCCTGCCGCCGGGGATTATCAAGATTGGCGGAGAGGGAACCGGCGGCAAGATCTGCCTTGGCGTCGCCGAGCCCTATCGGGGTCGCGTGTATTTTTGGGACCCAGGAATGGATTTCGACGATACAGAGGATGGCTCGCTGGAGAATGTGATTGAACTTTCGGCGAGTTTTTCCGCTTTCATCGCGAGCCTGAAATAGCACCGTACAGATCGCGCGATCGGGGGAGTTCCTCCTTCGGCTCGTTCGGTGAGGTGGCAGCGGTGGCGGCGCTGGTGATGTTGCGACGGGTGTTGCGGCGGCTGGTCGGGCGTAAGGGGCACGCTGCGTCGAACTGAGGTTCAATCCTCCCCCGCCAGGGGGAGGTGGCGCCGAAGGCGACGGAGGGGGAGGATGGCGGCGTCCTCTCGGCTCAGGCCGATACCCTTCCGCCCCCTCCGTCAGCTACGCTGACACCTCCCCCTTGCGGGGGAGGATTGTCGATCACGCAAACACCTCGGACAGAAACCCCGTCATCGCGGCCCAGCTGCGGCGGTCGGCGTTGGCGTCGTAGCCGAAGCCGGGGCGGGTCGACGTCTTGAGGCTGGTATCGGTGAAGGCGTGCCCTGCCCCGCCAAACCCGAGCAACTGCCAATCCGCCTCGGCTGCGGTCAGCTCGGCGGCAAGACCCGTCACTGCCTCGGGCGGGGCGAGCGGGTCGTCCCAGCCGTGGCAGATCAGCAGCTTTGGCGCGATCGGGGTCGGGTAATCATAGCCCGGCGGGTCGAAGATGCCGTGGAAGGCGACTACGCCGCGCACATCGCCACCCGCGCGGGCGAGATCGATCACCGCCTTGCCGCCGAAGCAAAAGCCGATCGCGGCAGTCCGTGCGGTGTCCACCTGTGGCAATGCGTGGAGCGCGGCGAGGCTGGCGAACAGGCGGTCGCGGAGCAGCGGGCGATCGGCGTTGAGCGGGTTCATATACACCGCCGGATCGGGCGATTCGCGGGTAGTGCGCTTGCCCTGCCCATAGAGGTCGCCGACCAACGCGACGTAACCGAGCGCCGCGATCCGCTCGGCGGTGACGCGATCCTGTTCCTTTTCACCCAGCACATTGGGGACGATCAGCACGCCGGGACGCAGATCGGTCCAGTCGGTGTCAAACGCTGCTACCCCTTCGAACGGGCCGCCGGGACCGCCATAGAGGATGGTCTGTCGCTGGATCATGTCGCGCCGCCGTTCGCCCGGATGAAAGGTCGCTTTGTACCTAGGAAGAAGAACAGGGCTTCGACAAGCTCAGCCTGAGCGTTAAGGGGCGTGCGAAACTTCACGGAGGTCCCATGCCCACGCTCGTCCTGATCCGCCACGGCCAATCGTCCTGGAATCTGGAAAACCGCTTCACCGGATGGTGGGACGTCGACCTGACCGAACAGGGCGTGCGCGAGGCTTGGGCGGCGGGCGAGCTGATGCGCGACAAGGGTCTGGACTTCGACATGACCTACACCAGCTTTCAGAGCCGGGCGATCAAGACGCTGAACCTGGCGCTGGAGGCGATGGGGCGGCTGTGGCTGCCGACCGAGAAGAGCTGGAAGCTGAATGAGCGGCATTATGGCGGGCTGACCGGGCTCGACAAGGCGGAGACCGCGGCGAAGCACGGCGACGATCAGGTCAAGATCTGGCGCCGCAGCTTCGACATCCCGCCCCCGCTGCCCGAGGAAGGGTCGCCGTGGGACCTGGCCAAGGATGCGCGCTACAAGGGCATCCCGATCCCGCAGACCGAGAGCCTGAAGGACACGATCGCGCGCGTTCTGCCCTATTGGGAGGAGCGGATTGCACCGGACCTGCGCGCGGGCAAGCGGGTGTTGATCGCGGCGCACGGCAATTCGCTGCGCGCGCTGGTCAAGCATCTGTCGGGGATTTCGGACGCGGACATCGCGTCACTGGAGATTCCGACCGGGCAGCCGATCGTATATGAGCTGGCCGACGATCTGACCGCGACGGATCGGTATTATTTGAACGAGCGGTAAGCCCATTCCTCCCCGGAACGGGGCGGTGGCATTGCGAAGCAATGACGGAGGGGGCCCTCCTTTGAGCGAGACGATTGCCTCGGGCCCCCTCCACCACGCCCTTCGGGCGCGGTCCCCCTCCCCGTTCCGGGGAGGATTTTTTAGTTCAGCTTGTGCGCCAGGCTGACCTCGGCGTTCAGCAGCTTCGATACCGGGCAGTTCTTCTTCGCCTCGTCGGCGAGGTCGGCGAACTGGTCCGCGTCGATGCCGGGCACGGTCGCTTCGAGCGTCAGGTCGGAACGGGTGATGGTGAAGCCGCCATCCTTCTGCTCCAGCTTGACCGCCGCCTTGGTCTCCAGCGTCCCTTCGCTGAACCCCGCGCGGGCGAGCGCGAAGCTCAATGCCATGGTGAAGCAGCCAGCATGGGCGGCGGCGATCAGCTCTTCGGGATTGGTGCCGGGCTCTTCCTCGAACCGCGTGTTGAAGCCGTAGAACTGGTCGGTCAGCACGCCGGACTGGGTGGTGATCGCGCCCTTCCCTTCCTTGCCGAAGCCGGAATAGCGGGCGGTCGCGGTGCGGGTGGTCATCTCTCGATCTCCTTGGTTGGTCGCGAAATCCAAACGGAGGTGCAACGATATCGTTGCAGCGTCGTTGCAGCATTCTTCCCACATGGCCGGTCGCGATGTAGAGAAGCCGCCAGGCAATGACCAACCCGACGATCTTCTCCCGCCCGTTCTTTGAACAGAAAAGCCGCGCCTTCTGGATGCTGCAGGGCGCGGGCTGGGGCGGCTATCTGCTGTTGCGTGCGGTTTCGAACTTTTCGAACCGGACGTTCAGCTTCGAGGATCTGATCCGCGTCACGATAGAGGCGATCGTGGGATATTGCCTGACGCTGCTGCTGTCGGCGCTCTATGGCTATTATCGGCGGCTGCCGCGGATCACCGGTATCCTTGCGTCGATCGCGACGCTGGCGGCGGCGACCCTGGTCTATGCCGTGCTCAACGCCTTTACCGTGTCGGTGATGCGCGGCGATCCGGGGATCGAATTGCCGCTGATCCTAGGAAGCCTGTTCCTCAATTTCACCGTGCTCGCGGGGTGGTCGGCGCTGTATTTCGGGATCAACTTCTACCTGATCGTCGAGGATCAGATCGACAAGATGCAGGTGCTGGAGAGCCAGGCGAGCACGGCGCAGCTCGCGATGCTGCGCTATCAGCTCAACCCGCATTTCCTGTTCAATACGCTCAATTCGATCTCGACCCTGGTGCTGCTCAAACAGACCGATCGGGCGAACGCGATGCTGGCGCGGCTCGCCAATTTCCTGCGCTATACGCTCGCCAACGAACCGACCGCGCATGTCACGCTGGCGCAAGAGGTCGAGACGCTGAAACTGTATCTCGAGATCGAAAAGATGCGGTTCGACACCCGGTTGAAGCCGGAATTCGATATCGACCCGCGCACCGCCAAGGCGCGGCTGCCCTCACTGCTGCTGCAGCCCTTGGTCGAGAATGCGATCAAATATGCGGTGACCCCGCAGGAGGAAGGCGCCGAAATCCGCGTATCCGCTCGGCTCAACGGCGAACGGGTGCAGATCACCGTATCCGACAGCGGACCGGGATTGATCGAAGGCAAGAACCGGCCAAGCCTTTCAACCGGGGTTGGGCTCACCAATATCCGGGAACGACTGGCACAGACATTTGGCGCGGAGCATCGCTTTTCGACGCATTCGGACCCCGGCCGCGGGTTTCGCGTTGAGATCGAAATTCCGTTTCAGGTCGAGGATCAGTCCCGCGAGGCGGCCTGATCGGAACCGAAGCGTAACCATATTGTTGAAGGACCAAAGGCAGGGGTTGTGGGGCGTCGGGCCGGGGGCATCGGAACGACGCGTTTTTGAGTAGAGAGAGATATGACAATCCGCACCATCCTGGTCGATGACGAACCACTGGCCATTCAGGGCCTTGAGCTGCGGCTGCAGGCGCATGAGGATGTCGAGATCATCGACAAATGCCAGAATGGCCGCGAAGCGATCCGGTCGATCAAGACGCACAAGCCCGATCTGGTCTTTCTCGACATTCAGATGCCGGGATTTGACGGTTTTTCGGTCGTTCAGGGGCTGATGGAGGTCGAACCGCCGCTGTTCGTGTTCGTCACCGCCTATAGCGATCATGCGATCCGCGCGTTCGAGGCGAATGCGATGGATTATCTGATGAAGCCGGTCGACGAAGGGCGCCTGGCCGACACGCTGGAGCGCGTGCGCCAGCGGCTGACCGAAAAGCGCGGCGTCGAAGAGGTCGAAAAGCTCAAGGAAGTGCTGGCCGAGGTTGCACCCGAAGCGGCCGAGGAGCTGGCATCGAGCGATGCCGACGTCTCGTCCAGCCGTTACGAGAAGCTGATCAACATCAAGGATCGCGGGCAGATTTTCCGCGTCGATGTCGACACGATCGAAGTGGTCGAGGCCGCTGGCGATTATATGTGCATCAAGACCGCGGACAACACGCTGGTGCTGCGCGAGACGATGAAGGATCTGGAAAAGCGGCTCGACCCGCGGCGGTTCCAGCGCGTCCATCGCTCGACCATTGTCAACCTGGATCAGGTCAAGCAGGTCAAGCCGCACACCAATGGCGAGTGTTTCCTGGTGCTCGATTCGGGGTCGCAAGTGAAGGTCAGCCGCAGCTACCGCGATGTCGTGGCGCGGTTCGTTCACTAACAATATGATCGCAATAATCGGGATTGTTCCACTTTCGTTCCAGGCCTATCAAGGCCGGAACGAGAGGGGATGTCCATGAGCCGATTCGCTGAATTCGCCGCGCTGCATGTGCCGGGCGCGCCGCTGGTGCTGATCAATGTGTGGGATGCCGGGTCCGCCAAGGCCGTTGCGGCGGCAGGGGTGAAGGCGATCGCGACCGGCAGCGCGTCGGTTGCCGCCGCCAACGGGTTCAGCGACGCCGAATCACTCCCGCTCGACCTCGCCATCGCCAATGCGCGGCGGATCGTCGGGGCGGTCGACCTGCCGGTGTCGATCGATTTCGAGGGCGGCTATGCGGTCGCGCCCGATGCGCTCGCGTCGAACGTGACGCTGCTCGCGGCGACCGGGGCGATTGGCTGTAACTTCGAGGATCAGGTAATCGGCGGCTCCGGGATGCATGCCCCTGAGGCACAGGCCGCGCGCATCGCCGCGATTCGCGCCGCGACCGGGCCGGACTTCTTCATCAACGCCCGCACCGATCTCTTCCTGCAGGCGCCGTCGGAAACGCATGATGCGGCCAAGGTCGACGCCGCCATTGCCCGCGCGCATGCCTATGCGGCCGCGGGGGCGAGCGGGTTCTTCGTGCCGGGGCTGGCCGATCTCGACCTGTTGGCGCGGGTGTGCCGCGAATCGCCGTTGCCGGTGAACTTCATGGCGTTTCCGGGCGCGCCGGATGCCGCTGCGGTGGCTGCGGCTGGGGTAGCGCGGATCAGCCACGGGCCGTTCCCGTTCCGCGCGGCGATGCGTGCGGTCGAGGACGCGGCGCGGGCGGTGTTGGGTTAGGGTCAATCCTCCCCTGGAAGGGGAGGATTTGATTACGCCTCGGCCTCGCCTTCGCCCTCACCCACAGCCGGGCTCTCGAACCATGCCTCGACCGGGCCGGACAGCTTGATCGTCAGCGGGTTGCCCTTGCGGTCCATGGTCTTGCCGACCTGGACGCGGATCCAGTTTTCCGAAACGCAATATTCCTCGACATCGCGGCGCTCGACGCCCTTGAAACGGATGCCGATGCCGCGCTGGAGCAGCGCCTGGTCGAAATAGGGGCTCTTCGGGTTGACCGAGAGCCGGTCGGGAGGAGTGTCGCTCATGGCGCGCGCCTCTAACCCGAAATGCGCGCAAACAAAAGCGGCGCGAAACCGGAGCTTCGCGCCGCCTTGTTATCCAGCCGCTTAGCGGCAGTAGCGCACCTTCACGCGGCGACCCAGATAGGGGTCGTAGACGCGACGGACGGTGCAGCCGCGCCAGTTGCGGCGCTCGTAATCGCGGTAATAATGGCTTTGCGGCGGGTAATAGCCGCGCTGGCGGTAATAGCCGTCATACCGGTCATAGCCGTGATAGCCGCGGTCGTAGCGATCATAACGATCATAGCGGTCGCGGCTCGAGCTGGCGATTGCGGCGCCGATCACGACACCGGCAATGCCGGCGGCGATGGCGGTCCCAGTGTTGTCACGGTCGCGATGGCGATACCGCTGGGCCTCTGCCGGCGCGGCCGCGGTGAGCGCGGTGGCGCCGAGGGTGAGACCGAGCACCGCCTTGGTGATCATCGTCTTCATGTCTTCCTCCTCGTGCATCTGCACATTCCGACGTCTCAACGCTCTGAGGTCCGTCTGAATAGCCTTTTGTGCGAGTCGAACTGAACGGCTGCGGAATCGTGCGTTCACTTGCGGTTTAGATCAAGGGACGCGATGGAGGCGGCGAACCAGGAGTGCCGAACCCAATGAATCTGTGGCTGATGAAATCCGAACCCGATGTGTTCAGCTGGGACGATCTGGTGCGCGACGGCAGCACCGAATGGGACGGCGTGCGCAACCATACCGCGGCGGGGAACCTGCGCGCGATGAAGGTCGGCGACCGGGCGTTTTTCTACCACAGCAATATCGGGCTGGAGATCGTCGGCATCATGGAAGTGAGCCGCGAGGCCAAGCCCGATGGCGAGGGGAAACATTGGGTGTCGGTCGAAATGAAACCGGTCGAACCGCTGCCCAATCCGGTGACGCTGAAGATGGTGAAGGCCGAGCCCCGGCTCGCCGCGATGGAGCTGGTCAAATATTCGCGGCTGTCGGTGGGGAAGGTGAGCCCCGGGGAATGGGACGTGGTGCTGGAGATGGCGGGACGTTGAACGGGTCCGTCACCCCCGCGAAAGCGGGGGCCCATCTCCTACAGGATCGGCATATTGTGCCGGTGCGGTGAGTGGATGGTCCGGGAGATGGCCCCCGCTTTCGCGGGCGTGACGGCCTAGTACGGAACCACCGCCCCGCCCCTCCGTTCATCGCGCTTGGGGAACGGGCCGACAGTGACAGTTGAACTTCGATTCCCCCCGCCGCTATGGGCGCACGGGTGAGCGTGATTGACCTGCCTCCCGTCTCGGGCCGTTTCGACGGCGTCGAGCATCTCTTCCCGGTGCGTGTCTATTTTGAGGACACCGACCTGTCTGGGGTGGTGTATCATGCCAATTACCTGCGGTTCATGGAACGCGCGCGATCGGATATGCTGCGCTGTGCCGGGATCGATCAGCGGGCGGCGCATGAGGCGGGTGAAGGGGTTTACGTCGTGCGCGACATCGGCATCCGCTATGTTGCCCCTGCACGGCTCGACGATGCGCTGGTTGTTGTCAGCAGGGTCCTGCGCGTGCGGGCGGCGGCGGTGAATATTCAGCAACGAGTCATGCGGAACGGGGAATTGCTGACCCAGGCGGATGTGGAAGCGGCGTTCGTGACCCCGACGGGGCGCGCGCGGCGGCAACCGCCGGAGTGGGTCGAAGCGTTCGTGCCGCTGGTCTGGAAGGGAAACTGAGCGACACATGGACTGGTTCGCAAATCTGAAATTCGACAGCGCGTCCTATATCGGGCTGTTCCTGCAGGCCGAATGGGACGTGAAGGCGATCATGGTCGGCCTGGTGCTTGCCAGCATCTGGACCTGGGCGATCATCCTGTCGCTGCGCGGGCGCATCGCCGCCGCGCGCAAGGCCGCCGAGCGGTTCGAGGGCGATTATCGCAAGACCGACGATATCGACGCCTTTTACAAGCTGCACGGGGACGAGGATCATCCGACTGCGCGGGTGTTCGCGGCGGGCGTGACCGAATGGCGGCGTTCGACCGGCGGGCGCGCACTCGACAAGGACGGGACGCGCGAGCGGCTGGCGACGACGATGGGCGCGGCGGTCGCGCTGGAGGTAGATCGGCTGTCGGACCGGCTCAACATCCTCGCCACGGTCGGCGCGACCGCGCCGTTCGTCGGGCTGCTCGGCACGGTGCTGGGCATCATGCGCAGCTTCACCGCGATTGCGGGGCAGCAGAGCACGTCGCTCGCGGTGGTCGCGCCGGGCATTGCCGAGGCGCTGTTCGCGACCGCGATCGGCCTGTTCGCGGCCATCCCCGCCGTCATCGCCTATAACCGCTTCAGCCATGGCATCGAAAAGGTCGAGGCGCGGCTGAACCGCTTTGCCGATGGCTTCCACGCAACCCTTAGCCGCCAGCTCGACAGCGCGCCGGCGGGCGGCAAGCCGCTGCTCTGATGGGCGCGAAGCTCCCCTCCTCGCGCGGCAAGGGGCGGCGCGCGCCAATGGCGGACATCAATGTCACGCCGCTGGTCGACGTGATGCTGGTGCTGCTGATCATCTTCATGGTCACTGCGCCCCTGTTGACCGCGGGCGTGCCGGTAAACCTGCCCGAAAGCCGCGCCAAGCCGCTGGAGCAGGACCAGAAGCCGATCCAGATTTCGATCGACGAGCGCGGCACCGTGTTCCTCGACGATAGCGAGGTCGCCGATGGCCAGCTGCCCGGGCTGCTCGCCGAGATTGCGAGCGCGCGCGGGGAAGAGAAGCCGCAGGTGTTCCTGCGCGCCGACACGCGGCTGGATTACGGCAAGGTCATGCGCGTGATGGGTGAGCTCAACCGCGCCGGGCTGAACAAGGTGTCGCTCGTCACCACGGGTGAAGGCAAGAACTGATGGCGGTGGCGATCGACCGCAGGGAAGGCATCGGCATCGGGGTGGCCGTGATCGGCCATGCCGCGCTGTTCGCCCTGCTGTCGCTCGCGATCATGCCCAAGGTCGATCCGCTCGACATCAAGCCGGTGCCGATCGAAGTGTCACTGACCGATGAAGCGGGTCTGGTCAGCGAAGCGCCGGTGATCGAGAAGGAAGCGCCGGCCGAGCGGCTGGCCGAAGTCCCTGCACCGCCCGAACCCGATTCGCCGCCGCCGGTGCCGGAAACGCAGCCCGAGCCGATCGCCAAGCCCGACCCGACGCCGCCCAAGGCTGCCCCCGCCCCTGCGCCCAAACCGCAGCCCAAGGCGGAAGCGAAGAAGTCGAACCCCGCCCCGGCCAAGGCGCAGCCGAAGACGGAGCGTAGGAATGCGACGCCAACGGGCCGACTGACCGGCATCGTCGACGGACTGACCGATCAGGCGAGCAAGGGCAAGGCGACGACGCCGCAGGCCGCGCAGATGGGCCCCGAGGTCCGTTCATCGATCTTCGGCCTGATCCGGCGGCAGGTGAAGCCGCATTGGCGCGCGCCGACCGGAGCCGACGTCAATCTGCTCGCCACCATCGTCGAGGTGCGGTTGAACAAGGATGGCTCGCTCGCCGGGCAACCGCGGATCGTCGATCAGACCGGCGAAACCGAAAGCAACCGCCCGCAGCAGGAGTTGCACAAGGAGCGTGCGCTGGCCGCGATCCGGCTTGCAGCGCCGTTCAAGGGCTTGCCCGAGGAATATTATGACGGCTGGAAAGCCTTCCGACTGTCCTTCGACAGGAGACTGTGAATGAAGTTGCGCATCCTTTTCGCCGCGACCACGGCGGTGTTCGTCACGGCCCCCGCCGTGGCCCAGCAGCAGCCGGCGGCCCAGCCGACCGCCCCCGCGGCCGAGAGCCAGGAACTGCCGACCATCGACGTGACCGATGAGAGCGCGCAGGACCTGACCATCATCGTCCCGCCAATGCCGACGCAGCAGGTGGTGAGCACGCCCGCGGGCAGCACCGATGCGCTGGGTCGGCAGGTCGCGCAGATCATCACCGACAATCTGCGCAACTCCGGCCTGTTCAAGCCGCTCGGCCCGACCGGGGTCCGCGCGATTCCGGTAAGCGAGGTGAGCGCGCCGGACTTCGGTTACTGGCGCGGCGCGACTGCGCAGGCGCTGGTGCAGGGATTCGTGCGCGCGAATGGCGACGGCAATCTGACCGTCGGCTGCTACCTTTATGACGTGGCGCTGGGCACCGAACTGGCGCGTGAGGGCTTCGTGGTTCGCCCGGCCGACTGGCGGCGGGCGGCGCATAAATGCTCCGACGCGATCTACACCCGCCTGACGGGCGAGGGGCCGTATTTCGACAGCCGCGTCATCTATGTCAGCGAGACCGGGCCGAAGAACCGTCGCATCAAGCGGCTGGCGATCATGGATCAGGACGGCGCCAACCACCGTTTCCTGACCAACGGCCAGTCGATCGTGCTGACCCCGCGCTTCTCGCCGGACGAGCGGCGCATCGCCTATATGAGCTATCAGAACGACAAGCCGTCGCTCTATGTCTATGACCTGTCGAACGGCACGCAGCGGCTGCTGGTGACCAATGTCAGCCTGGCGTTCGCGCCGCGCTTCTCGCCCGATGGCCGCTGGATCCTGTTCACCATGTCGGTCGCGGGCAATGCCGATGTCTATCGCATCGCGGCGACCGGGGGCACGCCGCAGCGGCTGACGACCGCGCCGGGGATCGACACCGGCGGCAGCTACTCCCCCGACGGCAGCAAGATCGTGTTCGAGAGCGACCGTTCGGGCAGCCAGCAGCTCTATGTGATGAATGCTGACGGATCGAACCAGCAGCGGATCAGCTTTGGCGGCGGGCGCTATGCAACCCCGGCGTGGAGCCCGCGCGGCGACCTGATCGCGTTCACGCGCATGGGCGGGGGCTTTCGCATCGGCGTGATGAACCCGTCGGGCGGGGGCGAAAAGCTGCTGACCGACGCCTGGGGCGATGAGGGGCCGAGCTGGTCGCCCAATGGCCGCGTGCTGCTGTTTTCGCGTGGTGCACAGGGGCCGTCGGGCAAGTCCGACATCTGGTCGGTCGATTTGACCGGCAGCACGTCGCGACGGATTCCGACCCAATTGGACGGTTCCGATCCGTCATGGGGACCGCTACGGCCGTAAAGTGGTTGACGTCGCGGGAACTCACCCGCACCCTGTCCGTTACGCAGGGGTATCGAAATTCACGAAAGCCAAAGGGAGAATAAGCCAATGGCGAAGCTCAAGACCGCCCTGATCGTTGCGACGATGGCCGTTGCCGTTGTCGGCTGCCAGAAAAAGCGGCCCGAAACCCTGCCGCCGGGCCCGGGTGGCCCGGTCGATCCTGGCCCCGCGCCCGGACCGGGCGGCGGCGGCGCGCAGCCCGGCACCGCCGAACATTTCAAGCAGAATGTCGTCAGCGACACGATCAACTTCGATTTCGACCAGTACGACATCGATGCGCGCGCGCGGCAGATCCTGGACAGCCAGGCGCAGTGGCTGACGCAATATCCGAACACGCGCATCACGCTGGAGGGCCATGCCGACGAGCGCGGCACGCGCGAATATAATCTGGCGCTGGGCGACCGTCGCGCCAATGCGGCGAAGAACTACCTCGCCGCGCGTGGCGTGTCGCCGGCGCGGATCACCACGATCAGCTATGGCAAGGAACGCCCGATCGCGCTGGGTTCGGACGAAGCCAGCTGGGCGCAGAACCGTCGCGCGGTGACCATCGTCATCAACTGACCGGTTTGACCTGGAACAGACGGGGCGCGGCGATGGTCGCGCCCCGTTTTGTTTGCGCGGGCAATTCGCGCCGTCCTCCCTATATCGTCCCTACACATGACGCCTGAGCCTTCCTCCAGTCCCGCGCTGACCCGCGCGCCGCGCCATCTGTGGCTGTGGCTGGCGGGGCTGTTGCTGGCGTTCAATGCGATCGCCGGGACCCCGGCGCTGCCGCAGCTGGACAGCGCCGGGCTACGCGCCGCGGTGCTCACCGCGCCGGTTCCGGTCCATGCCCAGTTTCGTGATCCGGCGTCGCTGCTCAAGACGGCGACGCACCGCTCGCTGAAGGCTCAGGATCGCCCCGATGGCGATCCGCCACTGCCGCTGCACCATGCAGCAGTAGTGCCGCCCTACCCTGCTCCGCAGGTTGGCCGCGCCGCGCCGCGTGCGGAGTCAGCGCCGGTTGCGCCACCCGCTGCGCGCTATCGCGCCCGCGCGCCGCCACTCTCCGCCTGAACCCCGAACCCTGATCGATTGAACACGCCGCCCCTGTGGCGGCTGGCGCGCGTGCGCGCGCGCCGCAACGGGAATTCAGCATGAACGAGACCATGACCGACACCAGCCTGCGCGATCATATCGCGGGGCTCCTCACCCGCTATCCTGCGCTCGAACCGAGCGAGCGCGAAGAGCTGATCACCTTCATCAAATCCGGCCCCGCGATCGACCGCGGTATGCTGAAGGGCGATCCCACCCATGCCGCTGCGATCCGCCGGGTCGAGGCGGACCATCCCGAGCAGTTCCGGCTGGGCATCGCGCGGCAGTTGTTGGTGGCGGCGGCGATCGTCCTGCCCTTCCTCGCGATCTGCTGGCTGGCGTGGGAGGTCGGCGCGAAGTGACCAAACGGCCCCCGTCGGTGCGACTGACGGGGGCCATCTGATTCCGCTTGCACGCCACGCGATTCGATATAAATATGATATCATCTTTTTAGGGAGGCAAAAATGTCCGACTTCGATTCGCGCGCGCTTCGCTCCAGTGCAGAGCGGCCCGCATCCACCGCCAGCGGCTATGCCATGCTGCTCGTTGCGCTTGCCGCATTGATCGGGATCATCGCGTCCGCGCCGCAGATCGGCGAGGCGGCGTGGGCGCCATTTGCGCTCGTGCTCGGCGTGCTGATCCTCGCCTTCGTCGCACCGGGTTTCTACCTGCTGCAGCCCAATCAGGCGGCGGCGATCCTGTTGTTCGGCGATTACAAGGGCACCGATCGCACCACCGGCCTGCGCTGGACCTGGCCGTGGATGATCAAGTCCAAGGTGTCGGTGCGCATCCACAATGTCACCTCGGAGCGGCTGAAGGTGAACGACCTGCGCGGCAATCCGATCGAGATCGCGTCGAACGTGGTATGGCGCGTCGCCGACACGGCGCAGGCGCTGTTCGACGTCGATGACTATCGCGAGTTCGTGCATATCCAGATCGAGAGCGCGGTGCGCGCGATCGGGTCGCGCTACCCCTATGACGACTTTACGCATGAGGAGATGACGCTGCGCGGCAATGCCGAGCATGTCAGCGAGGAACTGCGCGTCGAACTGCAGGAGCGCGTGCTGGCCGCGGGCGTGCATATCGACGAGTGCCGCCTCACTCACCTCGCCTATGCGCAGGAGATCGCTCAGGCGATGCTGCGCCGGCAACAGGCCGAGGCGGTGGTCGCCGCGCGCAAGACGCTGGTCGAGGGCGCGGTCGGCATGGTCGAAATGGCGCTCGAGCAGCTGTCGGAGAAGAATGTCGTCGAGTTGGATGACGAGCGCCGCGCGGCGATGGTGTCGAACCTGATGGTCGTGCTCTGCTCCGAACGCGACACGCAGCCGGTGGTGAACGCCGGGTCCTTGTACCAGTAACGGGAGCGGAAGGCGCATGGCCGCCCCACCCAAGAAAGCGTTCCCGCTCCGCCTCGACCCCGCGCTCTATGCGGCGATCGAGCGGAGCGCGGCGACCGACCTGCGCAGCGTCAACGCGCAGGTCGAATGCCTGCTGCGCGAGGCGCTGGCCAAGCGCGGCGTCAAGCTGGCCGATCCGGTGCGCGCGAAGCGCGGGCGGCCGCCGAAGGAGGAAGGAGAAAGCTGATGTTGATCGTCCTGTTCGCCCCGCGTCGTCACTTGATCTGGTTGCTCGCCGCTTCGCTGGTGATGCTTGTCATCGGCTTGGTGGCGCTCTGAGAAAGGATCTGCGAAATGCGTTCGAACAGCTGCCCGAAGTGCCAGGGTTCGATGGCGGAAGGCTATGTGCCGCATGAGCGCAGCAATATGCCGGGTCTGGGCCGCTGGTATCGCGGCGCGCCGGTCAAGGGCTGGTTCGGGCTGAAGCTGCCCAAATCTTATGTCGAGATGACCACGTGGCGCTGTCAGCGCTGCGGGTTTCTGGAGCAGTACGCGAAGGGGTGAGGTGCTGCACCGACCTGTTCCCCGGCGAAGGCCGGGGCCCAGTATCGACACCCGCGAAAATCATCCCGCCAGCCGATGCCGATCGCAACTGGGCCCCGGCCTTCGCCGGGGAAAAATATTGGCTTTATCGCTTCGGCTGCACCGGCGGTGGCGGACCGAAGGCTTCGTCGAGCAGCCGGGCGAGGCGCAGTCCGCCGCGCTTGATCTGGGCCTGCATCATCGGGACCAGCTTTTCGATGTCGGCATCGTCGAGCTTTCCGCGTGCGGGCACATCGGCGCGGCAGGGATCGCCGTCGAATGCGGCCTCATAGGCCATGTGCGCCGCCTGCCAATTTTCGCGGCTCCAGTCCTCGACCGTGCCGGCGCTTTCCTTGGCGCGTTCCTCGGCCGAATAGACCTGAACCACCGGCGGGGGTGAGGTGATCGCGCGCTCGGCCAGCCAGCCATCGGTGATGCTGTGCAGGTTGAGCCGCTCTGGGCCATAGATGCCGTAATCGGTGCGTGCGCGGTTGCCGCCCAGATCGCCCTTGTCACCCGCGTGCAGCGGCTGATGCAGGTCGCCGACGAAATGGGTGAGGAAGGCGAGCGCCATCACCTTTTCGCGGACCGGGACATCCTTGTCCTGCAACAGCTTCACGCCGCGCTCGATCTGGGCGGACACGCAATTGCCATCAGGGCAATTGCCCTTGAGCGTGAACGGCTTGCAGATGTTCACATTCTGATAGTGCCAGTTGTAGGCATAGCTGAACCGCGCGCCGAGCGGCTTGATACAATCGGCCCACACGCTCGCTTCCTCCAGCGTCTTGGCCGGGCAGGTCGGGGTTTCGAGCAGGCCCTGTTGGCGCAGCAGGCGATCGATCGCGCGACGCGTTTCGGGCTTCACATTCTTGTAGGCGATGGTCGCCACGGTCTGATGCCCGAACTCCCAATAGGCGAGCGCAGGGGTGGCGGCGAAGCTGACGGCGAGCGCGACCAGCGCGAGGATACGACGAATCATGACGCTGTCCTTACTGTTCGTCGCCATAGATCGCGACGGTCTTTGCACCGCCAGCGGAAACCTTGCCGCGATACATGCCAGAGGTGTTGAAGCTCCACGCCATCTCACCAGTTGGGCCGGTGACGATGACGCCGCCAGTGCCGCCGAGCGCGCGGGTTTCGGCCATGACGGTGTCGGCCGCGGCCTTGAGGCTTTCGCCCTTGAAGCGGACGCGGGCGCAGATTTCATGGGCGACGCCCTCGCGGATGAAGAACTCGCCCGCCCCGGTTGCCGAGACGGCGCAGGCGCGGTTGTCGGCATAGGTGCCGGCACCGATCAGCGGCGAATCGCCGACGCGGCCCCAGCGCTTGCCGGTGACACCGCCGGTCGAGGTCGCGGCGGCGACGTTGCCCGCCTTGTCCCGCGCCACCGCGCCGACCGTGCCGTATTTCATGTCGACGTCGAACCAGCTGGTCTTCTGCGCCTTCATCTTGTCGAGCTGCTGGCGGCGCTCATCGGTCGCGAACCATTCGGGGCCGACCTGCTCCAGGCCCTTTTCGGCGCTGAACACGTCTGCGCCCTTGCCCGCGAGCATGACGTGCGGGCTGTCCTCCATCACCTTGCGCGCGAGGGTGATCGGGTTCTTGGTCCGCGTGACACCTGCGACCGCGCCTGCCTTGCGGTCCGCGCCGTCCATGATCGCGGCGTCGAGTTCGTTGGTCCCTTCATAGGTGAACACGGCGCCCCGCCCGGCGTTGAAGTGGGGATCGTCCTCCAGCACCTTCACCGCCGCCTCGACCGCGTCGAGCGCGCTGCCGCCGCTGGCGAGAACCTTCGACCCTGCCTCCAGCGCTGCGTCCAGCCCCTTGCGCGCCGCCGCCTCCCGCTCCGGCGTCATCTTGTCGCGTTCGAGCACGCCAGCACCGCCATGAATGACGAGCGTCCAGTCGGGCTTTGATTGGGCGGCAGCAGGGGCGGACATCAACAGGGCTCCGATCAGCAGGGAAAGGCGGTTCATACGGCCTCCGGGGTCAGTTTGGGCGGCGCAGCGACGCGGCGGGTATAGCGCAACCCGATCAACGGCCGCAGCCACGGCACTTCGCGGCCATAACGGTAGAAGACCCAACAGCCCAGCATCGTCACCGGGACGAGCACAATGAACTCGACCGCGGCAGGCAATGAGAGTTTGAGCAGCCAGTACATCGCGACGACGATGATCGTCTGGTGGATCAAATAGAAGGGAAACACCGCCTCGGTCAGCATCGGGCGCAGCCGGTGGTCGCGGTTGAGATAGACCTCTGCAATCCCGATCAGCGCAGCGATCATCATCCACGCCTGAATGTAGCGGGCGGCGAGCATCGTCCGCTCCGCCAGCCACGGCGTCTTGCCGGTATAGGCAATGTCGATCGCGGCGGTGACGGCGTAAGCAGCCAGTCCGATCGCCAATGCCGGTTTCCACAGTCGCGCGATCCAGGCCATTACGGGCTTTGACCCGGCGAGTGCGAAACCGAACAGAAAGGCGGGGAAGTAAGCCAGGTGCGCGACACCGTCGCCGATCACGTCATGGCTGTCGCTCCAGCGCTGAAAAACCACCACCTGAGTCATCAGCAGCCAGGCGCTGGGCAACCACAGGACGCGGGTGCCGGAGAATAGCCGGTCGAACATCCGCTGGGCCACATCGCCGCCGGGCAGGCTGGCGATCAGCACCAGGCCGAGCGTGTAGAGATAGAGATAGCCGACGAACCACAGATGGTTCCAGGTCGGCAAGATGATCGGGCCGAAATCGCCGAAATACCAATAGTGCCGGGTCCAGAAGGTCCAGTAGTCGAACGGATAGGGCCATTGCGTGCGCAACTCGACCCAGGCCTGCGGGGGGACGATGATCGCGACGCCGAACAACAGCGGCAGGATCAGCCGCCAGGTGCGATCCGCAACGAACCGTCCCGCCCCGCGCGACTTGAGCCACAAGGCGCGGCTGGCATAGCCCGACACGACGAACAACAGGGTCAGCCGCCACGGGTTGGTAAACAGCATCGGGACCGTCACCCATCCGGCGGGATCGGCGGTCTTCACATGATAGCCCCATGGCACAAAGACCATGCCGATATGGTAGAAGATCAGCAGGCCGAACGCCCCGATCCGCAGCCAGTCCATGCCATAATGCCGTTCCACCCGCGCGCCATAGCGGGGGCAAGGCAGCTTGTCAGGCGGCTTGCGGTGAGATTTTGGCGGGCACGGCGCGCTGCCGCGGGCCAAGGCCGATCAGCGGGCGCAACCAGCCGATCTCTCGCCCGAGCAAATAGAATGACGTGCAGGTTGCGGCGGTCCCGGCGAACAGGACGAGGAACTGGACACCCGCCGATAGGTGCAGCGGCAGCGTATGCCAGGCGATCAGCACGATCGCGGGCTGATGGACGAGGTAGAAGGGGAACACCGCCTCTGCCATCGTCTTGCGCCAGCGATGGTCCCGGTTCCAGAGGCGGTCGGCGAGCTGGATCAGCACCAATGTCATCGCCCAGCCCATCGCCACCTGCCCCGCCCGCGCGATCGCCATCACCCAATGTGGCGGCACCGCATTGCCGGGATAGGTCACTTCGATCAACAGAACGGCGCCGCCGCTGATCGCGGCCAGCGCCAGCGCACCGGGCCATACCCGACGCAATGCCGGCCACAGCGCGGGCGAACCGGCGAGCACGAAGCCGAACAGGAACAACGGGAAGTAATTGGCATGACCCGCCCAGTCGCGCAGCAACCCCTGTTCGTCCGCAACGACGAACTGCAGGCCCAGCCGTGCGATCACCAGCAGCCCGGCGGGCACCCACACCAGCCGCCATCCCTGCGCGACCCACGGCACGAAGCGGTCTGTGACCAGATCGAGCAGATGACGACCACGCCACAGGATCAGCGCGAGCACGACCGTGTAGGCCCAGAGATAGACCACGAACCACAGATGCTCCCAGCTCGGAAAGATGCGGCCCCAATAGTCGCCGATGCGCCAGTAATCACTGGTCCAGAAGCGCAGATAGCCGTGCGGATACCCCGCCTCGACCACGCGCACCCACATTTCGACCGGGATCAGCACCGCCATGCCAAAGGCGAGCGGCACCAGCAGCCGCAGGTTGCGCGCGTGCAGAAACGCGCGGGGATCGCGCGACTTGGCGAACAGATGCCATGAGGCAAAGCCCGACACCGCGAACAGCAAGGGGAGCCGCCACGGCGTCAGCAACGCCATCGGCGCGATCAACCACGAAAAATTGTAATCGGTATGGATCACCCACGGCCAGGGCGAGAACACCATCGCGATATGATAGACGATCAGCAGCGCGAACGCGGCAATGCGCAGCCAATCGAGGCCGTAATGTCGCCCGGCGCGCATCGGTCCATGGTTCGCTTCACTCACATGCGGCGCTATAGGGGATCGAGCCTCACCAATTGGTTAGCGGGAGCGTCAATGCGGCGGACGAGTTTATTCGGCATGATGCTGGCGCTGAGCACTGCGGTCGCACCCGCCAGCGCACAGCGGGCGATTATCGCCGATACGCCGCCCGCCGGGCGCTTCGATGCCGCCACTGTGCCATCCGCGCCCGACTATGAGGGGCCCGCCAACTGGGCATCGCTGCCTTGGATTCGCGACGATGGCGATATGACACCGCAGGGCGTGGCGGAGCCGCCGCAGCTGAAGGCTCCGGTCGATGTCTTCTTCATCCATTCGGCCGTGCCGCTGCGCAAACCGGTGTGGAATGCCGATCCGAGCGATGTGTGGTTCAACGGCGATGTCGGGCAGACGACGATCCGCAACCATGCCAGCGCGTTCAACGGATGCTGCGCGATCTACGCCCCGCGCTATCGACAGGCGAATCCGGCGGCAGACGATCCCGCCGCGCGGGAGCTCGCCTTTTCCGACGTCGCGCGCGCCTTTGCCACCTTCCGCACCCGCGTCGGCGACCGGCCCTTCATCCTCGCCGGGCATGGCGAGGGCGCGCGGATCGCGCAGTTGCTGATCGAGCGGGTGATCGATGGCCAGCCGGTCGCGGGGCGGATGGTCGCCGCCTATCTGGTCGGCACCCCGGTCACGCGCGACTGGCTGGCGGCGCGACGCGGCATGGCGGCGTGCAGCAGCGCCACCGACACCGGCTGTATCGTCAGCTGGGTCAGCCGGATCGAGGGCAGCGCGCGACCGCACAAGCACCCGCCGATCCTCTGCTCCAATCCGATCAGCTGGACCACCGGGCCCGAGCTGGCACCGCGCGTTCAGCATCGCGGGGCGTGGATGCGCAACGGCGCCGAATTTCCCGAAAAGCTGCGCGCGCCCGATGCCGGGCTGGTCAGCGCGCGATGCGACCGCGATGGCGTGCTGCGCGTGTCCGATCCGGGCGGGGTCTATGCCGAACTGGCCGGGCCGGATGGCAGCTTTGCCGCGCTCGACATCCCGCTGTTCTGGATGGACCTGCGCGCAAATGCGATCGACCGCGTCGCCGCCTTTCTCGCTGCCCGGCGATAGGCTATAGGCGCGGCGAACCCGAGAGGAACTTCCATGTCCGTGCGTCCCTGGCGCGATATCACGCGCCGCCACAGCCGTCAGATCATGGTCGGCAACGTCCCCGTTGGCGGCGATGCCCCGGTCACCGTGCAGACGATGACCAACACCCCGACGTCCGATCCGGTCGCGACGCTCAACCAGATCCGCCGCTGCGAGGATGCCGGTGCGGACATCATCCGCGTCTCCTGCCCCGATGTCGAAAGCACCGCCGCGCTGAAGCAGATCGTGCGCGCCGCGCGGGTGCCGATCGTCGCCGACATCCATTTCCACTATAAGCGCGCGCTCGAAGCCGCCGACGCGGGTGCGGCGTGCCTGCGCATCAACCCCGGCAACATCGGGTCGGCCGATCGCGTCAACGAAGTGGTCAACGCGGCCAAGGCCAATGGCTGCGCGATCCGCATCGGCGTCAACGCGGGTTCGCTCGAAAAGGATCTGCTCGAGAAATATGGCGAACCCTGCCCCGAGGCGCTGGTCGAAAGCGCGCTCGACCATATCAAGCTGTTGCAGGACCGCGATTTCCACGAGTTCAAGGTTGCGGTGAAGGCCAGCGACCTGTTCCTCGCCACAGCCGCCTATCAGCAGCTCGCCGAAGCGGTCGATTGCCCGCTGCATCTGGGCATCACCGAGGCGGGCGGGTTTGTCGGCGGGACGGTGAAGAGCGCGATCGGCATCGGATCTTTGCTGTGGTTCGGGATCGGCGACACGATCCGCGTCTCGCTGTCGGCCGAGCCGGAAGAGGAAGTGCGCGTCGGGTTCGAGATCCTGAAGGCGCTTGGCATCCGCAATCGCGGCGTTCGCGTAGTCAGCTGCCCCAGCTGCGCGCGCCAGGGGTTCGACGTCATCCGCACGGTGCAGACGCTGGAGGAGCGGCTCCAGCATATCCGCACACCCCTGTCGCTCAGCGTGCTCGGCTGCGTCGTCAACGGCCCCGGCGAAGCGCGCGAGACCGATATCGGCCTGACCGGCGGCGGCAATGGCAAGCACATGGTCTATCTGGCCGGCGTGACCGATCACACGGTCGAGGATGCCGATATGCTGGAGCATATCGTCAAGCTGGTCGAGGCCAAGGCGGCGGAGATCGAGGCGGCGAGCGAAGCGCAGGTAGTAGCTGCCGAATAGGTCCTGTGCTACGTGTCAGGTCCGAAAGGATCGGACATGAGCTATCACGCCAAGATGATCGCGGGCGGCAAGATCGTCGTCCCTGCCGAGGTGCGCCGCGCACTTGGCGTGAAGGACGGCGATTCGATTGTGATCGAGCGCGATGAGCGGGGTCAGTTCATCCTCAAAACCTATGCGCAGGTCGTGAAGGAGGTTCAGGCCGCCTTCAAATCCATGGTCGGCCCGTATGATGGCAGCATGGTCGATACGCTCGTCGTGGAGCGGGAGCGCGAAGCGGCGGAGGAAGAGCGCCGCACGCAGGAATGGCTCGATCGTTATCATCCGTCGACATGAGCTATGTCCTTGATGCGTCTGCGCTGATTGCCCTGGCGCTCGGGGAGCCGGGCTCAGGTGTGGTCGCAAGGTTCGCGCAACACACTCTGATTTCTACGGTCAATGTGAGCGAGTTTCTGCAACGCTTGCGCGACTATGGCATTCCCGAAGAGCAGGCGCTGTATCAAATCTCGCGGTTCGAGATCGACATCGTGCCGTTCGATCTGGAGCAAGCTCAGCTCGCCGCCAAGCTGAGGTCCACCACGAAGCATCTCGGCCTGTCGTTGGGCGACCGGGCCTGCCTGTCGCTCGCCGTTGCACGCGGTCGCCACGTCCTGACCGCCGACCAGAGGATGGCGCAGGCTGAAATCGAGATCGATATCCGCATGATCCGCTGAGTCTCGCCTTAACGGCACCGGCACGCTAGGCGGCTGCGATGTCACGCCCCGCCTCCCCCCTTTTCGCCTTTGCGGTCGCGTCGCTTGGCATCGCCATCTTCTCGTCGATGGACGCGGTGATGAAGGGGCTGGTGCTCGCGCTCGGTGCCTATAACGCGCTGACGTGGCGGATGATGGCGGGCATCGTGGCGAGCGGGGTGCCCTATGCGCTGTCGCGCCCGAAGCGGCCCAGTCGCGCCGCGATGCGGCTGCATCTGCTGCGCGCGGCGGTGTCGGCGGTGATGACGCTGCTGTTCTTCTGGGGCCTGGGCCGGGTGCCGATGGCGCAGGCGATCGCGCTGGCCTTCATTGCGCCAATCATCGCGCTGTTCCTGGCCACGTGGCTGCTCAAGGAGCGTATCACGCGCGTCACGATCATCGCCACCGCGCTGGCCTTTGCCGGCGTCGTGCTGATCCTGTTCGGACAGGCGCAGGCGCAACTGGGGCGCGAGGCGTTCTGGGGCGCGATTGCGATCCTCGTGTCCGCGGTCGCCTATGCCTGGAACATCATCCTGATGCGGCAACAGTCGCTCGTCGCCGGGGCGCTCGAGGTCGCCTTCTACCAGTCGCTGTTCATCTTCATCGTGTTCATGTTCGCCGCGCCGTGGCTGCTCGCGGTTCCGTCAATGGAGCATGTTCCGGCAATCGTCTTGGCGGCGGTGCTGGCGACGATGTCGCTGTTCCTGCTGAGCTGGGCCTATGCCCGCGCCGAGGCCAATTATCTTGCACCGACCGAATATACCGGCTTCCTGTGGGCGACGCTGTGGGGATGGGTGGTGTTCGACGAAGGCGTTTCGCTGTTCACCGTGGCCGGGACGGCACTGATCGTGGGGGGCTGCATCATCGCGGCGCGGCGGCGCGACCATGCGCCCGTCGCCGATACGGAGGCACAGATTTGATCACGATCCGTCAAGCCGAGGCGCCGGATTTCCAGTTGGTCGCCGACTTCATCCGCAAGCTCGCCGACTATGAGAAGCTGGCCCATGAAGTGCGCTTCGACGATGCGACGCTGCACCGCCATCTGTTCGGGCCGCGCCCGGCAGCCGAGGTGCTGATCGGCGAGGTCGATGGCGAGCCCGCCGGGTTTGCGCTGTACTTCCAGACCTTTTCGACCTTCGAGGGCAAGCCCGGCATCTGGCTGGAGGATCTGTTCGTCGAGCCGCATGCGCGCGGCGCGGGGCTGGGCCGGGCGCTGCTGTCGCGGCTCGCGGCGCTGGTCATCGAGCGCGGCGGGGCGCGGCTGGAGTGGAACGTCCTCGACTGGAACGAGCTGGGCAAGGGCTTTTATCGGACCATCGGCGCGGCGCATGTCGATGGCTGGGAACGGTGGCGGATGCAGGACGAGGCGCTGGCGGCGCTGGCCCATGGCGTTTGACGCGGGACTGATCGACTGGGCCAAAGAGGCGCTGGAGCCGCTCGGCACGATCACGCACCGCCCGATGATGGGCGCGGCGGTGCTCTATTGCGACGGCCTCGTCTTCGCGGTGGTCGATGAGGAGTCGATCTACTTCAAGAACGACAAGGTGAGCGCGCCGCTATGGGACGAGGCCGGCTGTTCGCCCTTCACCTTCACCGGCAAGGATGGCGAGACCGTGTCGATGAACTATCGCCGCGCGCCGGACGACGTCTATGACGATGCTGAGGCGATGCAGCGCTGGGCGGGGCTGGCGCTCGAGGCGAGCCGCCGCGCGCCGGTCAAGAAGAAGCGCGGCTGACGCGGGTCACGCGCGCTGCATCTGCGCGATATCGCGCCGCGGCGGCGCACCGAACAGGCGGCGATATTCGCGGCTGAACTGCGACGGGCTGTCATAACCGACCGCAAAACCCGCGCTGCCCGCGCTCGCCCCCTCCGCCAGCATCAGGCGCCGCGCCTCCTGCAGGCGCAGCTGTTTCTGATATTCGATCGGGGTCATCCGGGTCATCGCCTTGAAATGCGCATGGAGCGAGGATTCGCTCATGCCCGCCGCGTCGGCGATGTCGCGGATGCGCAATTGCTTGTCGAAGCTGCTGCGGATCGTCTGAATCGCGCGGCTGACCTGCCGCAAATGGCTGTCGCCCGCTGCGATGTGCCGCAGCATCGGGCCGTGCGGGCCAGCGAGCAGGCGGTAGAGGATCTCGCGTTCGATCAGCGGGGCGAGCATCGCGATATCGCCCGGTGTGTCCAGTAGCGCGACGAGTCGGCATGCGGCGTCGACCAGCCCCGGATCGCTGGGATAAACCGCGAGCGCAGGAAGCCCCGCCGGTGCGCCCGGTCCGCCCTGAGCCATCACCAGATCGGCGAGCGCGGCCATGTCGAGGTCGATCTTGCAGCAAAGATAGGGCTGGTCCGAGCTGGCCTGAAGCACATGGCCGACCAGCGGCAAATCGACCGACACCACCAGATAATGCGCAGCGTCATAGACGACGCTGTGCTCACCGAGCGACACCCGCTTCGATCCTTGGGCGATCAGGCAAAGCGATGCTTCATAGACCGCCGGCACCGGATGGGTCGGCTCATGCCCGCGGATCAGCGCAAGACGCGGCACCGCGCACCCGAACATCCCGGGTTCCTGTGTATGTCGGGCGATGACCGCCGCGAGTTCTGCGATGCGTTTCATGAGCATCCTTGTCGCGCGCGGGCCGCAACATCGCAAGCTGCGCACGATTGATTTGGAGGATCATGCAATTTCTGCGGGCGATCGCTCTACCGCTTTCGGCGGCTCCGAGGCCATTTCCGCTGCACCAACTCAAGCGGAAAGGAACCGACCCATGACCACCGGAACCATCGACAAGACCATCCTCGTCACCGGCGCATCGAGCGGAATCGGCGAGGCTGCCGTTCGCGAACTCGCCGCTGCCGGAGCCCGCCTGTTCATCGGCGCGCGCCGTACCGACCGGCTCGCCGCGCTGGCCGACGAACTCGGCGATAACGTCGCCTGGCAGCAACTCGACGTAGCCGATGGCGACAGTTTCGAAGCATTCGTCGCAGCCGCGGAAGCGCGCTTCGGACGGGTCGACGTGCTGGTCAACAATGCCGGCGTGATGCCGCTCTCCCGCCTCGATGCGCTGAAGCGCGACGAGTGGAAGCGGATGATCGACGTCAACGTGCATGGCGTGCTCAACGGCATCGCATCGGTGCTGCCGCGCTTCACCGCGCAGGGCGGCGGGCATGTCATCAATGTCGCGTCGGTCGCAGCGCACATGGTCGCGCCGACCTGTGCAGTTTATTGCGCGACCAAACACGCCGTGTGGGCGATCACCGAAGGGCTGCGGATGGAGCATGACGATATCCGCGCCACGGTCATCTCGCCCGGCGTGGTCGCGACCGAGCTGGGCGACGACATCACCGTTCCCGAGATCGCGGATGGGTTGAAGCAGTGGCGGCAGAAGTCGCTGACGCCCGACGCGATTGCTCGTGCGATCGCCTATGCCATCGCCCAGCCCGACGGCGTCGATGTGAGCGAGATCATCGTCCGCCCGGCAGGCGGCGCATTCTGAACGAACAAGGCCCCGGACGCATGTGCATCCGGGGCCTTGCCCACTTCGATACGGGAAACGGGTTAGGCCGCTTCGGCCGCAGCCTTGGCCTGCTTCGCTGCTTCGATCGCCTCGACCACGATCCGCTTGGCTTCCTCGGCATCGCCCCACTGGCCGATGCGGACCCACTTTTCGGACTCCAGGTCCTTATAGTGTTTGAAGAAATGTTCGATCTGCTGAAGCACGATCGAGGGCAGGTCCTGCCGCTCACCCACGTCCGAATAATAAGGAAAGGTGGTGTCGACGGGGACGCAAATCAGCTTTTCGTCGCCGCCGGCTTCGTCTTCCAGCTTGAGCACGCCGATCGGACGCGCGCGCACGACGCAACCCGGGATGAAGGGCGAGCGCGAGATCACCAGCGCGTCGAGCGGGTCGCCATCGGGCGACAGCGTGTGCGGCACGAAGCCATAGTTCGCGGGATAGCGCATCGGCGTGTGCAGGATGCGGTCGACGAACAGCGCGCCCGATTCCTTGTCGAACTCATACTTCACCGGCTCACCGCCGGTCGGCACTTCGATGATGACGTTGAGGCTGTGCGGCGCGTCGTCGCCGACAGGGATTTTGTCGATACGCATGGTTAGTCCTTGTTATCTGGTCGGCCGATGCCTTGCCCGCGTCAGCGAGCCTGCAACAACCTATCCAGGCCACCCTCTCCGGTGCCGATTTTTTCGAGGCGCGGATAGCGCAGCCCGCCGGTATAGTCGATGGTCGTTTCGCGGTAGCGCGTGCCGCTTTTGATCATCAGCTTGATCGGGGCCTTGCTGGCCTTGGCCTCGACGATCGCAGCCTTCAGCCGGTCGTCGCTATATTCCCGGCCGGCGACAGCGACGATCGTATCGCCCAGGTCGAGCCCAGCGTTGAACGCGGGCGAATCCCAGGTGACGCTGCCGATCGCCCCGCCCTTGCCCACGGCAAGGCCCAGCGAATAGCTGAAGTCGGCGCGGCTGGCACGCTTCTCGGCGTTCTTGAACGCTGCGGTGGGCTCGTCGGTGTAGATCAGCCGGTAGCCATTTGCCGTAAAGCCCGCGAGCGGCGCCTTGGGCGCGACATCATAGACGCGCGCCTTGAGGAACCCGGCCCAGTCATAGGGCTGGATCGTGTTCAGCGTCGCCACGACCTCGGCGAGGTCATAGGTCAGCACGCCCCAGTCGCCGTCGCGCATCCCGAAAAAGGCGCGCGCGAAATCGTCCATCGACTTCTTGCCGCCCGACAATTCGCGCAGCTTGGCGTCGGCCTCGAGCCAGATCAGCAGGCCTTCATTGTAATAATCCTCCGACCGCTGCCAGCTGACCCAGCCCTTGGGGCGGCGAGCGGAGATAATCGGATCGTTGGTGGTATCGACCAGCGGCCGCCATTCGCGCGCCGGGCGGTTGTCGAGGCTGGCGGCGATGTTGGCCAGCATGTCGAGCGTATCCTGTTTCGACACGATGCCCGACCGCGCCTGAAGGACATAGCCCCAGAATTGAGTCTGTCCTTCATAGACCCACAGCATCGAATCGCGCATCGGGGTGCGGAAGTCGGGGGTCCAGGCGTCGGCACCGCGGCGGAACTTGCCGTTCCAGCTATGCACGAATTCATGGGGGAGCAGGTTGCGCGAGCCCGGCCCCTCGCTCCACTTGGTGAAATAGCCGGGGCCGACGCCGTTTTCGGAGCTGCGGTGATGCTCCAGGCCGATGCCGCCCATCTCGTCGCTGATCGACAGCAGGAATTCGTAGCGGTCGTAATGCTGCGCGCCGAACAGCTTCACCGACTGTTCGACCAGCTTCTTATGCGCTTCGATCTGCTCGGGCTTGGCGTCGAGCTCTTCCGGCTCGTCGGCAAAGACGTTGAGGTCGACGCGATCCGACAGCTTGAACTCGCGATAATGTTTCCCGGCGAACACCGGCGAGTCGATCAGCGTTTCATAGTCGGTGGTTTCGTAGATATAGGATTCGCCCTGCTTGGTCGCGGGCAGGCCCGACACGGCGGTCCAGCCCTGAGGATAGGTCACGGTCGCCGATACCGGGATACGGCGCGTGAAATAGCCGGCGGGATAGAGGCTGACCTGTTCGAACTGCAGGTTGAGCATGGTCGATGCGATCGACACGCGGCCCTGATCCTTGTCGGTCGCGCCGAGGAACTGGAACTCGATATCCAGCTGCTTCGCGCCGGCCGGCACGTCGAGGTGGAAGGCCCAGACGTCGACCGTGTCGCGGGTCCAGGCGACCGGCTTGCCATTGGCGCTGATCTTCAGCCCCGCCAGCTTCTCGATCTCGCCGCGCGCGGCGTGCTTGCCGGGAAGCCAGGCGGGCATCATGAGCACCATGGAACCGGCGTCGGCAACCGGGATCACCTGCTTCACGCGATAGATCGCCTGCTGCACATCGGTCGCATCGACCTTGACCGTCATCGTGCCGGGATAGGCAATGTCCTTGGCGACCGGGATACGATTGTCGAACGGCAGCGGCTGAGGGGTGCTGTTCTGGGCGGTGGCAGCGGAAGTGGCGAGCAACAGGGCGGTGAGCGCGATGGCGCGACGCATGAACGAACCTTTCGGGAGGGGCCGGGTTATTTTGTTACCCTAACCAGTCCAACGCGGGGAGGTAAAGGCTTGGCGCAAACAGGCTTCACGGCTTGCTTACCATTTTCACGCTAGACGATGCGCCATGTATCACGACCCCGCCCTTGCCCGCAGCGTCAAGGCCGATCCGCGGCCCAAATCCGCCGTCAGCACCGGGTGCGGCCTTGCCGGCTTGGTCGGCATGGCGATCTGGCTGACCATCGCGCGCACCTATGGCCTCGACGGTCCCTTCGCGGCGCTGGTCAATCTCGCCGCCGGTGGCATCCCGATGGTGCTGTGGGCGGTGTTTGTCGACAAGGTGCATCGCAATCCGACGACCGGGGTCAAGTGGAGCGATCCGCTTCCGTTCAGCGAAACGCGTGACATTTCGATCACCAAGCTGGCCGGGCTGTGGCTGACCTGGGGCGGGATCGCCGGCATCTATGCCGTGTGCCGTTTCTACTGGGAGGGCAATTTCGCGTTCGCCATGTGGTGTTTCCAGATGGCGGCGCCCGCATTGTTCATCCTGTCGATCCCCTATGTGCTGTGGATCGACCGGTATCTGGAGAAGCCCAAGGACGGCGCGTACATGCTCGGCGCGTGGCTGATCGGATCGAAAGAGCCGGTGGATGAGGCCGCGATCCACAATCATCTGCGCAGCTGGGCGGTCAAGGCGTTCTTCCTCGCCTTCATGCTCGCGATCGTACCGCCGGGATTCGGCGCGTTCGTGCGTGCCGACGCGAGCGGCATCCTGACCAACCCGATCGCGCTGGCCAACTGGCTGATCACGGGCATGTTCATGCTCGACGTGGCGTTTGCGACCGTGGGCTACATCCTCACCTTCCGCCCGCTCGACAGCCATATCCGCACCGCCAACCCCTATGCGGGCGCGTGGGCGGTGGCGCTGATCTGCTACCCGCCGTTCATCCTGATGGGCAATGGCGGGCCGCTCGACTATCATCCCGGCACGTCGGACTGGACGCATTGGCTGGCGGGGCATGACGTGCTGCTGTGGATCGTCGGCGCGGTGCTGGTGGCGCTGACCGGCATCTATGCCTGGGCAACGATGGCGTTCGGCTTCCGCTTTTCGAACCTGACGCATCGCGGGATCATCACGCATGGGCCGTACGCGTTCACGCGGCACCCGGCCTATCTGTCGAAGAACCTGTTCTGGTGGATCGCGACCTGCCCGCTGCTGGTCACCACCGGGAGCCTGGCCGACGCGGCGCGCGCTAGCCTTCTGCTCGGACTGGTCAGCCTGATCTATTATGTCCGCGCGAAGACCGAGGAAAAGCACCTCGGTGAAGACCCTGACTACCGAGCGTATAGCGAGTGGATGGAGCGCAATGCGCCGATCCCGCGGTTTTTTGCGTGGGTGATGGGGAAGAGTGGGAAGGGTGAGGCCGCGGGGTAGGTTGTGATACCGGACGCGACCGCTTTTGGCAGATGGCGGGAATGTCCAACTCGGAGCGGCTAGTCATCATTCAGGAGTGGCCGGATGACCCGAGCGCCCCCGTCATCGGGGTGAATGACCAGCACGACGTCATCCGGATAGGCCCAAGGCAAACTTCGGATAAAAGTCGAGAACCCCGCCTCATCGAAATGATTGTAACCGCCAATCGCGATGCAGCAGCCTGGATGCCAGTCCGCCGCAGCTCCATCGACCAAAACCAGCGGTTGTAACTCCTTCGCGCCCAGCCAGTCGTTGATTTGGTAAGAAGGAAAATCGGGACCATGTATGACTGGTTCCGCTACTGAGTAGGTTAGGATAATGCCGCTCACTTTGCTCATGCACATCCTCCCCGGTACGATCAGGCTCCTGAAATCATAGCCTGTGACCGACCGCAATGGGGTAGTTCCCCGACAGACTGCTTTTGTCGGTTCGTGGCGTAACCCAACTTCGTCACCCCGGCCTTGTGCCGGGGTCCACTCATCCTCCCGCGCTTCGCTAGCACCTCTTGGTTCGCGCTTGCCTCCCGGTGGACCCCGGAACAAGTCCGGGGTGACGGTTGGGTTTGGGGCTCGGGTTTAGCCCATCCACTCGACCCACGCGCCGTGAGCATGGGCCGCCGCGAGCAGCTGCGGTTCCCCGCCCCCCGGCCAGTACCGCACCGTCAGTTCGTGGCGGAAGGTCTGCCGGTTCGCCTCGACCGCGATCCAGGCCAGCGGGCGTTCGGGTGTCGCGTTCGCCCCCGCCGTCGCCATCGCAGACGTGACCGCCGCCTGTCGCTCGGCTCCGAGATATTGCCAGACGATCGAGTGCATCAGCACGCGGGTCGTCCCCGCCGCCTGTGGGCGGGCGAGCGCCTCGACGACGAACGCCGCCGCGTCAGTCTCGACCAGATCGGGCGCGCGTCGGGCCGCTTCCGCCGCTGCGATTTCCAGCCGCTCTGCCCGCACGCGATGTTCGGGCCAGGCATAGGCGCGCAGGCGCAGCAATGCCGCGGGGTCCGTCAGGTCGATCGGGGCGACGTCGCAGCCGCGTAGCGACACGATCTCGACCGAACCCTCGGGCGGTGGCGGGCCGCGCCACTCTGGGGCGATCCGCATCGCCGCATCGTCCGGCCCGACCGCGATTCCGCCAAGGTCGTAGCGGTAGCGGTCCATCATCAGGTTGATCCCCGCGCTCGACCCGATTTCGATACACTCGAACCGGGCGGGCAGGCCCCGCGCGGCCAGCCACAGCATCGCGGCGGCATAGTTGCTCGACCGCGCCGCCTCATTGGTCTGCGGCGGGCTGTCGAGCCAGGGGAGCAGCGCCGCGTCGTTCGCGTCGATCGCAGCGTTGACCAGCGGGCCGGCGTCCACCGCCTCCCCGGCGTAAAGGCTACCAAGCGACGGCGCCGCACCGGTCAGATACAGCGCATGCAGCCCGCCCGCCGCGCGCAGCGGGAGTGCGTCGGCCATCGGCTTGCCCGGCCAGTCGCGCAGCCTTGCGCGGAACGCCCCCGGCCCGTCGATCCCGTCGAGGATCGCCTGCACCACGCTGGCGGTCAGGCCCGCATCGTTCGCGCGGCAATAGTCGACCTGATTGGCGAACGCCGTCCGCACATCCTCCAGCGCCATCCAGTCGGCCATGCCCTGCCCTTTCCGCCGATAAAGCCGTGCTCTTGTTGCGCCGCAACGCCCCCCCAAGTAAAGGCGCGCAACCCATGACCGACACCAGCACCGATCCGATCATCCTTGCCGTACCCAAGGGCCGCATCCTCGAAGAGGCGCTGCCACTGCTGGCGCATGCCGGAATCGTGCCCGAAGCGGCGTTTTCGGACGAAGGCAGCCGCGCGTTGCGCTTCAAGACCAATCGCCCCGATATCGACCTGATCCGGGTGCGCGCGTTCGACGTCGCGACCTTTGTCGCGCATGGCGCGGCGCAACTGGGCATCGTCGGATCGGACGTGCTCGCCGAATTCGCCTATTCGGAGCTGTATGCGCCGGTGGACCTGGGAATCGGGCATTGCCGCCTGTCGGTGGCCGAGCCGGCCGCGCTTGCCGCAACCGACGATCCGCGCGGGTGGAGCCATGTCCGCGTCGCGACCAAATATCCGCATCTGACCCGCAAGCATTTCGAGGCGCGCGGCGTGCAGGCCGAGTGCATCAAGCTCAACGGCGCGATGGAGCTGGCCCCGCTGCTCGACCTCGCCCCGCGCATCGTCGATCTGGTCTCGTCGGGCCGCACGCTCAAGGAGAATGGCTTGGTTGAGGTCGAGACGATCATGGAGGTGTCGAGCCGCCTGATCGCCAACCGCGCCGCGTTCAAGACGCGGCCGGAGATCGTGCCGCTGGTCGACGCCTTCCGGCGCGCAGTGGAAAGCGAGGCTGCCGCATGATCCGCCTGTCCACGTCCGAGCCGGGCTTTGCCCAGGCGTTCCGCGAACTGGTCGATGCGCGGCGCGAGGCCGATGCCGATGTCGCACGCGACGTGCGCACCATCGTCGCATCCGTCCGAGACGAGGGCGACGCGGCGCTGCACGCCTTTACCCGCAAGTTCGACCGCCACGACCTCAACGAAACCGGTTGGCGGATCGAGAAGAGCGACTGCATCGCCGCCTATGAGGCGCTCGCCCCCGATCTGCGCGCCGCGCTGGAACTCGCCGCCGCACGGATCACCGCCTATCACGAAAAGCAGAAGCCGGCGGACAGCGACACCACCGACGCGGCTGGCGTGCGCACCGGCGCGCGCTGGGGCGCGGTCGAGGCGGCGGGGGTCTATGTCCCCGGCGGGCGCGCGGCCTATCCCAGCTCGGTGCTGATGAACGCGATTCCGGCCAAGGTCGCCGGTGTCGATCGCCTCGTCATGGTCACGCCGACCCCGGATGGTGAGATCAACCCGCTCGTCCTCGCCGCCGCCCACATCGCCGGGGTGGACGAAATCTGGCGCGTCGGCGGAGCTCAGGCGATTGCCGCGCTCGCCTATGGCACCGGGCGGATCGCCGCGGTCGACGTCATCACCGGCCCCGGCAATGCCTGGGTCGCGGAGGCCAAGCGCCAGCTCTACGGCGTGGTCGGCATCGACATGGTTGCGGGGCCGAGCGAGATCGTCGTCGTCGCCGACGGCAAGAACGACCCCGAATGGATCGCCGCCGACCTGCTCAGCCAGTCGGAACATGATCCGACCAGCCAGTCGATCCTGCTGACCGACGACGCGGTGCTGGCGGGCAAGGTGGCTGAGGCGGTGGACCGCCAGATCGGCGAACTGTCGACGCGCAAGGTCGCGCGGCAGAGCTGGGACGCCAATGGCGCGATCATCCTGACCGCGAACCTCGACGAGGCGATCCCGCTGGTCAACAAGCTCGCGCCCGAGCATCTGGAACTGGCGGTGGACGATCCCGACGCGCTGTTTGCGCGGGTGCGTCATGCGGGTTCGGTGTTCCTGGGACGGATGACGCCGGAAGCGATCGGGGATTATGTCGCCGGCCCCAACCACGTCCTGCCCACCGGCCGCCGTGCGCGGTTTGCCAGCGGTCTGTCGGTGCTCGATTTCATGAAGCGCACCAGCTTCCTCGCGCTCGATGCGGCCGGGTTGGCCGCGATCGGCCCGGCGGCGGTGGCGCTGGCGGAGGCGGAAGGGCTGCCGGCGCACGCCACGTCGGTGGCGCTCAGATTGAACCCGTAACATCGTTCAGCCTGAGCTTGTCGAAGGCCTGTTCTTTCCTTCGACGCCGAAAAAAGAACTGCCCTTCGACAAGCTCAGGGCGAACGGACTAAGAGAGACTTATGCCTAGCCCATCTGCCAAGACCCGTTCCAAAGCCCGCGCCGCCGCGCGGCTTGCCGCCGTGCAGGCGCTTTATCAGCAGGAGATGGAGAAGACCCCCCTGCCCCAGCTGCTCACCGAGTTTCACCAGCACCGGCTGGGCGCGACGATCGAGGACGAGGAATATATCGACGCCGACCCGAATTTCTTCGACGATATCGTCAAGGGCGTCGACGCGCGGCGCGACGAGATCGACGCGCTGATCGCGTCGAAGCTGGCGGTCGACTGGAGCTTCGACCGGCTCGACCGTCCGATGCGCCAGATCCTGCGCGCCGGCACCTATGAGCTGCTCGCGCGCAAGGACGTGCCGGTCGGCGCGGCGATCAGTGAGTATCTCGACGTCACCGACGCCTTTTACGACCGGCGCGAGAAGGGGTTCGTCAACGGCCTGCTCGACGCAATTGCGAAGGTGGTGCGGGCTTAACCCTTATCGTCACCCCCGCGAAAGCGGGGGCCCATCTCCTCCGCTATCCACATCTACGCCGGTGCGGTTTGCCGCGCGTCCGGGAGATGGGCCCCCGCGTTCGCGGGGGTGACGAACTTGGCTAGTTCGGCCCGACATTCTTCACCCGGCCCAGCGCGGGTGGCTCCACTATCTGCCCGCGGGCAAACCACGCCTCCAGCGCGTCGAGGTCGAGCATGCCACCCGCGACGATCCGCCCGACCTTCAGCGTGGTGAAGGCATCGCCACCCCCGGCAAGAAACCCGTTCATCGCCACGCGATAGCTGCCCGCCGGGTCGAGCGGCTTGCCTTGCACCAGTGGCGCGATGATCCGCTGCCCCTCTGGTCGCGACGTGTCATAGCTGTAGGTCAGGCCCGACGGGAACAGCAGCTTCGGCCCGTCCGCATTGGTGAATTGCTGCTCCAGCACCGCCAGCAATTGCGCGCCCGTATATTCGCGCACCTGCAGGTTGTTGCCGAACGGCTGGGTGGTGAACAGGTCGCCGAACGTCACCGTGCCGTCCGCCGCCGGAGTAATCGACGCGCGCACCCCACCGGGGTTCATCAGCGCGATCTGTGCGCCGTCCTTCTTCGTGGCCGCCAATTGCGCATCGGCGATCAGCAGGCCGAGCGGCGATTCCACGATCTCGCTATCCTCGTCGCGCAGGATCGGCGCGGACGCCTTGCCCACCGGGCGACGGGCGAGCGGGGCGGCGGCGGCGGCGTAGCGCGCGACGTGCGCCGCAACCGCCGGGTCGGCGGGATAGGTCGGGAATGCAGGGTTCGCCTTGACCGGCCCGCCCGCACTGACCGTGCCGTCGCCCTGCACGATTACCTGCCGCGCCGACCGCGCCGACACTTTGCGCGTGACCGGGTCGAACGTGAGGTCGATGCCGGTCAGCATCGCGCCATTATTGCCCGCGCTGGTCAGCAGCACCGGCTTGGCCGGGTTCGTCGCGGAATAATCGCAGACATAGGCACGGTGGGTGTGGCCCGAGACGATGACGTCGACGCCGGGATCGAGCCGCTCCATGATGTCGAGGATCGGCCCCGACAGCCCGTCGCACTGGTTGGGCTGGTCCGAGCGGGCGGGGTAGCCGCCCTCATGCACCATCAGCACGATCGCGTCGGCACCCTGTGCCTTGAGCTGCGGGATCAGCTTGTTGGCGGTCTCCGCCTCATCAGCGAAGCGATACCCGACGATCCCCGCCGGATCGACATAGGTGCCGGTCATCCGCGTGGTCAGGCCGATAAAGCCGATCGTGACCCTAGACTTGCCGCTGCCGAACGTCTTGAGGCCGGTCGCGGGCATCAGGCTGTTACCCGACGCGTCCAGCGTGTTTCCGGCGAGATAGGTGTAGGACGCGCCCTTGAACGGTTCGAGCTGGCATGGCGCGGCGACCGCATTCTTGTCGCAGCCGCCCTTTTGCAGCCGCAGCAGCTCTTTCGTCCCGCGATCAAATTCGTGGTTGCCCGCCGCATTGAACTCAAGGCCCGCCATGCTCAGCGCCTTGACGGTCGGCTCGTCGAGGAACAGCGAGGAGACGAGCGGGCTGGCACTGGTCAGGTCGCCCGCCGCGACGACGACAGTGTTGGGATTGCCCGCCTTCAGCGCCTTCACCGCCGAAGCGAAATACGCCGCACCACCGGCGGGCACCTTGACCGTCTTGCCGTCCGCCGCCTGCACGTCGATCGGCCGCGCCGGGGTTTCGAGCGCGCCATGGAAATCGTTGAACGCGATGATCCGCACGCTGACTGGCGCGGCAGGCGTCGTCGCCCGCTGCGACGCGCAACCCGCAAGCGAAAGCCCGGCGAGCAATCCAACGATCAGGCGCATGTCATTCTCCCGGCGAGTCGTTCGCCGGTCCGGTAGCAGCGCGCGGGTCAGCCGTCACCGACGCGTTCGATGTCCGCGCCGACGCCCTGCAGTTTCTCCTCCAGCCGCTCATAACCGCGATCGAGGTGATAGATGCGGCTGACCTGGGTCTCGCCCTCGGCGACCAGGCCGGCAAGGATCAGGCTCATCGATGCGCGCAGATCCGTCGCCATCACCGGCGCACCAACCATGCGATCCACCCCGCGCACCACGGCGGTGCGCCCGCTGACGGTGATGTCTGCACCCATGCGCGCCAGTTCGGGCACGTGCATGTAGCGGTTTTCGAAGATCGTCTCGGTCAGCACGCTGGCGCCGTCCGCCTTGCACAGCATCGCCATGAACTGTGCCTGCATGTCGGTGGCGAAGCCCGGATAGGGCGCGGTCGACAAAGTGATCGGTTTGAGCGGACCATCGGCGGCGACGCGGATGCCGTTCGCCTTTTCCTCGATCGTCACCCCCGCCTCGACCAGTGCGTCGAGCGTCGCGCGCATATCGTCGGCCTTGGCGCCTTCCAGCACCACGTCGCCGCCGGTAATCGCCGCGGCGCAGGCATAGCTGCCCGCCTCGATCCGGTCGGGCATCACGCTGTAAGTCGCACCGTGTAGCCGGTCGCGGCCCTCGATCGTCAGCGTCTCGCTGCCGATACCGTGGATCGACGCACCCATTGCGACGAGCAGATTGCACAGATCGACGATCTCGGGCTCACGCGCGGCATTTTCGAGCACCGTGGTGCCGCGCGCGGTGGCAGCGGCCATCAGCGCATTTTCGGTCGCGCCAACCGACACCACCGGGAAGCGATAGCTGCCGCCGGGCAGGCGCCCGCCCGGCGCGGTTGCCTTCACATAGCCGGCCGCAAGCTCGATCTCCGCGCCCATCGCTTCGAGCGCCTTCAAGTGCAGATCGATCGGCCGGTTGCCGATCGCGCAGCCGCCGGGCAGCGACACCGTCGCCACACCCTCACGCCCGAGCAGCGGGCCGAGCACCAGGATCGACGCGCGCATCTTGCGCACAATGTCGTACGGCGCGACGGTCGAAGTCAGGCGCGACGCCCGCACCGTGAGCACGCGACCGAAATCATTGGGACGCGTCCCCTCGATCGCGGTCGATGCGCCCAGCTCATTGAGCAGATGCCCGAAGCTGTCGGCATCGGCGAGACGCGGCAGATTGCGCAGCGTCAGCGGCTCGTCGGTTAACAGCGCGCACGGCATGAGCGTCAACGCGGCGTTCTTCGCGCCCGATATAGCAATATTACCGGATAGGCGGTTTCCGCCGCGGATGAGAATACGGTCCATCAGGGGCTTCTATCGCGTGAAAGGGCGCGCGCAAGTGCGGCCAACCGTTACGCGGCTTGATCGACTTTAATGCGCTGTTTTTTCAGGGCTGCTTTGCAGGAGGTAGTTGGGGGAAGGGACAGAGTGTCAGGGAGTTGTTTCGCGGAGATTCTGGACGAGCTGGTCACGCTCGTGCCGGGAGAGAGGGCCGCGCTCGAGCGTCTGGAGGAACGTCAGCGCCATATCCGGCGTGGCGCGATCCTGCTGCGCGAGAATGAGCCAGCGGATGAGCTGTATATTCTGCGCAAGGGACTGGTGATGAGCTATGTCCTGCTCGACGATGGCAGCCGCCAGATCCTGCGCTTCCACTTTCCCGGTGACGTGCTGGGCATTTCCAGCATCGTCTATCGCGAGGCGCCCGAAACCTTGTCCGCCCTGTCCGACTGCGTGGTGTGCCCGTTCGATCGCCAGGCGTTCAGCGCGCTGTGCGTCGCGCATCCGCGCCTGTCGTCGCTGATCCTTGTGCTGTGCCAGATCGAGCGCGTGGCGCTGACCGACCGGCTTGCCGCGCTCGGCCGCACTTCGGCTAAGGCGCGCGTCGCGGCGCTGCTGCTTGAGTTGCGCAACCGGCTGCGCGGCACCGACAAGACGATCGACAAGGCGTTTAATCTGGGCCTGACGCAGGAAGAGATCGGCGACGCGACCGGCCTCACTTCGGTCCATGTCAACCGCATGCTGCGCCAGTTGGAGGAAGAAGGCATGATCGGCCGCGAATCGGGTCGCGTCACGCTGATCGACGAAGCGGCACTCGCGCGCGCGGCGAATTATGTGAACCGATATGAAGGGCTGGATCTGAGCTGGCTGCCGGAACCGCGCTGAGCGGATCGTCGTCCCGGGCTTGACCCGGGACCGGGCTCCTTCTTTCTACGGGCCAAAAAACAGCCCAGCCCGGGGGTCGAGCCCGGGGCGACGGTGGGAAGCTACGCCTTTTCCAGCGTGCACTGCAGCGGATGCTGGTTCTGCCGCGCGAAATCCATCACCTGCGCGACCTTGGTCTCCGCGACCTCATAGCTGAATACGCCGCACACCCCGACGCCGCGCTGATGCACTGCGAGCATCACGCGTGTCGCCTCCTCCATGTCCATTTTGAAGAAGCGCTGGAGCACCAGCACGACGAACTCCATCGGCGTGTAATCGTCGTTGAGCATCAGCACGCGATAGGGCGTGGGTTTCTTGGTCTTGGCGCGCGTGCGTGTGACGACACCGGTGGCGGTGCCTTCGTCATCGTCGCGATCGGAATCGCTCATCGTGATCGGAGCCATCGAGTTGGTGGTGCGCAGCGCTGTCATGAGACTTGCGAAAATATGGCAGCGGTGAGTCGAGGGCAAGGGGGGAGCAGCATCCGATTTACGGATTTGAGTTTCACTCAAATCTTGCGGCACCGGCCGCAACCCGGCCCAAACCGAAAAAAGGGCGGCCGCACGTGGCGACCGCCCTAATTTTCGTCCGATCCGGACCGGCGCCTGATCAGGCCGCGGTCTTGATCTTCTCCATCGCGACCGCGACGCGGTTCGAGACGGGCTGCGCGGCGTCGCCGGCGAGCTTGATGAACGCTTCGGTGTTCTTCGAGGTTTCGGCGACCATCGAATCGAACGCGCTGCGGACATAGTTGCTCTGCAGCTTGAAGAAGTCGGCCGGCGACTTGACCGCGGCCAGGCTCTTCATCGTGGCGGTCGCCTGCTCGAACTGCTTGCGGCTATATTCGGCGGCGTCCTGACCCATGGTCTCAAAGCCCTTGGCAGCGATCTTGCCGCTCTCGACCAGCGCTTCGACATTGCCCTTGGCCAGCTCGGTCATTTCGCCGACCAGCTTGGTGTTCTTTTCGACAGCGGCCTTCGCCTTGTCGTTCAGTTCGGCGAACATCGCCTGGCTCTTTTCAATGGCTTCCATGGTATAGATTCCCTTGCTTGCGGTGTCCGCCATCTGCGGGGCGGTCTCTTCGATAATCTCGGTTACAGGTGCGGCGACCGTCTCGACGGTTTCCGCGACAGTTTCGATGGCCGGTTCGACAATCTCTTCGATAACCGGTTCGGCCACGTCTGCGATCGGTTCGACCGGCGCGGCAACGGCCTCGACGACCGGCTCCACGACGGGTTCGGGCTTCGGCTCGACCGCCGGCGCGGCGACCTTGGTTGCGGCCTTTGCGACCGGTGCCTTGGCTACCGGCTTCTTCGCCCCGGTACGCGGACCCTTGCTGGCCATATCGACGTCCTCGCTGCGATTATTGCAATGCAGCATATACGCAGACGCCCGGCGGGTTTCAAGGGATTTATTGTGCAGTGCACAAAAAATTTAACGCGTTCGAACGTAACGTCCCGGGGCGGCGCCAAGTTCCTCGTTGACGCTAGGGATTCTCGCCTTTTCTGCCGAGACCCGTGCAGCATCCAGCTGCTCGATCCATTTGATCCAATCGGGCCACCAGCTACCCTTGGTCTCGACCGCGCCTGCAACAAAATCGTCCAGATTTGCTGCACCCGCCGCGTTGATCCAGTACTGATATTTGCCAGATAACGGCGGGTTGACCACGCCCGCAATATGCCCCGATCCGGCGAGGACGAAGCGGATCGGCCCGGCCAGATGCTCGGTCAGCTTCCACACGCTGCGCGGCGGTGCGATATGGTCCTCACGCCCCGCCTGGACATAAGCGGGCGTCATCACCTTGGTCAGGTCGATCGGCGTCCCTCCGATCGCCAGCGCGCCCGGCTGGATCAACAGATTGTCGCGATACAGGTCGGACAGATAGCTAACATGCCACTTCGCGGGCAGATTGGTAACGTCCGAATTCCAATGGAGCAGGTCGAACGGCGTGTAATCCTCGCCCAGCAGGTAATTGCTGGTGACATAGTTCCAGATCAGGTCGCGCCCGCGCAGCAGGTTGAACGTCGCGGCCATATAGCGTCCGTCGAGGAAACCGTCGCTGGTCAGCGACTGGATCAACGCAAGCTGCTCGTCATCGACGAACACGTTGAGGTCGCCCGCCTCGCTGAAATCGACCTGCGCGGTGAAAAAGGTCGCGCTCTTGACCTTCGCTGCCTCGCCGCGCGCGGCCAGCACCGCCAGCGTCGCGGCGAGCGTCGTGCCGGCGACACAATAGCCGATCGTATGCACGCTCTCGACGCCCAGCAAGTCGCGGATCGTGTCGATCGCGTCGATCTGCCCGCGCTCGACATAATCGTCCCAGACCACATCAGCCATGGTCGCATCGGCCGATTTCCACGACACGACGAACACGGTCAGCCCCTGCTCCACCGCCCAACGGATGAAGCTCTTCTCCGGCGTCAGATCGAGGATGTAGAAGCGGTTGATCCAGGGCGGAAAGATCACCAGCGGCGTTTCGAGCACCGTTTCGGTCGTCGGCGAATATTGGATCAGTTCGTAGAGCGGGGTGCGTTTGACCACGCGGCCCGGCGTGGTCGCGATATTCTCGCCCACCGCGAACGCGCCTTCGACCGTCTGGGTCATCTGCCCCTTGCTCATGTCATTGAGCATATGGGCGAGGCCCTTGAGCAGATTCTCGCCCTTGGTCTCGATCGTGCGCTCGACCACCAGCGGGTTGGTCGCGGGGAAGTTGCTCGGGCTCATCGCGTCGATGAACCCCTGCGTCGCGAAACGCAGTTGCTCCTTCTGCTTCGGGGCCAGACCTTCGATCTGGTCGACGCCCTTGAGCAGGTGGTTCGATAGCGTGAGGTAGCTCTGGCGGATGAAGTCGAACACCGGCTGCTCGCGCCATTGCGGCGCCTTGAAACGCTTGTCGCGCGCCTGTTCGGGAGTTTCCTCGAATTTGGGTGCGGCGGCGGGATCGAGGAAGCGCTGCCACAATGTCATCGTATCGGCCCAGAACTCCGCGCCCGCGCGCATCGCTGCGGCGGGGTCGACTGGCGGCACGGTCGGCATCTGGGGCATCGCGGGCATGTGCGCGGGCATCTGACCGGCCAAATCCAGCCCCTGCTCCATCATCATCTGCTGCGCGCGCCCAAACACCCAGGTCCAGTGCTGGAGGTCCTCCAGAGCAGGCTTGGTTTCAGCTGCGGCCTCAGGGGCAGGCTTGGGATCGGGCTTCGGCTTTGCCGCGCGCTTCGCCCTGGGCTTTGCGGCGGTGGCGGTGTCAGGCTTCGTCTTTGCGGTCGTCGTTTTTTTCTTTGCCGTCGCCACGCGCCTCTCCTCTGGCTTGCCGCCCCGCCCCCTGTATAACGAGGCATCGCGCGCAGCGCACCACCCCGAGGAGCCGGAACCCAAGACGATGTCCGAAGAATTCTACCGCATGAAGCGCCTGCCCCCCTATGTCATCGCCGAAGTCAACGCGATGCGGGCAGCGGCGCGCGCGGCGGGAGAGGACATTATCGACCTGGGCATGGGCAATCCCGACCTGCCGCCGCCCGACCATGTCATTGAAAAGCTGATCGAGGTCGCGCGCAAGCCCGACGCGCATGGCTATTCGCAGTCCAAGGGCATTCCCGGTCTGCGCCGCGCGCAGGCGAACTATTATGGCCGCCGTTTTGGCGTCGATATCGATCCCGATAGCGAGGTCGTCGTGACGATGGGGTCGAAGGAGGGGCTCGCCAGCCTCGCCACCGCGATCACCGCGCCGGGCGATGTCGTGCTCGCCCCGAACCCAAGCTATCCGATCCACACCTTCGGCTTCATCTTGGCTGGCGCAACGATCCGCGCGGTGCCGACGACGCCGAACGAGGCCTATTTCGAGAGCCTGGAGCGCGCGATCGCCTTTACCGTGCCGCGCCCCAGCATCCTGGTGGTCAACTATCCGTCCAACCCGACGGCGGAGACGGTCGACCTCGCTTTCTACGAGCGGCTGGTAGCGTGGGCGAAGGAGAACAAGGTCTGGATCCTGTCCGACCTTGCCTATTCGGAGCTGTATTTCGACGGCAAGCCGACGGTTTCGATCCTGCAGGTGCCAGGTGCGAAGGACGTCGCGATCGAATTCACCTCGCTCAGCAAGACCTATTCGATGGCCGGGTGGCGCATGGGCTTTGCGGTCGGCAACAAGCAACTGATCGCGGCAATGACGCGGGTGAAATCGTACCTCGACTATGGCGCCTTCACACCGATCCAGGCGGCGGCCTGCGCCGCGCTCAACGGCCCGCAGGATATCGTCGAGAAGAACCGCCAGCTCTATCACAAGCGCCGCGACGTGCTGGTCGAAAGCTTCGGGCGTGCCGGATGGGACATCCCGCCCCCGCCTGCCTCGATGTTCGCCTGGGCCCCGCTCCCGCCCGCGCTGGCGCATCTCGGCAGCCTTGAATTTTCCAAGCAGCTGCTGACCCATGCCAAGGTCGCGGTCGCACCCGGCGTCGGCTATGGCGAGAATGGCGAAGGGTTCGTGCGCATCGCGATGGTCGAGAATGAGCAACGGCTGCGTCAGGCCGCGCGCAACGTGAAGAAGTATCTCCAGTCGATGGGCGTCAACACCGGCGCGAAATCGGCCTGAACCGAAAAAGGGGCGCCCCGGCCGGAGCGCCCCTTTCCTTTACCGATCTGCAGGGATCAGAAGCGGAAGCCGAAGCCCACCGACGCCTGGCGGCGCTGCAGGTTGAAGCCGGTGCCATAGAAATCGCCGAAGTCGGCGTAAGCGCCTTCGACATTGATATACGCATTCTTCGACACCGCGATTTCGACGCCAAGCGCGCCATAGACGCCGCCCTTGCTGTCGGACGCGGTGGTCGCGCCGCTGGTCGCTTCGATGGTCAGCGAGGCATAGCCAAGCTTGCCGTAGAGCGCAGTGGTCGGGCTCAGTTCGACGCCGACGCGACCGCCGGCAGCCAGGTTGCCCTTGACCTTGAGGCAATCGGGGCCGTCGCACAGTTCGACGCCCGAAAATTCATAGTTCACGAACGGACCGACGGTGACCTTGTTGCTGACCGCGAGGTCGAAACCGATTTCGGCGCCATAGGACACCGCGCTGCCGATCTTGTAGATGTCGCCATCGCCGCTGACGGTCGGGGTTTCGTAGCCGAGACGTGCCTCGATGCGCGCGCCGTCGAACAGATTGCCGGCCGACTCTTCTTCCTGCGCGAACGCGACGCCGGGCAGGCACGACAATGCCGCCGCAGCGACCAGAAGCTTCTTCATAATTCCCCCTTATCGGTGGCCGGAGCGGCCTGAAATACCCGCCGTAAGTGTTTGATTCGACGGGCGCGCTGCCGATATTGCGGCGTGACTTCGCCGTCCATCCGAATTTCTTGCGAACCTGGGAACGGGTGATTGAATTCGGGACAGTGTTGCGCCAGTGCAACGACATGACTCGTCCCGGCTTTGCCTTTTCCCACCGACTGCGCGTGCGCTATGCCGAAATTGACGGGCAGAAGGTCGTGTTTAACTCCCGCTACCTTGAATATGCCGATGTCGCGCTCAGCGAATATTGGCGCTGGCTGAAGCTCGCCGAGTTGCCCGAATGGCGCGATATGGAATTTCACGTCGCCCGCGCCACGGTCGATTACAAGGCGCCGTTCCGGTACGATGACGAATTCGACGCCTTTGCCCGCACCGCGCGGATCGGCACGTCGAGCGTGACCAGCCTGATCGAGCTGGTGCATGCGCAAACCGGCGCGCTGCACACGGTGATCGAGCTGGTCCACGTCAATGTCGATCTGGAGGCTGGACGGTCGGCGCCGATCTCGCTCGATATCCGCCACCGCATGCTCGGAAGCGATTGATTTTGGGAGATACGCGCTCGCCCGGAGCCGCGGGAAACGCGCCGTTAACGGGTCGGGACTAACCTCCCGCCATGCGCCGCGGTCGCCTGTTCCAATCCAATTTTCTGGTCGTTGCCGCAGTCGCGCTGGCCTATTTCCTGTGCGCAGTCGGTGCGATCGCCTTCACCCGGCTGAGCGGTCATGTCGCACTGTTGTGGCTCGCTACCGCGCTGCTGGTCGGGGCGCTGTTGACGCGCCCGGCGACCGAGCGTCCGCTGCACATTGCGAGTTGCTTTGCGGCGTCGGTCGCGGCCTCGCTTGCCGTGTCGCCCTATGCGCCGCTCGCACCCGTGTTCGGTGTGGCGAACATCGTCGAAGCGCTGGTCGCCTGGGCACTGCTGCGCGGACTCGGCGTCGATGCGCGCATGTTCCTCTCGTTGCGGGCTCTCGCCGTGTTCGTTGCGACGGCAGGCGTGGTCGCGCCGCTCGCCAGCGGGGTGATCCCGGCCATCACCCTGCCGCTCTATCAGGGGGCTGACCCGTGGGCGGTATGGCTGAGCTGGGCCATCGGCCACGGCCTCGGCGCGCTCATCGGCACCCCGATCGTCTTGCTCGCGCTGGCATGGCCCACCTATCGCGACCGGTTCATAGGCCCAGCCGCATTGCCCCGTTTTGTCGGCGTGGCACTGCTGGTGAGCGGGGTGACCGGCCTGTGCTTCAGCCAGTCGCACCTGCCGCTGCTGTTCGTGCCAATCCTGCCGCTGATCGTTGCCACCATGGCGTTTCGCGTGGCCGGAGCGACGCTGGGCGTGTTCCTGATCGCGCTGATCGGGGCGGCCTTTACCGTCATGGGCATGGGACCGCTGGAGTTGATCGACGGCAGCGACGCGTTCCAGCTGCAATTCTTCCAATTCTACCTCGCCGTACTGTTCCTGATCGCGGTCCCGTTCGCGACAATGATCGCGCAGAATCAGCGCCTCGCCGCGTCGGTGGCGCTGAGCGAGGCACGCTACCGGCTTATTTCCGAACATGTGTCCGACGTCGTCCTGACGCTCGACCCCAGGGGCGCGGTGCAGTTCGCCTCGCCGTCGATGCGGGAAGTGACCGGCCACGCCCCGGAATCGATCATTGGCAAAAGCCCGGCGGAGCTGGTCCATGAAGTCGATCGCGAGCGGGTACGCGAAGCCTATCGCCAGGTGATCGCCGAGCCCGAGCGGGTGCACCGGTTCGAATTTCGCGGCCATACCGCGACCGGCGGCATCCGCTGGTTCGAGACGACTGCCCGCGCCGTCCGCGACACCGACCAGGCGGTGCTGAGCGTCGTCACGGTTGTGCGCGAGGTCAGCCAGCGCAAGGCGCGCGAAGCCGATCTTCTGCGCCAGGCAAATACCGATCCGATGACCGGCGTGCTCAACCGCCGCGCATTCCAGGATCGGATTGACCAGTTTCGTGCCAACACGCCCGACCGGCCGGGCGCGCTCGCCTTGTTCGATCTCGACCATTTCAAGCGGGTCAATGACGGCCACGGCCATGACGCGGGCGACGCCGCGCTGCTGCACTTCGCCGATGTTCTGCGCGCGAGCGTGCGGGTCGAGGATGTGATCGGGCGCCTGGGCGGGGAGGAATTCGCGGTGCTGTTCCCCGGCCTGTCGACCGCCGCCGCGATGGCCGCGTGCGAGCGGGTGCGTCGCTCGCTGCAGGATGCGCGCATCCATGCCGGCGACACAACCTTCACGATTACGGTCAGCGCCGGGGTCGCGCCGATCCGCCCCGACCTGTCGTCGGACGAAGTGTTCCGCATCGCCGACGCCGCGCTCTATCGCGCCAAGTCGCGCGGCCGCAACCGCAGCGAACTCGCGGCGGCCTGATTACTCGGCGGCCTCCGCCGGGCTTTCACCGACGACATCCTCGGGCAAGGACCAGAGCAGATCGTGCTTGCCCAGCACGCGCCCGTCATGGCTCCGCACTTGCACCGGCGCGATCCGGCGATGGTCGCGCGCATCGACCAGCACCGGCGTCGCGGGCATGCCCGTCTCCCACCGCTCGCCCCATTGCCGCAGTGCAACCATGGTCGGGAGGAGCGCAAAACCCTTTTCGGTCAGGCGATATTCGACCTTGCGGCGATCGTCGTCGCAGGTCTGTCGCGCCAAAATACCATGATCGACCAGCCGCGCGAGCCGGTTGGCGAGAATGTTGCGCGCGATGCCGAGCTCCGACTGGAACTCCTCGAAATGATAGAGGCCGTTGAATGCGGCGCGCAATATCAGGAAGGACCAGCGCTCACCCATCGCCTCCAACGCCGCCGGCAGGCTGCAATTGGTGGCGAGCTGTCGCAGGGGTTCTCGCAGTCCAGTGTGACCCATAACCGGCAAATCTACCCTAATTTCACCGCCGCACAACGCGATAAGTTCCTTGCGGTGCAGCAACAGTTTTTCATTGCAACTGAATACCTATCGGAGTAGGTAGCGATTCGCAACCTTTGTTGCAGTGCACCCCAGGGAGAGTATCATGATCCGCTTCGCCCCGATCGCCGCTGTCGCGCTCTGCCTCAGCGCCGCGACCCCCGCTCTGGCCCAGTCGGGCCACTACACCGCCACTCCGGCGGAGGCGCCGAAGAAGGCCAGCTTCATCACCCAGACGACTGTCTGGAAGTGCAAGGACGGCACCTGCGCTGCGCCCAAGTCGACGATGAGCGACAAGGTGATGTGCGAGCGGGTCGTGCAGCGCGTCGGCGCTCTCAGCACCTTCTCGGTCGGTGGTACCGCATTTGACGCAGAGGCGCTCGCCGCCTGTAACGCGCGCGCCAAGTAAGCCACACAGCCGTCACTTCAACGCAACACCAAACGGGCATCGGCCAGCGCCGGTGCCCGTTTTGCGTGAAACCTGTTGCAAAGCAGCAGCATCACCCCCCACATTCGGCGGGTGCTGCGTCAATATGAACTTGTCGACCGGGTCCTGTCCTACGACCCCGAAGCCAATGAGGCGCTCCTCAATCGCGCCTATGTATTTTCGATGCACGCGCATGGCAGTCAGAAGCGCGCCAATGGCGACCCCTATTTCAGCCACCCGATCGAGGTGGCGGGCATCCTGACCGACCTGCACCTCGACGACGAAACGATCGCGACCGCGATCCTGCACGACACGATCGAGGATACGGTCGCCACACCCGAAGAGATCCTCGCCAAATTCGGGCCGAGCGTCGCGCGGCTGGTCGATGGCGTGACCAAGCTGTCCAAGATCGAAGCGCAGACCGAGAGCGAGCGCGCAGCGGAGAACCTCCGCAAATTCCTGCTCGCCATGTCCGACGACATCCGCGTGCTGCTGGTCAAACTCGCCGACCGGCTGCACAATATGCGCACGCTGCACCATATTCCGAAGCCGGAAAAGCGGCGGCGGATCGCGCGCGAGACGATGGACATCTATGCGCCGCTGGCCGAGCGGATCGGCATGTACGAGTTCATGAAGGAGATGCAGACGCTCGCCTTCCAGCAGCTCGAACCGGAAGCGCATGAATCGATCACCAAGCGGCTCGCGGCGCTGACCGTCGAGGGTGAGGACCGCATCGCCAAGATCGGATCGGGCCTCAAATTGCTGCTGTCGCGCGGCGGGGTCGAGGCGGAGATTTCGGGGCGCGAGAAACACCCCTATTCGATCTGGAAAAAGATGTCGGAGCGGCATGTCAGCTTCGAGCAGCTGTCCGACATCATGGCGTTCCGCGCGATCGTCGGCACCGAAGAAGAATGCTATCGCGCGCTCGGCATCATCCACCGGCGCTGGCCGATGGTGCCGGGGCGGTTCAAGGATTATATCTCGACGCCCAAGCGCAACGGCTATCGCTCGCTGCACACCAGCATCATCCATGCCGGCGACACCCGCGTCGAAATCCAGATCCGCACGCACGAAATGCACAGCCAGGCCGAACACGGCCTCGCCGCGCACTGGTCCTACAAACAGAATGCGGTGCGCCCCGACACCCAAGTCAGCTGGATCCGCGACCTGGTCGACATCCTCGAACAGGCCGAAAGCCCCGAGGAGCTGCTCGAACACACCAAGATGGCGATGTATCAGGATCGCATCTTCGCCTTCACGCCCAAGGGTGAGCTGATCCAGCTGCCCAAGGGCGCAACCCCGATCGACTTCGCCTATGCGGTGCATACCGTTCTGGGCGATCAGGCGGTGGGCGCGAAGATCAATGGCCGCGTCGTCCCGCTGCGCACCGAAATCGCGCAGGGCGATCAGGTCGCAATCCTGCGCTCCAAGGCGCAGCGGCCGCAGGACAATTGGCTGAACTTTGCGATCACGGGCAAGGCACGTGCCGCGATCCGCCGCCATTTGCGCCACAAGGAACGCGACGAGACGATCGCGCTCGGGCGCAAGCTCTATGACGAGATCGTCGGCCGCCTACCGGTCCCGATCGGCGAGGAAGCTTTGGGCGCGGCGCTGACCCGGCTCAAGCTGGAGGACGCCGATGCGCTGATGGAGGCGATTGCGCGGCAAAAGGTCACCGATGCGCAGGTGATGGAAGCGCTGATGCCCGGATCGACCGAGGATGAGGCCGCGCTGATGCCCGTCCAGCGCGTGCCGATCTCGATCAAAGGCCTCACCCCCGGCGTCGCCTTCACCCTCGCCGCCTGCTGCCACCCGGTCCCCGGCGACCGCATCGTCGGCGTGCGCCACCCCGACGCGCCGATCGAGATTCACCAGATCAGTTGCGCCAAACTCGACGCGGTCGAGGATCAGGACTGGGTCGATATCGGCTGGGGCGACAAGGCCGAGGGCGGGACGGCGCGCATTGCCGTCACGCTGAAGAACGAACCCGGCGCGCTCGGCGCGGTCGCGACGCTGCTGGGTCAGCACAAGGCGAACATCCTCAACATCCGCTTCGACACGCGCGACACGACCTTCCACACCAACATGATCGACGTCGAAGTGCGCGACGCCGCGCATCTGATGAAGCTGATCGCGGCGCTGCGTGCGGCGGACGCGGTGAGTTCGGCGGAGCGGGTTTAGGGGCGCGGAAGATCGGCCTCGTTGTCGAAGGCGTTAGCGTAAGAGGGGGTTATCATCGAATGGCGAACCACATGGCGTTCCGCTTTGATTGGCACGATGTCCTGGACGCCATTATCTCCAATGTGCAGGGCTTAAACGCGGACATTATGGACGACGGTTCTGCTCGGTGGGAGGCCGTGGCCATCTGCCTCGACCGCAGAGCGATCATGGTGACGGTGGAGCCAGACACAGACCAGATCATCCTGTCGCTCACAGATCTGCCTTCAGGCGATGGATGGGCGCCGATTTCCTCCTTTGATTTCGCCGTTTCCAAGCCATTGGGTTGGTCTTGGCTTGGCATCAATTCCCAAGGTTACAAGGACAGCTTTACGATCGCGTTGGGTGACGTAGTTCCGGATGCACTGCAGCCGCGGTTCATGTTCATCGCCGCGGCCTCGTCACTGACTGGCCTCGACCTCATACCTCACCGCGCAATCGGCTGACCGCTCCCCGGCCAAGAAAACGCCCGCCCCGGGGGCTGATCCGGGGCGGGCAGGAACCGGCACGTTCGCGCGGGCCGGAGGGTCGGGTCAGTTGGCGGCGCGGGTTGCCTGATCCATCAGCGCCTTGGCGGTCTTGATCGCGTCGGCCTCCTTGGTCTTGCCGCTCTGCACGTCGCCCGCGATCTCCAGCAGGCGGCTGGCGATCACCGTGCCGGATTCCGCCGCCTCGGTGATGCGGATGCCATTCTTGGCGGCGGCGATGCGGTCCCATTCGGCGCGCACTGCGGCCCAATAGCCCTTGGTCGCGGCCCAATACTCGTCCGCCGCCTTGACGCTGTAGCCGTCGAACTTGGTGTAGGTGTTGAGCACATATTCCTGCACCACCGGCTCTAGCTTGCCGTCGAACTGGCCCATCTTGGTATTGTCCTGCCAATGGACCCAGCCGCCGGGGAAGCTCTGGTGGCGGTTGATGCCGAGATAGCGGTCATAGACCGGGCCGCGCACCGCATCGCGGCGGGCGAGCGGGCGCCAGGTCCAGTTGGAGCGCCAGCGCCGCACCCCCGCTTCGGTCGTCCACTGCCCCCAGCCGCCATAGCGCGGGCTGTCATCGACCTGATACACCGTCTGCGACCAGCGGCCCGCACGCATGCGTTCGGGCACTTCCTCCCAGGTCCAGCTGTCGGGGCCGGAATAGACCAGCACCTTTTCGGGCTCATACTCCCAGTCCTGCCGCCAATGCTTGATGACATGGTCCTTGCCCTCATGGCTCACGACCAGCAGGTGCTGGAGCCGGATCACGCGGCCGGTGTCCTCGATCACGCGCACCGATTCATGCCCACCCGAAATCTTCGCCTCGATCGGCACATAGCTTTCGCGCCAGGGGGTCGATTCGCGCATGTCGAAGCGAACCTTGTAGTTGCCCGCCATCGCCAGAATGTCGCGGCGATCGGCTTCGAACGATGCCTTCTCCTCGTCGGGCGTGCGCACCCGCACGGGGCCATCGGCCAGTGCCGGGGCGGCGGTTGCGGTCAGGAGCGCGGCGGCGATGCTCAATCGAATCCAGTGTTTCATCTTACCCTCCGTTGATGTCGTTGTTCAGAAGCGGAAGCTCACCGACACGCTGCCGTTGCGGCCCGGCTGGGTGTAGGCGTCCTTGATGGTGGAAGTCGGCGAGAGGCCGCGCACATCGCTCCACCAGGCATAGGTTTCGTCGGTCAGGTTGAAGACGCCGCCGCGCAGCGTGATGCTCTCGGTGACCTTCGCGAATGCCGTCAGGTCGAGCGTGGTGAACGCGGGCGGGGTGTAGCCGCCGCCCGCTCGGTCGGTTTCCTTCTTCGCGCTGTGCGTGGCGATGAGCTGTCCACCGAAGCGTCCGCCCGGATCGCGCCAGCCCGCGCCGATCACGACCTTGAGCGGATCGACGGTCAGCAAGGGCGAGCGGGTGCCGCTCGGCGCGATCTCGTCGCCGGTTGCGTAGGCGATCGACAGCCGCCCGGTGAAGCCGGTGTCGCTCCACGCCTCGAACTTCGCCTCGATCCCTTCGACCTCGGCCTTGTCGATGTTGATGAACTGATAGATTGCCGGATCGGCGGGGGTGAAGCTGCCGCCCACCACTTCCTGCGAAATGAAGTCGTCATAATCGGCGTGGAAGGCAGTGACGTCGAGCCGGACATTGTCGCCCAGGAAGCGCACGCCCGCCTCGAAACTCGCGCTGGTTTCGGGGCGCAGGTCGGGGCTAGGCGCGGCGATATAGCCGAAGGCAAGGTTGCCGAAGAAGGCGTTGACCTGGCTCGGTTCGGGCGCCTTGAACCCCTGCGCATAGTTGGCGAACAGCCGGACGCGGTTGCCGAGCTTCACGACCGCGCCGAGCTTGGGCGAAACGCGCGATCCCGACTGGGCGACCGCAGTGATGCCGGGGAAGGTCTGGCTCATGTCCGGCGACAGCTCGAAATGGTCGAAGCGCAGCGCCGGATGGAACGTCACCGGGCCGAGCGTCACCTCACCCGCCGCGAACAGGCCGACCAATGTGTAATCGGTGTCGGGGAAAGCGCGGGTCGGAAAGGTCTCGCCTGCGGGCGGCACGGTGCCGTCGCGCAGCCCCTGTTGCTCGGTCTGGCTGATATCGCCGCCGACGATCAGCCGCAGGGGCAGCTCGGCCGACCCGAAGTTGAACCTCGCCTCGCCGGCCGTGCCATAGACGCGGTTCTTGAAGATGTTGAGCCGGGTGCGGTCGACCGCCGGGTTGCGGTCCTCGAAAGTGAACTGGCTGTCCTCCGAATCCTGCAGATACACTGCGAGGCGCGCAGACTCGACCAGCCCCTCCCCGGTCAGCGTCCAGTCGAGCGCAGTGCGCCAGCGGTGGCCGGTGTCGGTCGCGTCGAGGTTGACCACGGTCGCGCTGTGTCCGGTTAGCACATCGGTGAAGAGGTGCGTGTCGAGATACTCGCCGGTCAGGCGGATGCGGTGCCCGCCGCGCTCCCAGACCAGCCGCCCCAGTGCCGCATTTGAGCGGCCATCCTGCGGATTGGCCTGCGTCCGTGTCGCACCGGTACCCCCGACCAACCCCTGATTCTCATATTCGTGGAAGTCGCGACGGGTATAGGCCGCCATCGTCGACCAGTCGCCCGACCGGCCCGCGACGATCGCGGTCTCGCTGAACTCGTCATCGGCCGAGGAATAGGCGGCGCGCAACAGGCCGCCGACATTCTGGCCCTCGCGCAGCAGATCTTTGGGATCGCTGGTGATGAAGCTGACCGCACCGGCGAGACCGTCGCTACCATACAGCGCCGAGGATGCACCGCGCAGAATCTCGACCGACTTGATCAGGCCCAGATCGACATAGTCGCCGCGACCCACACCCTGCGCGCCGAAGCTGAACCCGTCGGGCACGCGAACGCCATCGACCTGAATCAGCACGCGGTTGCCGCCAAGTCCGCGGATGGTGAAGCCTTCATTGCCCGCGCGGCCGGTCGTGCCGAGCGCCGCACCGAAACGTGTCGGCTGGCGCGTGACGCTGACACCCGGCTCGAACCGCACCAGTTCCTTGATGTCGGTGACCAGGTCGTCGGCGATCTGTTCTTCGTCGATCACGCTGACGGTGGCCGGCGCATCCTGCGTCGCGATCGGCGTGCGGGTGGCGGTGATGGTCACTATATCCTTCGGATCGGCATCCGCATCGCTGGCCCAGGCGGGCGTTGCGAGCAGCGCGGCGAGCGCGACTCCAGAACCAAGAACGATACGCTGCGACTTCATACCAAACCCCTTTTACATGCGAATGCGAGTGATTCTCATTTGCGAGTCGGTTAGGCGGCGTCGTTTCGGGTGTCAACCGCGTCGGCATAAATCGCGCATGACGAGGGCCGCGCGGCGCGCTAAGACCGCGGCATGCAACGTCCAAAGCTCTCGGTCGTCGTGCCGTGCTACAATGAGGAAGGCTGTCTCGAGCTGCTGCACGCCCGCGTGTCGGCGGCGGCGCGTGCCGCGGTTGGCGACGATTATGAGATCGTCCTGGTCAATGACGGATCGCGCGATGGCAGCTGGTCCGTCATGCAGCGGCTGTCTGCCGCCGACCCGCATCTCGTCGCGGTCAATCTGTCACGCAATCACGGGCACCAGCTCGCGCTGACCGCAGGGCTCGACCTGTGTGCGGGCGACGAGATTCTGGTGATCGATGCCGATTTGCAGGACCCGCCCGAGCTGCTCACCGACATGCGCGCGACGATGCGCGAACAGGGCGCGGACGTGGTCTATGCCGTGCGCCGCAAGCGCGATGGCGAGACGTTCTTCAAAAAGGCGACCGCCGCGCTCTTCTACCGCATGCTCGACCGGATCACCGACACGCCGATCCCGCTCGACACCGGCGATTTCCGCCTGATGAGCCGCCGCGCACTCGACGCCTTCCTGTCGCTGCCCGAACAGGCGCGCTTCATTCGTGGCATGGTCGCCTGGGTCGGCTTCCGTCAGGTGCCGTTCGTCTATGACCGGCATGAGCGCCACGCGGGCGAGACGAAGTATCCGCTGGCCAAGATGGTCCGCTTCGCGCTCGACGCCGTCACCGGCTTCTCGACCGCGCCGCTACGCTTCGCCAGCCATGTCGGGCTTGCGCTGACCGGCCTGTCGGTGCTGCTGTTCCTCTACATCGTCGTCGGCTGGCTGTTCGGCAATGCGGTGCAGGGCTGGACCTCGACCATGCTGGTCGTCGTGTTCCTCGGCGCGGTGCAGATGTTCGTGCTGGGCATGATCGGCGAGTATCTTGGCCGGCTCTATGTCGAATCGAAGCGGCGCCCGCTCTACCTCGTCGCCGATGTGGCGGGGCCGGTTAAGGGCCATGCCTCGCTCGGCTATCGCTTCCGTGATTCGGGTGAGGTCACCGTGTCCCCGTTCGCGCCGCCCCGCGCCGATGCGGACGAACCCGTCCAGGCCAAGGCCCCCAAGCGCAAGCCCGAGCCGCCCACCTTGCTGTGAGGGCCGCGTTCGCCCTCATCGCGCTTGCGCTCGCCGCGCCGGTTCGGGCGCAGGATGCGCCGCCATTGCGCGATCGGGTCGTGGCGGAGTTCGCCAAGGCACCCGTTGGCGCGCGGTTCGGTCTGGTGGTTAGCGACGGCAATGGGCGTGAGATCATGTCGATCCGCCCCGAAGAGCGCTTCATCCCGGCATCCAACACCAAGATTGTGACCACCGCTGCCGCCTGGTGGGCTATGCCCGATGCGATGACCGCGCCCGACACGACCGGCGGCGCGGCGGTGCGGGTCGAGGGCAAGGATGTGATCCTCACCGGACGCGGCGACGCGCGGCTGTCGAGCGCGGCGGATTGCGTCACCAACTGCCTCAGCCAACTCGCCAACGCGATTGCCGCCGGCATCCGCCGCGTGCGCAACATCACCGGCGACGCAACCCTGTTCCCCGACGAGCGCTGGAGTTCGGGGATGAGCTGGAACAATATCCCGTCGCGCTCCGGCACCGCCAATTCAGCCCTGAGCCTCGATGACAATGAGCTGGTCGCGACGCTGACGCCGGGTACACCGGGCGCGGCGCCAAAGGTCGATCATCTGGGCTATGCGACGATCGACAATCGCGTCGTGACCGTCGCAGCGGGCGGCAAGACCGACATCGCGTTCGACCGCCTGCCCTTCGACCGCACGATCCGCGTCACCGGCACCATCGCCGCTGACGCACCGCCGCGCACGCTCCGCTTCGCCATCGATGATCCGGCGCATTACGCGGCGTGGCGGCTCGCGGCATTGCTGCGCGAGCGCGGGGTGAAGGTCAGCGGGACGGTGACGTCGCGCTACCGCGCGCTCGATTCCGCAACCGACGATCCGGTCAAGCGCACCGCCCCACCGCCCCGCCCACCGGAACCTACATGGCTCGCCGCGCTCACCCCGCCCCCGCTGGCGGACGATGTGCGCACGATCAACAAGGTCAGCCAGAATCTGCACGCCGAACTGCTGCTGCGCCGCACCGGGCTGATCGAGGGCACCGGATCGGTCGCTGACGGCCAGCAACACGTCGCCACGATGTTCGCCGCCGCCGGAGTGCCGCGCACCGCGTTCGACTTTTCCGACGGGTCGGGCATGTCGACCTATAACCGCATCGCCCCGCGCGGCATGGTGACCCTGCTCGACTGGATCGCGCGCCAGCCGTGGGGCACGGCGTGGCGCGAGACGTTGCCGGTTGGCGGTGTCGACGGCACGCTGGCGCGGCGGTTCAAGGGCACCGCGCTCGAAGGCCGCATCTTCGCCAAGACCGGATCGATCAATGCGACCAACGCGCTGGCCGGCTATATGTTGGCCAAGAGCGGTAAATTGCTCAGCTTCGCCGCCTATGCCAATGATGTGCCGGGGGATGCGTCGGGCACACCGATGATCGACGCGGCGCTGGTGGCGGTCGCCGAGGCGAACTGAGGCCACGCCGCCCCGACCGGGGGATAGGCCATGCTGCTCGCCGCAATGATGCTGGTTCAGGATGCGGCTTCGCTTGAGGCCGCCGGACGCTACGCCGACGCCGAACGCGCGCGGCGATCCAGCTACGAACAGGCGCAGCGGCGCGGCGCTGGCACTGTGGCGACGGCGGACGCGGCGGAGAAGCTGGCGGACAATCTGGCGATGCAGTTGCGCCTTGCCGATGCCGAACCCTTATATCGCCGCGCCTTCGAGATCCGGCTGGCAAAGCGCGGCGAGAAACATGGCGACACCGCGCGCAGCCTGCGACAACTCGCCTCGCTGGCGATGGCGCGGGGTGCATTGGGCGAGGCTGAGGCGCTCGCGCGACGGTCGCTCGACATCCAGCGCGGGCTGGCCCCGGCGGGCGGGATGGAACTGGCCTGGGCGCTCAACACGCTCGCCGAAGTTCTCGCGGCACAGGGCAAGGCGTTCGACGCCGATCCGCTGTTCGCTGAGGCGGTGACGATCGCACGCGCGCAGGGCGATGCCGACCTCGCCATCCTGCTCAACAATCGCGGCAATAATTTTTACCGCATGGCCACCGCCACGGTGATCCCGCCGATGTTCCGGCGGCGCGCGGGCGCGACGCGTTCGGTGGTTGCGCCGACCGATCAGGACGCAAGCAGCGGGCTCGACCCGCTGCGCAAGCGCGCCTTCCTCGCCCAAGGTCGCGACCTGTTGAATGAGGCGATGCGGATGTTCGTTGCCGCGTCAGGGGCCGACCATCCCGATGTCGCCAATCTGCTCAACGGCCTCGCCGCCAATTACCGCGCCGACGGGAAGCCGATCGAGGCCGAAGCGCGCTACCGTGAGGCGCTGGCGATCAAGGCACGCTTCCTGCCGCCCGACAATCGCGATCGGATCGTCGGCGAGTGGAGTCTCGGCGACCTGCTCGCCACCCGAGCGGGACGCGAGGCGGAGGCGCGGACCCGGCTACGCGCGGCAATGGGTGGCGCGATGGCGTCACAGACGCGTTTCCGCACCTTCGACGCGGCGGCGAGCAGTGAACTGCGCAGCTATGCTCCGGTGTTCGCGACCAGCATCCGCGTCGCGTGGCGTTTGTCGGCTACTTCGGCTGCGCCAGCACGATGATCGAAAGGCCGGGCGGCAGCGGCACGCGGCCGAGCAAATGGCGTTCCAGCCCGAAAATCTTCTCGAACGCCCAGTTGAGCGGCCCGGGCGGCGGCGAATCGTCGCTGTCGTCCTTGCCGGTCAGCTTGCCCGCGAGACGCGCGGCGACTGCAGCGGGGAACAGCAGCGAGTTGAACCAGCGCAGCTTGCGCCATTTGAGCCCAGCCTTGTCCAGAGCCGCGGTCAGCGTGGCCTTGGAGTAACGGCGCTTGTGGTGGTTCACCACGTCGTGCGCGCTCCACATCCATTGATGCGCGGGGACGGTGATCAGGATCGTCCCGCCGGGCTTGAGGCGCTTCGCCATTCCCGCGAGCGCCGCGACGTCATCCTCGACATGCTCGACCACATCGAGCACCGCGATCAGGTCATATTGCCCCTCGGCAACGCCGCTCAGCTCGGGCAGCGGCGCGGTGCCGACCTCCTTGCCCAGCCGCGCGCTGGCGACAGTGCGGGCAGCCTCATCGATCTCGATCGCGTCGACCTGCCCGAATGCGCCCAGCATCGGCAGGTTGTGGCCGGTGCCGCAGCCGATCTCCAGGATCCGCGCATCTTTTGGCGGCTGAACATAGCGTGCGATGTAATCGGCGAGGATGTCGCGGCGCGCCACATACCACCAATGGGTGGAATCATGCTCGGCCATGCGGTCGTAAACGATGCGGTCCATATCAGCGGAATACCAGCCAGCGGTTGAGGATGAAGGTAAAAATGGTGGCGAGGCCAACTGCGGGAAGCAGCGGCACCCAGCCGGGATAGCCGAGCACGGCCGTGCCGAGCCAGGTGACGACCGCATTCAGCGCAACGCCCGAGCCCTGCACCGCCACGAACTGCACCTTCTGCCGCGGGCCGGGATCGCGGGTGCCATGCCCTTTGAAACTCCAGCGGCTGTGCAGGAAATAGCCCGCCGTGACCGCGACGGCAAAGGCGAACGGAACGGCGTACACGGCATCCTTCCGCGCGAAGACCCAGAAGGTCAGCGGCAGATAGACGGCCGAATAGATCAGCGTGGAAATGCCCCCCGCAACGCCGAAGCGCACGAGCTGACCGAGCACCCCGCTCCGCCGCAAATCGTCAATTCGCTGGATAAGTGCCGTCACAACGCGTCTGCTGGTCCCGAAAAATCTCCGTTCGCACTGAGCTTGTCGAAGTGCCGCTCTTGCTTCTGCTAAGGCGAAGGAAGAAGGACTGCCCTTCGACAAGCTCAGGGCGAACGGGTGGGGCCTTAGAGCGCCATTTTGAACGGGGAAAGCGGTTTTGAGTTCGATGCGATTCGCGGGGTTCGACCTCGAACGGGAACTGCGGACGCGCTGGGTGCGCTGGACGCTGCTCATCTGGGCGGCGATCGCCCTCTGGTATCTCTGGTACCGCTGGGCCCCGATCAACGCGCTGTCGCTCAGCGACACCGACGACAATATGCGGATGATGCAGGTGCGTGGCCTGCTCGCCGGGCAGGATTGGTACGACCTGCGCCAATATCGGTTGAGCCCGCCGCAAGGCCTCGACATCCACTGGTCGCGGCTGGTCGACCTGCCGATCGCAGGCCTGATCCTGTTGTTCCAGCCGTTCGTCGGCACCGCGATGGCCGAGCGGCTGGCGGCGGGGATCGCGCCGCTGTTTCCGCTTGCCGTCACCATGTTGGCGATGGGCGCAGCGGTTCGCCGCCTGATTGCGCCCGCCGCCTGGCCACTCGCGATCCTGATCTTGCTGGGCTGCACCGCGACGATGGCGCAATATGTGCCGCTGCGGATCGACCATCATGGCTGGCAGCTTGCCTTCCTCGCGCTCGCCGTGATGGGCATCGCCGATCCGCAGCGCACGCGCGGCGGCCTCACCGTTGGCCTGGCCAGCGCCGGATCGCTGACCATTGGGCTGGAGCTGCTGCCCTTTTGCGCGATGGCCGGGGCGATCGTCACGCTACGTTGGATCTGGGACCGCGACGAAATGCCGCGGATGCGGGCCTATGGTCTGACCCTCGCGGGCGGGAGCAGCGCCGGGTTCGTGCTGTTCGCGTCCAACGCCAATTACGCGATGCGCTGCGATGCACTCACCCCGGTGTGGCTGTCGGTGATGGTCGCGGCTGGTGCGCTGGTGGTGGTGCTGAGCTTGCTCAACCCCGCCAGCCGTCTGGTTCGGCTGGGAATCGCCGCGGCGGCAGGCGGGATCGTCGTCGGCGGTTTCGCCGGACTCTTCCCGCAATGCCTGCAGCGGCCCGAGGGCGTGTCGGACGAACTCGCCAAGACCTGGCTCAACAATGTCCGCGAGGCGCGGCCGATCTACAAGCACAGCTTTGGCATGGCCTTCCCCATGGCGGTGCTGCCGGTGATCGGGATCGTCGGCGCTGGCTTTGCGGCATGGCGCGCCAAGACCGCCGATCAGCTGGTCGCATGGGTCGCGATCGGACTGTTCACCGCCTTCGCCGGCGCGATGCTGTTGTGGCAGGTCCGCGCGGGTCCGGCGGCGCAGCTGCTGGCGGTGCCGGGCGCGGCATGGCTCGCCTGGACGATCGTGCCGTGGTTCCTGCGGCAGCGCTGGATGGCGGTGCGGGTGCTGGGGTCGGTGGCGGCGTTCCTGCTGGTGTCAGGCCTGTTCGCCGGGTTCGTGGTCAAATATCTGCCGGTCAGCGACCCGCCGTCGAAATATCGCAGCACCGTGAACCGCGCCAACAATCGCTGCGCCAGTTCGGCGGCAATGCGCATGCTCGACCGCACCCTGCCCCCCTCGACGCTCTTCACCCATGTCGATCTGGGCCCGCGCCTGATCGTGATGACGCGGCACAAGGGGATTGCCGGGCCGTATCACCGTAATGAGCGCGCGATCCTGGACGTGCATCACGCCTTTACCGGCAAGCCCGAGGCGTTCCGTGGAATCGCACGGCGCTATGGCGCGCAGTATCTGCTGGTCTGCCCCAACATGGCCGAGACCACGGTCTATCGCGCGCGGGAAAAGGACGGCTTCTACGGGCAGCTCGCAAAAGGCACGGTCCCCGACTGGCTGGAGCCGGTCCCGCTGCCGAAGGGGGCGCCCTATCGGCTGTGGCGCATCCGGTACGACCCGCGCTAGATCCCGAAACTCTGCTTCACGCCGTCGATCACGAACTGGATCGCCAGCGCGGCAAGCAGCACGCCGAGCAGCCGGGTGATCACGGATTCGATCTTCGCCCCCAGCACCCGCATCAGCGGACCGGCGGCGAGCAACGCGACGAGCGTCAGGACCAGTACCAGCGCCAGCGCACCGAACACCGCCGCCGTCTCGCCCGGCCCCTCGGCGCGTGAGACGAGTAGCATGATCGTCGCGATCGATCCCGGCCCGGCAATCATCGGCATCGCCATCGGAAAGACCGAAACGTCCTCGACCGTCGGGGTCTGCATGACCTTTTCGGCGCGATCCTCGCGGCGTTCCTGGCGCTTTTCGAACACCATTTCGAGCGCGATGATGAACAGCATGATCCCGCCCGCGATGCGAAACGCGCTGAGGCTGATGCCGAGCGTTCGCAGCAGCGCTTCGCCGACCAGCGCGAACACCAGCAGGATCGCGGTCGCGATCATCACCGCGCGCATCGCCATCGCGCGCTGCTGCCCCGGGCGCGCGCCCTTGGTCAGCCCGGCATAGATCGGCGCGCAGCCAGGCGGGTCGATGACGACGAACAGCATCGCGAAGGCGGACAGGAACAGCTCGATCATTGCGTTTGCCTCTCTGCCAGTGTGCGCTCCCAGGCGAGGGCATCACGGACGATGCGCTCCAGATCGTCATATTGCGGTCGCCACGGTAGCGCGGCGAGGATCGCGCGATTGTCCGACACCAGTTCGTCGGGATCGCCTGCGCGGCGGCCTTCCAGCCGGCGCTCGATCGTCACATTGGTGACGCGATCGACCGCGTCGAGCACTTCGAGCACCGAATAGCCGCGGCCATAACCGGCGTTGAGCGTGTGGCTCGCGCCCGGATCGGCGATCAGCAACTCGAGCGCATGGACATGCGCCGCCGCCAGATCGCTGACATGGATATAGTCGCGCACCCCGGTGCCGTCGGGCGTCGCAAAGTCGGTCCCGAACACCGAGACCCCGTCACGCTTGCCGGTCGCCGCCTCGACCGCGACCTTGATGAGGTGGGTCGCGCCCGCCGTGCTCTGGCCGCTGCGGCCCTGCGGATCGGCGCCGGCGACGTTGAAATAGCGCAGCGCGCAATAGTTGATCGGGTGGGCGGCGGCGACGTCCTTCAGCATGATCTCGGTCATCAGCTTGGACATGCCATAGGGGTTGATCGGCTGCTTGGGCGCGTCCTCGCGCACCGGAACAACCTCAGGAATTCCGTAGGTTGCGGCGGTGGAGGAGAAGATGAAGTGCTTCACGCCTTCCGCAACCGCGCTTTCGATCAGGCTGCGGCTGGCGGCGGTGTTGTTGCGGTAATATTTGAGGGGGTCGCTGACCGATTCCGGCACTACCACCGACCCGGCGAAGTGCATGATCGCGGTCACCTGATGCTCGCGGAGCGCGGCGCGGACCTTGTCCTCATCGGCGATATTGGCGACGATTAGCGCTGCACGCGGATCGACCGCCCAGTCGAAACCCGTGACCAGGTTGTCCAGAACGACGACGCGCCAGCCCGCATCGAGCAGTGCGAGCACTGCGTGACTGCCGATATAGCCCGCCCCGCCCGTCACCATCACCGTGCCGTCGCGCATTCCCGTCGATCCCCCTAGTTAGCCGTGTCGCTCAACCCTATCTTGCCGTCCGTAGCAAGGAGTTGAAGCGCATGACTACCGAAACCGCAATCCTCGCGGGTGGGTGCTTCTGGTGTGTGGAAGCGGTGTTCAAGGACCTGATCGGGGTCGAGACGGTCGAAAGCGGCTATATCGGCGGGCATGTCGATAACCCGACCTACAAGGCGGTGTGCGGCGGCGATACCGGCCATGCCGAGGCGCTGAAGGTGACGTTCGATCCGGCCCAGATCCGCTATGACGACCTGCTCGACATCTTCTTTGCGACGCATGATCCGACGACGCTGAACCGTCAGGGCGGCGATGTCGGAACGCAATATCGCTCGGCGATCTTCCCGCAGTCGCCCGAGCAGGAGGCGGCGGCGCGCGCCGGGATCGCGCGCAACGCCAGCGAATGGCCCGCCCCGATCGTCACCACCATCGAACATGCCGACACCTGGTGGCCGGCCGAAGATTATCACCAGAATTACTGGGAAGGCGAAGGCCAGCGAAACCCCTACTGCCTGGGCGTGATCCCGCCCAAGCTCAACAAGCTGCGCAAGAGCTTTGCCGAGCGGTTGAAGGCGAAGGCGGGGGCGTGAGCTGAGCAAATCCTCCCCGGAACGGGGAGGTGGCAGCGCGTCGCGCTGACGGAGGGGGGCCAAGGCACCGGATTCGATTGCCTCGGGCCCCCTCCACCATGCTGCGCATGGTCCCCCTCCCCGTGCCGGGGAGGATTGAGAGCCTAGCGCGTTGCCGCCCGCTTCAGCCGGTCGTTGATGGCGAGGCCGATGCCGTCCGCCGGCACCGGTGCCACGGCAATCGCCGGCCGGTCGCTCGCATCCGCGCGGTGGAGGGCGTCGAACAGGCGCGCGGCGGCTTGTGTGAGGTCGCCGGTCGCGGACAATGTGTCGTCCCCGGTGACAGCGCCGAAGCCGATCAGCCACTCACCGTCCTGCGCCTCGGTCGCGTTCAGCCGCAATGGCTTGCACGGGGCGTAATGGCTGGCGAGCTGGCCCGGCGCTTCGATCGTGTCCCCTTCCCCACCCAGCCAGCGCCCGATCTCCCGCTCGATCTCCGCCGCCGATACGGGACCAGGGCGCAGCAGGCGCGGTTGCGGACCGACCGCGACGATGGTCGATTCGATCCCGCCGCTGGTTGCCCCATCGTCGATGATCAGCGGGATGCGGCCTGCGAGCGACGCCGCGACATGGGCGGCGCGGGTCGGGCTGATGCTTCCGCTGGCATTGGCGGACGGCGCAGCGAGCGGCTTTCCGGTCGCCGCCAACAAAGCCTGCATCGCGCGATGCTGTGGCACCCGGATCGCGACGGTGGACAGCCCGGCGGTCACCAGACCCGCAATCGGCGCATCGGGGCGCAACGGCAGCACCAGAGTCAGCGGACCCGGCCAGAAGGCATCGGCAAGCGCGCGCGCGTCGCGGTCGAACATCGCGATCGCTTCGGCCGCGCGGCGGTCGGCGACATGGACGATCAGCGGGTTGAAACTCGGCCGCCCCTTGGCCGCATAGATGCCCGCCACTGCTTCGGCATTGGTGGCGTCGGCGGCGAGGCCATAGACCGTCTCGGTCGGAGTCGCGACGCATCCGCCCGCTGCAATGATCGCGGCGGCATCGGCAATGGCCGCCTCGCCGTAGGGTAAGATGCGGGGATTTGGCGCGGTCATTTGCCATCGCTATAGCGCGGGCAAAAGCGCCGCAAGAGAGAGGACGACATGAGCTTCACCCCCGCCATCGCCGAACAGCGTTTCGTGCTGGAGCATGTCGCGCAGATTGCCGATCTGGGCGTCGAATCCGACATTCTCGATGCGGTGCTGGAGGGCGCGGGTGCGTTCGCCGCGGGCGAATGGGCACCGCTCGACCGCGCAGGCGATACCGTCGGCGCGCAATGGAGCCCCGAAGGCGTGACCATGCCCGAGGGCTATCGCGCGGCGTATCAGGCCTATGTCGAGGGCGGCTGGGGCACGATCGGATCGCCGGAAGCGTTTGGCGGACAGGGCCTGCCCTTCGCGCTGTCGACCGCGGTGCTGGAGACGCTGGGCAGCGCGAATATGGGCTTTACGCTCTGCCCGACGCTGACCGTCGGCGCGATCGAGTCGCTGATGCATCACGGCACGACCGAGCAGCAGGCAGCGTATCTGCCCAAGCTGGCGACCGGCGAATGGACCGGCACGATGAACCTGACCGAGCCGCAGGCCGGATCGGACGTCGGCGCGCTCAAGACCAAGGCCGAGCCGCGTGCGGACGGCAAATGGTCGATCAGCGGGACGAAGATCTATATCAGCTTTGGCGACCATGATCTGGCCGACAATATTGTCCATCTGGTGCTGGCGCGCACGCCGGGGGCACCGGCGGGGACCAAGGGTATTTCGCTGTTCCTGGTGCCGAAATATCGGCTCAACGCCGATGGCACGCCGGGCGACTTCAACGATGTCCGCGTGGTGTCGATCGAGCACAAGATGGGCCTGCACGCCTCCCCCACCTGTGTTCTGTCGTTCGGCGACAATGGCGACTGCATCGGCGAGCTGATCGGCCCGGAAATGGGCGGCATGCGCGCGATGTTCACGATGATGAACAATGCGCGGCTCAATGTCGGGCTTCAGGGCGTGCAGGTCGCCGAGCGCGCGACCCAGCGCGCCGTCGCCTATGCCCGCGACCGCGTGCAGGGCGTGCGTGAAGGCAAGCCCGCCACCATCGTCGAATTCCCCGATGTCCGCCGCATGTTGATGCGAATGAAGGCGCAGACGATGGCCGCGCGCGCCTTGGTCTATCTGGCGGCGGCGCAGGTCGACCGCGCGAATGCCGGCGACGCAGCGGCGCGCGCGCTGCTCGACCTGCTCACCCCGCTCGCCAAGGCACATGGCACCGATATCGGGTGCGAAGTCACCAGCATCGGCATTCAGGTGCATGGCGGCATGGGCTATATCGAAGAGACCGGTGCCGCCCAGCATTTCCGCGACGCGCGCATCACCCCGATCTATGAAGGAACCAACGGCATCCAGGCAGCCGATCTGGTCGGGCGCAAGCTCAACATGGATGGCGGCGCGACGCTGACGACGCTGCTCGCGCGGATGAAGGCCGACGCGCAGGATGCCGGGCTGATCGCGCTGATCGACGCCTGCGCTGAAGTGACGCAGCATATGCTTGCGAGCGAGATGGATGACCGGCTGGCGGGCAGCTACCCGTTCCTCACCATGGTCGCCACCGCCGTGTGCGGCTGGCTGATGGAAGCGCAGGGCCGGATCGCGGCGGGGGCAGAAGGCGACCCGGCGTTCCTGGCCATGAAGGCAGCGGCGGCGCGCTTCTATGTCACGCAGATCGTGCCCGAGGCGATGGGGTTGAAGGCGGCGGCCATGGCGAGCGCGGAGGTCCTGTATGTGGTTCAAGCGGACACCTTCGCCGCCTAGCCCGGCGTTCGCGATCGGTGCCGCGCCGCTGGAGCGGTTGCGGCGCTGGTTCGAGCAGGAGGATATATCGGTCGCACCCGCAACGGCTGCGCAGTTGGCCGAACTGGAGCGCCGCTGCGCCGTCACCCTGCCGGACTCGTTCCGCATGTATCTCAGTACGCTCGCCCCCGCCGAGGAGAACTGGGACGCGGAGATGGGCAATTGGTGGCCGATCGAACGGATCCGGACCGTGCCTCAGGAGATTGACTGGGGCGAGCCTGTACACGCCCAATATCTGGTATTCGCCGATTATAGCATCTGGTGCTGGGCCTGGGCGATCGCATGCACCGAGGATGCGAATCGCGGCCGCATCATCGTCGTGGGCGCGGGGGAGAAGTTTGTCGCCGACAGCTTTGATGAATTCGTCGACAAATATCTGACCGATAATATCTCGGTCTGCTGAACCACCAGACGTCAGGTCGATACTGAGACCTTTGCCGCCTGACCGCGCAGATGCGCGATCGTCCGCGCTTCAAATGCCGCGGGGTCGCTGCGTGCGCTGGCAAGGGCGGCGGCATCGAGTTCAAGCGCGACGCATCCCTCGGTTAGCAGCGCGCCCGCGTGACATGCGCTGCTGAGCGTCGCGAGGTCGTGGAGTGCAGTGACCAAGGTCAAGCCATCGGCCACCCGCGCCGCAAGGGCGTGGCGCAGGTCATAGGCTGCGACCGGATCGAGCCAGTTGAACGGCTCGTCGAGGATCACAATGCCTTGCCCGGCGGCGAAGGCACAGGCGATGGCGATGCGCTGCCGCTGACCGGCAGAACAGGCGCCGATGCGGCGGTCGAGCAGCGGGGCGAGCGCCAGCGCAGCAGCGATGTCGCCGATGGCGGATAGCGCGCGGTCCGAATCGTCTGCGACGATCCCCAGCACCGCGCGGCCCGTCAGGGCACCCGGAAGCATCGCGGCATCGGGGGCGTAGCCGATGGCCGCTGCCCGGCGCGCCCGGTCGGCGGTGCAGTCCGCGCCGTCGATCCGCACGACGCCGCCCTGCACCGGCAACCGCCCCGCGACCGCGCGCAAATAGCTGGTCTTGCCCGATCCATTGGCGCCGATCAGCCCGAACCAACTGCCCGATACGATCGAGAGCGAGATATCGCGCACGGCCTGCACACTATCCCGCATCACCGAAAGCTTCGTGGTGCCCAGCGCCTCGGTCATGCCATGCTCCACGTGGCGCGGGCGGCGCGGCGCAGCAGGGCGATCCCGGCTATCGCAAGATAGGGGATCAGCAGCGGCGGGAAGCTGGCGCCGAGCACCGCGCCACCGGCCGCGCCGAACAGCAGGATCATGTCGGCATACCGCCTGGAATAGGCCCGAAAGCTCCACACGCGCAGCAGCGTGAACAGGGCGACCACGATGATCGCCGCAGCGCATGGCCAGAAGGCGGACGGCGCAACCAGCAGCATCAGCGGGAGCAGGATCACGGCGTAAAGCCCCGCCACGCGCAGATGCAGTCCGGCGCTGTGCCACGCCCCGTGCCCCATCCGCGCCAGAAACATCACGATATCGGCATCGACGCGGCTCAGCGCGAGCATCGTCAGTGCTGTCGTTGCTGCGGGAATGGCATGACGCAGCGCGGGGTTCCAGCTGATCGGCAGCGCCATGGTGAGCGCGACACTCGCCAGTGCGGCAACCAGCGGCACGATGATCCGCCAGCGCGGGTGGTTGGCACGTAGCTGAACGTCGCTGATCGCATCCGCCACCGTGAGGGGGCGGGCATCGCTGTGCGACGACCGTGCGGCCCCGAACGGTCGCAAGATGCGCAACGGAGCCAGCGCTGCGGCGAGCGCCCCCGCCGTCATTCCGGCAACCATGACGAGGATGCTCGCCCCACCGGCGAACGCAGCGATCGCGACCAGCAGCAGTGCAATACTGGTGAGGACCGCGGCGCGATAATGTCGCCGCCCGACCGGATCGAGCGCGGCCGACGCGATGACCGATTCGCGGACCAGATGGTCGAGCCGCCGCTGGGCCGCGCGCACGCTGGCCCATCCGGCAAGCGCGCCGACCGCCACTGCCACGCGGCTGTCGCGCAGTGTGATGGCAGCATCCGAGCCGATCAACAGCGCCAGTGCCAGCGCGACCATCACCGCCAGCATCAGCCAGTCCTGCCAACCGGGCAATGCCAACGCGGCCTCGCCCCGCAATACCGCCCATTCATAGCGCAGCAGCGGGTGCATCAGCTGGCGCGCGGCAGGTTCAGGCGATCTCGCGGTCCAGCAGTTCGTGGGCGCTAAGGCCCAGCAGCGCGATATGGTCGCGCACCTTGGGCCAGTAGCCGGTCAGGAAACGCTCACGCTCGGCCAGTTTCAGCCGTTCGACCGCGCCGGGCAGGACGAACATGCCGACGCCGCGGCGCACCTCGACATAGCCGTCGTCCTGAAAGCTCTGATACGCTTTCGCCACCGTCAGCGGGTTGGCGCCATGTTCGGCGGCAAGCGCGCGCACCGATGGCAATTGGTCCCCCGCCCGATACTCGCCACGCAGGATCGCGGTCGCGATGCTGGCGCGCAGCTTCAGATAAACCGGGCTGTCTTCGTGCTCGAGTGCTGTCATGCTGCCTTAATACAGCACGGGGGATTAAAGTTCCACCCCCAATGCGGTTTCTACTGAAACCGTCTGACGCTCAAGCTACCCAATTCGACACGATCGCATCGAGTTCGGGACGAGGGCGTTCTTCCAGCGGCTTGGATTGGGTACCGATATAGACAAATCCCGCGATCCGCTCGGGCTCCGCGCCGAACAGGTCGCGCACCGCATCGCTGAACGTGGGCCAGCCGGTCAGCCAATTCGCCGCGAACCCATGCGCATGCGCGGCGTGGAGCAGGTTCATCGTCGCCGCGCCGACCGACAGTTCCTGTTCCCATAGCGGGATATGGCTACCGACCTTGGGCGAAAAGAGGACGACCACCAACGTCGGGGATTGCCGCGCGAACTGTTCCATTGTCTGGATTTCGAGCGCCGAGGCGGTCGGTCGCTCGGCACGATAGGCATTGACCAGCCGCGCGGCAAAGGCATCGCGCGCCTCGGTCGGCACCACCACGAAGCGCCACGGAGCGAGCTTGCCATGATCGGGCGTGCGCGCTGCGATAGCGAGGATGTCGCGCAGCTGCGCTGCATCCGGGCCGGGCGCGATCAGGTCGCGCGCCTTGCCCGAACGGCGGGTGCGCAGCAGCGACAGCGGGGTGCTGGTGTCGTTGAAGGTCATGGCCCGCCCGTTAGCCGCTCCAGCCGAGCGCGCCAAGCATTTTTGCGAACGGTTCGCAACTCTGTGGGGCACAAGTCTGGTTACCTGTGTGACAATCAGGCTTCACATGCGGGTGTTTGCCGCTAGTCTTTGCGCGATCCGGCCCCCAGAGGCCGCAAATGTCAGGGAGTTTCGTGCCGATGGCGCACACACCAGCAGCCGCACCGGGCGGTGAGCGAACCTTTTTGGGCCACCCGCTCGGCCTGTTCATCCTGTTCTTCGCCGAAATGTGGGAGCGCTTCTCCTACTACGGCATGCGCGCGCTGCTGATCTTCTACCTGACCCAGCACTGGCTGTTTTCGAAGTCGGAATCCGGCGTCATCTACGGCGCCTACACCGCATTGGTGTACATCACCCCGGTGCTCGGCGGCTATCTCGCCGATCGATACCTCGGACAGCGCAAGGCGGTGTTGTACGGCGCAGTGCTGCTTACGTTCGGCCACTTCCTGATGGGATTCGAGGGTGACGGCGGCAATGATCCGGCGTCGCTCAACATCTTTTGGCTCGCGCTCGCCTTCATCATCGTCGGCTCGGGCTTCCTGAAGGCAAACATCTCGGTGATCGTGGGCCAGCTCTATCCGCGCACTGACGTACGCCGCGACGGCGCCTACACGATCTTCTACATGGGGATTAACCTTGGCGCGGCGCTCGGCGCGCTGCTGTGCGGCTATCTCGGCGAAACCTATGGCTGGAGCTACGGCTTCGGCGCGGCGGGCGTGGGCATGCTGCTCGGGCTGATCGTCTTCGTGCTCGGGAAGCCGCTGCTCAACGGCAAGGGCGAGGCACCGGACCCAGCCAGATTGTCGCGTGCCGTTGCCGGGATCAAACTGGAGTGGCTGCTGTACATCCTCGGCCTCGTCGCGGTTGTGGCCTGCTGGTGGCTGGTCCAAAATCAGGCTGTCGTCGGCACTCTGCTCGGTATCGGCGGCACCATTCTGATCCTCTACGTGCTCGGCGTAGCGACCTTCGTGTTCGTACATGGCTCCTATGCCGCTGCGCCGAAACTCCCTCTGGCGCTTTTCACCCTGGGTGGTGCAATCGCGATCGTCGCGTTCCTCGGAATGTTCCTGGGAAGCCTTTCGGACGGCCAGGCGCAAAACACCGCACTGGCCGGCTTTGCGCTCTCTCTCATCGTTGTGATCTGGCAATCGATCGGTCGCACCAATCATGATCGCGACCGCATTTTTGCAGCGATGTTCCTGATCATCGGCTCGATCCTGTTCTGGGCGCTCTTCGAACAGGCGGGCTCGTCGCTAAATCTGCTTACCAAGGAGCACGTGGATCGCACCGTCCTGGGGTGGAACATCCCGGCATCGATGTTCCAGTCGCTCAATGCAATTTACATCGTGCTTCTGGCTCCCCTGTTTGCGTGGCTGTGGACTTCGCTCGGCCGCAAGGGCATCGAGCCCTCCACACCGGCAAAGTTCGGCCTCGCGGTGATCCAGCTCGGTGCAGGCTTTCTCGTCCTTGTAGCGGGCGGCGGCAGCGAAGGGACTATGATCCCGCTGGTCTTCATTTTCCTGATTTACCTGCTGCACACGACCGGGGAACTGTGCCTGTCGCCGGTCGGCCTTAGCGCGATGAACCGGCTGGCGCCTGCGCACATGGCAAGCCTGATCATGGGCACTTGGTTCTTCGCATCGGCCACCGGCAACTTCGCGGCCGGCTTGATCGCTGCGGCGACCGGATCGGAAAGCGCGAGCGGCGAAGCTGCGGGCAAATCCACGGTGCTCGACGTGTATAGCACAATCGGCTGGGTCGCGATCGGCGTCGGCATCGCGATCATTGTCATCTCGCCGCTGATCAAGAAGCTGATGCATCTCGACACGCTGAAGGATGACGATCTGGCCGGTCAGGCGGAACTCGCCGAGCCGCAGGCGCCGGGCATCCATCTCAAGGACGAGACGCGCTGATCGTCTGACCATCGGGAGGGGGAAATGGGGTTACTGATCGCGGCCTGTGCGGCGTTTCTGGGCACCCATTTCCTCCTCTCCCACCCCTTGCGAAAGCCGCTGGTCGACGCTGTCGGCGAGCGGCTTTTTCTTGGGATTTACTCGCTGGTCGCGTTCGCCACGCTGGGCTGGATGGCGCATGTTTATGGGCGGATGCCGGACGCAACCCCGCTCTGGGCGGTCGGTGACGGCCTGTGGGGCGTAGCGAGCGCGATCATGTTGCTCGCTTCGGTCCTTTTCGTCGGATCACTGATCGGCAATCCCGCCCTTCCGGACCCGACCGGCAAACCCAAGGCCGTGCCACGCCCGCGCGGGGTGTTCGCGATCACCCGCCATCCGATGATGTGGAGCTTCGGCCTATGGGCGCTGGCGCACATCCTGGTCTTTCCACAGCCGGCGCAAATCGTGCTGGCGAGCAGCATCGGCCTGCTCGCGCTGGGCGGCGCAGCGTTACAGGATGAAAAGAAACGGCGGCTCCAGCCCGATTTCTGGCCGCGCTGGCAGGGGGTGACGAGTTACTGGCCGTTCGTCGCGATCGCACAGGGCCGTGCGCAGGGCGCTGCGGCATGGCCCGGCACCATCGCCACCGTCGGGGGCACGCTCCTGTGGCTCGGCGCGACCTGGGCGCATCTGCCGCTGGCGGATATGCCGGCCGGTATCTGGCGCTGGGTCGGCGGCTGATCGGTTAGATTCCCCACGCAACCAATTCGTTTCGCGCGTGTTCCAACGCGATGCTTACAATTTGCGACACTCTTTTGGTGGACGTGCGGAGGCCCGCTAGCCATTTTCGGGGCATGATGGTTCGTCCCCTTCTGATGCTCGGCATCGCCGCGCTTCCGCTCGCCGGGTGCGCCGCCGGTCCCGATTACCGGCCGAGCACCGCTGCCCAACTCGGCGTTCCGCCCGCTTTCTCGGTCGCGGCGGACCAGCAGGCGCAGGCAGACCTGCAACGCTGGTGGACCGCGTTCAACGATCCGATGCTGACCGGACTGGTCGAGCAGGCGGCGGGCCAGAGTCTCGATGTCGCGCAGGCGGTGACGCGGCTGCGTCAGGCGCGTGAGGCGTTGGTCCAGTCGCGCGCATCGCTCCTCCCCTCGGTCAGCGCAGGCGGCAGCGCGTCGCGCAGCGAACCGATCCGCGGGACGAGCACACAGGTCACCCTGCCCGATGGCACTGTCACGACGGTATCGCAGGGCGGCAGCACCAGCTTCTCGCTCGGCGGCGACGTCAATTATCAGGTCGACCTGTTCGGCGGCGTGCGGCGCGGGGTCGAGGCGAGCCGCGCGCAGCTCGAGGCATCTGGCTACAGCTATGCCGCGACATTGGTGTCGATCCAGGGTGAGATCGCCCGCAATTACATCCTCGCCCGCGCCGCGCAGGCACAGCTCGCCAATGCGCGCGAGAGCCTGACCATTCAGGACGATAACCTCGAAATTGCGGGCTTCCGCGTGCAGGCGGGCCTCGTCTCCTCGCTCGATCAGGAACAGGCGCGCGCAACCCGGGCACAGACCGCCGCGTCGATCCCGTCGATCGAGGCAAGCTATAACAGCGCCGTCTCGCGCCTCGGCGTGCTGACCGGACAGGCTCCGGGCGCGCTCAAGGCACAGATGGAGGCGGTGCGCGCGATCCCGCAGGGGCCGGAGCGGATCACGGTCGGCATCCCCGCCGATACGCTGCGCCAGCGGCCCGATGTGCGGCTCGCAGAACGCAACCTCGCCGCCGCCGTCGCGCAGATCGGCGTGTCGGAAGCGCAGCTCTACCCGCAACTCTCGCTCGGCGGCAGCATCGATGCAGGAGCAGGCAGCGTCACCAGCCTGTTCGATGTCATCACCGGCCGCGTCTTCGCCAGCATCGCGCAGACGATCTTCGACGCCGGCCGCACCCGCGCGCAGGTTCGTTCGGCGCAGGCGGCGGCGGATGGTGCCTTCTACGCCTATAAGCAGACCGTGCTGGTCGGGATCGAAGAGGTCGAGAACGCCGTCGTTGCGCTCCAGACCGCGCAGGCCCGCGAACGCGAATTCGTGATAGCGCTGGATGCCGCGAACAACAGCGCGATCCTGTCGCGCAGTTCCTATCGCGCCGGTCTTGCCGATTTCCTGACGCTCAGCCAGGCCGAAGCCTCGCTAATTTCCGCGCGCAACGGGCTCAACCAGGCGCGCTCGGACAAGGCGAATGCGCTGATCCAGCTCTACCTGGCGCTCGGCGGCGGCTGGGATGCGGCGACCGCGCCGACCCCCGACACCGTGACCGCACCTCCCCCTGTTTCTGGAACCGGAACCGATTGATGGCCGACGCTGCAACTCCGAAGCTGGACGAATTTCTGGGTGCGAAGACCGTGCCCGCATGGCGGCGCTATCTGAAATGGATCGTCCTTGGCGTGATCGCGGTCGTCGCGGTGTTCGCCCTGTCGCGGCTGTTCGGCGGCGACGCTGAGGCTGGCTATGCGACGCGCGCCGTAGAGCGTGGCGCGCTGACCGTCACCGTGTCGGCTACGGGCAAGCTGACCCCCACCAATCAGGTGCAGGTCGGTTCCGAACTGTCGGGCCTGATCACGCGCGTGCTGGTCGACGTCAATGACCGCGTCACGGCGGGCCAGCCGCTCGCGCTGATCGACCCCGAACGGCTCGACGATTCGATCACCCAGGCGCGCGCATCGGTGGCCGCGGCACAGGCGACGGTCGCACAGAATCAGGCGACATTGGTCGAGGCGCAGAGCCAGCTCGCGCGGTTCGAGGAAGTCAGCCGCCTGTCGGGCGGGCGCGTTCCGGCCAAGACTGAACTCGACAATGCCCGCGCGGCGGTCGCGCGCGCGGTCGCGACGGTGCGCGCCAGCCAGGCACAGGTCACCTCGCAACAGGCGGCGCTGCGCTCGGCCGTGACGCAGCGGAACAAGGCGATCGTCCGCTCGCCCGTCAACGGCGTGGTGCTGGCGCGCCAGGTCGAGCCGGGCCAGACGGTCGCGGCATCGTTCAATACGCCCACCCTGTTCGTGATCGCCGAAGATCTGAGCGCGATGGAGCTGGAGGTCGCGATCGACGAAGCCGATGTCGGACAGGTCAAGCAGGGGCAGAAAGCCAGCTTCACCGTCGACGCCTTCCCCGGCCAGACCTTCCCGGCGGTGATCCAGCGCGTCGATGTCGGATCGAACCTGTCGGCGCAGACCAGCACGACCACGACCACCAGCACCACGGCGCAGGTCGTGTCCTATGGCGCGACGCTGTCGGTCGCCAATCCCGAACAGAAGCTGCGTCCCGGCATGACCGCGACGGCGGAGATCGTGACGCTGCAGAAGAACAACGTCCTGCTCGTCCCCAACGCCGCGCTGCGCTTTACCCCCAGCGCGGGCGGGCAGGAGGCCGCGAAGGGCGGCATCTCGGGCGCCCTTGTGCCCAGTCGTCGACGCCGCGGCGGAGACAATGAGAAGGCTGCGACGATCTCCCGCGGCGCCAAGCAGACGGTGTATGTGAAGGGCGAGGACGGCCAGCCGCGCGCGATCGAGGTCACCACCGGCGACACCAACGGCCAGGTCACCGAAGTGCTGTCGGGCGATCTGAAGCCGGGCATGGAGGTGATCACCGGCCAATTTGCTGGCGAAAGCTCGGGGAGCAGCAGCAAGCGTTCCGGCGGCGGCTCGGGCGGCGGGCAGCGCAAGGCGGGGGCATCGGGTGGCTGATCCGATCATCCGCCTGCGCGGCGTCACCAAAACCTATGGCGAGGGGCCGACCGCGTTTCAGGCGCTGAAGGGCGTCGATCTCGACATCGAACAGGGCGATTTCGTCGCGGTGATGGGACCGTCCGGATCGGGCAAGTCGACCACGATGAACATCCTGGGTTGCCTCGACGTGCCGACGCGCGGGCAATTCCTGTTCAAGGGCGTGCATGTCGAGGCGCTCGACCGCGACCAGCGCGCATTGCTGCGGCGCCGCTATCTCGGCTTCGTGTTTCAGGGCTTCAACCTGCTCAGCCGCACCAGCGCGCTGGAGAATGTCGAACTGCCCCTGCTCTATCGCGGCGAGGACAAGAAGACGCGGCACAGCCTGGGCATGGCGGCGCTGGAAAAGGTCGGGCTTGACCGGTGGTGGGACCACACGCCCGCCGAGCTCTCGGGCGGCCAGCAGCAGCGCGTCGCCATCGCCCGCGCGATCGTCACCAGCCCGGCGGTACTGCTCGCCGACGAGCCGACCGGCAACCTCGATTCGGAGCGGTCGGTGGAGATCATGAAACTGCTCACCCAGCTCAATCAGGAAAGCGGAATCACCGTGCTGATGGTGACGCACGAGCCGGACATGGCCGCCTTTGCTCGCACCATCGTCCATTTCAAGGATGGGCTGGTCGAGCGGATCGAGTCCGGTGCGCGGGCGGGAGTTGACGCCTGATGCTCGGCACCACCTTCACCCTCGCGATCCGATCGATCCTGCGGCACAAATTGCGCTCGTTCCTGACGACGCTCGGCATCATCATCGGCGTGGCGGCGGTGGTGGCGATGGTCACGCTCGGCAATGCGACGACAGCGGCCGTGCAGAAGCAGATCGCCAGCCTTGGCACCAACATCCTGCAAGTACGCCCTGGCCAGGGTTTCGGCCGCGGCGGCGGCGGTCCACGCCCGCCCGATTTCGAGGAGCAGGATGTCGAGGCGATCCGCGAACAGATCGCGGGAGTGACGGCGGTCGCGCCACAGGCGCAGGCCACCGGCACCGCGATCTATAACGGCGCCAACTGGTCGACCACGATCAATGGCACCGGCAATGCCTATTTCCAGGTCCAGCCATGGCCGCTGACCGGCGGGCGCACCTTCTCTCCGGCGGAGGAGGCAGCGGGCAAGGCGGTGTGCATCATCGGCAATACCGTGCGGCAGAACCTGTTCCGCGGCGGCGAGGCGATCGGGCGGCGCATCCGCGTCAACGACGTGTCGTGCGACGTCATCGGCACGCTGTCGACGCGCGGACAGGCGGGGTTTGGCGGCGATCAGGACGATGTGATCCTCATGCCGATCAAGACGGTGCAGCGCCGTTTTAGCGGCAATCGCGACATCCGGCTGATGCTGGTCGGGGTCGATTCCGCCTATGACACCGCCACGGTGCAAGCGTCGCTGAGCGACCTGCTGCGCGAGCGGCGCGGGATCGAGCCGGGCGAGCAGGACAATTTCAACATCTTCGACACCGCGCAAATCAGCGCGACGCTGACCGGGACGACCCAGCTGCTGACGAGCATCGTTGCGACGGTGGCGGCGATCAGCCTGATCGTCGGCGGGATCGGTATCATGAACATCATGCTGGTCAGCGTGACCGAACGCACGCGCGAGATCGGCATTCGCCTGGCGATCGGCGCGGTCGCGCGCGAGGTGCTGATGCAGTTTCTGGTCGAGGCGATCGTGCTGTCGATGCTGGGCGGCGTCATCGGGCTGTTGGTGGCGCAGGTCGTGATCGCGATCCTGACCCCGGTGATGCAGGTCCCGTGGACGTTCGATCTTCAGATCAACATCATCGCCTTTGCCATCGCGGCGGCGATCGGGGTGATCTTCGGCTTCTTCCCGGCCCGGCGGGCGGCGAGTCTGAACCCGATCGACGCGCTGCGGCATGAATAGCGTCGCGGCACCGGCCCGCTCCCCCACCCGGCCACCCATCGAAGATACCTTGTGGGTGGCCGGGTGGGGGAGCG
>NZ_JAIXHL010000006.1 GCF_030145815.1 Sphingomonas sp.
TCTCTAACCCTCATAATATCTGGAGTGAAATCATGGAAAACCGAAGGAAACCTGCGCCTCCCGCCACCACGCTCGACATAAACTGCGACTGCAAAGAATATGTCTAATGTTGAGCTCAACATTACACATATTCCCTGGGGGTCACGTCGCAGCGGACGTCGTTCCATTCGCCCGGATCGATATCGGCGAGCCGGCGCGACAGCAGCGCTTCGCCGGTCGAGACGATTTGGACGACCGAGGCATGACCATCGGCCAAGCCCTGCTCGATCGCCCGGATCAGGGTCGGGGTCTTCATCGCCGTGATCAGGTGATTGAAGAAGCGCTGCTTGCTCGATTCGAAAGCGGAACGGGCCGCAGACTTGGCCTGTGGGTTCAAGGTTCCGTCGCTGCTGCTGGTCACGCCCGAGGCTTCAAGCGCGGCGTCGAGATGGTTGTGGATCACCTGAAACGCCCCGGCGTAGGCATCGTAAATGCGGATCTGATCGGGGGTCAGCTGATGTTCGAGCAGTTCGTACTCAACGCCTTCGTAAGACAGCGACCGGGCTGAATAGAGCCCGAGCGCCTTGAGGTCGCGGGCCAGCACCTCCATCGCCGCGACGCCGCCTGCCTCGATCGCCGCGACGAAATCGGTGCGCTTGTCGAACGGGAAGTCTGCGCCGCCCCACAGGCCAAGCCGCTGCGCATAAGCAAGGTTCTCGACCGTCGTCGCCCCGGTCGCCGAGACGTAGAGCACGCGGGCATCTGGCAGAGCATGTTGCAGCCGCAGCCCTGCGCGGCCCTGCTGCGAGGGTGCCGCATCGCCGCGCTCGCTTTTGCCGCCACCAGCATTCTGCATCGCATGGCTCTCGTCGAAAACAATGACTCCATCGAAGTCGTGTCCCAGCCAATCGACGATCTGCTGGACCCGGGAAACCCGTCCATCGCGCGCATCGCTGCGTAGCGTGGCATAGGTCGTGAAAAGGATGCCCTGCTCAAGCCGGATCGGCGTACCCTGGCGAAAACGGGCGAGCGGAGACACCAGCAAGGGTTCCTGTCCCAATGCGCGCCAGTCGCGCTGGGCATCCTCGAGCAGCTTGTCGGACTTCGAGATCCAGACCGCACGGCGGCGGCCCTTGAGCCAATTGTCGAGAATGATTCCGGCAACCTGGCGACCCTTGCCCGCGCCGGTGCCATCGCCAAGGAACCAGCCCTTGCGAAAGCGGACGGCAGTTTCGCAATCGTCGGGTGCGGCCTCGACCTTGTCGTAGGTTGCATCGACGGTCCAGCGCCCTTCGAGATGCGCGGAATGGGCTTCGCCGGCATAGATCGCCGATTCCAGCTGTGCGTCGGAGAGCAGCCCCTGTTCAACGAGGCCGGAAGGCAAGTGAGGACGGTAGCTCGGCTTGGGCGGCGCGACCGAGGCCATGGCGGCGGATTGTACCAGCATGGTCGGGTGCGGCTGCGCGCCCGGGATGCGCAGCGACTGGAACGCATAGGGCTCGTAGAGCGTGTCGCTCAACCGGGCCGTTGCGTCGTCAGACCAGTTCGCGGTCTCATAGGCGAGTTCCACGCCGCACGGTTCGGGTGAAGGTACGGCCGAAAGATTCGTCCGGGCAGCGGGGGCGGAAGGCTTCACGCGCTGCGCACTGGGCGCTGGAATTGATGCGACAGCCAACGGCGAACGTGGTGGAAGGTCAGCGATGAGCCAGCGCAGCAGCGCCGCCAGGTCGGGAGCCATGCCCGGTGTGGCCGGGAACGAGGTGGGATCGATGGCGGGCATCTTGTCGATCACCGTCAATCGCGTCTCGAAGGTCGTGCCGTGCGCCGCATAGACTGCGCCTGCGATCGGCGCGGTGAAGACGACCCGCGCCTTCTCCTGCAGGCGGACGAATGCACTCCGCCATGCATTATGCTCGGGCGAGCAATTCGCGCCGGTGATGGCGACCAGCCTGCCGCCATCGGCAAGGCGGGACACTGCGGACGACAGATGCCGGAATGCTGTGTCGGCAACGCGGGCCTCGATGCCAAGCGCCGCCGAGAATGGCGGATTCATAACGATGCAGGTTGGGACGATGGCAGGGTCGAGCCGATCATGGATCTGCGCCGCGTCGTGGGCGGTGACAGGGCTGTCGCCGAACAGTTGGCGCAGCAACGCGGCCCGTACATCGGCGACTTCGTTCAAAGCCAACCTGCTCGCGCCCAGTTCGGCCTGAATGGCAAGCATGCCCGTGCCCGCCGAGGGTTCGAGCACCAGTTCGCCGGGGACGAAGCTGGCGGCGAACCCCGCGACCCAGGCCAGTCCGAGCGGCGTCGAGAACTGCTGGTATGCCTGCATCTCCTCGCTGCGCCGGGTCTGGGTGGGCGCGAGGGCCGCAATGCGCTCGACCAGTTTCAGCCGGTCGAACGGGTCGGCGGACTTGGCATGGATCGCCGGTCCATAGCGGCGCATGCACAGCACTTGGGCGACCTCGACTGCTTCGTAGGCGGCCTTCCAGTCCCAGGCGCCGCTGGCGTCACTGGCGCCGAACGCCGATTGCATAGCGGTGCGGACGGCTGAGGCGTCGATACGGCGACCTGCGGCAAGATGCCCGAGCAGGTCATGGGCAGCAGCGACGATGGCTGCGGCGATCTGAACGAGGTTGGAGACGGCAAGCGGGCGCAGGGAAGCGCCCGCCAAAGGCAGGTTGGTCATGGGATTGTCCTTTGAATGAATGGCTTGGAGGCGAAGCGGACCCGCGCTCAGGCAGGCGGGATATAGGCTTCGTAGGGATTGCCGGGAGCGAGATGGCCGAATGGCGTCATCACGTAATCGTCGTCATTGCGACCCACGGCACAGAGGACGAAGCGGGTCTCGCCGGTATCGACCTCGGTGCATTCCATCAGCGCAAGATCACCGGCCTCGGCGGCCTTCAGCAGCGTTTCGAAATTGCGGCGCGCATAGTCAGGAATGGCCATGACCGATCTCCCCATTGGCCTGCGCTTCGGCGTAGAAGCGGTCGAACAGCGTGTGCGTCGATTCCGACCGGACGGTGCCGGCAGTGATCAGCATGGCGAGCCCGCCGAAGCCATCAGGGCGCATCTTCGAGCAACTAAACGCCATGGTGACGGTCAGATGGTCGAGATCGGGTGACCTTCGGATGATGTCCTGCAGCACATCGGCCCAGAGATCGCCGCACATGTCGAGATCGATGTCGTCTTCGCCGAGGATAGCGTCAGGCTGCTCGTCGATCAGCTTCTGCGCGAGCCGACTGGTTTCCGGCATCGCGGCTTCAAGCGCTGCACGAACTTCGTTGGCGGGCAGCGAGATCAGGTCGTTCGCGCCATCCTCGCTGAAATAGTATGCGGTCTCGCCAATCAGCTCTTCATCGAAAACCTGTGCGAGGAAAATGCGTTCGATCGGCACCATCGCGGCAAGCGGGATCACCGGATCGATCACGGTGGGCGTGAAATAGTCAGCCATGACATGGCTCCTTGATGAAATTGGGGATGGAGGTTGGCGGGGCGACCGGAGCCGCCCCGCGCAGCCATTCATTCGGCGGCGATCGCCACAGGATCGAATTCGCTGTCGTATTCGCCGTCCTCGTCGCTGAGGAAGTCGGGCAGTTCGGCGCTTTCGACTTCCGGATCGGCGACAGGCAGCCGCAGCGGTTCGGGCAGCCAGCCCGTGCCATCGAGCAGGCGTTCGGCTTCCCGCGCCATGTCTCCCTTCTTGAGGTGCTCGATCAGCACGGCGGTTGCATCGCCCTTGGCTTCGCGCACGGCCTCGATGATCCGCGGCTTGGTGACGCGGCCGAGATAATTGTCGACCGTTGGCGTCCAGCCCGCCTGCGCCATGTCGAGCCCGACCACCGTCGCCAGCGCATCAGCCGCCGCGATCCGCTGGGCCACGCCGTGCGCCGAGATGCGCCCGTCATATCCCTTGGTCGGCTCGAACAGGGCGTTTACGCCGAGCGACACGCAATGGGCGAGGAGCGCCATCTGCGCGTCGTTCGGCATGGCGGCGAGTGCATCCCAAAGTGCCTGCGGTTCGTCGGGCAGCTTTTCGCCCCATTTTTCGTGCCGTGCCTGGACCTTCTTGCTCCAGCTGCTCTCGCGCAAGTTCGGGGCGACATTGCCGAGCCAGGCCTGGGTGACGCCGATCTGCACGCAGCCATGGGTGCTATGCGAGCGGAACACGGACAGGGTGAGTGCATGCAGCAGAGCGAGGAAGGCCGCTTGCGGGTCGTTGGCCACGGCATCGCGCAGCGCCACCGTGCGTTCGGCGGTCAGCTCGGAAATGAGCCGATCGGGCAACGGACGAATGGCGTCGTCTTCGTCGTCAGTCATGCCGGCATCCTGCATCTGGCCGCCGACCATGACGGTCGCGCTCTCGAACGTGCCTCCATCGCCCCCGGCTTCGTCCGCATTTTGCCCTTCGGCAAGGGGCTCATCGTCGGGCCGGACATAGCCGCGATCGATCCGCAGTCGTCCGTCGTGCGCCAGCGATACGAACACGCCAGCGCGAGCCTGCTCATCCGGCTCATAGCTAACCGGGCGGCAATTGAGCGCGGTCAGTTCGGCGTCGATCTCGGTCAGCCGGGCGTCGACTTCGTCGGGCAGGTCACAGCCATCGCGATATTCCTCGCCGATCGCATCATATTCCTCGACCAGCAAATCGAGCCGCGCCTGCTCTTCGTCAGTCAGTGGAACGGTGGTGCCGTTGATGCGGCGTTTGCCGCGTTCGCAGCCGAACGGCAGATCGATGGCGGCCTCGACCCATTTCCAGCCTTCGGCGCCGATTTCCCGGGCGATCTCGGAGAACTTTTCCGAAACAAGCAGTTCAACCAGCGCCGGATCCTGCAGCCAGCCATCGTCGTCCGACGAGAACAGGTCGCGCATCACATAGCCGCCGGCCTCGGTGTAGGCGTCGAGCCCGATGAAGCGCACGCGGCGGTCGCTCGCGGCAATGGCATCTTCGGTCAGCAGGCGACGAATCTGGTAAGCGGGCGCATGGTGCCCCTGATTGACCTGTTCCCAGATCTGCTCCTGGCGGGCATGGTTGTCGGTGACAGTGAAAGCCATGAGCTGTTCGAGCGTCATGCCGTCGTCGGCGTAGGCGTCGAGCAGGCTGGGCGCGACCGAAGCGAGCCGCAGACGCTGCCGCACGGTCGAGACTGAGACGAAGAACCGCGCTGCGATGTCTTCTTCAGACAGCCCGGCCTCGATCAGCGCGCTGAAGGCGCGGAACTGGTCGAGCGGGTGAAGGCCCTCGCGCATGACGTTTTCAGCGAGCGAGTCTTCCTCGGCGATGCCGGCCTCGCGCAACACGCAGGGCACGGGCTGGTCCTTTGCCATCCGCTTGGTCTTGACCAGCAGTTCGAGCGCGCGGAAGCGGCGGCCACCAGCAGGCACCTCGAACTGGCCGGTTTCCTCACCATCGGCATCGACGATCGCGCGGACATTGAGGCTCTGAAGCAGGGTCCGGCGATAAATATCGTCGGCCAGATCCTCGATCGAGATGCCGACCTTCACGCGCCGGACGTTCTTCTGGCTCAGCACCAGCTGGGAAAAGGGGATGTCTCGCGATGAACTGAGCACGAGCTTGGGCAATGGCTTGGCCGGGGACTTGGTTTGAGACTTGGTCATGGGTGTTCTCCATGACGGGCCGCCGGGAGCCTCTCTCTCGGCCTCGACCCGTCACGAAGCGAAGCGCCGCCCTCTCACTTTCGGAGAAGGCAGCGCCACGCGGGAGAACAGACAGGATGAACCCAGATCAATGGACCCGGTCGAGCAGCTTCTTGGCCTTGCCTTCCATGTCGAGCCGGGCATCCTGATGGGCCTTGCTGCGGGCGAGCGCGGTAATGCCCTGCACGAAATCGAAGATCGATTCGGGCGGGCGACCTTCCTCGGCGAGGACGGTCTCGATGATCTTGCCGGTCTCTGCCTTCGAGAAGCCGCGCGCCCGCAGGAAATCGCTGCGATCCTCGTCGGTGCGGGCGACGATCCGCTCGCGGGCCGCCTTGATCCCGTTGACGAAGGGCAGCGGCGAGGAGTTGGCGAAGCCTTCCAGCGCCGGCGCGGCTTCGTGGGCGAAGCGGTTGGCGGCATACTTGCTGTGCCGGATGCTGATCTCCTCGAAGTCCTCGACGCCCCAGAGGTTCCGGTTCTGGCAGACCGCGCGCAGGTAAAAGCTTGCCATGCCGAGCGTCTTCGCACCGACCTCGGAGTTCCAGCAGTAGAAGCCGCGGAAAAAGAGATCGGGCGATCCGTCGGGCAAACGGCCTGCTTCGATCGGGTTGAGATCATCGACCAGGAACAGGAACACGTCACGGTCGGAGGCGTAGAGCGTAGTCGTGTCCTTCGAAATGTCTACACAAGGATTGTAGATCCCGGTCGACCAGTCGAGCACGCCGGGCACCTTCCAGCGGGTGTCGCCGGCGCCATTGCCCGCGATCCTCTGCACGGCTTCGACGAGTTCGTGGTCGTAGATCCGACCGTAGTCCGGGCCGGTCACGGCGCGCAGTTCCACGTGGCCATTGTCGGTTTCCAGCGTCTTGATCTGCTCGGCCCGGTTCGAGGTCAGGCCGTATTGCAGGTTGATCGCGGCGAGCGGGGCGGGGAGTTGACGCAGATAGGCTGCGGGAGCGCCGACCTGGCTGGCCAGTTGCCCGAAGCTCCAATGGGTCGGTGCCACGGGGGCATCGGCACCGGGCAGTATCAGCGACAGGCGCTCGGGATCGTTTCGGCTCGCTTCGACATGGATCAGCGCGGACTCGACCACGCGGGTCCGGCTGCGCTCTGACCGGCTTCGTACCGAGCGGGCCAGATCGCCGAGTGACAGATACCGCTCATCGTCGGGCCGCGAGAACCATTCGGATGACACCCGCCCAACGCGCTGGCCGCGGAAAACATCGACTTTGTAGCCACCGCCAACGTCGCGAGGCCCATCGAGAACATGCATGTTCATGAGAAAATCTCCATGACGGGCGGCCGGGAGCCTCTCTCTCGACCCTCATCCCGTCACGGCGAAGCCCGCGATCCTCTCACTCCAACCTGCTCATGCTGATGGTCGTACGAGCGGCCAGCGAAGTTGGCGCAGCAAAAAAACCGCACCCTGAAGGGAGGCGAGGATCGCTCGCCCTTGCCCGTGCAGGCGGAAAGGCGGGGCTTGTCGGCTTTCATCGCCTGCACATGAAACCATGGCCGCCGGTTCAGAGTGCGCGCGGGGCCTCCCATCTCAAATGCCGCGCCCTCAGGAGCAGGGCCGACGGGCCTGCGGGACAGAGCGCGTCAACAGCCCCGCTCAGCTTCTCGGGGCGTTGCGGGGTATCCCCGCAGAAGGGGTAGCCGGAGACGCAAGGCGGCTTCGGCACAGGGGAAGACCTTCCCCCGATTTGCAGCTGAATTTTAGGCGGTGCCAACGCCAATACACTTTAAAGATGACGGTAAAATGCTACATGACGATTCGTCATTCGATGCCATCTTACACAAATGAATTTTTTCGGCTCGATTGCCGATTGTCATCGATAGGCATCGAAACCTCCGCTTCGAATTCCCGGGCATATTTCTCAGTAAAAACATAAGGTTAGAAATATGACGGACCAATCTTCGGCAAACTTTCTGCAAAATATTTTTTTCACGCTTTATTTCAATGACTTGAATATGCTCGGAACAATCGAATGGGAATGATCCGTTTCGCAAGCCTGACCGTGCCGATGCTGCTCGCCGCGTGCGGCGGGACATCGCTGCCCAACGCCGCGGCGCCGAATGAAGCGGCAACGGCAGAAGCCGTCGTCAACGAAAGCGAAGCTGCGGACGGCAATATGGCGGCTCCCGCCGATGCAACCACGCCGCTGCTCAATCTCGCACCAGAGGCGCTGAGCCTGGTCGACCCGCAAACCGGGCGTGCCCGTGAGCTGGCGTTCGGGACCGCGCGTGCACTGACAGTGACCGGCGCCACTGCGGCGCTGGGCAAGCCGAGCGACACCGGCCGCAATGAAGAGTGCGGTGAAGGGGCGATGGAGTTCGTCGAATTCGGCGGGCTGACCCTGTGGTTCCAGCAGGACAAGTTTGTCGGCTGGTTCCTTGACGGCGCAAAGCCGAAGCTGACCACGGCGACCGGCGCGGGTATCGGATCGACGCGCAAGCAGGTCGCGGATGCACTGGCGATCAGCGATGTGCCCGACAGCTCGCTGGGTCGCGAATTTGCGACCGATAAGGGCGATTTTTCCGGCCTGCTCGATGGTGCGGGTGATGGGGCCAAGGTGACCGCGCTCTGGTCCGGTCAGACGTGCATCTTCCGATGATCGCGCTTTACGGCATCCCCAACTGCGACACGGTCAAGAAGGCGCGGACCTGGCTCGACGCCAACGGCATCGCCTACGCTTTCCATGACTATAAGAAGGAAGGCGCGGACCCAGCGCGGCTCGCGAAATGGGCCCAGGCGGTGGGGTGGGAGCCGCTGCTCAACCGCGCCGGCACGACCTTTCGCAAGCTCGACGAGGCCGACAAGGCGGATATCGACGCGGCCAAGGCGCTGTCGCTGATGGCGGCGCATCCTTCGCTGATCAAGCGACCGGTGGTCGAATATCGCGGCGGGCTGCTGGTCGGGTTCAAGCCGGACCAATGGGCGGCAGCGTTGCTGTAACGAAATGATTGGCAAGCGCGCGGTTTAGGATAGTCTCTCCCGATTGAAGCAAAGGGGAGGGCAAGATGACCGAAGGGGCGTCGAAGGCACCGGTGTGGTTCACCGTCGGGGCTATAGTGTTGATCCTGTGGGGCCTGATGGGCTGCGCGTCGCTCTACATGCATTTCGTCATGGGCCCGGGTGATGGGGCTGGCACAACCGACTATGACCGGCAGCTCTATGCATCGCTCCCGACATGGTATGGCGTGGTTTACATTGTCGCAGTGCTCAGCGGACTGCTCGGTGCGATCATGTTGCTCATGCGCCGGTCTGCTGCGGTCATGCTGTCCGCACTTTCGGTGGTGGCCGTGATCATCCAGTTTGGCTGGCTGTTCGTCGCGACCGACATTCTCGCCGTGCGGGGGGCCTGGGTTGCCTATTTTCCCATGTTCATCCTGCTGGTGCAGCTGTTCCAGCTCTGGTTCGCGAACAGGGCAAAGGGCAAGGGCCTGCTGCGGTGAAACCCGGAAGGGAGGGGGATTACTCCCCCGCCCACTGGAATACCTCCTCGAGCGGCTTGTCGAAGGCGCGGGCGATGCGGAATGCGGTTTCGAGCGTGGGGGAGTATTTCCCCTGCTCGATCGCCGCGATCGTCTGGCGGGTGACGCCGACCCGGTCGCCCAGCTCGGCTTGCGTCATCTCACCGGCCATGAAGCGCAGCATCCGAATGCGGTTGGCGATCGGGGGGTTAGCCATGCCAGCCCCGCCGATAGCTGGCGACGATGACCGCGTCGCGCACGATTTCGGCGATGATGATTGCGGCCAGCGCCGAGTTGGCGACCGCCCAGCCGGTGTCGGTCAGCGGCAGCATCACGCCGACCCATAGCATCAGGCCGAGCAGGACATAATAGCCGATGGCTGCGCCGCGCCGCGCGATCGATCGGTCGCGCTCGTCGGGCTTGGCACGCGCCTCGACTCCCATCTGTGCCCGGAGTGTCAGCCAGCCCGAGCCGAGGATTAGCAGCCGCACCACGGTGGCTGCACCGAACAGTGCGACATAGGTCAGCGTTTCCAGCCGACCCGGAGCGGGATCGACCATCCCGACTCCGATGAAATATCCGCCATAGGCAATCACCATGCCGATGAGTTCGAGCCAGGCGAGCTTCTCACGATAAGCCATTGTCAAACTCCCTTGCGATAGCCGAGCGCGGTGGCGCCGAACCGGACCGCCTCAGCGAGGATGAAAGCGCCTGCCAGCGCGAAGATCGTGTCCGGCCCATGCAGGCCGAAGTGCAGCCAGACGATCACTGCGGCGACGCCGAGAATCAGGGTGAAATAGGCGATCCCCGTCGCGCGCCGACCGACCGCGCGGTCGCGCTCATCAGCCGGGGCATTGGCCTCTTTCGGCGCGCCGATCGCCCAGACCGTCGCCGCGACGATCATCACCGCCGCCTGCGCGATCGTCGCGGCGATGAACGGGCCGAGCATCGCCAGCCCGCGCGCTTCGTGCGGGATCTGGACGAGGATGACGAAGAACGCGCCCCAGATCAGCACGGTGCTGAGAAACGCCACCCAGGCAATTTTTTCGCGAAACGCCATGCGCTTCCTCCCATGTAAGGTTAATGCGACTCGATGTTATATACAACGAACATTGAGTCAAGATCGCATGACATTGATGCTGTGCCTGCTGGCGCGGTCGCAATGGCCCCGCTAGAGCGCGATCCCATGTCCACGACCTTCACCATCGACACCTCCACCAGCCGCGCGACGCCGACTCCGGCGCCGATGAAGCGGCTGACCGTCCCCGCGATTCAGGCGCGCAAGGGCAAGGAGCCGGTGGTGATGCTCACCGCCTACACCGCGCGCATGGCGCAGCTGCTCGACCCGCATTGCGACGTGCTGCTGGTCGGCGACAGCCTGGGGCAGGTGATCTATGGCCTGCCGTCCACGCTGGCGGTGACGCTCGACATGATGTGCGCGCATGGCGCGGCGGTGGTGCGGGGCAGCTATCATTCGGTTGTCATCATCGACATGCCGTTCGGGAGCTATGAAGCGAGCCCGCAACAGGCGTTCGAATCGGCCGCCCGGATCATGGCGGAGACGGGCGCTGCGGGCGTGAAGCTGGAGGGTGGGGCGGCGATGGCGGAGACGGTCGCATTCCTCACTGCGCGCGGCATTCCCGTAATGGGCCATATCGGCCTGACGCCGCAGGCAGTGAACGCGCTCGGCGGCTATGGCGCGCGCGGGCGCGGCAATGCCGAGTTTGCCAAGATCATCGGTGACGCGCGGGCCGTGGCGGAGGCGGGCGCCTTTGCCATCGTCGCCGAGGGCGTCGTGGAAACGCTGGCGAACGAGATCGTCGCTGCTGTCGGCTGCCCGGTGATCGGTATCGGCGCGTCGGCGCAGTGCGACGGCCAGGTGCTGGTGACCGAGGACATGCTCGGCCTGTTCGAGCGTACCCCGCGGTTCGTGAAGAAGTTCGACGACATGGCTGGCCGCATTTCCGCCGCGGTCGAGGGCTACGCCGCCGCCGTGCGCGATCGGAGTTTTCCGGGCGACGAACAAGTCTATAAGCCGAAGGACTGACGCTTTCGTTTCCCATCCGGCGCGGCTAAGGTCCGCCCCCGCAACCCCCTAATTTCCCCGATGGAGTTTCCCCCTTGGCGCTGAGCCCGCAAAGCAACGATGCCTTTCTGCGTGAGGTCGACGAAGAGCTCCGCAAGGATCAGGCGTTGCACATCTGGCAGAATTACGGACGCTGGATCATCGTCGCGATCGTCGCCGCGCTCGTGGCGTTCGGCGGCTTCCTGTATTGGCAGAGCCATAGCGACGGAAAGCGTGCGGCCGAGGGCGACAAATATGCCGCAGCGTTCAAGGCGCTGGGCGAGAACAAGCCGCAGCTGGCCGAAACGTCGCTGAAGGAATTGGCCGAGTCCAACACCGACGGGTTCAGCGCCAGCGCGCGTTTCACGCAGGCGACCCTGCTGCTGCAGAAGAACGACCTCAAGGGCGCGGCGGCGCTGATGGGCGCGATCGCCGCGGACACCAAAGTGCCGCAGGAGTTTCGCGACCTGGCGCTGATTCGTCAGACCATGATCGAATATGACACGATCAAGCCTGACGTCGTTATTGCCCGACTGGGTGGCCTCGCGGTCAAGGACAGCGCTTGGTACGGCAGCGCGGGCGAGATGCTCGCTGGCGCCTATCTGCGTCAGGGCAAGCGCGCGCAGGCCGGCAAACTATATGGCGAAATCGCCAAGGACGAGGGCGTTCCGCGCTCGATCCGTCAACGCGCGGTTCAGATGGCCGGCGTACTGGGTGTCGACGCGATCGTCGACGAGGGTGAGGACAAGAAAGCACAATGATGAAGTCGGTTCGTATCCCCGTCGCGCTCGCGGCGCTGGTGGCGCTCAGCGCGTGCGGCATCTTCAAGGGCGGCGGCAGCAAGACTCCGGTGCTCGGGCAGCGCGTGCCGATTCTCGCCGGCGAGTCCGGCATCACCGCCGACAAGACGCTCGCCGAGGTTCAGGTCGTGCTGCCGATGGCGACGGTCAACCCGGGTTGGACCCAGCCGGGCGGTAGCGCATCCAAGGTGATGGGCCATCTGGCGCTGGGGCAGACCCCGGTGCGGGCGTGGTCAGCCAAGATCGCGGGGACCACGGGCCGCGTCCGGCTCGCCGCCGCACCGGTCGTGGCTGATGGCAAGCTGTTCGCCGTCGATACCGAAGCGGTCGTTCATGCCTTTGACGCCAATAGCGGCAACAAGCTGTGGTCGCTCGCGACATCGACCGACAAGGAAAATCGCCGGGCGGCATTTGGCGGTGGCGTGAGTGCCGAGGGTGGGCGCGTGTTCGCGACCAACGGGCTGGGCGATGTCGTCGCAATCGATGCGGCTGCCGGGACCGAAGTGTGGCGCAAGAAGCCGGGCGGCCCGCTGCGCGGTGCGCCGACCTTGTTCCTGGGCAACGCCTATGTCGTGTCGCAGGACAATCAGCTGTTCGCGCTGGCACAGGCCGATGGCGCGGTGGTGTGGACCCAGTCGGGCACCCCGGAAACGCAGGGCGTGTTCGGCGTGGCGGCTCCGGCTGCCGCGCAGGGCACGATTGTCGCAGGCTTCTCGTCCGGCGAGCTCAATGCCTATCGCTACGAAAATGGCCGTGCGCTGTGGACTGATACGCTGTCGCGCTCGACCATCTCGACCTCGGTGTCCAGCCTGGTGGATATCGATGCCGAGCCGGTGATCGATCAGGGCCGCGTCTACGCCGTCGGGCAGGGCGAGCGCATGGCGTCGTTCGAACTGGCATCGGGCAACCGCGTCTGGGAACAGAATTTTGCGGGAATTTCGACCCCGTGGATCGCGGGGGAGTGGATTTTCGTGATGACCGACGACGCGCGCCTCGTCTGCATCGCGCGAGGTAGCGGCAAGATCCGCTGGATCAGCCAGATGCGCGCGTGGCGCGATGAAGAGGACAAGAAGGGTCCGATTACCTGGGTCGGCCCGGTGCTGGCGGGTGATCGCCTGTGGCTGGGTAACTCGCGTGGTGAGCTGGTTTCCGTCTCGCCGTCCGATGGCAGCGTGGGATCGACGATCGAAGTCGGCGAAAGGATCAGCCTGTCGCCGATCGTTGCCAACAACACGCTCTACATCCTCAGCGACAAGGGTGAGATCACCGCCTATCGCTGAGGCGCGAGGGTCTGCACTCAGTCAGAACGGGGATCGAGATTGCCCAGGCAAGGCCGCCGGCAAGGAGTGCAGCGCCGCCGCGTAGCTGAACTACGCGCAAGCAAGCGACGCCGTCCGGCGGCCTTGCCTGGGCAACCGCGTAGCGGCGGGCGCCTTTTGGCTCATGGCGTCGTCGCTTGTCGGTCACGATGCTTCGGCATCGCTCCCTCCGCACTCCTCGCCCTGCGCCAAAATCCGCTCCGTCTCGACCCCGCTCTGATTGAGTGCAGACCCTAGTTGCGGTAGGGGGCGCGGATGCGTCTTCCTACCGTAGCGATCATCGGCCGACCCAATGTCGGCAAATCAACCCTGTTCAACCGGCTTGTCGGCAAGCGCCTTGCGCTGGTCGACGATCAGCCCGGCGTTACCCGCGACCGGCGGGAGGGCGACGGCGACCTGCTGGGGTGTCCGTTCCGCATCATCGACACCGCCGGGTTCGAGGATGAAGACCCCGCGAGCCTGCCCGGCCGGATGCGCGCGCAGACCGAGGCAGCGGTGCGCAAGGCTGATGTCGCATTGTTCATGATCGACGCACGCGCGGGCATCACGCCGCTCGACGAGGAGGTCGCACGCTGGCTGCGCAGCTCCGGCACGCCGATCGTGCTGCTGGCGAACAAGGCCGAGGGTCGCGCGGCCGAACCCGGCATTCACGAAGCGATGGCGCTTGGCTTGGGCGATCCGGTGCCCTTCTCGGCCGAGCATGGCGAGGGCATTGCCGACCTGTTCGAAGCGCTACGCCCCTTTATCGACCGTGAGGACGAGGAATTCGAGGAAGACGAGGACGAATCGCCCAACGCGCCGCTGAAGCTGGCGGTCGTCGGTCGCCCCAATGCGGGTAAGTCGACGCTGATCAACAAGCTTTTGGGACAGGATCGCCTGATCACCGGGCCGGAGGCGGGGATCACGCGCGATTCGATCGCGATCGAATGGCTGTGGACCGACGAAGACGGCAATGAGCGTCCGGTGCGCCTGATCGATACCGCCGGCATGCGCAAACGCGCCAAGGTTCAGGAGAAGCTGGAGAAGCTGTCGGTCGCCGACGCGCTGCGGGCGGTGGACTTCGCTGAGGTCGTGGTGCTGCTGCTCGATGCGACCAAGGGGCTGGAGGTGCAGGATCTCAAGATCGCCGACAAGGTGCTGCAGGAAGGCCGCGCGCTCGTCATCGCGCTCAACAAATGGGACGTGGCCGAGAACCAGTCGAGCCTGTTCAACGGCGTCAAGGGCGCGCTGGACGAAGGACTCGCGCAGGTGAAGGGCGTGCCGCTGCTCACTGTGTCCGGCGCAACCGGCAAAGGGCTCGACACGCTGATCAAGGTCGCGTTTGAAACGCGCGAGGCGTGGTCGCGGCGCATCACGACCGGCCAGCTCAACCGCTGGTTCGAACGCGCGATCGAAGCCAATCCGCCGCCTGCGCCCGGTGGCAAGCGGATCAAGCCGCGCTACGTCACCCAGGCCAAGACCCGCCCGCCCAGCTTCATCCTGTTCGGCACGCGGGTCGATCTGCTCCCGCAAAGCTATGAGCGCTATCTGGTCAACAGCATGCGCAAGGAGTTCGGCTTTGGCGCGGTGCCGGTGCGCCTCACCATGCGCCCGTCGAAAAACCCGTTCGACAAGGATTGATTGGGCGCGAGCCCGCTCCACAGGAAAACGGTTTCCTGTCAACCGGACGTTTACCCACTTACCCATATCTGTGATTGCAACGGGTTGCGTAAGCTGGAGGTTGATGTGGCGACGCTCGATGGGGACCGGCTGGTGGACTGGACGGCGTTCGCGCGTGCCCGGACGCAGCTTGGCGCCAATTTCGTGCGGATCTTGGGCTATTTCCAGGAGGACGGCGTCAAGTCGGTCGCGCAGATCGAGGAGGCGATGCGCGCTCACAATGCTGCGGCCATGGTGCTGCCCGCGCACACGCTGAAGGGCGAATCGCGCCAGTTCGGTGCCGAGCCGCTGTCGGAATGTGCCGCCGCGATCGAGGAAATCGCGCGCCAATGCGTCGAAAGCCGCGACGATCCGAGCGAGGCGCTCAAGCTGGTGGTCGAGCTACGCCCGCTGTTTCAGGCGACGCTGGCGTTGCTGGAGCGTGAAGCCAACCCGCTGGTCGAACGGCGCCCGATGTTCGGACGCCGCCCCGCGGCCTGACTCAGCCTTCCTCAGCCTTCGCGTTGAGCTGGATGTAGTTCTGGATGCCCATCCGTTCGATCATCTCGAACTGGGTTTCGAGCGTGTCGACATGTTCTTCCTCGCTGTCGAGGATGCGCTGGAACAGGTCGCGGCTGCCATAGTCGCGGACCTTCTCGCAATGCTCGATCGCGTCGCGGAGCAGCGCGACGGCTTCATATTCCAGCTCCAGATCGGCCTTGAGCGCCTCTTCGACCGTCTCACCGATGCGCAGGCGGCCAAGCAGCTGGAAATTGGGGAGGCCGTCGAGAAACAGGATGCGCTCGGCGAGCATATCGGCATGCTTCATCTCGTCGATCGACTCGTGCCGCTCAAACTCGGCGAGCTTCTTCACACCCCAATGATCGAACAGGCGATAGTGCAGCCAGTACTGGTTGATCGCGGTCAGCTCACCCTTGAGCACCTCGTTCAGATAATCGATGACCTTGGGATCGCCCTTCATGTCGCACCTTTCGCGTTCGGATTTCGAGCGCGAGTATAGCGCGGGCAGGGCGCTTCAGACAGTCAGAAAATGGCGGATTTCTGCGGGTTGGCGAAGATGCGAACGCTACGCAGCAGCGCGCTCGGCATCGATAATGGCTCGCGCAAACGGGACGCACTGGCCGCACTTGGCCTGACGCCCGAGCGCGCGATAGGCCTGGCACGCGCTGATCGCACCGTCGCGCGCCGCAGCGCGGACATCCTTCTCACGAATGGCGTTACAGACGCAGACGACCATGTGACCCTCTCACTCGACATAGCCAAGCTAAGGCGAGTGAGAGTGATTCGCAACAGTTATTGCGTGGCGTTCGCAATCAGCGGGCGAGCGCCCCGCCGGCCATCTCCTGGAGCCGTCCGCGCGCCAGGCTGCGCCACAGCCATTCCAGCGGGCCGTAAGCGAATCGCTCAAGCCACGGCTTCGACCACAGCAAGATCAGCGCCCACACCGCGAACACCACCAGATAGACCTCGGCCCGCGACAAGGCGCCGTAGAAGCCAAGGCCATAGCCGTAAAAGACGGTGGTGCAGATGACGCTGGTCATCAGATAGTTGGTGAACGCCATCCGCCCCGCTGCAGCAAGCCGGTCGGTCAACAACCCGCCCGGGCGCATCAGCAGCACGATCAGGCTGGCCCAGCCCATGATCATCAGCGGGCGGATCGGCGTGGTCAGTACCATCGCCGCCGAGGTCACCTCGAACAGCCCGAAGTCAGACCGGATCATCCATAGCGCGAGCGCCGCATAGGCCGGGATGCCGATCCCGAACCCGATGACAACCCAGCGCCAATAGCGCGACCGCTCCCACTGTCCGGTCAGCATGCCGCTGCGATACGCGGCCATGCCGAACAGCATATAGGCGAGAGTTTCCCAGCCATATTGGATGAGCCCGCCGAGCGGCAGCCATTTCGTTTCCTTGAACCGGTCAACGGCGATGCTCCACCAGTCGCCGCGGTACAGCGCTACCTCCTTGGTAAGCCACGCGCTGGAGGGCTTGCCGAACGCCTCGTTCAGCCCTTCGGCGGCTTTTGCCATTTCCGGCTGGCCAGGGGTCAGCTCCGCCATGGCGACGAGCAGCGGGATGATGGCAGTGACGATGAACTGGGGCACCAGCAGGATGCACCCGACGATCAGCAACGTCTTTACCCGCGCATTACGGAAGAAGAAGGCGATCATGCCGATCAGCGCATAGTGGCTGAGGATATCGCCGAACCAGATCGCCCAGAGATGGACGAGGCCGAAGACGAGCAGCCAGATCATCCGCGCATAATGGACCATGGCCGCGCTTTCGCCCTTTGCGGTTGCGCGCTCGATCACGAGCAGGGTCGATGCGCCGAACAGGAAGGAGAACAGGCCGCGCATCTTGCCGTCGAACAGCACGAAGTTGCCCAACCATGCGGCAAGGTCGATCCCCTGCGATCCGCCATACGCTGCCGGGTTGAAATAGGCGGGCATCGGCATCGCGAAGCCAATGATGTTGAGCAACAAGATACCCAGCACCGCGACGCCGCGAACAGTGTCGAGCGTCAGATGGCGGTCGCCCGCCATGGTTGTGGTCATGAAATGTCTCCCCCCGTGTTAGCGAAGGAATACACCTGTCTGCGCGCCAGCGCCAGCCTCGTCAGAGCCAGCTGGCGATCTGCTCCAGCGGCTTTTTGTGCAAGGCGTGAACCGGGATCGTTGCGTCGGGTGCAGGATGGCCGACGGCTACGATCATCGTCGGCTTTTCGGTGTCGGGGCGTGCGCAGACGCTGTTGAGGAACTTCATCGGATTTGGGGTATGCGTCAGCGTCGCCAGCCCGGCCGCGTGAAGCCCGGTCAGCAGCAGTCCGGTGGCGATCCCGACGCTTTCGGTGACATAGTAATTCTGAAAATCGTCGCCGGGATTGAGACCCCCACGGCGCTGACCGAAGATGACGATGAGGTAGGGTGCGATCTCGAGATACGCCTTGTCGGCATCGGTGCCGAGCGGGGCGAGCGCGCGGAGCCACTCCTCGCCCGCCTTGCCGGCGTAGAATTCGCGCTCCTCCGCCTCAGCGCCTGCGCGAATCGCGGCCTTGCCTGCTGCGCTCTCGACCACGGCGAAATGCCAGGGCTGGTGGTTGGCGCCGCTGGGCGCGCTGCCGGCGGCGCGGATTGCCCATTCGATTGCTTCGCGCGGAATCGGGGTCGAGGCAAAGGCGCGGCAGGAGCGGCGGGTGGCGATGGCGTCGTGGAAGGCGCGGGCAGCGGCGATCCTCTGCGCATCGTCCATCTCGGGATAGCGGCGCCACGCGACCGAGGGTACGTCATCCATTTGTGCGCAATTCCTTGCGGATCATCAGCTTGAGCCCCGACCAGGTTGCGTCCACCGCACAAACCTTCACGTCGACCAAGCCGAGGGGCAGGGCGACCTCACGGATCGTATCCTCGCTGATGTCGGTATCGACCTTCGCGGCTTTCTTGGGCCAGGATACCCAGATGAAGCCGCTGGGCGCGATCAGTTGGCGCAGCGCGTTGAGCTCGCGGTCCAGTATCGCACGCTCGGTCACGAAGACATGCGCCGCGTCGATCCCGGTGCAGGGCGCGGCGAGCACCTCAAGGCCAAGGTCATCGACCTGCGCCTCTTCCCGCACGCTGGCGGGCATATCGGCGATGAACAGCCGCATGCCGGGTTTGAAGCCGAGCTTGTCGGCGAGCGCTGTGGTCGAATAGCCGGCGGTCATTGGTCCCTCCCTCCTGCAGGTCGAAGCGTCGCCCAGTCAGGCGAGGCGGGCAGGAGGGTGACAGATTTAGGCCGTCGGAAAAAGCCCGGCCCCGGGCCGAGCCCGGGGCGATGGTTCAGTCGAGTGTTTGATGGGGTCAGTTGCCCATCAGCGCCGGGAAGAAGCCCTCATGCGCGCTGCGCAGATCGTCGATCGTGACGCACCAATCGCCTTCGTCGAGTTCGAAGATCAGCCGGTCCTTGATCGTGCGGCCCATCGGATCGGCGGGGACATCGGCGGCTGCAGCGGCGGTGAGGAATTCGGTCAATGCTTCATCGGGGACTGTGACGATGTAGAGACCCTGATCCTCGCCGAAGAAACTGCCCGCGATGCCGAAGGGCTGGGCCTGATCGATCGTCGCGCCGATGCCGCTGGCAAGTGCCATTTCGGCAAGCGTGACCGCCACACCGCCGTCGGACACGTCATGAACCGCGTTGACGAGGCCGCGGGTGATCATGTCGCGCACGAAATCGCCCGTGCGCTTTTCGGCCTTCAGGTCGACCGGCGGGGGCGGGCCTTCTTCGCGGCCATGGATTTCGCGCAGCCAGATCGACTGGCCGAGATGGCCCATGCGCTCGCCGACCGCGATGATCGCGTCGCCGGTCGCCTTGAACCCGATCGTCATCGACTTGGACCAGTCGGCGAGGATGCCGACGCCGCCGATCGCGGGGGTGGGGAGGATCGCCGATCCGCCGCCAGTCGCCTTGCTCTCGTTATAGAGCGAGACGTTGCCCGAGACGATCGGGAAGTCGAGCGCGCGGCACGCATCGCCCATCCCCTCGAGACAGCCGACGATCTGGCCCATGATCTCGGGCCGCTGGGGGTTGGCGAAGTTGAGGCAGTTGGTCACCGCGAGCGGGGTCGCGCCGACGCTGGTCAGGTTGCGCCACGCCTCGGCAATCGCCTGCTTTCCGCCCTCCACCGGGTCGGCGAAGCAATAGCGCGGGGTGCAATCGGTGGTCATCGCCAGCGCCTTGTCGGTGCCGTGGACGCGGACCACCGCAGAATCGCCGCCGGGGCGCTGGACGGTGTCGGCGCCGACCATGTGGTCATACTGCTCCCAGATCCAGCGGCGCGAGGCGATGTCGGGCGATCCCATCAATTTGATCAGGTCGGCGGCGATATCGGTCGATTCCGGCTCGTCCGCGAGGTCAGCGGGTTTGGGCGTCGCGACATGCGGGCGGTCGTAGAGCGGCGCTTCGTCGGCGAGCGGGGCGAGGGGGATGTCGGCGACGACATCGCCCTGCCACTTGAGCACCATGCGGCCGGTGTCGGTCACGGTACCGATCACCGCGAAGTCCAATTCCCATTTGCGGAAGATCGCTTCGGCAAAGGCTTCGCGGCCGGGCTTGAGCACCATGAGCATCCGCTCCTGGCTCTCCGACAGCATCATCTCATACGGCGTCATGCCGGTTTCGCGCTGGGGAACATTGTCCATCACCAGCTCGATCCCGACGCCGCCCTTCGACGCCATCTCGACGCTGGACGAGGTGAGGCCCGCCGCGCCCATATCCTGGATCGCGACGATCGCGTCCGACGCCATTAGCTCCAGGCACGCCTCGATCAGCAGCTTTTCGGTGAAGGGGTCGCCGACCTGCACGGTCGGGCGCTTCTCGTCGCTATGCTCGTCGAAATCGGCGCTGGCCATGGTCGCGCCATGGATGCCGTCGCGGCCGGTCTTGGACCCGACATAAACCACGGGATTGCCGATGCCTGCGGCGGCACTGTAGAAAATCTTGTCGGTCTGGGCGACGCCGACGGTCATCGCGTTGACGAGGATGTTGCCGTCATACGCCTTGTGGAAATTGACCTCGCCGCCGACGGTCGGAACGCCGACGCAATTGCCATAGCCGCCGATGCCATGCACCACACCGGAGATGAGGTGCTTCATCTTCGGGTGATCGGGGCGACCGAAGCGCAGCGCGTTCATGTTGGCGATCGGACGCGCGCCCATGGTGAACACGTCGCGCAGAATGCCGCCCACGCCGGTCGCCGCCCCCTGATAGGGCTCGATATAGCTCGGGTGGTTGTGGCTCTCCATCTTGAAGATCGCCGCTTGTCCATCGCCGATGTCGATCACGCCGGCATTCTCACCGGGGCCGCAGATCACCCACGGGGCGGTCGTCGGCAGCTTCTTCAGATGGATGCGGCTCGACTTGTAGCTGCAATGCTCAGACCACATCACCGAAAAGATGCCGAGTTCGGTCAGGTTCGGCTCGCGCCCCATTGCGTGCAGGACACGCTCATATTCCTCGGGCGACAGGCCGTGCTCGGCGACGATTTCGGGCGTGATCTGAGTCATGGCGCGCGCATAGCGGGGACGCGGCGCTACGTCATCCCCCAAGCCACGTGATCGCGGATATCGCTGTGTTGATCGGCTGTTCGACCGCGGGCAGCTCTGATAGCGATGCGGGCGGATCGATGGGGACACCGATGAACCGGATAGAGGCTTGGTATTTGAAGCGGTTTAGGCCGGCCGACGACGGGTATCTGTTCACGCAATGGGGGCATGATGTGCATCTGTCCGCCGAAGAGGTCGCCGCCCTGATGGCCGAGTGGCGCGGGATTTGGCTCAATCCGTTTCTCTGGGGCGGCTGGCTGGCATTGGGAGTGGCGCTTCCCGGCTGGCTGTATCTGCGGGGGTCCGGCATTCCCGCATTCATGCTCGCGCTTCTGTTTGGCGTGATGATGCTGGTCACGCTGGCATATGCCTATGGCCGCGCGAACGAACTCGCCAAGGAGCGTGTGCCGATAAAGGCCGTTCAGTCGTTTCGGACCGGTCAGCCGACCTGGCCGGCGGCGCTTGTTATGGCCGTGTTGACCGGGCAGTGGTTGCTCAAAGCACAAGGCATCTGGTTCTCGGCGTTCGCTGCGGCGTTCGTCCTCAGCACCGCCATCCTGTTGCGCACCTTGTGGCGCTGGTGGCGCGCGCGGTCAGTAGCCGCCTAGCCGCCGCAGCAGTCCGCCCTTGGTCATTGCCTCGAACGGCGATTCGTCGCCCGCATCGAGGATCTGGTTCTCTGCCAGCCATTCTTCGACGCTGTTCAGGTCGGGCACCTCATAGGGGCGCAGTGTTCGCCCGGTGACGCGCAGCGCGTCGACCGCAGCGATCAGCGAACCTTCTTGCTCGATCCGCGCCGCCACCGTCAGCGAATCGGTACCGAGATGTTCGGCGATCAGGCCGTTGCGGATCGCGGCGATGCGGGCCGCCTCGTCCGCGGTGCCCGCAGCGAGTGCCACGTCGCACTCAGTGTCCAGGCCCAGCGAGCGGTTGTTGAAGTTGGAGGATCCGACGCGCAGGAAGCGGTCGTCGATCACCAGCACTTTGGCATGGACATAGATCGCCTCACCCGCTGCGGTGTAGGGGTGGTAGAGGCGCAGTCGGTCGTGCGGATTGCGCTGCTTGAGCGCCTGAAACAGCCGCGCGCGCGCCGTGTCCATCGCGGTCTGCTCCAGCCAGCCATCGGCGCTGCGCGGGTTGACGATCACGAACTCCGGCCCGTCCGGCTCCGCGAGGCGCTTAGCAATCGCCTCGGCTATCGCGCGGGACGCGAAATACTGGCTCTCGGCATAGACAAAGCGGCGGGCGGTCGCGATCAGGTCGAGGTAGAGGCGCTCGATCTCCTGCACCGGGGCCTCGTCGTTGAGCTCGGGCTGGGTCCGTGCAACCGCGACGCGGATGTCGGTGAAGTCCGGCGCCAGTCCGTCAGGCCAACATTCCTGGTCCACTTCGGGGCGCTCGATCCTGTGCCCGCCGGCGCGGTGCCAACGCTCGCGGCACAGATCGCCCAGCATCGCGGCCGCCGGGCCCTGGATCGCCGTGGTGGCATCGTGCCATGGCATATAGGCGTCGCCGCCGGGATTGGTCCGCCCCGGATCGCCATCGGCGTGACCGCGCGTGTCCCAGCGGCCAAGCGTCATGTCGATCCCGCCGCAAAAGGCGATGCAGTCGTCGATCACCACGATCTTCTGATGATGCGACGCCCCGGGTGGGTGGGTCGAGTCGAGCTTGAGATGGATGCGCTTGGCCAGCTTCCACTCGACGAGCGTCTGTAGCGTGCGTCCCCGCAACAAAGATGCGAGCGCCCCGATGTCCCAGCGCAGGATGTGGACCTCCAGCTCCGGAGTCTGCTCCGTGATCCAGCTGATGAACGCGCCCACTTCGCGCGGGGCCTCAGGATGGTCGGGCGGGTCCTCATGGGTCAGCAGGATGCGGGCGTCGAAATCCCACCCGATCAGCAGGATCTGCTTCTTGGCCTTCAGCATCGCCGTGCGGGCGATGCGGAAATAATCTTCGGCATCGACGATGACCGACAGCCGCGTGGCCTCAGCCGTGCGCCAGCAGTTGCGGCCGGGCTCCAGAAGCAGCGAGTCGTCAGAACCGGCGGACATGGCGTTGGCGATACAGTTGGCGGGACAAAAGGTCACGCGTTCACTAGACTTTAGCGAAAGGCTTGGTAACCAGACGCCATGGATGCGACGCCGCAACGCCTGCTCCCGATCCACGCGCGCTGGGAATGCGATCTCAGCGACGATTCGCTCACATGGAGCGATGGTGTGTACGATCTGTTCGGGATCGAACGCGGCAGGCCGGTCACACGCGAAGCCATCGTCGCGATGTATTCGGCCGAATCGCGTGAGGAACTGCGCCGCCTGCGCGCCGCCGCGATTGCCGAGTGCGGCAGCTTCACCTTTGAGGCCAAGATTCGCCGTCCGGACGGTCAGTTGCGCTGGATCCGCGTGACCGCCGACGTCGAAGCGGAAAACGGCGTCGCACGCTATCTGTACGGGACCAAGATCGACGTCACCGACGAGATTATCGCGATGTCGCGTGCTTACGCCTGAGGCGTTCCAGCGTCCGCATCGTGCCCGGCATCGGGCCGCATCTCGACCAGATTGACCTGAATCCACTCGACCAGATCTTCTGCGCGGCGCGCGGCTTCGATGCCCAGCGGGGTCAGGCTGTATTCGACGTGCGGCGGCACCACCGGCAGGCTGTGCCGCGTCAGGAGGCGATTGGCTTCGAGTTGTGTCAGCGTCTGTGCCAGCATGCGCTCGCTGATCCCCCTGATCCGGCGACGCAAGGCGCTGAACCGCAAGGTGCCGGGCTGCAGCGCGACGAGCACCAACAGCCCCCAGCTGCTGGTCAGCTGCCGCAGGATCGTGCGGGTCGGACAATCCGGCGCAAACACGTCGCCCCGGGCGAGCATATCGGCCATGCGCAGACGATCCGACATTTTTACACTTACCTTTTTGTGCGTACTTATGTTTGGTAAGTGTCGGCCTAGATGGATGCGGTCAATACCTGATGAAAAGGAACGACCGATGTTCGCTGTTACCGGAGCTTCGGGCCAATTGGGCCGGCTCGTCGTCGATGCACTGCTGTCCAAAGTGCCGCCGGATCAAATCGTCGCGCTGGTGCGCGCTCCCGACAGCATGAGCGACCTTGCCGCCAAAGGTGTTCACGTCCGATCATTCGATTATGACGCGCCGGAGACGTTGGTCCCGGCGCTGGCGGGGGTGAGCCGATTGCTGCTGATTTCCGGCAACGCGATCGGTAGCCGCGTGCCCCAGCATCGTGCCGTGATCGACGCGGCGAAGGCGGCGGGCGTCGCGTTGGTCGCCTATACCAGCATCCTGAACGCCGATCGCTCCCCGATGCTGCTCGCGGCAGAGCACAAAGCGACCGAGGAAATGCTGGCGGCGAGTGGCATCGACCACGCGCTGCTGCGCAACGGTTGGTACACCGAAAACTATCTGATGGGCGCGGGTGCCGCGATCGCGCATGGCGTATTGCTGGGCAGTTCGGGTGACGGAGCCATTTCGGCGGCGGCGCGGGGCGATTATGCGGAGGCAGCGGCGACGGTGCTGGTACGCGGGCTGACCGGCACGTTCGAACTGGCAGGTGATGACAGCTTCACTCAGTCGGAGCTGGCTGACGCCCTAGCCGCAATTTCGGGCAAGTCGGTCGTGTATCAGAATCTGCCGCAGGCGGAGTATGCCGCTGCGCTGGAACAGGTGGGTCTCCCCGGTCCTTATGCCGCAATCCTGGCAGACAGCGACGCGCGGGCGGCGGAGGGCGCGCTGTTCGACGCCTCGCGCACGCTCAGCCAATTGATCGGTCGCCCAACGACGCCGTGGCGCGAAACGATTGCAACGGCGCTTGCGGGCTGAAGCTAACGGTGCGGGACGTCAGAGGATTTCCCGCACCCGCTCAGGCGGACGGCCCAGCCGCACCCCTTTGTCGGTTTCGACCAGCGGGCGTTCGACCAGGATCGGGTCGGCCACCATCGCGTCGAGGATCGCGTCGTCCGACGCATCCTTGAGCGCCTTTGCCCCGGCCTCCGCGGCGCGCAACCCGTCGCGCGGGGACATGCCGCCCTTGGCATAGAGCCGGGCGAGTTCCTCGCGCGATGGTGGCGTCTTGAGATATTCGATCACCGTCACGGTCGCGCCAGCGTCCTGCAGGATCGCCAGCGCCTCACGCGATTTGGAACAGCGCGGGTTGTGCAGGATCGTGGCGTTCACGCCGCATCCTGCCTGGCCAGCCACTCCTCCAGCCACTTGATCGTGTAATCGCCCTGCTGGAACTCCGGCACGTCGAGCAGCGCCTGATGCAGGGGGATCGTGGTCTTCATCCCGTCGCCCGCGATCACGAACTCTTCGAGCGCGCGGCGCAGGCGGCGCAGCGCACCTTGGCGGGTCGTGCCGTACACGATCAGCTTGGCGATCATGCTGTCGTAATAAGGCGGGATCTTGTAGCCCGAATAGAGGCCGCTATCCACGCGCACGTTCATGCCGCCCGGCGCATGATATTGCGTGACCTTGCCCGGCGAGGGGGCGAAGGTGCGCGGATCCTCGGCGTTGATGCGGCATTCGATCGCGTGACCGCGGAACTGCACATCCTCCTGCCGCAGCGTCAGCGGATGGCCCTCGGCGACGCGGATCTGTTCGCGGACGAGGTCGAGGCCGGTGATCGCCTCGGTTACCGGGTGCTCGACCTGCAGGCGAGTGTTCATCTCGATGAAATAGAACTCGCCATTTTCCCACAGGAACTCGATCGTTCCCGCGCCGCGATAACCCATGTCCGCCATCGCCTTGGCGCAGATCGCGCCGATGCGGTTGCGTTCTTCGGTCGACAGGACCGGGGAGGGGGCTTCCTCGAGCACCTTCTGGTGGCGCCGCTGGAGCGAACAGTCGCGCTCGCCCAGATGGATGGCGTTGCCATTGCCGTCGCCGAACACCTGAATTTCGATGTGGCGCGGGTTGCCGAGATATTTTTCGAGATAGACGGTGGCGTCGCCGAACGCGGCCTTGGCCTCGCGACCCGCCTGCTGCATCAGCGTCTCAAGCTCGTCCTCAGACGTGCAGACCTTCATGCCGCGCCCGCCGCCGCCCGATGCGGCCTTGATGATCACGGGATAGCCCGCCTTGGCAGCAATCGCCTTGGCTTCGTCAAGGTCGCTGATCGCGCCGTCCGAGCCGGGGACGAGCGGCAGGCCGAGCGCACCAGCGGTGCGCTTCGCCTCGATCTTGTCGCCCATGGTGCGGATATGCTCGGGCTTTGGCCCCACGAAGATCAGGTTATGCAGCTCCACGATCTCGGCGAATTTGGCGTTTTCGCTGAGGAAGCCATAGCCTGGGTGAATCGCGTCCGCGCCGCTGATCTCGGCAGCCGAGATGATGTTCGGGATGTTGAGATAGCTGTCTGCAGCGGCCGGCGGGCCGATGCAGATCGCCTCATCCGCCAGGCGGACATGCATCGCGTCGGCATCGGCGGTGGAGTGCACCGCGACCGTCTTGATCCCCATCTCATGGCACGCGCGATGGATGCGCAACGCGATCTCGCCGCGATTGGCGATCAGGAGCTTCTTGATCTCCGGCACGGGCTTACTCGACGACGACGAGGGGCTGGTCGAACTCGACCGGCTGGCCATTGTCGACCAGCACCGCTTTGACGGTCCCGCCATGCGCCGCGGCGATCGGGTTCATGACCTTCATGGCCTCGACAATCAGCAGGGTGTCACCCGCCTTAACTTGCTGGCCGACTGCGACGAACGGCTTGGCGCCGGGCTCAGCGGAGAGATAGGCGGTGCCCACCATCGGCGACTTGACCGCATTCTCATGCGCCGGCGTGATCGACGCGGGGTCGGACGGCATCGCTGCGGGGGCCGCAGCGGGGGCGGGGGCGGCCATCGGCGCGGGCGCGGCATAGGCGACCGGCGCAGCGCTGATCTTGCGCGCGACGCGGACCTTGCGGTCGGCGTCCTCAACCTCGATCTCGGTCAGGTTGGTCTCGTCGAGCACTGCTGCAAGCTGGCGCACCAGCTCGATATCCACGTGCATGCTCTTTTTATGATCTTCGCTCATGCGACCTCAAATGATGTACGGTTCGCGCCGGATCCTGGACCGGCGCGCAGGAAAAGGCGGCTATTAGTCAAGATGACGCGGCTTGCAAACCGCTCGCCGCATCAAAGTCGCGCCGCCGCTTCGAGCGCGAGCAGATAGGACTGCGCGCCAAAGCCCGCGATCGTGCCCTTGGCGGCGCGGCCGACATAGCTCAGATGCCGGAATTCCTCGCGCGCGTGCGGGTTCGACAGGTGCACTTCGATCACCGGGGTGCGGATCGATTTGATGCAATCGTGCAGCGCGATGCTGGTGTGGGTAAATGCGCCGGCGTTGAGCAGCACCGCCTTGGCCCCGCGTGCCTGTGCCTCGTGCATCCAGTCGATCAGATGCCCCTCATGATTCGACTGGCGCACATCGACGGTCAGGTCGAGGTCGCGGGCGCGGTCCTCCAGCATCCCGGCAATGTCGTCGAGCGTGTCGGAGCCGTAAATTTCCGGCTCACGCGTCCCGAGCAGGTTGAGGTTGGGGCCGTTCAGAACAAAGATCGTGTCGGGCATCGGGGCACTCGCGAAATGATGGCCGTGCTGTAGCGGCGCCAGGGCCGAAGGTCGAGGCTTCAGCCCGCAGCGGAGGGTGCGCCGAACAGCGTAAAGCTTGCCCAGGCCGCCGGATCGTTCGCAAAGGTGTTGCGTGCGTCGAGCTGGGCCAGGCGCAGCGCCTCTTCCGGGGGCTGGCGCTTGAGAAAGGCGTGTTCGGCAAAATGCAACATCAACAGCTGGGTCGCGGTGTCGCTGACGTTCCACAGGCTCGCCACCACCTGGCCCGCGCCCGCCGAGATCCAGCCGCGCGCGACGCCATAAGTGCCGCCGTCGAAGGTTTTCCCCAACGCAGTCTGGCACGCGCTGAGAATGACCAGCGGATGCCATGCCGCCCATGCCTGAAACCGCGGCGTGCGCAGGTCGCGGCCATAAAGATGTCCGTTCGCCAGTGCGACGAAACTGCCGTCCATCGGATTGACCGAATTGGCGAGGCCATGGGTGGCGAGGTAGACGATGCTCGCCTCGCCATAATTGTCGATTCCCGCCAGCACCCGCTCCCGCGTCGCGGCTTTGCCGGTCAACAGCCGCGTCGGCGGCAGGCCGAAGACCTTCGCAAAGGCCTGCGCTTCCTCCGCCGCGCCGGGCAGATCGCTCCATTCATAGGCCGGATCGGTCGACAGATCGGGGTTTCCGACGACGAGCGCATTGCGCGGATCAAGCCGTGTGTCGAACGTCCGCTGCGGATCAGCCAGCGTTTCGATGTCGGGCAGGATCACGGTCGACCAGCGATCAGCGAGCATCGCATCGCCCAGCGGCAAGGCGGCATAGGGCGCGGAACCGGTGTCGCGGGCCGGGAGGATCAGCAGCCGCCCGCTTCGCTCGGCCAGCGCAGCGGCGATCGCGCCGGGCAGCAGTGTGTCGCGGGCGCGGGCGAAGTGCGCGCGCGGGTCGGTGGGCGCAGCGAATACCGGCGGCGGCGGGCGCGGCGACCCGCGCTTGATCGGAGCCCGCGTTGCTGTCCGCGCATCGACTCGCAGTGCGTTGAGCAGAAAGGCGAGGCTTTCATACGGTCCGGCGCTGGCACCGCTGGCGATAACGCCCGTCCCGTCGAGCAGCCAGCCATGCAGCCGTCCATCGGAGCCGCGCCAGTGGAGCAGCGCGCATGTCCGTCGCATGTCCGAACTCTGTGCAAGGCGGTGGGTGATCGATCGCACCGTCATTGCCGCCAGGCTCGGCGGAATGGCGCGTCCCGGCGCGGAATAGATGCCGGTGCCGAACTTCCGACGAAACCCGACTGAATAACCCAGATGGTCGCGGACCGCGGCGAGCAAGGTGGGGTCGGGTGCCGCGCCAGTCTGGGCAATGACTCGAAATGGCGCGGCGGCGGCGAGCGTCGCAGCATATTTCATGAGGCGGCGACGGGAGAGGGGCGGCATGCCGGTCCTTCCATATCTGCGCGACGGTGTTGGCCGCCCGCAAAGCTTCCTATATGCGCGCCACGAGTTCAACCGGTCAGGAGCAACCATGCACGCCGACGGCACCATCACGATCACGGTCAATGGCGAACATCGCCGCGTTGCGGGCGGGATCAGTCTGGCCGATCTGGCCAATGAACTCGGGCTGGTGCCGGAAAAGGTGGCGGTGGAACGCAATTTGGAGGTCGTGCCGCGATCGACGCTGGCACAGGTGGCCGTGGAGGATGGCGACGAGATCGAGATCGTCCACTTTGTCGGCGGCGGGGATCATGACGACAGCTGGACGGTCGCGGGCCGGACGTTCAACTCGCGGCTGATCGTCGGGACCGGCAAGTATAAGGATTTCGCGCAGAATGCCGCCGCGGTCGAAGCCAGCGGTGCGGAGATCGTCACCGTCGCGGTGCGGCGCGTGAATGTCAGCGATCCCAATGCGCCGATGCTGACCGACTTTATCGATCCCAAAAAGATCACCTACCTCCCTAACACTGCCGGCTGTTTCGATGCCGAAAGCGCGATCCGCACGCTGCGGCTGGCGCGCGAGGCCGGGGGGTGGGATCTGGTCAAGCTGGAGGTGCTGGGGGAGGCGAAGACGCTGTATCCTGACATGCACGAAACGCTGCGTGCGACCGAGGTGCTGGCCAAGGAAGGTTTCCTGCCGATGGTCTATTGCGTCGACGACCCGATCGCAGCGAAGCGGCTGGAGGATGCGGGGGCCGTCGCAATCATGCCGCTGGGCGCGCCGATCGGCTCCGGTCTCGGCATCCAGAACCGGGTGACGATCCGCCTCATCGTCGAGGGTGCGAAGGTGCCGGTGCTGGTCGATGCCGGGGTCGGCACGGCGAGCGATGCGGCGGTGGCGATGGAGCTGGGCTGCGACGGCGTGCTGATGAACACCGCGATCGCCGAGGCCAAGGACCCGATCCTGATGGCGCGGGCGATGAAGCTGGCGGTCGAGAGCGGGCGGCTTGCCTATCGCAGCGGTCGCATGGGGCAACGCCGCTACGCCGATCCCTCGAGCCCGCTCGCAGGGTTGATTTAAGGCGCAGGCTTCGTCGCGGCTGCGGTTTTCGCAATGCCGCGACGGGCCGCTGCGCCATCGAGGAAGGTGCAGAGGATCGCCTGATTCTGCTTGCGTGTGACGTCTTGCAACTCGGCGAGCTCCTTAGCTCCAGCAGCGTCTGCAGCCGCGGTCATGCGATCCACCCGACCCCGGCATAAAGCGGCCAATGGACTATTGAGGCACTGGCTCAATGCAGCCATCGTGCCGACCGCATGATGCTTCGCGAAATGCTCGGCGCGGTAATCATCGATAATGCGCACCTGGTCGGCGGACGCGCGCCGCTGCAAAACCTCGAACCCCCAATCCGCAGATTGTAGAAACGCGACATTCTCATCCTTGAATAGGATGTCGGGGTCATAGCCGCACGCACGCGCCGACCGATAGTCTGGTGGAGTGTAAACGATCGACAGGTTTAAGCGAAAGGCTTCTGCGGGCGGCCGTCGATAGGCGTCGAGCAGATCATCGGCAGTTTGACTCCTTGCCACGGCTGGATCGGTCGCCATCGCCACGCGATAGGTTGCCATCGCGACCGGCCCTCCAATCCAGCCGAGCAGGATCAACAGGACAGCCGCGAACAACCAACCGATGAAGCGCATCACATTTTCCCCACCAGCCATACGGTGAACCCACCGCAGCTTGCATCCTCGCTGACGTGATTGACCACGGTCAGGCCACTCTCTGCAAGCACCGTGCGATACTCGATCTGGGACAGGCTGGCGTGGTACAGTTCTTCGCCCTCAAACTCTCCCATCGCGACGCCATTTGCGGGGCCGGTGTTGAACAGCGCGACTCCGCCCTTGCGCAGCCAAACCGCGATCCGCCGGATCAGTTTTTCCTGCTTTTCGACCTCAAGATGGAACAGGCTGCTCCAGGCGAGGATGCCGTCATAGGCACCGCTATCGCCGCCAAAGCGCATCATGTCGGCTTCGATCCAGTTGTGGCGCGCAAAGCGGGTGCGGGCGAGGTTGATCAACGTCGGCGAGCTATCGACTCCGGTCACATGGTGCCCATGATCGATCAGGAACCGCGCGATCGGCTCACCCCCGCCACAGCCCAGGTCGAGCAGTTCGGCCTTGGCGGGCAGCATCCGTTCGAACCGTTCAAACCAGGTGCGCTCCGGAAAGCTGTTGCGCCGCGCCGCGTCAAAGGCTGCGGCATGGCGCTGATACAGGTCGATAATCCGGTGCGGCATCGTCCAAAGCTCCGGGGCATCGGCGCAAAGATCGGAACGGATACGCAAGCCGGTGGTTGATCCGGGGAACCCCCACCCCGAACCGCAAGGAGCCAATCATGGGCGAACTTATCGACAAGATCAAAGGCAACGTGAACGAGGCGATCGGCAAGGCGAAGCAGCAGAGCAACGATCCCGAAACGCGGTCCGAAGGTGCCGCGCAGGAAGGCAAGGGCAAGGCGCAGCAGCTCGGCGGCAAGATCAAGGGCGCACTGGGCGACGACATCTGACGCCGATCCTTCACTGAAACCGGAAAGGGTCGTTTTCTGCGGGAAACGGCCCTTTTTCATGGGCGAATCGAATCGACTCGGCGCCCGATTCGAGTCATTAAACCGTTCCGCGCCGGGACAGTCCGGTATTGTCAGCCAGCCGGGGGGCTTGACGACGATGAACGCCGCTATGGAACAGCCGATCTTGCCCTTTGCCAGAGGCGACTGGCGTTTTGAGCCGCGCGGAAGCGTGGGAAGCGCGCTGGCCGATGCGCGCCGCCGTCGGGCATTGTCGATCGAGGATATTGCGGCGCAGACCCGCGTGCCGATCCGCTACCTCGCGGCGATTGAGGCGGAGCGGTTCGATGTATTTCCGGGCCTGATCTACCTCAAGGGTTTCGTCAAAGCTTTTGCCCGCGCCGTCGGGCTGTGCGAGCGCTGGGCGGTCGAGGCGGTCGAAGCCGCGCTGATGGACACGCGCCGCCGCGCCAGCGCCTGACCCTTATCCCCGGATCGCCGCGATCGTGGTCGCGGGCGTGATGAATTCAACATCGGTTTTCAAATGCAGCAGGCGAACGCCCCGCTCCGCCAGTGCGCGGTCGAGGGCGGGGACGAAGTCTGCGGTCTGCTCGACCGTCTCGGCCCAGCAGCCATAGGCACGGGCAAGCGCCGCGAAATCGGGGTTGTGCAGCGTCGTCCCCGACAGGCGCGCGGGAAACTCACGCTCCTGATGCATCCGGATCGTTCCGTACGCGCCATTGTCGATCACCAGCACCAGCATGTCGGCACCATGCTGGACTGCCGTCGCCAGTTCCTGCCCGTTCATCAGGAAATCGCCGTCGCCCGCGAGCGCGACCGCCAGCTTGTCCTTGCGGCGCAGCGCGGCGGCGACGGCGGCGGGGGTGCCATAGCCCATCGCGCCTGCCGTAGGCGCAAGCTGCGACGGCTGCGCGCCATAGCGCCAGTAGCGGTGCCACCAGCCCGAAAAATTCCCCGCGCCGTTGCAGACGATCGCATGGTCCGCGTCGATCCGTTCCCGCATCGCCGCGACGCACTGGCCGAGGTCGAGCGTCACGCCGTCGCGGGGCTTTGGCGTGGACCAGTCCTGCCACTCGCCATGGGCTTCGGTACCGGCAGGGCGGGGGATAGCGGGTGCATCGGCGGCCGCCAGCATTGCTGCAAATTCGAATACCGGGGCGGCGATGCCAAGATCGGCGCGATAGACGCGGTTGAGCTCGCCCGCGTCCGGGTGGACGTGGATCAGCGTCTGGCCGGGGTGGTCCGGGGTGACGAGCGTATAGCCATCGGTCGTCGCCTCACCCAGCCGCGCGCCGACCACCAGCAGCAGGTCGGCGGCCTTGATCCGCGCGACGAGCTTGGGATTGGGGCCATAGCCGAGATTGCCAGCCCAGGCCGGGGAGCTGTTCGGGATTGCATCCTGCCGCCGGAACGCGCCCGCCACCGGAATGCCCCAGCTGCGCGCGAACGCGTCGAACGCTGCACCGGTCGCAATGTCCCATCCCGCGCCGCCGACAATCGCCACCGGGCGTTCGGCGGTGCGGAGCAGGTCGAGCACGTCGGTGAAATCCTCAGCGTCGAGGCCCGCGCTGTGCCGGGTCAGGCGCGGGCGGTCGAGCGTCTCGACCACGTCCAGCAGCATGTCCTCGGGCAATGCGACCACGACGGGGCCGGGGCGGCCACTAATCGCCACGTTCCAGGCGCGCGCGACATATTCGGGGATGCGCGCGGCGTCCTCGATCCGCGTCGCCCATTTGGCAAGCGGACCGAAAAAGGCAGGGAAATCGACTTCCTGAAAGCCCTCACGGTCGCGCATGCTGCGATCCACATCGCCAATGAACAGGATCATCGGGATCGAATCCTGCATCGCGACATGTACGCCGATGCTGGCATTGGTCGCGCCGGGCCCGCGCGTCACGAAGCAGATGCCGGGCTTGCCGGTCATCGCACCATCGGCGCACGCCATGAACGCCGCGCCGCCCTCTTGCCGACACGTCACCAGATCGACCTGCGGCACATCGTGCAGCGCATCGAGCACTGCGAGAAAGCTCTCCCCCGGCACGTGGAAGATGCGGTCGCAGCCCTGGGCCACGAGATTGTCGACCAGGATGCGGCCGCCGTTGCGCGTATTCGTCATCGCGACACCTTGCCGCCGCTAGCCCACGAAGTCGAGCCGGTTGCGGCGGTTACGACTTGTCGGCGTAGCGCGCCTTCAGCATTGCCCAGCTTGCGCGCAGGCCCATCGCGTCGCCGCCCTTGGGGCGACCGGGCTTGGGAGCGGGACGCCATGCGAACAGATCGAGATGCGCCCAGGCAATGTGCTTCGGCACGAAACGGCGGAGGAACAGCGCGGCGGTGATCGGCCCGGCGAACGGGCCGTCGGGCGCGTTGACCATGTCGGCGATGTCCGACTTCAGCATCTCGTCATAGCCGTCCCACAGGGGTAATCGCCACAGCGGATCTTTCACACCGTCCCCGGCATCGAGCATCGCGCCGGCCAGCGTGTCGTCATTGGCGAACAGGGCAGGGAGATCGGGGCCAAGCGCAACGCGCGCTGCGCCGGTCAGCGTGGCGAAATCGAGGATCAGCCCGGGCTTGCCTTCGACCGCCTTGGTCAGTGCGTCCCCCAGGATCAGGCGCCCCTCGGCATCGGTGTTGGTATTCTCGACCGTCAGTCCCTTGCGGGTGTTCAGGACATCACCGGGCCGGAAGGCATTGCCGGCGACCGAATTCTCGACCGCCGCGACCAGCAGGTGGAGGCGGACCGGCAGGCGTTGCGCCATCACCAGCCCGGCCAGCGCGATCGCGTGCGCCGCGCCGCCCATATCCTTCTTCATCAGCCGCATGCCCGCGCTCGGCTTGATGTCGAGCCCGCCGGTGTCGAAGCATACGCCCTTGCCGACCAGCGCCAGCCGGGGATGGTCGGGATTGCCCCATTCCAGCTCGATCAGCCGCGGCTCCCGCCCGCGCGCTGCCGCCATGCCGACGGCGTGGATCATCGGATAGCCCTGCTCCAGCGCATCGCCGCGCGTGACGGCCAGGGTCGCGCCATGCGCCTTGGCCAGCGCATCGACCTCGGCCTCCAGATCGGCTGGCCCCATGTCGGAGGCGGGGGTGTTGACCAGATCGCGAACCTTGAACGTCGCGCTGGCGAGGCGCAGCGTCTCCTCGATCCGCCCCGGCTCGCCGGTCAGCAGGACGCGTGGTCCCTGTGCCGCTTCATCCTTGCGGTAGCGGTCGAAGCGATATTGGGCGAGCAGCCAGCCGAGCATTGCCGCGCCGGGCTCGCCGCTGGCGAGGCGATAGCTGCCTTCGGGCAATTGTTCGCCGAGCGAGGCGATGCGGAAGGGGGAGCTTTCGGGCTCGTCGCAGACCAGCAGCATCGACCAGTCCTCAACGCCCTCACCGGGCAGGACGGCGCGGTTGCCCGCCTTTCCGGTCAGCTTGTGCGCGGCGATGGCGGTGCGGACGCGCGGCGGCTGTGCCTTCAGCCAGTCCTGCCACTGATCGGGGTGGACGACATGAATGGTGCGCGCGGGCTGGCCGCGATCGGGCTGAAGCAACTGCGAAAGATCGGTCATGGCGTTGATCTAAGCGGGTGCGCGACGTTGCGCCAGCCCGGCGTTCAGCGCAATTTGCGCGTTTTCGGGGCGGTGCACACCGCCATCGCCCGGTCGATCATCGCGGTCAGCCGCTTGCGGCTTTCGGTAAGGGCGGCGGGGTCGAGGCCGCGTTCCTGCGTCTCGAAATTGACGTAGGGGATGCCGCGCAGCAGCGCATAGTTGGACAGCGACCCGTCGCTCACCGCCACGCGTTCGAACACGACATTGAAATCGGCGAGTGCCAGCGCCTTGCCGCACCATGCGGAATAGGGCGCGCGGCCCGCGCGATAGGCGACATAGGCGAGGCTGTCGTCATCGTCGAACGGCCAGTCGCGCGCCTCTGACGGGTGGCGCTGCATGACGTCATCGCAAAAGCGGATCGATACCTCGCCCCGGCCCGGCGGATCGGCGCGGTTGCATTGCGAGGTGCGCGTGTCAAAGCCGGGGGAGTTGGTGTGGAGGGCGATGATCGGGCGGGCTCCGCGCGCGAGATCGGCGAGCACGGTGCGGGCATAGAGCGGCAGGCCGTCGTGGAAATTGCGGTTGGGGTCGATCGGGCGACCGCGATCCACGGCGGCGTTGCGGCGCACCCCGTCCTGAGCAAGTCCCGAATCCACCGCGATCACCACCCCGCCACAGCTGCGGACCCCGGCCAGGGCCGCTTCGAACCCGGCATTTTCATTGTCATGGGGAACGAACCACAGGGGTCCGCGCGGATTCTTTACATTGGCAATGCGAAATAGCCGCCAAGCCCCTCTTTCTTCGTGAAATTCGATTCTGTGGACCGACAGGCCGCGCCAGGTTGCGGGATCGCGGTGGCGGGCGAAATCATCGTCCTGGACGGTCAGCGGATCGACGCGGGTGGTGCGGACTCCCGGATCGCCCTGAACCCCGGTCAGCGCGAGCCAGAGCAGCAAGGCGATCAGCATGGGGACGCGAACCAGCATGGCATAGACCCTAAACCGACAAGATGGCAGTTCAAGGGAAAGCGTGAAGGGAGCGGATATGGGCGAGATCGATCAGGGCGCAGGGGGGCAGGGCGGTGCCGCCGCCATCCAGGACTGGGAATCGGGTATCGTGCCCGGCGATGTCGCGATCGATTATCGCGCCGAGGGCATTGGCTGGCGCGTGGTGACGTTGCGGATCGGCGACCAGATTTGTGAGATCGAAGCGAGCAGCCTCAGCGATGTGCTGGGTGAGTTGCTGCGCGCGGGGCTGGCGATGCTGGCCGGGGCGCGGCGGACCGCGATCTTTGCCAGTGCCGAGCCGGGAGGATCGTGGATCCGCCTTGAGCGTGAGACGCTGCGGGTGCGTGGCGGCACCGCGATCCACGGCGTGCGGGTGACGGTGCAGCCGCGCGATCCGCTGACCGGCGTGGACGGCGACATTGAATTTGACGCGGTGTGCCATTCCCCGCGCGCGCTGGCGGAGGCGATCCATGCGATGGCGGCGCCGCACTTCGTCGATGGCGCCCGTCCGACCGACCCCGCCGCGCTCGCCGCGCTGGCGGGGGCGCTGGTCGCGGTGCGGGCGATGGCGGGCGATCAGGCCAGCGGAACGCCGTAAAGGTCGTGCTCGTCCGCGTCCTCGATTTGCACGGGGACGATATCGCCTTGCTTGAGATGCCCGGCGTCGCGCAGGAAGACATTGCCGTCGATTTCCGGCGCGTCCGCCTCGCTGCGCGCATTGGCGCCGTCGCCGTCCACCTCGTCGATGATGACGCGCAGCGTGCGGCCGATCTTGGCCTCAAGCTTGGCGGCGCTGATCGCGGCGGTCTTGGCCATGATCCGGGCGTAGCGTTCTGCCTTGACCGCTTCGGGCACCGCGCCGGGCAGGTCGTTGGCGGCGGCACCCTCGACCGGCTCGAAGCGGAATGCGCCGACACGGTCCAACTGCGCCTCGTCCAGCCAGTCGAGCAGATACTGGAAATCCTCTTCGGTCTCGCCGGGGAAGCCGACGACGAAAGTCGAGCGGATCGTGATGTCCGGGGTGATCTCACGCCATTTGTGGATGCGCTCCAGCACCTTGGCCTCGTTCGCCGGACGGCGCATCGTGCGCAACACGCTGGGCGCTGCGTGCTGGAAGGGGATGTCGAGATAGGGGAGGATCAGCCCCTCGGCCATCAGCGGGATGACCTGATCGACATGGGGGTAGGGGTAGACGTAATGCAGCCGCACCCAGGGTGCGATCTTGCCGAGTTCGCGGGCAAGGTCGGTCATGTGGGGAACGACCTCAGCACCCTTCCACATCCGCGGCTCCTTGCGGATGTCGACGCCATAGGCCGAGGTGTCCTGGCTGATGACCAGCAGTTCCTTAGTCCCCGCCTCGACCAGCTTCTCCGCCTCACGCAGAATCGCGTCGGGGCGGCGGCTGACCAGATCGCCGCGCAGCGCCGGGATGATGCAGAAGGAGCAACGGTGGTTGCACCCCTCGCTGATCTTCAGATAGCTGTAGTGGCGCGGGGTGAGCTTCAGCCCGCTTTCGGGGACGAGGTTGAGGAACGCGTTGGGCGGCACCGGCGCGGCGTCGTGGACTGCGCCGACCACTTCCTCATATTGATGCGCACCTGTCACCGCCAACACATTGGGAAAGCGGGCGCGGATGACCTCGGCCTCCTTGCCCATACAGCCAGTCACGATGACGCGGCCATTCTCCGCAATCGCTTCGCCGATCGCTTCCAGCGACTCTTCTTTGGCGCTGTCGAGAAAGCCGCAAGTGTTGACCAGCACCACATCCGCACCGGCATAGTCGGCCGACATGGCATAGCCGTCGGAACGGAGCTTGGTCAGGATACGCTCGCTGTCGACCAGATTCTTGGGACAGCCGAGCGACACCATGCCCACCTTGGGGGCTTCGGGGAGTCGCGTTGCCATGATCGTCGCGCGACATAGGCGATTTGGCGAAAAAAGATAGGGGCGGGGGATTGGACGACTAGGCGACAGGCAGGGTCCCGGTACGCATCGACATTCTGGTGAAATATGTGCCGACCGCATGGGCGCTTGATCAGCGCTGACAAGAGGTATGGTTTTCACTCCGCCCGCACAGTAACGTTGCCCATCAGGAGCGGCTCGAACGGGCTGGTGGCGGGGTGCAGGCACCGAATATCTTTCTGACGATCCTTCGTCAGCCAGCGGCCCGGCTCGTAGTCATTTCGGGCGTGCTGTTCGTCGCCATCGCCTGGGTGACCGTGATCTGGCAGATCGTTGAGGACCGCGCAGCGGCGGCTGAAGCGGCAGTGCGCGAAAACCGGGGGCGGGTCGTCGCGTTTGGCCAATATGTCAGCAGGACGCTGGAAGCGGCCGAGCTCGCGACCGTTTATCTCGAGCAACGCTACGGTGCATCGGTGCGATCAGCAGAAGCGTCACCCGCGACGCAGATCGTCCTGCCGCGTTACTTTGATCCGGCGATCGTCGGCGCGCAAATTGCCGACGCCGATGGGAATGTTCGCTTTAGCGCCGGCACTGCCGAGCGCCATAACGTCAGCGGTCTTCGCGTTTTCCGGGACCTGCGCGACACAGCGGGGCTCGCACGCGCCATTTCCGACCCCATTCTCCGGCGTGAGACGGGCGAAACGGTGCTGCTGGTGGCCCGCGCGCTTCGCGATGGGGGCGGTCAGTTCCGTGGCATGGTGGCGGTAGAAATTCCGGCACGCCGGTTCGTCGAGTTCAATGTCGGGGTGAATTATCGGGCGGCAGACCTCATTTCGATCATTTCCCTGCGTGGGATGACCCTGGCCCGGCGTGAGGGCGATAAGCTCAGCTGGGGCCAGAATGTTCAGTTTACCCTGGTCATGCAGCGCCAGCTGGCCGATCCGATGGGCGACTATTGGGGGCCAAGCGTGCTCGATGGTCAGCGGCGGCTGTTCAGTCACCAGCGGCTCACCACCTACCCTATTTTCGTCACGTCTGGCGTGGGGGAGGCCGACGTGCTGGCGCCGGCTGCCCGCCGGGCGGGGTGGTTCCTGAGCTTCGCGGCCGCGTTGACCTTGGTGGTCGGTGCATTGCTCGTCCTTTATTTCCGGCACATCAGCAATCAGGAACAGGCGCAGCGCAGAATCGACATGATGCGCAACGAATTCGCACATTCAGCGCGGGTCTCGTCGCTGAGCGAGATGGCGGCGGGGCTGGCGCATGAGCTCAACCAGCCGCTGACCGCGGCGTCGAACTACCTTGCGGTCGGCGAACTGATGATTCGCGGCGACGGGCCGCGTGAGGCTGTGGCGTCGCAACTCCACCAGGTACGGGGCCAGATCGCCCGCGCGGGCGATATCATCCGCCGCATCCGCGACTATCTGTCCAAGGGTAACGCGGAACTGCGCGCCGAGGCGCTTGACCCGGTCATCTACGACGCGATCGAACTCGCCCGTGGCGCCAACGCGGCACCCCAGGCGCGCATCCTCTACCCCGGAGGACATGCGCAGACGCGCGTGCTGATCGACCGAATTCAGATCCAGCAGGTTCTGGTCAACCTGATCCGAAATGCCGAAGAGGCGCTGGCGCAGCTCCCGGTCGAGCGGCGGGAAATCCGCATATCGTGCGAGATTCTTCCCAATGACATGCTCGAAATCCGCGTGGAGGATGACGGCCCAGGCTTTCCCGATACCGTGCTCGAACAGTTCAATCTGCCCTTCATCTCGACCAAGGCCGAGCACGGCCTGGGCATCGGCCTGTCGATCTGCCGCCGGATCATCGAGGTGCATGGTGGCACGCTGAAGGCGTGGAATCGCAAACAGGGCGCAGCGATCCGGTTTACGGTGAAACGCGAAAGCGCGCTGCCAACCTTCAGTTGAAGGCCCGCGCACTGCGTCGGCTATCTGGGAGCGGATTGCGCCGGGATAATCTCGACGATGACATCGTCGTTGCACAGCGCCTGCGCTTCCGGCTCGAAGAACCCGTGGGGCACACCGTCGCGATAAATGCGCACGCCCAGGCCGGTGGCAATCGCCGATAGAGGCTTGCCGATTTCATCCGGCGTCACGCGGCGCTCCGACAAATGTACCCGCCCGTCGACTGAGGCGAGGTCGAGCATATAGTCGGCGACATGCGTCCCTTCGACCGATCCGGCGAGCAGCAGGCCGGCGAAGCTGACCGGGTTAATGACGGTGTTCGCCCCGGCGGCGCGTGCCGGAAGCTCATTATCGTCAGCCTTGATGATGATCGAGATCGGCACGTTGGGCGCGAGGTGGCGTGCGGTCAGGGTGACGAGGATCGACGTATCGTCGCGTCCCGTCGCGACGATCAGCGTCCTCGCCTGATCGATGCGCACGTCCTGCAGTGTCTGGTCGCGGGTCGCATCGCCGACCAGCACGTTGCACCCGGCATCTTCGGCGCGGGTCAGGGCATGCTCGTCGCCGTCGACGACCACGATACAGGCGGGATCGGTGCCGCGCGCAATCAGTTCGTTGACCGCATCCGACCCGGTTTTGCCGAATCCCGCGACCACGATGTGGTTGGTCAGCATCTTCTGGATCTGCGCCATGCGCCATTTGTCCCATGTGCGTTTGAGGATGAATTGATAGGTCGTGCCGATGAAGATCAGGATCACGAAGATCCGGATCGGCGTGACCACCAGCGCGTCGAACATCCGCGCTCCGGTCGAAATCGGGACGATATCGCCATAGCCGGTCGTGGTGATCGAGATCATCGTGAAATAGATGATGTCGAGAAAGCTGATATGCTGGTCGAAATTGTCGCGCAGCCCGGCCCGGTCGAACCAGTGAAAGGCAACCGCGAAGGCATAAAGCGCGAAGACAGCCCCGACTCGCCAAGCGATCGAGACCCAGGGCGATATGCTGGACTTGCGGCGCAGTGCGGCGTGGGTCGGGATACGATGGCGGCTCAACGGCTCGGCAATCTCGGCAAGGGATCGACGGGGGTGCGACCCTGACGCAGCTCGAAATGCAGCTGCGCGCGGTTCGTTCCGCTGTCCCCGGACAGCGCGATCATCTGCCCGCGCTTCACGCTCTGCCCCCGCTGCACGAGCAGCTGGCCGGCATGGCCATAGACGCTGGTCCAGCCGCTGCCATGCTGCAGGATCACCAGGCCGCCGAGCGACGGAATCTCGCTGCCGACATAGGCGACGGTGCCATCAGCCGCGGCAAGGATCGGCGTGTCGAGCGGCACCGCGATCTTGATCCCGTCGCTGCGCTCGCCGCTCGCGATCGGGCCGAAGCGGCGGATGACCGTGCCTTTGGCGGGCCAGGCGAAGCCCCCGCGCAGCGTGGTCGGGGCAGCCACTGCCGCGTCGGGGGGCAGGATGCGCGCCGACGAGGCGGTCGGGCGGGTCGGGCGCGCAGTCTCCGCAATCGCGGGCTGGCCGCCAGTCACGATATCGTCGATGTTGAGGCGAAAGGCGGCGGCGCGCTCCTCCAGCGTCATCGTCCGCGGATCGCCGGGGATCAGCAGCCGCATGCCGGTGCGCAGAATATAGGGCTCGGCCAGGTCGTTCTCGGTGACGATCCGGCTCCAGTTCACGCCATAGGCGCGGGCGATCGCGATGCCGGTCTCACCTGCACGGACGAGGTGATAGCGCCCTCCGGGAATCGACAGCCGCTGTCCGACGCGGATCGTGTAGGGCGGGGGGATATTGTTGGCGCGCGCAATCGCTTCCGACCCAGCGCCGGTCTTGTCGGCAATGCGGCGCAGCGTGTCGCCCGGGGCGACGACATATTCGGACGCGGGTATCGTGCGCGCGTCAGCGGTCACCCGACGCGCTTCCCATGCCGATACCGGGGCGGGAAGGGCGGGAACATCGTCGCGGCGCGGCGCGGCGGTGGGGTCGGTTTGGTCCACAGCAGGCGCCGCGCGCACCGATGGACCGGCTCCTGGGGGGATACAGCCGCCAACCAGCGGCCCGAGCAGCAGCGCCGCGATCAACCCCGTTTTGGTCCTCATCCGCCCCATATCCCGCCCGGCTCAGCCAAATGTCTGGTTGAGCATAACAAGCGATTCACGATGCGTCAGGTCCAGATGCAGGGGCGTAACGGTAATCCATCCCTGCTCGATCGCCTCAAGGTCGGTATCGGCGACCGGTGAGTGCGGCACGCGGCCAAGGCCGAACCAGTAATAGTCGAACCCGCGCGGGTCGGTGCGTTTGTCGAGTTTGAGCCGACCATAGTCGCGCAGGCCCTGTCCGACTGGCTTGATTCCAGCGACTTTGCTGGCGGGGAGCGGCGGAAAATTGACGTTCATCAGCGTGCGGGGCGCCCACTCCGCCGCGATCAACGGGCGCAGCACGCGCTCGCCCCATTGCTCTGCCGCCTCAAAACTGACCCGCTCGCCCGGCGCAAGCGCGGCGTAGCGCTGGCTCAGCGCGATCGAGCGGATACCCGCCAGCGCACCTTCCATCGCCGCCGACACGGTCCCGGAATAGCTGACATCCTCGCCCAGATTCGCGCCGCGATTGACACCCGACAGGATCAGGTCCGGCGGGCCGTCCTTCATAATCTCCGCCAGCGCCATCATCACCGCATCGGTCGGCGTGCCGGTGACCGCAAAGCGCCGCTCGCCGAACCGGCGCAGACGCACCGGTTCGGTCAGGCTGAGCGAGCGGCCCTTGCCCGATTGTTCCTCCAGCGGCGCGACGATGGTGATGTCGTCGGACAGGGTGCGGGCGAGGCGTTCGAGGACCTCCAGCCCGCGCGCATGAACGCCGTCGTCATTGGTGAGGAGGATCCTCACCCGCGCGGCTCCAGCCGATTCACGCCGCGCAGATAGGGCTGAAGCACCTCCGGCACCGCCACCGCGCCGTCCTCCTGCTGGTAATTTTCCAGCACCGCGACGAGCGTGCGGCCGACCGCGAGGCCCGATCCATTGAGCGTGTGCACGAATGCGGGCTTACCGTCTGCGCCACGATAGCGCGCGTTCATCCGGCGGGCCTGGAAGTCGCCACAGGTCGAGCAGGACGAAATCTCGCGATAGCGCGCCTGTCCGGGCAGCCACACCTCAAGATCAAAGGTCCGCGTCGCGCTGAACCCCATGTCGCCCGCGCACAGCAGCATGCGGCGGAAGGACAGGCCGAGCCGGGTCAGGATATCCTCGGCGCATGCGGTCATGCGCTCATGCTCCGCCTCCGATTGGTCGGGGGTGGTGATCGACACCATCTCGACCTTCTCAAACTGGTGCTGGCGGATGAAGCCGCGCGTGTCGCGGCCCGCTGCACCGGCTTCGGAACGGAAGCAGGGGGTCAGTGCGGTGAGCCGCAACGGCAGCTCCTCGCCGCTCAAAATCTGCTCGCGCACGCTGTTGGTCAGGCTGACTTCCGATGTCGGGATGAGCCAGCGGCCATCGGTGGTGCGGAACGAATCCTCGGCGAACTTCGGCAGCTGGCCCGTCCCGAACATGATCTCGTCGCGTACCAGCACCGGCGGCACGCACTCGTCATAGCCATGTTCGCCGGTCAGCGTGTCGAGCATGAACTGACCCAGCGCGCGGTGCAGCTTTGCCGCCGCACCGCGCAGCAGCGTGAAGCGCGACCCGCCGAGCACTGCTCCGGTATCGAAATCGAGGCCGAGTGCAGGGCCGAACTCATGGTGCTCGCCGGGCTTGAAGTTGAAGGTCGGTTGCGTACCGACCGTGTGGACGAGCTGGTTGTCGTCCTCGTTCGCGCCTTCCGGCACATCGGCTGCGGGCAGGTTGGGGATCGCGGCGAGCGCCGTCCGCAGCGCTTCATCGGCTGCACCCTGAGCGAGGTTCAGGTCCTCCAGCGTCTGCTTGAGGCCGGCGACCTCCGCCATCAACGCCTGCGCGCGGTCCTCGTCCTTCGCTGCCTTGGCCTGACCGACCTGCTTCGACAGGTCATTACGCCGCGTCTGCGCCTCCTGCTGCTGCGTCGTCAGCGCGCGGCGGGCCTCGTCGAGTGCAACCAGCATATCGGCCTGCGGCTCGGCGCCACGGCGGGCAAGGGCGGCGTCGAACGCCTCGGGGTTCTCACGGATCGCGCGGATGTCATGCATGGGCGCAGGCTATGGCGAGCCACGCAGAACTAGGCAACCCGGCGCGCGCGGCATGCGTTTACCTCATGCAACCCAATGAGGAGAGAATGATGCAGGTTCCGCACAACGCGATGGTCGTGGTCGCCGATGGCCGCAAGATGCTGTTCCTGAGGAACGAGGGCGACGACGTCCATCTCAACCTTCAGGTCGAGCGCAAGCGTGAGCAGGACAACCCGCCCGACCGCGAGCAGGGGACCGACACGCCAGGCCGGAGCTTCTCAAGCGTGGGTCCGGGGCGCAGCGCCTATGAGGAGACCGATTTCCACCAGTTGGAGGAAGACCGTTTTGCTGCGGAAACGGCCGAGCTGCTGAAGAAGCGCGCGCTCAACAATGATTTCGAATCGCTGATCATCGTTGCACCGCCGCGCACGCTGGGCGAGCTGCGCAAACATTATCACAAGGAGGTGAGCTTGCGCCTGACTGCTGAGATCGACAAGACGCTGACCGGGCATCCGATCCCGGACATCGAACAGGCGCTGGTCGACGCCGACTGAGCCGGGTCGCCGCGGCGCTTATTCAGCCGCCGCGGCGTCCTTTGCCTTGCGGTTCTGGAACCGCTTGCGCACCACCAACGCGGCTGCGGCGGCGCCGAACAGCAGCACCATCGGCGGCGCGGGAACCGGGTCGGGACCACCCGACGAACTGCTGGTGCCGCTCGACGTTCCCGACGAGGTCGAGCTGCTGGTCGAGGTGCTCCACCCGCTCGACGTGCTCCACCCGCTCGAGGTCGAGGACGACACATCGCCCGACGACGAAGCCGAGGTCGACGAGGCCGAGGAGTTGGACGACGAGGTCGAGACGTCGCCCGACGAGCTGGCCGAGGTCGAGGTCGACGACGACACATCGCCCGATGACGATGCCGAGGTCGAGGACGACACGTCACCCGATGACGAGGCCGATGACGACACGTTACCGCTCGACGAGGACGACACGTCGCCCGAAGAACCGCCCGAGGCCGAACTGGTCGACGAGGACGAGCCACCCGACGAGGTCGAGCTGGACGATGCGCCCGACGAGGTCGAGGAAGACGAGCCGCCGGTTGACGAAGACACGTCACCCGACGAACCGCCGGACGAGGTCGAAGAGGACGAACCACCCGTCGAGGACGAAACGTCACCCGAAGAGGTCGAGCTGACCGCGCCGCTGGAGGTGGACGAGCCGCCGGTCGAGGTTGACGAGCCGCCCGTCGAAGTGGAGCCCCCCGAGGTCGAGGTCGAACCGCCGCTGGTGCTGCTGGTCGAGGAAATCACGATGCCGCCGCTGCCCGAAGCGCCGCTGCCGCCGCTCGATCCGCCGAAGAAGCCGCCCGCGAAGAAGCCGCCGACGAAACCGCCGCTGCTGCCGCCGGTCACTGCCGCGGCTGCGCCACCACCGCCGCCGCCGCCGCCACCGACGACCGGCATTTCACCGCTCGATCCGTAAGTGGGCGGGGGCAGGGGAATGGCAGTACCCTGCGTCGTGACGGTCAGAACCTGGGGCTGGCATTGCGCGGTCGTGGTGACCGTGCGGCGCACGACACGTTTGCGCAGCGGGCGCTTGACCACGCGGCGCTGCACGACGCCCTGCTTTACCGACTGACGCTGCTGCTGATAGCCGCGCTCGGCACGGGTTTCGGCGACATGCACCGCGCCGCCGCCAACGACGGCACCGCCGCATGCGCAAGCGCACAGTTTTGCCAAGGCCATCCGAACCGACATTCTGCTTCTCTCTTGTCCCCGGCCGCCGAGGAGTGCGCTACGCACCCGTTTGGCGGGTCATTGCCCTAGAAGTGCAGAACAAAGTATTAAGTGCAATGTCATTAACCATGGTTTCGCGTTGATCGGTGCCATTATTTGCAGGGGCATCGGATCATCTATGGTTAATGTGCCTTAAGGGGACGGAATGGGCGCGATCGGTTAATCTATGCTTAACCGGCGTGGCGAGTTTAGCGTGATAAAACTGCGACTTGGTTCAGCCGCATGTAATTTCCCGCATGCCAAGAACGGCTTGGCGCACGAATCTGTGGATTCGGTAGCTTGTGATACCCAATCTGCCCCGATATAGGGCGCGCCGGGGATAAGGGGATTGAGAGTGGCGCAGCCATCCGATCCCGTTGTGGAGTGTGGGATGGCGACCGTTTTCGATCACCGCGACGATCCTGAAAAACCCGTCGCCGCGAACGATTTGCCTGACGGCTATCGTCCGACCGCCGACGAGCCGTTCATGAACGCGCGCCAGCAGCAATATTTTCGCGAGAAGCTCCTGGCATGGAAGGATGCGATCCACCGCGAGGCGGCGGGGACGCTCAACCAGCTTCAGATCGATTCGCTGCGCGAAGCCGACCTGACCGATCGCGCGTCGAGCGAGACCGACTGGTCGATCGAGCTGCGCACCCGCGATCGCCAGCGTAAGCTAATCTCCAAGATCGACGCCGCGCTGCGCCGGATCGAAGAAGGCGAATATGGCTATTGCGAGGTGACCGGTGAGCCGATCAGCCTCGCCCGGCTGGAAGCCCGTCCGATCGCGACCATGACCGTCGAGGCGCAGGAGCGCCACGAGCGGAACGAAAAGGTCTCCCGCGAAGAGTGAAACTGGCTTTGTCGGCGCCGAATTAACGGTTTCGATAACCATTGCTGCTCTAAACTGCGCGCGTAACACGTGAGCACGAGCGGCAGATGGACCAGTTCTCTTCCGATCCCTTCAGCGGACGCTTCAGCGACGATCCGGCGAGTCAGCGCAATGCCGCGCGCGACAGCCTGTTTCTCGCGGCGACGTTGCGCATCGATGGGGTCGAAGTGTCGGTCCGCGTCCGCAACATCTCGGCCGGCGGTTTGATGGCGGAATATGCCGACCGGGTCGATTCGGGCATGCCGGTTGAGATCAATGTGCGTGGGGTCGGCTGGATCCGCGGTCATGTCGCCTGGAGCGCGGAAGGCCGGATCGGCATCGCGTTCGACCGCCCGATCGATCCGCTGCTGGCGCGCAAGCCGGTCGGCCATGGCAGCAGCACGCCGCACTTCGCGAAGCCGCATATTTTTCGGGGTTGAGCCGCAGACCAGTGCGGCGTTGCGCTTGACCTCGATCGCTCCGGCGCCGAGGGGCCGCCCCGCATCAGCGGGGCAACCCGGGGTAGCGCGTCAGCTCAGCGCGATTTCTTCCTTGAGCTTCAGCTTGCGACGCTTCAGGTCGGCGAGGATCATCTGATCGGGTGCTGGCCGCTGCGACTCGGCGATGATCCGCCGGTCGAGTGATGCATGCTTGGCCGCAAGTGCCGAGAGATGCGCGTTTTGCATGGAAGCAATCCTCCTGCTCTGGTTGGGGGAAACGAAGTAAATCACGATTCGCGGCCCATGTCGCCCCTTGCATAACTACCGTTCGACAGGGCAACGGCGACGTGCGACGGGTTGAGTCCGGGGGTGGATTGGTGATGGACGAAAGCGAGATTCTGCGGCGGTTGGAGCTGCTTCGCGTCGATCATCGCGATCTTGACGCTGCCATCGAAGCGCTCGGTGCCACGACCATGCCCGATCAGCTCCAGATCGCCCGGCTGAAGAAGCGCAAATTGTTGCTGCGCGACGAAATCGCGATGCTGGAGGATCAGCTGATCCCGGACATCATCGCCTGATCCGGCCCCGGTGCCCGCGCGATATCCGCGCCGCTTTGGGACAGCCGGGCCCCGTAAAATTCTGTTTCGTTAACGAACTCTTTCTGTCAGCGTTCATGGCCATGACCGGGGAAGTGGAAACCATGCGCGTTCAGCGCGCGCTGATCGACTCGCTCTACACCGAGTCGATGCTGCTCGCCGACGAGGCGCGCGCCTATTTCGACGTGGTGGGGCGCGAACAGCGCGACATGCTCGGCGCGATGGACCGGGTGATCTTCTCGTGCGAATCGCTCAAGGTCACGACGCGGCTCATGCACAGCATCGCCTGGCTACTGACCCAGCGTGCGGTCGCGGCGGGGGAGATCGGTCTGGGCGAGGCCCGTCACCCCTCGCGGCGGCTGGGCGAGGCTCCCGTGACCGATGCCGCCGCGCTCGATGCGATGCCGGTGGGCGCGCAGCACCTGATCGCCGCCAGCATCGACCTGCACCGCCGCATTGCCCGGCTGGACGCCATGCAGGACGACGACGTCGCGGTGCCGGTCAGCCCGGCGCGCACGATGCTCGACCGTCTCTCCCACGCCTTCTGATCTTCGCCCTGCGATTAACCCTGTAACGCGGCACGCGTTCGGTCTATGTTCCGTCTCCGACGGAGCAGAAGGGAAGTGGCGTGTCGATCGAAATGCTGGTGGCTGTGGTGGTGACGCTGGTGGTCGGGGCCTTGCTCGGCTGGTTTGCGGGAAGCCGTGCGAATGCCGCCCTGCGTGCCGATCGCGATCGGCGGGAAGCGGACTTCAAGGCCGCAATCACCGACCTTGCCGCCGCTGAAGAGCGCGCGCGCGAACTCCCCGAACTGCGCGAACAACTGTCCGCGATCCGCGACCAGCGCGATGCCGCGCGGATCGAGCTGGCGGAGCTTCGCGTCAAGGCCGAGGGACTTGAGGAGCGCCTGACCGGCCAGTTCCGCGAGGTCGCGGGCACGATGCTCGCCGAAACCCAGGCCGCGTTCCTCAAGCGTGCCGAAGACCGCTTCAAGGAGTCCGAAAGCGTCGCGGGCCAGAATTTGAAGGCGCTCCTCCAGCCGGTGACCGAGCGGCTGCAGCGCTATGAGGAAGGCGTCGCCAAGGTCGAGGCCGAGCGGCGCGATGCGTTCGGCGAGCTCAAGGGCCAGATCGAACAGATGCGGATCGGGCAGGAGCGGGTGAGCCAGGAGGCCGCCAAGCTGGTCAATTCGCTGCGCAACGCCCCCAAGTCGCGCGGCCGCTGGGGCGAGCAGCAGCTGCGCAACGTGCTCGAAACCTGCGGCCTGTCCGAACACACCGACTTCATGACCGAAGTCAGTGTCGCGCACGAGGAAGGCGGGCGGCTGCGCCCCGATGCGATCGTGCGCGTTCCCGGCGGCAAGGCGCTGGTGATCGACGCCAAGGTGTCGCTCAACGCCTATCAGGACGCATTCGGCGCGGTGGACGAGCAGGAGCGCCAGACCGGCCTCGGCCAGCACGCCGCTGCAATGAAGGCGCATGTCAACGCGCTCGGCAACAAGGCCTATTGGACGCAGTTCGACGACGCGCCCGATTATGTGATCATGTTCGTGCCGGGCGAGCACTTCCTGTCGGCGGCGCTGGAGCATGATCCGACCTTGTGGGACTTCGCGTTCGAAAAGCGCGTGTTGCTGGCGACACCGACTAATCTGATCGCGATCGCGCGCACGGTTGCGGCGGTGTGGCGGCAGGAGATGTTGGCCAAAGAAGCGCGGCAGATCGGCGCGCTGGGCAAGGAGCTGTATGACCGGCTGGCCAAGGCTCTGGGCGACCTGCGCACGGTTGGCAGCGGGCTCAACACGGCGGTCAAGAATTTCAACGCCTTCGCCAGCTCGCTCGAAAGCCGCGCCCTAGTGTCGGCGCGCAAGCTCAAGGAGCTCAATATCGAAACCGGCGCGCGCGAAATCGAGAGCGTGCCCCCGGTCGAACTGCTCGCCAGCCATGCGGCGAGCGTGGAACCGGAGGGCGCAGGCGAGGTGAAGGCGGCGGAGTGAAGGGGCGGTAAGGGCGTGGGCGACCGCTTGCGGCGTGGTGACAGGTCAGCTTGAATTGGGTGGGAAACTGTCATTGACCGTCTCATCCGGTAAGCTACACACAGACCGTGTGCGAAGGCTGATCGTCCCCATAGTCGGATTGTGCGCTCTGGGCGCTTGCTCGGACAACTGCACAAACAGCGTGATTACCCGTGCCGACGACCCAACGGGGACGCGTAGTGCGGTAATCTTCAACCGCGATTGCGGTGCTACTACGGGCTTCTCCACGCAAATCTCTATTATTGAGAAGGGGGAGCAGCTCTCCGGCGGTGGTAACACGTTTCGGGCCGATGACGATCATGGGGCCGCAACCGTCGGGGCTTGGGGTGGCCCGTGGGCAGAAATGAAATGGCTAGCGCCTGACCACCTATTAATTCGCTACGCGTCCAACTCGCGCATCTTCGAACAAGATCATGCGGTGGCGGGCGTTAAAATAAGCTATCAGCAAGTCCGTCGCTGATCGGCAGCAATGGATTGGAAAGCCGACGGGCGGCTCTATCAATCCGCTCTAGCTTAACGGCAACGCCAGTGTCTGCGGGCACAACGCGCGCGGGGCGGGGCGGTGCGACACCAGGATCAAGCCTGTCCCGGTCGTATCCAACCACGCATCGAGCCGTGTGACCAAATCCGCCTCGGTCGCCGGGTCGAGACCCTCGCTAGGCTCGTCCGCGACCAGCCACGGCCGCTGCGCCAGCAGCGCGCGGGCGAGCGACAGGCGCTTCTGCTCGCCGCCGGACAGGGTTCCGCCCGCTTCGCCGATCGGAGTGTTTAGCCCGTCCGGCATGGCGCGTACGCGGTCGGCCAGGCACACCGTTTCGAGCGCTCCCCACATCGCGGCATCGTCGATACCCGGGCGGGCAAGGCGGAGATTGTCGCCGATGGTTCCGGCGACCAGCTGCGGGGATTGCGGGGCGAGCGCGAATTGGGACGCGAGGTCCGCAGCCGCTATCTCCGCTACCGAAGCGCCACCGACTGCGAGCGGGAGGGACGCGGAACGCAGCCCGGCTAGCGTCTCGATCAGCGTCGTCTTGCCGCTTCCCGAGGGACCCGTGATCGCAATCCGTTCGCCGGGTGCGACCTCGACCGATCCGATACGCAGCGGGAGGGCGGCAGCGCCGGGTTGCGGCGGCGGCTCCGACGCAATGTCTGCGAGGGCGGCGACACGCTCCAGCCCCTCGGCCACCACTGCCTCACGCAGGGCGCTGCGCACCCGCACCGCCAGCGCCTCGCTCCCCGAAAATGCCGCCAGCGTGGCCAGGGCGGCGAGCGCCGGTCCGTGCTCCGCGAGCAACAGCACGACCACCGACAGCACCGTGCTCCACAGCGCGACGCCGCCGTTCAGCGCCGCCTCGCCCCGCGCCAGCCCGCGCCGGGCCCGGTCGAGCGCCGCCAGATCATCCGCCAGCGCCGCCTCGACCCGGTGGGCCAGGCCATAAGCGATGATCTCGGGTCGCGCGGCGGCCAGTTCGACATAGCGGTCGCGCACGCGGCCCCGTGCCTGTGCGGCCGCGCTGGCCGGCCCCACGCTCAACCGCCGCGCCAGCGCCGCCCCGACGATCATACCAACAGTTGCGAGCAGCACGAACGCCGCCGCCGCGCGCCATCCCGACAGCGCGATACAGCCGGTCGCGATCACCCCGCCGACCAGTGCGCCGGGTAGGGCAGAGCGGCGCACCACCAGATCCTCGATCGCTTCGATATCGTCGATCAGCCGCGCGCTGGCTTCACCACTGGCAAGATCGGGCACCTTACGTGGATCGGCGGCGGCGAGCGTGCCGAACAACCGCGCGCGTAGTCCTGCCATCGCGGTCAGCGCCGCGCCATGGCTGGTCAGCCGCTCGCCATAGCGGGCGGCGGTGCGCGCAATCGCCAGCGCGCGGATCGCCGCGCTGGGCAACAGATAGTTGAACGCGGTGACCGCCGCCGCGCCGCCGGCCCCAGCAATCGCCGCGCCGGTCAAGAACCAGCCCGATATGCCGAGCAGAGCAACCGACGCTGCCGCAGCGATGCCCGCCAGGAGGAGCGCCCAGCCAAGCCCAACACGGCGGCCAACCCCCAGTTGCGCTGCGACCCGATCCAGCTTGCTCACAGCCGCACCTCCGCCTGCGCACGGACGGCAAGCGCCATGTCGTGCGTGGCTACAATGATCGCGTGCGTGGTCGCCAGCTCGGCCAGCAGCGCTCCGATCTGTTCGGCGCTCGCCGCGTCCAAATCAGCGGTCGGCTCATCGCACAGCAGGAGCGGACGCCCCGACAGCAGCGCCCGCGCCAGGCCAAGTCGTCGCAACTCACCTCCGGACATACCCGCCGCGCGGTGATCGAGCGGAAGATCGAGGCCCCCGCGCGCGGCAAGCAAGGGATCGAGGCCGACGCGGCTGCACACCGCGCAAATCTCGTCATCCCCAGCATCGGGTCGAGCGAGCGCGAGATTGTCGCGCAACGTCCCCGGCACCACCAATGGTCGCTGCGCTGCCCAAGCGATGTCCTCGGACCTGAGCGGGGTGACAGCGCCGTCGGACGGGGCAACCTGCCCGGCGCAAACGGCGAGCAGGCTGGTCTTGCCGCTGCCGGTCGGCCCTGTCAGCGCGACCATCCCGGTTCGCCCGAGGCTGAAGGACACCGGACCGATCCGTGCGCCCGGCCATGCAATCGTCACGTCCTGTGCCTCCAGGCCACCGAACGGCGCTGCAGCCGGAGAAGCGGGCAAGGGGCGGTCCAGGGGCTCGACCACCGCCCGCGCAGCCTCGCCCAACTGCTTTTCGTGGTAGGCGGCAGCGAGACGACGCATCGGAAGATAGAATTCGGGCGCCAGCGCCAACGCGAACAGCGCCTCGCGGAAGGTCAGTGTCTCCGGAACGGGGAAGGGGAGGATGCCGAGCAGGCTGAACCCACAATAGACCGCCACCAACGCGACCGACAGCGCCGCGAAGAATTCCAGCACTCCGCTGGAGAGAAAGGCGATCCGCAGCACCGCCAGCGTGCGGGTCGCTACGCCTTGGGTCGCGGCGCCGATCTGGCGCGTGATCCGCTCACCGGCACCGAAATGACGGATCATCGCCAGGCTGCGCAGCCGCTCGACGAAAAGGTCGGACAGCTGCTCCAGTGCGCGCAGTTGCGCGTCGGCGGCACGGCGCGCCATGGTGCCGGCCAGGATCATGCCGAGGACGAACGGGATCAGCGTGCCGATCAAAATGGCGGCAGCGATCGGGCTGGCCACCGCAACACAGCCCGCGACGAGCAACGGGCCGATGGCTGCCGCGTGACGGACCGGCAGGAAACGCGCGGCATGGGCCTCGATCCGATCGACATGGTCGATCGCGATCGCCGCGCTTTCTCCGATTGGGATCGCACGAGGAAGCGCCTCGCCGAGCAGCCGCCGCTGCAATCGCACGCGTAATGGCGCGACACTGTTCTGCGCCTCACGGATCGCGAGCGCCTGTGCGGCAAAGCCGGACAGCGCACGGATCACGCCGCCGACCAGCATCGCAAGAACGCCAGTGAGCGGCGTCGATCCCTCGATCAACGCCGCAACCGCCGTCGCCAATCCCCAGGCGAAGATCGCCGCGCCGCCGATGTCGAGGAGCCAGAACGCTCCGGCGCGACTGTTCTTCCGCATGGGTGGACCTTCTGTCCAATTGTGGGCCGGGTCGAGTCCGTACTATTCCCGATGTCGGCACGCCAGCGCACTTCTTACTGCGGCGCGGCACAAGTCCCGGAAATGGGGGAAACAATGACGATAGACATGGCAGTTGTCGAATTGTCGCGGCTCCAGTTCGCGCTCACGGCAATGTATCACTTCCTGTTCGTGCCGCTGACGCTCGGCCTCGCCTTCATGCTCGTGATCATGGAGACGGTGTATGTGATCACCGACCGGCCGATCTGGCGCGACATCACGCGGTTCTGGGGCAAGGTGTTCGGAATCAACTTCGTGCTCGGTGTCGCCACCGGCATCACGATGGAGTTCGAATTCGGCACCAACTGGGCCTATTATTCGCACTATGTCGGCGACATATTTGGCGCGCCGCTCGCGATCGAAGGGCTGATGGCCTTCTTCCTGGAGGCGACGTTCGTCGGCCTGATGGTGTTCGGCTGGGACAAATTGACCAAGCGGCAGCATCTGCTGACGACCTTCATGGTCGCGCTCGGCACCAATTTGTCGGCGGTGTGGATCCTGGTCGCCAATGGCTGGATGCAGAACCCGGTTGGATCGCGCTTCAACCCCGAAACGATGCGGATGGAGGTGGTTGACTTCATGGCGGTGGTGTTCAACCCCGTCGCGCAGGCGAAGTTCGTCCATACTGTCAGCGCTGGCTATGTCCTTGCCTCGGTCTTCGTGCTCGGCATTTCCTGCTGGTATCTGCTCAAGGGTCGCCACTTGGAGTTCGCCAAGCGCAGCTTCGCGGTCGCCGCAGCGTTCGGCCTTGCCTCCTCGCTGTCGGTCGTCGTGCTGGGTGACGAGAGCGGCTATGCCCTCACCGACAACCAGAAGATGAAGCTCGCCGCGATCGAAGGCGCCTGGCACACCGAACCTGCGCCGGCCGGCCTGTCGATCTTCGGCATTCCGTCGAACGAAGGGCGTGAGACCAGGTTTGAGGTCAAGATCCCTTATGTTCTCGGCCTTATCTCCACCCGCAGCCTGACCGGCGAGGTCGCCGGTATCACGCGGCTGGTCGAACAGGCCCGTATCCGCATCATCCGCGGCATCGACGCCTATGATGCGGTGGAGAAACTCAAGATCGACCGCACCAACCTCGCCGCGCGCGAGCAGTTCGAGCGGAACAAGGCCGATCTGGGCTATGCGATGCTGCTCAAGCGCTATGTCGCCGATCCGCGTCAGGCCGATGCAGCGGCGATCGACAAGGCGGCGTGGTCGACCGTGCCCAACGTGCCGGTGCTGTTCTGGCTGTTCCGCGGGATGGCGGGGCTCGGCTTCTTCTTCATCGCCTTTTTCGGGGTTGCGCTTTACTATGCCAACACCCGCAAGTTCGACCGCAAATGGTTCCTGCGCACGGCTTTGTGGGTCATCCCGCTGCCATGGGTTGCGATCCAGGCCGGCTGGCTGATCGCGGAGATCGGACGCCAGCCCTGGGCGGTCGAAGGCGTGCTGCCGACCTTCCTCGGCGCCTCCAGCCTTACCGTTGGACAGGTGTGGGCGACGATCATCGGCTTCACCCTCATCTACGGCGTGCTCGCGGTGATCGAGGTGCGGCTGATGCTCGCGGCGATCAAGCATGGGCCGGAGACCGGCACCCCCGTCACCGACGACGTCGCCCCCGCTGGCGCGCCCAATCCCTTCCAGACCGTCGCGGCCGAATGAGCCGCGCGGGACAAGGAGACCAATCATGACCCTACCGCTCGATTACGAGACGCTCCGCGTCATCTGGTGGCTGCTGATGGGCGTGCTGCTGATCGGATTTGCCCTGACCGACGGGTTCGATCTCGGTGTCGCCTCGCTGCTGCCCTGGGTTGCAAAGACCGATGAAGAGCGCCGCATGGTGATCAACACCGTGGGTGCGACCTGGGAGGGGAACCAGGTGTGGTTCATCCTCGGCGGCGGTGCGATCTTTGCCGCTTGGCCCTTCGTCTATGCGGTTAGCTTCTCCGGTTTCTACCTTGCGATGTTCCTGGTCCTCGCCGCGCTGATCCTGCGGCCGGTCGGGTTCAAATATCGCTCGAAGCGGCCCGACCCGAAGTGGCGCGCGCGCTGGGACTGGGCGCTGTTCGTCGGCGGGTTCGTGCCGGCGCTCGTGTTCGGCGTCGCGGTCGGCAACGTCCTGCTGGGCCTGCCCTTCCGCCTCGATAGCGATCTGCGCTCCTTCTATGACGGGACGCTGCTCGGTCTGTTCACCCCGTTCAGCCTGCTCGCCGGGTTGCTCTCGGTCGCGATGCTGGTGCTGCATGGCGCAGGCTGGCTGTCGCTGAAGGCGGAGCAGGGGCCGGTGCTGGACCGGGCGCGGACCATCGGTCAGTTTGCCGCGATTGCCGCAGTCGTCCTGTTCGTTGCTGGCGGACTCTATGTCGCCTGGGGCGGGCTTGGCTTCCGGGTCGAGGGCGTGATCGACACCGCCGGCCCGTCAAACCCCCGGCTTGCCGGGGCGGTCGCGGCACCGGGCGCCTGGCTCGACAATTATGCCGCCTATCCGTGGATGATCGCTGCGCCGGTGATCGGTTTGGTCGGGCCGCTGCTGGCGCTGGCCGGGATCCGTGCGCGCCGCGACGTGCTGGTATTCACCGGCTCCTCGCTCGCCAATATCGGCATCATCGGGACGGTCGGCCTGTCGATGTTCCCGTTCATCCTGCCGAGTGCGATCGATCCGGCGTCGAGCCTGACGGTGTGGAACGCATCGTCGAGCCACACCACGCTGTTCATCATGCTGGGCGTCACGCTCGTCTTCCTGCCGATCGTGCTGCTCTACACCGCATGGGTCTATCGCGTGCTGTTCGGTCGGGTGACGGTCGAGCAGGTCCGCACCAACCCCGATTACTATTGATCGAAAGGAAGCCGCCATGTGGTATTTCGCCTGGATCCTCGGCGTCACGCTGGCCGTCGCCGTCGCCGTGCTCAACGGCATCTGGCACGAGTTCCATTCGCCACCGTCTGAAGACCAAACGGTCGAGGGCTGACGGTCGGTGACCCACCGCTACCTCCCCGTGCTCGCCGCCCGAGCGGTGCCCCGCTACACCAGCTACCCCACCGCCGCCGAGTTCGGGCCGATGGTGGGGGCGGAGGATCAGGCCGCCGCGCTCGACGCCATCGCACCGGGCGCGCCGGTCTCGCTCTACCTCCACATCCCCTATTGCGAGCAGATCTGCTGGTATTGCGGGTGCAATACGGGGGCGGTCGGGCGACCGCAGCGGTTGGACGTGTATCGCGCTGCGATCGAGGCGGAGATCGCCACCGTGTCGGCGCGGATGCGCGGGCAGGTGACCGCGGTGCATTTCGGTGGGGGCAGCCCCAACGCGCTCTCCCCGGAAGCCTTTGCCGAGATCTGCGGCACGCTGCGTCAGCGGTTCGACATCGCGCCCGATGCGCAATGGGCAGCTGAGATCGACCCGCGCTTTTTCGGTCGAGCGCATGCCTATGCGTTCGCGCGGTCGGGGATCGGACGGATCAGCGTCGGTGCGCAGAGTTTTGCGCCGCTGGTGCAGGCGGCAATCGGGCGCATCCAGCCATTTGCCAAGGTAGCGTCTGCCATCGCCGAGGCACGCAACGCCGGGATCGGACAGATCAACCTGGACCTGATGTATGGCCTGCCCGGCCAGACGCTCGACGACATCGCCGCGACGGTGGCGGCGGCGCGGCGGCTCGCGCCCGATCGAGTCGCGATGTTCGGCTATGCCCATCTCCCCGCGATGCTCCCGCGGCAGCGCCAGATCGATGCGTCAAAACTGCCGGGAGCAGAGGCGCGCTTCTGGCAGCGCGCGCTCGCGCATGATCTGTGGATCGAAGCAGGCTATGACGCGATCGGTTTCGACCATTTCGCGCGGCCCGACGACAGCCTCGCGGTCGCTGTACAGGCCGGGGCGCTACGCCGCAATTTTCAGGGCTTCACCGATGACCGCGCGCCCACCCTGATCGGTCTCGGCGCGTCCGCGATCAGCCAGTTCGGCGGTGTGATCGTGCAGAATGAAAAGCATGTCGGACGCTATCGCATGGCTGTCCTGGGCGGTGAGCTGGCCGGCGTCCGCGGCGTGCGGCGTGCTGCCCATGATGTCGCGGCGGGCGACGTGATCGAGCGGTTGTTGTGCGATGGCCATGTCGACGTTGCCGCGATCGCCGCGGCACATGGCATGACCGCCGAGCAGCTCTGCCACGATGCCGCGCTGCTGGACGAATTGGCCGGGCAGGGGGTGATCGGGCGGGACGGCTGGTCGATCGGCGTGACCGCGGCGGGCGCGCCTTATGCCCGGATCGCCGCCGCCGCATTCGACCGGTATCGCGTGGTCAGCCGCGGCCAGTTCAGCGCCGCAGTCTGAACCGGACTACGTATCACTCCTCATATTGAGCAGGTCCGCCGCTGCTTACGCTCTCCCCGATAAATTGGGAGACGAGCCGTGAAAAATGTTGCCGTGCTGATCCACGCCGATGCCGGACAGGAATCGCGGCTTCAGGCCGCGCTGGATCTGGTCCGCGCGCTCCACGGCCACCTGATCGCGATTGACGTCACCGCGATGCCGCCGATTGCCGAGGATCCGATGATCGGCCCGGGCACGCTGGCGGCGCACATTGCCGAAGAGCTCGACGTGCAGGACGCGAACCGCGAGCGGGTCAAGGCCCGCCTGACGATGGAGGATGCGCCCTGGACATTGGCCGAATGCATGGGCGATGTCGCATCCTGCCTCGCTTCGCACACCGCGCTCACCGACCTCGTCGTCATCAATACCGTGTTCGACGGTTTCCCCGGCGGCGAAATGGACGGGGTCGTCGCGTCGATGCTTCGCCTCAACCGACCGGTCCTCGCGGTCCCCCGCGCCACGCGCGGGGTTGCGATGAACGGGACCGCGCTGGTTGCCTGGGACGGCTCCGACGAGGCCGACGCCGCGCTCCGCGCCGCGGTCCCCTTGCTCGGGTTGGCGCGGGAGGTGCGCATCCTCAGCATCGATCGCGGATCGCTCAAGCACCCGCCGGAGCTGGCGGCAAGCTATCTCTCGCGCCACGGCGTCCGCCCCGAGATCATGGTGGTGCCGGCCGAGCCGGGCCGCATCGGGCAACAGATCCTTGCACAGGCGCTCAAGATCGAACCTTCGATGATCGTGATGGGTGGCTATGGCCAGTCGCGCCTGATCGAAACGCTGTTCGGCGGGGTCACGCGCGATCTGCTGCATCACAGCCCCTATCCGGTGTTCCTCGCCCAGTGAAGGAGTCCACGCGATGACCCAGCCCCGCGATCCTGCCTCCCTGCGCCATCTGGTTGTGTTGGGGCATCCCGGCCTCGACAGCTTCAACCACGCCATCGTCCGCGCCTATCGCGAGGAGGTCGAGAGTCTCCACCAGATTGTCGAGGTCGATGATCTCTATGCCCGGAACTTCGATCCGCTGCTGCGGCGCGACGAGCTGCCCGGGCCGGGGTTCAAACCGCGCCCCGATGTCGCGACCTCGCTCGCACAGATCGAGGGCGCGAGCGCAATCGTGCTGGTCTACCCGATCTGGTTCGGCATGCCGCCGGCGATGATCAAGGGCTATGTCGATCGCGTGCTCGGCGCCGATTTCTCGCCCGAGGAGCTGAAGGCGCAGCTGCCCAGCCCGGCGCTGAGGGGCAAGCGGCTCATCATCTTTTCGACCTCGGCGGCGACCCGGCCCTGGCTGGAGGAGCGGGGGCAATGGCTCGCGCTCAAACAGGCGTTCGATATCTATCTGACTCGCGCCTTTGGCCTTGCCGACTGCCACCATGTCCATTTCGACGCTGTCGTGCCGGGATTGGATGGGCGGTTTGTTGCCGAGCATCTCGCGACGGTGCGACAGACCGCGCGCGAACGGGCGACGGTGCTGCGCTATGGCGACCTGCCACCGAAATTGCTGCTCGAACCGAACGTCTGAGGCTGTAAAGCGCGCGCAAAAAAGGGCGGCGATCCAATCGGATCGCCGCCCTTTCTCGTTCAGAAGCGGAAGCCGATGCCGACGCCGGCCACGATCGGATCGATGCTGATCCGCGCCGTGTTGGTGGCAGCGCCGGTGCGCAGCCGCGCCGTCGTGTCCATGTCGATATACTTGACGTCGAGGTTCAGGAACATCTTCTCATTGAGGTCGATGTCCACACCCGCCTGCAGCGTATAGCCGAAGCTGTCGTCCATCTTGACATCGGTCGCGCCGATCGCGGTCACCAGCGCGTCGCTCGCCTTGGTCGAATAGAAGATCGTGTAGTTGACGCCCGCGCCGACATAGGGGCGAACCTTGCCCTCGGGCGCGAAATGATATTGCAGCGTCAGCGTCGGCGGCAGCACCCAGGTGCTGGCGAGCTCGTCAAAGCCCGACAGCGTGCCGCGGCCCTGCGCGTCGTGCTTGGTCGTGGCCAGGATCAGCTCCGCGCCCACATTGTCGGTGAGCATATAGGTGAAATCGACTTCCGGCATCACGCTGTTGCTGACGCCGACCTCGCTGCCGGGAAAGCCGGGCGTGACCGGACCGGAGCTCTCGGTCGGCGCGACCAGGATCGCGCGACCGCGCACCAGGAAATCGCCTTCCTTGGCGATGGCAGGTTGGACGCCGGCCGCACAGGCCAGGACGCCGATGACGACATGGGTGGTTTTCATGGGTTGTTCCCCGCTACAGTCTTGCGCGAAGGATGCGCGGCGGCGGCATCGGATATTGCAGCGCGCAGCTGCATTGGTAGTTTTCCCAATGGGTTTTGCCCGGATGCTGCGGGCATAGGCAGGACATGGATATGGGCGGCGACATCGTCGAAAAACTTGCCGCGCGCTTCATCGCCAGCGACCTCGACCGTGCGCAATTCCTCATGGACCCGGATGGCACGATCCGCAGCTGGAACCCCGGCGCACAGATTCTGCTTGGCTATGAATCCGGCGCTGCGGTCGGGCAGCCTATGGCGATGCTCTATTCGGCGGCCGACTCCGCCGCCGGCAAGCCGCGCGACGATCTCGACCGCGCCGTAACCTATGGTCGCTATGCCGAAGAGGGGTGGCGGCGGCGGCAGGACTCGACGGAATTCGCCGCCGACGCCCGCATCATCGCGCTGCGAGACGAGGGCGGAGCGCTGCTCGGCTTTGGCGGGACGATCGAGGACATTACCGATCGCAAGGCGGCTGCGGGCGCGGTGGCGCGCAGCGAACTGCATCTGCGCTCGATCCTGGCCACAGTGCCCGATGCGATGATCGTCATCGACGATCGCGGTCAGATCCTGTCATTCAGCGCGGCGGCAGAACGCCTCTTCGGTTATCTGGAATCTGAGGTCGTCGGCAAGAATATCGCGATGATGATGCCCGATGGCGACCGGCTGCGGCACGACGACTATATCGACCATTATTGCCGCACCGGGGAGCGCCGCATCATCGGTATCGGCCGCATCGTCGTCGGCAAGCGGCGCGATGGCAGCGAGTTTCCGATGGAGCTGGCCGTGGGCGAGGCCCGCAGCGCCGGGCACCGCATCTTCACCGGCTTCATCCGCGACCTGTCCGAACGCCAGCGCGCCGAGCTGCGTATGAAGGAGCTCCAGTCCGAACTGGTGCATGTCTCGCGCGTGTCGGCGATGGGCACTATGGCGTCGACACTGGCCCATGAGTTGAACCAGCCGCTGACCGCAATCGCCAACTATATGGAGGCGGCGCGTGACCTGGTCGCGGCAGGCGAGCCGGACCTCGAGATGCTGGGCGAGGCGGTGACCGAATCCGCGACCGAAGCGTTGCGCGCGGGGAATATCGTCCGACGGCTGCGCGAATTCGTGGCGCGGGGCGAGGTCGAGAAGCGCGTCGAATCGCTGCCGCAGATGGTCGAGGAAGCCACACGGCTCGCGATGACCGGTGCGCGGGAGCGCGGGGTGCGCGGCCTCAAGGATCTCGACCCCGATGCCCGCCTCGCGCTGGTCGACCGGGTGCAGATTCAGCAGGTGCTAGTCAACCTTGTCCGCAATGCGGTCGAGGCGCTGGAAGGCATGCCGGTGCGCGATGTCACCATCGCGACGCGCGTGCAGGGCGACGGCATGATCCGGGTCGAGGTCAGCGACACCGGCCCTGGCATCGATCCGGACATCCGCCCACGCCTGTTCGATGCCTTTAACACCAGCAAGCCAAACGGCCTTGGCCTTGGCCTGTCGATCTGCCGCACGATCATCGAGGCGCATGGCGGTCGAATCGACGCCGATGCGCGGCCCGGCGGCGGCACGACCCTGTGGTTCACCATTCCCAGCGCGGAGACCCAAGAATGAGCGAAAAGCCGCTGATCCACCTGATCGACGACGAGGATGCGGTGCGCCGCTCGGCGAGCTTCCTGCTCAAGACGTCGGGCTATGAGGTACGCGCCTATCCGTCCGGCGTCGCATTCCTGAAGGAGGCGCGGCATCCGGATCCGGGCTGCATTCTGCTCGACATCCGCATGCCCGAAATGGACGGGCTGGAGGTGCAGCGCGAACTGAATGCGCGTGGCATCGCGCTGCCGGTGATCGTGCTGACCGGACATGGCGACGTCGCGACCGCGGTGACGGCGATGAAGCAGGGTGCGCTCGATTTCCTCGAAAAGCCGTTTGAGAAGGCGCTGCTGCTCGCCGCGCTCGATCGCGGGTTCGAGCGGCTGGGCCGGGCGGAAACCGCCGAGGTCGAGGGGCAGGAGGCGGCGGTGCGGATCGCCGCGCTGACGCCGCGCGAGCGCGACGTGCTGCGCGGCCTGGTCGCGGGCCATCCCAACAAGACCATTGCCTATGACCTGGGTATCTCGCCGCGCACGGTCGAGGTGCATCGCGCCAATGTGATGACCAAGCTGGAGGTGCGCAGCCTGTCCGAAGCGCTGCGCATCGCCTTTGCGGCGGGGCTCGACGCATCCGACTAAGGATATTTCCGTAACGCGGTGGCTGCCCGTTTTCGGCACGATGCCGGGCGATGGATCAGCGTACCACCATTCCCCCTGCCACCGATGCGGACGATCCGGCGCTGTCCATCGCGCTGGTCGATCCCGACGATGCGTCGCGTCGCGCCTTGCACATGGTGCTGTCGGGGCAGCGGCATCGCGTGCGGTCCTATGACAGCACCCATGCCTTGGCGGACGATGCCAAGGCGATCGACGCCGACTGGCTGGTCATCTCGGTCCGGACCGATGGCGGCAGCCTTGCCGCAGTGGAGCGGCTACGTGCGCGCGGCTGGCGGGGTCGGGTGGCAGTGATTGCTGAGCCCGGTGCATTGCCCGAACGCGACGGCGCGCTGATCGGCGCACGCGACCTCATTTTCGCGCATCCGGTGGCGCCGCATGCCTGGCGGATTGGGTTGAGCGCCTGAAAGGCGGGTGCTTCGGGCTCGCTTTTTCGCGATTCTGCACGATAAGCGGCATCGCCCTTGCCCCCGGCACCCGCATTGCTATAGACGCGCCCGACCTGCGGTGTCCTGAATGCGGGCGTGGCGGAACTGGTAGACGCGCTGGTTTTAGGTACCAGTATCGCAAGATGTGGGGGTTCGAGTCCCTTCGCCCGCACCAGTTTCCGCCCGGCGTGAGGGGACGCCGCGACTCCGATTCCACTTCCAGAGCAGGAAGCCCGTTAGAATGCAGACCGTCGAGACGTTGAACGAAGGCCTCAAGCGCGCCTACACCCTCAAGATCACCGCCAAGGACATCGACAGCCGCGTCGATGCCGAAGTGAAGCGCGTTGCCCCGCAGATCCGCATGCCCGGCTTCCGCCCCGGCAAGGTGCCGACCAACCTGGTCCGCAAGATGCACGGAGAGGCGCTGACCCAGGACGCGCTCAACACGACGATCCAGGAAGGCGTGCAGAAGCTGATCGCCGACCACAAGCTGCGCCCCGCGATGCAGCCTTCGGTCAGCCTTGAGGGCGAGTTCGCCCCCGGCAGCGATGCTGAGGTGAAGGTCGAGCTGGAAGTCCTGCCCGACGTCCCGACCCCGTCGATCGAGGGCCTGAAGCTCGAGCGTCTGATCGTCCCGGTCAGCGACGAGGCGGTCGACGCACAGATCCTGCAGATCGCCGGCCAGCAGAAGGCGTGGGAAGACGCCAAGCCGAGCTACAAGGCCAAGCAGGGTGACCAGGTCACGATGGACTTCGTCGGCAAGGTTGACGGCGTCGCATTCGACGGCGGCACCGGTGAGGGCATGGCCATCGAAATCGGCTCGGGCCGTCTGATCCCGGGCTTTGAGGACCAGATCGTCGGCGTGAAGGCTGGCGACGAAAAGCAGATCGAAGTCACCTTCCCCGAGGATTACGGCGTCGACACGCTGGCCGGGAAGCCAGCGACGTTCGACCTCAAGATCACCGCGGTGAAGACCGCCGGTGAGGTGAAGGTCGATGAAGACCTCGCCAAGAATCTCGGCCTTGAAAGCCTCGATCAGCTGCGCGGCATCCTGCGTGGCCAGATGGAGAATGAGACCGGTGGCCTGACCCGCACCTATATGAAGCGCAAGCTGCTCGACCAGCTCGCCGCCGGCCACGACTTCCCGGTCCCGCCGTCGATGGTCGAGGCCGAGTTCCAGCAGATCTGGGCGCAGCTTCAGCACGAAGCCGGCCATGAGGAAGATCCCGAGGCGGCCAAGGCCGAACTGGAGAAGGAAAAGGACGATTACCGGGCGATCGCCGAGCGTCGCGTGCGCCTTGGCCTGCTGCTGTCGGAAATTGGCCAGGCGAACGGCGTCGAAGTGACCCAGGCGGAGATGAACCGCCTGATCGCCCAGGCCGCGCAGCAGTATCGCCCGGAAGACCAGCAGCGCTTCTTCCAGTACATCCAGCAGGAGCCGATGGCGGCCGCCCAGCTGCGTGCACCGCTCTATGAGGACAAGGTCGTCGACTTCCTGTTCGAGAAGGCGGAGATCAGCGAACGCGAAGTGACCCGCGAAGAGCTGGAAGCCGCGATCGAGAGCGAGGAAGGCGCGGTGCCGCACGTCCATGGCCCGGACTGCAACCACGACCATGATCACGACCACAAGCCGGCCAAGAAGGCCAAGGCAAAGAAGGCCGAAGAGCCTGCTGCCGAGGACGTGAAGCCGGCAAAGAAGGCGAAGGCCAAGGCCGAAGAGGCACCCGCCGAGGAAGCCGCTCCGGCCAAGAAGGCTCCCGCGAAGAAGGCCGCCAAGGCTGACGACGCTGAAGCCGAAGCGCCGAAGAAGAAGGCTCCGGCGAAGAAGAAGGCGGGCTAACGTCTGCACCTTCGATAACGAACAAGCCCCGCCGGTCCAGTGACCGGCGGGGCTTCTCGTTTATGCAAATATCTCGGCTAACGCGGGGCTATGTGGAAGCCGCATTTGTGCGTGGCTGATCCGAAGTACCAACGTGATCGCAACGCCGGCCAGCATCAGTCCGAGGGCGCATTCCACAGCATAGAAAATGATGCTGTGCTCATTCTGCGCAAAGCGGCCAACGAGGTAGACAGCGATTGCGTTGAAAATCCACAGGATCCACCAGCAGGTGACGATCAGGTTGTTCTGGGCATATTCGGCGTTGCCATGACTGGCGTTCCAAAGCTCGCGGATTCCCTCAACTGGCTTGATCAAGTTGGCGAACGGAACGAAGAACCACCAAATTCGCGATGCCGGAGTGAATTGGAGCCCTGTCACGCCCAACTGAACCAGATTGCGTCCCGTAACGTAGGTCCATCGGCCAAAAACAATGAGTGTCGCAAGGTAGATCCCGAGAGCTCCGAAGCGCATCGGCTGCTCGGCGGCGACAATCGCCCGCTCGTACGAATATGGATCTGATTGTGACCAGATCAGGAGCGCCGGGCGTATAAGGGCCTCGATCAATACGAAGATTGGTACGACCCGCGCCAAAACCCGCAGCTCACCATTTTTCATGCCATTCCCCCCTTCCCGCCGGATGGAAGCGAACGCGGCAAGCGTCAAATCACAAATTGGTCGAATCGCGGTGATGATCGCCCTATGGCTGGGCGATGGAACCCAAAGTCGCCGTCATTCTGCCCTGCTATAACGAGGAAGCCGCGATCGCGCAGACGGTCGCCAGTTTCCGGGCTGCGCTCCCGCACGCCTCGATCTACGTTTACGACAATAATAGCGCCGACCGGACGGTCGAGGTCGCGCGCGAAGCTGGCGCGATTGTCCGTACCGAGCGAATGCAGGGCAAGGGCAATGTCGTCCGCCGCATGTTCGCCGATGTCGATGCCGATATTTATGTCATGGCCGATGGCGACGCGACCTACGACGCCGCCGCCGCCCCCGCGATGATCGCCAAGATGCGCGACGAGGGGCTCGACATGGTCGTCGGCACCCGCATCCACGAAGCCGCCGACGCCTATCGCCGCGGCCATGTGCTGGGCAATCGTGCGATGACCGGGCTGCTCGCCCGGCTGTTCGGGCGCAGCTTTACCGACATTTTCTCGGGCTATCGCGTGTTTTCGCGGCGCTTCGTGAAGAGCTTTCCGGTGCTGTCGGCCGGGTTCGAGATCGAGACCGAGATCAGCGTCCATGCGCTCGAGCTCAAGATGCCGGTGGGGGAGGTGGAGACGCGCTATCTGGCCCGGCCGGAGGGGTCGGCATCGAAGCTGTCCACCTATCGCGACGGCGCACGGATCGCGCGGACGATTATGACGCTCTACCGGATCGAAAAGCCGATGCTGTTCTTCGGCATCATCGCACTGGCGCTGGCGATACTGGCGGTGATCCTCGCGGTGCCGCTGGTGACGACCTATATGGCAACAGGGCTGGTCCCACGCTTCCCGACGGCGATTCTCGCCACCGGGCTGGTCATCCTGGCGGCGTTGAGCAGCTTTGCCGGACTGATTCTCGACACGGTCGTGCGGGGTCGGCGCGAAGTGCGGCGGCTGGCCTATCTGGCGCAACCTGCGCCTGCGAACCTTTAAGCTCGGTTCAGGCCGCGATCTTTTCGAGCCGGATGCCGAGTTCGTCGATCAGGAACTCCTCGACCGCCGCCTCGATCATCGCACGCGTCTCGCGATCCTGCGCCTCGACCCAACCGGCGATCCGCAGCGCTCCGGCGACCGGAGCCACATGCCAGCACACATTGTCCTCAACGACACTGATCTGACCATCGACATAGCGGTGGGCGATCTCGAGCGCGTGGAGGCGGCGCGACAGCCGGGCAACCGCTTCAGTCGATTCGATCCCGTTCCATGCGGCAAAGGCGAAGTCGAATTGGTCCCGGATCGGCGCAGGCTCGGCGGCGCGGCGCGCGGCGACCGGCAGACTTGCTGCGACAGATGGCGCGGGCAGCAGCAGATGGGCAAACATCGTCAGCACGATCGCGGTGACCGGGAACAGCGCGATGGCAATGACCATGCCGATCCCAAAGGTCGCGTCGTTGAACCCGCCCGCACCGAACAACGGCCCCAGCGCCACCCCGGCAAAGACCGCGTAGAGCAGAGCGAAGACGATCATCGTTCGTGTGTGCTGGCGCATCGGCGCCCCTTTCGACTCCCTGACTGGATCGCTATCGCAGACAAATCTTCAAAAATGGTTGCAGCGCCCTTCGGCGGAAGCGGGCAGCGCCATTCACCTTCTTCCCCCCTTGCGCCGCGTCGTCCGAGCGCCGATGTAGTCGCTTGGGCAAAAACAGATTTGACGAGAACATCCCACATGCACCCCCTTGCCGGTCTCATGACCCCCGAAGGCTTTACGCGCGATCCCATCACCAACGCGCTCGTTCCCATCGTCATCGAACAGTCGAGCCGCGGCGAGCGCAGCTTCGACATCTATTCGCGCCTGCTGCGTGAGCGGATCATTTTCCTGACCGGGCCGGTCGAGGATCACATGGCCTCGGTCATCACCGCCCAGTTGCTCTTCCTTGAGTCCGAGAACCCGAAGAAGGACATCTGGATGTACATCAACTCGCCGGGCGGCGTGGTCACCGCCGGCATGGCGATCCACGACACGATGCAATATATCCGTCCGCGCGTCGGCACGGTGTGCATCGGTCAGGCGGCTTCGATGGGCAGCTTCCTGCTCGCCGCCGGTGAGCCGGGGCTGCGCGTCGCGCTGACCAACGCCCGCATCATGATCCACCAGCCCTCGGGCGGTGCACAGGGTATGGCGTCGGACATTGAGATCCAGGCCAAGGAAATCCTGCGCATCAAGCGCCGGATGAACGACCTGTACGTCAAATACACCGGCAAGCCGCTCGAGGAGATCGAGCGCGCGATGGATCGCGACACGTTCCTTGAGGCCGATGAGGCCAAGGCGTTCGGTCTGGTCGATGAAGTGTATGAAAAGCGGCCCCAGCCTGCTGACAGCGAAGGGTCGGCGTCTTAATCTGACGCTCACCTTCCCCTGCTATGGGGCGAATTTGAGTTGCCGGGCGTTGTCCCGGCTGTAGGATGCCGGGCTGCGATGCGGCCCGGCACGCAAAGGAAGACTGAATGACGAAGCTAAGCGGCGGCGATTCGAAAAGCACGCTTTACTGCTCGTTCTGCGGCAAGTCGCAGCACGAGGTGCGCAAGCTGATCGCCGGACCGACCGTGTTCATCTGCGACGAGTGCGTCGAACTCTGCAACGACATCATCCGCGAAGAGACCAAGTCGGCACTCGTCAGCAAGAAAGACGGTGGCGTGCCCACGCCGCAGGAAATCTGCGACGTGCTGGACGATTATGTCATCGGCCAGAGCCGTGCGAAGCGCGTGCTGTCGGTGGCGGTGCACAACCATTACAAGCGCCTGAATCATGGCGCGAAGGGCGCCGATGTCGAACTGAGCAAGTCCAACATCCTGCTCGTCGGCCCGACCGGCTGCGGCAAGACGCTGCTGGCCCAGACGCTCGCCCGCATCCTCGACGTGCCCTTCACCATGGCCGATGCGACGACGCTGACCGAAGCCGGCTATGTCGGTGAGGATGTCGAGAACATCATCCTCAAGCTGCTCCAGGCATCCGACTATAATGTCGAGCGGGCACAGCGCGGCATCGTCTATATCGACGAGATCGACAAGATCAGCCGCAAGGCCGAGAACCCCTCGATCACGCGCGACGTGTCGGGTGAGGGCGTGCAGCAGGCCCTGCTCAAGCTGATGGAAGGCACCACCGCGAGTGTTCCGCCGCAGGGTGGGCGCAAGCATCCGCAGCAGGAATTCCTGCAGGTCGACACGACCAATATCCTGTTCATCTGCGGCGGCGCGTTCTCGGGCCTTGAAAAGATCATCGGCGACCGCCTGCAGGGCAAGTCGATCGGCTTCGGCGCCTATGTTGCCGCGCCCGAGGAACGCCGCACCGGTGAGACGTTGCGCCAGACCGAACCGGAGGATCTGCTCAAATTCGGCCTGATCCCCGAATTTGTCGGTCGTCTGCCGGTCGTCGCGACCTTGGAGGACCTCGACATTCCGGCGCTGGTCAAGATCCTGACCGAGCCGAAAAATGCGCTGGTGAAACAGTATCAGAAGCTGTTCGACATGGAGAATGTGAAGCTCAGCTTCACCGACGACGCGTTGGTGTCGGTCGCCAAAAAGGCGATCGAGCGCAAGACCGGTGCGCGTGGCCTGCGTTCGATCCTGGAGGGTATCCTGCTCGACACCATGTTCGACCTCCCCGGCATGGACGGGGTGGACGAAGTGATGATCGACAAGGATGTCGTCGCCGGATCGAAGGAACCGGTCCGCGTCTATTCGGCCGAGAAGAAAAAGGCCGGCGACGCGGCTTGATCCGCGCCGATCCTGGCCAATCAAGCGGGCGTCGGGTGACCGGCGCCCGTTTTGCGTTTGGCCTTTGCGGCCGTCGCGCCAGCCGGCTCATCCACAGGTTTAACCAACTTCGTTCGTCCCTGCTTAACGCCTCCTAACGCTTTGTTGCCGCCGCGGGTGGGGATGTTACGGAGGCTAACTTGCGGTTTTATAAGGCAACTCGGTTCCTGTTCCCGTCGAGCCTGCGGCTGCGGATGTTCACCATCTGCTTTATTGGGACGCACATCCCGTTGCTCGCCTTTGCCGCGTGGCAATTCTCAACCGGCAAGACCGACTGGCCTGATCTCGGCATCGTGCTGGCGGCGACGCTGATCGGCACGGTGTTCACGCTCTTCGGTATCGACGGTCTGCTCGCCCCGGTCCGCGCGGCCACCCAAGCAGTCCAGTCGCTCGAACGCGAACAGGCCGAGGCGCTGGAAGCGGTCAGCGATGGCGACATGCTCACCGAACTGCTCGCCGGGGTGACGCGCGCAAGCGAGGCGACCAAGGTCCGCGTTGCCGCGCTCGACATGGCCGCACATCGCGATCCGCTGACCGGCCTGCTCAACCGACGCGGCTTCCTCGCCCGCGTCGAAAGCGCTGGCGACGGCACGATCGCCCTGATCGACCTCGACAAGTTCAAATCGGTCAATGACAGCTTCGGCCATGAGGTGGGCGACGCGATCCTTCAGGATTTCGCGGCGTTCCTGGCCCGCGGCGTGCGCAAGGCGGACTGTGTCGGGCGCTGGGGCGGCGAGGAGTTCGCCGTGTTCTTTCCCGCGACAGAGGAAGGCGAGGCCGCCGGAATCCTCCAGCGCCTGTGCCGACGCCTCGGCAACGGGCTGATCGAACGGCCCGACGGCGCGCCCATGACCTGCTCCGGCGGCATTGTCGCGCTCGACGGCGAACCGCTCCAGCTTGCCATGGCGCGCGCCGACGCCGCGCTCTACGCCGCGAAACGCTCGGGCCGGAACCAGCTGCGCGTGGGTGACCGCCACATACTCGCCGACTGAGCGGCTAGCGCCGCGCCTGCATCGCCTCGATCGCTTGCGACCGGCGCAGCACCCGGGCCATCGGGTCGATCACGACATGCGCGCCCGCCGGCACCGTGATGGTGGCACGCCCGCCCTCCATCGCGACCCGTTGCAAGACGCCATCGACCTGCACCTCGACCGGGAGCGGGAAGGGGGTGTTGCGTGGCGTTTGCCATTCCAGCGTCAGTTGATCGCCGGCGCGCGTCTCGATCAGCTCGGGCAGCGCTGCGGAGCGCAGATAGACATCGTAGAACCAGCTGAGGTCGCGTCCGGCAGCGTCGCTCATCAGCCGCTCGAACTCCGGCGTACTGGCAAAGCGCGGCTTGAAATTGCCCGGCTTCGGATCGGGGCGGCCATAGACCAGCCGTCGCGTCGCATCGAAAAATGCCTTGTCGCCGATCAGGTAGCGCAGGGTGTGCAGCACCCACGCGCCCTTGTAGTAGATGTCCTGTCCCGGCCCGCCCTTTTCGAGCTGATACACCTCGTCGGACGTCCGCGACCGGCCTGACACCAAAGGCTGGCGGTTGAGGATATTCTTGCGCTGCTCCGCCATCATCGCGGCGTAGCGCGCCTCGCCCTCGCGCCACTGGCCGTAGAGCGGCTGCATATATTGGCCATAACCCTCGTGGAGCCAGAAATCGTCCCAATCGGCGGCGGTCATCTGGTTGCCGAACCACTCGTGCGCCAGTTCGTGGTGGAACAGCCAATCGAACCCGGTCGCATCCTTGCGATAGTCGTTGCCATAGGCGTTGACCGTCTGGTGCTCCATGCCCAGATGCGGCGTCTCGACCACGCCCAGTTTCTCATCCGCAAACGGGAAGGGGCCGATCATCGTCTCGTAAAAGTCGAGCGTCGGCGCGAATTCGGCGAACAGGCCCGCCGCCTGTTGGTCCTTGCCGGTCAGGTGCCACAGGTGCAGCGGCACCTTGTTACCAAACTTGCTGGCATAGCTGCCCGTGATCTCGCGATATGGCCCGATGTTGATCGCGACCAGATAAGGGTTGATGTTCTTCGCTTCCCACGTCCAGCGCGTCCGCCCTCCCGCCAGCTTGTCGGCTGACACCAGCTTGCCATTGCCGATCGCCGCCCCGCCCCCGGTGGTGATCGCCATGCGGATCGACTTCACCTCACCTGCCGGAAAGTCCAGGCACGGCCAGAACAGATCGCAGCCATAGCCCTGCGCCGTCGTCGCCACCCAAGGCTTGCCCTGCCAGCTCGACCAGACGATGCCATCGTCCCACGGCGCATTGACGGCCTCATGCGGCCGCCCGGCATAGGCGAGGCGGGCCACCACCTTGCCGCCCGCCATGACCGGGGCGGGCAGGTCGATGGTCAGCCGCCCCTCGGGATTGCGCCATGTTCCATTGGCAAGCGGCTTTCCGTTGATCGTCACCGCCGAGACATGAAAGTTCTTATCGAGATCAATCAGCAGCCGCGTTTGCCGCGCGCTGGTGCGCAGCGTCAGTGTCGCGGTCCCCGCCAAGTATTTGCGCGCCGCATCCACCTCCAGGTCCAGATCGACATGCTCGAGCCGCAGCGCGGCGCGTTCGGGCTCGATCTCTCCACCGGAGCGTTCGGTCAGCGCGGTGATCGGCGGCTCGCCCTTCTGCGCCCACGCGGCGGGGGTCAGCGCGGTCAGCGCCAGCATCGCGGCAAACACTGCATTGATGCCGCGTGTGCGATCCCCATATAGTTGACTGATTCTGCCCCCTGTGGGCAGCACCGGAGTGTTCATGAAGTCTTCCTATCCAGTCCTGCCGCTGCGCGACATCGTCGTCTTTCCGCACATGATCGTGCCGCTGTTCGTCGGGCGCGACAAGTCGGTCGCCGCCCTTGAGGCCGCGATGGCCGCCGACAAGGAGATTTTCCTCGTCGCCCAGCTCGATCCCGCCAATGACGATCCGGGTCGCGACGACCTGTACGATACCGGCGTCTCGGCCGAGGTGATGCAGCTGCTCAAGCTGCCCGACGGCACCGTGCGCGTGCTGGTCGCCGGCAAGGAGCGCGGCAAGCTCGAGTCGATCGAGGATGCGGGCGGGTATCTGACTGCCGGGGTGTCCCCGGTCGCGGACAAGGTGGCCGAGGGCAAGGAAGTCCAGGCGCTGATGCGCTCGGTCGTCGAGCAGTTTGAGAATTACGCTAAGCTCAACCGCAAGCTGCCTGCCGAAACCGCAGTCCAGCTGGGCGAGATCGAGGAAGCCTCGCGCCTTGCCGATGCGGTTGCGGGCAATATCGCGGTCAAGGTCGCCGACAAGCAGAGTCTGCTGGTCGAGGACGATCCCCAGAAGCGTCTCGAAATGGTGTTCGCCTTCATGGAGGGCGAGCTCGGCGTGCTGCAGGTCGAAAAGAAGATCCGCTCGCGCGTCAAGCGCCAGATGGAGAAGACCCAGCGCGAATATTATCTCAACGAGCAGCTGAAGGCGATCCAGCGCGAACTGGGCAATGAGGGTGAGGAAGGCGAGGGCGACGAGGTCGCCGAGCTGACTCAGAAGATCGCCACGCTGAAGCTCAGCAAGGAAGCGCGCGGCAAGGCGCAGGCGGAGCTCAAGAAGCTCAAGACCATGGCGCCGATGAGTGCCGAGGCAACCGTTGTGCGCAACTATCTCGACGTGCTGCTGGGCCTGCCCTGGGGCAAGAAGTCGAAGCTGAAAAAGGATCTGGTCGAGGCCGAAGCGGTCTTGGACGCGGATCACTACGGCCTTGAGAAGGTCAAGGACCGCATCATCGAATATCTCGCGGTGCAGGCGCGCACGAATAAGCTGAAGGGGCCGATCCTGTGCCTCGTCGGCCCTCCCGGCGTCGGCAAGACCAGCCTCGGCAAGTCGATCGCCAAGGCAACCGGGCGCGAGTTCATCCGTCAGTCGCTCGGCGGCGTGCGCGACGAAGCCGAGATTCGCGGCCACCGCCGAACCTATATCGGCTCGCTGCCGGGCAAGATCGTCACTAACCTGAAAAAGGCCGGGACCAGCAATCCGCTGTTCCTGCTCGACGAGATCGACAAGCTCGGCCAGGATTTCCGCGGCGATCCGGCATCGGCGCTGCTCGAGGTGCTCGACCCGGAACAGAACAGCAAGTTCAACGACCATTATCTGGAGATCGACGTCGATCTGTCGGACATCATGTTCGTGACAACGGCCAACTCGCTGAACCTGCCCCAGCCCTTGCTCGACCGCATGGAGATCATTCGGCTCGAGGGTTATACCGAGGACGAGAAGGTCGAGATCGCCAAGGGCCATCTGATCGCCAAGCAGATCGACGCGCATGGCCTGAAGGACGGCGAGTTCGAGCTGACCGAGGCCGGCCTGCGCGATCTCATCCGCTATTACACCCGCGAAGCCGGGGTCCGCACGCTCGAGCGGGAGATCGCCAAGCTCGCGCGCAAGGCGCTGCGTCGCATCCTTGAAGGCAAGGCGGTGCAGGTCAGCGCGACGCCGGAGAACCTCCACGAGTTCGCAGGCGTACGGAAGTATCGCTTCGGGATCGGCGAGGAGGAGCATCAGATCGGCGCGGTCACGGGCCTGGCCTGGACCGAGGTCGGCGGCGAGCTGCTGACGATCGAGAGCGTCACCGTGCCCGGCAAGGGTGCGATCAAGACCACCGGCAAGATCGGCGACGTGATGAAGGAGAGCGTCGAAGCAGCGTTCAGCTTCATCCGCGCGCGTAGCCCGAGCTATGGCATCAAGCCGAGCATCTTTGCGCGCAAGGACATTCACGTCCATCTGCCTGAAGGCGCAGTGCCCAAGGACGGACCGTCGGCGGGCATCGGCCTCGTCACATCGATCGTCTCGACGCTGACCGGCGTGCCGGTGCGCAAAGACGTGGCGATGACCGGCGAGGTCACGCTGCGTGGGCGCGTGCTGCCGATCGGCGGGCTCAAGGAAAAGCTGCTCGCGGCGCTGCGCGGCGGGATCACCACAGTGCTGATCCCGCAGGAGAATGAGAAGGATCTGGCGGAAATCCCGGCAAATATCCGTGAGGGGTTGAAGATCATCCCCGTGGCGCATGTCGATGAGGTGCTGAAGCTGGCGCTGACCGGCCCACTGACGGCGATCGACTGGACCGAGGCGGACGAGCTGGCGGTCGTGCCGCCCGCAGCGACACCGGATGGGCTGCGCCATTGATGGTTGAGTGCGGATAAAGGCTCTTTTTCCGTCCTTTCCCCGTATTTATACCGCTTTCCGCTTTACACGGGCGCGCGGACTCGTTTTCCTGTCCCACCGGCGTTACGGCGCCGAGCGGGTTTCATTACACGCCTATCAAAAAAAGCAGGGGTTCAACGGGCATGAACAAACAGGAACTGATCGCCACGGTCGCAGATACCGCCGGTCTCGGAAAGGGTGACGCCAGCAAGGCGGTCGAGGCCGTATTCGACGCGGTGACCGCGGCGCTCAAGAAAGGCGACGAAGTTCGCCTGGTCGGCTTTGGCACCTTCTCGGTCTCGAAGCGCAAGGCATCGACCGGCCGCAACCCGCGCACCGGCGAGCCGATGACGATCAAGGCGTCGTCGCAGCCGAAGTTCAAGGCCGGCAAGGGCCTGAAGGACGCGGTCAACTAAACACATCATTCGATGCCGCGAACGGGGCGGGGAAGGGGCTGGACAAGCCTCCACCGCTTCTCTAGAGGCATCGCTCCGCCGGGCGGTCCTTTTGGATCTAGCCCGGCGCCGAGCTTCGCCGGATCCATTCCGGCCCCGGTTCGGGCGCGTAGCTCAGTGGTAGAGCACTGTGTTCACACCGCAGGGGTCGCTGGTTCAATCCCAGCCGCGCCCACCATTCTAAAGGCCCGTCGGCAGTGCCGGCGGGCTTTTTGCGTTTCGGATCAGTGCGGTGTGGCGGTGCGGCAACACTCGGCTTGGATCGCGCGACCGTCGGGGGCAGATCGGACCGTTGACGCCAGATGCCGATGCGATCGACGTACAGCAAAACACTATTTATCAACGGTGTAGCAGGGTGCGCACCGGCTGAATGTCATATCTTCGTAACCCACTTCACAAATCTGTCACCGCAAAGTCACCGAAGCTTCTCGTAAATCCCATCCCCCCGTCATGCACGCGGCCTAGCGCGGCCCGTGTGATCGGCAGGGGGAATGTTCCGAGTCGATCCAGGGCGCTCGCCCATCATCCTGCAAACCGGGATCGACCGGAACGGAGAAATTCATGGCCGACTTCAAGCGTATCAGCCTCATCCTGATGACCAGCGTCGCGGGCGCCACGCTCGCCGCTTGCGACGGCGCATCCAGCGTTGCTTCGCCCGGCGAAGGCGTGATCGTCGTCCCGGCGCCGGCGCCTGCCCCGGCTCCGACGCCGACGCCGTCGCCGACCCCTGCACCGGGTACCCCGGCTGCCAGCTGCCCGTCGGGCTTCACCGATGCCGGCGTCGTCGGCAGCTTCCGCGGTTGCCGCATCCCCTCGCTCATCACCACCGCCGTTACGCTCCAGAAGCTGCCGGGCGTGGCCTATGAGATCAACGGGCGCGTCGACGTCGGCGTCGATCGTGGTGGCTCGGGCACCGGCGGAACCGCCGCAACCCTGACCGTTCAGCCGGGCGTGATCGTGTACGCGAACACCACCAACTCGGATAACGACTTCCTGGTCGTGAACCGTGGCTCGACCATCAACGCCGATGGCACCACGGCTCAGCCGATCATCTTCACCGCACAGCAGAACCTGACCGGCAGCGTGACCGACGAGTCGCAGGGTCTGTGGGGCGGCATCATCCTGGCCGGTCGCGCGCCGATCTCGAACTGCAACCTCGCTGGCGTGACCGGCGGCACCGTCAACTGCGAAAACGTGGTCGAAGGCACCGGTAACGCGCTCTATGGTGGCGCGACCCCGGGCGATAACTCGGGCGTGCTGCGTTATGTCCAGGTTCGCTATTCGGGCACCGTCATCAGCCCGAACAACGAGCTTCAGGGCATCACCACCGGCGGCGTCGGCAGCGGCACCCGCATCGAATATATCCAGATCCACAACAGCTCGGACGACGGCATCGAAATCTTCGGCGGGACGCACAACGGCCGTTACTGGGTCGTGACCGGCGCCGATGACGACAGCATCGACAGTGATGTGGGTTGGAAGGGCTTCATCCAGTTCGCGATTGCGATCCAGAAGCCGTCGAACACCACCAGCGATAACTATGTCATGGAGATCGACTCCAACAACAGCGAAGACGCGCTGCCGCGCCAGAATGGCCGCATCGCCAACTTCACCTTCGTGCACACGTCGAGCGCAACCAACGCCGGTCTGCGTCTGCGCGGTGGTGCGGACTTCAGCTTCGTCAACGGTATCATCGTGTCGGGTCGTCCGTGCCTCAACATCGTGGCCGGTACCGCCGACAAGTCGACGATCCGCGCAGCCGACGCGACGCTGGACGAGCAGGGCCCGCCGGTGTTCCGTTCGAACTACTTCGCCTGCACGGGTGCCCTGAGCGCCGAAACGGCGGTCAACGGCTTCACCGTGACCAACGCCGAGCAGGAAGCCGTGGTCGACGCGGGCACCAACAACGTCAAGAACGGCACCGCCGCCAACGCACTGACCTCGGGCTATCTGCCCGGCACCGGCGCGACTGCGGTCACTGCCTACAACGCCGCGCTGCTCAACCCGTCGGGTTCGTCGTTCCTGGTGACCACCAGCTATATCGGCGCGGTCAGCGGCCCGACCGACACCTGGTACCAGGGCTGGACCTGCAACTCGAACCGCGCGAACTTCGGCGCGGCCGGCAGCGCCTGCACCACCGTTCCGGTCACCTGATCGAAGCGTGATCGACTACCGGAGCCGGCGGGAAAGGGGCCGCCGGTTCCGGTTTTCCTTGGCGGGACCAGGCATTTGAAGGCGTCAGCCTCTGCAAACGCCAGCCTCTGAAAACGGACGTCAAAGATGAAAAAGAGCACCGCATTCGGAAGTCTGCTGCTTCTGACCTCGCAACTCGTCGCGCCGCACGCGCTCGCCCAGGCTGCGCAGGATGCGACCGCCGAAGCCGCGCCGCAGGAAGCAGAGGCCGCCCAAGAGGAAGAGGTCGAAATCTCCGCCCCGGGTGCCGGCGACTCGAGCGAAGAGATCGTCGTCATCGGCCGCAACATCCCCAATGTCATCAAGACGACCCCACAGGTCGTGTCGGTGCTCTCGGCCGCCGATATCGCGCGGTCGGGTGAAGGCGACATCGCTGGCGCGCTGACCCGCGTCACCGGCCTCAGCGTCGTCGGCAACGGCTTTGTGTACGTGCGCGGCCTTGGCGACCGCTATTCCTCGTCGCTGCTTAACGGCCTGCCGCTGCCCAGCCCCGAGCCGCTGCGCCGCGTGGTGCCGCTCGACCTGTTCCCGACCAACATCGTCGGGTCGGCGCTGGTGCAGAAGAGCTATTCCCCGAATTACCCCGGCGAGTTCGGCGGCGGTGCGATCAACATCACTACGCGCGCTGCACCGCGCGAGGGCTTTTTCGAGATCGGCGGATCGGTCGGTTTCGACACCGCGACGACCAGTGAACTCGGCTACACCTATGACGGCGGCAGCTACGATGTCTTCGGCTATGACGATGGCGAGCGCAGCATCCCGAGCTTCATCCTCGCGGCTGGTGCCAATGGCACGTCGGTGACCGATGCTGGGCAGCTGATGCAGCTGTCGAACGCACCGACCACGGTCGTGTTCGAGAACAACCATATCCCGGCCAACTGGTCGGCCAGCACCAGCTTCGCCAAGACCTTCGACACCGGCGGTCTGCGCATCGGCGTGATCGGTGCCGGCGGTCTGTCGAACAGCTGGAGCACGCGCGCGCAGCGGCAGCAGGTGGCGGTCGACGCCAATGGTGGCCTTGCCAGCGACGGCAACCAGGTGACCACCGACAACCGCATCATCGCCAACGGCCTGCTCGGTGTCGGCCTCGAATTCGGCGAGCATCTGATCCGCTTCACCAATGTCTATATCCACGACACGCTGAAGCAGGCGATTATCGGCCAGTTCGACGAAGAAAACTTCGGCATCCCGGGTTCGTTCGGCGTGCCGACCTTCGCGACGCAGAACACCAACTGGTTCGAGCGTCAGCTGTTCACCAGCCAGATCGTCGCGGAACTCGATTTCGGTGCGGTCGATGTCGACCTGCGCGGTGCCTATGCCAACACCAAGCGCAAGGCACCCTATGAGCGCGCGTTCCGCTACATCTACAGCAACACGTTCAACGATTACATCAACACGTTGAACAGCCCAAGCGGCGCGACGATCGCGTTCAGCGACCTCAATGAGGATCTGTGGACCGGTGCGATCGATCTGGCGTACGAGTTCAACACCGATCGCCCGCTGACCGTTTCGGCCGGCTATGCGTACACCGATACCGAGCGCCAGTCGTACCGCTATTTCTTCCGCTTCATCGGCCCGAACAATGGCGGTGTGAACCAGACGGTGGCGCAGCAGCGTCCCGACTATCTGCTGTCGGACTATAATATCCAGACCTACGGCATCACGCTGCGCAACGAATCGACCGGCACCGGTGCGGCGGCCTATGACGCCTCGCTGGTGGTCCATGCCGGCTATCTGCAGGGCGAGGCCGAACTGGCCGACGGCCTGCGCGTGTCGGGCGGTGTGCGCTACGAAACCGCCAAGCAGCAGGTGCTGCCGACCGGCGCGGTTGCCGGGACCAACCTCGACAACGACTATTGGCTGCCCGCAGCCACGGTGACGTGGAACTTCGCCCCGGACATGCAGCTGCGCGTCCACGGGTCGAAGACGATCGCCCGCCCGCAGTTCCGCGAGCTGGCACCGCAGCTGTATCAGGATTTCGAAAGCAGCCGACAGTTCCTCGGCAACCCGCTCCTGGTCGACTCACAGCTGTATAACGCCGAAGCCCGCGTCGAATGGTTCTTCGCGCGGGATCAGCGCATCACGGCTGCCGGCTTCTTCAAGAAGATCGACAATCCGATCGAGGCGGTGGCGTTCGTGGCGGCTGGATCGACCTCGCTGCAGACCGGCTTCTCGAACGCACCCAGCGCCAAGCTGTGGGGCGGGGAGATCGAGGCGCAGAAGCATATCGCACTCGACACGCTCGGCGGCGGTTTCTTCGATACCAAGCGGCTCGTGCTGATCGCGAACTACACCTACACCAAGTCGGAGATCGAAGCCAGTAACGAGCTGGTTTCTAGCCCGATCCTGGGTGCCGCTCCGGTGCAGGCCTCGCTGCTGTTCAACGACGGCGGCCCGCTGGTCGGTCAGTCGGATCATCTGGTCAACTTCCAGATCGGGTTCGAGGATACCGCCTCGCTCTCGCAGCTGACCGTGCTGCTCAACTATGCGAGCGAGCGCGTCACCAACCGCGGTCCGGTGGTCGAGGGCGTTCGCTTGCCCGACATCATCGAAAAGCCGGGCCTGACCGTTGACCTGGTCGCGCGCCAGGGCTTCGAGCTGGCAGGCGCGGAGTTCGAGCTGAAGCTCGAAGCCCGCAACCTGACCAAGACGCGCTATCAGGAATTTCAGACGTTCGCGAACGGTGTGCGCGCCGACACCAACACCTATGATGTGGGTCGGAAGTTCTCGCTGGGCATCAGCGCGAAGTTCTGAACGACGCCGATCGACTGAGGAAAGGGCCGCCCCCCCCCCCCCGGGGCGGCCCTTTTCCGTTCAGCCCCAAGGGCGTTCGCGAAACCATTTGGTGATGACGTATTTGGTCCCCGCGCGCACCTTCATCGCATGGTGCAGCGTCGACGGGTTGGGCGTGCCATTGGGCCGCAAATTACTCCACGCGAGGAGCTTGCCCGGTTCGGGCTGAACCAGCTTGTCGATCGCCTTGAACCGCGTCGCGCCGCCGGCCTCGACGGCGTTGAGGTAGATCATCACCGTCCAGGTGCGCTGGCCCGACACCGCGCAGAATTTCTCGAAATCGACGCCGGTCGGCTCGAAATAATCGGTGTGTGCCTTGAACTCCTGCCCAACGGCATAGCGCTGTCCCTGCAGCGGCTCGCCATGCGCCGGATCGAGACCGATAAAGTCGCAGATCATCGCATCGAGCCGAACCGACGCGTCGCTCGCGACCGGCAGGTCACAGGTTTCGCTCGTGCGGAACACGGCATCGCCATTATAGTCCGAAACCAGCGACGGGCGGCGGTCGCGGTCGATCATCGCCATCAACTCGGCACAGAATCCCGCGTCGAGAAACCCCTTGCGGATGAACAGCGTCAGCTTGGGCGTCGGCACCCGCTGCACACCCGGCCGGGCGGTCAGGCGCTCGATCACGGGCTCGATCGGAAATCCGGCGGCGGGGGAGGGGGCGATCATCCGGCGTATCTGCCAGAAGCGGTTGCGCGCATCCAGAGCCTGCCACCGACTTAAAAAATTCGCCGAAGCGCAGGCAAACCGTCACAATTGCGCAATAGCGCAGCAACATGGGCGACGCCGATACTCTCGACCAACTTGTTCAAGCCGCGATCGCCGCCGGCATCCCGGCGGTGCATCTGGTGCATGACGGCGAGCGCGTTCGCATTCTGGTCCGCGCCGTGTCCGGTCTTGCCCCGGTGCACAGCCTTGTCGCCACCCCCGAATGGCTCGAAGCCGCGCAGGCGCTGCCCAATGCAACCCGGCGCGGCGCGCGGGTCGTCATCGATCTGTCCAACCGCGATTCGGGTGCGGGCGGCTTTGCCGAACTCGGCATGCCCGGATCGATGCGCTCCGCGATCGAGCGCGAGCTGCTAGCGCCGGGCGGCGTGATCGTCATTGCCTCGGAGGATCCCGTCGCGATGGCGCGCGCGATGGCCGCAGCCGCATCCGCGCCGGGCGAGCGGCACGTCCTCGACATCGCCGCCGACCGCGGCGACCTCGACGCCGCTGCACGGATGGATTGCGACGCGATTTTGCTCCGACCGAGCGATGACCGGGGGTTGCTGGCAGCGGCCTTCGATCACGCCCAGCGCGGTGTGCGTATCGTGCTCGGGATCGAAGCGCCCGATGCGATGGCGGCGATCGCACGGCTGCGCGCAGCGCGGGTCGAGCGGCATCTGCTCGCCTTTGCGCTGCGGGTCGCGATTGCAGCGCGCACCGAAATGCGTCTCTGCCCGGCCTGCCGCCGCCCGGCTCAGGCGAAAGGGTCCGAATCGGCGTTGCTCGGGGTCGATCCCGGCACGGTGATCTATCGCGCCATGGGGTGTGCGGCGTGCGACCATGACGGCTTTTCCGGAACCGTGATGCTGTTCGAGTCGGTCGTCATCGATCCCGGCCTGCGCCGATTGCTGGCCGAAGGGGGCGATGTCGCCATCCTCGCGCGGCACGCCTTTGTCCGCGCGCCGACGCTGGCGGCTTCGGCACGCGCGCTGGCGCGGGAAGGCCGGATTACCGTGGATGCGGCGATCCGGATCGCGCGGGCCGCAGCGGCCGGATCGGTCACGGCCACTCCGCACCCACATCTGCTGATGGCATGACGACAGGTGCTTGACGCTGATCAGGCGCACGGCTAAGCGCGCCACTCCACGGCGATCGTAGTTCAATTGGTTAGAGCACCGGCTTGTGATGCCGGGGGTTGCGGGTTCAAGTCCCGTCGATCGCCCCATTTCCCCTACCGGTGATTTAAGGCTGGCGCAAAGCGGCGCGGAAGAATATGTCGCGCCCTCGAAATATTGTTAGCCGACTGGAAGTGCCATGACTGCCGTGTGGGACCTGCCCGATTTCGATGCGCATGAGGGGGTTCACCTCATCACCGATCCTGCCAGCGGCCTGCGCGCGGTGATCGCCGTGCATTCGACCAATCTCGGCCCGGCGGCGGGCGGCGTGCGCTTCTGGCATTATGCCGATGGCAATGCCGCGATCACCGATGCGCTGCGCCTGTCGCGGGGCATGAGCTTCAAGAACGCCATGGCCAGCCTGCCATTGGGTGGCGGCAAGGGCGTGGTGCTTGCACCCGAACCCGGCGCGACGATCAGCGAGGCGCAGCTGATCGCATTCGGCGAAGCGGTCGAATCGCTCGGCGGTCGTTACGTCACGGCGGAGGATGTCGGCATGTCCGAAGCGCGGATGAAGGTCATCGCGACCCGCACCCGTCATGTCTCCGGCCTGCCCGTCGCAGGCGGCAATGCGGGCGGCGATCCCGGCCCGTTCACCGCGCTCGGCATCTATCTCGGCGTCAAGGCGGCGGCGAAGCGTGCGCTGGGCGCCGACTCGATGGCCGGCGTGCATGTTGCGGTGCAGGGCGTGGGCAGCGTCGGTGGCGGCCTCGCCCGCCGCCTCGCCGCCGATGGCGCAAAGCTGACACTGGCCGATGTCAACGCCGACAAGGCGCAGGCGCTCGCCGCCGAACTGGGCGCCGACGTCGTTGCGGCCGATGCGATCGCCACGGTCGAAGCCGAGATCTTCAGCCCCAACGCGCTCGGCGCGATCCTGACGGAAGCCAGCATCGCTGCCCTCCAGTGCAAGGTCGTCGCAGGCGGCGCGAACAACCAGCTGGCGAAGCAGGGCGACGGCGCCCGCATCCACGCGCGCGGGATCCTCTACGCGCCGGATTACGTCATCAACGCCGGCGGCATCATCAATGTCGGCCTGGAATATCTCGGACAAGGCGACCGCGCCGAGGTCGAAGCACGCATCGCGCGCATCCCCGATCGGTTGAACGAAGTCTGGGACGAAAGCGACCGCACCGGCGATCCGGCGAGCGCGGTGGCAGACCGGATCGCGATGCGGTTGATCGGGCGGGGCTGAGGCCCCGCGCGCATTTTTGCGGGTCCATACTGCGCCATACAGCGCTATTTCGCATCCAAATCGAAGCTATCCCTCAGCGACCGCTGCATGCGCGTCGCTTAACTTTGTACGGCCCGTCTATGGGCAAACAGCCGAACGACTGGTCGGCACTATTGCGCTGTGCGTAGTAAATCGGTCGCCTAGCAAGATCAGGTCAGGCACGGATCAATTCATGCCCGTGAAAGCGCTTGGCAAAAACTGAGCTGCATGCTCATACTCGCACCGAGCTCGCGTTCACATCAAACCTGTGTCCGGAACTTTTCGAAGATTCTGGTCAATCGGCGTCCGAGTAAAGTCAAACGAACGCGGCGATTCCGCTCGGGCTGATGCAATGTCAGCTATTTTGAACTGAACATATTAAAGCACATCAACCGCTTACCTGAACAGGCCTGTAATACGCCTCGTTTATCCGGAACATGTCGAACCCCATCGGTCGGAGGAGAGTGTAATGACAGATAACTTCTTGGGTGAGTTGCGGGTTTTTGCGTTCGGAGGCGTTCCGCGGGGCTGGCTGCCTTGCAATGGCCAGCTGCTGACGGCTCAGCAATATCAGGCGCTATTCGCGTTGATCCGCAACACCTTCGGCGGGGATGGGAAGGTCAATTTCGCACTGCCCGATCTGCGCGGACGCGTGGCCATTGGCACCGGGCAAGCTGATCCGGGCGCAACCATGTTCCAGCTCGGCAAAACCGGAGGGGCTGAAACGGTCACCCTGACCGCGGCGCAAACACCGCCGCACATCCACGCGATCGTCGCGTCACGGTCGACCACGACAACGGCTCAGGCACCAGCGGGCAACTATATCGGAGTCGCAACGGCAACCGCGGCGGCACAGCCGTTCAGCCTGTTTGCGCCCGCGCCCACATCACCCACCGACGCCAACTGGGTGCCGCTGCATAGTTCGACGATCACGCAATCGGGCGGCGGCGGTCCGCATGAAAATCGCCAGCCGGTTCTGGGCCTGCAGATCTGCATCGCGACCCAAGGCCTGTGGCCATCGCGCAACTGACGTCGTCTCCCCTCATCCGTGGAGGAACCCATGGCAGAATATTTTGTCGGCGAGATTCGCCTGTTCGCTTTCAACCAATATGCACCCGCCAATTTCATGCCGTGCGACGGCCGTTCGTTGCGCGTGTCAGAGTATCAGGCGTTGTTCGCGCTGATCGGCACCACCTATGGCGGTGACGGCGTCAACACCTTCAACCTTCCCGATCTGCGCGGTCGCACGCCGGTACACTATGGCACGCTGCCGGGCGGATCGACCTATGCGCTGGGGACCAAGGCGGGGGTCGAACAGGTGCAGCTGACATCCGCGACCGTGCCGCCGCATTCCCATACCGTGTCCGTGACCAAGACAAGCGCGTCCAGCCTGACGCCGGGCGCCAACTTGGCCCCCGGTGACGTCAACGGGAATTATTATTATTGCAACCAGACGCAAGCCGGCACCGTTCTGCAAACGAACGCCGAAACGGTCATGGTCGCCGGCGGCGGGAACCAACCGCATCCCAACGTCCAGCCGAGCCTGGTGCTGTCCTACGCGATCGCCGTCCAGGGGCTGTACCCAGATTACGCCAATTAACTGAGCTTCGGGAGGCCGTCATGGCAGACGCATTTATTGGTGAAATTCGCATGTTTCCCTATGGCTATGCGCCGATCGGGTGGTTGGCATGCAATGGTCAGCAAGTGACCATCCGTGGTAACGAGCCGCTGTACGCGCTGTTGAGCAACCGGTTTGGTGGCGATGGCCGGAATTACTTCAATCTCCCCAATTTGAACGGACGTATACCGGTGAACGCCGGCGCGTCCTCCCCGACAAGCCAGCCATTCGTGTTTGCCGCAAAGGTGGGGCAGGAAACGGTGACCCTGACCAGCGCACAGGCCCCGTCGCACAACCACCAATTCAATGCCAAGCTGTCCGGGGCATCGATAACGGGCATGACGAGCGTCGCGGGCGCAACCAACGGGGTTGGGGCTTCACTGTTGAGCCGGGCGATGACCAGCGCGGCCAAGACCATTGCCGCGTTTGATACGCCGCCGTTGAGCGCGAGCGACAAGACCCAATTGGGGATGAATGTTTCGGTCGCTTACGGCACGGCCGCACAATCCGTCGAACCGCACCCCAATCTTCAGCCCTATCTGGTGATGGGCTATTATATTTGCAGCGAGGGCGAATATCCGGTCAATCCGGACTAGGATGCCGGTTTGTAAGGTTGGTGGGGCCGGAAAGGCTCCGCCGATCTGCGGGCTCGGTCCGAAGCGGCCAGCTGGCGGAAGGGGTGGGCTACCTCCTCCGGCATCTCGACCATGTCGGTTGCCACGTCGATCGCCCCGACCATCACCTTCTTGCCGCGAATGAGCTCGATCAGGTCCATCGGCACGCCCGAGCACTGAGACTCCAGGCTGACGATATCGATCTTCGACTTCTGAAGATTGGGAAAGGTCTTCTCATACTGCCGCCATTCGGAGCCGAGCGTCTTCTTCCAATCGGTGTTGGCTTTGATGCCATAGCCGTAGAAGCGGGCGGAAGACGGTCGTGTTGTTCAGAACGGAGTTCTGGCGCGATCGGCTGTCCTGCGTCGGCTTTCCCCACTGCCGCTCCCAAAAGCGGAAAGGCTGGTGACGGCCCAACTCCGGACAACCCTTCATTGACCTTTAATCCGCTCATACAGAATCCGCGTTTCGAGCAAGTTGCTGATTCTCAGCGCCACCTCGATGACGTCGAACGGCTTCGAGACGAAGTCCTTCGCGCCTAGCGCCAAAGCCCTCCGGCGCGCATGAAGGGTGGTGTCGGCGGTTAGCACCAGGATCGGGCGATACTCGTCAGCCCGGTCGTGACGCGCAAAGGCCTCAAGCAACTGGAAGCCGTCAACCTGAGGCATCATCAGGTCAAGCAGGACGATGTCTGGTGCCAGATCGGAATAGGCCGCGGCCGCCGCGGTCGGGTCGGTCAGGGTGTGGATGTCGCGATAGCCCTCCCGCTCGAGCACGCTGCGCAGCAACAGCACATTTGCCTCTTCGTCATCGATCGCGAGAATGCGCCGCGACAGGATTTCAGCGGTTTCGATTAGGCGAGAGGGCATGATCTTGGCCTTTTCATTAGCGCGTCAGCGTCGATGACATTGGGGGCAATCGTTCAGGATTTGGCTGGAAGCGTGAACCAGAAACGCGATCCCCGGGGCAGCGCCTGGTAGCCGATCTTGCCACCCATCGATTCGACAAGACTTTTCGACAGCGCCAGCCCCAGGCCGGTGCCCTCGATCCTGCTGCGATCCTGCTGCCCCAGGCGATCGAATGCCGTAAAGAGACGCGACGTTTCTCCCGGACGGATACCCGGCCCGTCGTCCTCCACCTGGATCCGTATCCACCCATGTTCGGCGCTGCAGGCAAGGCTCACAAAATTCCCCGATGCCGCATATTTGGCGGCATTGGCGATGAGGTTCAGCATGACCTGAACCACGCGTCGCCGGTCGGCGCTGGCCGTCATCGCCGCTGCGGGTTGCTCGAGCCGGAATTCCAGCCCGGCATTCGCGACGAGCGGTGCGGCGAGTTGGTGCACCTCGGCCAGCAGATCGGCGATGACCACGGGTTCGATCTGCAATTCCGTGCTGCCGGCCTCGATGCTGGAAATGTCGAGCAGATCGTTGATCAGCGACAGCAGATGACGCCCGGCCTTGGTGATCTGGGTGATCGCCGCCTTGTGTCGCTCGGGAAATTCATCGGCGTCGATCTCCAGCAACTGCCCGAAGCCGAGAATTGCGTTCATCGGCGTGCGCAGCTCGTGGCTGGTTCGTGAGAGGAACTCGCTCTTGGCCAGGCTCGCCGCAATCGCTTCCTCGCGCGCGCGGCGCAGCGCATCCTCGACCGCGCGACGTTCTGTCATGTCGCGGGTGACTTTGGCAAAGCCCCGCAGCGTGCCGGTGGCATCGCGCAGCGCGGTGATGACGACATTCGCCCAGAAGCGCGAACCATCCTTGCGAACCCGCCAGCCTTCGTCCTCTGCCGATCCTTCGCGCCGCGCCCGTTCAAGCATGTGTGCCGGCAGGAACGCGCGGGTTTCGGACGGATAGAAGCGGCTGAAATGCTGGCCCAGTATCTCCTTGGCGCTCCAGCCCTTGATGCGCTCGGCCCCCAGGTTCCAGCTGGCCACCACGCCATCGGGATCGAGCGCGAAGATGCCATAGTCGCGGACCCGCTCGACCACGAGGCGGAACCGTTCCTCGCTCTCGACCAGATCCTGTTCGCGCGCGCGCAACAGGGCGCTGGCGCGGACCAGGCGTTCGGCCAGACGGCCGACTTCGTCGGTTTCCTCTGGCAGGGCAGTGAGCGGTTCGCCCCGCGCGAGGCTCTCGGCATTGTCCTCAAGCGCGCGGACCCGGCGGACAATGCCCGTGGAGAAAAGGTATACGGCCGCAAGACTGCCAAGCAACCCCACCAGCGCGCTGATCGCGGTAAGCGTCAGGAACTGTCGGCGCACCAGTTCGACGCGCTTCTGGCGCTGTTCGAGCAGGACCGCCTCGCGCCGCTGAATGGCGTCGATCGCTTCACGCATCCTGTCCAACACGGACTTGTTGGACCCGAGCGCATCGGTCAACGCTGCAGCGCCGGGGCCGGTGCGCGCCGGACCGGTCAAAGCGACGATCTGCCGCAGGCCGTCGCGTTTGCGCGCGGTCAGGTCGCTGAGATTCTGGAAATCGCGCCGCACGATCGGGTCGCGGATCGCCGCATCGAGCCGCTCCATCGTGACCGGAATCTCCGCCTCTGCCTTGCGGTACGGCGCCAGGAAGCGTTCCTCTCGCGTCAGCGCAAAGCCGCGTACGCCGGCCGCCGCTTCGGCCAGCAGGGCGTGAACCTGATAGGTGTCGCGCTGAATGGCGAACGCGCGGCGGACATCGTCCTCGGCGCGCTTTTCGGCGTTGCTGGCAAGATAGAGCGAAATCAGCGCAACGAGCAGGATGGCCAGCGGCAGCGCGACCACCACCAGCCCCTTCAGCGCGAGCGGACGGTTGCTCCAGAAGCGCAGTAACGGCTTGGCCGGGGCTGGTGCCATTGCGCTCTACAGCCCTGCCGGGCGCATCTGCGCCGCCAGCACGGCGGCTTGTGTGCGGTCGGCGACGCCAAGCTTGCCGATGACACGCTCGACATGCGCCTTGACCGTCGCCGGGCTGATCGCCAGCTCCCGCGCAATCTCCTTGTTGGTGAGCCCGCGGGCCACCAATGCCACCACCTCCTGTTCGCGTGACGTGAGCACGCGCGAGATGTCGGCATCGCGCTGCGGTAGCGCAGGCGCCCGCATCGCGGCATTGACCAGAGCCAGTGGGACCGCAGAGTTGCCCGCCATCACCTGATCGATCGCGGCGATCAGGTCGCCGATCGCGGTGTCCTTGAGCACATAGCCGGCCGCACCCGCCGCGAGCGCCTCGCGCACATAGGCCGGCATGTCGTGCAAGGTGAGCATCAGGATCCGAGTCGCGGTGTCGAGCGCGGCGATCCGGCGGGTCGCTTCCAGCCCGTCGATCCCGCTGCCAAGACGCACATCCATCAGGACGACGTCGGGATGAAGCAAACGCACCTGATCGATCGCCTCCTCCCCGCTGGACGCGACGCCGACGACGTCGACACCGCTCTGGGCCAGCACGGCGCGCAGCCCCTCACGCGCCAACTGGTGGTCGTCGACGATCAGGATTCGCGGACCGGCCACGGTCAGGCGGATTCCGGCAGATGCGCGGTAACGGTCACGCCACCGTCGGCGCCTGCCGACCATTCGAGGTGCCCACCGATTGCGCTCATTCGTTCATGCATGACGTCGATGCCGACATGGCGACCGGTCGGCCTGGCTCCTGCGCCAGCGTCCAGGCGATCGCTCGGCCCACGGCCGCTGTCGCGGATCTGCAAGCGCAGGTGCCCGGTCTCGATCCGAAGCGCGATGGCGACGGCACAGGGACCGCCGGCATGCTTGCGGACATTGGCAATCGCTTCCTGAGCAACCCGGAACAGGGCGATCTCGACGGTCGGAGACAGCCGCGACGCATCGTCGGTCATGCAGAAGGAAACCTGATACCCGTCCTCTTCAAGGCCGTCCGCCAGAGAACGTAGCGCAGCCTGCAGACCGAGATCGTCCAGCAGGGTCGGGCGCAAGCCGCCGATGACCGCGCGCAGTTCGCGCACGAGCGCGCGCGCGATCCCCGCGAGCCGATCCCGCTCCGCAGCGGGAAGCGCTTCGGTTTGGCCTTCGCCGACGCCTTCCAGAATCCGCGCCAATGCCGTGGCGGTCTGTGCAACCCCGTCGTGCAGCTCCTGCGAGACCCGACGGCGCTCTTCTTCCTGTGCCGAGAACATCCGGCCGACCATGTGCTCGAGCCGCTGCTCGCGCTCCCGCAGGGTAGCCAGCAGGGCGCCACGTTCACGCTCGCGCTGGATGCGGTCGATGGTCGCGCCCAGCAGTTCGAGATGCATCGCCACTGCTTCCCGGTCTTCGATATCCTCAATCGCGTCGAGGCTTGCGATTCCGTCGACGCGGAATCGTGCCACGGGTTTGCGCGCCGGACCGGGGGCGACAATGGCAATGCCCTCTGCGCCATCGCCCTCGATCACCTGGGCATCGCGGCTGCCGAGAAAAAAGGCGAGGCGGTCGGCAGATCGGACCAGACGCTCGGCGATGTTGGTGGGGTCGGCGTCGGCCAGTTCCTGCCCACTCACGGTGAGCAGGCGCATCCGTGCCGCGCGCGCTTCGGCGGCGCGATAGAGATCGCGCATCTCCGCAACGGTGCCGATCTGGATCGGCAAGGGCGAGGAACGACTGTGCACCCCGTCCAGATACATCCCCCTCCGAAAAACGCATAGGCCATCCGGCCTAGGCCGGAAGGCCCGCCATGCGGCGGATTTGGGCGGACCGGCGTCGGGCTATTTCACGGATACGGACCAACCGCAGGGCTGAATATCTCGCCTTGCGGATCGGCCCTCGCGACGATGATCCGAAAGGAACCCGATGATGAAGACCTTCAACCTCAAGACTCTGGCGTTCGCTGCGGCCCTTCCGGCTGCCCTGATCGGCACCCCGGCGCTCGCCAATGAACCGGCCGCAAAGGGCGCATCGTCCATGACCGCCGCAGCGCAGGCTCCGATTACCGAAGCTGAAGTCCGCGCCGCCCAGCAGGCATGGGGCAATGCGCTCGTCGCCATTGCCACCGAATATGACACCAAGGGCTTTGCCGCCGCCAAGCAACTGGCCGAGCAGGTCGTCGACAGCGCCTATGGCTACCAGATGGGCCCGGTCCTGTTCAAACCAACGCTGGCCGCCGCGCCCCAGACCTTCCGGACGGAACGTGAAGGAGCGATCGCCTATTTCGTCGGCGGGAACCCGCGGTTCAAGGGCGACAGCGGCTTCGCGATCAAGGGCTGGCGCTCCTTCGAGATCGACAATGCCGCCATCCTGCTCAAGGGCAATACCGCGATCTCGATGGGCAATGTCACGGTGATCGATGCCAAGGGCAACCGCACCACGGTCGACAAGACCTGGGGTTATAGCCGCGGCAACGACGGCAAGCTGCGCATCGTCCTGCACCATTCGTCGCTGCCCTATCAGGCGAACTGAGCCCCCCCGGTCCGGCTCGCTCGCGCTGCAGCCTTCCCCTGTCTTGGGTTGCCGCGCAACGGGCCGGACCACCCCCATTACTGACACGCCCGCGCTGAATCGAACGCCGGTGGCGTGCATTCCGGAAGGATTTGTATCCATGTTGAAGCGTATCCTGCCGCTGGCCGGTGCTGCACTCGCGGTCGCGGCAGTGGCCCCGGCATCCGCCCAGGAAGCGGGCGATATCCAGATCAAGGGCTTCCTGACCGCCGTTCTGCCCGACGGTGCCATCACGCGAGTCGTCAGCGACGGGATTGGCCTGCCCGCCGGGTCGCAGACCGAGGCGTCCGATTCGGTGATCCCGACCGTGGCGATCGAGTATTTCGTCACGCCGAACGTCTCGATCGAGACGATCTGCTGCGTGACTCCGCATGATGTGCGCGGTGCCGGGGCGCTTGCAGGTGCCGATCTGATCGACGACGCGATCATCCTGCCCGCCAGCCTTACGGCCAAATATCATGTCGGCCTGGGTGGCGGTATCAAGCCGTATGTCGGTGCGGGCGTAACCCATTTCTTCATCTTCAGCGAAGGCGTGGGTGCCGACGCGGCCACGCTTGGCGCGACCGACGTGGACCTGTCGGACGAATTCGGGTTCCTGGTCCAGGGCGGGGTGGACATCGCGCTCAACGACCGCGGGCTTGGCCTGTCGCTCGACGCGAAACGCTATTTCGTTGGAACCACCGCGACCTTTCGGGCCGGCAACGCGGTCGCGCTGCAGAGCGAGCATGACCTCAACCCCTGGGTGATCAGTGCCGGCCTTTCCTACCGCTTCTGATCCATCGGCAGGCCGCGCGGCAGTGGGTCCGGTCGGGACGGGGGCGATCTCGCGCCACATTGGTGCCCTCTCGCTGCGCGCGACCCTGTCGGTGAAACCACGCCCATGACCGAAACCATCGCCCTGCTTGTCGGCGGCCTGGTCGCGCTGCTCCTGGGCGGCGAGCTGTTGGTGCGCGGTGCCGTCCGGCTCGCCGAGAAGGCAGGCGTGACCCCATTGATCGTCGGCTTGGTCATCGTCGGCTTCGGGACGTCGACGCCCGAACTCATGACCAGTGTCGAGGCCGCGCTGGCAGGGTCGCCGTCGATCGCATGGGGCAACATCGTCGGATCGAACATCGTCAACACGCTGGTCATTCTCGGCCTCGCGGCGCTGATCACGCCGGTCGTCCTGCGTGGCGGAAGTCTGCTGCGCGATACCGGCGTTTGTCTTGCCGCCACAGGGCTGCTCGTCGCGCTCGGCTGGTCCGGATGGCACGGCGCCTGGATCGGTGTTGCCATGCTGGCGGCGCTAATCGCGTACATTGCGCGCTGTTATCGCGACGAGCGCGTGGTGGTGCCCGAAGCGGTCCATACGGCAGCCTATGACCGTCAGCAGGCGCTGGAGATGACCGACCGCCAGCTGCACCGGACCGAAGGCGGCTGGTGGCGGGCGGTCGCCTTGCTCATCGTCGGACTGGCAATGCTGATGGCCGGTGCACGCTTCCTCGTCACCGGCGCGATCGACGTCGCCACGATCGCCGGACTGAGCGAAACGATCATCGGGCTGACCATCGTGGCGATCGGCACCTCGCTACCCGAACTCGTCACATCGGTCGTTGCGGCGCGACGGGGCGAGGGCGAGATCGCCTTTGGCAACGTCGTCGGTTCCAACATCTACAATATTCTCGGCATCGGGGGCGCGACGATGCTGTTGAGCCCGGCTGGCGTGCCGCCCGACCTGTTTCCGCTCGACCTGGGCGTCGCGCTTGCGACCGCGTTCATCATTCTGGTCGTCGCGATCGCATGGCGACGCTTCGGGCGCCTCGCCGGGGCGCTGCTGGTGACCGCCTATGCGGCCTATGTCGCGACATTGCTGGCGATGCCTTCCCCGGTCGCGGTCTGACCTGCCCACCCTCATTCGGACATGGAGTTACGCGTGCCACGATTTATTGCCTTCCTTGTCGCCGGTGCGATCGCCGCACTCCCCGCGCCCGCGCTGGCGCAGAATGATGACGGGTTCGAGTTCTGGCTCAATCCGTCGGTCAGCGTCGACCTTGACGACAATACCGGCCTGGAGATCGAAACGGCGCAGCGATTGCGCGACGCCGGGGACGGTCGCGTCGACACCTATTTCGGCCGGCTGTGGCTCAATCAGAAGGTGGCCGGCAACGTCACGTTGAGCGCCGCGTTCGAACGCCGCATCAACGACGGTGGGCGAGATGAAACCCGGCTGATCCAGCAGCTATCGACCAGCCATGGCATTCTGCGCACCCGCCTGAGGGTCGAGCAGCGCTTCGTCGATAATGCCGACCGGATGGGCTTGCGGCTCCGTCCACGGCTGGGCGTGTCCGTGCCTTTGGACGACGCCGCAAAATGGGCATTGAAGAGCGACGCGGAGCTGTTTGTCACACTGCGGAGCACGAGCATTGATGGAGACGAAGGGGTGACCGGACTCCGGTCGCAGTTGGGCGTTGCCTATCGCATTAGCGATCGCCTGTCGGTCAGCGCGGCCTATCTGCGCCAGCAGGATTTCGAGAAGGGGGGCACCGACACGGTCGGCCACGCCCCACTGATCGGTCTCGAATTTTCCTTCTAAAGCCGACCGCAAAGCTCGCTGGGCGCGAGCGACCATGGTTGGCGTCTATGAGCCGTCCGTCGGATTGCGGCCCATGAGCCGAAACATGCGAGACATCTCGCCGAAACCAAATTTCAGCCAGAATGAAAATGGGACCGACAGTGGGACCGAAATCTCTGCGAAAGATATTTCCCCGCAATATCAGTCGCTTAATGTGGAAATTGGCGGAAGGGGTGGGATTCGAACCCACGGTAGGCTTGCACCTACGGCGGTTTTCAAGACCGCTGCCTTAAACCACTCGGCCACCCTTCCGCGCGGCTTGCGCCTTAGGCTGTTCGGCGTGTTTTCCGCAAGAGGGCGCAAATTCCGCTGCCAAGGGGGTTCATGCCCGCCGCGCCCTGTGGCAGAGAATGGCCCATGCGGAATTTCACAGGCCATGTACGGCGCTTCATCTTGGTCGGAACGGCGGTTCTGGCGCTCGGCGTCGGCGGCGCGCCTGCGGTGGCGCAGGATGAGGCGGGGTTTCAGGCCTATATCAACGGCCCGCTGCGCGAACAGGCGCTGCGCGAGGGCGTGAGCGCGCGGACGCTCGATGCGGTGCTGCCTTCGCTGACCTATAATCCGCGCGTGGTCGAACTCGACCGCGACCAGCCGGGTGGCACCTCGACCGGCCCGATCCCCAATTTCGCGCCGTACAAGGCGCGCCATGTCGACGCCGCGCGGATCAATCGCGGGCGCGAAACCTATCGCCGCCTGCGATCGAAGCTGGAGCGGGTCGAGCGCGAGACCGGCGTTCCCGAATCGATCATGGTCGCGATCTTCGGCCATGAGACCAATTACGGCGCCTATACTGGCGGGTTCGACCTTCCGCCCAGCCTCGCCACGCTCGCCTATGAAGGGCGCCGCCGCAACCTGTTCGCGGGCGAGTTCATCGCGACGATGAAGATGGTCAATCGCGGCGTCCCGCGCGAACAGCTCAAGGGCAGTTGGGCCGGCGCGTTCGGTTATCCGCAGTTCCTCCCGTCGGTTTATCTGCGTCTGGCCCGCGACGGTGACGGCGACGGAGTCGCGAACATCTGGTCGAACGAGGCGGATACGCTGGCGTCGATTGCCAATTACTTCGTCGCGGCGGGCTGGCGCCCAGGCCAGCCCTGGGGCGTCGCGGTCAATGTGCCCGCTAGCCTTGATCGCGCGTCGCTGGTCAACCGCACCGTCCCGACGCGCTGCACGCGGGTGTTCGAGCGGCATTCGCAATGGCGCAGCATGGCCGAATGGCGCGCGCTCGGCATCGTGCCGCAATCGGGCAGCTGGCCGGCCGACCATATTCAGGCGACGCTGCTGGAGCCGGACGGGCCGGGCAAGACCGCCTATCTGCTCACCGGCAATTACCGCGTGATCCTCGATTATAATTGCTCGAATTTCTATGCGCTTTCGGTGGGGCTGCTGGCCGATGAAGTCGAACATTAGGGTCATCGCCATGGCCGCGTTGCTTGGCGGGTGCGGATTTGGCGGGGGCGATGATCTGGAGGAACTGCCGCCGGCACCCGCCGCGCCGCAGGTTGAGGCTCCGGCTGGCCCCGGCGCAGGCTATGGCGCGCCCGAAGGTAGCCCCGCGACCGGCGAGGGCCCGCAAGGCAGCTCGCGCCTGCGCCCCGGCGAGGAACGCTATGACCGCGTCGGCTATGCCGGCTATGCGGGCGCAGGGGAGGGCGTGTTCGCGCTCAGCGGTGTACTGCCGCAGGGCAGCCATGCCGAGGTGACAGCGCTCGACAGCGGCAAGACGATCCTGATCCTGATCCGTGGGCAGGGGAATGGCCTCATCGAGCTGTCGGGCGGGGCGGCGCGTCAGCTGGGCGTCAGCGGCAATCCGCCCGTCCGCGTCCGCCGCGTTACCGTGACCGGTCAGGATGCGACCCTGCTCGCCGCCGGCCAGGCTGCGCCGATGCGCGCCGATGCCCCGCCAGCGTTGCTTGCGGGATTGCGCCGCCGCCTTGGCGATACCCCGCGCGAACCCCTCGCAACCCCGGCGGAACGCCCGACTCGCCCGGCGACACGCCCAACCCCGCGCCCCACACAGGCCGCAACGCGCGGCCTGTTCGTGCAGGTCGCCGCACTCTCCAGCGCTGCCCGCGCCCGCGCGCTCGCCGATGAACTGGGCGGCATTGTCCGACCCGGTGGCGGCGTCTACCGCGTGCAGATCGGCCCCTATTCCAACACCAGCGCTGCCGAACGCGCGCGTGCGGATGTCGCGCGGCGCGGTTATGGCGATGCGCGTATCGTCTCGATTCCCTGAACCCTCAAACCTGCGGACCCCATGATCCCCATGAAGAAGCTGATCCTCGCCGCCACTGCCGTCTCCCTCGCGCTCGCGCCCGCCACGGCGCAGACGCCCCCGTTCGAGACGGCCGCCCCGGTTGCCTATCTTGAGGATCTGTCGTCGGGCGCGGTGCTCTATGCCAAGGACGCCGACCGCCCGATGCCGCCGGCGTCGATGGCCAAGATGATGACCGCCTATGTCGCGTTCGACCTGATCAAGCAGGGCAAGCTCAAACTGTCCGACATGGCCGATGTCCGTCCGGAGACATGGCGTAAATGGCATGGCCCTTCAGCGGGTTCGACCATGTTCCTGTCGCCGGGTTCGAAGGTCAGCGTCGAAAACCTGCTCAACGGTATCGTCGTGGTGTCGGGCAATGACGCCTGCGTCGTGCTCGCCGAGCATATCGCCGGGACCGAAGAAGCCTTCGTCAATCTGATGAACCAGAAGGCCAGGGAGATCGGCCTCAACGCCAGCCGTTTCGGCACCTCGAACGGCTGGCCCGATGAGGGCCGCACCGTGGTGACCGCCCGCGACCTGGCAAAGCTCGCCAAGCTGACGATCACCAACCACGCCGATCTCTACAAGCGCTTCTATTCCAAGGAGAGCTTCACCTACGGCACCACGCTGGGCGGTGCGCCGATCACGCAGGCAAACCGCGACCCGCTACTGGGTCGCGTGCGCGGGGCGGATGGCCTGAAGACCGGCCATACCGAAGAGGCCGGTTACGGCTTCACCGGTTCGGCCGAGCAGAATGGCCGCCGTCTCGTCATGGTCGTTGCCGGGCTGAACAGTTTCAATGCGCGGATCGAGGAATCGGTCAAGTTCATGGACTGGGGCTTCCGCGCCTGGTCCTCGCGCAAGCTGGTGAGCAAGGGTCGCACGGTCGAGCAGGCCGATGTCCAGCTGGGCGATGCGTCGCAGGTCGGCCTCGTTGCCCCGCGCGATCTCGCCATCGCGATCCCGTCGGGAGCCAACCCCAATTTGCGCGCGACCGTGGTCTATCAGGGGCCGATCAAGGCGCCGATCAAGGCGGGCCAGCATATCGCCGACCTCGTCGTCACTTCGCCGGGCTTGCCCGAACAGCGCCTGCCGCTGGTCGCCGCCGCCGATGTCGGTGAGGCCGGCTTCTTCGGCCGCATCTGGGCCGGCCTGCTGTCGCTGTTCGGCGCGTGAGGGGCGTCTTCCTCAGCCTCGAAGGCGGGGAGGGCGCGGGCAAGTCGACCCAGGCCAAGCGGCTCGCCGCCGCGCTTGAGGCGCGCGGCATCCATGTCGTGCTCACCCGCGAACCCGGCGGGACCGAGGGGGCAGAGGCGATCCGCGGCCTGTTGATGCAGGGCGCGGTCACCCGTTGGAGCGCACACACCGAAACTCTGCTGTTCGCCGCCGCGCGCGCCGACCATGTCGAAAAGCTGATCCGCCCGGCGGTCGAGGCGGGCAGCTGGGTCGTGTGCGATCGTTATGTCGATTCCACCCGCGCTTATCAGGGCGCGCAGGACATCGACGACGCCGCGATCCTGGCGCTGCACGGCTTCGGGTCGCGCGGGCTGTTGCCTGACCGCACGCTTGTGCTCGACCTGCCCGATGGCGCGGGCCATGCCCGATCGCTGGAGCGCGACGGCGGGGCCGCCGACCGCTTCGGCGCGCGCGGGCCGGACTTCCACGCCGCCGTCGCCGCACAGTTCCGCCGCATCGCCGCGGCCGAGCCGGATCGGGTGCGGCTGGTCGATGCCTCGGGCAGCATGGATGACGTCACGGCGTCACTGATGGACGCGCTGGCCGACCTGCTACCATGACGTCAACCGGCCCCAATGCCGCGGCAAAGGCCGCGTTTCGCGCCGCCATGTCGAGCGGGCAGCTGCATCACGCTTGGCTCATCGCGGGTGCCGAAGGGCTGGGCAAAGCGACCTTCGCCCGCGCCGCCGCCGCGCGGCTGCTGGCTGAGGGGGCGGGGCAGATTGCGCCCTCGGACGGCTTCGACCTTCCCGAAGACAACCCGACCCGCAAGCTGATCGAGTCCGGCGCGCACCCCGATTATCGCGCGCTGGTGCGCCTGCCCAAGGACCCCGACAAGCCCGGCGAGAATATCGCGCGGTCGATCAACATCGCCCAGATCCGTGCGCTGAACCCGATGTTCGCGACCAAGCCGAGCATGTCGAGCCGCCGCGTCATCGTGATCGACGCGATTGACGATGTCGAACGCCCGGGGGCCGCCAACGCGCTGCTCAAGAATCTCGAAGAGCCACCTGCGGGAACGATCTTCCTCCTGGTCAGCCATTCGCCGGGACGGCTCCTCCCGACGATCCGCTCGCGCTGCCGCGTGCTCCGCTTCGACCCGCTGCCCGACAGCGAAGTTGCCGCCGCCGTTCGCGCAGCGCTGCCCGAGGCAAGCGCGGCGGAGGTTGAAGCGCTGGTCCGCGCGGGGCAGGGGTCGCCCGGTCGTGCACTCAGCTTCGCCGGGCTCGACCTCGCTTCGATCGACAGCGAAATGGCGGCGATCGCGGCGCGCGGCGACCCCGACAACGCCATCCGCGCCCGCCTCGCCCGCACGCTCGGGTCCAAGGCGGCACAGCCTCGCTACGAAGCCTTCCTCGCCCGCGTCCCCGCCTTCGCGCTCGCCGAAGCACGTGGACGGCATGGCGCAGCGCTGGCAGAGGCAATTGCGGTGTATGAAGCCGCGTCGCAACTCGGCCCGGTGGCGCTCGCACAGTCGCTTGATGCGCAGGCGACGGTGTTCGAAATGGGCGGCATTCTCGCGCGTCTGGCGAAGCGCTGACTGCTTTCGCCGCAACGCAGAAGCCGCTAGAGCGCCCCCATGTCCGAACCTTACTACATCACCACCGCGATCCACTACCCCAATGGCAAGCCGCATATCGGCCACGCCTATGAGATGATCGCCGCCGACGCGATTGCGCGGTTCCAGCGTCAGGCCGGGCGCGACGTGCGCTTTCAGACCGGCACCGACGAACATGGCCTGAAGATCGCCCAGACCGCACGCGCGCGCGACCTCACGCCGCGTCAACTCGCGGACGAAATGTCAGCCTATTTCAGCGACATGGCGCGCGATCTGAATATTTCATATGATCGCTTCATCCGCACCGTCGATCCCGATCACTATGCCGCGAGCCAAGCCATCTGGGCCGCGATGGAGGCCAAGGGCGACCTGTATCTCGATCGCTACGAGGGCTGGTATTCGGTCCGGGACGAAGCCTTTTACGAAGAGAAGGAGCTGACCGAAGGGGAGGGCGGCGTCAAGCTGTCGCCGCAGGGGACGCCCGTCGAATGGACCGCCGAGGAAACCTGGTTCTTCCGCCTGTCCAAATATCAGCAGCCGTTGCTCGACCTCTACGCCGCCAATCCCGACTTCATCCGCCCCGAGCGCTCGCGCAACGAGGTCGTCAAGTTCGTCGAGGGCGGGCTGGTCGACCTGTCGGTATCGCGCACCAGCTTCGACTGGGGCGTGCCGGTGCCGAACTCGCCCGGCCATGTCATGTATGTCTGGGTCGACGCGCTGACCAACTATCTTACCGGCACCGGCTATCCCGATGCTGGGAGCGATCTGGCGCGCTACTGGCCGGCGAACCTGCACCTGATCGGCAAGGACATCACGCGCTTCCACGCGGTCTACTGGCCCGCCTTCCTGATGTCGGCCGATCTGCCGCTGCCCCAACAGGTTTTCGCGCACGGCTTCATCCTCAACCGGGGTGAGAAGATGTCGAAATCGACCGGCAATGTCGCCGATCCGATGGAGCTGACGCGGCTCTATGGCGTCGACGCGTTGCGCTATTTCCTGTTGCGCGAGGTGGCCTTCGGCAATGACGGCAGCTTCAGCGATGAGGCGATCGTGACCCGCGCGAATGCCGATCTGGCGAACAGCTTCGGCAATCTCGCCCAGCGGACGCTGTCGTTCATCGCCAAGAACCTCGAAGGCGCGCTGCCTGAATCGGGCCGTAGCGATCCCGCCGATGCCGAATTGCTCACGACGATCGACGAGGCCGGCCGCGAGTTCCGCACCGCCTTCGACAGCCTCGCGCTCAACCAGGGGCTGGAGGCGTGGATGCGCGCGGTGTTCGCCTGCAACCAGTATATCGACGTCCAGGCCCCTTGGACGCTGCGCAAGACCGATCCGGAACGGATGCACGCTGTGCTCGGCACGCTGGTCCGCGCGATCCGCGATCTGGCGATCCTGGTCCTGCCGGTAATCCCCGAAAGCGCCGGCAAGATCCTCGACCAGCTCGGGCAAAGCGCACGCGACCATGCGGCGCTCGACAACAAGGGCTGGTATGAAGACGCCGTGGCGTCAGGCTTCCGCCTCGATCCGCCGACCGGCGTATTCCCGCGCCTCGTGCTGGCGGAGGAACCCACCGCATGAAGCTCGCCGACAGCCATTGCCACCTCAACTATAAGGGACTGGCCGAGCAGCAGCCCGAAGTGCTCGCCCGCGCCCGTGACAGCGGCGTCGTGGCAATGCTCAACATCGCGACGCGCGAGCGCGAATGGGATGAGGTGCTGGCCACCGCCGAGCGTGAAGCCGACGTCTGGGCCACCGTCGGCATCCACCCGCATGAGGCGGACGAGCACCCGCATATTGATACCGCCAAGCTGCTCGCCCGCGCCACGCACCCGCGCGTCGTCGGCATCGGTGAGACCGGGCTCGACTATTATTACGACCATAGCGACCGCGCCCAGCAGCAGACCAGCTTCCGTGCGCACATCGCCGCGAGCCGCGAAACCGGCCTGCCACTGATCGTTCACACTCGCGATGCCGAGGCGGACACAGCCGCGATCCTGGCCGAGGAAATGGGGAAGGGCGCCTATCCCGGCGTCATCCACTGCTTCACAGCGAGTGGAGAATTCGCCGACAAGGCACTGGAATTGGGCTTTTATATCTCCATATCGGGGATCGTGACGTTCAAGAACGCCCGTGACCTTCAGGAAACCGCCGCGCGCCTCCCGCTCGATCGGCTGCTGATCGAAACCGACGCCCCGTTCCTCTCCCCCGTCCCGCACCGCGGCAAGACCGGCGAGCCGGCCTTCGTCGCCGACACGTGCCGCTTTCTCGCCCAGCTGCGCGGCATGGATGCCGAGGAGCTAGCCGAGTCGACCCGCGAAAACTTCCATCGGCTGTTCGCAAAGACCGCAGCGGCCCCGTGAAGGTCCGCATCCTCGGCTCAGGCACGTCTTCGGGCGTCCCCCGCATCGGCAACGACTGGGGCAGCTGCGACCCGACCGATCCGCGCAATCGTCGCACCCGCGCGTCGATCCTGGTCGAGGCGGGAGCGACCCGGATTCTGGTCGATACCAGCCCCGACCTGCGCGAACAGCTGATCGCCGCCGATGTCGCAGATCTCGACGCGGTGATCTGGACCCACGACCATGCCGATCACTGCCACGGCATCGACGATCTGCGCCAGCTGATGCACCTGCGCGGCGCTCCCGTGCGCGGCCTCGCCGACTGGAAGACGCAGGAGCGGCTGCGCGAGCGCTTCCGCTACGTCTTCGAAGGGGGAGGGCCCTACCGCCCAACCGCCACGATCGAGCCGTTACGCGACGGCATGGTGATCGGCGATATCGTCGTGCGCACCGTCGATCAGCCCCATGGCGGCATCACCAGCGCCGGCCTGCGCTTCGAATATGCTGGCAAGTCAGTCGGCTATGCAACTGATTTCAATATATTCACCGACGAAATGGCGTCACTTTATAGCGATCTCGACCTGTGGGTCGCCGACGCGTTACGCCGCGAGCCGCATCCGACCCATCCGCATCTCGCGCAAACGCTAGCCTGGGCGCAGCAATGTCGTGCGCGCAGCACGGTTCTGGTGCACATGGATCACTCGATGGACTATATGACCCTGAAGGCCGAGCTGCCCGCCGGGGTCGAGCCGGGCCATGACGGCATGGAGTTGCGCGTTTGACCGAAATGCAGATCATCCAACTGGTCTCACTGGTCGGGTTCCTGGCCTTGGTGCTGGGCTCGCTCAGCGTGCGGAACATGCAATTCGGCTTCATCGTCAAGACGGTGATCGGCTGGGCGGCAATCGCTGCGCTGATCTATGTCGTCGTGATCAATAAGGATCGCATCGGCGACCAGCTGGAAGCGATCACGACCAGCGTCGGTCTGTCCGAACCGGCGCAGGTCACGTCGGGCGAAACCGTCCGCATCCGTTTGTCGCCCGACGGCCATTTCTGGGCGCGCGCAACGATCAACGGCATCGAACGTCGCATGCTGATCGATAGCGGCGCGACCGTCAGTGCGATCAGCGAAAGCACGGCGCAGGCTGCTGGTATCGAATATGTGCGCGGCCTGCCGGTGCAGGTGTCAACCGCCAACGGAACCGTGGATGCCCGCCGCGCGCAGGCGGAGCGGGTCGCGGTGGGATCGCTCGCGACAAAGGACCTGACCGTGTTCGTCGCGCCGAGTTTTGGGGATCTCGACGTGCTGGGGATGAATTTCCTGACCCGGCTCAAATCGTGGCGGGTGGAGGGGAACGTCCTGATCCTCGAGCCACATAGCGACGCCAATTTAACATAATGTATATTATCGGACTTAAGCGATGAGCGAGCAGGCGGTCTCCCCCGCGCAGGATCACTGCGAAATCACGCCCCCCGGTATCGAGCGCTTGATGGCGATCATGGCGCGGCTGCGCGATCCGGTGTCCGGATGCGAATGGGATACCGTCCAGACCTTCGCGACCATCGCGCCCTATACGATCGAGGAAGCCTATGAGGTCGCCGACGCGATCGCGCGCGACGACCTGACCGATCTCAAGGACGAACTCGGTGACCTGCTGCTCCAGGTGATCTTCCACAGCCGCATGGCGCAGGAACTCGGCGCGTTCGACCTGTCCGACGTCATCGCCGGCATCTGCGACAAGATGGAGCGCCGCCACCCGCATATCTTCCGTGGCGCCGAAAGCGGCGGCCATCACCTGTGGGAACAAATCAAGGCCGAAGAGCGGGGGAGCAAGGGGACGAGCGGCGCGCTCGACGGGGTCGCGATCGGCCTCCCCGCCCTCACCCGCGCCGAAAAACTGCAGAAACGCGCCGCTCGCACCGGCTTCGACTGGACCGACCCGGCGGATGCCCGGGCCAAGATCGACGAGGAACTGGCCGAGGTCGAGAGTGCGACCAGCGACGATCACCGCGCCGAGGAAATCGGCGATCTGCTCTTCGCCACCGTCAACTGGTCACGCAAGCTCGGCATCGACCCCGAAGCCGCCCTGCGCGCCGCCAACGCCAAATTCGAACGCCGCTTCCGCGCGATGGAGGCCAAGGCGGGCGACACGTTCGTCGGATTGTCGCTGGATGAAAAGGAAGACCTGTGGGTCACGGTCAAATCGGCCGAGTAAGGCTCAGATCGACGCGCCCGGCGGCTCGACCGCCATCAACGTCGTCCCGGCATATTTCTCGGACTCAGACAGATACAGCCGACTGATCGCAAAATCGCGTTCGGTCAGCGCCAGGCTCTTGAGCCCGTCCACCTTGAACGTCCCGAACTTCTCTTCGCGCGGGATCACGAAGTCGCGCGACACCACCTGCGCGTCGACATAGAGCGACCCGCCGCGCGTGTAGAGAATGTGCGGCGCCAGCACCATGCGCGTGCGGTTATAGATCGCGTTCATGCATTTCTGCCTGACGATCCCCTCCAGCACGATCGGCGTTGGGTTGGGCGCTGTCTCCGCCCCCTTCTCGGTATCCATCGCAACAATATGGCGACTGTGCTGCATCGCAGCAAGTCATGACGCATCGCTTAGGTGAAATTACGGACGCTTCGTCCCTAATCGCGCCGCCACGGCAGGTCGATCAGCCACGGCTTGGGCCGCCCGGTCGGCTTGGCCGTCCCGTCGAGCCGCTCGGCGCGCAGGATCCTGACCCGCTTCAGGATCATCTGGCCGCGCATCTCTTCGCGCCCGCCGCCAGTCGGCATGGCCAGGATGCGGCCGACGACGTCCATCCCACCGATCACCCGCCCGAAGGCGGCATAGCCAAGCTTGCCCGGCCGCGCGTCGAGCGTCGGATTGTCGCCGACCATGATCGAGAAATTGCCATGCGCCGAATTGGGATTGACCGAACGCGCCATCGAAATCGTGCCGCTCAGGTGCTTGATCCCGGTTTTGCTGGTCGGCTCCAGCGGCACGGACGGCAGGATGCGGCGCGCATCGGTGCCGATGCCACCCTGGATGAAGCCCTTGGTCGGATCGCCCTTGCGCCGCGCTGCGCGATAGAAATGCGTGCCTTCGAGCCGTCCATCATCGACATAGCGCAGGAAGTTCGCGGTCGTCAGCGGCGCCCGCCGCGCGTCCAGCGCCAGCGTGATGTTTCCGGCGCTGGTCACCAGCCGCACGCGGACCGTCGCCGGCTCACGCGCCGCAGGACCAGCCGCGACCAGCAGTAGCGCGCCCAGCCCCAGCATTACCGCACGCCGTGCCGTCATCCGTTGCGCACCGCGAACCGTTCATGATCCTTCGGCGCCATTCGCACGTCGTAGATCGCGGTCTCGCCGTCGATCCAGTGGTCGATCACCTCACCATGCTGGTGCAGCCACGCCGCCCCCGCCCCGTCCGCCGCAGGAAGCGTCACGCGATAGCGGCGATGGCCCAACGTCAGTCGCGCAGCGACGCGGTCGATCAGCGTATCGACCCCCTCCCCGCTCAGCGCCGAAACCGCCAGCACATCGTCGCGCTTGGCGGCCTCGGCCAGCACGTCGTCGCGCCGCTCCGCATCGAGCAGGTCGAGCTTGTTCCACGCCTCAAACCGGGGCGTCTCCTCGGCTACGCCGATATCCTTCAGCACCGACTCGACATCGTCCCGCTGCGCCTCACTGTCCGGGTGCGCAATGTCGCGGACATGGATCAGCAGATCCGCCGATACCACTTCCTCCAGCGTCGCCTTGAACGCCGCGACCAACTGCGTCGGCAGCTCGGAGACGAACCCCACCGTGTCCGACAGGATCGCCTTGTCGATCCCGGGCAGCGAAATCTGCCGCAAGGTCGGGTCGAGCGTCGCGAAGAGCAGGTTCTCCGCCATGACGTCAGCGCCGGTCAAGCGATTGAACAGCGTGGATTTTCCGGCATTGGTGTAGCCGACCAGCGCGATCACCGGCCACGGCGCACGCTGCCGCCGCTCACGATGCAGCCCGCGCGTCCGGCTGACCGAATCGAGTTCACGCCGCAACCGCGCCATGCGGTCGCGGATCAGGCGGCGGTCGGCCTCGATCTGCGTTTCGCCCGGACCGCCCAGAAAGCCGAAGCCGCCGCGCTGCCGCTCAAGGTGGGTCCAGCTGCGCACCAGCCGCCCCGCCTGATAGTCGAGATGCGCCAGCTCGACCTGCAACCGCCCCTCGGCAGTGCGCGCGCGTTCGCCGAAAATCTCGAGGATCAGGCCGGTGCGGTCGATCACCTTGCAGCCGAGGCTGGTTTCAAGGTTCCGCTGCTGCACCGGGGTCAGCGCGGCGTCGAACACCGCCAGCCCCAGTTCGCGGTCGCGCACCGTCTCGGCCAGCGCCTCGACCTGCCCCGATCCGATCAGCGTTCCGGGCTTGGCCGCACGGATGCGCAGCGCGACGCGCTCGACCACCTCGACACCGATCGCGACCGCGAGCCCGGCCGTTTCCTCCAGCCGGGCCTCTGCATCGCGGCTCGACCCACCCAGGTCGGGATAAACGACAACTGCGCGCGCGCCCCGCGTGAATTCATCGGGGTCGCGATCGAATCCGGTACTCATAACCATGCTTTCAAGGCGATCAGGCTTCCTCGCCCTGATCGGTCAGGTCCAGCGGATGCGCCGGCTGGATCGTCGACACGGCATGCTTGTAGACCAGCTGATACACGCCATCGCGCTGCAACAGCATGCAGAACAGGTCGAACGCCGCGATCCCGCCCTGCAGCATCACGCCATTGACCAGGAACATCGTCACATTTTCCTGCTGACGCTTCACCGCGCCCAGGAAGATTTCCTGCAGAACCGGGTTCTTCGACGGGGTGTCGGGGATGGCGTCCACGATCGACGCCACATCCACCGAACCCGACGGCATGATCGTCGAAATCGCGTGCTTGTAGATCAGCTGCGACTGACCGTCGCGGCGCAGCAGCACGGAAAAATTGTCGAACCAGGTCACGATTCCCTGCAGCTTCACGCCCTTGACCAGGAACATGGTCACCGGGGTCTTGGATTTGCGCAGCGCGTTGAGGAACAGGTCCTGAAGGGATGTCTGCTTGTCGGCCATGATGCAGCTCACTGTTTTTGGCGGGGATTTCCCGCAGTCGCGCCGTTTCCCGGCGTCGGATGCGCGCCACGAAGCGGCGCGATCTGCGCAATGTAGGTATTGCCTCCGCCAACGTCCATAGCGCCCCTTGCCGACGCGGCGCCGCTGTCCCATATCCGGCGCGCGAGGCCACGCCCTCCCCCGCAGCACGCGGGTCCAAGCCCGGGACGGCCCGGCTCTCTTGTCAAAGGAGGGCTATATGGCCTGGATCTTGTTGTTGATCGCCGGATTGCTCGAAATCGTGTGGGCCAGCACAATGAAGCTGTCGGACGGCTTCAGCCGCCCGCTTCCCGCCGCCATCACCATCGTTGCGCTGATCGCCAGCTTCGCGCTGCTCGCCGCCGCGATGCGTGAGCTGCCGCTGGGCACGGCCTATACGATCTGGACCGGCATCGGCGCGATCGGCGCGTTCGTCGTCGGCATCGTGTTTCTGGGCGAGGCGATCACCCCTGCCCGCTTGCTGGCGGCCGCGCTGATCGTCAGCGGGATCGGGTTGATGAAGCTATCGTCATAGCGTCAAAGCGGACGATCCTCCCCCGCCAAGGGAAGGATTGAGTCGGAGACCTACTCCTCCCGCCCCTCATGAATGCCAAGCAGCTTCAACTTGCGGTGCAACGCCGACCGCTCCATGCCGATGAAATGCGCGGTGCGGGAGATATTGCCTGAGAAGCGCTTGATCTGAACCCGCAGATATTCGCGCTCGAAACTCTCGCGCGCTTCCTTCAGCGGCGCGCCCATGATCGTCGCAGCGCCCATCCCGCCATCGTCGCGGCGGCCCAGCACATCGGTCGGCAGCATGTCGATGTCGATCCGCCCGATCCGGTCGCCCGGCGCCAGGATCACCGTCGCCTCAACCACGTTGCGCAACTGGCGGACATTGCCCGGCCATTCATAACTTTGCAGCGCGACCATCGCCTCGCCCGCCACTTCCGGGGTCGGCACGCGGCGTTCGGTCGCGTAATGCGCCACGAAATGCTCCACCAGCGCCGGAATATCCTCGCGCCGCTCGGTCAGCGGCGGGATCGTCACTGGCACGACGTTCAGGCGATAGAACAGGTCCTCGCGGAACCGTCCCTCGGCGATCTCGGTGGTCAGGTCGCGACCGGTAGCAGAGACCACGCGCACATCGACCTTCACCTGCCGCTGCCCGCCGACGCGGTTGAACTTCTGTTCGGTCAGCACGCGCAGGATCCGCCCTTGCGTCGTCAGCGGCATGTCGGCGATCTCGTCCAGGAACAAGGTTCCGCCATGCGCCTGTTCGAGCAGGCCGGGATGGACCAGATCGCCGTCCTCGACCCCGAACAGCTCCTCCTCCATCCGCTCCGGCGTCATCCGCGCCGCACTGACGATCACGAACGGCCCGTTCGCGCGATTGCTCCACTCGTGCAGCAGCCGCGCGGCCACCTCCTTGCCCGTGCCGGGTCCGCCGGTGATCATCACCCGGCTTCCCGTCGCCGCCACGCGCTTCAGCGTCGCGCGCACCGTGTTGATCGCACCGGACGTGCCGTGCAGGTCGGTCCCCCGCCCCACGCTCGCACGCAGCGACGCGACTTCGCGCCGCAACCGCTCGGTCTCGGTCGCGCGCTCGACCAGCAGCATCAGCCGCTCGGCCTCGAACGGCTTTTCGATAAAGTCCGATGCCCCACGCCGGATCGCTGCGACCGCAGTGTCGAGATTACCATGCCCCGAAAACACCAGCACCGGGATTGACGGATCACGCCGCTTGATCTCGTCCAGCAGGTCCAGCCCGTCGAGCCGCGATCCCTGCAGCCACACGTCGAGCAGGACCAGGCTCGGCCGCCGCTCGGCAATCGCCTCCAGCGCGGCATCGCTGTCGGCGGCGCTGCGCGTCTCATAGCCCTCGTCCTCCAGCACGCCCGCGACCAGCTCGCGGATATCGGCTTCGTCATCGACGACCAGGATATCGAGTTTCATTGTGCATTTCCGTTCTTGGTCGGGGTCAACGCGGTCAGCCCGGCTGCACCCTGTTCCGTCTCGTCACTACCCCCGGTTCCCACCAGTCGCTCCAGCGTCGCCGTGTCGAAACACAGCGTCACCACCGTCCCCCCGCCGTCGCGATCGGCAAAGGCCATCGTGCCGAAATGCTCCTCGACGATCTTCTTGACGATCGCGAGGCCCAGACCCGTCCCGCGTGCGCGCGTCGTCATATACGGCTCGACGATCCGCTCGCGCTCGGCGGGCAGGCCGATGCCATTGTCGGTGATTTCGATGATCAGCTGCGCATCGTCGGCCTCACGCACCGCCATGCTGATCGCGCCCGGCGCATCGGCGTCGGTGCGCGCTTCGATCGCCTCGACCGCATTTTTGACGAGGTTGGTCAGCGCCTGCCCCAGCTGGCGGCGGTCGCACACCAGTGGCGGCAAGCCATCGGACGCTTCGAAAGTGAAGCGGATTTCGGGCTTGGCGACCTCGTGCAGGAACAAAGTCTGGCGCGCGACATCGATGATCGATTCCTCGCGGAAGATCGGCTTAGGCATCCGCGCGAAGGACGAGAATTCGTCTACCATCCGCCGCAAATCGCCGACCTGCCGCACGATCGTGTCGGTCAGCTTGGCAAAGGTGCCGTCGTCGCTCTCGATCTTCTTGCCGTAGCGCCGCTGCAACCGCTCGGCGGCAAGCTGGATCGGGGTCAGCGGGTTCTTGATCTCATGCGCGATCCGCCGCGCAACGTCGGACCATGCCGCGCGCCGCTGATCGAGCAGTTGTTGGGTGATGTCGTCGAACGTGAGCACCTGCCCCGCTTCGTCGCGGGTGATCTTGACCGCCAGCGTCCGCGCCTCACCCCCGCTGGTCAGCTGCACGATATCCTCGCGCGTCTCCCCGCCCAGCACCGCGTCCAGCTCGGGCGCGACTTCCGCCAGCAACTTGCCCACCGGCGCATCGCCCGGCTGCAGCAACGCCATGGCGGAGCTGTTGATCAACCGGATGCGCCGCTCGGCATCGATCGACAGCACGCCCGCCGTCACGCCCGACATCACCGCCTCGATCAGCGCGCGGCGGCTTTCGGACTCGGCATTGGCGTCGACCAGTGCATTGGTCTGCTCCTGCAACCGGTCGGTCATGCGGTTGAACGCCGTGGCCAGCGTGCCGATCTCGTCATCCGCCCGCGGCGTCGGCACGCGGGTGCCAAGATCGCCCTCCGCGACATCCCGCGCCGCCTTCACCAGATCGCCGACAGGCCGGACGAGGCGATCGGCAATCTCCAGTGCGGCCCAGACGGCGAGGCCGACGATAAGGAGGGACAGCAGCAGCAGCGCGACGTTGAATTGAAGTTGCAACGTGCGCGACCGGTCGGTGAGCGTGCGATAGTCCGAGACTACCGCGTCGGCGCGGGTCTTGCGGTCGAATAGCGCCTGATCCACCACGCGCGCTGCATAGAGGTAGGTGTCGGGCGCGTTTGCAAAGCGCGTGATTGCACGAATCCGACCTCCCGCATCTTCGACGACGACTTTGCGCGCCCCACTCTTCAACTGATTGATCGCGCCCGCGCTGATCTGCTGCTCGATCAGCCGGTCATACGGGTTGAGGATCGCGAGAACGATGATCTCGCCTGTCTCGGTCTGACGCACGATCGCTGCTTCGGACAGTTCGCGCTGCGTCGTCTGCACGAAAAGATAGTTAAAGAAGGTCTGACTATCGATCGGAACGCCTTCGGCCAACGCGCCCGCAAGGTCGGTGGACATCGCCTCGGTATTTGCGCCGACGCGCTGCTGAAGATCGCTCAGCGTCCCTGCCGCCACCGCCGAAGCATTTTCCAGCATTGAGCGTGCCCGGTCGGAAAACCAGAACTCCACACCATACTGGAACAGCAGCGACGCCACGATCGACACAAAGATGGTCGGCACGCTCGCCAAGATCGAGAACACCGCCACCAGCCGCACATGCAACCGCGCACGCCCACCCAGCGGCGAACGCGCCGCGCGCCGCATCGCCACCCGCCGCCCGACCAGCACGATCAGCGCGACCAGCGGAATGAGGTTTCCGACCAGCAACAGCGCGACCAGCGGCGGGGTCAGCAACCGCTGCGACCCCGTATTCCCGCTCACCACGAAATAGCTCGCGACCAGCACCGCCAGCGCCAGCGCCAGGACCAGAAGCTCGACAAAGGGAGTGATGCTCAGCCGCCAGCGGGGCACGCCCGCGTCGATCAGTGGCTTTGCGGCAACATCCATCGTGACCTGGCTACAACAACATTGTTGCCATGAAAACACACTTGTCGCTCAATCTGTCGCTAAACGGGCCAAATCCGCCGCTAGGCCGGGTCGTCCAGCCGCCCCCCAACATCGATACCCAGCGTGTCCAAGCGCTTCCTCAACGTATTCCGGTTGATCCCCAGCGCCCGCGCAGCGCGCAGCTGGTTATGCCCGTGCCGCGCCAGCATCGCCTCGATAAGCGGGCGCTCGACCTCACCGATGATGCGATCGTACAGTGTGCCGTCCTCCAGCACCGCCGGCTCCTCGGCCGCCAGCCGCGTCAGCCGCGCGATCACCGCCGCCTCGATCCCCGCATCGCGCGTTGGCGCAGCAAAGCCCCCCGCTTCGCCCAGCATCGCGCGCACCGCATCGCCATCGATCCACTCGTCGCGATGCAGCGCGGCCATGCGCCGCATGAGGTTCTCCAGCTCGCGGACATTGCCCGGCCAGTCATGCGCCTCCAGCACCGCAATCGCATCATCGCCGACATGCTTGCGCGGCAGCCCGTCCTCGACCGCGCGATCCAGGAAATGCCGCGCCAGCAACCGGATATCCTGCCGCCGCTCACGCAACGCCGGCAGCGCGATCGGTACGACGTTGAGGCGGTAGAACAGGTCCTCGCGGAACTGCCCCGACACGACCTGATTCATCAGATCCTTGTTGGTCGCCGCGACAATGCGGACGTCCGCGCGGATCGCCCGCGCCCCGCCCACGGTAGTGAACTCGCCCGATTGCAACACGCGCAACAGCCGCGTCTGCGCCTCCATCGGCATGTCGCCGATCTCGTCGAGGAACAACGTCCCCCCGCTCGCCTGCTCGAACTTGCCCGCCACCCGCGCCGCCGCGCCCGTGAACGCGCCCTTTTCATGCCCGAACAGCTCGGCTTCGATCAGCTCGCGCGGGATCGCCGCCATGTTGATCGCGACGAACGGCGCGCGCCGCCGAGGTCCCAGATCATGGATCGCCTGCGCCACCAGCTCCTTGCCGGTCCCGCTTTCGCCGGTGATCAGCACGGTCAGCTCGTTCGACACCACCCGCGCGATCACGCGATACACGTCCTGCATCGCCGGAGAGCGCCCGATCAGCGCAACCGCCTGCTCCTCCGCCGCGGGCAGATCGTCGACCAGCCGCCGCCCCCGCGCCAGCGCGCTCGCCACCGTCGCGGTCAGCGCATCCAGGTCGAACGGCTTGGGCAGATAGTCGAACGCCCCCGCCTCGGTCGCGCGCACTGCGGTCGACAGCGTATTCTGCGCCGACAGCACGATCACCGGCACATCGGGCGTCTCGCCGGTAAAGGTCGCGACGAAATCGAGCCCATTGCCGTCGGGCAGCACCACATCGGTCACGAGCACATCGGGCCGCGCCGCCGCCAGCTCGCGCCGCAACTCGCCCAGCGACGCCGCCGCCGTCACGCGATGCCCCGCGCGGCGCAGCGCCTGCGTCACCACCGTGCGGATCGCGGCGTCATCGTCACAGATCAGGATCGATGCCGTCATCCGTCCGCCCTCGGCAAATTCACCCGGAACACCGTCATTTCCGGATCCCCCGCCCGCGCATATTCGACCACGCCCCCCATGTCGCGCACCAGCTTTTCGACCAGCGGCAGGCCCAGCCCCTTGCCCTCGGGTTTGCCGGAGACGAACGGCTCGAACAAATGGCTGGCGATATCCGCCGGCGCGCCCGGACCGTTATCGGTCACCGAAAACTCGATCGGCAGCCAGCGGCGCGGCTGGTCCGGCCCCGGCCGCATCGCGACGCCATGGCGGTATTGCGTGGACAGGATGATCTTCGGCTCGGGCGTATCGCGCAGCGCTTCCGCCGCATTCTTGAGCAAGTTCATCGCGATCTGCAGAAACGCGTCCTTGTCCATCATCACCGGCGGCAGCGACGGATCGAACCGCTCCTCGATCACCATCCCGCGCGCAAAGCCCGCCAGCGCAACGCGCCGCGCATGGTCGAGCAGCGGATAGATATTGTGCGGCGCCAGCTTGGGCGGGCGCGTATCGGTGAAATCCTGCATCCGGTCGATCAGCGCGGCGATGCGATCGACCTCGGTCGTGATCAGCTGGGTCAGCTCGGCGCGCGTCTCCGCATCATCGTCGCCGCTCAGCAACTGCGCCGCGCCGCGAATTCCCGACAACGGGTTCTTAATCTCATGCGCCAGCATCGCCGCCGCACCCACCGCCGCGCGCGCGCCCGCGCTGCGATCCGCGCCGACCGACAGCCGGCGCGACGTCGGCGCCTGATGCAGCGTCACGATCCGCCAGCCGGGATGTTCGGTAATCGGTTGCTCGATGAAGTCGACCCGCGTGCGCGGCGACCGCGTCGGCTCGATCTCGACATCGAACGCGGCAAAGCCATGCCCGTCGCGCCGCCCGCCATAGCCCTCGGGCAGCGCAAAGATGCGGTCGAGCCGCTGCCCCAGCATCGCCTTCTCACTATGATTGAGCAGATGCTCGCACGCCATATTGGCGCGCGTCACCCGATCCTGCGGGTCGAGCACCAATGCGGCGCACGGCAACCCGCCGAAAATCTCGGTCAGGTCCGGCTCACCCGGCTGCGGCGGCGGCCTCAGGCCGCTTCGCGTGACGGCCATGATCCCAGCGCAGGCATGCCGCGGAACGGCGCATAGAATTCGTCGAGCATGCCCAGCACAGTCGCCGCCTTGGGCTCCTGGTTCACCTTGTTGCGGAACTCGGCCGAACCGGGCAGCCCCTTGGTATACCAGCCGATATGCTTGCGCATCAGATTGACGCCGGTCATCTCACCATAGTGATCGAGCATCATCGCGTAATGCTCTGCGATCAAAGCATATTGTTCGTCGATGCCCGGGTCGGGCCGCTCACCCTTGCCGGTCAGCGCGTCCATCACGTGGCGCAGCACCCACGGCTTGCCATAGGCGCCGCGCCCGATCATCACGCCGTCTGCGCCGGATTGCGCCAGCGCCGTCCGCGCATCCTCGATCGTGCAGATATCGCCATTGACGATGACCGGGATCGACACCGCATCCTTGACCTTGCGCACAAACGCCCAGTCGGCGCTGCCCTTGTACATCTGATTGCGGGTGCGGCCGTGCACCGTCACCATCTTCGCGCCCAGCTCCTCGGCGACGCGCGCCAGCTCGGGGGCGTTCAGGCTGTCATGGCACCACCCCATACGCATCTTCACCGTCACCGGCACGCTGACCGCCTTGACGCACGCCTCGATCAGCTTTGCGGCAAGGTCCGGCACCCGCATCAGCGCCGACCCGGCGTCGCCATTGGTCACCTTGCGCACCGGACAGCCCATGTTGATGTCGATGATCGCCGCGCCGCGATCTTCGTTCAGCTTCGCCGCCTCGGCCATTTCATAGGGCGTGCAGCCGACCAGCTGCATCGACACCGGCTCCTCGATCGGATCCCACGCCGCCTTCTGCACCGACTGCCGCGTCTCACGGATCGCTGCCTGGCTCGCGATCATCTCGGTAACGTTCAGCCCCGACCCATAGCGCCGCACCAGCCGCCGGAACGGCAGATCGGTGACACCCGTCATCGGCGCCAGAATCACCGGCGTCTCGACCGTGACCGGCCCGATTTGGATAGGTTTAAGCGTCATCATAGTGCCTGAAAAATAGGCACGAGCGCCTACAGCGGCAATCGGGCAGATGCAAGCGCGACAGCCGGAGCCCCCTCCCTTCCTCTTAAGCCCCTCCCGCTTGCGGGAGGGGTTGGGGAGGGTCTTCTTCTAAGGCCCGAAGGACACTAGGGCAGCGGGACCGCCTCCGGAACTGGCAATGATTCCAACACTGCCCGCAATTCGCGATTTCGCTCTGCATACTGCTTCGGTTCACAGCCGAAATCGGCGATATACCACTGCCCGCCATACGAACCGCGCCAGTGGATCGTCACCCCGCCCTGATCGGTCACTTCCTCACCCTCGCATGTTCGCTCCAGCAGTGCCCCAGCCTCGGCCTCGTCGACCGTTTCATCCAACCGCCGAAATCGCTCAAGACGCCGCTTCAGTTCGTCATAGCGCTCGTTCGAGAGCAAGAAGCCGCCTCGATCGACCCGCCCCGTATGGAAATTTGATCGGACAAAGGCACCTTTCCCCTTGCCGTCGATCGCCACCTCTAACCCCGGTGCGCGCAGCTCGATCCTGTCGAACGCCGGCCTTTGCGATTCAAAGCAGCCGGTCAAGCACAGCAGTAAGAGGCAACCTGGAACCCATCGCATGGCTGGGACCGTCGCATGCCGAAGTGAGTTCGACAATTGCCCGAGTTGCTTTCCTACACGGCCCGGCCTCGCTAGGCAGATCCAATGCAGTTTCCCCTACCCATTTTTGCCTCTCGTGCAGCTGCCGCGCATCCGACGCCCGGCCGTCGTGACACTGTCGCCTTGCTGCCGGGCACTGTCGCGCAATTGTCGCGCTATCGTCGCGTGACGGGCGTTTCCATGTTCAAACGCGTCATGTCAGCATCGCTCGACTGTCGCCTAAGCGTCACATCATGACCACCGCAGCCATCATCGTCGCTGCTGGAAAAGGCACCCGCGCAGGCGGAACCGTGCCCAAGCAGTTCGCCCCGCTCTGCGGAAAGCCAATGGTTTCTCATAGCGTTACCGCACTAACCTCCCACCCGCTGATAACCCAAGCCATCATCGTCATCGGCGAAGGACAGCAGGACCACCTCCGCGCAATACCCCTCCAAAACGTCCGCTTCGTCCAAGGCGGGGCCGAGCGCCGCGACTCGGTCCGCGCCGGGCTGGAGGCACTGGAGGGCAAGGGGGTGACCCGCGTCCTGATCCACGATGCCGCCCGCCCGTTCATTCCGTCAGCGGTGATCGACGCCCTGCTCACCGCGCTCGACAATAGCCCCGGAGCGGTCCCCGCCCTCCCCGTCGCCGACACGCTGGCCAAGGGCAGCGAAACCCTCGGCGACAATGTCCCGCGCGCCGGACTCAACCGCATCCAGACGCCCCAGGCGTTCCACTATGACGCCATCCTCGCCGCCCACCGTGCCTGGCCCGACGGCGACGAAGCCACCGACGACGCCCAGATGCTCCGCCGCGCGGGCCATGACGTCAGCCTCGTCCCCGGAGACGCAATGCTCGAAAAAATCACCCACCCCGCCGATTTCGCCGCTGCCGAGGCGCGTCATGCCGCCAATCTCATCTCGCGCAGCGCGATGGGGTATGACGTGCACCGCCTCGCCGTCGGTGAGGAACTCTGGCTCGGCGGCGTGCTGATCCCGCATGACAAGGGGCTGGCCGGGCACAGCGATGCCGATGTCGCGCTCCACGCCATCACCGACGCGCTGCTTGGCACGATCTGCGCCGGCGATATCGGCATGCACTTCCCGCCCAGCGACCCGCAATGGCGCGGCGCGGCGTCCGACCGCTTCCTCGACCACGCCGCGTCGCTGGTGCGGGCAGCGGGCGGCATCATCGACTTCATCGACCTGACGCTGATCTGTGAGGAGCCCAAGATCGGCCCGCACCGCGAAACGATCCGCGCGCGCATCGCCGAAATCCTGAAGCTGCCCGTCGCGAAGGTCAGCCTCAAGGCCACCACCACCGAACGCCTCGGCTTCACCGGCCGCGGCGAAGGGATCGCCGCACAGGCAATGGCTACCATTCGCATCAAGGGGGATATCGAATGACCAAATTCGCAACGCCGTTGCGCATCGCACTCTGCGCCGCGCTGGCCTTGCAGTCGGTTCACGCGGCGCAGGCACAGGCCGCTGACTGCATGCCGGCAAAAGAGGCGGAAGCGCTGTTCCTCACCATTGGCCCGACTTTCGTCAACCAGATGGTCAAGACCTGCACGGGAACGCTCGCTCCCGACTCGTATCTGCTGCGTAGCGGTCCCGATCTTGTGAACCGCATCAAGGCGGCGGCCGCTGGCCGCGAGGACGAAGCCGTCGCTGCGTTCAAGCGGTTCGGCGACGGCGAATTTGAGGGCTTGGACACTGAGGCCGTCCTTCCTCTCGTCCGGGACACGATGGGGGCTATGATTGCAAAAGATCTCCGCGCCAAGAATTGCGGCGGCTTTGACGCCATCTTCGCCCAGCTGGATCCTCTGCCTGCTGCGAATCTCGCCGGGGCGATCGTCGCGATCGTACAGCTTGTCGATGCGGACCGCCCCGCATCGCGAACGAAACGTAAAAAGAAGAGCGGTTCAGACTTCGATATCTGTCCGGTCTCTACAAAGCCCTGACGGGGCCGCCACGTCGCGGCTGCCGACGGAGTAAGTCCATGCGTTTCCGCCACCTCGCCACCACCGCCCTGTTCTGGACCGGCCTCGCCGCGTCCAGCGTTCAGGCCCAGCCGCGCCCCTGCCTAACCGATGGCGAGGCAGAGGCGCTGTTTCAGGTGCTGCTGCCCGACATGGTGAGCGAGATGGGCCGCGTCTGCACCGCCCTGCCCCCCTCCGCCTTTCTCCGCCGCCCCAACCCGGCCTTCGCCGCCCGCCTCCAGTCCGGCGTCGCCCCGGCGCTTCCGGCGGCACGCAGCGGCATCGCCAAGCTGCTCGGCCCCGATATGCAGGCCATCGCCGGGTCGATGTTCGTTCTCCCCGCGATCAAGGTGATCGTCGTACCGCTCGCCGGGCAGATGATCGAACCCGCCGATTGCCCGAAGCTCGACAAGATCGTCGCCAATCTCGCGCCCCTGCCGCCCAAAAATCTGGCTGGCGTGTTCGTCGGCATGGCACAGCTCGACGCCGACCGTCGAAAAAGCGGGCCAAAGCTGCCGCTTTGCCCTATGGCGCGGCCCAAATGATGGACACGATTCTCCCCGCCGAACTCGTCGATGCCGCGCGCCGCGTCGTTGAAGCCAACCGCGCCGCCGGCCGCACCGTCGCGGTTGCCGAAAGCTGCACCGGCGGCCTGGTCTGCGCCGCGATCACCGAGATTCCGGGCTCGTCGGAGATTCTGATCGCCGGGTTCATCACCTATTCCAACGCCGCCAAGACCAAGCAGCTGAAGGTCAGCCGCGACGTCCTCGAAACCTTCGGCGCCGTATCGGTCGCTACTGCCTGGAGCATGGCACAGGGCGCGCTAGAGCAAAGCGGCGCGGACGTCGCGGTCGCGATTACCGGCGTTGCCGGCCCCGGCGGCGGCACCGACAAGAAGCCGGTCGGCCATGTCGTCTTTGCCCGTGCCGAAAAGGCGGCGGACCCAGAGGTCATCGTCGCCGACACCCGCGACTTCGGCGATCTCGGCCGCGGCGGCGTGCGCCTTCAGGCGGCGTTGTGCGCGCTCGAACTGCTGCTGCCCGCCGCCGACTCAGAGTAAAGCGCCGCCGCGCGCTGTTCGAACGCGCCGATCATCATCCGCAGCGCACGGTCGAACACCTGCCCCGCGAGCATTTCAAACACGCGGTTCTTGAACGAGAAATCGACCTCGAAATCGACCAGCACCCCGCCCTCGCCATCGGGCCGGAATTTCCAGTCATTGTGCAGGTGCTTGAGCGGGCCTTCGAGATATTCGACCCGAATATGCCCCGGCCGCTGCTTCTGCACCCGGCTGGTAAAGGTTTCGCGCAGCCCCTTGAACCCGACCATCAGGTCCGCGACCATCTCGGTCTCACTATTCGACCGGACCCGCACCGCGCTGACCCAGGGCAGGAACTCGGCATAACGGCCGACATCGGCGACCAGATCGTACATCTGTTCCGGCGTGTAGGGCAGCCGGCGAGTCTCGGCGTGACGCGGCATCAGACGGAAACCACCGCCTTTGCGAGCTTGGCATCGCGTGCCGCCTTCATCTTCGCGAAATCATCGCCGGCGTGATAGCTCGACCGGGTCAGCGGCGAGGACGCGACCAGCAGGAACCCCTTGGCCCGCGCGATCGCGGCATAGGCATCAAACGCCGCCGGAGTCACGAAGTCCTGCACCTTGGCGTGGCGCGGCGTCGGCTGGAGATACTGCCCCATCGTCAGGAAATCGATGTCGGCGCTGCGCATGTCGTCCATCACCTGATGAACCTCCAGTCGCTCTTCGCCCAGCCCCAGCATGATGCCCGATTTGGTGAAGATCGACGGGTCGAGCTTCTTGACCTGCTCCAGCAACCGGATCGACGCATAATAGCGCGCACCGGGGCGGATCGTCGGATAGAGCCGCGGTACGGTCTCGAGATTGTGGTTATAGACGTCCGGCCGCGCAGCCACGATCATCTCGACCGCGGCCTCATGCTTGTTGCGGAAATCCGGCGTCAGGATCTCGATCGTCGTGCTCGGCGACGCCTTGCGGATCGCCTCGATCACCTTGACGAACTGCTTAGCCCCGCCATCGGGCAGGTCGTCGCGGTCGACCGAGGTAATCACGATATGCTCCAGCCCCATCTGCACCGCCGCGTCGGCGACGTTGTTGGGCTCCATCGGGTCGACCGCACGCGGCATGCCGGTCTTGACGTTACAGAAGGCGCAGGCACGGGTGCAGGTGTCGCCCAGGATCATCACGGTCGCGTGCTTCTTGCTCCAGCACTCGCCGATATTCGGGCACGCCGCTTCCTCGCACACCGTAGTAAGGCTCTTCGAACGCATCAGCGCGCGCGTCGCGGCAAAGCCGGCCGAGGTCGGCGCCTTGACGCGGATCCAGTCAGGCTTGCGCTGGCGGGCAGCAGGTTCGGCGGGGCGCGCGACGGGCGTGGGATCGTTCATTGCGCGCAGATAGCGTCCCGCGCGGCATTTTCCAACCGGGGGCTTTGCGCCTTGCGTCCCCGTAACGTCAGCGGTAACGCGCCCGCTCGATGAGCTTCGTCGAACCCTTTCTCAGCCCGGTGATCCTGTTCTTCCTGCTCGGCGCATTCGCCGCGCTGGCCCGATCCGATCTGGCGATCCCGGAGCCGATCGCTAAGGCGATGTCGCTCTACCTGATGGCCGCGATCGGGCTGAAGGGCGGCGTCAGTGTCGCCGCCCATGGGTTGGAGGCGGGCCTGATCTGGGCCGCGCTCGCCGCGCTTGCGCTCAGCTTTCTGATCCCGATCCCGGTGTTCGGCCTGTTGCGCGGTTTTGGCCGGCTCGACTCCACCAATGCCGGTGCGGTCGCCGCGCACTATGGCTCGGTCAGCGTGGTCACCTATGTCACCGCGACGGAGATGCTGCGGATCGCCGGCACACCACCAGCCGGTTACATGGTCGCGGCGTTGGCCCTGATGGAGACCCCAGCGATCGTCACCGGCCTGCTCCTGGCGCGGCGCGCTAGCGGTGCGACGGCGCGCGTCGATGAACGAAGCGGGCTGTGGCATGAGGTCCTGCTCAACGGCGCTGTCGTCCTGCTCGTCGGCAGCTTCGTCATCGGCATGATCGCGGGTCCCGACCGATTCGCCCCGGTGGCCCCGGTGTTTGAAGGCGGGTTTCGCGGCATCCTGTGCCTGTTCCTGCTCGACATGGGGCTGATTGCGGTGCGGCGCCTGCGCGAAGCGCGTGCGCTGACGGTCCGTCTCGCCACGCTCGCGCTGCTGATCCCGGTGGCCAACGGCATGCTCGGGGTAGCGGTCGGTAGTGCAATCGGTCTCGACATCGGCTCCGCCGCAGCGCTCGGCGTACTCGCGGCGAGTGCGTCCTACATCGCGGTGCCGGCTGCCATGCGCCTTGCTTTGCCTGCCGCCGATCCTGGCTTGTATCTCGCTATGTCGCTGGGCATTACGTTCCCATTCAATGTGGTGATCGGCATCCCCCTGATTGCCACGGTGGCGAGGATGCTGGGCACATGACGGACACCGTCGAGCGGGTTCGCGTCGAGATCCTGGTGGACCAACCGCTGTTGCGGCGAGTCGAACAGATTGCTCGGGATGTCGGCATCAATGGTTACACCCTGCTTCCATCGCTCGGCGGGCTTGGTGCGTCGGGCCCATGGCGCGACGATCAACTCAGCGGCGCACAGGCCAAAATCTTATTTCTGACAATCACTTCCCGAACGCGCGCTGAGCGACTAACCGACACGCTGTCCGACCTGCTCGACAGCCATGGGCTGTTGCTGGTGATCAGCCGGGTCGAAGTGGTACGAGGCGCGAAGTTCGAGTGACGGAAACCAGATTCACTAATCTCGTCGCAGGCTATCATCGGTTCAGGGAAAGCGGCTGGCGCCAGCAGCGCGACCGCTGGGCCGCACTGTCCGAAGGGCAGAGCCCCCGGGTGATGGTCATCGCCTGCTCCGATAGTCGCGTCGAGCCCGCCCAGATCTTCGATACGTCACCGGGCGAGATTTTCGTCGTGCGCAATGTCGCGAACCTGGTTCCCCCGTTCGATAATGACGGTGGTCGCCATGGCGTCTCCGCCGCAGTCGAATTCGCCGTGACCAAGCTCGAGGTCGAGGAGATCGTGGTGATGGGCCACGGAATGTGCGGCGGTGCCCATGCCGCGCTGACCGAAATGTTTCAGGACAGCCCGCCGGGCGATGGCGGCTTCGTCCATGCCTGGGTCAGCCTGCTCGACGAGGCGCGCGAACGGGTGAAGGCGCAATATGGCGACGGTCCACAGGCATCGCGCGAAATGGAGCTGGAAACCGTCCGCACCTCGATCGCGAACCTCCGCACCTTCCCGTTCGTTCCGACGCGCGAAGCGGCGGGCAAGCTGACGATCCACGGCGCATACTTCGCGATCAGCGACGGCATCCTGCACCTGATGGGTGAGGACGGCGCGTTCAATCCGGCCTGACCAGCGCGCGTTCCCCGACCGATTCATCCCCGGCAAACGCATCGCGCCGCAACAGGCGAAAACTGATGCAGGCACCCCCGCCGACCGCCCGGCCCAGGTGCACGTCGCTGTCGTGCGCCGCCAGGATTCGCTTGACCACGGACAGCCCCACCCCGCTGCCGCCGGTGGTCGAAACGCCGGGTTGGGGAAGGGCCTCGGAAGAAAATCCCGGCCCATTGTCCTCGATCGAAATCTCGATCCAGTCGCCCGCCGCGCGTGCCCGCATCGTGACATGGGGGGCATTGTCAGCCGGCGCAGCCTGTATCGCGTTCCTGAGCAGGTTGGCGACCACCTGGACCAGCTGAATCCGGTCGCCCAGGATATCGCCAACCCCCGCATCGACATGTACCGCCACGATCGACTCTGCCTCGGGACGCCCGGCCACAACCATCCTCAACGCATCCTCGAGCAACAGCCGCACATCGGCGAACTCGGCGTTGATTTCGCCACTTTGCAACAATCTGCGCATGCGCACGACAATCTGCGAACATCGGTCGATCTCCGCGCGTGCATGCGACAATTCGGCCAGTCCCGCAGTTCCGCGCACGCCCTCAAGCGCCCGCTGTACGACAACGATATAGTTGGACGCCGCCGATAGCGGCTGCGCGATTTCGTGCGCGATCATCGTCAGGTCGGCGCCTGCAGACTGGATCATCAATCGCTCGATCAAGCCCGCCTGTTCGGCGGCAAGCGTCTCGTGCGCCTGGATCGTCGCCATCATTTCGGCCTGCACGTCGAGTCGGTTGCGCGCCACCCCGACATAACTGCAGATCGTGCGCAGGAACTGAAGCTCGGCTGCTGAAAACGGCTCGGGCGCGCGCCGCCCAAACCCCAGCGTGCCGATCAGCGTTTCCCCATGGATCAGCGGCGTGCAGGCATAGCTGTCGAGCCCCACGGCGCGGATAAATTCGGTCATTGGGTCGGAGCTGGCCAGCACATTTTCGGCGAGGCAGGGGACCCGGTCGCGCGCGACGACGCCACAGACGGCCTGTCCGAACGCCAGCCTCTGTCCCAACTCGATCTGCGCGGGCGTCAATCCTCCGCTTCCCTCAAGCCGAAGCGCTGAGTCCCCATCGACCAGATAATGAAATAGACGTCGATCCGCAGTTCCTCCCGCACGCGATCGAACAGGTAATCGATCATGCGGCGCGGGTCGGAAGCGGCGAGCATCTTGGCGGCGCATTCCGCAAGCAGCTCCAGCAACCGGTCCTTATCCTGCTCCAAGCAGCACCCTCCATCATGCCCGCCGGTTCAAGCCGGTCGACACGGCGTAAACGCCAATCCATCGGGCGTGGTCGATCCGCAATGTCCCTTAAACCTGTCGGTGTAGAGGTTCGCACTGCGCAAACTGAGCCATTCCCGACCAGTCTCTCCCGCCAAGCGCGCCGAACCGCCCTGTTGCTGCGCCGGGCAGGACTGTGCGCACGACCCCGCAACAGACTATGGAATCGGCGTGCGCAGTTCAGGCGTACCTGTATGCGGGGAGTATCACATGACGGCTCAGCGTTTGCTGATCGAAGGGCGCGTGCAACGCGTCGGATATCGCGACTGGGCGGTGCGCACCGCGCGCCAGCTGGGCGTAACCGGTTGGGTTCGCAACCTTCAGGACGGACGGGTCGAGATACTGGCGGATGGCGAGGATGTTGCGCTCGACACCTTTGTCGACCGCTGCCGCGAGGGGCCGAATATGGCGCATGTCGAGCGTGTTGACACGCATCCCGCCGAACTCGGCAATGTGAAGGGCTTTACCAAGCGGTTTACCGCCTGATTTGCGGCCGGTCAGTCTTCGACCAGCTTCATCAGCCGCCGCTCGACCGGGGCGAGCACCGGGCCGAGCTCATGGCCGCGCTTCAGCACCGCGCCCGATTCGTTGACCAGCGCCCACATGCCCTGACGGTTGCGCAGCGCCGGGCGTTTCTCGACCCGAAACTCGGGCCGCTCGGCGGTGCGGCGGAACGCAGCGAAGACAGCGGCGTCGCGACCCAGGTCGATCGCATAATCCCTCCAATGGCCCGCCGCGACCATCCGCCCATATAGGTCCAGGATCCGCATCAGCTCGGCCCGGTCGAACCCGACCTGGCTCGGTGCGCCCCGTGCGGGAAATGGCGTGACGTTCGCGCTCACGCCCGGTCGCGCTGCTCCGGCTGGCGCTCGGCCGCACGCTCAGCCAGCAAGTCGTCGAGCCGCTTGCGCATCGTTTCAAGCTCGCAGCGCATCAGCTCTAGCTTCTGTGTCGCCGGATCGTACAGTTCGCTGCACGGCGTACCGTAGGGGACGAAGTCCTTCTTCCACGCCTCCGCCTCGACCAGGGTCGGTTTGGCCGGAATGCCGACCATCACCGCGCCCTCGGGTACATCCTTGGTCACCGCGGCATTCGCCCCGACACGGGCGCGCGGGCCAACCGTGATGGGGCCGAGCACTTGCGCGCCAGACCCGATGATCACCCCGTCCGCAAGCGTCGGATGGCGCTTGCCCGCCACACCATTGTCGGGGCTGGTCCCGCCCAGCGTGACGCACTGATAGATGGTCACATTGTCCCCGATCTCGGCCGTCTCACCGATCACGACAAAGCCATGGTCGATGAAAAAATTGCGCCCGATCGTGGCCCCCGGGTGAATGTCGATCGCGGTCAGCCAGCGCGACAGATGGTTCACCGCACGCGCCAGGAAAAACAGCCGGGCGCGGAACAGGCGATGCGCGACGCGGTGCCAGAACAGCGCCCACACCCCAGGGTAGAGCAGGATTTCTGCACGGCTGCGCGGCGCCGGGTCGCGGGCGCGGATAGAATCGAGATAGGCTGCGACGCCGCCGAACATGATCAGGCCCCTTTTCGAACAGCCGCCTATTTAGTGAGGTCGGTTCGGCAATTCCAGCGTGGCGAGGATTTCGCTTGTCGCGGCTAAACACGATGTATCTTGTGGGAATTGTCGCCGCCCGGCACATCAAGCGGCCGATCCAGAGCAGGTGCGTGCATGTTTGAAGGTTTCGATGTCCAGGCCCTGCTTCCGTTCATCGCGGTCGGCTTTGCCGCACAGATCGTCGATGGCGCGCTCGGCATGGCGTTCGGAGTGATTTCGAGCACCTTGTTGGTCAGCGTTCTCGGCGTGCCCCCTGCCACGGCGTCCGCCGGGGTCCATCTTGCCGAATGCTTCACCACCGGCGTTTCGGGAATCAGCCACGCAATCCACAAAAATGTGAAGTGGAAGCTGTTCTTCCGACTGCTGATCCCCGGCGTGATCGGCGGCGTTACCGGCGCCTATCTGCTCAGCACGCTCGATGCCTCGGTCACGCGGCCTTATGTCATGAGCTATCTTGCGCTGATCGGCATTTATTTGCTGTGGCGCGGCATCAGCTTTCCGACCCGCCACCATCGCGAGCCCAAGATCGTCGAGCCGCTCGGGCTTGCCGGCGGTTTCCTCGATGCGGCAGGCGGCGGCGGTTGGGGCCCGGTCGTTACCAGCAACCTGCTGATTCAGGGAACCCAGCCGCGCTACACGATCGGCACGGTCAACAGCGTCGAGTTTTTCCTGACCCTGTCGGTGTCGATCACCTTCATTTTCCACTTGGGATTCTCAGCATTTACCGAGGCCGTCGTGGGCCTGCTGATTGGCGGCGTGATTGCCGCTCCGTTCGGCGCGATCCTTGCCAAGCGGGTCCCGACCAAGACGCTGCTAATCTTGGTGGGAGTCGTTCTGACCCTGACCAGCAGCTACAGCGTCTATCGCGCGATCACCTGAAAAACCGATTAACTGCGCCCGGCTGATTGATTTGATCGATCAGCCATAGCGACTCTTCCAATTTGGATGTGCTGCGCCGCACCCTATATGCGGCATTGCACAAGCTGCACTGCACCATCCAAAGGAGAACAGAAAATGGCGCTCATCGGAAGCGAGCTCAAGCCGTTCACGGCAACCGCATTCAAGGAAGGCAAGTTCGTCGAGGTCACCGACGCCGACGTGCGCGGCAAGTGGGCTGTGTTCTTCTTCTACCCGGCCGACTTCACCTTCGTCTGCCCGACCGAGCTGGAGGATCTGGCCGACATCTACCCGACCCTGCAGAAGATGGGCGTCGAGGTCTATTCGGTGTCGACCGACACGCATTTCAGCCACAAGGCATGGCACGACACCTCGCCCGCGATCGGCAAGATCAACTATTACATGCTGGGCGACCAGAACCACACGCTGTCGAAGAATTTCGACGTGCTGCGTGAGGGTCAGGGCCTCGCCGACCGCGGTACCTTCGTGATCGATCCCGAAGGCGTGATCCAGCTGGTCGAGATCACCAGCGAAGGCGTCGGCCGCAACGCGGCCGAACTGCTCCGCAAGATCAAGGCGGCACAGTATATTGCGGCGCATCCCGGCGAAGTGTGCCCGGCCAAGTGGGAAGAGGGCGAAACCACCCTCGCCCCGTCGCTCGACCTCGTCGGCAAGATCTAAGCCGGACGCTTAATCGCACCCGCCCCTCCCCCAGTTTGGCGGGTGCGAACGCGGCCCAGGGCTCTCCTCACCGATGCCCCGGGCCGTTTTGATTTCAGTTCAAGGAGTTTCCCCGATGCTCGACGCGCACCTCAAGCAACAGCTCGAAGGCTATCTCGTCCATATCCGTGAGGCGATCGAACTCGTCGCGAGCCTTGGCGACGATGCGAAGTCGCGGGAGCTCGAAGGCCTCCTCACCGAAATCGCGAGCCTGTCGGGTAAGATCGCGCTGATCCGCAAGGATGACGACAAGCGTACGCCCAGCTTCATGATCCGCCGCGCCGGCACCGATATCGGCGTGCGCTTCGCCGGCATCCCGATGGGGCATGAATTCACCAGCCTCGTGCTCGCCTTGCTCCAGGTCGGCGGCCACCCGTCCAAGGCGGCGCAGGACGTGATCGAAGCGGTCAAGGGCCTCGACGGCGATCTCCACTTCGAAACCTATTTCTCGCTCAGCTGCCAGAACTGCCCCGACGTGGTGCAGGCGCTCAACCTGATGGCGGTGCTGAACCCGAAGATTAGCCACGTCGCGATCGACGGCGCGTTGTTCAAGGATGAGGTCGATGCACGCCAGGTGCTCGCCGTTCCCACCGTATATCTGAACGGTGAGCTGTTTGGCTCGGGTCGGATGGAGCTGGAGCAGATCGTCGCCAAGCTCGACAGCGGTGCCGAGGCCAAGGCAGCCGAGAAGCTTGCCGCCAAGGAGCCGTTCGACGTGCTCATCGTCGGTGGCGGCCCCGCGGGCGCGGCCTCGGCGATCTATACCGCGCGCAAGGGCCTGCGCGTCGGTATCGCGGCCGAGCGCTTCGGTGGCCAGGTGCTCGACACCATGGGCATCGAGAATTTCATCTCGGTCCCTTACACTGAAGGCCCCAAGCTTGCCGCCCAGCTCGAAGGTCACGTCAAGGAAAACGGCGTCGACATCATGAACCTGCAACGCGCGGAAAAACTCATCCCGGCTGCGCGTGAAGGCGGATTGCATGAGGTCGTGCTGGCCAACGGAGCGAGCCTCAAGGCTAAGACGATCATCCTCTCGACCGGCGCGCGCTGGCGCCAGATGGGCGTGCCCGGCGAGGACGAATATCGCAACAAGGGCGTAGCCTATTGCCCGCACTGCGACGGCCCGCTGTTCAAGGGCAAGCGCGTGGCGGTGATCGGCGGCGGCAATTCGGGTGTCGAGGCAGCGATCGACCTTGCCGGCATCGTCGGTCACGTCACGCTGATCGAATATGATAGCCAGCTGCGCGCCGACGCGGTGCTTCAGCGCAAGCTTGGCAGCCTGCCGAATGTTCAGGTCATCACCTCGGCCCTGACGACCCGCGTGAATGGTGCGGAAAAGGTGACCGGCCTGACTTACAAGGACCGCAATACCGGCGCCGAGCATGACATCGCGCTAGAAGGCATCTTCGTGCAGATCGGCCTCGTCCCCAACACCGAATGGCTCAAGGATAGCGTCGCGCTCACCCCGCGCGGCGAGATCGAGATCGATGCGCGCGGTGAGACCAGCCAGCCGGGCATCTTCGCCGCCGGTGACGCCACCACCGTTCCGTACAAGCAGATCGTGATCGCGATGGGCGCAGGCTCGACCGCCGCACTTTCGGCCTTCGATTACCTCATCCGGCTCCCCGCCGAAGAGATCGAGGCCGCGGCTGCCTAAACCCCGATGACGCCGCCCCCGTGGAATGCGGGGGTGGCGTTATCGTAAACACCACTTATATCCGCGCCATCAATCGATTGGATCGATCATGGCGCAGACTTACCTTCCGACGCTCAAGCAGCTGCAATATCTCGTCGCGCTGAAAGACCACGGCCATTTTGGACGCGCCGCCGAGGCATGCTTCGTCACCCAGTCTACCCTGTCGGCGGGCCTGCGCGAACTCGAAACACTGATCGGCGTCGTGCTGGTAGAGCGCACCCGGCGTGTCGTCCGCTTCACGCCATTGGGCGAGCGCATCGTCGACAAGGCGCGCCGCGTGTTGCGCGAGGCGGATGAACTTGCCGACCTCGCCCGCGCCGCCGGGCGGCCGCTTTCAGGCGAAATGCGGATGAGTGTGATCCCGACCATCGCCCCATTTCTGCTGCCGCGCATCCTGCCCCGGCTCCGCCGCGACTATCCCGACCTCAAGCTGTTCCTGCGCGAAGAGCCGAGCGGTGCTGCGTGCGAAAGTCTGCACACCGGTCGCACCGATTGCGTCCTGCTCGCCCTCCCCTATGCCTGTGGCGATGTCGAAACCGCGCCACTGTTCGATGATCGGCTGTTCGTCGCCTTCCCGGAAGGTGAATATGAACCCGTTCATGCGAGCGTGACCGCCAGCGAAATCGACGAGACGCGCCTGCTGCTGCTGGAGGACGGGCATTGCCTCAAGGACCACGCGCTTGCCGCGTGCAACCGCCCGGAGCTGCGCGCCGAAGCGACGATGCTGGGTACGTCGTTGCATACGATGGTCCAGATGGTGGACAACGGCTTGGGCGTGACAATGCTGCCCGAAATGGCGATCGCCGCCGGTATCCTCGACCACACCCATATCACGGCACGCCCACTTCAGGCCGACAATCCGTCGCGCCGCATCGCCTTGGTTTGGCGCAAGGCAAGCCCGCGGGAACGGGACTTCAGGCTGCTGGCGGAGGTGCTCGCTCAATCCGGGGCGAGTAGTGCCTAAACGGCCCAGCGCGCCGCCGCCTGCCCGTCGCTCTCCCGCGCGTCGACCCAGCTGACCGCCCTCCCGCGATGCTCCCGCTTCCAGAAGGGCGCGTCGGTCTTCAGCCGATCGATCAGGAACGCACACGCTTCCAGCGCTGCCCCGCGATGCGCGGCTGCGGTCGCGACCAGCACGATCCGCTCGCCCGGGTCCATCGGCCCCACGCGATGCACGACGACGGCGGAGACCAGCCCCCAGCGCGCCATCGCCTGCTCGGCAAGGTCGCACAGCACCGCCTCGGTCATGCCGGGATAATGTTCAAGCTCCAGGCAGGTCACCCCGTCATCGCCGCGCACCACGCCGATAAAGCTGGCGATGCCACCCGCGCCGCTTTCCGCGATCCCGGCCAACTCGATCCCGACATCGATCGGCGCGGTGTCGACCGAAACGCGGATCATCCGCCGGTCACCGGGGGAAAGATCGCGACCTCGCGCGCTGCGCCCAGCTGCGTGTCGAGCGCGACGAACTTCTGATCAACCGCCGCGCGCAGCCGCGTCATATCGGCCAGCGCCGCCGCATGCGCATCGCTACACCCGCGCAGCCAGTCGATCAGGTCAGCAACCGTCCGCACCGCCTCGGGCGGCTGAACATCCTCCTCGCCCACACCGATCGTCTCGCGGACCCAGGCGAAATAGAGTAGCCGCATCAGCTGTCCATGTGCCGCAAGCCGACGCGCAGATAGTCCCATCCGGTGATCAGCGTCAGCGCCGCAGCAGCCCACAACATTGCCAGGCTGGTGTCATGGATCCAGCCCCATGCCGGCAATGCTCCCGCCAGAATCAATCCGCCCAGCGATGTCAGCTGCAGCGCAGTCTTCCACTTGGCCAGCGCCGATACTGGCACCGAAACCTGGATCCCACCGAGAAACTCGCGCAACCCGGAAACGGCGATCTCCCGCAACAGAATCACCAGCGCGGCGATCATGTGGATGCCGGGAATCAGCTCCTTTGCGCAGAGGATCAGAATCACCGCCGCGACCATGATCTTGTCCGCGATCGGATCGAGAAACACGCCCAGCTTCGACACCGTCCCCCGCGACCGCGCGAGATAGCCGTCGAAATAGTCGGTGATGCCCATCAGGCAGTAAGTCGCAAAGCCAAGGGCGTAGCCTGCCTCCCAGCGCGGCCACCACAGGAAGAACACCAGCAGCGGGACGGTGACGATTCGCGACAGCGTCAGGACGTTAGGCAGCGTCAGCATCATCTGCCTCTAGCACCGCATGCCGCCGCGATCATCCCCTGTTGGCAAAACGATATCCGGTTGCCGCACCCCGTGCCCCCCGGCTATGCGTGCGCCAGTTTCGACGGACGAAGGCCCGCCACGCATATGAACAACGCGCTCGGACTGCTCAAAGAGCGCCGGTTTCTCCCCCTGTTCGTCACGCAATTCCTGGGGGCGTTCAACGACAATCTGTTCAAGACTGCGATGGTCCTGTTCGCCACCTATCAGGTGCTGAACGATCCAGAGACGGAATTCATGTTCAACGCGCTCGCCACCGGCGCCGCGCTGCTCCCGTTCGTCTTGCTCTCGGCACTGTCCGGCCAGCTCGCCGACACCTATGACAAGGCGCAGATCATCCGGTGGGTAAAGACCGCCGAGATCGGGATCATGCTCTTCGGCGGCGGCGGGATCATCGTCGCGCATTTCGGTTATCCGATGATCGGGGTCGGCATGATGCTGGGCGCGGTGCTGATGCTTGGAACCCACTCCACCTTCTTCGGCCCGATCAAATATGCGATTCTGCCGCAGCATCTGAAGGAGGACGAAGTCCTCGGCGGCACCGGTATGGTCGAGGCCGCGACCTATCTTTCGATCCTGCTCGGCACCGTGGTGGCGGGTTGGGTATCGATCGAGACCGCTGGCTGGCTGACGCTGATCGTCGCGGTGATCGGCTGGTTCACCGGGCGCATGGTCCCCGCCGCACCGCGTCAGGGCGCAAAGCTCAAGCTTAACTTCAACCCGTTCACCGCATCTTGGCGGCTCATTGCCAACACGATGCACATCCCGCGCCTGTTCTGGGCGATCTGCGCGATCAGCTTCTTCTGGACGATGGGCGCGGTGCTGATTGTGATCTTCACGCCGCTTGCCAAGAATGTGCTGACGTCCACCAAGGAAGTCGCCAGCCTGATGATCGCGACCTTCTCGGTCGGTGTCGCGATCGGCTCGGTGATCATCAACGCAATGCTCAAGGGTGAGATTTCGGCGAAATACTCGCCTATCTCGGTGATCGCGATGGCGGTCTTCATCGTCGCCTTCTCGTTTGAATCGCGCTTCTGGATCCCCGCTGCGCCTGGCGAGCTCTACGACATGATCGGCTTCATCGTGATGCCACAGGCCTGGCTGGTGCTCGCGACGTTGATGGCGATCGCGATCGCTGGTGGCATGTTCGTGGTCCCGCTCTACGCATTCCTCACAACCACCGTGACCAAGGATCAGACTGCCCGCACAGTGGCGGCGAACAATATCGTCAACGCCTTCGGGATGGTGCTGGGCGCATTGCTGGTGATTGCGATCACCGCATTGAGCTTCGGGCCGGCGGATCAGTTGCTGTTCGTCGCGGGCATGGCGATCATCTCGGCGTGGATCGCCCAGCGGCTGCACCGCGCCTGCGACTAACGCAGCGCGGGCCGTTCAGAAAATGAACGTGTAGATACAGACAAAGAACGCCGTGAAGCTCATGGCGAACAGCTTGAGGTCGCCATCATCCTCACGGCGACGCACCTGCGCGCGTACATGGGGGAGGTTGGCCCGAAAGGGGTGGCTCCGGCTGGCGCCGGTCAGGATGAGGTCGCGTCGCATGGCAGGAAGTTAACGCGCCGTTTACACTTTCGGCCATCCCTAAAGGATCGTTAACGCCTGTGCCGATGCGGGACGGGCAGGCCACCCTCCGGCTCCGTACGAGCCAAAGAAAAGGCCGGTAGCGCGATGCGCTCCGGCCTGTTTCTTCAAAGGGATGGTGGAGCCGAGGGGGATCGAACCCCTGACCTCTGCAATGCCATTGCAGCGCTCTCCCAGCTGAGCTACGGCCCCATCCGTTCCGGGAAGGCGATGGCCTTTAGCAGCCACCGCGCGGTGTGCAACCGCTTTTTTCCCCGGGTTTCAGGTTTCTTCGTCGGTGTCGCCGGTATCGACGCCCAGATCGTCGTCGCCGCCCAGATCGACGTCATCGTCGGGCGAACCCTCGGCGTCCTCGTCGATGTCCAGATCCTCGTCACCCAGATCAGTGTCGTCCTTCTTCACCTTCTCGATGTCCGCCTTCACCGCCTCGAACGGCAGCGGCTGCTTCGACTTCAGGATTGGCTCGGGCTCCCAGGCATAGCCGCAGCTGATGCAGGTGACCGGCTCATCCTTGGTCAGATCGTAAAAGCGCGTTGCGCATTTCGGGCAGGTCCGCTTCGTGCCCCATTCCGGCTTCACCATGTGCCGCTCTATGCCTTTTCGTTCGAATTTACAGGGATGACGGGAAACTAGTCCCCGTTGAAGTGGCGCGCGCCTTGCCATAGCGCAAGCCCCCTGTCAAAGCCGCGGCCAATGAGCGCACATTCTCCCCTCCCCCTTGCCATTTCCGCCCGCGGCCCGTTGCGCGGCACCGTCACCGTTCCCGGCGACAAGTCGATCAGCCACCGCTCGCTGATGTTTGCCGGACTCGCGGTCGGTGAAAGCCGGATCGAAGGGCTGTTGGAGGGAGAGGATGTGCTCGCCACCGCCGCGGCGATGCGTGCGATGGGGGCGACGATCGAGCGGGACATGGACGGCATCTGGCACGTGGCAGGCGTCGGCGTGGGCGGACTGCTCCAGCCGCAGACGGCGCTGGAGATGGGCAATTCCGGCACCTCGACCCGTCTGCTGATGGGCCTGGTCGCCAGCCACCCGATTACGGCGACCTTTACCGGCGACGCATCGCTGTCGAAGCGCCCGATGGGCCGCGTGATCGACCCGCTGTCGGCGATGGGTGCGGAGTTCACCGCCAGCCCCGGTGGTCGCCTTCCGCTCACCATGCGCGGCCTCTGCCCCGCCGTGCCGATCGACTATACGCTCCCGGTCGCGTCGGCCCAGGTCAAGTCGGCGGTGCTGCTCGCCGGGCTCAACACGCCGGGCATTACCCGGGTGATCGAGCCCGTCCCGACCCGCGACCATAGCGAGCGCATGCTGCGCGGCTTTGGCGCAGATCTGACGGTCGAGGAGGCGCCAGAGGGCCGTGTGATTGCGATTCGCGGTGAGGCCGAGCTCAAGCCACAGCAGATCACCGTTCCCGGCGACCCGTCATCCGCCGCATTCTGGATGGTCGCCGCTTCGATCGTGCCGGGCTCCGATATCGTCATCGCCAATGTCGGCCTCAACCCGACGCGCACCGGGATCATCACGGCGCTTCGGATGATGGGCGCGGACATCACCGAACTGAACGCACGCGAGGTTGGCGGCGAGCCCGTCGCCGACCTCCAGGTCCGCCATGCCCCGCTGAGCGCGATCGAGGTGCCGCCCGATCTCGCCCCCAGCATGATTGACGAATACCCCGTGCTGTTCGTCGCCGCCGCCTTCGCCAGCGGGCGCACCGTCGCGCGCGGAGCGGAGGAGCTGCGGGTCAAGGAATCGGACCGAATCGCGGCGATGGTCGCGGCGCTCGCTCCCAACGGCGTGCAGCTCGAAGAGTTTGAGGACGGCCTCGCCATCCACGGCAATGGCGGCGACCTGCTCCCCGGTGGCGCACAGATCGCCTCGAAACTCGATCATCGTATCGCGATGAGCATGGCCGTGGCTGGACTTGGCGCGCGCAATGCCGTGTCGATCGACGATGCCAGCCCGGTCGCGACCAGCTATCCGGGTTTCTTCCCCACTCTCGACCGACTGACCGACCACCAGCCATGATCATTGCCGTCGACGGACCTGCAGCTTCCGGCAAGGGCACCATCGCCCGCGCGCTTGCCCGCCATTATGCCCTCCCGCATCTCGACACCGGGCTGCTCTATCGCGCCGTCGCTGCCACCGTGTTGCGCGACGAGCTCGACCCCGCGCAGGAGGCGGATGCGGTCGCCGCGACCAGCTTCGACGACCTGCTGCTCGCTGACGAATGGCTGCGCACCGACGAAGTGGGACAAGCCGCGTCGGTTGTGTCGGCGCATCCGCTGGTGCGTTCGGCGCTGCTGCAGCGACAGAAGCGCTTTGCCGCCCAACCCGCTGGCGCGATCCTCGACGGGCGCGATATCGGCACGGTGATCGCCCCCGACGCCGACGCCAAGCTGTTCGTCAAGGCAACCCCGATGATCCGCGCCCGTCGCCGCCATGCGGAACTGCGTAAAGGCGGCTCCTCGGTCAGCCTCGACCGCGTGCTCGCCGACATCCGCGCGCGCGACGAGCGGGACAGCAAACGCAGCGAAGCCCCGCTGATGGCAGCACCTGACGCCGCAGTACTCGACACGAGCTTCCTCTCGATCGAAGCAGCGGTGCAAAAGGCGATCCAGCTGGTTGACGCGCAGCTTGCGCAGCGGGCTTCGCGCTAATCCTGTCGCGCGCCGGGTGCCTGCACCGCCCGCGCCTGCATCGCAGCAATCATCTGCACCTGGATCAGCGCGCCCCGAATGTCCTGGCGATAGCTCGCGCGCTCCGGCGTTAGTTGCAGCGCGCGCCCGAGCCACGGGATCGCCGCTTGAGGCTGCCCGGCCCGCGCGAGCGCCATGCCGTAGAAAAAGGCTGGCCCAGGATGTTCAGGTGAAAGGGTCACGCCGCGGCGAAATGCGAGGCCCGCTGCGGGCGACATCGTCCCCTGATCCGCTTCCACCAATGCCATACCGAGCCACGTCCACAGGGCCGGAGATTGCGGCGACTGACGCACCGCCCCCAGCATCAGCTGTGCCGCCGTATCGGCCTTGCCCGACCGGATCAGCGCGTCTGCGGGATAAAAGGCATAATCGAGCGTGGTGAACTGTCCGAACATCGCAGACCGCAGCTCCCGCATCCGCGCCACGCCCGCTTCGTCCACCGCCACGGCCTTGCGCGCTGCGGCAGGCGCCCCGGGAAGCGCAGGCCGTGCCTGCAGTGCATAGCCAGTGGCACCGAGCATCAACGCGGCCGCCCCGAAACTCCACAAGTTCCGCGGCGCCCCGAACAGCGCGAGCAGGCCCAGCGCCACCACGCCGATCAACGCCAGCATCACCCATCCCATCAGCCGCGCCTCCTGCGAAAACTGCCGCGCGCGATCCACAGCCCCAGCGTCAGCAGCGCCAGCGGTGCCAGCCACAGCGGCGCGGTGGCCAGCGTCAGCGGCGGGTCATAGCTCACATAGCTGCCATAGCGTTCGATCAACCACGCCCGCACGGCCTCGGGCTTCTCCCCCGCGGCGATCTTCTGACGCACGATGCGGCGCATGTCCGCCGCCATCGACACATCGCTATCGGCAATCGACTGGCCCTGACAGACCAGACAACGCAGCTCGAACATCAACTCGGTCGCCGCCGCCTCCTGCCGCGCATCGGGCAGCTGGTTATAGCCGAGATCGACAGGCGCCGCCGACGCAGCCAGCGCAATGGCAAGCAGCACGCTCATCGCGCCGCCTCCAGCGCGGCGAGCAGCTTGGGCACGTCATCCTCACGGATATCGCCAATATGCTGCATCGCGATGCGGCCCTGTCCGTCGATCACGAACGTCTCAGGCACGCCCGACGACCCGATCCCAATCTGCACCGCGCGCTGGCGATCGTCGCCGATCCGCGCATAGGGGTCGCCATAGCGCGCCAGGAACCCGGCCACCGCCTCCGGCGTATCGGCAATCGCGATCGCGTCGATCTGCACCCCGGCGGCCTTGAGCTGCATCAGCTGCGGCGCTTCGGCGATGCACGGCACGCACCAGCTGGCAAAGACATTGAGCAGACGGGGCTTGCCAGTGGCTAGGTCCGCACGGCTCAGGCCCTGTTTGCCCTGAACCATTGCAGGCAATGCGAATTCGGGCAGCGGCTTCCCGACCAGCGCCGACTTGACCACCGCCTCGCCGCTCCCGCGCAGTCCATATATCGCGACCGACACCAGCGCGGCAAAGCCGATCAACGGCAACCACAATTTCCAGCGGCTCATTCCGCCTCCTCCCGCCGCCGCGCATTGCGCCGCTCGCGGAACAGCCGTCCGAACAGTGACAGCGCCCCGCCCAGCGCGATCAGCCCGCCGCCGAACCAGATCAGCGTCACGAACGGCTTCCACCACAGCCGCAACTGCCAGCGCCCCTGCGCGTCCTGCTCGCCAAGCACGGCATAGAGCTGTCCGTTCCAGCGCGTCTCGATCGCTGCCTCGGCGGTATCGGTCGGGGGCGAGGGATAGAAACGACGCTGCGGGCGCATCAGGATTGTGGAACTGTCATCGCGCCGCGCGGTCAGCCGCCCCTCAACCGCCGTCCAGTTATCGCCGATCGCAGGTCCAACGCCATCCAGCACGACCCGCCACGGCCCAACCTGATAAGGCTGACCATAGACCGCCGCGACCAATCGTTCCTTGGTAAAGGCACTGTCCGCCGCCATACCGGCCAGGCTTACGGCAACACCGAAATGCGCAACCACCATACCCCAGGTGAAGAGCGGCGTGCGCAGCAGGTTGCGCTTCCACAGCGGCGCAAAGCTCGCAACCGCCAGCCCAGCGGCCAGGCCGAGCGCCACCAGTTCCATCCAGCCCGTGTCGCTCGCGAAAACGAACGTCGCCGCCATTGCGAGCATGGCCGCCGCGACCGGGGCCGTCAGCTTGCCCAGCACCGCATTGGCGTCGTCCCGCCGCCATTTGAGCAGCGGCCCGATCGCCATCGCCGCGACCAGGATCAGCGCGATCGGCCCCGTGGTCTTGTTGAAGAAGGGCGGCCCAACCGACAATTGCTCACCCATCGCCTGCGCCGCGATCGGATACAGCGTACCGATCAGCACGATGCCCAGGATCACGGTGAGCAGCAGATTGTTGAGCACCAGCCCGCCCTCACGGCTCAGCGGATCGAAGCCCTGCCCGGCCCGCACCGTCCCTGCGCGCAGCGCGAACAGCAGCAGCGCACCGCCGATATAGAGTGCCAGCAGGACGAGGATGAACGACCCACGCGTCGGATCGACCGCAAACGCATGCACGCTGGTCAGAATGCCCGAGCGCACCAAGAATGTGCCCAGCATCGACATCGAGAATGCGACGACCGCCAGCATCAGCGTCCAGGCACGCAGCCCGTCCCGCGCCGCCAGCACGTTAACCGAATGGAGCAGCGCCGTCGCGGCGAGCCACGGCATGAGTGAGGCGTTTTCGACCGGGTCCCAGAACCACCAGCCGCCCCAGCCCAGCTCATAATAGGCCCAATAGCTGCCCGCCGTGATCCCGATCGTCAAAAACACCCACGCGGCCAGCACCCAGGGCCGCATCGCGCGTGCAAAGGCCGGACCGACCACGCCGGTCACCATCGCACCGACCGCGAACGAGAACGCAACCGACAGCCCGACATAGCCGAAGTAAAGCGTGGGGGGGTGGAAGGCGAGGCCAGGGTCCTGCAGCAACGGGTTGAGCCCCAGCCCATCCACCGCCGCCGGATCGAGCCGCGCGAACGGGTTCGATGCGATCAGCAGGAACGCATAGAAACCCAGCGCAATCGCCGCCTGCGCCGCGAGCGTGGCGGTCAGCGTCGCGCGATCAAGCTGCCGCTCCAGCAAGGCAATCGCGCCACCCGACAGCGCGAGCACAGTGACCCACAGCAGCATCGAGCCTTCATGGTTCCCCCATGTGCCCGCGATCTTGTACAGCATCGGCTTGGCCGAATGGCTGTTCTGCGCGACCAGCAGCACCGACATGTCCGACTGGACAAACAGGGTGATCAGCAGCGCGAACGAGAGGGCCGCAAGCAGCCCCTGCACGATCGCCACCGGGCGCACCGCTGCGATCAGGTCGCCGCCCGACGGGCTGGCCTGCATGCGCAGGCCCAGCCCCGCCGCAAGCAGCTGGAGCAGCGCCAATGCCGCCGCGAACCACAGCGCCGCCAGTCCGGCCTCGGCAATCATCGTGTCATGTTCTCCGGCGCGGGCATCTTGTCGGCGATCTCCGGCGGCATGTAGCGCTCGTCATGCTTGGCAAGCAGATTGTCGGCGGTGAAGCTGCCATCGGGCATGAACTTCCCTTCAGCCACGACGCCGGAATGTTCCTTGAACAGGTCCGGCGCAACACCGGTAAAGCGCACCGGGACGGTCCCGCCATTGTCCGCGACAATGAAGGTGATGGTGACGCCATCGGCCAGCTTCTTGATGCTGCCCGCCTGCACCATGCCGCCCAACCGCACCGCGCGGCCGGGCTCGGGCGCCTTGGTCGCCAGATCGCTCGGCGTGTAGAAAAACGCCGCTTCGTCGCGCAGCGCCGACAACGCCAGGCCGCTCGCCCCGCCGATTGCGGCAAGCGCAAGCAAGCCGAGCGTCAGCCGTTGGTGCTTCGCCTTCATCGCCGGTCCTTCATCGCGTCCGCAGCCGCCTCGGCCCGCCGCATCGCGCGCCAGCTGAACAACGACAGGCCGCCGATCCCGGCAACCACGACGACATAGGCGGCGATGATGAACGGCCAGTGGTTCATGCCGCGAGCCTCCGCATCCGCGCCTCGACCCTCTGCTCCGCCAGCATGGCGCGCATCCGCATCAGCACGATCCCACCAAATAGCAGCGAAAAGCCGGGCAGCGTCAGCAGCAGCGGCCACAGCATCGAATCGTCGATGGTCGATTTGGTCAGCGTCAGGCTCTGTCCCTGATGCAGCGTGTTCCACCACACCACCGAATAGCGGATGACCGGCAGCAACACGGTACCCGCGATCCCGAACAGCGCCGGAATCCGCCCGTCCCCGCCCCGCTCGCGATCGGCGCGTTCCAGCGCGATCCAGGCGATATAGATGAAGAACAGCAGCAGCATCGATGTCAGCCGCCCGTCCCACTCCCACCAGGTGCCCCAGGTCGGACGGCCCCAGATCGATCCGGTGATCAGGCACAAAGCGGCGAACACCGCGCCCACTGGCGCAGTCGCCCGCGCGGCCAGCGCCGCCAGCGGATGCCGCCACACCAGATAGGCAAAACACGCGATCGCCAGTGCGCTCCACCCACCCATGCCCAGCCATGCGCTCGGCACATGGATGTACAGGATGCGGACGCTTTCCTTTTGCAGATAGTCGGGCGGCGTTTGCGTCAGGCCACCCCAGGCGCCGACAAGCGTCATCAGCAGCCCGCTCCAGAACAGGATGGGCGTCAGCGGGCGCGCGATCTTGAGGAAGCGCGTGGGGTTGGCGAGTGCGTGGATCACGGCGTTTGGCCGCTCTTAGGCGGATTCGCCGGCAAGTCCAAATGCGATGTGCGGGATGACCCGCGCGATCAGGCGATCAGCGCCTCGAACTCGTCCTCGCTCAGCGGGATCTGGAACTCCAGGCCGGCTTCGAAGTCGTTCGACCAGACCACACGGGCGGCCCAGTGGCCGACATGCGGCAGGGTCAGCCAGATGACCGAATCGCGGCGGACTTCGGAGTAGGTCTCGATCTTCGCACCATGGGTCGACAGATCGACCACCTTGCACAGCGCGCGGTCTAGCCCGCCGCGACCGACCTTGACATCGAGCGACACCGGCGCACGCGGCGCGCGGCGGCGGCCCAGCACGGCCGGTTCGAATTCTGCGGTGAAACTGCGCTTGCCGGTGAAAACCATGCGCAGAGCCTAGGTCACGATGGCTAAAGCCGCGTTAACGGCTTGCCACAATGCAAACGGCCCGCCCCGGGCGTCCGGGACGGGCCGTGTATCGGGTTCAGCCGGGCATCACGCCCGCGCCGCTCACTTCTTGGAGAGCGAGAGACCACCAAAACGCTTGTTGAAGCGTGCAACCTGGCCGCCGCTGTCGAGCATCTGGCCGCGACCGCCGGTCCATGCCGGGTGCGCGAGCGGATCGATTTCCAGCTGCATCAGATCGCCTTCCTTGCCCCAGGTCGAACGCGTCTCATAGACGGTACCGTCGGTCATCTGGACCTTGATCATGTGATAATCGGGGTGCGTATCGGGCTTCACGTGTCTATTCCTTGAATTGAGCGCCGGTTTCCGACCGGCAATAAGAAGGCGCGGCCCCTAACAGAGCCGCGCGCTTCATGCAATGGAGTTCAGGGGCGTGGCGCTGCCGCCAACCAGAATCAAGCGCTGGGCGGGTCCGCGATCATCGCTGTGAACTCGCACTCGGTCGCCAGATCGTCGCCGAGATATGCCTTACCCGCGAACTTGCAGATTCGCGCACGCTTCTGCACGAACGCGACCTCAAGCCGCAGCAACACGCCCGGCTCGACCGGCTTCCGGAATTTCACGCCGTCGATCGACATGAAATAGACCAGCTTGCCAGTGCCGGCGAGGCCAAGGCTCTCGACCGCGAGCACACCCGCCGCCTGCGCCAGCGCCTCCACCTGGAGGACGCCGGGCATGATCGGCCTTCCCGGGAAATGCCCCTGGAAGAACTCTTCGTTGATCGACACCGCCTTGATCGCGACGATTCGCTCGTCAGGGATCAGCTGCTCGACCCGATCGACGAGCAGCATCGGATAACGATGCGGCAGCGCCGCCATCACCCGCGTCACGTCGAGCGGGCCAATAGCGGCCCTTCCTTCGGCGGCTTCGCTCACCGGCCGGTGGGCGCCGGCTGAGTCGGCTGCGCTGCGGGAGCCTGCTGCTGCTGCGGCGGGGGCGCAACGGTCTGCACGCTCGGCAGCTGCTGGTTGAGCGCCGCCAGCACCGCATCGGTAATGTCGATGTTGGTCGCCGAGTAGAGGGTCGCATCCTTGGCCAGCGCGATATGCGCGCCGCGCTGCTGCGAAATCTGCTCGATGACCGGCATCATGCGCTGCGCAACCTGCTGGTTCACATACTGCACGTTGCGCTGGAAGGTCTGCTGGCGCTCGGCGAACTGCTGCTGCGCGGTTTGCTGGCGCTGCTGGAACGCCTGAATGCGCGCGGTAAGTGCGGCATCGGGCTTGCCATTGGCTGCCTTGAGCGCCGCCTGAAGCGCGGTTTCTTCGGTCTGCAGCGGGGTCGCCTGCTGCTGTGCGAACTGCTGCAGCTGCGTGCGCTGTGCCTGCAGCTGCTGCGCCGCGGCGGTGCAGGCGGTGCAGCTGCTCATCACACGGTCGGTATCGACGATCGCGATCTTGGTGTCGACCAGCGCCTGCGCTGCCGCCGCACCGGCGCCAAGCGTGACGCCCGCGACCGCAACCGCGGCGAGAATGGTTTTGGTGTTACGCATCAGAAGGAAGTCCCTACGTTGAATGTGAAGAGCTTGGTGTCGTCACCCTTCTGGGTGAGGAAAGCATGGGCAAGGTCGAGCCGCAGCGGCCCGAACGGCGAGTTCCAGTTGACGCCGATGCCGACCGACAAACGCGGCTTGGGCGAATTGCCCAGGAAGTTCTCGATGAACGGATCGGTCGTGATGTTGTAGACCGAGTTCACCGACGTGCCCGAGCACGCCCCGCCAAGAGTGGCCGAATAGCCGATCGAACAGGTCGTGAGCTGCCCCGGCGCCACCGAATCGGTCAGCGGCACCGCAAACAGGGCGCGCCCTTCCGAATCGAACTGCGGCGTCTGGATCGGCAGCAGCGATGGCGAACCGTCCGCGTTGAACAGCAGATTGCCGGACCCATCGGTCGCCTGGGTAAAGTTCGCGGTCTTGTTCGGCTCGCGCACGCCCCAATTGGCGCCGGCCATGAAGAAGATCGACGGGCGAATGCCCATTTCACGCGCGCCCGCGCCCAGCGGGATCTCGAGCTCCAGCTTGCCGAGATAATAGGCCCGACCGCCGATCGCGTCGTCGAAGATCTGTTCTTCGTTGGTGATCAGCGCCTGGTTCCCCCCTGCGACGCTGCCGGTATAGCTGACGCGCTGGATGCGCGGGCCGACGCCGCGGATGTCGAACCCACGGAACTGCGGCTCGCCAAGGAAGAAGCGATCGGTGATGCGGACCGGATCGACGCCCGGAGCGGCGTCTTCAAGGCTGTGGATATAGCCACCCTCAAGCCCGGCGGAGAAGATGAACCCGCTGCCGATGTTCCAATATTTGTCGGCGTCGAAACGACCGCGCAGATACTTTACGTCACCACCAAGACCCGCAAAATCGGTGCCCAGCACCAGCCGCTGGCCGCGCGTCGGGCGCAGACGGCTGTTCAGGCTGTCATAGATCAGCGACAGGCCGACGCTCGAAGTCCAGCGCTTACCCAGCGCCTCGCACAGATAGCGACCGGCCTTGAGCGGATCGCACGCACCGTTGGTGAAGAACGTGCTCTCGTCCAGCGTCACCGAATCATGCGTCAGCGAATAACGGCCCGACAAGGTCCAATATTCGGTCAACGGCACGCCCAGCACGACCTGACCGCCGGTTGACACCTGCTGATAGGTGGTGCGGCGGTCGGTGCCGAGATAGTTGAACGAGTTATAGTCGCGGCGGAAGATCGTACCGCCCAGCGCAACGTTCTGATCGAACAGATAGGGCTCGGTGAAGCCCAGCTCGACCGACTTCGAATAGCTCGAATAATCGGCCGACAGGCGCAGATCCTGGCCCTTGCCGCGGAAGTTGCGCTGGCGGATCGAGCCCTGGAAGATGAACCGCTCAAGGCTCGAAAAGCCCGCCGACAGCGTCAGTTCGCCGGTCGATTTTTCCTCGACATTGGCGGTCAGGATGACGCGGTCGGGTGCCGATCCTTCCTTCTGCTCGATCTCGAACTTCTCGTTGAAATAGCCGAGCGAGTTGATGCGGTCCTGCGACCGCTTGACGAGGAAGGTGTTGAACGCGTCGCCCTCGGCCAGACGCATTTCGCGACGGATCACCTTGTCCTGCGTCTGGGTGTTGCCGGTGATGTCGATCCGCTCGACATAGGTGCGGCGCGCTTCGGCGATGTTGAAGTTGATCGACATCGTCAACTTCTCGCGATCACGCTGGAAGTCGGGGCTGACATTGGCAAAGGCGTAACCGAATGCGCCGGCCGTTTCCGACAGCTGGTCGATCGTATCCTCGACCAGCTTGGCGTTGTACCAGTCGCCTTCCTTCATCGCGAGGCCCTTGGCGAGCGCCTCGTCGTCGAAGTCACGGATGTTGCTGTCGACCGAAACCTTGCCGAATTTGTAGCGCGGGCCTTCCTCGACCACATAGGTGATGATGAAATCGCGCTTGTCCGGGGTCAGTTCCGCCACTGCCGAAACGACGCGGAAATCGGCATAGCCTTCGGTCAGATAGAATTGGCGCAGCTTCTGCTGGTCATAGGCCAGACGGTCCTGATCATAGCTCGTGTTCGAGCTCATGATCGTGGTCAGGCGCGCCTGCTTGGTCGCCATCTCGCCGCGCAGCTTGCCGTCGCTGAACTGCTCGTTGCCGATGATGTTGATCTGGCGGACCTTCGATTTCGGCCCTTCGCGCACCTCGAACACGATATCGACGCGATTCTGGTCGAGGCTGACCATCTTCGGCTCGACCGTCGCGGCAAAGCGGCCCTGACGGCGATACAGCTCGACGATCCGGGCGACGTCGGCGCGCACCGCCGTGCGGGTGAACATCTGGCGCGGGGCGAGCTTGATTTCCTTGACGATCTTGTCGTCCTTCAGGCGCTTGTTGCCCTCCAGGATGACGCGGTTGATCACCGGATTTTCACGCACGCGCAGCACGATGTCGCCGCTCTCGACGCCCTCGATCGTGACGTCGGCGAGCAGCTCGCTCGCCAGCACGTCGCGGATCGCCTGATCGAGGCTCTCGGTCGTGTAGGTCTGCCCGACCCGCAGGCGGGTGTAGGACAGCACCGTCTCCGGCTCGAGCCGCTGCGTGCCCTCCACCCGCAGCGTGCGGATGGTGCGCGTCTCCGCCGCAACCGCCGGAGCGGGCTGCTGCGCTGCAGGTGCGGGCGCCGGGGCCGGAGCCTGCTGGGCCTGAGCGGCGGTGGCGAGCGCGAACCAGGTCGTGCCAGTCAGCAGGACCGCGGAGGCGCGCACGCCGAATTTCGTAACCTTGAGTGCCGTCACCATCCCACCCCAGTCGGATCCAAGAAATATTGGTCGGAAGCCTGCGTCCATTTGCACGCCCTGCCCCAACCGGTTCAGCCGATCAACCCGGCCAGGCTTTTCCACACGCCAAATGCGCCCAGATCGTTGAATGTCACCAGCAGCATCAATGCCAGTATCGCCATCATCCCGCCGCGAAACGCCCATTCCATCACCTCAGGCTCGACGGGCTTCCGGCGCACCGCTTCGACGGCATAGAACAGAAGATGGCCGCCATCCAGCACCGGGACTGGCAACAGGTTGATGAATCCGAGATTAATCGAGATGAGCGCGGCCATGATGATGAACTGCTCGAAGCCGAGCGAGAGCATCTCCCCGGAAACCTTGGCGATTCGCAGCGGCCCGCCCAGTTCGCTGACCGGCACCCGGCCCATGATCAACTGACCCAGGCCATCGATCATCGTCCCGACGAGAGACACGGTTCGGTTGAACCCGACGATCGGTGCCTGCCACAGCGAAACCGGCGTGCGCACGATCTCGTCGCTCGGCGCGATGCCCAGAACGCCGCGGCTCGTTTCGTTGCCGAAGCGGTCCTTTTCGACCCGCCGACCGATCACCGCCTCGGTGCTCGCCGGCTGTCCGTCGCGCACATAGTCGATCTGGACCTTCATCCCCGCACGCAGCGAGGTGAAGCGCATCATGTCCTCAAAGGTTTCGACCTCACGCCCGCCAATTGCGACGAACCGATCGCCGGGCTTCAGGCCAGCTGCCGCCGCGGGGGTGCCGGGCTGGATCGGCCCGGCCACCGCCGGCATCTTCGCCTCGCCATAGGCAAAGGCAAACGCGCCAAGAATCGCAATCGCCACGATGAAATTCGTGATCGGCCCTGCCGCGACGACAATCGCGCGCTGCCACAGCGGCTTGGCCTGAAAGGTCTGCGCCCGCTCCGCCGCCGGCAACGCCAGCCATTCGGGGCTGGGCTGCCCCGCCGGGTTCATGTCGCCGGCGAACTTGACATAGCCACCCAGTGGCAGCCACCCGAACTTCCACCGTGTCCCGCGCTTGTCGGCAAAGCCCGCGACCTCGCGTCCGAACCCGATCGAGAATGCCTCGGCCTTGATCCCGAAATAGCGACCGGCAGCGTAATGACCTAGCTCGTGCACGAACACGAGCGGCCCGATGATCAGGATGAAGGCGATCAGGTAGAGGAAGAAACCGGGATTTTCGGTCAAGCGACGCAGTCCTTCACACGCTCACCCGCCAGTGTCCGCGCCTCCGCGTCGATCGCCAATACCTGATCGAGCGTGTCCGGCGCGGCCGGGTCGTAGCGATCGAGGGTATCCGAGACGATTGCGGCAATTTCAAGAAAGCCGATCCGCCGCGCGAGGAAAGCCGCGACCGCTACCTCGTTCGCCGCGTTCAGGATCGCCGGGCGCGCCCCGCCCGCCGCCAGCGCCTCCCGCGCCAGCTTCAGGCACGGGAAACGCTCATAATCCGGCGCCTCGAAATCCAGCCGCCCGATGGTGGCAAGATCAAGGCGCTGGCACGGAGTCTCCATCCGCCGCGGCCATGCCAGCGCATGCGCGATCGGCACCCGCATGTCGGGCGAGCCGAGTTGCGCCAGCACCGACCCGTCGACATATTCGACCATCGAATGGATCACCGACTGGCGATGGACGATCACGTCGAGCTGGTCGGGCGTCACCGGGAACAGGTGGAACGCTTCGATCAGTTCCAGCCCCTTGTTCATCATCGTCGCCGAATCGACGCTGATCTTAGCACCCATCGACCAATTGGGGTGCGCGACGGCCTGTTCAGGCGTGATCGCACGCATTTCGTCCAGCGTGCGCTCGCGGAACGGCCCGCCACTCGCGGTCAGGATGATGCGTGCGATGCGATCGGCATTCTGCGTCTCAAGACACTGAAACACCGCATTATGTTCGGAATCGACCGGCAGCAGCGTCGCGCCGGTCGCGGCGGCCGCCTGCATCATCACGTCGCCCGCCGACACCAGCGACTCCTTGTTCGCCAGCGCCACCGCTTGCCCGCCTTCCAGCGCCGCCAGCACCGGTTTCAGCCCGGCCGTCCCGACGATCGCCGCCATCGTCCAGTCCGCACCCATCCGCGCCGCATCGCACACCGCATCGGGACCGGAGGCGACCGCGATCCCCGTTCCCGCCAGCGCCTCGGCCAGCGCCTGGTGACAGGTCGGATCGGCGACGACGGCCAGCTTCGCCGACACGCGTTTCGCCACCCCCGCCAGCTTGGCGACGTCGCAATTGGCGGTCAGCGCGACGACCTCGAACGCGGCGGGATCGCGCTCGATCAGGTCGAGCGTCGACGTGCCCACCGATCCGGTCGCACCCAATATCGTTACGCGTTTCATCAATATCCCTGAATCACGACCAGCAGCGCGGCGATCGGAGCGACCGGCACCAGCCCGTCGAGCCGGTCGAGCACACCGCCATGCCCGGGCAAGACGGTCCCCGAATCCTTCACCCCCGCGCGCCGCTTGAGGTGACTTTCGTACAAATCCCCCGCCTGTGCCAGCACCGCCAGCACCGGCGTCGCCAGCACGAGCGTCAGCGGCAGGCCCCATAGCGTCAGCAGCAGCGCAAAGCCCGTCGCCGCGATCACCCCGCCGACCAACCCGGCCCAGGTCTTGTTCGGGCTCACTGTGGGCATCAGCTTCGGTCCGCCGATCGCGCGCCCGGCGAAATAGGCCCCGATATCGCACGCCCACACCAGGGCCATGGCCCAGAACGCCAGCAACAGCCCGCCGTCATGCCCGCGCAGATAGAGCAAGGCGAGAACCGGCAGCCCGACATAAATCGCCCCGGCTCCCAGCGGCCCGCTGCGCGTCACGATCGCGAGGAAGAAGAACGCGGCAAAGATCAGCCCCAACGCCAGAAAGCTCGGTCCCGCCGCCCAGGGCGACATGATCGCCAGCGGCACCATCAGCGCATATTGCGCCAGCTTGCGCTGCCCGGCATCCGCGCCGTGCAGCCCGCCCCATTCATGGATCATTGCCAGCGCGCCCAGCGTCACCAGCAGCCAGAATGCAAAGTCGCCGAACCACAAGGCCGCCGCCGCCACCGCGATCAGCGCGACCCCGACCACGGCACGCGTGCCCAGGTCGGCGTTCTTGCGGGGCGGAACCGGCGTCACAGCCCCCCGAACCGGCGCTGCCGCCGCCCGAACTGCGCAATCGCATCGGCCAGCGCAGCGCCATCGAAATCCGGCCACAAGGTTTCGACGAACAGCAGCTCGGCATAGGCCGCCTGCCACAGCAGGAAGTTGGACAGCCGTTGCTCGCCCGATGTGCGGATCAACAGGTCGAGCGGGGGCAGGTCATGCGTGGCCAGCGCGTCGCTGAACATCGCCTCGTCGATCGCCTCGGGAGCGACCTCGCCGGCCTTGGCCGCGCTGGCCAGCCGCCGCGCCGCCGCAACAATCTCGGCCTGCGCGCCGTAATTCAGCGCGATCACCAGCGTCGCCCCGGTGTTGACCGAGGTCCGCGCAATCGCCTCGTCGATCATCGCCACCAGATCGCCCGACAGCGCGTGATAGTCGCCAATCACGCGCAACCGCACATTCTCGGCCACCAGATCCTTCAGTTCATTCTTCAGGAAATGGCGCAGCAACCCCATCAGGTCGCGTACTTCCTCCTCGGGACGCCGCCAATTTTCGGACGAAAAGGCGTAGAGGGTCAGCACCTCGACGCCCTGCTCGCGCGCCGCCTTCGACACGCGACGCACCGCCTCCACGCCCTGCTTGTGCCCGGCGATGCGCGGCAGCCGCCGGGACTTCGCCCAGCGACCATTGCCGTCCATGATGATGGCGACGTGGCGGGGGACGGCCCCGCCTTCCGGTCCAGCCGGAAGAGGCGCGGAGGCCGCGGTCACTTGCCGAGAATTTCCTTTTCCTTGGCACTCGCCGCCGCGTCGATCTCCGCGATCGTCGCGTCGGTCAGCTTCTGGACGTCGGCCTCATGCCGCTTGCGATCGTCCTCGCCAAACTCGCCCTTCTTCTCGTCGGTCTTCAGGCTGTCCATCCCGTCGCGGCGGACATTGCGCACCGCGACGCGCGCGGCTTCGGCATATTTGCTGGCAAGCTTGGCCAGCTCCTTGCGGCGCTCTTCGGTCAAATCGGGGATCGGCAGGCGCAGATTCTGCCCGTCGACGATCGGGTTTAGGCCCAGGCCGGCTGAGCGGATCGCCTTGTCGACCGGGCCGACATTCGACTTGTCCCACACCTGCACGCTCAGCATGCGCGGTTCGGGCGCCGACACCGTCGCAACCTGATTGAGCGGCATGTGCGACCCGTAAACCTCGACCGTCACCGGCTCGAGCAAGGTGGTGCTGGCACGCCCGGTGCGCAGCCCGCCCAGGTCATGCTTCAGCGATTCGACCGCGCCGTGCATCCGGCGCTCCAGATCGGCCTTGTCATATGCGGCCATAGCTCAGGTTCCTCTTATTCTGTCTTAACTTAAGCGGATACGGGCGGGTTGCGGACGATGGTCGACGTACCTTCGCCGCGCAAGACCGCTTCCAAAGTGCCCTCGTCGCGGATGTTGAACACCACGATCGGAATGTCGTTGTCGCGGCACAATGCCACCGCAGTCGCGTCCATCACCTTGAGGTTGTCGACCAGCACGCGGTCGAAGGTCAGTTCCTCATAGCGGGTCGCGTCGGCGACCTTTTTCGGGTCGGCATTATACACGCCATCGACGCTGGTGCCCTTGAACAGCGCATCGCAATTCATCTCGGCGGCGCGCAGAGCGGCGGTGGTGTCCGTGGTGAAGAACGGCAGACCCGTGCCCGCGGCAAAGATCACCACACGGCCCTTCTCCATATGCCGCATCGCCTTGCGCCGGATATAGGGTTCGCTGACCGACGCCATCGGGATCGCCGACTGCACGCGGGTATCGACGCCCAGCCGCTCGAGCGTATTCTGCATCGCCAGCGCGTTCATGACCGTAGCGAGCATGCCCATATAATCGGCGCTCGCCCGCTCGAACCCCTGCGCGGCACCCGCAAGCCCGCGGAAGATATTCCCGCCCCCCACGACCATGCAGATCTCATACCCCGCCTCGGTCGCCGCCTTCACCTCGCGCGCGACGCGCTCACAGGTGGCGGGATCGATGCCGAACTGCCCCTGCCCCATCAGCACTTCGCCGGAGAGTTTGAGGAGGATGCGTTTGAAGCGTGGCGCGGTCATCTGGCCCTATTGTGTGTCGGGGGTTGGGAGCGGCGCGGACCTTAGGCGCGGGCGCGTGCGAAGCCAAGCGGGGAAACCGGGGATGCGCGACTTGGCCGGGTAGGCGTACCTCGCAAGGTAGCGGCCCCATTCAAGGATCACGCAATGTCTGCAGTCTTAAGACTAACCGAGCCGCTCTATGTGGCGCCGAACCAATGTGAAGCCGCCTTCTTAACATCTTCTGGAATAGCTTGCCTTGAGCCATGGTCAGGCGAAGGCCCGATAATTCTGGAGTAAGTTAGATCATCGAAATCAAAATCGAACGTGTAGCATAAACCGTCTCTTGTGACGAACGTGCCTGTGACCGTATCGTCACCGTCTGGAGTGACATCGACGAACATCACGTCGCCACGATCAAATCCAAAATGCTCCACATTTTTAAAGAGATACTTCGAATCGTTTTTGCCCGGATGATTCCAGAATATCGTTCCACCGCGAATCCGCTCGTTGAAGTCGATCAAGGTGGATATCGCGTCTCTCATTCCGGCCCCTCGCGTCGCCTTCGATGAGATGGTATATGGCGCGCATGAACGCCGAACGCGAAATCTTCGAACGCCCCGATGAGGCGGAAGCCGATAGGCTTTCCGACGCAGAAGCTGACGCGGATATCGCGGCAGGGCGCGTCGTGGATCATGAGGAAGTGGCCGCGTGGCTGGCGACGTGGGGAAAACCCGATGAGAAGCCAGCGCCGGAAGAATGGTTCAAATAGTCTGGACACAGCGCGCGCTTGTTCGCCTGCGCTTGATCCGGTCTATGTAGAGCAGTTTGATCCCACAGCCGCAGAGCTATTGGCCAGCCGACTAGTGGACGCCGCGAACAGTCTCCGCGATTTTCCACATCGCGGACGGCCTGCCGAGCGAGGACGGCGCGAGCTGGCGACCGTTCCACCTTACGTCATTCGCTATCTGGTGAAGGGGCAGCGCGTCTTTATCAACGACATCAAGCACGGCCGCCAACGCCACGACTGACCAGCAAAAAAGGGCGCGGCCATCGCTGCCCGCGCCCTCCTTGTTCCGTAAGGATCGAACGATCAGCCGGCCGCAGCTGCCGTCGCCGCCACTTCCGCTGCGAAGTCGCTCTCTTCCTTCTCGATACCCTCGCCGAGCTGGAAGCGGACATAGTCGACCAGCTTGATCGACGCGCCGGCGTCCTTGCCCGCCTGTGCGATCACGTCGCCGACCGGGGTCTTGCCGTCCATGACGAACGCCTGGGTGAGCAGCGCGTTCTCCTTCTTGAACTTCTCGACCGGGCCGTTGAGGATCTTGGCTGCGACCTCTTCCGACTTGCCGACGATCTTGTCGGCGTTCTTTTCGCGCAGGATCGCGGCTTCACGCTCGACGACCTCGGGGTCGAGGTCTTCGATCGACAGCGCCAGCGGGAAGGCAGCGGCGATGTGCATCGCGATCTGCTTGCCCAGCGGCTCGAGCACGTCGACGCCCGCGTCCGATTCGAGCGCGACCAGCACGCCGATCTTGCCCAGGCCCGGGGCCGCAGCGTTGTGGACGTACGGGATCACCGCGCCGTTGGTCACTTCGACCTTCTTCGCGCGACGCAGCACCTGATTCTCGCCGATCGTGGCGATGTTGGCCACCAGCACCTCGTCGATGGTGCCACCGGCGATCGCCTGCGCCTTCAGCGCCTCGACGTCATCGATGCCCTTGTCGAGCGCCACACCGGTCACTTCGCGAACGAAGCCCTGGAAAATCTCGTTCTTCGCGACGAAGTCGGTCTGCGAGTTGACCTCGACGGCCACGCCCTTGGTGCCCGCGACGGCAACGCCGACCAGGCCTTCAGCAGCGGTGCGGCTGGACTTCTTGGCGGCCGCGGCCAGGCCCTTCGAACGCAGCCAGTCGCTGGCCGCTTCGATGTCACCATTGGTCTCGGTCAGCGCCTTCTTGCAGTCCATCATGCCGGCGCCGCTCTTCTCGCGCAGTTCCTTGATGGCTGCTGCAGTGATCTCGGCCATGTTCTTGTTCCTCAGTTTAAGCGGTTAGCTTCAAATATGGTGCGGGCGGGACAAAGCTCAAACGCCCTGCCCCGCCCCCATTACGGTTCGATGACCAGAGCGCTTACGCGTCGATCTGGCGCTCGCCCTCGGCTGCGGTTTCCGGGTCGGTCGCTGCGGCCGGCGCTTCCGGCTCGGCTTCGACGGCCGGAGCCGGCTCGGCCAGCGCGGCTTCGACCGGCGGCACTTCGGCTGCACCGAAATCGCCGCTGCTCATCTGCGCCTGGTTGTTGCCGCGGGTTGCCGCGATCGCGACGGCTTCGCAGTACAGGCGGATCGCGCGGCTGGCGTCGTCATTCGCCGGAACCGGGAATGCGATGCCGTCGGGCGAGACGTTCGAATCGAGGATCGCGACGACGGGGATGCCCAGCGTGTTGGCCTCCTTGATCGCCAGCTCTTCCTTGTTCGCGTCGATCACGAACATGATATCGGGAACGCCGCCCATGTCGCGGATGCCGCCGAGCGACAGCTCGAGCTTGTCCTTCTCGCGGGTCAGGTTCAGCACTTCCTTCTTGGTCAGGCCGTGCGTGTCGCCCGACAGCTGCTCTTCCAGCGTCTTGAGGCGCTTGATCGAGTTGCTGATGGTCTTCCAGTTGGTGAGCATGCCGCCCAGCCAGCGATGGTTGACGAAATGCTGGTTCGACTTGCGCGCTGCCTCGGCAATCGCTTCCTGCGCCTGGCGCTTGGTGCCGACGAACAGCACCTTGCCACCGCCGGCGACGGTCGAGCTGATGAAGTCCAGCGCGCGCGCGAACAGCGGCACGGTCTGCGACAGGTCGATGATGTGAACGCCGTTGCGGTCGCCGAAGATGTACGGCTTCATCTTCGGGTTCCAGCGATGGGTCTGGTGACCGAAGTGTGCGCCCGATTCGAGCAACTGCTGCATGGAGACGACAGGTGCCGCCATAGGGATAGATCCTTCCGGTTGAGCCTCTGGGAAGCGAGTGACCGTGAGCCGAAAGGCCCGCAGCACCGGGTTATGTTGCTTCCCATGCGGGGTTGAAGGTGGCGCGCTTAGTCGAGTTCACGCGATAGCGCAAGAGAACAAAAGCGGATTACGGTGCTTGACGGGTGGAACGTTAATGGAACATAAAGGGTTCACACAGCGGACAGGGAACCTTGGCCGCGCCTGAGCGTCGCGAATCGTCAGGATTCCAGTCGCTTAGGAAGAATCCGGGAGGCTTATGATGGTCGCTGTTCTTGCCACGTTGTTGTTCACCGCCGCGTTTGCCGCGTCGCTGTGGGCGATGTTTGTCACGATTGCGCCGCGCATCGATTATATGCGCGCTCTGCTGCGCGGTGACACCGTCCCGGCACTGGCACCGGTTCAGGCACCGCGCGTGCGGGTCACGCCGCGGGCGGCACCCCGCCGGATTTCGGCCCCGCTGCAGGCCGCGGCATAGTGCGCGCATAGGATCGCGCGCTGAACGGCAGCGTTGCGAGATAGGCAAGGCAGATGACAGTCAGCGTCTGCCATGGCGCAGTCACCAGCGCGGCAGCGAGAATGACGACGACCACGAGTGCCTCGAACCGCACATTGCGGCGCAGGCGCAGGGATTTCCACGAATAGGTGGCGATACTCGACACCATCAACAGGCCGACGAACGCGACCCATGGCGCGACGATCCAGGGCGATCGCGCGAGCGGCTCCTCGCTCCACAACCAGACATAGATCGGCAGCATCGCCAGCGCAGCCCCTGCCGGTGCCGGAATTCCGGTCAGGAACCCAGCCAGCTTGCGCGGCTGCACATCGTTATCGAGCTGAGAGTTGAACCGCGCCAGCCGCAGCGCGCAGAATACGGCGTAAAGCAGCGCGACGATCCAGCCGAGCTTGGGCACGGTCATCAATGACCAGAGGTAGAGGATCAAGGCCGGGGCGACCCCGAATGAAATCGCGTCGGACAGGCTGTCCAGCTCTGCCCCGAAGCGACTTTCGGCGCGCACCATCCGCGCCACCTGGCCATCGATGCCGTCCAGCGCACCGGCCAGCATCACCATCAGCACCGCGCGCTCCCATTCCTCGCCAATGGCGAAGCGGATGCCGGTCAAACCCGCGCACAACGCCAGCGCCGTCACCGCGTTCGGCGCCACCGCGCGCAGCGGAAGGCCGCGCATCTGGCGACGCGGGCGCAGACTCATTGCGCCACGCCCTGAGCCGGCGCGCCACCCTTCAGGCCGACGATGGTCTCACCCGCCAGGCAGCGCTGCCCCAGCGCCACTTGCGGCGCGTAATCATCGGGCAGAAACACGTCGAGGCGGCTGCCGAACCGGATCAGGCCGAACCGCTGCCCTGCAGCAACGATGTCGCCCGGCTTGACGAAGGTCACGATCCGCCGCGCGACAAGGCCCGCAATCTGCGTGAAACCGACGCGCGTGCCGTCATGGGTTTCCATTACGAAATGCTGCCGCTCATTTTCCTCGCTCGCCTTGTCGAGGTCGGCGTTGAGGAACTTGCCTGCAATATAGACGACCTGACGGATCGTTCCGGCCATCGGGGTGCGATTGATATGGACGTCGAACACGGACATGAAGATCGAAACGCGCACCCGCGTCGCTTCGTTCAATCCCTCCGGTCCCGCAATCTCGCGCGGCACCGGCACGCGCTCGATCATCGTGACCAGGCCATCGGCGGGCGAGATGATCATCCCCTCCCCCTGCGGCGTTACGCGGATCGGATCGCGGAAGAAGGCGGCGACCCAGATCGTCAGGCCGATCAGCGCAAAGCCGAGCTCATCCCAGATCGCGAAGAGGAACAGGATCGTGATCGCCGCAGAGATCAGCACATATTTGCGACCCTCGGGATGGACCGAGGGGAAGCGCCACTTGACGGTATTGGTGACGACGGGCGGGGTATCGAGTGAGGACATGGGCTGGGGTCTAGCTGTGCCATCCCCGCAACACAATCCTGTGTGGCACGTGGCAATACCGGTGTCTGCCATAGCTTGATCGCGCGCGCGCTTGCTCCTAGACGCACCGCCAAACCCTTCCTCCCGGATATGAACAGGAAAGCAAGCATGGCGAAGATCAAGGTCAAAAACCCGGTCGTCGAAATCGACGGCGACGAAATGACGCGGATCATCTGGGAGTGGATCCGTGAACGCCTGATCAAGCCGTACCTCGACATCGACCTGAAATATTACGACCTCAGCGTCGAGAAGCGCGACGAGACCAACGATCAGATCACGGTCGATGCCGCCAACGCGATCAAGGAATATGGCGTCGGCGTGAAGTGCGCGACGATCACCCCGGACGAGCAGCGCGTCGAGGAATTCAACCTCAAGGAAATGTGGAAGTCGCCCAACGGCACCATCCGCAACATCCTGGGCGGCGTGGTGTTCCGTGAGCCGATCGTCATCAGCAACGTGCCGCGCCTGATCCCGGGCTGGACCAAGCCGATCGTCGTCGGCCGTCACGCATTCGGCGACCAGTATCGCGCGACCGACTTCAAGGTCCCCGGCGCCGGCAAGCTGCGTCTGGTGTTCGAGGGCGCGGATGGCCAGGTCATCGACCGCGAAGTGTTCAACTTCCCCGGTTCGGGCGTCGCGATGGCGATGTACAATCTCGACGATTCGATCCGCGATTTCGCGCGCGCATCGTTCAACTACGGCCTCAACCTCGGCTGGCCGGTTTACCTGTCGACCAAGAACACCATCCTCAAGGCTTATGACGGCCGCTTCAAGGATCTGTTCCAGGAAGTGTTCGAGACCGAAGGCTTCGACGCGAAGTTCAAGGACGCCGGCATCGTCTATGAGCACCGCCTGATCGACGACATGGTCGCCAGCGCGCTCAAGTGGAGCGGCGAGTTCGTGTGGGCGTGCAAGAATTATGACGGCGACGTCCAGTCGGATCAGGTCGCACAGGGCTTCGGTTCGCTGGGTCTCATGACCTCGGTCCTGCTCTCGCCCGACGGCAAGACGGTCGAAGCAGAAGCGGCGCACGGCACCGTCACCCGCCATTATCGCCAGCATCAGCAGGGCAAGGCGACGTCGACCAACCCGATCGCGTCGATCTTCGCCTGGACCGGCGGCCTCAAGTTCCGCGGCAAGTTCGACGACACGCCAGAGGTGACCAAGTTCGCCGAAACGCTGGAGCGCGTCTGCATCCAGACCGTCGAGAGCGGCAAGATGACCAAGGATCTCGCGCTGCTGATCGGCCCGGATCAGCCTTGGATGACCACCGAGCAGTTCTTCGAGGCGATCCGCCAGAACCTCGAAACCGAAATGGCCAGCTGGGCGTAAGCCCGCTGCCACCGGCGACCGAAAGGGCCGCGTTCCGACACGGGACGCGGCCTTTTTCATTGCCGGCGAGGCGGGTGGGCCAGTTGTGCCGCGTCGCACAACGGCGGTGACAAATGGTTTCGCACCCAGCTAGGGTGGGCATATGGCCCTCGACCTCTCCAATAGCGGATTCAGCGACGCACTCGTGATCCTTGGCGCGGCCGGGATCGTGATTCCCGCATTCACACGCTTCCGGATCAGCCCCGTGATTGGGTTCATCCTGGTCGGTGCGCTGGTTGGCCCGGCGGGGCTTGGCCAGCTCGTCGATGCTTTCCCGTGGCTGTTCTACTTCACCATCTCCGACCCGGAATCGATCGAGCCCTTTGCCGAACTGGGCATCATCCTGTTGCTCTTTTCGATCGGCCTGGAGCTTTCGTTCAAGCGCTTGTGGACGATGCGCGGCCTGGTCTTTGGGGTCGGCGCGGCGGAGTTGCTCGGCGCAGGTGCTCTGATCGCGACCGGCCTGTATGTCATGGGCCAGCCCTGGACCGGGGCAATGGGGCTTGGTTTAGCGCTCGCCATGTCATCGACCGCGCTGGTGCTCCCGATTGCCGGAACGACCAGTGCGGTCGGCAAATCGGCGCTGGCCATGCTGCTGTTCGAGGATCTCGCGCTGGTGCCGATCGTGTTCCTGCTCGCGGCGCTTGCGCCCGCCGCAGCCGATGCAGGCGTCGGCGACTTCATGATGACGCTGCTGCGCGGCGGCGTGGTCGTCGCGCTGCTATTCCTGGGTGGCCGCTTCTTCCTGCCCCGGCTGTTCGCACAGGCCGCACGGACCAAGTCGCCCGAACTGTTCCTCGCCGCCAGCCTGCTGGTGGTGATCGTCGCCAGCCTCGCCACCACGGTGGTCGGCCTGTCGCCGATCGTCGGCGCGCTCCTAGCCGGGCTGCTGATCGCGGAGACCGATTATCACAGCGAGGTCGAGGTGATCACCGCACCGTTCAAGGGGCTGGCGCTCGGCGTGTTCCTGATTACCGTCGGCATGCGGCTCGACCTGCGCATGATCATGCAGGATTGGGCGCTGTTGCTGGCCGCGATCCTCGGCGTGATGGCGATCAAGGTCGGCGTGACCATGGCGCTGCTCAAGCTGTCGGGCGCGCGCACCGGTACCGCGGCGGAGGCCGGGGTGCTGATGGCGAGCCCGTCGGAGACCACGCTGATCGTGCTCGGCGTCGCGGCGGCGGCAGGCCTGATCCAGCCGTCGACGGCAGCCTTCTGGACCACCGTCACCGCGATCGGCCTGACCATCACCCCCCTTCTCGCCCAGGCGGGTCGCTTTGCATCGCGCAAGATCGAGGAACGCGACGGCGTGCGCGGCGATGCAACGGCCGAAGAAGTGGTGCCCGGCGGCACGGTGATCATCGGCTTCGGCCGCGTCGGTCGCACCGTCGCCGACATGCTGCGCGCGCATGACAAGCCCTATGTCGCGGTCGATGCCGATATCGACGGCGTCGCTGCTGCGCGGCGCGAGGGTTACAGCGTCGTATTCGGCGACGTCGCCCGCGCCGAATTGGTCGACCGCTTGCGCCTCGGCCACGCCAAGGCGCTGATCCTGACGATGGACGACCCCGTTTTGACGGTGCGCCTGACCCGTCGCGTGCGTAGCTGGGTTCCCAATATCCCGATCATCGCCCGCGCCCGCGACGCCGCGCACGCCGCCGAACTATACAAGGCCGGTGCGACCGACGCCGTGCCCGAAACCCTTGAAAGCTCGCTACAGCTGTCCGAAGCCGCCCTTGTTGACCTCGGCGTCGCGGTCGGCCCGGTAATCGCATCGATCCACGAAAAGCGCGACGAAATGCGCAAGGCGATCAAGGAAGCCGCCGGCCTCGAACGCGAGCCGCGCATCCGCCGGGTGCGACAGGGCGAAGCCGAGGCCTGAGCGCCCCTACCCCATCCGCGCCCGCACCACGCGCTTCAGCACGTCGAGCGGCATCGCACCCTTGCGCAGCACATCGTGGAATTGGCGCGGGTCCCAATTCGCACCGGCCTTGGCCTTCGCCTCATCGCGCAGCTCGACCCAGACGGTGTGACCGATCTTGTAGCTGCACGCCTGGCCCGGCCAGACCGTGTAGCGATCGATCTCACCCTGGCTGCGGCCGCGCGCGATGCCCGTGGTGGCAATAAAGTAGTCGGTCGCCTGCTCCCGGCTCCAACGCTTGGCGTGCATGCCACTATCGACCACTAGCCGCGTCGCGCGGAACAGCAATGACTGGAGATAGCCGACCTGCCCGAGCGGGTCGCCATCATACATGCCCATCTCGTCCGCCAGCTGCTCGGTATACAGCGCCCAGCCCTCGCTATACCCGCTGAAGCCGCCACGCCGGCGGATCAGTGGAATATCCTGCGATTCTAGCGCCAGCATCACCTGAAGGTGATGCCCCGGCACCGCCTCATGATAGCTCAGCGTCGCAAGGCCGAATTTCGGCCGGTCGAACGTGTCGCGCAGGTTGATGTAGTAAATGCCCGGCCGCGAGCCATCGAGCGTCGCGGCCTGATAATAGCCGCCCGGCGCACCGGCCTGAATCGCCGGAGGCACGCGGCGCACCTCGACCGGCGCCTTGGGCAGGGTCGCAAACTGTTCGGGGAGGCGCTTCTCCATCGCCCGCACTTGGGCACGCAGCGCCTCCAGCAACGCCTCACGGCCGGGATCGGTATTGGGAAACAGCTGGTCGGGCCGCTCGTTCAGCGCGACCAGCCGCGCGCCGACGGTGCCATCGCGCATCCCCTGTGCTTTCAGGATCGCGTCGATCCGTCCGCTGATCTCGGCCACTTGTTCCAGCCCGATGCGGTGGATCGCGTCGCCCGACAGCCGCGTGGTCGTCGCGGCTTCCGCCGCTGCGGCGTAATAGGCCTCGCCATCGGGCAGCCGCCACACGCCCGCATCATGCGTCGCTCTGCTCCGCAATTCGGTGACCAGCGCACGCTGGCGATCGAGTGCCGGGAAAACCTTGTCGGCGACGATCTTCTCCGCCTGCGCGCCACGCTCGGGCGGCAGTTTCGCCGCCTCCAGCTTCGACTTGAAGCCGACGACCAAGCCGAATTCGCCCGGCGCCTTGTTGCGCAGCGAAGCAAACTGCCTCAGCGTGGTGTCGAGCACATAGTCCGGTGCAAACACCCCCCGCGCCGCGTCGGCGCGCTGGCGCTCGCTCTCCTGATCGAGCACCACGGCAAATGCCTCGAGCCGGGCGAGATAGGCGTCGGCATCGACCGCGTCGCGCACCCGGTGCTGATTGTCGAGAAAGTCCGGCACATCCTGATAGGCACCGGTCAGCTGGCTCAGCCGGTACGGGGCATAACGCCCGCCGGCCGAACCATAGGTAAAGCGCTCGCGCCCCGCGATGCTGCGTTCGAGCTGATAGGTGACGATGTCGTAATCGAGTCGGGCATTCTCACCCAGCGTGGCTGGGTCGATCGCGCGAATGGCGGCCAGTTCGCGCTTCGCCCGGGTCAGGTCGCGCGCTTCATCCGCTGCACTCCGCCCCGACAGCTGAGATTTCAGCGCCGCATTCGCGCCGGTATCCAGACCAAGCGCCGTCGCCCCTTCCGGACTTTCGGTCAGGCGGTCGTTGAAAATCCGGTCGAGCAACGCGCGCAGCGCTGCGTCGCCCGACCCGGTGGCCGCCTCACCCGGACCGCGCGCAGCGGCGGGGATGCTGGTGGCCAGCGCCGCAGCGCCGATGGATTGAACGAACGAGCGGCGGCGCAGGGTCATCAGCGAACGGTGTCCGGATTATTTGTCGAGGGCAGGCACACGCGCCACACAAGCCGCCAGTGCCGACACGGTCGCACTGTCCTGACTGCGCAGCTTCGGTTCCAGCTGTGCCGACAGCGCGGGCACCTCGGCATCCACCGTCTTGCTATTCTTGCCCGCCGCGCGTCCAGAATCGGCTGCTGCCATGCCCCAGTAGATGAGGTGGTCGAACAACTGCGATTCCTGCGGCGTGCCCTTGCCGATCTTCAGCGCGGCATGGGTCAGCGCGGCGCAGTTCAGCGCCTCGGGATAGGGGACAGTCTTGCCCTGCGCCGTGGCGGCGGGGGCGGCGATGAGGGCCGCTGCGATTGCAGCGGCCGTCCAAACATGATCACGCAGTTGCTTTCTCCTCGGCAAGCGCCGTCTTGACTGCATCGATCGCGGCCTGGGCGTTGCCGCCCTCGGGACCGCCACCCTGCGCCATGTCCGGCCGCCCGCCGCCGCCCTGCCCGCCCAGCGCGGCGACGCCACGCTTGACCAGCTCGACGGCACTGAAGGTGCCGGTCAGGTCGTCGGTGACACCCACCGCGATCGCTGCACGCCCTTCATTTACCGCGACAAAAGCTACCACAGCTGAACCGATGCGGCCTTTCGCCTCATCGACCGCACCGCGCAGTGCCTTGGGGTCGAGCCCGTCGAGGATCTGGCCGACGAAGTTCACGCCGCCGACCTGCTCGGGACCCGCCGGTGCCGCAGCCCCGCCGCCACCCATGGCCAGAGCCTTCTTCGCCTCGGCCAGTTCCCGCTCCAGCTTGCGCCGTTCCTCGACCAGCGCCGCGACGCGGGCACCGACTTCATCGGGTGACGTCTTGAGCGTTGCCGCCACCTCGCGCAGCTTCGCGTCGCGCTCGCCCAGCCAGACGCGCGCCGCTTCGCCGGTCAGCGCCTCGATCCGGCGCACACCGCTCGACACCGCGCTTTCGCTGACGATCTTGAACACCGCGATATCGCCGGTCGCCTTGACGTGCGTCCCGCCGCACAGCTCGACCGAATAATGTTTCTCGGTCAGGCGGCCCATCGACAGGACGCGGACCTCGTCACCATATTTCTCGCCGAACAGCGCCAGCGCACCTGCGGCAACCGCGTCGTCCGGGGTCATCAGCCGCGTGCCGACGGTATCGTTGGCGCGAATCTCCGCATTCACCTCGGCCTCGATATCCGCAATCTCCGCCGCGCTCAGCGCCGAGGGGTGCGAGAAGTCGAAGCGCAGGCGATCTGGCGCAACCAGCGATCCCTTTTGCGTGACATGCCCGCCAAGCCGGTTGCGGAGCGCGGCGTGCAGCAGGTGCGTGGCCGAGTGATTGGCACGAATCGCATCGCGGCGCGTGACATCGATCGCCAGCTTGACGGTGTCGCCGACCTTGATCTCGCCGCGCGCCAGCGTCGCCTGATGCGCGTGCAGCCGGCCGAGCGGCTTGGATGTATCGCTGACGATCGCCTCGGCCACGTCATTGCCGATCGTGCCCGCGTCGCCCATCTGGCCGCCGCTCTCGCCATAGAAGGGCGTCTGGTTGGTGAGGATCGTGACCTCGTCCCCCGCGCCGACGCGGTCGACGCGCACGCCGTCCTTGACCAGCGCCACCACCTGGCCCTCGCCCTCGGTCGCGCTATAGCCGGTGAATTCGGTGCTCCCCAGTTCTTCGGCGATGTCGAACCATACTTCGTCGCTGGCCTTGGCGCCCGAGCCCTTCCACGCGGCGCGCGCGGCATCCTTCTGACGCTTCATCGCCGCGTCGAACCCGTCCCGGTCGACCTTCATCCCCTGCGGACGCAGCGCATCCTCGGTCAAGTCATAGGGGAAGCCATAGGTGTCGTAGAGCTTGAACGCGGTCTCGCCGGGCAGGGTATCGCCCTCGCCCATCGACCCCGTCGCCTCGTCCAGCAGCTTGAGGCCGTTCGCCAAGGTCTGGCGGAAGCGGGTTTCCTCCTGCAACAACGTTGCCTCGATCAGCGGCTGCGCGCGGACCAGTTCGGGATAGGCGCCGCCCATTTCCGCGACCAACGCCGGCACCATGCGGTGCATCAACGGCTCCTTCGCGCCAAGGATATGCGCGTGGCGCATCGCGCGGCGCATGATCCGGCGCAGCACATAGCCGCGCCCTTCATTGGCCGGCAGCACGCCATCGGCGACCAGGAAGCCGGACGTGCGGATATGGTCGGCGATCACGCGATGGCTCGCCTGATTGTCGCCGGTCGTCGCCGACCCCGTCAGCGCGCCGCTCTCGGCGATCAGTGCCTTGAACGTGTCGGTGTCGTAATTGTCGTGCACGCCCTGAAGCACCGCCGCGATCCGCTCCAGCCCCATGCCGGTGTCGATGCTCGGCTTGGGCAGGTCGCCGACAATCTGGTCCGCCTCCTGCACATGCTGCATGAAGACGAGGTTCCAGATCTCGACAAAGCGGTCGCCATCCTCTTCCGGGCTGCCCGGGGGGCCGCCCCAGATATGGTCTCCATGGTCGTAGAAGATCTCCGAGCACGGCCCGCACGGACCATCCGACCCCATCGCCCAGAAATTATCCTTGGTCGCGATGCGGATGATGCGCTCTTCGGGGAGCCCAGCGATCTTCTTCCACAGCTCGAACGCCTGATCATCGGTGTGATAGACCGTCGCGGTCAGCTTGTGCGCCGGCAGACCCCATTCCTTGGTCAGCAGCGTCCAGGCATGCAGGATCGCCTGCTCCTTGAAATAGTCTCCGAACGAGAAATTCCCGAGCATTTCGAAGAAGGTATGATGCCGCGCGGTATAGCCAACATTGTCGAGATCGTTATGCTTGCCGCCCGCGCGCACGCACTTCTGGCTCGACGCCGCAGTGGTGTAGGGCCGCGTCTCCAGCCCGGTGAACACGTTCTTGAACGGCACCATGCCAGCATTGACGAACATCAGCGTCGGATCGTTGTGCGGCACCAGCGGCGCGGACGGAACGCGGGCATGGCCCTGGCCCTCGAAATAGTCGAGGAAGCTGCGGCGGATATCGTTGGTCGAGGTCATTTGCGCGACTTAAGCGCGCGCGCGCGTTCGCTCAAGCGAAACGGTTCGATCAGGGTGATTGGTAGGCTAGCGGCCGTTGCAACGGGCTTCAATTCGCCACCGCCGATGGCGGTCTTTGACGACGTTGGCCGGGATGGAAAACTCGATGACCGAGCATCCTCCATCAGCGATGCTCGGAAGTTCATCGCTGTTCTTCAGCCAGATTCGCTCACCAGCTTTCAGGGCTGACCGAAATGCCGCCGACTCTTCACAAGGAACGGTGCCTTTACCCATTTCCTCGCATTCGGCATCGGACGGCGTGTCAGGGAAGTGGTAGGTAAAAACCGCACGAACCGATCCGTCTCGCTCCTGCAAATAGTATCTCGCGTATTGATCAAGTGAACGGGCTTCGCCAGGCATGACGACGCTCGTTTCGATCTTATCCATGAGCAAAGCATTTGGATCGGCCGGTTCAGCGTCGCAGCCAAACAACAAGATGCTTGGGATGACGGCGAGAACTTTCACCCAATCGGCTCCTCAATCGACACCGGCGGCACGCTGAACCATTTCGGCCCTGCCTCGGTCATGTGGAAGCAATCTTCCAGCCGCACCCCGAATTTGCCCGGCAGATACAGGCCGGGTTCGTTCGAGAAGCACATGCCCGGCGCCAGCTTTGTCGCCTCGCCGCGCACCAGGTTGATCGGCTCGTGCCCGTCCATGCCGATGCCATGGCCGGTGCGGTGCGACAGGCCGGGAAGCTTATAGTCGGGGCCATAGCCCAGCGTCGCATACCATCCGCGCACAGCATCATCGACGCGACCCGCCGAAACGCCAAGCTGCGCGGCAGCGAACGCGCGCTGCTGCCCGGCGCGGACATGTTCCCACACCTTCCGTTGCTCCGCATTCGCCGCGCCATGAACAAAGGTGCGGCTGATATCGCTTTCATAGCCATGGACCCGCGCGCCGCAGTCCATCAGCACGACTTCGCCCTTCACGACCCGTTGCGGCTTGCCCGTGCCGTGCGGATAGGCCGATGCCTCGCCCAGCAGGATCAGGTTGAACGCCACCTGCCCGCCCAGCTTGACGGTCGCCGCAGTCATCAGCGCGGCGATATCAGCGGGGGTCATGCCCGCCTCGATCCGGGGGTAGGTCCAGCGATAGGCGGCAAGCGTCACGTCCGCGGCCTTCTGCATCAGCGCGATCTCGGCCGGCGTCTTGAACATCCGGCACCCGCGCACGACCGGGTTGGCCGACACGATCTTCACGCCTGCCAGCGCCCGCCACATGCCGTCGACCGCAAAGAAGCGCGCGGTTTCCTCGATCCCCAGCGGGCGACCGAGCAGCTTTTTCTCGCGCAGGAACCCGGCGACCACCGCGAACGGGTCCTCATGCTCCTGCCACACCCGGATTTCCGCCGGGATGCCGAGCGATTCGCGGACCGACGGCTCCTCGAAAAACGGGGTGACGATGATCGGATCGCCCTCGACCGGGATCACCGCCGCGGTCAGCCGCTCGCTCCGCCCCCAGCGCACCCCGGTGAAATAGAGCAGGCTCGCCCCCGGCTCGATCAGCACCGCGCCGATGCCGTTCGCCTTCATCAGCGCCTGCGCGCGGGCGAGCCGAGCGGCGCGCTCCTCCCGACCGATCGGCGCCGCGTCGCCGGTGATCGGCTGGAGCGCCGACAGGTCGCTTTCTGCCGCCCGCGCGACGGCGGAAAATCCGATCGGCGCCAGAGCTCCCGCCGCGAGCAGTCCGCGTCGGGAGAGCCTCATGCGGATGCCTCGGCTGGCTCCTTCTCACCCGCCGACACGATCGTCGCGAGCACCAGATCGCCGATCACGTTGAGCACGGTGCGGCACATGTCGAGGAAGCGATCAACGCCCAGCACCAGCCCGATCCCCGCCGGCGGGACGCCGACCATGCCCAGGATCAGCGCGATCACCGGCAGCGACCCTGCGGGAACACCCGCCGTGCCGATACCGCCAAGGATGCACACCAGCATCACCGTGATCTGCTGTCCCAGCGTCAGATCGACGCCAAAGAACTGCGCGAGGAAGATCACCGTCACCCCCTCGAACATCGCGGTGCCGTTCTGGTTGGCAGTCGCACCGATGGTCAGCACGAAGCGCGACACCTTGGGCGGCAGCTTGAGCTTGGTTTCGGCGACCCGCAGTGCGGTCGGCAGCGTTGCGTTGGACGACGCGGTGGAGAAGGCCATCACCGCCGCCTCTTGCGTCTGGCGGAAGAAGGCGAGCGGGTTCTTGCGCGCGAGCAGGAGCAGCAGGATCGGAAAGATGATGAACATCTGCGTCCCGAGCGCCGCCAGCACCACGCCGACAAAGGCGAGCAGCCGCACCAGCAGTTCCCAGCCGAACAAAGCGGCGAGGTTGAACATGAAGCAGAAGACCGCGATCGGCGCGAGGCGAATGACGAGGCCGATCAGCCGCATCGACACCTCGAATACGCCCTCGATCCCGCGCTTGAGCGTCTGGACGTGCGGCTTGTCGAGGGTCAGCAGGATGCCGATGCCAAAGAATAGCGCGAAGAACATGATCGCGAGGATGTCGTTCGCGGTCATGGCCGCGACGACATTGGTGGGAACAATGTTGAGGATCGCATCCACCCCGGTCGGCGTGGTGGCGGTGCGGTCGAGGATAGCGCCCGCGCTATCGCCCGACGCGGCAAGCAGCGCCTGTGCCTCGACGCGATCCACCCCGGCGCCGGGCTGAAGCAGGTTGACCAGCACCAGGCTTACGATCACCGCAATCGTCGAAACACAGATGGTCAGCACCAATGTGCGCAGCCCGACGCGTTTCAGTGCCGCGATCTCACCCATTTCGGCGATGCCGACGACGAGTGCCGAGAACAGCAGCGGGATCACCAGCATGAACAACAGGCGCAGGAACACCTGACCGATCGGGCCGGTGACATAGGTCGTTACCGTCTTGACCCATGCCGCGTCGGCCGAGGTGAAATGCACGAACAGGCCGAGGGCCAGGCCGAGCACGAACCCGCCCAGCATCTGCCATTGCAGCGTCGATTCGCGCCGCTGCTCAATTACCGCCTCTGCGCCCGACATGCGTCCCCCTCAAATTGTTGCGGCGTCACGCATAGGCATAGGGGCCGCCCTTGGCGAGAGCCGTCTGATAGGCCGGGCGGGAGTGAACCTTGTCGAGCCACGCGATCGTCGCCGGACGCGACGCGTCGAGCCCGCCGCGCGACCGCGCCGCTTCCAGCGGAAAACTCATCATCACATCGGCGGCGGTCATCGCATCGCCAGCGAACCAAGGGCGGCTGGCGAGTTCGGCTTCGACGAAATCGAGATGGACGTCGATCATCGGCTGGATCTTCTTCTGCGCCGCCTTGCCGAAGATCGGCACGCGCATCAGCACCAGCTTGACCAGCAGCGGCGGCATCATCGAGCCCTCGGCATAATGCATGAAGTGGCGATAGCGCAGCGCCGACTCGCGATGCGCAGGCGCGCCCAGCTTGCCGTCCGCCTTTTCGACCAGATACTCGATGATCGCGCCGGTTTCGGCAACGGTGCGCGGCGAATCGTTGGTGGGATCGGCATCGACGATCACCGGCGACTTGCCCAACGGGTGGACCGCGCGCAGCTCGGGCGGGGCCAGCATCGTCTTGGGGTTCCGCGCGTACCGCTTGATATCGTACGGGAGCCCGAGCTCCTCAAGCAGCCACAGCACCCGCTGCGACCGCGAGTTTTCGAGATGGTGGACGGTGATCATCGCTACGTGCTCCATTGCCGGTCCCGTGCGGGTTTGCGCGGTTGTGCGCGGATGCCGCGAAAATGGAAAGAGGCTCCAACGCCCTGAACCCGCCGCGCTCCACGATCAATGCGCGCCACACGAAGTTTGCGCGACGAGGGTCTAGCCTCGCGCACCTCGCTGCGCTATTTTCAAGCCGTCGCGTGACTGGCGAAGCAGGTGGCACCACCGTGGAGCGCGACCTCGCAATGCCGCTCGCCTGGGCATCCTCTGATTGACGGAGCCCGTATGTCCGACCCGACGCATATCCCAAACTGGAAACGCCTCGACGCGCAGATCACGACGTCGGGCCAGCCGAGCGAGGCTGAACTCTCGGAGCTTGCGGCGATGGGCGTGCGCCATGTCATCAATCTCGCGCTACACACGCATGAACGCGCGCTACCCGACGAGGCGGCGAGCGTTGCTGCGGCGGGCATGACCTACACCCATATCCCGGTCGCGTTCGATGCGCCGAGCGAGGCGGATTTCGCGCGCTTCTGCAGTGCGCTGGCTGCGCTGGGAGATGCGCCTGTCCACGTCCACTGCATCCTCAATCTGCGCGTGTCGGCGTTCTTCTATCGGTATCGCCGCGATGTGCTCGGGTGGGAAGCGGCGGCAGCGCGTGCGTCGATGGAGGCGCTGTGGCAGCCGGGAGGCGTGTGGGCGGCCTTCATCGGGGATACCGACAGCGTCGCACTGGCGCACCGCCCGCCACGCGAAGCCAACCCGCTCTGACATAACATGGGCCTGTGCGTTACCGCTGGAAACAAGGCGTTCTGGACCGTTCTTGACCTCCCCCGAAAACAGGAAAGGCCCGGCGCACGCCACGCCGAGCCTTCCAATGGGAGACTGGTCCCTTGACCGCCACCGACCTGTCGATCCGGCACGGCCCGCACGGACATTGCTGCCCGAAACTGGTTAATGGCGGCTTTAGCCCGGGCTCCGCATCAATCCGGAGCGGTGCACAGCCGCCAGATACTCAGACGTCGTCCTCGGCGTCCGGGCCGGTCATCATCTCTTCGGCAACCTGTTCGGTGCGGTTGCGGATTGCCGCTTCCAGACGCGAGCACACCTCAGGGTTTTCCTTGAGGAACGTCTTGGCGTTCTCACGGCCCTGGCCGATACGGATGCTGTCATAGCTGAACCAGGCGCCGGCCTTCTCGACCAGCCCGGCCTTGACGCCGATGTCGAGGATCTCGCCGATCTTGGAGATACCCTGCCCGTACATGATGTCGAACTCGACCTGCTTGAACGGCGGGGCGACCTTGTTCTTCACCACCTTCACGCGGGTGGTGTTGCCGATGATATCGTCGCGATCCTTGATCTGGCCGGTGCGGCGGATGTCGAGCCGGACCGAGGCGTAAAATTTGAGCGCATTGCCGCCGGTCGTGGTTTCCGGATTGCCGTACATCACGCCGATCTTCATGCGCAGCTGGTTGATGAAGATCACCATGCAGCGCGAGCGGCTGATCGAACCGGTCAGCTTGCGCAGCGATTGCGACATCAGGCGCGCCTGCAGGCCGACATGGCTGTCGCCCATCTCGCCCTCGATTTCCGCGCGCGGCACCAGCGCGGCGACCGAGTCAACCACCAGGACATCGATCGCGTTCGAGCGCACCAGCGTATCGACGATCTCCAGCGCCTGCTCGCCCGTATCGGGCTGCGACACGATCAACTCATCGATATTGACGCCCAGCTTCCGGGCATAAACCGGATCGAGCGCATGTTCGGCGTCGACGAAGGCCGCGACTCCGCCGCTCTTCTGCGCCTCGGCAATCACGTGCAGCGCCAGCGTGGTCTTGCCCGAGCTTTCCGGCCCATAGACCTCGATCACACGACCACGCGGCAGACCGCCAACGCCCAGCGCAATGTCGAGCCCGAGCGATCCGGTCGAGATCGCCTCGACCTGCATCGTCTCCTTCGAGCCGAGCTTCATCGCGCTGCCCTTGCCGAAGGCGCGGTCGATCTGTGCGAGCGCTGCGTCGAGCGCCTTCTGCTTGTCCGGAGAAATGCCCATCTTTCCTTCGATCACCTTGAGGGAAGCTGCCATGAGAAGTCTCCGTCGCTAAAGGCTTTGCGGCCCACGTTCAACCATTGCCTGAAGCGCCTCGTACAAGCTTTGTTCCACAAGAACAAGTGCGGAACGATCTTTTTTTGTTCTCATATTGCCGCGTCTGTTCGCAGCTCTTGCCCTCGGTGCGGGATCGCGCGATCCTTGGGCGATGACCAACCCGACCGATTTCATCGCCGGCCTGCCCAAGGCCGAACTCCACCTGCACATCGAAGGCAGCCTCGAGCCCGAGCTGATGTTCGAACTCGCCCGGCGCAATCGCGTCGCGATCCCGTTCGACAGTGTCGATGCGGTGCGCGCAGCGTACAGCTTTTCCAACCTGCAGGATTTCCTCGACATTTATTATGCCGGCGCGGACGTGCTGCGGGTTGAGCAGGATTTCTACGACCTCGCCGACGCCTATTTCGCGCGCGCCGCTGCCGATGGGGTGGTGCATTCCGAGATTTTCTTCGATCCTCAGACGCACACCGATCGCGGCATTCCGTTTCAGGTCGTCGCCGACGGGCTGCTGACGGCGATGCGCGACGCCGAACGCCGCCATGGCGTGACGTCCAAGCTGATCCTGTGTTTCCTCCGCCATCTCGACGAGGAGGCGGCGTTCGCCACGCTCGACGCCGCCACCCCCTGGCTCGACCGGATCGCCGGGGTCGGGCTCGATTCGTCGGAGCTGGGTCACCCTCCCGAGAAATTCGCGCGCGTGTTCGCCGAGGCGGGAAATCTCGGCCTCAAGCGCGTCGCCCATGCCGGCGAGGAAGGGCCGCCGGACTATGTCTGGCAGGCACTCGACCTGCTCAATGTCGACCGGCTCGACCATGGCAATCGCAGCCTGGAGGATCCCAAGCTGGTCCGCTATCTCGCCGAACGCGAGATGACGCTGACTGTCTGCCCGCTGTCGAACCTCAAGCTGTGCGTCGTCGACAGCCTGAAGGACCACCCCATCGATCAGATGCTCGACTGCGATCTCTATGCGACGATCAATTCCGACGACCCCGCCTATTTCGGCGGCTATGTCGCGGACAATTACCGCGCAGTCGCCGCCGCGCGCGGGCTGACGCGCGATCAGATCGTGCAGCTGGCGCGGAACAGCTTCACCGGCTCCTTCCTCGACGATGCAACCGTCGCCGCACACCTTGCGCGGCTCGATGCCTATGTGGCGGCGCAGTAATGCCGGTCTTTACCCCGATCCCGCATGAACAGTTCGTAGCCGACGTGCTCGCGCTCGCCGATGCGCTGCGGGCCGACCCCGACTGGCGGCCCGACTATCTGATTGGCATCGGGCGCGGCGGGCTGATCCCGGCGGTGTATCTCAGCCATGCGATCGTGGGGCCGATGCTGTCGGTCGATTACAGCGCACGGAACGAGGACCTTGCCGCCCCTGCCCTCGCCCGGCTGGCGGAGCGGACGCGGGAGGGCGCGCGATTGCTGTTCATCGACGACATCAACGACAGCGGCGCGACGATCGGCCGGCTACGCGCCGGGCTGAGCAGCGCCGGGGCCGAGGCGGCGCACATTCGCTTTGCGACCTTGCTCGACAACATCACATCGCAGCAGCGCGTCGATTACGCGGCGCGCACGATCGACCGGTCGGTGACGAAGGACTGGTTCATCTTCCCATGGGAAGCCGTCGCGCCGGATGCAGCAATCGAAGCTGACGCGGCGGAGCTACCTGACCGCATAGCCTAGCTCAAAGCGCCGCGAGCGCCTGTTCGACCGAATCCATCGTGAACGGCTTGGCGAGCACCGGGCGGTCGCGATGCGCGTCGACCACCATGTCCCCGCTGCCCCCGGTCGCGAGGATGAAGGGCACGCCCTGCGCCGCCAGCGCGTCGGCAATCGGCCAGCTCTGCTCGCCGCCCGACAGGTTGACGTCCAAGATCGCCGCATCGACGCCGCCCGCCCCGACAATCTCCATCGCCGAAGCGACGCTGTCGGCAGTGCCGGCATGGTCCTTGCCCAGCATGTCGAGGAAATCCTCGATCATCATGGCAATCAGGGGTTCGTCCTCGACCACGAGGATGCGTTGCGGAGCGCTCATTGGCCAGCATGTGCCTGACAATCGTTCCGCGGTCGAGCGCTATTTCGCGGTCATTACCGACCGGGCAAGCTCCGCAAGTTGCTGAACGGAAAAGGGTTTCGGCAAGAATGCGACCTTGTCGATGTCGATCGACTTGCGCAGCTGCTCCTCGGCATAGCCCGACATGAAGATGATCTTGAGGTCCGGATATTTCTTGCGCGCGTGGCGAACCATGGTCGGGCCGTCCATCGTCGGCATCACCACGTCGCTGATCAGCAGGTCGGGCTTGTCGCTCTTCTCCAGCAATTCCAGCGCCGCTTCGCCATTTTCGGCGGTCAGGACGGTATAGCCCTGCCGCGCCAGCGCGCGTTCGGCGACGGCGCGGACCATCGCCTCGTCCTCGACCAGCAGGATCGTGCCACTACCCCACAGATCGCCCTGCACTGCCTTGGCGGTCGGTAGCGGCGCCGTCTGTTCGGGCGCAGTGTGGACGGGGAGATAGATGGTGAAGACCGCCCCCTTGCCCGGCTCACTCTCGGCAAAGATGAACCCGCCGGATTGCTTGATGATGCCATAGACGGTCGACAGGCCCAGCCCCGTCCCCTTCCCCACTTCCTTGGTGGTGAAGAACGGCTCCCAGATATGCGCCAGCACATCCGCCGGGATGCCCGACCCGGTGTCGGACACGCGCAGCGCGGTATAGTCCCCGACCGGCAGCACATCCTCGTCCATCGCGCGCACTTCATGCGCGGGGACGCTCAGCGTCTCGATCGTCAGCGTGCCGCCACCATTGGGGTTCTTCGCCAGCATCGCGTCGCGCGCATTGACCGCCAGATTGACGACGACCTGTTCCAACTGCCCCGGATCGGCGCGCACCGGCCCCAGGTTGCGGCCGTGATTGACCACCAGCTCGACCGTCTCGCCCAGCAGGCGCTTGAGCAGGTTCGACACCTCAGAAATGATGTCGGGCAGCTGCAGCAACTGCGGCCGCAGCGTCTGTTGCCGCGAAAAGGCGAGCAGCTGGCGGGTCAGCGCGGCGGCGCGGTTGGAGTTGAGCAGGATCTGCTGGATGTCGTCATAATCGCTGTCGCCGGGCGCATGGCGCATCAGCATCAGGTCGCAATGGCCGATGATCGCGGTAAGGATGTTGTTAAAGTCGTGGGCGACGCCGCCGGCAAGCTGGCCGACCGCCTGCATCTTGGTGGCCTGTGCCACCTGGCGCTTGAGCTGCCCCTCCTCGCCCGCATCGCGCAGACTGAGCAGTACTGCCGCATCGCCCAGCCCCCGCGCAGAGGCGATCGACAGCGACACCGCCTCGTCGGGTGCCTGGGCAAAACGCACCGTCAGGTCCATCGGATGCACCGCACCCGCCGCGAACCGCCGCACCGCATCGGCGAGCGTGCTCTTGTCCTCGCGCACCACCAGATCGCCCGGATAGAGCGGCGGGGCGTCGGTGTTGACATGTGCCGCGCGCACAAAGGCGTCGTTCATGAACGCAAAGCGCCCGTCCGCGCCCACCAGCGCGATGCCGGTGGGAAGCAGCGCGATCAGCGAGCGGACATGCGCACTCGATTCCGCGCCCATTTCCTGCGCCGGGGCATATTCCTCATCGAGCAATGCGACCAGCATCGGGGTCGCATCGCCGTCGAGAAACGGGATTTCCAGAACGCGGATCGGTGGGCCCGACAGGCCCTCGCGTTCAAACCGCACCGTGCCGCGATTGTCGGTGATCAGGAAACGGGTGATGTCCCGCCCCTCGATCATCGCCAGCTCGTCGCCAGCCGCGCGCAGCCGCAGCACGCGATTGGCGGCGCGCACCCGGCCATCGGCGCCGATCAGCGCCATCATGATCCCGGCCTGCCCCAGCCGGTCGCCCGATTTGCCCGCGACCAGCGCCTGTGCCTGTTTGGTCAGGTCCACCGCATCGGCACCGGCGAAGCGCCACACCAGCAGCGAATCGCCGACGCGTGCGACATGCGCCGTCAGCTTGGTCCCGGCGGCATCGAACGACCCGCTCGATGCCTGCCCGTCGCGCCATGCGGCGCGCCCCGCGCTGCCCAGCTGCGACGCCGCCCAGTCACCGATCACCACTGCGGGGGGAGCGGGATAGCCGGGAAACAGCGTCCCGAACCGCTCATTGGCGCAGACCAGCCGCCCGGCGCGGTCGGTCACCGCGATCGCGTCATTGCTCATCGACGCGAGCATGTTCGCCAGCGACCAGTCGATCTCACTCGCGGCGGCAGGCGTGTCTGTGGCTGTTGCGGGTCGCCGCACCAGCGTTACCGCCAGCGCGATCAGAACCGCCGCCGCGAAAAACCCGGCAGCAACTGCTAGCGAGTCGATCGCCCACAGCACCGCTCCACCAGCCGCCGCTCCGGCGACGATCGCCGCGATCAGCGGGCCGGTGATGCCGGAGGTCTCGTCAGTCGGGGCGGAAATGCTGGGCATAGCCCCCTTTCCCGCCCCGCTGCCATAGCGTCAAGCGCTCACCAGACGCGGACGCGTTTTGCCGGATCGAGATACAGGCTTTCGCCCGGCTTCGCGCCGAACGCGCCGTACCAGGGGTCGAGGTTGCGGACGACCCAGGCGCGCTGGATCGACGGGCTGTGCGGATCGGTCAGCAGGCGCTGGCGCAGATTCGCCTCACGATAATTGCGCCGCCACACCTGCGCCCAGCCGAGGTAGAAGCGCTGGTCGCCGGTAAAGCCATCGATCACCGGCGCTTCCTTGCCGCCCAGCGCATGCTTGTAGGCATCATAAGCGATGGTGAGGCCGGCCAGGTCGCCGATATTCTCGCCCAGCGTAAACTCGCCCTTCACATGCTCACCCGGCAGCGGCTCATAGGCGTCATACTGCGCGATCAGCGCCTTGCCCGCCGCCTCGAATGCCTTGACGTCTTCCGGCGTCCACCAGTCGGCCAGCTCGCCCTTTTCGTTATACTTGGCGCCCTGATCGTCGAAATGGTGGCTGATCTCGTGCCCGATCACCGCGCCGATGCCGCCATAGTTGATCGCCGGATCGGCCTTGGGGTCGAAGAAGGGCGGCTGCAGGATCGCGGCGGGGAAGACGACTTCCATCATGCCGAAATTGGCATAGGCGTTCACCGTCTGGGGCAGCATGCCCCATTCCCAGCGGCGCACCGGGCCGCCCAGCTTGTCGAGCATATACGCATAGTCGAAACGGTTGGAGCGGACGGCATTGCCGAACAGATCGTCGGCCTTGACCTCAAGACCCGCATAGCTGCGCCACTGGTCGGGGTAGCCGACCTTGACGGTGAAGTTCTTGAGCTTCGCCTTGGCGCGCGCCTTGGTCTGCGGCTGCATCCAGTCGAGCGCATCGATCCGCCGGCCCATCGCGTCAAGGACATTGGCAACGAGCTTGTTCATCTCCGCCTTGTACTCGGCCGGGAAATAGCGCGCGGCGTATTCCTTGCCCAATTCCTCGCCCAGGGCGCCTTCGGTGAAGCTCACGCCCCGCTTCCAGCGCGGCTCGCGCTGCGGCGTGCCCTGCAGCGTGGTGCCGTAGAAGGCGAAGTTGGTGTCGGCCACTGCATCGGGCAGATAATCGGCCATCGCGCCCAGGCTGCGCACCAGCATTTGGTCCTTCACCACCGCCAGCGGCGCGTCGTCGAGGATCTTCGCGATACCGGTGACTGCGCTCGGCTGGTTCACCAGCACTTCGGTGATCTTCGGGCTCAACGCCTTCAGCATGGCCGGCATGTCGAGCGTCTTCGACGACAGCTTGGCGGTCTCGGCCAGGGTGAACTTGTTATAGGTCTTGGCGGCGTCGCCCGAATCCTCGCGCGTCCACTGCACCTTGGCGATGCTGGTCTCGAAGTCGAGGATCCCCTTGGCACGCGCATCGGCATCCGCTTCGCCCGCCAGCGTCAGCATCTTGGCGAGATAACCGAGATAGGCGGTGCGGATCGCCGCCATCTTCGGATTGTCGAGCAGATACATGTCGCGGTCGGGCAGGCCCGTGCCACCCTGATAGATCGAGAAGATATACTGAGTCGGGATCTTGTCGTCCTGGCCGACATAGCCGCCGAACGGCCCGGGGATTCCCATTTTTGCGCCTTCAACCACCAACGCGGCGTAACCCGCCTTGCTGTCGAGCGCCTTGATCTTGCCCAGCCAGGGCTGGATCGGCGCAAGCCCGCGCGCCTCGACGGTCGCGGTGTCGAGATAGCTGGTATAAGCGCGACCGACCATGCTGGCCTTGTCGTCCTTCACCTCATCCAGAATACCACGCACGCGCTCCTTCGACAGATCGTCGAGCGCGGTGAACATGCCATAGTTGGACTTGTCCGCCGGGATCGGCGTGTTTTTCGCCCAAACGCCGTTGGAGAAGGCATAGAAATCCTCGCCCGGCGCAACGCTGCGATCCATGCCCGCGACGTCGAAGCCAAAGCTGCCCAGCTGCGGCTTGGCGGCTGCGGTCGGTGCCGGAGTCGGCGCGGCCGCTGCCGGCCCCTCACCGCTGGCCGAACTGGCGCAGCCGCTCGCCAATGCGGTTCCGGCGAGAAGAATGGGGATCAGGAGAAGACGCATCGGGCACCCTTCGGAACGTTGGAAAACGCCCGTGTCTTACGCCGATGATACGCCCGATCAAGTCTCCGAAGAAACTTTATTGCGGAGTGCGACCCGCTTGCGCCACTTGCGCGCGACCCAACCACGCCAGATCAGAATGGAAAGACCATAGCCGGCGGCCGCGCACACAACCGAAATGACGAGCAGCCCGATCAACAGCGCGGGTGCGGCTTGCGACAACAGCCAGCTCGTCCACTCGCCGACCCCGGCATGATGTTCGACCAGCGCCATGAAGCCCGAAAGATCGGCGTTCCGACCCAGCATCAGATTGCCGGTATAGACCGACCCATAGAGGATGAACGGGGTCGTCGCCGGGTTGCTCAGGAACGTCATCGCGGCAGCGATCGGTACATTGGCGCGAAACGGCAACGCCAGCATCGCGGCGCCCGCGATCTGAAGTCCCGGGATCAGCAGAAAGATACCGACCAGCAGGCCCAGCGCCACGCCGCGCGGCACCGAACGACGCGTGAAGCGCCATAATTCAGGGGCGAGCACGCGGTGCGCGACAGGGCGCAGCCAGCGGATCTGCTCAATCGACTCGCGCGTGGGCATGTTGCGCTGCCACCAAGCGCTGAGACGGCTCGGCTTCATGTCACCCGCGATCGCGGAGGATCCGCCCCTGTTCACGCTTCCAGTCCCGTTCCTTGATCGACTCGCGCTTGTCGTGAGTCTTCTTGCCCTTCGCCAGCGCCAGCTCGACCTTCGCCCGGCCGCGACCGTTGAAGTAGATCGACATCGGGATCAGCGTCATGCCCTCCCGCGCGACCGCGCCCTGCAGCTTTTCTACCTGGCGTTGATGAAGGAGCAATTTACGGGGGCGCTTGGGTTCGTGATTAAAGCGGTTTCCGTGCGAAAATTCGGGGATGTTGGCGTTGACCAGCCACGCCTGCCCGTCGCGCACCTCGGCGTAGCTCTCCGCGATCGACCCTTCGCCGAATCGCAGCGACTTCACCTCGGTCCCCTGCAGCGCGATCCCCGCCTCAAAGAACTCTTCAAGGAAATACTCGAAGCGCGCCTTGCGGTTCTCCGCGACGATCTTCTTCTTGTCGAATTCAAGGGGACGAGGGCGTGCCATGGGACGCGCGATGTAGGGGGGCTGGGGGAGAAAGGGAAGGCATCTCGTCGCCCCGGCGCAGGCCGGGGCCGCCATAGGGTTCGCAGCGCGCTCGAGGCGGCCCCGGCCTGCGCCGGGGCGACGGCTTAAATCAACCCCGCCGCCGCCATCGCCGCATCGACCGCCGCCTTGCTGGCGTCACTTGGCTGCACCATAGGCAGGCGCAGTTCTGCGGAAATCTCGGGCCGCAGCTTGTTGACCGCATATTTCACTGGCCCCGGCGAGGCATCGGTGAACAGTGCCAGATGCAGCGCGAACAGCCGGTCGTGCAGCGCCAGCGCGATCGCCGTATTCCCTTCGGCCCATGCCGCCTGGAACTGCGCGCACAGCTTGGGCGCGACATTGGCGGCGACCGAGATGCACCCCACCCCGCCCATCGCGTTGAACGCAAGCGCAGTCTCGTCATTTCCCGAAAGCTGCGCGAAGCCGGCGCGCAGCGCGGCGCGATGCTTCGACACGCGGGCGAGGTCGCCGGTCGCGTCCTTGATCGCGACGAACTTGTCGGGAAATGCCTCAACGATGCGGATCACCGTCTCGGGCTGGATATCGGTCACGGTGCGGCCGGGAACATTGTAGAGGATGATCGGCAGCTCGCACTCGGCCGCCACTGCCGCGAAATGCTGGAAGATGCCTTCCTGGCTCGGGCGGTTGTAATAAGGCGGGACCATCAGCACCGCGTCGGCACCCGACTCCTTCGCCGCCTGAACGTTGCCGATGGCGACGCGGGTGTCGTTCGACCCCGCCCCCGCGATCACCGGCACGCGCCCGCGTACCTGATCGGCGCAGACGCGCACCACCTCGAAATGCTCATCCTTGGACAGCGTCGCCGCCTCGCCGGTGGTGCCTACGGGGACCAGCGCCGACGATCCTTCGGCGATCTGCCACTCGACGAAATCGCGGAACACATCCTCGGCAAAGCTGCCGTTACGGAATGGCGTGATCAGGGCGGGGATGGAACCAGCGAACATATGCGTCAAAATGCCCCAATCATCGGAAATTCGGGGTGGCCAATAGGGTGCGTTCGCGTAGTATGTCCAGCATGCTTGGCTCTATGTTCAGGAGCGGGCTTCTGCTCGCCGGCGTATCGGGTGTCGCGGTCTCATCGCAGGTCGTGCAGGATGGGGCCCAATGGTATCGCGCGCAGTTCGCTGCGATCGCGGCGCAGGTGCTGCCCCCTGCCCCGCCGCCGTCAGCTTCCAGCATCCAGTACACGATCGACCAATGGAAGCGGCTGCAACAGTCCGATCGCTGGCCGTTCAGCGACTATGCCAATTTCATGCTCGCGCATCCCGGTTGGCCGGGCGAAACCAGTCGCCGCGCCGCTGCCGAGGCATCGCTGGGTGCGGGCACGGACGCGCCGTCGCTCGTCATCCGCTTCTTTGAGCGCTTTCCGCCCCTGACCGCTGCGGGCCGCATCCGCTTCGCCGAAGCGCTGGCGATCACCGGCCGCCGCGCCGAGGCAGACGAGCAGGCACGCCGCGCCTGGCGCAGCGGCATCCTGCGTCCGACCGATGAAACCGCGGTACTGGGCGGCTTTTCCGCGGCCTTGTCCCCCGCCGACCATGACGCCCGGATGGACGCGCTGTTGTGGCAGGACGCGCGAACCGTCGCCGCCCGCCAGATCGGCTACACCTCGCCGCAGAAGCGCGCGCTGTTCGAGGCGCGGCTCGCGCTCCATTCCGACGCCCCCGATGCGCAGGACCGCGCCGCCGCCGTCGAGGCGATCGGCGCGCGCGACCCCGGCTTCATCGCCGACCGCGCCAGCTGGTTCCGCAACAATGGCGCCAGCGGCTCGGCCCGCTCGCTCCTCGCCCGCCCACGCGTCCTCGACAGCCGCCCCGGCAATGTCGAGGAATGGTATGAGGTGCTGCTGACCAACGCCCGCGCCGCCGAATCCGACCGGCAATATGCGCTGGCCTATGCCATCGCCAGCCAAGTCGACGACGCGGTGGCACCGGGCACCGACATCTCCGACCTCGGCCTCGGCATCCGCGACGATTACACCAGCCTGGTGTGGCTCGCCGGCACGGTCGCGATGCAGAAGCTCGGTCGTCCGGCCGACGCGGTCGGCATGTTCGACCGCTATTCGCGCGGATCGCGCACCCCGACCACCCAGTCCAAGGGCATTTACTGGGCCGGCCGCGCCGCCGAAGCAGCGGGGCAGCAGGCCGCCGCCCGCGCCTATTATGAGCGCGCCGCCGCCTATTCGGACCTGTTCTATGGCCAGCTCGCCGCCGAACGGCTCGGGCGCGAGCTCAAGGCACCGCCGCCGGTCGATTTCCGCAGCGTCAGCCCCGCTGCGCGCACCGCATTCTACAATCGCGAAGTGGTGCGCGCCGCGCAGATGCTCGGCACGCTCGGCCGCGCCGAGGATCAGGGCTATTTCCTGCGCCAGATCGCCGCGGATGCGACGAGTGCCGAGGATCATGTGCTGGCGACCGAACTGTCGCGGACGCTCAACCGCCCCGACCTGGGGGTGATGGTCGGACGCAGTGCGCTGCTCAACGGCCTGACCGACTATACCGTCGCGGGCTATCCGTCAGTCCCGGTCCCCGCGGGGCAGGAAGCCCATTTCACGATGATCCACGCCATCGCGCGCCAGGAAAGCCAGTTCGACAAAGCGGCCGTCAGCCATGCCGGCGCGCGGGGGCTTATGCAGCTGATGCCCGGCACCGCACGTGAGGTCGCCGGAAAGCTGGGGATGAGCTACGACCGCGCGGCGCTGACCGTGGATACGGATTACAATATCCGCCTCGGGTCGAGCTACATCCAGCGCATGCTCGATTATTATGGCGGCAGCTACCCGCTCGCCGTCGCCGCCTACAATGCTGGTCCCGGCAATGTGAACAAGTGGATCCGCGCCAATGGCGACCCGCGCATGCCCGGCGTCGACATGCTCGAATGGATCGAGAATATCCCGATCTTCGAGACCAAGAACTATGTCCACCGCGTGCTGGAAAATGCCGTCGTCTACGACATGCTCCATCCGCAGCGGTCACGCTCACGCGGGCCGCATCGCATGAGTTGGTATCTGGGCAAGAACCGCCCGGGGTGATCGCGATCCAGCCTTATCAAGAGGCGCAGTTTGCGGAGTTGGACGCGCTATGGCGCACCGTCTTTCCCGATGATCCGCCGCACAGCCATGCCACCGTCGCGATCCCGCAAAAACTGGCTGTGCAGCGCGACCTGCCGCTCGTCGCGCAAGAGGGCGATCATGTCCTCGGCACGATCATGGCGGGCTATGACGGGCATCGCGGCTGGCTTTACAAGCTGGCGGTGCATCCCCGCGCGCGCGGCTGCGGCATCGCCCGCGCGCTGATCCGCACCGCCGAAACCGCGCTGGCCGATCTCGGCTGCGCCAAGGTCAATCTGCAGGTACGCGACACCAACCACGACGCCGCCGCCTTCTGGGCGCATATGGGCTATGCGGTCGAGCCGCGAATCAGCATGGGCCGCCAGCTTTGATCGATCGTCCGAACTACATCACTCCGGCCGGCTATTCGGCGCTCAAGGCCGAATATGACGCGCTGTTTGCCACCGAGCGCCCGGCGCTGGTCGAAACCATTGCCTGGGCCGCAGGAAATGGCGATCGCTCGGAAAACGGCGATTACATTTACGGCCGCAAGCGGCTGCGAGAAATCGACCGGCGACTCGGCTGGCTGGCGAAACGGATGAAGGCGGCAAAGGTCGTCGATCCTGCCCGGCAAGAGGATCGCTCGAAAATATGGTTCGGCGCCACAGTCACCATCGCGGACGAGGATGACAACCACCGCACCCTAACCCTGGTCGGCGACGACGAGGCGGACGCAGGCGCAGGCCGGATCGGCTGGAACTCGCCGCTCGCCCGTGCACTGCGCGGCGCCGCCGTGGGCGACCTGCGCCGCGTCATGCTCCCGGCGGGGGAGAAGGAGTATGAGGTGATGGAGATCGGCTACCCGGGGTGAGGTGACATCCCACTGCCGCTTGCCCTGAGCTTGTCGAAGGGCGATCTCCAACAGGCGTTTCGCTGGCGGCCCGTCGACAAGCTCAGGGTAAACGGGGGTTGAGGTGCCTCAACACGCCACCACATTCACCGCCAGCCCGCCCTGTGCGGTTTCCTTGTATTTCGACCGCATGTCTTCACCCGTCTGGCGCATCGTTTCGATCACCGCATCGAGGCTGACGATGTGGCTGCCATCGCCATGCATCGCCAGATAGGCGGCGTTGATCGCCTTGATCGCACCCATCGTATTGCGTTCGATGCACGGGATCTGGACCAGCCCGCCGATCGGGTCGCAGGTTAGGCCCAGATTATGCTCCATCCCGATCTCGGCGGCATTTTCGATCTGCGCATTGGTCGCACCCAAAGCCGCCGCCAGCCCCGCCGCCGCCATCGAACAGGCGACCCCGACCTCCCCCTGACACCCCATCTCAGCGGCCGAGATCGACGCGCGCTTCTTATAGAGGAACCCGATTGCCGCCGCGGTCAGAAGGAACGTCCGCGACCCCGCCGGCGTGGGTGAGGCGCAGAAGGTCTCGTAATAGCGCAGCACCGCCGGGATGACCCCCGCCGCGCCATTGGTCGGCGCGGTGACGACGCGGCCACCCGCCGCATTCTCCTCATTGACCGCCAGCGCCCACAGGCTGACCCAGTCGAACACCAGCGACGGGTCCGAACGCGGCCCCCGCGCCATGAGCCGTTGGTGCAGATCGCGCGCGCGGCGTTTGACCTTCAATCCACCGGGCAGTTCGCCCTCGCCCCGCATCCCGCGCTCGATGCACGCCGACATCGCGCCGCGCAGACTGTCGAGGAACGCGTCGGTCTCCGCATCGTCGCGCCATGCGGCTTCATTGGCGCGGACGATCTCCGCGATGCTCTTGCCCTCCGCCTCGCCCACAGCCAGCAGTTCCGCCCCGGACGAAAAGGCGAAGGGCAGCTTCACATTGGTCTGGGGCAGCTCGCACCCGCCCTCGACCACCGCGCCGCCGCCGATCGAATACCAGAAGGTCTCATAGGGCTCGCCATCGGCATAATGCGCGACGAAGCGCATGCCGTTGGGATGAGCGGGCAGGAAGCGGTCACCGCGAAAGACGAGGTGCGTGCCCTCAATAAACGGCACCGGCACATGTCCGCCGAGCTTGAGCTGTGCCTCGGCGCGGATCGTCTCGATGATGGTCGGCACCGCATCGGGATCGACCCGCTCGGGCTGATGCCCCGCCAGTCCCAGCATCACCGCGACATCGGTCGCGTGTCCCTTGCCGGTGAGCGCCAGCGATCCGAACAGCTCGCACGACACCGACACGGGCGTTCCGCGATCCAGCGCCGCCTCCGCAAAGGCATGACCCGCACGCATCGGCCCGACGGTATGCGAACTCGACGGGCCAATCCCGATGGTGAACAGGTCGGCCAGACCGATGGTCGCTTGAGCACGGTCGCGCGCAGGCGCGGCGTTTGGGTCCAGCATCACTCTCTCAACCTGTCATATCAATTGATACGGCTTAGACTCCCGGTGCCGCGCGGTCCATTGCGTCAGTTGATGACGCCAGCCGACCGCGCCGCCGCCTCGACCTCTGGATCGAGCGCGGGCGGGTCCATCGGCACCCGCGCCTCCAGCGCATCGGCAATCGCGGTCAGTGCGGCGATGCGAGCGGCCTTCTTGTCATTGCCGTCTATGACCACCCATGGCGCGATTTCGGTATTGGTCCGCGCGAACATGTCGTGCATCGCGTCGAGATAATCGGCCCGACGTGCGCGGTTGCGATAATCGTCCAGCCCGGTCTTCCACCGCTTCCACGGCGTCTCGATCCGCTCGCGCAGGCGCTTGTCCTGCGTCTTCTGCGTCACATGGACAAAGATCTTGATCAGCGTCGCGCCGGTCTCGGCCTGCTGCGCCTCGAACCCGTTGATCTCGTCATAACCGCGCTGCCACTCGGCCTCGCTCGCGAAACCCTCGACCCGCTCGACCAGCACCCGGCCATACCAACTGCGGTCGAACACCGCGATATTGTGCTGCGCCGGCAGCCGCCGCCAGAAGCGCCACAGGAAATGGTGCGACAGCTCCTCCGGCGTCGGCGCGGCGATCGGCCACACCTCGAAATAGCGCGGGTCCCAGTCGGCGGTCAGCCGCCGGATGATCCCGCCCTTCCCCGCCGCGTCCCAGCCTTCGAACACGATGATCGCGCGGCGCTTATGGATGATGTGCGCGGTCTGAATGTGGCCCAGCCGGTCCTGAAGCCCGGTCAGACGGTCGTGATAGTCGTCGACCTTTCCACCCGATTCATAGTCGGAAAGGTCGATCGACGTGCTCATGGATCAGCCCTTGTTGTCCAGCGCCTGCGGAGCCAGCCGGATATGCAGCTCCTTCAACTGCTTCTCGCTGACCGGCGACGGCGCTTGCATCATCAGATCCTCCGCCTTCTGGTTCATCGGGAAGACGATGACCTCGCGGATGTTCGGCTGGTCGGCGAGCAGCATGACGATGCGGTCGACGCCCGGGGCCGAACCACCGTGCGGCGGCGCGCCATATTTGAACGCGTTGATCATGCCCGCAAAGTTCGAGTCCACATCCTGCTGGCTGTAGCCGGCAATCTCGAACGCCTTGTACATGATCTCCGGACGATGGTTCCGGATCGCGCCCGAGCTCAGCTCGATGCCGTTGCACACGATGTCATATTGCCACGCCAGGATGTCGAGCGGATCCTTGGTCTCCAGTGCCTCCAGCTCGCCCTGCGGCATGCTGAACGGGTTGTGGCTGAAGTCGATCTTCTTCGCGTCCTCGTCATATTCGAACATCGGGAAATCGACGATCCAGCAGAATTCGAACCGGCTCTTGTCGATCAGCTCAAGGCTCTCGCCGACGCGGGTGCGCGCGAGACCCGCCAGCTTGGCGGCCTGAGCCTCCTTGCCAGCGGCGAAGAAGATGCCGTCGTTCGGACCCAAGCCGAGTGCGTCGGCGATTGCCTTCATGCCCTCCTGCCCATGGTTGTTCGCGATCGGCCCGCCGAACACGCCGTCCTTCTGCGTCGCATAGCCAAGGCCGGGGAAGCCCTCGCCCTGCGCCCATGCGTTCATGTCGTCGAAGAACTTCCGGCTCTTCTCCGCAGTGTTCGGCGCGGGGATCGCGCGGACGACATCACCCGCCGCGACCATCGAGGCAAAACGCCCGAAACCAGAGCCTTCGAAATGGCTGCTGACATCGGTAATGAGGATCGGGTTGCGCAGATCGGGCTTGTCGTTGCCATATTTCAGCATCGATTCGCGGTACGGGATGCGCTTGAACGGCAGCGGCGACACAGTGCGGCCCTTGCCCTGCCAGTTGGCGAATTCCTCGAACACGCCGTGCAGCACCGGCTCGATCGCCGCGAACACATCGTCCTGCGTGACATAGCTCATCTCGAAATCGAGCTGATAGAACTCGCCCGGCGAACGGTCGGCGCGCGCATCCTCGTCGCGGAAGCACGGTGCGATCTGGAAATAGCGGTCGAAACCCGCGACCATCAGCAGCTGCTTGAACATCTGCGGCGCCTGCGGGAGCGCGTAGAATTTGCCCGGATGCACGCGGCTCGGCACCAGATAGTCGCGCGCGCCTTCCGGCGACGACGCGGTCAGGATCGGCGTCTGGAACTCGGTAAAGCCCTGGTCGATCATCCGGCGGCGCAGCGACGCGATGACATGGCTGCGCAGCATGATGTTGGCGTGCAGCCCCTCGCGGCGCAGGTCGAGGAAGCGGTTCCGCAGGCGGATTTCCTCGGGATATTCGGCATCGCCGAACACCGGCATCGGCAGCTCCTGCGCCGCCGACTGCACCGTCACGCCCTTGGCAAACACCTCGATCGCGCCGGTGGCCAGGTTGGCGTTCACCGTCGCCTCGCTGCGCGCCTTGACCACGCCGTCGATCGTCACGACCGATTCGACGCGCAGTCCTTCCAGCACGGGCAGCGCGGGCGAGTCGCTGTCGCACACGATCTGGGTCACGCCATAATGGTCGCGCAGATCGACGAACAACACGCCGCCATGGTCGCGCTTGCGATGGATCCAGCCCGACAGGCGGACGGTTTCGCCGACCTGATCGGCGGTCAGCTGGCCGCAAGTGTGGGTGCGATAGGCGTGCATGAGCGGTTTCCAACGGTTTCAGGTGAAAATAACAGGCCGCGCGCATCCTTCTCACGCGCCCCTTTGTCAACCCGCCCGGGCTTGGCTATGGGCCTGCGATGCACATTCACGGCCTGATTCAAGACTCGGCGACGCTCGCCAACCTCTGCACCCGCCTCGCGCAGCAACCGTTCATCACGGTGGACACCGAGTTCATGCGAGAGAACACCTTCTACCCCGAGCTGTGCCTGATCCAGATCGCCGACACGAACGAAGCGGCAGCGATCGATCCGATGGCGCCGGGCCTCGACCTCACCCCGCTGCTCGACCTGCTGGTGAACAATGAGGATGTGCTGAAGGTCTTCCACGCCGGCGGACAGGATCTTGAGATCGTCTTCAACCTCACCGGCAAGACCCCGCACCCGCTGTTCGACACCCAGATCGCGGCGATGGCGCTGGGTCAGGGTGAGCAGATCGGCTACTCCAACCTCGTCGAAACCTATCTCGGCATCACGGTGGACAAGGGCGCGCGCTTTACCGACTGGTCGCGCCGTCCGCTCGACAAGCGCCAGATCGATTACGCGATCTGCGACGTCACCTATCTCTCCGAAATCTTCCCCAAGATGCTGGCCAAGCTCAAGAAAACCGGGCGCGGCGACTGGCTGGACGAGGAGATGGAGCGGATCGGCGATCCCGAAAACTATCGCAGCGACCCCGACAAGGCGTGGCAGCGCATCCGCATCTCCAGCCGAAAGCCCGAAGTGCTCGGTCGCCTCAAGGCGCTCGCCGCGTGGCGCGAGCGTGAGGCGCAGGGCAAGGACCTGCCCCGCGGCCGCATCGTCAAGGACGAGACGATCGCCGATCTCGCCGGCAACCCGCCGCGCAAACAGGCCGATCTGGCCAAGGTGCGCGGCCTGTCCGCCACCTGGGCCGGCAACGATATCGGCGGGCGCCTGATGGCCGCGCTGGAAAATGCCGTCCCGATGCCCGCCGACGAGCTCCCCCCGCGCGACGATCGCAAGCTCCCGCTGGGTAAGGAGGGCGCTTTGGTCGCCGACCTGCTAAAGCTGCTGCTCAAGATTCGCGCGCGCGACATCAACGTCGCCGCCCGCCTGCTCGCCCGCTCCGACGACCTCGAAGCGCTCGCTGCGGGCCAGCGTGAAGGGCTGTCGATCCTGCGCGGCTGGCGGTTCGAACAATTCGGCCGCGACGCGCTCGCGCTCGTCGAGGGTCAGCTTGGGTTCACCGTGCGTAACGGAAAGCTCAAGATGACGCGTACCGAGGAGCCGAATCCATGAAAGCTATCGCCCTGATCGCCCTGCCGCTGACCCTCGCCGCGTGCAGCTATGAGCGCCCCGCGCCCGGCACCGGTATCCGTGAATGCAACGCTGACCGCGTTCAGCCGCTGGTCGGACGCGAAGCCAAGCCACAGGTGATCGACCGCGCCAAGCAGCGTTCAGGCGCACGCACCGTTCGCGTGATCAAGCCCGGCATGGCGGTGACGATGGATTATCGCTCCGACCGGCTGAACGTCGAGCTGGATGACGTGAACACGATCAAGGCGCTGCGCTGCGGGTGACGCGAGCCATCCAACAACCCCGTTTGCCCTGAGCCTGTCGAAGGGCCGCAAGCCACACAGAAATTGGAAACCGCCCTTCGACAGGCTCAGGGCAAACGGGGTCTGGGGTGCTAACTCCCTAATGCCACGCCCGCCGTCAGCCCCAGCGCGCCGGCCAGCGCGCGGTGGCGCTTCTCCACCGCTTCGCCGTACAGCGCGGCGTCGTCCTCACCCAGATGAAGCTGAAGCATCTCGCCCTCGATCGCGACGCGGGACCGGCGCAGCGGTCCGGCAACGCCGCCTGACAGCCGCTGGCCGAGGCGCATCGCCAAACCCCATAGCCGCGCGCGCTCCAATTCCTCGGGCGATGCCAGCTGCCCGACCGGTGCAGGCGATTCCAGCCCCCCGCCCAGCGAGGTAAACAGCGCCTGGGCGAGCGCCGCGCGCCCACGCGCGTCGATCCCGACCCAATTACCGTGCAGCGCAATCTCCATGCCGCGCTCGGCACGAAATTCGGGATTTGCGCGCCATCCGACATCGGCCAGCAGGCATGCGGCATGGCGCAACCGGGTCAGCGATACATCCTCGTCGCCGAACAGCGGCGCAATCCATGCATCGAGCAAGTCGCCATGCTCCGGGAACCGACCCGACCGCCGCGCCTCATCGCGGGCCGCAACGATCAGCGGATCGGCGCGCCGCTCTTCCGGCGTCAGTTCGCCATAGAGCAGCCCTTCGCGCAGGCCAAAAGCCGACGCGACAGTCTCGCTGCTCCCCAGATGCTTGATCAACGCACCAAGCAGTGCCGCGGCGTGGTCCAGCGTGCCGACGCGGCCGGAGGACAGGTTCGGCACCGACCGGATGCGGCTCTTGCCCATCTGCGCGATCGTCCGTTGCAACCGGGTGATGGTCGATGCGGGCATTGCATATTCGTGGATGACGGGCAGCGGATAGCCGGTCAGATGCATGTCGAGCCGCGCCAGCGCGCGCCACGATCCACCGACAAGGTAGAAGGGCAGCCCCTCCCCGCGCTTGCTCCACCCGGCTTCGTCGAGCATCCGCGCGACCGTCTTGTCGAGCGTCCCCTTGCCCTGCGACCGAATGGCCTCCAGCCGCAGCACGCCAAGCGGGAAGGACACGCGATCGGTCACCGTTCCAGCAACGACGCGGACCAGTTCCAGCGACCCGCCACCGAGATCGCCGACAATCCCGTCTGCATCAGGAATGCCCGACAACACGCCATAACCGGCAGCCAACGCCTCGGCCTCCCCGGACAGCAATTCGACCTTCAGCCCCAGTGCCTGCGCGATGTCGAGCAAGCGCTGTCCATTGCTGGCATCGCGCACCGCTGCCGTCGCGACCGTGCGCAACGAATCGACCTCCATCTCGCGCGCCAGGCTGGAAAAGCGTGCCAGAGCCGTGGTGGCGAGCACCAGCGCATCTTCCGCGATCGCTCCAGTCGCTGCCAGCGAACGACCCAGGCCAGCCATCACCTTTTCGTTGAACAGGATCGCGGGCAAACGCGCCGCCCCGTCATAGACGACCAGACGGATCGAATTGGACCCGATGTCGATGATCGCGGTGCGCTGCGACTGCGGGACACTCACGGCACGCGGCTTGCGCTGCGACAGCTGCGTAACGCTCACGCGCCGCGCTCGGCGCGCCAGCGGCGCAGCGACAGCTTCGGCACGGCGCCACTCGATTCCAGCGCCGCACCGCGCCCCGACAGCGACGGATTGGTCATGAAATAACGGTGCAGGTTGAACGGCTTGGCGCCGGGCTCATCGCGGACATAATGGCCATCGGACTGCAGCTCCCAGCTTTGTTCGGTATCGATCAGGTTCGCCACCATCACCTGATCCAGCACCTGATCGTGCACCGTGGGGTTGATGATCGGAAGCATGAACTCCACCCGCCGGTCGAAGTTGCGCGGCATCCAGTCCGCCGAAGAGATATAGACCAGAGCGCCGTCATTCGGCAGCGCCTTGCCATTGCCGAACGCCCAGATGCGGCTGTGCTCCAGAAAGCGCCCGACGACCGACTTGACCCGGATATTCTCCGACATGCCGGGCATACCGGGGCGCAGGCAGCAAATGCCCCGGATGATCAGGTCGATCACCACCCCGGCATTGCTCGCCTCGTACAGCTTCTCGATCATCACCGGATCGACCAGGCTGTTCATCTTCGCCCAGATCGCCGCGGGCTTGCCCGCCAGCGCATTGGCGATTTCCTGATCGGTCAGCTCAATCAACCGCTCGCGCAGATGCCGCGGCGACACCGACAGCAGCTCCAGCCCCTCAGGTTCGACATAGCCGGTGACATAGTTGAAGATCTTGGCGGCATCGCGCCCGACCCGCGGATCGGCGGTGAAGAAGCTGAGATCGGTGTAGATGCGCGCCGTGACCGGGTGATAATTGCCGGTCCCGAAATGGCAGTAGGTGCGGAACTCGTCGCCCTCGCGCCGCACCACCATCGACACCTTGGCGTGGGTCTTCCAGTTGGTGAAGCCATAGATGACCTGCACGCCGGCACGTTCGAGCGCGCTCGCCCAGAGCAGATTCTGCTCCTCGTCGAACCGCGCCTTGATCTCGACCACCGCCGTCACCGACTTGCCGGCTTCGGCGGCAGCGATCAGCGCCTGGATCACCGCCGACTGTTTTCCCGCGCGGTACAGCGTCTGCTTGATCGCGATCACATCGGGATCGCTCGCGGCCTGCTTGAGGAAGGCGAGCACCACGTCGAAGGATTCATACGGGTGGTGGACGACAATGTCCTTGGCCTTGATCGCCGCGAAGCAATCGCCGTCATATTCGCGGATTCGCTCGGGAAAGCGCGCGACGAAGGGCGGGAACTTAAGGTCGGGGCGATCCTCGTCCACGATCAGCGCGAGATCGCCATTGCCCAGAAACCCGCCAGTCTCGGTCAGCAACGCCTCGCTGCCGCCGAGCTCTTCCTTGAGCACGGCTTCGAGGCCGGGATCGATCCCCTGCTCCATCTCAAGCCGGATCACGCGACCACGGCGGCGGCGTTTGATCGCGGTGCGGAAGTAGAGGACCAGATCCTCGGCCTCTTCCTCCAGCTCGATATCGCTGTCGCGCAGCACGCGGAACGTGGCCGATTTGCGGATCTCGAACCCCGGGAACAGCACCGGCGCGAACTGTTTCACCAGCGTCTCGACCGCGATGTAGCGTGCGGTGTCTCCCGGCACACGCACGAAGCGCGGGGTCGCGGCGGGCAGCAGCACCAGCTCGCGCACGGCTTCGCCATCGCTGATCCGGACCAGGTCGAAAATGACGCTCAGCCCCTTGTTGGGGATGAACGGGAACGGGTGCGACGGATCGAGCGCCTGCGGCGTCAGGATCGGGAAAATCTGCAGGCGAAAATGCTCTTCCAGCCATTTGGCCGTGTCGCCGGTGATGCCATCGGCATCGAGCACTTCGATCCCGCGCTCGGCCAGTTCGGCGCGGATGTCCTGCCACACCGTCTGCTGGCTATCGACCAGGTCGGCGGCGTCGGCAACGATCGCGGCGAGCTGCTGCGCCGGGGTGAGGCCGTCGGTCGAGTGCGCCTCGACCTCCTGCATCTGCTGCCCCTTGAGCCCCGCCACGCGGACCATGAAGAATTCGTCGAGGTTCGAGCCCGATATCGACAGGAAGCGCAGCCGTTCGAGCAGGGGATGCGCAGTATTGCACGCCTCCTCCATCACCCGCCGGTTGAACGCCAGCCACGACAGCTCGCGGTTGAAATAGCGCGCATCCGCCGATGTGACGGTGGTCGGTGTCTCACCACCCTCGACTCGGGGCAAATCGGCGTTGGCGTGCGCGCGGGTCATGGGTCCTCGTCTCGGATTTGAGCGTCGGGTTCGCGAAGCAGCCCCGCCGCGGTCAGTGTGGCCCGCGCCGTCGCAATCGACAAGCGTCGGTTCCCGCGACGGCTCGCCTCTTCCTCCAGCGCTTCGGCGGTGCGCAGGATCGCAAGATGCGTCCGCTCGATCCGCCGCAGGATCCACGCCACTATATCAGGGGGTGCGACAAGTTCGTGACGGTCGATCAATTGCGCCAGCAGGTCGTGCGCCAGCGCGTCGTCAGGCGGGCCGATCTGCGCGATCACGCTGGCGCCCAGCCGGGATCGCAAATCGGGCAGCCGCACCGCCCAGGCCGGGGGCGCGCGTTCGGCGACGAGGAACAGCGGCCGGTGCTCGGCCTGTGCCGTGTTCCAGGCATGAAACAACGCCACTTCATCGGCACGGTCGGCATCGTCGAACATCGTGCCGCCGCTACGCTGCACCATCGTGCGCGCAAGCAGGCTGCGCCCCGATTTGCGCGGTCCGACGATGATCCCGGTCATGACGGGCCAGGTCGCCCAGCGTTCGAGCAACTGCACCGCCTGCGCATTCGACTCACCGATCAGGAACCTGTCCTCGCGCGCGCCGGGGGGTCGGGCGAGCGGCAGGGAGAGCTGGCTCATTCGCTGCTGCTGTTCCCCGCTTCGGGCGCCGGTGCGCTCGCTGGCGTCGCTGCGCCGCCACCGCGGCGAATGCGCAGCACGCCCGCACCTTCCTGCACCTGCCAACCGCGCGCCTCCAGCGCCGCACGCAGCGAGGCCTGGCTGCCGTCATAGGTCACGCGCATCAGCGACACACCGCCCAGCGCGGTGCTGGTGGTAATCGCCGAGCTGACGCCCGGGACGCCCCGCAATGCCGCCTCGCCGCCGGTCAATGCGCCGACGGTTGGCGTGTCGAACTGGATGGTGATCGCCGCACCGGTCGCGACAGCGGGCGTTTCGCCCGTGTCGATCAGCTCTTCCTCACCGGTTTCCTCGACCGGAACTGCGGGTCGCGGCGGCTCGGTGACCAGCAACCGGTCGGGCTTCAGGATTCCGGCGCGCAGCGCGTCCTGATACGCCTTGTCGATCCGCGCAATGCCGGCATCGATCAGCGCGGGAATCGCGTTCCCGTCGTTCACGCGCAGCACGAATTGCGCCAGCCGGACATTGTCGGGCCCATGGCCCGCGGTGAAGATACCGGTGACCGGCCCGCCCGGATAGCTGCGGCGCAGCTCCACCGTCGGGACCAATATGTCGGTCGCGCCATATTGGTCGAGGATCGAGCGCCACCAGCCACGCCCGCGCCGCGCCACCTGCCCGGCATTCATCAGCAGGCGGTCGGGGCCCGAGCCGTTGGGGCGGACATAATCGATACTGCTGTTACCGGTGCGGAACCGCGCCCACCCTTCGACAAAGGCGCTGCTGCCCTCAAACACGCGATGGGTGCCGCCCGACACCTGCACCGGGATCAGCAGCATCGGCGGCGAACGCATCAGCGTGCCGCCTACACCCAGGATCGACGCCGCGCGATTGCGGTCGAACAACACGCCGAGCCGCGCGACATAGCGGTTCGGGCCGATCTGCTCATTCTCGACCACGATACCGGTCACCAACCCATCGAGCGCCGAATCGGACAGGGTCGATGGCGATCCGGTCAGCTGCCGCGCGAGCATCGACCAGCCCTTGCGCTGCGCCAGCCGCCAGCCGCCGAGCCGCGCGGCTTCGGCATTCTTGCCGCGCACATCGACATCGACGCCGCTGACCTCGAAACTACCCGAACTGTTGCCCGCATCCTGGCTCGCATCCGCCTTGGCCGCGCCTTTGCCGGACTGCGCGACGGCGAGCCCCGCAGATGCAAGCAGGGCAGCGATGCCGATCGCGGCGATGGCGGGAGAGGGACGAACAGACATTCCGCGCCCTTTTGGCGAAGAGGGCGTGGAAATCCAAGCGCGATGTGGCTAGGCGGGCATTTGAGTCCGGCGCCTGCCCGCTCC
>NZ_JAIXHL010000007.1 GCF_030145815.1 Sphingomonas sp.
GCCTTGGCGGGCGATTTTACATTGGAGGATCTGGGCTTCATCTTCGTTCCTTCGTCACTACGACGAAGCCCAGATCCTCCTTAAATCACAACCTCAAATCTGTGCCATTGGTGCTGACGGCGGACACGTTGCTGATGCGGACGTGCGGCGAGAGTCTCCGGTGTAACTCCGGTGAAAGTGATGTCTTTTCGTCGTTTGATTCCGATCTGTTCCGCCTTGTGGAGTTATGCAAACGGCGGCTTTTCGCCGTTTTCACCTATATCGCCTGTGTTGACATCGCAGGGGTCGCAAGTTCAATCCTTGCCACGCCCACCATGATCAGGCCCGCCAGCGTACCGCGCTGGCGGGCCTTTTCTCGTTTGGGCGCAGCGATTTGCCACGGCCGATGCGACGAGCGGAGGAGCGTTTTGCGAGCTTCGATGGTTGAGCTTTCACGGGTGGGAACACACCAGGAGAGCAGCCATGAACGAGCGTGACCAGAACCAGACCCCGGGCGGCCAGCAGAACCAGCAGGGCAACCAGAATGTCGATCGCCAGCAGAATCAGCAGCCGCGCGAGCAGCAGGATCCGCAGGGCGGTCGCGGCCCGGACGAACTGACCGATCAGGACGAAGGCGATGCCGATCAGCAGCGCTGACGGACATCTGCCACGACAGGAAGGGGCCGCTGATGCGGCCCCTTTTTTGTCTCTGCTGCGAAACAATTCCCATGTCATGCGTTGGCCCGGCATGAAAAATCTGTGGTTCATCACCAACCCGCAATCCGGTTCGGCGACGCAGGAGAAATGCGCGGCGCTGGAGGCGGTGTTCGAAGAGCGCGGCCTTTCGCTTGCGGGGCGCACCGGCTTTCCGGCGGATGCGATCCCGGACCCTGCGACGCTCGATGCCGCCGGGGTGGATACCGTTGTCTTGTTTGCTGGGGACGGGACGATCAACGCCGCGCTCTGCGCACTGGCGGACTGGTCCGGCGCGTTTCTGATCCTGCCCGGCGGCACGATGAACATGCTTGCCAAGATACTGCACGGGGATGCCGATCCGGCCGCTATCGTCCATTCGGCACATGGCTCGGCGCGCCGTGTCGCGCTGCCATTCGCCGCCGCCGGGCCGCACCGTGCCTTTGTCGGGCTGATCATCGGGCCGGCCGCACATTGGGGCCGTGCGCGCGAAGCGGCGCGGACGGGCCGGGTTGCACGGCTGGCAGGCGCGCTACGTAACGCCTGGCGGCGCACCTTCGGCCGTGGCATTCGCCTGCGCGGCATTGCCGAACTGGACCGGCGCTATCAGGCGATCTTCGTCGCTCCGACCAAAAGCGCGCTGCAGGTCAACGCCATTGACGCGCGCGATTGGGGTGCGATTGCGGAGCTGGGCTGGACGTGGTTGACCGGCGATTGGGTTGCCGCCCGCGCCGTGACCCAGCGCAATGCGGAGCAGATCGAGCCCTATAGCAGCCGCCCGGTGCTGGCCCTGTTCGATGGCGAGCCGGTGACGCTGGCACCGGGAACGGTGGTGCGCGCGGGCATGACCGAGCCGCGCTTTCTCGCCACAGTGCAGGGGGCGGCATGACCCGGCTGTTCCATGTCAGCGACATTCATTTTGGCGCCGAGGACCGCGCCGCGCTCGACTGGTTCGCCAATCGTGTGGCCGCCGAACAGCCGGATGCGGTGATCGTCACCGGCGACCTGACGATGCGCGCGCGGCGGGAAGAATTTGCGGCGGCGCAGGCGTGGCTGGAGGCGCTGCAGCGGCCGATCACGGTCGAGGTCGGCAATCACGACCTCCCTTACTTCAACCCCTGGGCGCGCTTCGTGACTCCCTATCGCCGCTTCAAGGCGCTGGAGCGGATGATCGAGCGCCCGCTGGCGCTGCGCGGGGTTTCGATCGTGCCGCTCAAGACGACCGCGCGTGCGCAACTGCGGCTCAACTGGTCGAAGGGCTATGTCAGCAGCCGGGCGATCGCGCGGACGCTGGCGCATCTGGCCGAAACGCCGGACGACCATGTCGTGCTGGTCGCCTGTCACCATCCGCTGGTCGAGGCGGGGACGCGCAGTACGTCGCATACGCGCGGCGGGCGCGCGGCGTTGGAAGCCTTGGCGCAGGCCGGCGCGCATGGCGTGCTGACTGGCCATGTCCATGATCCCTTCGACATCACCCACGGTACCGCCGCCGGACCGGTGCGGCTGATCGGCGCGGGCACACTATCCGAGCGCGTGCGCGATACGCGACCCTCGTTCAACGAACTCCATGTCGAGGGGGGCAGGCTCGCCACCCAGGTGCGCGAAATGCGCTGACCAAAGAAAAGGCCGCCCCCGAGGGGACGGCCTTTCCATGTGCGATTGCGATAGATCAGAAGCGGAAGGTGACCGATCCGCGATAGGTCTGTGCCGACAGGTCCGAACGCAGGAAGGTCGAGTCGGCCGAGACCGACAGGTCGACCGCGCCGGTGCGGAAGGTCAGACCGCCCGACACTTCGCCCCAATCCTTGTCCTGACCATTGAGCGCGAAGGCGACGTTCGCACCGGTGCCGCCGACCAGATTGGCACCGACCGTGGCCGGGCGATCGCCGAACTCATGGACATAGGTCGCGGTGACGAACGGACGCAGACCGTCCGACTTACCGGCCACCGTCAGGCCGGCGCGACCCTGATAGCTTTCATAGTCGTTGCGATCGATGTCGAGCGCCATCGGTCCGCCCGATTCCTGCGCGCTGCCGAAATCGATCCAGGTGGTGCGCCCGGCGATCCGCGGCGCGATCTCGATCGCGTCGTTGCCGAGGTCGAAGCCAAGGCCGATTTCGGTCCCGACGATCATCGCGCTGTCGCTGGCGCGCAGCGTGTAGTTGGTGCCGAGGAAGCCCGCCGTCCGCTGGGTCTTGACGCCGATGGCACCGGCCGTGACCTGACCGTCGAGCGTGACGCTGCCAAAGCTCTTCTTGGCATAGAGCGTCCCCTGGACCGCCTCGCCCTTCGCGCTCTGGCCGGCGAACGATGCGGTGCCGTCGGTGTCGGTATAGGTGAAGGCGAAGCCGATCAGGCTGGTGTCGCCGAGCGAGGCTTCGAGGCCCGCACCGACATACCAGCCATTGTAGCTGTCACGCCCGCCCATGCCGGACATCGCCGCGCCATCGCCGTTCAGATAACCGCCCGAGATGAAGCCGCTCATCGTTTCGGGCAGCGCGCCCTCCTGAACCACCGGCGTGGCAGCGTCGCTGCGCACCGGGGCTGCGCCCATGGCGGGCATCAGGTTGAGCGCGGCGACCTGCACCGGACGGCCATAATGCGCCAGCGAACCGCCAAGATTGGCGGGATCGAGGCCATTGAGGCGGTTGCGGATGAAGGTCGAGTTGGCGTCGGTGGTGGCGATGCCGAGCGTCTGCGCGGTCGTTTCCGACGCCGGTGCCCAGCTGCCGAGCGTGCTGATGATCGTCGCCGCGTTCTGCAGATCGAGCGGACCGTAAAGGCCGTCGAACTTGGCCTGCTGGCTGCGGTTCTGATCGAGCAGGCGCGCCCAGGTCGAACCGATGACGTTCGATGCCGGAACGACGCTGCTGTACGTGCCCGCAGCGATGTTCAGCACGACCGAATTGGTCGAATAGGTCAGCGTCGGGCGCAGGATCGCGCTGATCGCCGCCGGCGTGTTGAACGTGCCGACGACCCCGCCTGCAGCGGTCAGGATGGTGTAGCTGTTGCCGGCGCGGAGCGTTGCGGCCGAGTAGCTGATCTGGAGATTGCCGCCGAGATTGGCCTGATTGGTCGCGCCGTTGACGACGATGCGGTCGGAAACGCCGGTCGCGCCGAGATCGACGAGGTACCCCGAACCCGACGAGAAGACGAGCCCGCCGTTGAAGGTCAGCGTGCCGGTCGTGCCGATCGTGCCCGGGGCAAAGCTGCCCAGCACGCTGGTCGTGAAGGGCGCATTGACCGTGCCCGACCCGGTGAGCAGGCCCGACAGCAGCAGATAGTCGCCGGACGATGCCAGCGTGCCGTTGTTGAGGATCGTGCCGGTGTTCTGGCGGATCTCCATCAGGCTGGTAAGCGATGCGCCGCTGGCGATGGTCAGCTGCGAGGTCGCACCCATGATGCTGAAGCGATCGACGGTGACAGTCGAATTGAGCGTGATCACGCCGGTGTTGCGCAGCGTCACGTCATAATAGCGACCGATCGCGCCGGTGGCGCGGACGCCATCGACATTGTTCGGCACAAAGCCGGTTGCACCGGGCAGGCCGTTGGCCAGCGTCGGGGCCGGTGCAACGGTGTCGGAATAGCCGGGAATCGCCTGTGGCGTGCCGGGATCCGCCGCCGCGCCGGGCGTGCCGCCGACATTGGCGACTTCCGGCGTGCTGCTCTCAGTGGCGCTTGGCGATGCGTTCGGGACGTTGTTGCGGAAGGTGCCGGTGGCGAGATCGTAGCACTCATTGGTCGTCGGGTTGTTCGACGTGCTCGGCGACTGGAAGCACAGCTCGCCAAACTCCGGACCATTGCCCGAATTCCCGCCGCCCAGATTGGTTGGCAGCCCGTTGATCAACTGGCCCCCGGCAATCACGCGATAGGCCGGATCGAGTTCGGTCACCCAGGCCGCGCCGTCTTCCCAGTTACGGTTGCCCGCCACTGCGGTGACGTAGCGATAGGGATTGTTGGCGATGATCCAGTCCCAGTACAGGAACAGCGGCTGATAGAAGCTCTGCGTCCCGTAGCTGCCGCCGGGCTGACCGCCGAAAAAGGTCGAACCGCCCGACAGCACGCCGATCACGACCGGGGTCGAGAAGGCGCGGTCGAGGATCAGCGGGCCACCCGAATCGCCGGGACCGGTCAGACCTTCACGCGTCAGTGCGTTGTCGCGGAAACCGTTAAAGTCGCGCGGATTGGCGGTCGCCGTCCCGCGTGCGGGGTCGTCGAAATCGAGGAAATAGAGCTGCTGCGGCCGCGACGGCGATCCAGCCGTGCCGAACAGGAATTCGTTGCGGGTGTTCAGCGACACCAGTGCGCCGAGCATGTTCTCCGCGGCACGGCGACGGAAATTGCCGCCGCTCGCTGCGCCGGTCGTGCCGGTGCCGAAGCTGCCATAACCGCCGATATTGACGTGATAGCCGGTGCCGTTGGCCGGATCGATCGAACCAGGGGTCGGGAGCGGCGAGAACAGCAGCGCCCAGGTCGGGACGCCGGCGGCCGGCGTGTCGAGCACGGCGGTCGCGACATCCGCTTCAAGGAAGCAGGACGTGGCAGTGGTGCACGACGATGCCGCCAGCGATGCCGGATTATAGAAGACCTGATTGATATTGTAGAAATGCTGCGCGGTGTTGCTCTGGAAGCGACCGGCACCGCCCGTTCCACCGAGCAGCCAGCGCACGAGCTCATCGGTCTGGCCCGCAGCATTGGCGCGCGTGTTGGTTTCAAAGCCGACGCCGATCCCCACGCCACCCGAGTTCGCGCCATAGGCTGTCGCCGCGCGGGTGTTCACGCAGTGCGCGGCGAAAATGACCGTGCGCGGATTGATCAGCGTGCCAGTGCAAGTCCCGATGAACCCGCCGCCCGCATCGGTAATCATCTGACCGATGCCGGTGATGTTGACCGGATCATAGGCCTGCACCGGGGTGTAGCCGTTGTTGATGGTGATATCCGGGGTCTCGACAACATCGTCGGGCGAGACAAAGCCGTTGCCGGTCGGGGTGACCACGACCTCAATCGGATCGGTGTGCGGCGTTTCGATCGAGCCGGTCGGTGCGCCGGTATGCGGCGTCAGCGTGCTGGCGGTCAGGTCGAGCAACCCGCGCGTGACCGGTTCGTCATTCGCCAGCGCCGGCGTCGCGATCGTGCACAGGCTGAAACCCGCAGCCGACAACAGCAGCGAGGCGCGCGTAATGCGTGCAAAGTTCATGATATCCCCCAATAAATCGCGTGCTGCGGTATCGCGCACGGTGATGGGGACAGAGGCTATTGCAGTTTTGTGGCGCGTCAAGGCCCGTGCGTCGGCAGCGGCGCGTTGCGGGATCTACGATGCGCCGGAGCAACACTTGTCCGAAACGAAAAAGGGCGGCCCGTGCGGACCGCCCTTTCGCATTCCAAAGATCGTGCCCGAAGGTCGATCAGCGCTTCGAGAACTGGAAGCTGCGGCGGGCCTTCGCCTTGCCGTACTTCTTGCGCTCGACGGCGCGCGGGTCGCGGGTCAGGAACCCGGCGGCCTTGACCGGGGCGCGGAGCACCGGCTCATACTTGGTCAGCGCCTGAGCGATGCCGTGCTTGACCGCGCCGGCCTGGCCCGACAGGCCGCCGCCCTTGACGGTGCAGACGACGTCATACTGGCCATCACGCTCGGCAACGCCGAACGGCTGGTTGATGACGAGACGCAGCGTCGGACGTGCGAAATAGATTTCCTGATCGCGGCCGTTGATCGTGATCTTGCCCGAACCCGGCTTCAGCCACACGCGAGCAACGGCGTCCTTACGACGGCCGGTTGCATAAGCGCGGCCGAGCTTGTCGATTTCCTGCTGACGCAGCGGCATGGTCGAGACCGCGGGGGTCGCGACACCCGCTTCGGCGGCTTCGGAAACAGGTGCGCCGTCGGCGATCGCACCCAGATCGGAAAGGGACTGGCGATTGTCGGACATTATGCGCCCACCTTGTTCTTGCGGCTCATGCCGGCGATGTCGAGGACCTGCGGGTTCTGCGCTTCGTGCGGATGCTCGGCGCCCTTGTAGATGCGCAGGTTGCGCATCTGCTGACGGCCCAGCGGGCCGCGCGGGATCATGCGCTCGACCGCCTTTTCCAGAACGCGCTCGGGGAAACGCCCCTCGAGCACCTTCTGCGCGGTGATTTCCTTGATGCCGCCGGCATAGCCGGTGTGCTTGTAGTACACCTTGTCCGCCAGCTTCTTGCCGGTGAAACGGACCTTGTCCGCGTTGATCACGATGACATTGTCACCGCAATCGACGTGCGGGGTGAAGCTCGTCTTGTGCTTGCCGCGCAGGACGTTGGCGATGACGACTGCAGCGCGACCGACGACCAGATTCTCGGCATCGACGATATGCCACTTCTTTTCCACCTCGGCCGGCTTTACCGACTTGGTGGTCTTCATGAGCGCCTTCATGGGGCCAGACCTCTTGGGTTTAAATGAATGACGCCGCCTAAGCCGGAATGGCGCAGGACGGCGCGAACGGCGGCCAATTGACGAAATGGGAGTCGAAAGTCAAGCAAATGGCGGGATTGCTGACGGGTATCTGGATACCGTCAGCGCTTGAGCCATTCGACGATGGTGCGGTCGCGCGGCTTGCCGTCGACCGAAACCACCACTTCGACCCGCTGCGGCAGACCGGTCGCGAGGTCGAGCATGACGTCGGTCGCCTGCACCGCGCGCATCTGTTCGGCCTGCGCCAGCGTTTGGGCGAAGCGCGCCTTGGCGGCGGCATCGCCATTGGCACCCATCGCGCCCAGCTTTTCGAGCGTGCTCCGCATCGCGGCCCCATCGAATTCGGAGCGGAGCGTGATGCGGGCGCGTCCCGGCTCCAGCGCGGTCAGCGTGATCGTCGAATAGCGCTCGATACTGGTGCCGAGCAGGGCGACCGGAACCGTCTCGCTGCCGCTGACCGGCTGACCCAGCGTCAGCGCGTAGCCGCCCCAGCCAAAGATCGGGGCGATGTTCTTGAGGATGATGTCGGCACCGCTTTGCGCGTCGAGCCGGGCGAACATCGCGCGCGTCGATCCCAGCAGAGCGTCGATCTGCTTCTTGTCCGCGCCGCTCGCCGCGACGACCAGCGGCCGGCTTGCATCGATCGACTTCAGCATGGCCGACTGATGGGTCGGCCAGTCGCGCGTGCGCACGACCGTGCTGTCGGCATCGAGGTCGAAGGCGACCGGTGTCCCGGTAAAAGGCTGGATCATCGGGAGCAGTAGCGGGTGGCGCATCGCCGCCGGGATCGACGACGCGTCCATCCGCCAATGAGCGACAAAGGCGTCGCCGGCCCGTTCGAACCGCACTTCCTCAACCCAGCTATGCGTTTCGCCGCGCTTGGTCACGGTCAATCGGAATCGCTGGACCGAGCTCAAGGGCGGGGCGAAGCGCGTTTCGGTAGATTGCGCGGGGGCGGCCTGCGCGCGTCCCGGCGCGACTGGCTGCGTCGCCGCCGCAGCGGTCATGCCGGCCGCAGCCAGGATCAATAGCCCCCAACGCATCGTCAGTCCCTTATCGTTCGGTGCCGCCCGCCGGCTGCAGGTGTGTCGCCGTAAGTCTTTCGGATTGCAAGGCTCCGTCGGGCGTCAGCGTTTCGACCCGCTCGCGGCTCTCGACCACCAAGCCCGTTTGCGGGTCGATCCGGCGGAGCGTTTCCAGCGTGATCCTCGCGCTGGCGGTGCCTTCGGGTGTGGTGACGGCAATCGGCCCGGTGGCGCTGACCGAGACCTCGATTCCGTCCGGACGGGATCGCACCGCGCGCAAGCCATCGAGCTCAGTCTGGCCATAGATCGAGCCGGCGGGCACGCGGACGGCGCGGGGCGGGGCGGGCGTTGCCGCTTCGGCGACCAATTCGGGCGCGATCAGCGGAGTAACGAGCGAGGCGATCATCCGGCGCTGCGCAGCTTCGGGCTGCGCCGCAAGCGTGGCGACGATCGCGCGGACCCGCGCGGCGTGCGCCTGTGTCGCCGGATCGGTGCCGACGGGTGCCATCGCGCCCATGCCCTGGACGATTGCACGCCAGATTGCGGGCAGGTCATCGACGCCGGTCACCGCGCCGGCGCGATCGAGCTACAACACCACCGTGCGCCCGGCCAGCCCGGCAAAACCGGCGCGCAGCAGACCCGCCGGATCGCTGTCGGCCTCCCCGGGAGTCGCTGCATCCAGCGTGATTGTCACGCGATAGCCGTCCGGTGCGGCGCTGAACCGGACCGTGCGGCGCGCAACGAAGCGGCGCGTCGTCGGCCCCGCGCTACGCACGGTTTCTGTGGTCATTGTCAGCGATCGGTCGAGCGGTGGCGCAAACGCCGGTGCCGCCTGTGCCGCCATCAGCAGGATCGCCCCGATCACCGGGTCTCGGCCCGCACCCAGTCGATCACCGCGTCGCCCGCTGCGACCGGCCAGATTTCGATCACCGGCAGGTCATAGCTGTGCTGGGCCGCGATGGCATCGGCGAGCTCGCGCGCGAGTTCCGGCGTGGTTTTGAACAACGCACGATGCTCTTCGCCGTGCTCGATCGCGCCCTGCCAGCGATAGATTGAGGTGCAGGGGCCGAGCAGATTGACGCATGCTGCGAGCTGCGCCGCGACCATCGCTTCCCCGATCCGCTCGGCCTCCGCCGCATCGGCAAAGGTCGCATGGACCAGCGCGATGTCGCTCATCCGCGATAGGCCCGCACACGCCGCCCGGTGACATGGATGCCCCAGGCGGTGGCAATCACCAGCAACGCGCCGACAAACTGGTGCAGTACGCCCAGCGTGATGTCGACGCCGGTCATCACCGTGGCGATCCCGAGCAGGATCTGCACGCCGAACGCGCTATGGATCGCGACCGATGCCGAACGGCTTCCGGCGGCACGGGTCCGGCGGGCGAGCAGCACCAGCGCCACCACCGCGACCCACGCCCACCAGCGGTGGATCCAGTGGATCATCGCCGGATCATTGACCGCCGCGTCGAGGACCGACCGCACCCCGAGCACCTCGGACGGAAAGAATTTGCCGTTCATCAGCGGCCATTCATTGGTGACCAGCCCCGCATTCAGCCCGGCGGTGAACGCGCCATAGAGCAGCTGAATGAACAGGATCACCGCCACGCCCAAGCCAAAGCCGTTGAGCTTTGCCGGACGGTAGCCGGGGTCGCGCGCCAGCTGACGCAGGTCGAGGATCGTCCAGGTCAGCGCGGCGAGGATGAACAGCGCGAGCAGCAGATGCGCGGCAAGGCGAAAATGGCTGACATCGGTCCGCTCGGCGAGGCCTGAGCTGACCATCCACCAGCCGATCACGCCCTGCAATCCGCCCAGTGCCAGCAGGCCGACCAGTCGCCAACCATAGCCCTGGGGAATCGCGCGCTTCCAGGCGAACCACAGCAGCGGTGCGGCAAACGCAAAGCCGATCACGCGCGCCAGCAGCCGATGAATATATTCCCAGAAATAGATGAACTTGAACGCCGCCAGGCTCATCCCCTGATTGATCTGCTGATATTCGGGAATCTGCTTATATTTCTCGAATTCCGACAGCCATGCTGCCTCGCTGAGCGGCGGCAGGATGCCCGAAACGACCTTCCATTCGGTGATCGACAGGCCCGATTCGGTCAGGCGCGTGATCCCGCCGACGACGACGATCAGGACGATGAGCAGGGCGACGACCGTCAGCCAATTGGCGATGGCGCGCGGGCGGATGGGATGGCGGAACTCGGACACGGCCGCAATCTATGCGCCGTTGACCATAAATGCCAGTCTCTGGCGCGGATGTGATGTTGTAACTTTTCCGATCCCGCTTTATATCGCGCCCATGCATCCGACACTCGCCCCCCGATTCTGGGAACAGATCGACCTGCGCTTCGATCGCGTCGCGATCGGGCTGTCGAGCCTGTGTCTGGCGCATTGCCTGGCGACGACGGTGCTGCTCGCGCTCGCCTCGGCGGCGGGGTCGATGATGCATCCGCTGGTCCATGAAGTCGGGCTGGTGCTCGCGATCCTGTTCGGGATCGTCGCGCTCGGGCGCGGCATTCTCAAGCATGGCTATATGATGCCGGCGGCGGTCGGGGCGTTCGGCCTTGGCATCATGGCCGGCGCGCTGACGCTCGAGCATGGTGGGCCGGAAATCGTGTGGACGGTGATCGGCGTGTCGATCCTCGCGCTCGGCCACGACCTCAATCGCCGCGCGACCTACTGATCCGGCGCTTGCCCGCTGCCCGGCGCGGGCCTACATTCACGTCATGCACGCGCACACGCCAGAAAACCATCGGCACCATGAGCATCACGGGTCCGACCTGACCGCCGCCGCACAGGCAACGCTGGAAAAGGCGGGCGAGCAATGGACGACGATGCGTGCATCAATCTTCGAGGTGCTGGCCGGGTTCGACAAGCCTGCGTCCGCCTATGACATTGCCGAAGCGGTGTCGAAGCGCGAAGGGCGGCGGGTCGCGGCGAACAGCGTCTATCGCATCCTCGACCTGTTCGTGTCGTCGAACCTGGCGCGGCGGGTCGAAAGCGCCAATGCCTATGTGGCCAATGCGCATCCCGACTGCCTGCATGACTGCATCTTCCTGGTGTGCGATTCGTGCGGGAACACCACGCATCTCGACGATGATTCGATCACCCGCACCGTCCGTTCGGCGGCCAAGGGCGCCGGCTTCTCGCCCGTGCGCCCGGTGATCGAGGTGCGCGGCAAGTGCGCCGACTGCGACTGAAGCCACCACGTTGAACCCGGTCGAGCTCGCCGCGGCGGCGCTGGGGCTGATCAATGTCGCGCTGGTGGCGCGGCGCAGCCTGTGGAACTACCCGTTCGGCATCGCGATGGTTGCGCTCTACTTCTTCGTGTTCGCCGATGCGAAGCTGTACAGCGATGCGCTGCTGCAAATCTTTTTCCTCGTCATCCAGCTCTATGGCTGGTGGAACTGGAGGCGCAGCGACCGGGTCGATGACGGGGTTGCCGTGCGCCGGCTGGACTATCCCGCGCGCGTAGTGTGGATCGTGGGCACGGCGCTCGCGTGCATCGTCTGGGGCGCGGCGATGGCGCGCTATACCGATGCCGCCGTACCCTATGCCGATGCCGCAGTGGCGGGGATGAGTGTCGCCGCGCAGATCCTGCAGTCGCAGCGCCGCGTCGAAAGCTGGCTGTTGTGGATCGCGGTCGATATCCTCGCGGTCGGCCTGTTCTGGAGCCGGGGGCTCTATCCAACGGCGATCCTGTACGCGATCTTCCTTGGCATGGCGGTGTGGGGCCTGTTCGCGTGGCGCGCAAAGCTCGGGGCGGCGCGGTGAAGCGCGGTTTCCTGCTCGGCAAGTTCATGCCGCCGCATGCCGGGCATCTGACGCTGGCGCGCGCGGCGCGGGCGATGGTCGACCGGCTGACGGTGTTGGTCTGCTGGCTGCCCGACGATCCGATCCCGGGCGAAATGCGGCTGGCCTGGATGCGCGAGCTGCTGCCCGATTGCGACGTGGTCGGTCATGGCGCGCCGGTGCCGCAGGCGCCCGAAGACAGCCCCGATTTCTGGCCGATCTGGCGCGGCATCGTTCGGGACGCGCACCCGGAGCCGATCGATCTGCTCTTTGCGGGAGAGGATTATGGCAAGCGCCTCGCCGAAGAGGTTGGCGGGCTGTTCGTGCCGCTCGGCGGGCGGATCATGGCGGCCGATTCCGACGGCATTGGCGGCCTGTCGGGCAGCGCGGTGCGCGCCGATCCCTGGGCGCATGCGGCCTTTCTCCCCGGCCCGGTGCGCGCGCACTACACCCGCACGATCGTGCTGCACGGGGTCGAAAGCACCGGCAAGTCCGTACTGGCCGAGCGGCTGGCGCGCCATTTCGGCACCGTCTGGGTGCCGGAATATGGCCGCGCCCAGGCCGAGGTGCATGGCGTCGAGATGGACGCCGCCGACCTGACCCTGATCGGCGACGCACAGACGGCGATGATCGCCGCGTGGAAGCGCTGGGCGACGCGCTATCTGTTTGTCGATACCGATGCGCTGATGACGGCGGCGTGGGCGCGGATGATGCTGGGCGACGCACCCGCTGGTTTGATGCAGCACCCGCGCGCCGATCTTTACCTGCTACTCGAACCCGATGTCGCGTGGATCGACGACGGCACGCGCATCTATGGCACCGATGCGAGTCGGGGGCGGTTCGCACGCCTGTGCCGCGATGTGCTCGACGAGGCCGGAGTGCGCTGGATCGCAATTCGTGGCGACTGGGACGCACGCTTCGATGCGGCGGTGGCTGCGGTCGAGGCGCTTGGCCGCGATTGACGCTGCGTCACCGCCATTTTTCACCCATCGCTCAGCTTTTGCTCATGACTGTTCATGGCCAGCGGTGTCAGGCGTTGGACAGGTTCAACGCGCTGGAGTAAATGCGGTCGAATGTCTGAACTTCCCACGACGCCGTTGCTCGATACGGTCGACACGCCCCACGACCTGCGCAAGCTTGCGCCGTCGCAGCTCCGCCAGCTTGCGGATGAATTGCGCGCGGAAACGATCAGCGCAGTCGGCACCACCGGCGGCCATCTCGGCTCGGGGCTTGGCGTAGTCGAACTGACCGTCGCGATTCACTACGTATTCAACACACCCGACGACCGGCTGGTGTGGGACGTCGGGCACCAATGCTACCCGCACAAGATCCTGACCGGGCGTCGCGACCGCATCCGCACGCTCCGCATGGGCGGGGGCCTGTCGGGCTTCACCAAGCGCGCCGAGAGCGAATATGACCCGTTCGGCGCGGCGCACAGCTCGACCTCGATCTCGGCCGCGCTTGGCTTTGCAATTGCGAACAAGCTGGCCGGCACCCCCGGCAAGGGCATCGCAGTGATCGGCGACGGCGCGATGAGCGCCGGCATGGCCTATGAGGCGATGAACAATGCCGAACAGGCGGGCAATCGCCTGATCGTCATTCTCAACGACAATGACATGTCGATCGCGCCACCGGTGGGCGGGCTGTCGGCCTATCTCGCCCGCGTCGTCTCCAGCTCCGAGTATCTCGGGCTGCGCAACCTCGCCAAGAAGATCACCGGAAGGATTTCGCGCCGCCTGACCAGCGCTGCGTCGAAGGCCGAGGAATATGCGCGCGGTATGGCGACCGGGGGTACGTTGTTCGAGGAACTGGGCTTTTACTATGTCGGTCCGATCGACGGCCATAATCTCGACCATCTGATCCCGGTGCTGGAGAATATCCGCGACGCCAAGGAGGGCCCGGTGCTGCTCCATGTCGTCACGCAAAAGGGCAAGGGCTATGCCCCGGCCGAAGCGGCGGCGGACAAATATCACGGCGTGCAGAAGTTCGACGTGATCACGGGCGCGCAGGCGAAGGCACCGCCCGGACCGCCGGCCTATCAGAATGTGTTCGGCGAAACGCTCGCCAAGCTCGCCGATACCGATCCGCGCATCTGTGCGATCACCGCGGCGATGCCCGGCGGCACCGGCGTCGACAAATTCGCCAAGGCGCACCCGGAGCGCAGCTTCGATGTCGGCATTGCGGAGCAGCACGCGGTGACCTTCGCCGCCGGCCTTGCGGCTCAGGGCATGCGCCCATTCTGCGCGATCTACTCGACCTTCCTGCAGCGCGCTTATGATCAGGTCGTCCATGACGTGGCGATTCAGAATCTGCCGGTGCGGTTCGCGATCGACCGCGCGGGGCTGGTCGGTGCCGATGGCTGCACCCATGCCGGAAGCTTCGACGTCACCTATCTCGCCTCGCTGCCCAATTTCGTGGTGATGGCCGCCGCCGATGAGGCGGAGCTGGCGCATATGACCAAGACTGCGGCGGAATATGATGCCGGGCCGATTGCGGTGCGCTACCCGCGCGGCAATGGCGTCGGCGTCGCGATGCCCGCCGAGCCGCAGGTGCTGGAAATCGGCAAGGGCCGCATCGTGCGCGAGGGCAAGACGATCGCGATCCTGTCGCTCGGCACCCGCCTCGCCGAAGCGCTGAAGGCCGCCGACATGCTGGAGGCCAAGGGGCTTTCGGCCACCGTCGCCGACCTGCGCTTTGCCAAGCCGCTCGACGAGGCGCTGATCCGTCGCTTGCTCACCACGCACGAAGTTGCGGTGACGATCGAGGAGAATGCCGTCGGCGGGCTTGGCGCGCACGTGCTGACCATGGCGAGCGACGAAGGGCTGATCGATGCGGGGCTGAAGCTGCGCACGATGCGCTTGCCCGATCGCTTCCAGGATCAAGACAAGCCCGAACTGCAATATGACGAGGCGGGGCTGAACGCGCCGCATATCGTCGAAACGGTGCTGAAGGCGCTGCGCTGGAACGAGGCCGAGGTCGGCGCCATCGCCTGACGTCCCGCGCGGGATCGCACCTTTGGCAGTTGCAAGGGGGCGGCGAAGCTGGTGCTTCGCCGCCCCCTTTTTTGCCCAATCCGTGAGCGTATCGTGCGCGGGTTCCCGCGGTGCCCTTTACCATGATCGACGGCGTTCGCCCGCGGGTTGCGTCTGAAAGATTCTTGTTCGGCGAAAACCGAAGCCCCGCCCCCTTCCTATCATAAGCCCGACGCCGTGACCGTATTTCTGCGGACTGGCGGGAACATGGGAACCGCCAGGGCAGAAGGCTCAGGCACCGAAATCAAGGGTGGGCACGCACGAATGACCAAGTATTTTCTCCTTCTGGCCGCCGCGCCGCTGGCACTGATCGCGCCGGCGCAGGCACGCGATGCCGATCCGGTCGAGCCGGCGGCACAGCAGGGCGCCGAGCCGAAACAGGAAGTCTTCTCGACCGGCGTCGCCAAGGGGCGCGACCGTCTGGATCAGGCGACCTCGACCAGCGCGCTGCGCGGCGAGGAAATCGAAAAGCTCGACGCGACCTCGGTCGCGCAGGTCGTGCGCAACATTCCCGGCATCCGGGTCGAGGCGTCGGCGGGCGTTGCCAACAACAGCTACACGATCCGCGGCCTCCCGCTTGCGTCGATCGGCTCGAAATATCTGCAGTTTCAGGAAGACGGTCTGCCGATTCTCGAATTCGGCGATTTCTCGTTTCTCGGCGCGGACATGTTCCTGCGTGTCGATGCCAACCTGAAGGCAGTCGAAGCGATCCGTGGCGGGTCGTCCTCGACCTTTGCGTCGAACGCGCCCGGCGGCGTCATCAACTTCATCACCAAGACCGGTGAAGAAGAGGGCGGCGCGATCTCGGCGACGACCGGTATCGGCGAAGAGCTTTATCGCATCGATTTCGACTATGGCGGCCGCCTCAGCGACACGCTGCGCTATCAGGTCGGCGGCTTCTACCGTGAGGGCGAAGGTGCCCGCGCGACCGGCTATTCGGGCCATCGCGGCGGCCAGTTCAAGGCCAACATCACCAAGGAACTGCCCAACGGCTATATCCGCCTGCACGGCAAGTATCTGGATGACCGCACCCCGGCCTATTATTTCGCGCCGCTGCGCGTGAGCGGGACCAACGACAAGCCGGTCTATGAGAATATCGCCAATTTCGACATCCGCCATGACACGATGCTGTCGGCCAACATCCCGACGCAGGTGACGCGCGACGGCACCAACCAGGTGCGCAGCTTCGACATGCGCGACGGCGTCAATCCGGTGGTCAAGGCGGTCGGCCTTGAATCGCAGATCGATGTCGCGGGCTGGACGATCACGGAGCGCTTCCGCTTCGCCGACATCTCGGGCCAGATGCTGCAGAACTTCCCGCTGACGATCGCACCGGCCGCTGGCCTGGCCCCGTCGCTGGGTGGTCCCGGCGCGACGCTCAGCTATGCCACCGGCCCCAATGCCGGCCAGGCGATCAACCCGCTGACCGTCAACGGCAATGGCCTGCTCGCGGCGTCGCTGCTGATGAACATCCAGGTCAACAGCCTCGACAACATGACCAACGACATCCGCGCCAGCCGCGTATGGGATGTCGCGGGCGGCAAGCTGACCTTCACCGCCGGCTTCTACAAGTCGCGTCAGTCGGTCAACACCGACTGGCTGTTCACCTCGGTGATCAGCGATGTGCATGGTGAGGGCGCAGCGTCGCTCGTCAACATCCGCACCGCAGGCGGGATTCCGCAGACCGACAATGGCGTGTTCGCCTATAGCGCCGCGCTCGTCACCACCGGCTATCGCCGCAAGTTCGATGTCGAGTTCGATACCAACGCGCCCTATGGTTCGGTCAACTTCCACATCGGCAAGGTCGCGATCGGCGGCAGCATCCGCTTCAACAGCGGCAAGGCGCAGGGGTCGATCTATGGCGGCGAGCTGGGCGGCGGGCGCACCCCGATCGTTCCGTTCGACGTCAATGGCGATGGCACCGTCACCCCGGCCGAAACACGTGCGGGTTTCCTCCCGCTGACCGCGCCGGCCCCGGTCGATTTCGAGTATGACTATGTCAGCTACACGGCGGGCGTGAACTATCGCGTGGCCGAGGAAATGGCCGTGTTCGCGCGCTACAGCCGTGGTGGCCGCGGTGCGGCAACGGGCCCGCTGTTCACCCCCGCCTATGACCCGATCAGCGGTGGGTTGTTCGATCAGGCTGATGGCTATGACCTGGTCAAGCAGGCCGAAGGTGGCGTGAAGTTCCGCAAGTCGAACCTGACCCTCAACCTCACCGGGTTCTGGGCCAGCACCGACGAGCGCAACATGCAGATCAACACCAGCGCTGCCGGTGTCACCCAGGTCGAGCGGATCTATCGCACTTATGAAGCCTATGGGCTCGAGTTCGAGGGTGGCTATCAATATGGCCCGTTCAGCATCACGGCTGGCGCGACCTGGACCAAGGCGGAAATCGCCAAGGACCAGTTCAACCCGGCGGCGGTCGGCAACACGCCGCGTCACCAGCCGGATCTGATCTATCAGACCACCGCGCAATATGAGGACAAGCGCTTCACCGTCGGTGCCAATATCGTCGGCACGACCGGCAGCTTCGCGCAGGACACCAACCAGCTGCGCCTGCCGGGCTACACGCTGGTCAACGGCTTTGCGCAGGTACGGTTGACCGAAAATGTCCAGCTGAGCGTGACCGCGAACAACCTGTTCGACACGCTGGCGCTGACCGACGTCAACCAGGCAGCGATCCCGGCGACTGGCATTGTCACCGCGCGCGCGCTCAACGGGCGCACGGTGGCAGGATCGGTCCGCTTCTCCTTCTGATCCAACAGCTGCCGGGGCGTGCGCGTCCCGGCAGCAACCCATTCTACAGTTTCATCGATCCGGAAGCACATTCATGCTGAAGTCCCTGAAGATCCCGCGCAAACTGGGCCTGTCGTTCCTGATCATCTGCGCGTCCGCTGCGGTGATGATGGCGGTGTTCTTCTCGAACATCTCGATGATCCGCTCGGTCACCGACGCCAACACGGCGGCGCAGAGCCGCTATGCCAAGGCGCTGGCGCTCGAAACCGCATTGCTGCGGCAGAACAGCCAGATGCGCGGCTATCTGGTCACCGGCGACAAGACCTACCTCAAATCCTATGAGGAAGGGCGCGTCGATTATGACAAGGCGTCGGCGGAACTTGAGGCGGAGCTGACCGATCCCAAGCTGATCGAAGCGGTGCAGGTCTCGCGCAAGGAAACGCTCGACTGGCGCGCCAAATGGGGCGACCGGCTGATCAAGCGCGTCGATGGCGGTGATCTGGCGGGCGCGCAAGCCGAAGTGCAGGCGGCGGGCAAGGCGGTGCTGGTCAGCGCCGCCGTACTGCCGTTGCGCGATGTGCGCGACGCCGAACTGGCGACGATCGAACAGGGCACGGCGACGCAGGAAGCGGCGATGGATACCGCGACGACGGTGTTGATCGTCGGCGGCATCGCGTTGATCGCCCTCGCCATCGGTCTCGCCTGGCTGCTTAGCCGCGCCATTGCCACGCCGATCTCGGCGCTCACCGGGACGATGAGCACGCTCGCCTCGGGTCGCAACGATGTCGATGTCGATGGCGCCGATCGTCGCGACGAACTCGGCGACATGGCGCGCGCCGTGCTCGTCTTCCGCGACGCCGCCATCGCCAAGCAGGCGACCGACGCGGCGGCGGCCAAGGCCGAAGCCGAGCAGAAGATGGTGGTCGAGATCGTCTCGTCCCAGCTGTCCGAACTCGCCGGCGGCAATCTCACCGCCCAGATCGACGCCGACTTCCCCGCCGATTATGCTGCGGTGAAGTCCAATTTCAATGCCGCGGTGACCAGCCTGCGCGGCTTGATCGCATCGGTGATGGAGGCGACCGCATCGATCCATTCCGGGTCGGGCCGGATCGCCGAAGCATCGGAAGATCTCGCCCGCCGGACCGAGGCCAATGCCGCGAGCCTCGAGGAAACTTCCGCCGCGATCGTCCAGATGGACCAGCGGCTCAAGACCACCGCCGCCGCCGCCGGTCAGACGGTCGAGCGCGCCAACGGGGCGATCGGAACCGTCGCCAATGGTCGCGCGGTCGCCGAAGGTGCGGTGGCAGCGATGGGCCGCGTCGCCGACAGCGCCAAGGGCATCGACAGCGTGATCGAGGGGCTGGACAAGATTGCGTTCCAGACCCGCGTCCTTGCGATGAACGCTGCGGTCGAAGCCGGGCGTGCCGGCGAAGCGGGACGCGGCTTTGCCGTCGTCGCCGACCTCGTCTCCGCGCTTGCCATGCGTGCCGAGGAAGAAGCGGGCCGCGCGCGCGATCAGCTAACCGCAACCCAGACCGACATCGTCGCTGCAGTCGAGATGGTGCAGAAGGTGGACAGCGCGCTGGTCGAGATTTCGACCGATGTCAGCGAGGTGCATTCGCTGCTCGACAGAATCGCGCAGGACAACCACGCCCAGTCGTTCGCGATTACCGAGGTCAGCTCGGCGATCGGGACGATGGACCAGACCACCCGCCAGACCAGCACGATGGTCGAGCAAAGCTCTGCCGCCGCGCGCGACCTGGTGAACGAAGTGACGCATCTTGCCGAACAGGCGGGGCAGTTCACAGTCGAAGGCGGACGCAGCCCGGTCCATATGATGCAGCACCGGGTCGCCCGGTCGATGTCGGCGGATATGTGGACGGCGGCGTGATCGAACAGGGCGAGCGCCCGGTGCCAGTGCAGCGTAACGCCGCGTCCGCGCGGGCGGGGGACTTCGCATGAACATGATGACGCGCGTCGGCTCCCAGGGGGAGCTGCGCCGCCAGTCACGGGTCATCCGTGCCCTTGGCTCCGAATTTGTGGCGGCCGTGCTGGAAGCCGGCGATCGCCAGCTCCACCGCGCGCCGCAGACTGCAGCCTTGATCGAAGGCTGGCCCGACGATCCGTCGGCGGCGGCGCTGGCGATGCGCTTCAATGCGGCGTTGCACGCGCTGGCGCGACGCGGCGACGTCGCGGATCTGAGCGCGCTCTATCAGCGCGAACATGATGATTTCGACCGCGCGATCGGTGCTGCGCTCACCACGCACGACCGGTTCATCGTCGGGTGGATGCATGCGCCGACCCAGACCAACGAAGTGGCGCGCGCCGCCGGCTTCGCTGCGGCGCTGATGGCGCTGCGTGTGCGCACCGACATGCCGGTCGAGCTGCTCGAAATCGGGTCGAGCTGCGGCCTCAATCTCAATCTGGCGCGCTATCGATACGTGCTGGGCGATGTCGTTGCGGGCGATCCCGACTCCTCGGTGCGGATCGCGCCGGAATGGCGCGGGATGAACCCGGTGGCGGCGCCGATCGAGGTCGTGCAGGCGCGTGGGGTCGATCTCAACCCGCTTTGTGCCGATGACCGGCGCGCGCGTGAGCGGCTCTTGTCGTTCGTGTGGGCAGACCAGCCGCGGCGTATCGAGCGGCTCAACGCCGCGCTGCGACTGGCGCGCGCGCATCCGCCAGCGCTGACGCGTGCCGACGCGACCCGGTGGCTGCCCGACCAGCTCGCCGAGCCGCAGGCCGACGGCGTGTGCCGCGTCGTGTTTCATTCGATGGTGCTGCAATATCTGGCGCCCACGGCGCGTGCGTCGGTGATCGACGCGATCCATGCTGCGGGCGCCCGCGCGACCGAAGCGCGACCGCTGGCCTGGCTCAGCCTTGAATGGACACCCGGACGTGAACGCGTCGAACTGGCGCTGACCTGCTGGCCCGATGGTGTGCGCCGGGTACTCGCCACCTGCCATCCCTATGGCGAATGGTTCGACTGGCACGGTTGAACCGCCCGCCGATTCCGCGCAGCATCTCCGCACTTGCGCACCATGCGGTTTCCCGCTTAGGTAGCGCTAACATGAGCGCGGATGGACCGTGCCAGGGGAGAGGAGAATCGGGTGACCCAGACATCGGGGGGGCAAGCCAATACCGGCCTGGTCTTTGCCATCGTTGCCGTGGCGACGATCGGCGGTTTGCTGTTCGGCTATGACAGCGGTGCCGTGAACGGCACGCAGGACGGACTGAAATCCGCATTCACGCTCAACGACACAACGTTGGGCTTCACCGTCGGCTCGCTGCTGATCGGCTGCTTCATTGGTGCCTTCTTTGCCGGCACGCTGGCGGACAAGATGGGCCGCCGCAACGTGATGCGCCTGGCCGCGATCCTCTTCTTGGTCGGCGCGCTGGTGCAGGGTTTCGCGCATGACCAGACGATCTTCGTGATCGCCCGGATCGTCGGCGGCATGGCGGTCGGTGCAGCATCGGTACTGTCGCCCGCTTATATTTCCGAAGTCGCCCCCGCCAATATTCGCGGGCGGATGACGACGGTGCAGCAGGTGATGATCATCACCGGCCTCACCGCCGCATTTGTGGTGAACTATTATCTCGCCCAAGCGGCCGGTTCTTCGCTCGCGCTGTTCTGGGCGGGTATCGAGGCGTGGCGCTGGATGTACCTGATGCAGGCGCTGCCCGCTGCGGTGTTCCTGATCGCGCTGTTCTTCATCCCCGAAAGCCCGCGCTACCTTGTCGCCAAGGGCCGCGATACCGAGGCGCTGACCGTGCTGACCAACCTGTTCGGCTCGGAAGCCGGGACCGCCAAGCTGGGCGAGATCAAGGCGAGCTTCTCGACCGATCACAATCCGCGCCTCAGCGACATTCTGTCGAAGGGCAAGGGCGGCTTCCTCGGCATCCGCAGCATCGTGTGGGTCGGCATCATGCTGGCGGTGTTCCAGCAACTGGTCGGCATCAATGTGATCTTCTACTACGGCGCGACGCTGTGGCAGCTGGCTGGCTTCACCGAGCAGGATTCGCTGATGATCAACATCGTCTCGGGCGGTGTCTCGATCGCGGCGTGTTTCATCACCATCGCGGTGATCGACAAGATCGGGCGCAAGCCGCTGCTGCTGATCGGCTCGGCCGGCATGGCGGTGACGCTGTTCGTGATGGTCTATGCGTTCAGCCAGGGTTCGCTCGACGCCAACGGCAAGCTGGCGCTGTCGTCGCAGCTGGGGATGATCGCGGTGGTCGCCGCCAATCTCTATGTGATCTTCTTCAACGTCAGCTGGGGCCCGGTGATGTGGGTGATGCTGGGCGAGATGTTCCCGAACCAGATCCGCGGATCGGCGCTGGCAGTGGCGGGCTTCTTCCAGTGGTTCGCCAACTATCTGATCGCCCAGACCTTCCCGGCGATGGCGACGTGGAGCCTGGCGGGTGCCTATACCTTCTACGCGGTCTGCGCGGTGATCAGCTTCTTCCTGGTCCAGCGCTTCGTCAAGGAGACCAAGGGCCGCGAGCTTGAGGACATGGAAGGCTGATCGGGCCGACTATCAAAAGGGGGCAGGGGTGGGAGGCAACTCCCGCCCCTTCTTTTTTGCTGAGTTAAGCGGCACCGGCCCGCTCCCACACCCGGCCACCCAAGCAGAGTATCCTAGATGGGCGGCCGGGTGGGGGAGCGGGCCGGTGCCGTGCTCAGCGAAGCTGAGCCAAGCCTATGCCGCCGCGCAATTCTGCCGGATATACTCGGCATGGTCGGGCATATAATCGACCGACTTGGCGACCGCGCCGGCGATATGCGCCAGCCGGTCGCGCGTCTCGGCGAGCGACAGCAGTTCCGCGACCGGATCGTGGCGGCCCCAGCGCAGCCCCTGACCGACCATCACCGCGAACCAGCTGGTGTCGTTGAACAGCTCCTCATGCTCGCGGAAGCACCGGCCCGAGCTTTCGAACACGCGGATCTTCTCCGCCAGCCGCTCGGGGAGCGGCATCGTCCGGCAATAATCCCAAAAGGGTGAATCGGTGCGGTCGGTGACGCAATAATGCAGGATCAGGAAGTCGCGGATCAGCTCGCTCTCCTCGATCATCAGCCGGTTGTAGCGCGCGCGTTCCGCCTCCGCGAAGGTTGTGTCCGGGAAGTTGGACAGCAGGCGCGCGATGCCGGTCTGGATCATCCAGATGCTGGTCGATTCGAGCGGCTCCATGAACCCGGCCGACAGGCCGATCGATACGCAATTGCCTTCCCAGAAACGCGCACGATGGCCGGTGGTAAAGCGGATGAAGCGCGGATCGGCCAGCGCCTCCCCATCGAGATTGGCGAGCAATGTCGCCGCTGCCTCATCGTCGCTCATATAGTCGCTGCAATAGACCATGCCGTTGCCAGTGCGGTGCTGCAGCGGGATGCGCCATTGCCACCCGGCGCTGCGCGCAGTGGAGCGGGTGAAGGGAGTGAGGCCGCCCGGTGCCGAGGCGCACGGCACCGCGACCGCGCGGTTGCACGGCAGCTGTGCCGACCAGTCGATATAGGGGACGCCGAGGGTCTTGCCGATCAGCAGCCCGCCAAAGCCCGAGCAGTCGATGAACAGCTCGCCCGCGACGCGCTCACCGGACTCGAGCGCAACCGCGGCGATGTGACCGCTCTCGCCGTCGCGTTCGACATCGACGATCCGGCCCTCGATCCGCTTCACCCCCATCTTCTCGGCCAGCTCGCGCAGATACAGCGCATAGAGCCCGGCGTCGAAATGATAGGCATAGGCGATGCCCGACAGCGGCGAATTGCCGGCATCGATCGGTGGCATGAAGCGATTGGCGCGCGCGGCGCTCGCCATCAGCGAAAACGCATCCACATTGGCGAACTGCGGCTCCTGCGCCAGACGCTGCCAATAGGCGTGGAACGACACACCCTCCATGTCGATCCCATATTTGCCGAACGGGTGAAAATAGCGGCGCCCCAACCCGCCCCAGTCGACGAACTCGATGCCCAACTTGAAGCTGCCCTTGGTCCGGCGGACAAAGTCGTTCTCGTCAATGCCGAGCAGGCGGTTGAACGTGCCGATCTGGGGGATAGTGGCTTCGCCGACCCCGACCGTGCCGATCGCGTCCGACTCCGCCAATGTGATGGTCGCATAATCAGGTCCCAGGATGCGGGCCATCGCCGCCGCCGTCATCCACCCGGCAGTGCCGCCGCCCACGATCACGATCGACCGGATCCGTTCCGCCACGCATTTCCTCCCCAAAATCGCTGTGCAGCATCGCTGCAACATGCGCGTCATTTTCTTTCTGGTAGCGCACAACATGTCTTGCCGAAAGCTGCGCATTGGCTTAAGCAAAAGAAATGTTAGCGCTACCTTGTTGGCGCAACAGGGCAGAAGGGCCGCCAAGGCTCTCGAACGAGGAGGGGATGGATGTCGAATTGGCGGAAGCGTGCGCGCACCGAAGGTCGCGCTGCATGGGGTCTAGGAGTTTCCACCGCCGCGCTGATGACAGCGTTGGCCATGCCGACCGCAGCATGGGCGCAAGAAACGCCGGCTGCCGAGGAAGCCACTGATCCGGATACCGTGGTCGTCACGGGGTTCCGTGAATCGCTGCAAAGCGCACAGCAGCGCAAGCGCACGTCGGACACGATCGTCGACTCGGTGACCGCCGAGGATATCGGCGCGCTGCCCGATCGCTCAGTCACCGAAACGCTGCAGCGCATCCCCGGCATTTCGATCAACCGCTTCGCGGCGGGCGTCGATCCGGATCACTTCTCGGTCGAAGGGTCGGGCGTGGTTGTGCGCGGCCTCACCTATGTCCGCTCCGAATTCAACGGGCGTGAGGCATTCACCGCCAATAACGGCCGTGCGCTGAGCTTCGCCGATGTGCCGTCCGAACTGCTCGGCGGCGTAGACGTGTTCAAGAGCCCGTCGGCCGACCGCATCGAGGGCGGCATCGCCGGCGTCGTCAACCTGCGCACGCGCCTGCCGTTCGACAAGAAGGGCTTCGTGCTCGCCGGCTCGCTCGAGCTGAATTACTCGGACTTCATCGAAAAGGCCTCGCCGACTGCCGCATTGGTGGTCAGCAACACCTGGGACACCGGGATCGGTGAGATCGGCCTGCTCGGCAGTGTCTCTTATTCGCAGCTGTTCTCGCGCGCGGATCGCTTCCAGGTGTCGAGCTTCCGCGTCCGCCCGATCTATTCGGACGGCACGCGCACCGATGTGGTGCCGTTCGGCACCGCGACGCAGCGCGGCAGTGGTCTGTTCCCGCGCGGCGCGGTGATCGGCAACCAGGAATTCGACCGCCGTCGTCTCGGTTTTGCTGCAGCCGCCCAGTGGCGCAGCAATGACCGTCGCGCCGAAGCCACCTTCCAGTTCCTGCGCTCCGACGCGCGTCAGGCCTGGACCGAGCACACGATGGAGATCGCGACCGACAACGTCGCGTCGAACGGCGACTCGCGTGCCCGCGACGGCACGTCGATCGTGTTCGACTCCTCGGGTCTGTTTGAGAGCGGCGTCATCACCGGCCCGACCGGCTGGCGCGCCGATCAGAATACGGCAGGCGACATCCGCACCCCGGCGCTGGGCCTGCAGTCGAACAATATCCGCCGCGATCATGACGAACGCGCTGTGACCGACGATTACGGGTTCAACTTCCGCTATCAGGCGACCGACAATCTCAGCCTGAGCTTCGACTACCAGCATGTCGATTCGTTCGTCGACGTGATGGACAACGGCCTGTGGCTATCCTCCTATCAGGACGCCGCAATCCAGTTGAACGGCAGCGACTTCCCGACGGTCGAATTCCGCCCGCCGCAGAACTGCCCGACTTTGCCATGCACCGGCGCGCCGGGCAGCTCGGCCAACTACCCGTCTTATTATACGGGCACGCACCAGAGCTTCTCGGACCCGTATAACAGCTTCTACCGCTCGGCGATGGACCATATCGAGGCGAGCACCGGCAACTCGGACTCCTTCCGCCTCGATGCCGAATTGTCGTTCCCGGACGACGGCTTCTTCAAGTCGGTACGTGTCGGCGGCCGTTATGCCGACCGCGATCAGGTCGCGCGCTTCTCGACCTATAACTGGGGTCGCCTGAGCGAGCAGTGGGGCAATGGCGGTCCGATCTGGCTCGACGATCCGGTCGACAATGTCACCGGCGGGACCGGCGGCGCGCCGCTGCAGGGCTATGAAGCCTTCTGCTTCCAGGACTTCTTCCGCAATTCGGTGGGCAGTCCGCTGGGTGGCCAGTGCCGACTGTTCTCGAACATCAACAGCGCGACCTACTACCAGGCCTATATCGACTACGCCAACCGCATCAACCGCGAGTGGGAACCCACCGTGGCGGGCGCCGGCGGGCGTCAGATCAATGGCGGCTGGCGCTCGCTGGCGGACCGTCCCAATGCGATTGCGGGGACGCCGTTCACGCCAGGCGAAGTGAACCCGCAGCAGGAGATCAACAAGGCTGCCTATGTCATGCTGCGCTTCGGCAACGAGTTCGGCAATGGCATGAAGCTGAGCGGCAATGTCGGCGTGCGCTACACGACGACCAACCGCAAGTCGGAAGGGTTCATCGAATTCCCGTTCGCGACCAACCTGCCGACCACGGACACCTGCCGGGATTCCATCAACAACGCGCTGACCGGCGCGGGCGGATCGGTGAACACGCTGTGCGCGCTGACGCCGACCCAGCTGACGCAGATCGGCGCGTATCTGAACGGCGCGATCGTCGCGAACAACTTCGACGTCGATTATGATTACTGGCTGCCCAGCCTCAATCTGAAGCTGGAAGTCGGTGGTGGGTTGCAGTTCCGTGCCGCCTATTCGAAGGGGGTGTCGCCGCCTTCGCTGGGTCTGGTGCGCAACTATTTCCCGGTTGGTGTCACGGCGGTTCCGCGCGTCGATGCCAATGGCAACCAGATCCCGGTGGTCGTCACGCCGACCGCACCCGGCACGGGCGCCTTCGGATCGGACGGCAATATCGCGCCGGGTCAGGTGCTGATCCAGGGTTCGTTCAACGCCGGCAACCCCGAACTGCTGCCGACCGAGGGCGACAATTTCGACGTCACCGCGGAATGGTATTTCTCGCGGGTGGGTCAGCTGACCGCGTCGCTGTTCTACAAGGAACTGCGTAACGTCCTGACCAACGACACGGTGCGCCGCAGCTTCACGAACAACGGCCAGACGTTCGAAGCGGTCGTAACGACGCCGGTCAATTCGACGGCGGTCGGCAAGATCAAGGGCTTCGAAATCGCCTATCAGCAGGTGTTCGACTTTCTGCCTGGGCCGCTCAAGGGGCTCGGCCTGCAAGCCAACTATACCTATGTCGACAGCGAGGGCGTGCCGCAGAGCACATTGTCGGAGACCGACCCGGACGTGGCCGCTGGCCGTCAGCCGACGATCACCGGCGACAATTTCCCGCTTCAGGGGCTGTCGAAGCACACGTTCAACATCACGCCCTTCATCGATATCGGGCCGGTGTCGGCGCGTGCATCCTATAGCTGGCGTTCGCAGTATCTGCTGACGCTGCGCGACGTGATCACGCCGTTCGACCCGATCTTCCAGGAAGCCTATGGTCAGCTCGACGCGTCGATCACCATCTCGATCAGCGACCGGCTGAAGCTCGGCATTCAGGGGGTGAACCTCACCAACTCGGTGACCAAGACCAGTGCGGCGGTGGCGGACCAGAATGGCGATGTCCGCATCATCCCGCGCGGCTGGTATATGAACGACCGCCGCGTCACCGGCATGATCCGCTTCAACTTCTAACGCTTTAAACTTCCCAACCTCCCCGCCGTCGCCCCTCCCCGGGCGGCGGCATTTTTTTGCCTGCGGCCAGCGCGGGGAAGGTCGCACAAAAAAATGCTGCGCAGCATGGGGCTGCGCAGCATTTGGTTATCCGTCGACGGATAGTGCTTAGGCGATCGCCTTGGCCTCCCCGAACAAGCGCGCCAGTTCGGTCCGCATCGGTTTCGCTCGAAAGCTGCTGTCATACGGGCAGCAACGCTGCGGCAGCCCGTCCTTGCGCGGCGCGAACCCCTGCAGCCAGCTATATTTGTCGACCATGCCCCAGGCGAGCACGTCGCGCAGCTGGGGGTAGGACAGCATCAGCTCCATATAGGCGCGCAGATAGGCAACGACGCCCGCGTCACGCTGCGCCGGGTCGCCGGGCAGGGCGTTATCCTTGACGTCGAGCTCGGTGATGACGAGGCGATAGCCCATCCCCACGGCTTCATCGATGAACTTGCGCCATTCGCGTTCCTGATACGGGCCAAGCCCGGTGGCGGGGTCGAGCTTGAACATTTCGATATGGCTCTGGATGCCCAGCGCATCGACCGGCACGTTGCGCTTGCGGAACCCCTCCAGAAGCTTGAGCACGCCGGCGCGATGCTTTTCGTTGCCCGGCTCCCAGCTCATATAGTCGTTATAGACCAGCTCCGCGTTCGGCATTTCCGCGCGCGCAGTGTGGAAGGCGAGGTCCAGAACCGGTTCGACACCCCCCATCGCTTTGGAAAGCGAGGTTTCGACCAGCCCCGACGTCTCGGGATCGACCGCCTCATTGACCACGTCCCAGCTGCGGATCGTGTCTTTGTACCGCCGCATTACGGTCTGGATATGATCGGTCAGGATCTTCTCAGCCGCCGCCTTGGGCGCCGACCCGAAGTCGTGATTGTTGAGCCAGTTCGGAAACCATTTCGGCCGCGCCCACAGCAAGGTGTGCCCGCGCACGTCGAGCCCCTTGCCGCGCGCCCAGGCGACCATCCCGTCGAACCGCTCGAAGCGATATTCGGTGGGTGAGGGGCGCAGCGCCTGCCACTTCATCTCATTTTCGGCGACGATCACGCCGCATTCGCGCTCGATGATGGCCGCATAGTCAGGGTTGTTGAACGACCCCGCATCCGCGCCCGGCGGCGCCCAGGCAACGGCACTACCGAACCGCCGCCCCTTGCGTCGCGCGATCGCATCGATGCCCGGCGGCGGAATAGTCGCCCCGGCCGAGGTGGCGGCGACGAGCGGAAGCGCGGCAATGCCAGCGAGCGTCTGGCGGCGGGTCGGGTTCATCGGGACTCCTTGGATTTACCAGTCATGCATCGTGCCGTCCGTGCCGGCATGGCTCAGACAATGGTCAGCAGCGCGGATTTGAGCGCGGCGGAGCTGTTGCCCACGCGAATATCGACCTCGCCCGCTTCGACGATCTCGCGCATATTCGCGTCCCAGATCGCGAAGGTCTCGGCGGGCAGGTCGAAGCGGACGGTGCGCGTTTCGCCAGGCTGGAGCGTCACACGCTCAAAGCCCTTGAGCTGGAGCACCGGCTGGGTCACCGATGCGGTGCGGCGGCTGATGTAAAGCTGCACCACCTCGTCGCCCGCGCGCATGCCGGTGTTGCGGACCTCGACCGATACGCTGACCTGGCCGTCGCGCTGCATCGTCGCAGCCGACAGCTTCGGCGCGCTGATCGCAAAGCTGGTGTAGCTCAGCCCATGGCCGAACGGAAACAAGGGCGCCTTGTCCGCGAACAGGTATCCGCGCCGCGCCGACGGCTTGTGGTTGTAGAAGAACGGGATCTGCCCTGCATCGCGGATCACCGTGACCGGCAGCTTCGCGCCCGGATTGATCCGGCCGAACAGCGCTTCGGCCATCGCGGTGCCGCCTTCCTGGCCCGGATACCAGCATTCGAGTACGGCGTTGGCCTTGCCGATCACGGCGGGCCAGCTCGGCGGACGGCCATTGATCGCGGTGATCACCAGCGGCTTGCCGAGCGCGGCCATCGCCGCGACCAGCTCATTCTGCTCACCGACGATATCGACGCTGGTCCGGTCGCCCAGGTGGTTCTTGGCAAAGCCCTCACGGCTGGTCTGTTCAGTGTCGCCGATCGCGAGCACGATCGCATCGGCGCCCTTCGCGACCGCGACAGCCTGCGCGATCAGGTCGCGGTTCTTGGCCGGTTCGGCTAGCAGCACCTCGTTCGCCGAGCGGTCCTCGCTCTGGGTGATGAACACGCCCTGCGCGGTCAGCAGCTCGACCTTGTCGCCGACCAGTGCGCGCAGCCCTTCGATCAGGCTGACGGTTTGCTTGGGGACGCTCGAATAACCGCCCAACCGCGCGATGGCGTGGTTGGGGCCGATCACCGCGAGCTTGCGGACCTTGCCCTCCGCGAACGGCAAAGTGCCATCATTGGTGAGCAAACACAGCGACTTGCGCGCCGCCTCCAGCGCCAGCGCGCGGGCTTCGGCGTTGCCGGTGATGCGCTCGGCCAGCGCGGCGTCGCCATAGGGGTTTTCGAACAGCCCCGCGCGGAATTTGAGCGTCAACATGCGCGCGACCGCGCGGTCGATCGCGCTCACCTCGACCTTGCCAGCGCGCACCTGATCGACCAGCGTGCGGAACGCCATGCCATCGGGCAGTTCGCTGTCCACCCCCGCAGCGAGCGCGAGCCGGGCGGTTTCGGCCAGATCGGCGGCGACGTGATGGATGCTCTCCAGCTCGTTGACCGCGCCATAATCGCTCGCGATCAGTCCGTCGAAGCCCCATTCGCCGCGCAGCACATCGCCGATCAGCCAGGTGTTTGCATGGCTCGGCACGCCGTCGATCTCGTTATAGCTCGGCATCACCGCGCCGATCGACGTGCGCTTCACGATCTCGCGGAACGGCGGAAAGAAATACTCGCGCAACTCACGTTCGGACAATTGCGCCGGGCCGACATTGACGCCGCTTTCGGGCTGGCCATGGCCGGTCATGTGCTTGAGCGTCGCATAGACCTTGCCATCGGCGAGCCGGTCGAACTTGCCCGGCCCCTGCAGTCCCTCGACCGCCGCGACGCCCAGTTCCGCCACGAGATAGGGGCATTCGCCGAACGTTTCCTCGATCCGCCCCCAGCGCGGGTCGCGCACGATGTCGACCACGGGCGAGAGGACATAGGGGACGCCGCGCGCCCGCGTTTCGCGCGCGATGACCGACTGGACGCGTCGCATCAGATCGCGGTCGAACGCTCCGGCAAGGCCGATCGCCTGCGGGAACATCGTCGCGTCGGTGGCCATATAGCCGTGCAGCGATTCCTCATGGAATAGCACCGGGATGCCGAGCCGCGTGTCGTTGAGCGCCCAGCGCTGCATCGCGTTGATGAAGTCGACCGTCTCGCGCGGGGTGCGCCAGCGCGCGGCGGTGCCGCCGGCCGCGCCGGTAATCCCCGGCACGCCGCGCTTGTCCGACGGGCGGGTGACATGGCCGACGCCATTGGGATAAGCCGCAGACGCCTTCTTCGCATTGAAGTCGAGGCCGTCCATGACCTCTTCCTTGCGCGCCCAGATGGCGATCATCTGGCCGACCTTTTCCTCCAGCGTCATCCGGCCGAGCAAGTCGGCGACGCGGGCAGGAATCGGCGCGCGCGCATCCTTGTAGAGCGGCGCGGCCAGCGCGTGCGCGGCGGGGGCCAGCGCGACTGCACCGGCTGCGACGGACGCACCGGCAAGCAGACGCAGCGCGGCGCGGCGCTTCACGGCGTCACCGCCAGCGTCACCGACTGAAGCGTGGCGGAATCGGCCCCGGTCATGATCTCGAACTCACCGGGTTCGATCACCCGCTTCATGTCGATATTCCACATCTGGAACGCGTCCGGGCCGAGCGTCAGCTTCACCGTCCGCGTCTCGCCGGGCTTGAGCGTCACGCGGCGGAAGGCCTTCAATTCCTTGATCGGGCGCGTCACCGATGCGACCTTGTCGCGGACATAGACCTGCACCACCTCATCGCCTTCGCGCGCGCCGGTATTGGTGACATCGACCAGCACATCGACGCTGCTCCCCGCCTTGACCGAGGTCGCCGACAGGCGTGGCGTGGACAGAGTGAAGTGCGTGTAGCTGAGGCCGTAGCCGAACGGATACAGCGGCTTGGTGGTGTCGAACAGGTAACCGCGCTGCGCGCTCGGCTTGACGTTATAGACCATCGGCAGCTGGCCGACATGGCGCGCGACCGTCACCGGCAGCTTGCCGCCCGGATTGACCCGCCCGAACAGCGTGTCGGCGATCGCATGCCCCTGCTGTTCGCCGCCATACCAGGTTTCGAGGATCGCGTCGGCCTGCTCGGCGATCTTGGGGTAGGAGGGTGGGCGGCCGTTGACGAGGACGACGACCAGCTTCTTGCCCAGCTTCTTCATCGCGTCGAACAGTTCCTGCTGCTCGCCGACCAGATCGAGGCTGGCGCGATCGCCGAGATGCGCGTCGGCCCAGGCTTCGCGGCTGGTCTGCTCAGTGTCGCCGATGAACAGCAGAATCGTGTCCGCCGCGCGCGCGGTCTCGACCGCCTGAGCGATGCGCTTGCGGTTCTCGGCCGGGTCGGACAGCTTGACCTCATCCGCCCACCAATCGTCATTCTCGGTGATCTTGACGCCCTCGGCGTGCACGATCTTCGCCTTGTCGCCGACCAGCGCGCGAATGCCCTGCAGCGGAGTGACCGTCTCGGGCGGGATGCCATAATAACCGCCGAGCCGCGCGACATCGGCGTTCGGCCCGATCACCGCGATCGTCTGCGGCGCGTCGAGCGACAGCGGCAGCGCGGCGCCTTCATTTTTGAGCAGCACGAACGACTTCGCCGCCGCCTTGCGCGCGAGGGCGACCGATTCAGGGCTGTGGTTGATCTTGGTGTCGGCCAGCTTCGCGTAGGGATTTTCGAACAGCCCGGCGCGGAACTTGATGCTCAGCATCCGTGACGTGGCGGTGTCGATCGCGCTCTGGCTAACCTCGCCCTTGCGCACCGCGTCGATCAGGGTCGAATAGGCGGTGGCGTTGGGCAATTCGCTATCGACGCCCGCCGCGAGCGCGCGCTTGGCGGCATCGGCGTTGGACACGGCGATCCGGTGAATGCCGACCATCTGCTCGATCGCATAATAGTCGCTCACCACCGCGCCGGGGAATTTCCATTCACCGCGCAGCACGTCGCCCAGCAGCCATTTATTGGCATGGCTCGGCACGCCGTCGATCTCGTTATAGCTCGCCATCACCGCCTCGACCCCGGTGCGGGTGACGACCGCCTCGAACGGCGGGAAGAACACCTCGCGCAGCGTGCGTTCGGCAATCGGCGCGGGGCCGATATTGGTGCCGCTTTCGGGCTGGCCGTGGCCGGTCATATGCTTGAGCGTCGCGAACACCTTGCCCGGGCCGAGCACGCGGGCGCGGTTGGTGCCCTGCAACCCCTCGACCGCCGCGACGCCCATTTCGGAGACCAGATGCGGGTCCTCGCCGAACGTCTCCTCGATCCGCCCCCAGCGTGGGTCGCGCGCGACATCGACCACGGGGGACAGGACGAGATGGACCCCGCGCGCGCGTACTTCGCGGGCAATCGCGGCGTTGATGTCGCGGATCAGGTCCGGGTCCCAGGTGGAAGCCAGGCCGATCGACTGCGGGTAGCTGGTCGCGTCCTGTGCGGCGAGGCCGTGCAGTGCCTCTTCATGGAACAGCACCGGGATGCCGAGGCGCGTGCCCTCGACCGCCCATTTCTGGATCGCATTCACGTAAGCGATGCTGTCAGCAATGCTGCGCGGTGGCGTGACGCGCGGCGACACCGGACCCTTGCGGTCCGACGGGCGGGCGAGCTGGCCGATGCCGTGCGGATGCTTGGCTTTCGCCTTTGCCGGATCGAACCAGTCCTGCGCGTCCTGAATCTCGACCTTGGTGTCCCAGATCGAGGTGATCTGGGCAACTTTTTCCTCCAGCGTCATCCGTGCGAGCAGGTCCGCAACGCGCGTCTCCAGCGGCAGTTTGGCGTTGCGATAGGGGGCGTCGGCCGGGGGGCGCTGTGCCGTGGCTTGCGCGGGACTGGGAGCCGGGGTGGCAGGCGTGCCAGCTATCACAGCGGGCGTTGCCGATACGCTCGCCAGCAACAGGGCGACCCAAGCCTTTCGCATCTTCACTCTCCTGAATCGAACCGCAAAACGGTCTTTATTGTTAGCGCTACCATGGTATGAGGGGATCGAGCTTGTCAAGCAGCGACCGGCCAGGAATCGGATCGGCGCATGGCGAAGGGGATGAGGATGGTGACCGTGCGGCTCTGTGCCCTGTTGCTGCTCGTGACGGTGCTGATGACCGGCGGCGCGGCGCGTGCGGAGGACGGATATCGCTTGTGGCTGCGCCATGCGCCCGTCGCCGATGCTGCGCAGCATCGCCCCGCCACCGTCACCCTGATCGGCAGCGATTCGCCGACTGCCCGACTGGCGCGCGACGAGTTGCAGCGCGGCCTTGCCGAGCTGCGCTTCGTATCTGCGATCACCCTCCGCAAGGTGACGACTCCGGGCGAGCGCGCAGGCGCGTTCCGCATCAGCGGTGCCGAGATCACCGCCGCGAGCGATAGCGGGCTGCTCTACGGCGCCTTCGCCCTGCTGCGGGAGCTGGGGCAGGGCAAGGCGATCGGCGCGATCCACCTCGATGAAGCGCCCGCCTACACGTTGCGCATGCTCAACCATTGGGACAATCCCGACGGGCATGTCGAGCGCGGCTATGCCGGGCGGTCGATCTTCGACTGGTGGCATCTGCCCGGCCATGTCGATGCGCGAATGACCGATTATGCGCGCGCCAATGCCTCGGTCGGGATCAACGGCGTCGTCGTCAATAACGTCAACGCCCGCGCGATGATGCTGGAGCCGCGCTACATCGCCAAGATCAAGGCGCTGGCCGACACCTTCCGGCCCTGGGGCATTCGCGTCTATGTCTCGGCCCGCTTCTCCGCGCCGCGCGACATTGGCGGGCTCAAGACCGCCGACCCGCTCGATCCGGCAGTACGCGCCTGGTGGAAGGCGAAGGCGGACGAGATTTACGCCGCGATCCCCGATTTCGGCGGCTTCCTGGTCAAGGCCAATTCCGAAGGCCAGCCGGGGCCGCAGGATTATGGCCGCAGCCATGCCGATGGCGCGAACATGCTTGCCGAGGCGATCGGCGGCCGCGGCACCGTGATCTGGCGCGCCTTCGTCTATGCCGCCGAGAACAAGGAGGATCGCGCCAAGCAGGCGTTCACCGAGTTCCAGCCGCTCGACGGCAAGTTTGCGTCGAATGTGGTCGTGCAGGTCAAGAACGGACCGATCGACTTCCAGCCGCGCGAGCCGTTCCACCCGCTGTTCGGCGCGATGCCGAAGACGCGGCTGAGCCTCGAGCTGCAGATCACCAAGGAATATCTCGGCTTCGCCTCACACCTCGCCTTCCTCGCCCCCTTGTTCGAGGAGGCGCTCGACGCCGATACCGGGCGCAGCGGCAGCGTTTCGCGGACGGTCAGCGTCATCGCCGGGGTCGCGAATACCGGGAGCGACCGCAACTGGACGGGATCGCATTTCGATCAGGCCAACTGGTACGCCTTTGGGCGGTTAGCGTGGAACCCAAAGCTGGCGAGCGACCAGATCGCCCGCGAATGGGCCGCGCAGACCTTCAGTCGCGATCCCGCGTTCCTGAACGCCGTCGTGCCGATGATGCTGGGCAGCCGCGATGCGGTGGTCGACTATATGACCCCGCTCGGCCTCGCCCATGTCATGGGCACCGGCCATCATTACGGCCCCGCGCCGTGGGTGTCCGATCTGGCCCGGCCGGAATGGAACCCGGTCTATTACCACCGTGCTGACCGTGACGGCATCGGCTTCGACCGCACCCCGACCGGCAGCAACGCGCTCGCCCAATATGCACCGGACGTGGCGAAGCGCTTGCTGGCAGACGAGGAATTGCTGCTGTGGTTCCGCCGTGTGTCGTGGGATCATCGACTGAAGAACGGGAATACCCTGTGGGAGGAACTGCCGCGCCGCTATGACCGGGGCGTGGCCGCTGTCGAGCGGATGCGCGCGACCTGGGCAACGCTCGCGCCGCATGTCGATGCGCAGCGTCATCGCGCTGTCGCTGACTTCCTCAACATCCAACGCGACGAGGCACAATGGTGGCGCGACGCCAGCCTTGCTTATTGGTCGACCGTTTCCGGTCGTGCGCTCCCGACCGGTCATAGCGCGCCCCGGTATCCGCTGAGTTGGTATCAGGCGCAGAACTTCCCTGAGGCGCCCGGCGAATGATTGCGCTCCCAAATCAGGTGACGCTGCGCTTGCTGCGACGGGCAAACGGGGCGTATGTGCCATGATCATGGCCTCATCCGCACCTGCCAAGCCCCGTTCGTCCCGCCGCCGTGGTGGCGCTCCCACCATCGCCGATGTCGCGGCGGAGGCGCACTGCTCGCCGATGACGGTCAGCCGCGTGATCAATGGCGAGGGCAATGTGCGCGAGAATACGCGCGAACAGGTGCTGGCGGCGATTGCCAAGCTTAACTTCGCGCCCAACCGCGCGGCGCGCAGCCTGGCGGGTGGCGAGCAATTGCGGATCGCGCTGATGTTCGACAACCCGTCGGCATCCTATCTTAGCGAGTTTCTGATGGGCGCCCTGGAAGAGGCGAGCCGCGCCGACATCCACCTCGTCGTCCAGAATTGCGAGAATGTTGCCGAGGCCAAGTCGCTGGTCCACCACCTGATCGATGGCGGGATCAAGGGCTTCATCCTCCCCCCGCCCTTGTGCGACGACCAGAGCGTGCTCGACCTGATCACCGACGCCGGGGCCGTCGCCATCGCGGTCGGTCCCGGCAAGGCGAGCGGGTCGCACGCTGCGGTGCTGATCGACGATTTCCAGGCCGCGTACGACATGACGCGGCACATCATCGATCTTGGCCATACGCGCATCGGGTTCATCATCGGCAACCCCGAACAGGTATCCAGCGGCCGCCGCCTCAACGGTTACAAGGCTGCGCTCGAAGCCGCGGGCATCCCGGTGCGCGAAGAGCTGATCGCGCAGGGCCGCTTCACCTATCGCTCGGGGATGCAGGCGTCGGAGCGGCTGATCTCGGTCGATCCGCGTCCGACCGCGATCTTCGCGTCGAACGACGATATGGCCGCCGCGACCGTCGCGGTCGCGCATCGGCTGCACCTTGATGTGCCCAACGACATCACCGTGTGCGGCTTCGACGATACCGCGATGGCGAGCACGATCTGGCCCGAGCTGACCACGATCCGCCAGCCGATCCGCGGCATGACCGCCTGGGCGGTGTCGGCGGCGGTGCGCTTCCTCAAGGCCAAGCGCAATGGCGAGCCGCTGGAGGTCGAGCAGAAAACCTTGCCCTACACGCTGGTGCGCCGCGATTCGGATTCCGCTCCGACGCTGGCCCGCCGCGCCTCTCCCAAACGGAGCCCCGATGCCTGATGATACACCCGTGCGGCTGCGGTCGCGCGACTGGTTCGACAATCCCGAACGCTGGGACATGACCGCGCTCTATCTGGAGCGGTTCATGAACTATGGCGTCACGCCCGAAGAGCTTCAGTCGGGCAAGCCGATCATCGGCATCGCCCAGTCGGGCAGCGACCTTTCCCCCTGCAACCGCATCCATCTCGACCTCGCCAAGCGCGTGCGCGACGGCATTCGCGATGCGGGCGGCATCCCGATTGAGTTCCCGGTTCATCCGATCTTCGAAAATTGCCGTCGCCCGACCGCCGCGCTCGACCGCAACCTTGCCTATCTCGGCTTGGTCGAACTGCTCAACGGCTACCCAATCGACGGCGTGGTGCTGACCACCGGCTGCGACAAGACCACGCCGAGTCAGGTGATGGCGGCGACCACGGTCGATATCCCGGCGATCGTCCTGTCGGGCGGGCCGATGCTCGATGGCTGGCATGAGGGCGAGCTGGTCGGTTCCGGCACCGTGATCTGGCGCAGCCGCCGTGCGCTGGCCGCGGGCGAGATCGATGAGGCTGAGTTCCTGCGCCGCGCAACCAGCAGCGCGCCGTCGGCCGGGCATTGCAATTCGATGGGCACGGCATCGACGATGAACGCGGTCGCCGAAGCACTCGGCCTGTCGCTCACCGGCTGCGCGGCGATCCCGGCACCCTATCGCGAGCGCGGACAGATCGCCTATCGCACCGGCCAGCGGATCGTGGAGATGGTGCGCGAAGACCTGCGCCCGTCGAGGATCCTGACGCGCGAAGCGTTCCTCAACGCCATTGCCACCGTCACCGTGTGCGGCGGATCGTCCAATGCCCAGCCGCACATCGTCGCGATGGCGCGCCATGCCGGCCTCGAGCTAGAGCCGGAGGTCTGGTACGATCACGGCTACCATTTGCCGCTGCTGGTCAACATGCAGCCGGCGGGGAAGTATCTGGGCGAGCGGTTCCATCGTGCGGGCGGCGTCCCTGCGGCGATGTGGGAATTGCTTCAGGCGGGGAAGCTGCACGGCGACTGCCTGACCGTCACTGGCCGGACGATCGCGGAGAATCTCGCCGGTACCGAAAGCAACGACCGTGAGGTGATCCGGCCGTTCGCCGATCCGCTTCAGGACAACGCCGGGTTCCTCGTGCTGAGCGGCAATCTGTTCGATTTCGCGATCATGAAAACCTCGGTGATCTCGTCCGAGTTTCGCAAACGCTATCTGTCGCGCCCCGGCGCGGAAAATGTGTTTGAGGCGCGCGCGATCGTGTTCGATGGCTCGGACGATTATCACCACCGCATCAACGACCCCGATCTGAACATCGACGCCGATTGCATCCTGGTGATGCGCTCAGCGGGCGTGCTTGGCTGGCCGGGGTCGGCGGAAGTGGTCAACATGCAGCCGCCCGATGCGCTGATCCGCGCCGGCGTGAACTGGCTGCCAACGCTTGGCGACGGGCGTCAGTCGGGCACGTCGGACAGCCCGTCGATCCTCAACGCCTCGCCCGAAAGCGCGGCGGGCGGCGGGCTGGCGTGGCTGCGCACCGGCGATACGATCCGCATCGACCTCAACACCCGCCGATGCGACATGCTGGTCGAGGCGGAGGAGATCGAGCGGCGCAAGGGCGATGGGCTGCCAGAGGTTCCGGCGAGCAATACGCCGTGGGAACAGCTCGCGCGTGAAAAGACCGGACAGCTCGGCGAGGGCGCGGTGCTGGAATTCGCGCTGGAGTACCGTCAGACGTCAAAGACGCTGCCGCGGCATAATCATTGAGTCCGTTCAATTCCTCCCCGGAACGGGGAGGGGGACCATGCGTAGCATGGTGGAGGGGGCCCGAGGCAAGGGAGTCCGGTGCCTCGGGCCCCCTCCGTCGCCTTCGGCGCCACCTCCCCGTCCCGGGGAGGATTGATTGATCACTCCACCACCAGCTCGAACGAGGTCGGCGTCATGTTTGCCGCGTCGTACAGGTTCACCACCGGCGTATCGGCCCAGGCATAGCGCACCCGCGTGACCGGCTGGCCATCGCCCAGAACCCGGACGCTGCCGCCCTCGACCCGCGCCGCGGCAAAGCGGCAGCTCTGGGCGCAAAGCTCGAACCCGACCGGCGCGCCGCTCCAGCTCGTCAGCGCCCCCTCGACCCCGCTGAACGAAACGACCACATCGCTACCGTCACGCCGCGCCGACACCGCCTGCGGCCCCGGCTTGCCCAGCGCGGCACGCGCAAGACGCTTGCCCAGCTCATTCTTGTCGCCCGGATGGATGTCGGTGCGCGATCCCAGGTCGATCGCGGAGACCAGCGCCGTTCCCGGCGTCGCCGCCACCGCGCGGCGCTGCTCATCGCGCAGCATCGCCCAGCCGCTCTCGCCCGGCGTTGCCCCAGGCGCGCCGTAACCTGCGAGGCCGACCACCAGCACCGGCAGCGCCGGATCGCCCGACTGGCGGCGATAGCCGTCGATCAGGCCACGCAATCGCACGTCATAGCCGGTCTGGCCGGAGTCGCTCTCGCCCTGATACCAGGCGACCCCGCGCAGCCCGATCCCGCCCAATGGCGCGACCATCGCATTGCCGATCAGGCCGAGCCCGGCGATATTGTCCCATGGCGGACGCGGCGGCGCGCCCTTGGCCGCCGAGATCCAGTAGCGCCACTGGTCGCCCAGCGGAATGTTCGACCCATCGGACAGGGTGAGCTTCAGCCGCTCCGCCGGTCCCATGAAGCCGCCGGTGCCATAGCTGTTCCACACCGCAACGACGACCTCGTTCGCTCCGGCCTTCCAATAGCTTCCCGGCACCTTGTAATCGCGCGCGTTCGACCAGCCGAAGCTGTTGCCGACCGGCTTGCCATTGACGAACGCCTGATCGCCATCGTCGATGATGCCCAGCGAAACGGTCGCGCCGCCGCGCGCCTGCCCCGCCGTCAGCGTCACGGTGCGGCGGAACCACACCCAGCCGGTAAAGCCGCGCAGCGCTGGCTCGTTCAAGCTGTCCCATGACCCGACACCATTAATCGGTGACCACGTCACTGCATCGGGCGTGCGCCACGGTTCGACCTTGTCCTGCGTCCGCCACCAATCGATCCAGCGCGGGGCGAATTGCGTGTTCGCGGCGAGCGGGTCGCGATCATACACCGTCAGCAATGCCACTTCGTCCGCGCCATAGATCGCGCGGGTCGCGGCGGGATCAAGCCAGACACGGACCGCGGTGCCGCCCCAAGTCGCGTCGATCAGCCCGATCGCCACCCCCGGCTCGGCCTTGCGCAGCTCCCGCGCCATATACCAGCAGGCGGCGGAGAATTCGGGTGCAGTCTCGCGCGTCGATGCCTGCCAGCTGGCCGGCTCGGCGAACTTGCGTAGCGGCCGTGTCGAGGTTGCCTTGGGCACGGTCAGCAGCCGCAGCATCGGATCGGTGGCGCTGTTCATCTGATTGTCGAAATCGAGTGCGCGGCGAACCGGAAATTCCATGTTGGACTGGCCCGAACACAGCCAGACATCGCCGATCATCACCCCCTTTGCCTCAACGGCAGCGTCCAGCGTCGCGGCACGGAGCAGATAGGGGCCGCCCGCCTTCATCGCCGGAAACGTCGCGCGCCACTGGCCGTCCCTATTGGCCTTGGCCTGCGCGATCGTGTCGCCGAGCGTGACGGTCAGCGACATGCCGGGTGCAGCTTCGCCCTCGACGATAATCGGCTTGTCGCGTTGGAGCACGCCATGGTCGCCGATGGCAGGGGCGAAGCTGAGCTGCGCCGTTGCGGGGAGGGGGGCGAGCGCGGTCGCGCTGAGCAGGACCGCCGCGATCCTCATGCAATATGCGCCCGGGCAAGGGCGTGGCCTGGAACGCGCGCCTCAAAGGCGAACAGGTCGCCGGCATGCGGCTGGGCCGCGCGTTCGGCCTCGCTCAGTCCCTTGGCGGCGGTCGTCGCATAGAGCGTCGTCAGCCCTGCGCCGCCGAACGCCAGCTTGGTGACATTGGCGACGGGCAGGCGGACGAACTCGATCTCGCGCCCGGTTGGATCGAAGCGGCGTGCACCATGGCCGGCGAAGAAGCCCACCCAGACATTGCCTTCCGCATCGGTGATCGACCCGTCGGGATAGCCTTGATCGCCGGTGAAGGTCAGAAAGGGCTGAACCGCGCCGAGCGATCCGTCGTCATGCAGCGGCGCGACCCAGATGCGCCGCCCGATCGTGTCGGTGAAATAGATGCGGTCCCCGGCCGGGGACACCGCCGGGCCGTTGGTGATGCTCACCGGCCCCGGCCCAACCCGGTCGAGCTGCCCGGCATCGAGCCGGTAGAAATGGCCGGTTTCAGCACTCTCGGCATTGTCCATCGACCCGAACCACACGCGGCCCTGCGCGTCGGTGCAGGCGTCGTTGAGACGGTTGCCGGGCAAATCCGGCTCGACCACGCGCCAGAAGGTGAAGGCGCGCGTGTCGGGGTCGAACCAGTGCAGCCCGCTCTGCAACCCGCACAGCAATCGGCCATTGTCGGCGGGCAGCGCCCAGCCGATCTCGCCCGGCGCATCGGCGCTGGTCAGTGCACCGGTTGTGGGGTCGAAGCGGTGCAGCGTCTTCCCCTTGATATCGACGAACCACAGGCAGCCGCGCTGCGTATCCCAGACCGGACCTTCGCCCAGCGTCGCGCCAAGGCGCGCGGCGACCCGCACTTCGCTTACCGCCATCCAGCGTCCACCCAATAATTGTGCGCCGTGCACATGCGTGCGTCGTCGGAGGCGAGGAAGGTCGCCATCGCAGCAATGTCCGACGGCTGGATTCGCCCTTTCAGCGCTTGCGCCGCGACGATCTCAGCCTCACCCTCGGGCGTGTACCATTTCTCTTGCCGCGGCGTCTGGACGTTGCCGGGCACGATGGTGCAGGCGCGGATGCCGAACGGCCCCAATTCGCGGGCAAGGCTGCGGGTCAGCCCCTCGATCGCGGCCTTGGCGGTCTGGTAGAGCGTCAGGTCGGGCAGGCCGAGATGCCAGCTGATCGATCCGAAGTTGATGATGACGCCGTGCCCAGCCTCCTTCATCCCCGGCACCACCGCCTGCGCGGCGAAGAACAGATGGCGCAGATTGACCGCCATCCGATCGTCCCAATAGGCCGGCGTCACCTCCTCGATCCCGTGGCGGTCGTCGCTCGCGGCATTGTTAAGCAGGATGTCGACCGCGCCCCGCTCCGCCAGGATCGCCGTTAGGCACGACTGCAGCGCGGCAACATCGGTCAGGTCGCAATGGGCGAACTGCGGTGCATGGATTGCGCCCGGTGTCAGCCGCGCGCTCAACGCTTCGCCGGCCGCCGTCTGGACATCGACGAACGTCACGCGCGCGCCCTGCGCCACGAACGCTTCGACCAGCCCTTCGCCGATCCCCGACGCGCCGCCGGTGATCAGCACATGTTTGTCACGCAGGCTGGGATAGGTGGCGCGCATCGTGGCCGCTCCGCTGGACTTCTGCAGCAACCCTCAATCCCCCGAATAGACCGTTTTGACGGTCGTATAGAATTCAACCGCGGCAAAGCCCTGCTCCCGCGCGCCGTAACTGGACTTGCGCGTGCCGCCGAACGGCACATGATAATCGACGCCCGCAGTGGGCAGATTGACCATCACCATGCCGGCGCGGATGCGCTTGCGGAAATCGCGCGCATATTTGTGGCTGGTGGTGACGATGCCCGACGACAGGCCGAACTCGCCCTGATTGGCGATCTCCAGCGCGTGCTCATAGTCCTTGGCGCGGACGGTCGAGACGACGGGACCGAACACTTCCTCGCGGTTGATCGTCATGTCGGGATCGGTGTCGGCGATCAGCGTCGGCGCCATGAAATAGCCGGGCGTCTCGAGCTTCAACGGGTCCGGCCCGCCGCTGGCGACGCGGCCGCCTTCCTCGATCGCTTTGCGGACGTAGCGCAGATTCTGTTCGAACTGGCTCTCGCTCGACGCCGGGCCGACCTGCGTGTCGGCGGCAAGTGCGGGGCCGACCTTCAGCGCCTTGGCGCGCTCGGCCAGCGCGGCGACGAAGCGGTCGTGGATCGCGTCCTCGACAATCACCCGGCTCGATGCGGTGCAGCGCTGCCCGGTCTGGAAGAAACCGCCGTCGAGCGCGATTGCCACGGCCTTGTCGAGGTCGGCATCGGCCAGCACGACCAGCGGGTTCTTGCCGCCCATCTCGAGCTGGACCCGCGCTTGCCGCGTCATCGCGGCCATGCCGACCTTGGCGCCGACGCCCTGCGATCCGGTGAAGCTGACCGCGTCGACATAAGGATGATCGACGATCGCCTGCCCGACGCCGCCCTGGCCCAGCACCATGTTGAACACGCCGGGAGGCGCACCGCATTCCTGGATGATGTCGGCGAGCGCGCTGGCGACCGCCGGGGTGACATTCGCCGGCTTGATCACGACCGTGTTGCCAAAAGCGAGCGCGGGTGCCGCCTTCCATGCCGGAATCGCGATCGGGAAGTTCCACGGCGTGATCAGCCCGACCACGCCCACCGCCTCGCGATAGGTCGCAACATCAAGCCCCGGCCGGGTCGATTCGAGCGTCAGCCCGTGGCGGCGCAGCGCTTCACCGCCGAAGTAACGAAAGATACGCGCGGCGCGCATCACCTCGCCCATGCCCTCGGCGCGGGTCTTGCCCTCTTCGCGCGCGAGCAGTTCGCCGAGTTCGGCGGCGCGCGCCATGATCGTCGCGCCGACCTTGTCCAGCAGATCGGCGCGCACTTCCGGCGAGGCCGCAGCCCAGCCCGGCTGCGCGGCGCGGGCGGCCTGCACCGCTTGGTCGACCACCGCAGCATCGCCTGCAGCAAAGGTCGCGACCACCTCATCGGTGTTCGACGGGTTCCGGCTTTCCAGCGGAGTGTCGACCGCGACGCGCTCGCCGTTGATGAGGTGGGTCAGCTTCATGATGTGCATATCCTGCAAGTCAGAGTTCAGATCCGGTCGGCGAGTCCGCGGCGGGCAAGGTCGCGCACGAACGCACCGATGCCCACCTCCCACTTCGGGGCATCCTTCGACGTCGTCACCCTATTCGCGAGCTTGCCCAAGCGGGTGGACGAAATCGTCACGCGGTCGCCAACCTTGTGGGTGAAACCGCTACCGGGCACATCGCGATCTTGGGTCGGCGCAAACAGGGTGCCGAGGAGCAGCACGAAACCGTCCGGATAATGATGCTCGCTCATCGCCTGTGCCGCGATGTCGAGCGGGTCGCGGCTGATCTCGCTCATCCGGCTCGCGCCCTCCAGGCGAAAGCCGTCGGTGCCTTCGATCGTGAGCGCGACATCGGCGCTGCGCACATCGTCGATGGTAAAGCCGTTGTCGAACAGGCGGATGAACGGACCGAGCGCGCAGGACGCAGTATTGTCCTTGGCCTTCCCCAGCAGCAGTGCCGAGCGTCCTTCGAAGTCGCGCAGGTTGACGTCGTTGCCCAGCATCGCGCCCACCGCCTCGCCGCGGCGCGACATGGCCAGCACGATTTCGGGCTCGGGATTGTTCCAGCTCGAATCCGATCGCACGCCGATCGGCGCGTCATGGCCGACCGCCGACAGCACCGGCGACTTGGTGAAGATCTCCGCATCCGGGCCGATCGCGACCTCCAGATATTGCGACCACATGCCGTCCTCGATCAGCGCGGCCTTGAGCGCGGCCGCCTCGGTCGATCCGGGGATCACCGAACGAATACCACCGCCGATGCGCTCCTCCAGCCGCCCGCGAATCGCCGCCGCCTGGCTCGCATCGCCGCGCGCGCTTTCCTCGATCACGCGCTCGATCGCCGAAACCGCAAAGGTGACGCCCGCCGCCTTGATGCACTGCAGGTCGATCGGCGCGAGCAGCGCGGCGCCATCGGGCAGGCGCGGATCGGTCGCGTCGAGATCGGCAATCCGCCGCCCGAATTCGGGCGTGGTCAGGCCCCGGTCGATCGCTCCGGCGACGGTTGCGGCATGCGGCGTGAGGTCGAACAGCGCGTCATCGGCGATCAGCACCGGCACCGGACCATCTCCCAGATCGACCCGACCGAGAAAGCGACCGCTCCGCCAATCACTCGGCAATATGTCTGCAAGCGCGATGGCCATTATCTCTCACCCCTCCGCCATCATTGTTCTTGATAGCGCTAACATCATGCTCCTATGAAGGTGTCAAGCATCGCGCGGAAAAAACGTCGGTGCGGGCTCGGGAAAGCCGTGCGAAGAACTGAGGAGAGGAGCGGAATGAGGGGTTTTGCCGCCTTGCTGGCCATGTTGCTTGCTGCGCCTGCTGTTGCGCAGCAGAGCACGGCGCGATTCGATTTCGTCAGCTACACGGCGGAATCAGCGGCCCCGTCGCTACCCGCTGGCCATTATGCCAATCCGGTTTTGCCCGGCTTTCGTCCCGATCCGTCGATCGTGAAGGTGGGGCAGGATTTCTACCTCGTCACCTCGACCTTTGCCTGGTTCCCCGGCATCCCGGTCTATCATAGCCGCGACCTGGTGAACTGGCGTCAGATCGGCAATGCGATCGACCGGCCCGAGATGCTCGACTTCAGCGGTCTTGCGCTCGACCGCGGTGTCTTCGCGCCTACGATCGAATATCATGACGGCACCTACTACCTCCTCAACACCTGCGTCGGCTGCCGCGACAATTTTCTGCTCACCGCGAAGGATCCGGCGGGGCCGTGGAGCGGGCCGCACTGGCTGGAATTCGGCGGGATCGACCCGTCGATCTACTTCGAGGATGGCCGCGCCTGGATCGTCAACAATGACGCCCCGCCGGGGCCGCCCGAATATGACGGCCACCGCGCGCTGTGGATGCAGGAAATCGACCTCGCGACGTTCAAGATGAAGGGGCCGCGCCACCTGCTCGTCGACAAGGGCGTCGACCCCGCGACCAAGCCGATCTGGGCGGAAGGGCCGCATATCTACAAGGTCGATGGCTGGTATTATCTCTCGGCGGCGGAGGGCGGCACGGCGGATCAGCACGCGCAGACCATCTATCGCTCGCGCAACCTGACCGGCCCGTACACGCCAGGTGCGGTCAACCCGATCCTGACGCAGCGCGACCTGCCCGAAGATCGCCCGAACCCGGTGCAGGCCACCGGCCACGCCGATTTCGTCAAGCTCGACGATGGCAGCTGGTGGGCGGTGTTCCTCGCCACTCGCCCGTTTCGGGGGCAGGAGACGTTGCTCGGGCGTGAGACGTTTCTGCTGCCGGTGACATGGAAGAGTGGCTGGCCATCGATCCTGCCGCCGCGCACTCCGCTGCCCGCCAGCGTCGCGCGCCCGAACCTGCCCGCATCGCCCGGCGAAGCGCGCGACTGGCGCGAGGAGTTCGACGCGCCGAAGCTTGGCATTGACTGGATGATGCTGCGCACGCCCAAGGGTTCGCCATGGTGGCGGATCGCCGATGGTGCGCTGACGCTCGACGCGCGCCCGGTCGCGGCGGGCGCGCTCGCCCAGCCAAGCTATATCGGCAAGCGCATGCGCCATCCCCAGGCAAGCTGGACCACGCGCGTGTCTTTCGATCCCAAAAGCGCGTCGGACCGCGCCGGGCTGCTCGCGGTCGCCAACGAGCATCATCTGATGTTCGCGGGGCTCGAGGGCGACAATCTCGTGGTGCGGCGCCGCATCTCGAAGGATGAGCCAGAGAACGGCGTGGTGATCGCATCGGTCCCGCGCGGTGGTGCCACTCAGGTCGAGCTCAAGCTGAGCTTCGACAAGGGCGTGGCGCAGGCGCAATGGCGCCCGGTCGGCGACACCGCATGGCGCAGCATCGCGCGCGATGTCGACGTCTCGCGCCTCGCCACCATCCATGCCGGGCTGTTCATGGGCCTGGTGGTCGGGCCACACGCAGCTTCGGGAACGCCATGACCGATCCGGTGCGCGTCGTCATCGTCGGGGGTGGAACCGCGGGGTGGATGACCGCATCCGCCCTCGCGCGCTTCCTGCCCGGCGTGGCGGACGTGCGCCTGATCGAATCCGAGGAAATCGGGATCGTCGGGGTGGGGGAGGCGACCCTCCCGCACCTGCGCGCCTTTCTCCAGCGGCTCGGCATTCCCGAAGCCGAGATGATGCGCGCGACCAACGCGACCTATAAACTCGGCATCGATTTCCGCGATTTCGGTCGGATTGGCGATCGCTACATCCACCCGTTCGGTGCCTATGGCGTCGATCTCGCCGGGGTCGGGTTCCACCATTATTGGCTGCGCGCCAGCGCCGAGGGGAGCGCGCGTCCGATCGAGGACTATTCGCTCCCGATCGTCGCGGCGCGCGCCAATCGCTTTGCGCTGCCCCCGGCCGATGGCGACTTCCTGTCGACCAGCTATGGCTGGGCCTATCAGTTCGACGCCACCCGGCTTGCCCCGATGCTGCGCGGCTATTCCGAAGCGCGCGGCGTCACACGGACCGAGGGGCGCGTCACCGGCGTCGAGCGCGACGGTGAGAACGGGAACGTCACCGAACTTGTGCTGGAGAGCGGCGAGCGCGTTGCGGGCGACCTGTTCATCGACTGCTCGGGCTTTCGCGCCTTGCTGATCGGCGGGACGATGGATGCGGCGTGGGAGGACTGGTCGCACTGGCTGCCCTGCGACCGCGCTGCGGCACTGCCCGCGACCTCGCCCGCCGGGCCGATCGAGCCCTATACCCGCGCGACCGCGATGACGGCCGGCTGGCGCTGGCGCATCCCGCTCCAGCACCGCATCGGCAATGGCTATGTCTTTTCGAGCAGTTTCCTGTCGGAAGATGAAGCGTGCGAAGCGATCCTTGGCGCGGTCGAGGGGAATCCGCTCGCCGACCCGCGCATCCTGCGCTTTCGCGCCGGACGGCGGCGCGAAAGCTGGGTCGGCAATGTCGTCAGCATCGGGCTCGCCAGCGGCTTTCTCGAACCGCTCGAATCGACCAGCATCCACCTCGCGCAAATGGCGGTGATGCGGCTGATCGAGCTGTTTCCGGAGCGCCAGATCGACCCCGCCGACCGCGCCGCGTTCAACGCGACGGTCGATTATGAATATGACCGCGTCCGCGACTTCCTGATCCTGCATTATCATGCGACGACGCGCGACGATTCGGACTTCTGGAACCATGTCCGCACGATGGCGCTGCCCGACAGCCTGGCCGGCAAGCTGGAGTTGTGGCGCGAGGTCGGGCGAATCGAGAAATATGGCGAGGGCCTGTTTCTCGAACCCAGCTGGGTCGCGGTCTATCTGGGGCAGGGGATGGTGCCGCGGCGCTATGATCCGCGCGCCGACAATCCCTCACCCGCCGCGCTGACCCGTGCGCTCGACGACATTGCGCGCACGATCCGCGAACGGGTCGATGCGATGCCCGACCACGAAGCGGCACTGCGTGCCCAAGGCGCATGGGGGGCGGCATGAGCGGCCCGGCCAGCGTTGCGGTGCTGGGCAGCGGCGTGGTTGCGCTGTCCGCCGCCATCGCCTTTCGCCGCGCGCTTCCTGTGGCGCGGATCACTTTAGTCGAGCGACCGGCCGATCCCAGATCGCTGCTCGACCGCATCGGTGCGGCGACGCTGGCAATCGACGCCTTCCACCGCGCGATCGGGCTGGACCAGCAGCTGTTCATCCGCCGCACCGGGGCGGTTGCGATCCATCGTGTCACGCTGAACGGCGAACTGCTCGGCGCGCCCGGCGCGATCCCGCATGTCGAGGGTGTCGCGCTGCATCAACTCTGGCTGCGGCATCTGGCCGAGCGACCCGAGACCGCGCCCGGCTGGGCTGCGCTTACCGCGCCCGGGGCAGAGCCGTTCGGCGTGCGCTTCGACATGCCTGCCTACATCGCGCTGCTCGCCGAAATGGCGGCGGCGCTCGGCATCGTGCGGGGCGAAGCGGATGCTGCCGACCTGCTGCTCGACTGCACAGTGCCGGGCGCTGGCTGGCTCGACGCACCGCTGCCGAGCATCGTTGCAGAGTCGGTCGCGCCCGGCGCCACCGAAGGCGAGACGCTGAGCATTGCCGACGGCGCAGTGGAGTGGCAGGCACCGCCCTGGGGCTGGCGGCTTGTCCGCGGAGCCGGATTGCCGCCCGGGCGCCATCCGATGCCCCGCTCCGGGCGCAGCATTGCGCTCGGCGAAGCGGCGCTCGTCGCGGAAAGCTTCGACGGCCATGCGCTCTCCGCGGTCCATGCCGATATCCTGCGCGCGATCGAATTCATGCCGCATGCCGACCCCAGCGCGCGCGAGGCGGCGGAGTATAACCGCCGCACCGCCATCGCCCATCAGCGCCTGCTCGACTGGTCGAGCGAACGCTGGGGCGTTTCGGCGACCGAAGATCTCGCTGCCCTGCGCGCCGGATTTGCCGCGCGTGGGCGCATTCCCTATCGCGACGGCGATCCCGTTACTCCGGGCCAATGGGTCGGCTGGTGGTTCGCGAACGGGGTTCGCCCCGAGCGCGTCGACCCCACCGCCCGCGCTGTGCCCGAAGACCAACTGATCCGCATCATGGAGAGGAATAGATGAAGCGTTTGATGCTCCTGGCGCTCGGCGCCGCGCTGGCCGCACCGCTGGCCGCGCAGGAAAGCCCGGTGAACCCCGAGATCTGGCCGAGCCCAACCTGGCCGCAGCAGACGGACAACGCTGTCGAAGCGAAGATCAAGGCGCTGATCGCCAAGATGAGCGTCGAGGAAAAGGTCGGCCAGATCGTCCAGGCGGACATCGCCAGCGTCACCCCCGCGGACGTGCGCAACTATCATCTCGGCTCCGTTCTCAATGGCGGCAGCAGCGGTCCATACGGCGACGATTTCGCCGCAGCGCCCAAATGGCTGCAACTCGCCGATGAATTCTATGAGGCCTCGGTCGACAAGAGCGGCGGGCGGGTCGGCGTGCCGATCATCTGGGGCACGGACGCCGTCCATGGCCACAGCAACATTATCGGCGCGACGCTGTTCCCGCACAATATTGGCCTTGGTGCGATGCGCGACCCGGACCTGATCGAAAAGATTGCGCAGGCGACCGCGCTGGAGATCCGCGCGACGGGTCAGGAATGGACCTTCGCCCCGACCGTCACCGTCCCGCGCGATTTCCGCTGGGGCCGCGCCTATGAGGGTTATTCGTCCGACCCCAAGCTCGTCGCTTCCTATGTCGAGCGGATGGTGCGCGGGCTGCAGGGGCCGGGTGCCGGAACGAACCTGCTCTCCGGCCCCTATGTCATCGCCTCGACCAAGCATTTCCTCGCCGATGGCGGCACGCATGAGGGGCGCGATCAGGGCGATGCGCGGATCAGCGAGACCGAACTGCGCGACATTCACGGCGCCCCCTATGTCCCCGCGATCGAACAGGGCGTGGCGACGGTGATGGTCAGCTTCTCGAGCTGGAACGGCACCAAGATGACCGGGCACAAGGGGCTGCTGACCGATGTGCTCAAGGAGCGGATGAACTTCGGCGGCTTCCTCGTTTCCGACTGGAACGCGCACGGCCAGGTCGAGGGCTGCACCAATGCCTCCTGCCCGAAGGCGGTCAATGCCGGGCTCGACATGTATATGGCCCCCGACAGCTGGAAGCCGCTGTGGCATTCGCTGGTCGCGCAGGTGAAGTCGGGTGAAGTGCCGATGGCGCGGCTTGACGATGCGGTCGCGCGCATCCTGCGGGTCAAGATGCGGCTCGGCCTGTTCGAGGCGGGCAAGCCCTCGACGCGCAAATATTCGGGCGACTGGTCGCTGCTCGGCCATGCCGATCACCGTGCGGTGGCGCGCGACGCGGTGCGCAAGTCTTTGGTGCTGCTCAAGAACAATAGCTCGCTGCTGCCGGTGAAGGCGGGCGCGCATGTGCTGGTCGCGGGCGATGCCGCCGATGATATCGGCCGCCAGTCGGGCGGCTGGACGCTGACCTGGCAGGGCACGGGCGTGAAGAACGACCAGTTTCCCGGAGCGACCTCGATCTGGAAGGGGCTGCAGGACGCGGTGACATCGACCGGCGGCAGTGCCGAGCTGGTCGCGGACGGCAAGTTTGCCAAGAAGCCCGACGTCGCGATCGTGGTGTTCGGCGAGACGCCCTATGCCGAGTTTCAGGGCGACCTCAAGACGCTTCAGCTGCGCCCGGAATTGCGCAAGCCCTATGAGACGATGAAGGCGCTCAAGGCGCAGGGGATTCCCGTGGTCGCGGTGATGGTCACCGGCCGTCCGCTGTTCATGAACCCCGAACTCAACGCCGCCGACGCCTTCGTCGTCGCGTGGCTGCCGGGATCGGAAGGGGCGGGCATCGCCGACCTGCTGGTCCAGCGTAAGGATCGCCGCGCGCCCTATGACTTCACCGGCAAACTGCCCGTCGCCTGGCCCGCCACCGCGCGCGCCGATGGCCCGACGCTGTTTCCCCTCGGCTATGGCTTGACGCTTGCCGGCGGCCCGGTGGCATGGAAGCCGCTGTCGGAGGACAGCGAAGTCCCCGACGAGGATGCTGGCAATGTCTATTTCGCGGGCGGCGTTCCGCCAGCGTCCTGGTCATTGCTGGTCTATGGCGACCCGGCGGATTCGACGCGCATCACCACGGTGCCGGCGGTCGCGGCGAGCGGGCGGGTGCGCGTCACGGCCGTCGACCATGTCGTGCAGGAAGGCGCGCGCCGCTTTGCCATCGCCTCGGGCTCCGCCGATGTCGCGGTCGCAACCCAGGCGCCGCTCGACCTCACGCGCGAAACCAATGGCGACGTCATGCTGGTCGCGACGATGCGCGTCGATGCCAAGCCAGCGGGTGCGCTGCATTTCCGCATCGGCAATGCCTCCGTGCGCGCGACCGCAGTCGAGGGCGCGAAGATCGGCGACTGGGTCAGCTATGGCGTCCCGCTCAAATGTTTCGCCAAGGGCGGCGCCAATCTCGGCCGGGTCGAGGCACCGTTCGTGCTGCGCAGCGAAGGGGCGGTCACCTACAGCCTGTCGCGCGTCGCGCTGGGCACGGCGGCCGACCGCGTGATCGCCTGCCCGTAACCTAACGCACCATCGCCGCGATCTGATCGGCATGGCCGGGGAGCTTCCCCGCCACATCGGCATAGGTCGCGGCGATCTGGCGCATCGCTGCAGTCACCCGCGCATCGTCCATCGAATCCACCAGCGGGTCATAGCCCTGGGGCATGATCCCCTGGCCGATCAGCAACGCGACCCAGCTCGGCACGCCGAACAGGTCATGGTCGTAGCGGCGGATACGCCCGCGCTCGCGCCACAATTCCAGCTTTCCGGCGAGGCTGTCGGGCACCGTCATCTCGCCCACATGGCGCCACAGGGCGGTGTCGCGCCGCTGGGTCGCCTTGTAATGCAACACGATGAAATCGCGCACATATTCGTACGCCTCGTGCATCAACCGGTTATATTCGTTGCGCCCCGCCGCGCCCATACCGCTGTCGGGAAACAGCCACATCAGTTTCGATATGCCGGTCTGGATCAGGTGGATGCTGGTCGATTCGAGCGGCTCGACAAAGCCGGCCGACAGGCCCAGCGCGACCACATTGCCGACCCATTGCTGCTCCCGCACCCCGGCGGTGAACGACAGGCCGCGCGGTTCCGCCGTCGCCGGTGCATCCAGATTGGCGAGCAAGGTCTCTCGCGCGCGCTCCTCGCTCGCGAACGCGCTCGCATAGACGATGCCGTTGCCGGTGCGATGCTGCAGCGGGATGCGCCACTGCCACCCGAATTCATGCGCGGTGGAGCGCGTCAGTGGGGTCAATGGGTCGGCGCGTTCGCACGGCACTGCGATTGCCCGATCGCACGGCAACCAGTGCGACCAGTCGCGATAGCCAACCCCCAATGCGTCGCCCAGCAACAGGCTGCGAAAGCCCGAACAGTCGATGAAGAAATCGCCCGGAACGCGCCGGCCGTCGTCGAGCAGCACGGCGGCGACATGGCCGGTTGCCGGATCGCGCTCGACCGACGCGATCTTGCCCTCGACCCGCGCCACGCCCCCGGCTTCGGCCCGGCGGCGCAGGAACGCGGCGTAAAGCCCAGCATCGAAATGATAGGCATAAGCCATCCCGCCCAGCGGCGTGCGCGGATCGGCGACGGGATGCGCGAAGCGGTCACGTCGCGCCGCCTGCGCCGCAATCCAATACTCCTCGAGCGCGCCGATCCGGTGCTTGAGCCAATATTGGTGGAACGCGACGCCCTGGAAATCATGTCCCAGTTCGCCGAACGGGTGCAGATACCGGTCGCCGACCTGCCCCCAATTAACGAACTCGATGCCCAGCTTGATCGTCGCACCGGTCTCGCGGACAAAGTCGCGTTCGTCGATGCCCAGCCGGTGGTTGAACTCGCGGATCGGCGGGATCGTCGCCTCGCCGACGCCCACCGTGCCGATCGCATCGGATTCGACCAATGTGATCGTGCGGCGTCCATCGTTCAGGAAGCGCGCAGCGGCGGCAGCGGCCATCCATCCGGCGGTGCCGCCGCCGATGATGACGATGCTGGCGACGGGCGGAGCGGTCATGCGCGCACGCGAGCAGGTTGGGCGATCAGGCGCATCGTCGCGCGATGGCTCGCACCGGGCGCAACCGTGACGCCAAGCGTGTTTGGGAGGTGCGCGACCGGCTCGAAGCAGAAATGCGGCGCGCCTGCTGGGGTATAGACTACTGCATGATCGACCTCAGACTCGATCCGCAGCGCAGCGTCCGCCCAGGCGATCGTGGCGACGCCATCCCACCCCGAAAAGGCGCAGTCGAGCGCGCGTTCGGCCACTGCGAAATCGACCTGCCGGTCGGCAATTTCGACCGGATCGCCCGGCAGCATCCGCGCATCGGGTGGCCAGCGCCGCTCCGCCGCAAAGCGCAGCCGCGCGCCCGCTGCCGGAAAATAGGGGTGATGCCCGCACGCCAGCGGCGCGTCGAACGCCTCCAGATTGCGCGCCGTCAGCGTGACGGTCAGCGCGTCGGGGGTCAGCTCGACACGCTGCTCGACCGTAAAGGCAAACGGCCAGCGCGCATCGCCCGGGTGGTCCAGCGTCAGGATGACGCAATCGACACGGGCCTTGTGCACGGCCCAACGCGACGTCCAGCCGATGCCGTGGATCGCATGCGGCTCGGGTGCAAAATTCGGCGCAATCGCATGGGTCTCCCCCGCCCAGTCGAACCGCGCATCGGCGATCCGGTTGGAAAAGGGCACCAGCGGAAAGCTGGCCATGCCCAGCGGATCGTGCGCCGCCAGTGCCTCCGCCGATGCGGTGCGCAGCATCGGCCGGCCGTCGATGGTCCAGCTGGTCAGCGCGCCGCCCAGCGCCGGGGCAACCGCCGCGCGCGCTGCCCCGGCGGTCAGGATCAATTGCTCGACGATGTCAGCACCGCCTCTTCGCGAATGACATAGACCGGGCCGATCTCGATCTCCTGCCGGGCAGCCCCGGTGTGCAGCGCCAGCTGGCCCGTTCCCTTGGCGATGTCCATCGGGGCTTGGGTGCGGAACTGATAGAGCCGCCAGTTCGGCCCGACCTGCACCGGCTTGTCGAGGAATCCGTCATAGGGCGCGGCGTTCTTCTGGATGCGCACCGACAGCATCCCCTGGCCATCCGGCGTCGCCGCCGACAAGGTGCGCGCGAGCACCGCGACCAGCAGAACATCGCCCTCCTTGATCTCCTCGTTCAGCGTTACGCTCGCGCCCGAGGCGTAGGGTGCGGCCCCGGCATTGGCGACGCTGAACAGCGTGCCGACGCGGCCATAGACATTGGTCACGGTCGCCTTGGTCGTCTGCCCCGCGCCGTGAAAGCCCCAGTCGCGATTGGCGGGGTCGTTGAGCATCCGGCCCTTGTCCTTCAGCTGCGGCGGCAGCTCGGGATCAGGGGCGGCGGTGGTTTCGACCCGCTTTGTCGTGCGGATGCTCGTCGCGCCTTCGACCACGATCACCTGGCCGATCTCGATGGTCTGCTTGGCCCCGGCGAGCTGAAGCCCGACCACCGCCTGCCCGGTCGGCAGCGCCTTGTCCGATCGCGCGGTGACTTCGTACAGCGCCCATTCGCTGCCGATATCGAGCACCGTGTCGCCAAAGCCGGCATAGGGCGCGGCGTTCTGCTGAAAGCGCACGCCGATCTTGCCCTTGCCGCCGGGCGCGTCGGACTTCACGGTCCGCGCGTAAAAGGCGACCGTCACGTCGCGTCCGACCGCGATGCCGCGCCGAATCGGCACGTTCGCGCCGCTGTCATAGATATTCGCGCCGGCGCGCGGCACCTCGACCCGCACGGCGGCACCGCCGCCGGGGATCGCCGGATCCTGAACATTCTTCGTCTTCTGCTCGGCGCCGTAAAAGGCCCAGTCCATCCGCGAGGGATCGTTGATCAGCGTCCCGGGCAGCGCATCGTCGAGCGCCTGAAGCTCGGCGGTCGGCTGGTCTTGTGCCACCACGGCAGCGGGAGTCAGCGCGGTCAGCGCCATCGCCGCGATCAAACCGCGCTTCATTCCGGCAGCCCCATCGCGCCGCGCAGACCCGGAAGCCATTGCTTCTTCTCCTTGTCGTAAAATGGGAAGGTGTTGCTGTACGCCCATGTGCACATGCCGATGTCCATCGGGCCGAACGCGGCGGTGACCGCACGGTGATAGGCGACGCGCTGGTCAAGGCTGGTCGTCGTGTGTGCGCCGGTTTCGCCCATGAACGGCGTCTTGCCGGTGCGCGCGATATAGGCGCGGATCTTCTCGACATCGCGCTTCAGGCGCAGCACATCCTCTGCGGTGCCATAGGTTCGGCCGAGCGGCGGGGCGGGATTGACCCAGCTCGCACCCTGATGGGTGAAGTCGAACGGCTCGTAGTAATGGAAGGTCGGAACGACATGGGGATCGTCGGGCAGCGGCAGCGTCGCCAGGCTGTCGATCCCGCTCCAGAATTCGCCGCCGATGATCACCGGGCGATCGGGGTTGGTCGCGCGGATTGCTTTCAGCGCCGGGGTAATCACCGCGATCAGATTCTTGTTGTCGAATTTCTCGTGCGGCTCATTCTCGATCTCGAACCACACATGGTCGCGCGGCATGTCGGCAAAGCGTGCGGCGATCTGCCGCCACATCGCCGCCAGCTGCGGCGCGCTGCCCAGCGGGTCCTTGTGGATTGCCTCGAAATGATGGCTGTTGAGGATGACGTTCAGCCCTGCCGCGCGCGCTTGTTCAACCGCAGTGCGGATGCGCTTCATATAGGCTTCGTCGATCTTGAAGTCCGGCCCAGGCCCGGCATGCGTGTCCCAGCGTACGGGAAGGCGCACGGTCTTGAACCCGGCCTTGGCGATGATCGCCATATCGTCATCGGCGAGCGGCTTGCCGCCCCAGGCGGACTCGGCGGGCGGTTCGAACGTGTTGCCGATGTTGATGCAGATGCCGACCGGCAATTTGTCAGTGCGCGCGGGCACCGCTTGCGGGCTCGCGGTCAACAGGGCGGCAAGCGCCAACGGGCCGATCATGCGCATCTCTCCTCGTTTGTCCGGCCACTGACGCGCCGTGTACGACTCGATTGGTAGCGCTATCAGACAACGCTGGTCAATCGCGGTTTTGAGGGATGTTTGCAGGCGTCAGGTTAGCCGCTTCGCCCCAGCTTCACGCAACGCCGCGATGGTGGGAAACCCATCGACCGCCATCAGCAAATCCGCTTCGGCCAGGATCGATCGCAGCACATGCGCCGCCCCCTCCGCGCCGCCGAGCGCAAGGCCGTAGCAATAGGGGCGACCCACGCCGACCGCAGTCGCGCCCAGCGCCAGCGCCTTGGCGACATCGCTGCCCGACCGGATGCCCGAGTCAAACAGCACCGGCACATCGCCCGCCGCCGCGACCACATCGGGCAACAGGTCGATCGCGGCGATCCCGCCATTGGCCTGTCGCCCGCCATGGTTGGAGCAATAAATGCCGTCGGCCCCTTCATCGATCGCGCGGCGCGCATCGTCGGGGTGGCAGATGCCCTTGAGCACGATCGGCAGCGTGGTCAGCGAGCGCAGCCACTTCATGTCGTCCCAGGTCAGCACCCGGCCAAAGGTGGCGGCCCAGGTCATCACCGCCGCGCGCGGGTCCTCCGCCGCGGGCTTGGCCAGCATCGTCTGAAAGCGCGGATCGGACCAATAGTTGGACAGGACGTGACCGCGCAGCTGCGGGAAGTTCGCGGTGTTGAGGTCGCGCGGTCGCCAGCCGGTAACCCAGGTGTCGAGCGTCACCACGATCGCCTTGTATCCCGCCGCCTCGGCCCGGCTGACCAGGCTCGCGGCGAGTTCGGGGTCCTTGGGCGTATAGAGTTGGAACATCCCCGCCGTGTCGCCCATCGCCGCGGCGACCTCCTCCAGCGGATCGTTGGTCAACGTCGAGACGGTAAGCGGCACTCCGGTCATCGCGGCGGCGCGCGCGGCGGCGATGTCGCCATGCCCGTCCTGCGTGCACATCCCCGCAACCCCGACCGGCGCCATGAACAGCGGGGAGGGGAGCTTCATCCCGAATAGCTCGACCGACAGATCGCGGACCGAACAGTCGACCATCATGCGCGGCACGATGCCCCAATGACGGAAGGCGTCGGCGTTGGCCCGCTGCGTCTGCTCGTCTCCGCACCCGCCCTGGACATAGGACAGCAGCGACGGTGCCATCGCCGCCTCGGCCCGCTTTTCAAGGCTCGCGAAATCGACCGGAATCGTCGGCAGCACGCCCTGCAGCCCCGCGCCATAGATCGCATGCTGATAGTCGCCATAATGCGGCATCGCGTCCCCTCCCGATCCTTCCGCTTTGCGCGGAATGGCTGGCGCGCCCGGCAGGACTCGAACCTGCAACTCCAAGCTTAGAAGGCTCGTGCTCTATCCAGTTGAACTACGGGCGCGCGTGATCGCCCCGTTAGCGCGGATTGCGCGGGCCGCAAACCGCGATCATAGTTTGCGCGAGCGATCAGGGGGCTGAAATGAGCGACGGGACGACGCCGGTGCGGATCAATGCGGGTCAGGTCGCGGGGGGACAGTTCCGGTACTTCGACTATGTGATGGCGGCATTCTGCGTCATCCTCGTGCTGTCCAACGTGGTGGGCGCGGCGAAGGTCGCGACGCTCGGCGGCCTCACCTTTGGCGCGGGCATCCTGTTTTTCCCGCTCTCCTATGTGCTCGGCGACGTACTGACCGAAATCTATGGCTATGCGCGTGCGCGGCGCGTGATCTGGGCCGGGTTCGCTGCAACGATCTTTGCGGCAGTCATGTGCTGGATCATCGTCATCATGCCGCCCGCCGCAGGCTGGGAAGGGCAGGAGGTCTATGAGGCGGCGTTCGGTCAAGTGTGGCGGATCGTCGGCGCGTCGGTCGTCGCCTTCTGGGCGGGTGAATTCGTCAACTCCTACGTCCTCGCGCGGATGAAGCTGTGGACCCGCGGCAAATATTTATGGAGCCGCACGATCGGATCGACTGTGTTCGGTCAGGGCGTCGACAGCCTGATCTTCTACCCGCTCGCATTTCTCGGCGTGTGGACGACCGAACAGGTGCTGACGGTGATGGTCACGAACTGGGGGCTGAAAGTGCTGTGGGAGGTCGTGCTGACTCCAGTCACCTATGCCGTGGTCGGTTTCCTGAAGCGGCGCGAAGGGGTGGACGTGTTCGACGAAGGCACCGACTTCACCCCGTTCCGCACGCGCGTCTGACCGCGTGTTCGACGTGTTTCAGGACAGCAAGCAATGGCTGGTCGACTGGACCGGTCTCGCCCGTGACGGGCTGCACGTCCATGTTGGCCTGATCGTCTTCTTCGCTGCCGCGCTCATCCGTCGCTGGCCGCTGCGCAGCTGGAAACCATGGGCGGTGGCGCTGGCGATCACGCTGGCGGGTGAAGCCTGGGACATTCGCGACACGCTTGCGGCCGGGCGGCGCGTGCGCCTCGACTATAACTGGCAGGATCTCTGGAACACGATGCTGTGGCCGACCGCGATCCTGATCCTCGCACGTACCACGCGCCTGTTCGGCCCGGAATCACCGCGGCGAAGTCCTTTGACAAATCGCAAAGCGGGCGGTTGCTGACCGCTGCATCGTTGCTCCCGACAAAGGAGACCGACGATGAACATGCCGCTGCACCAGACCGCATTCGCCGACGCGACCGCGCTGCCCCGCACCCGCGGCGCGCATGTGTTCGATTTGCATCCGGCGATGCATATCGGCGTGTTTGCGGGCTTTTTCGCCTATCTCGGGATCATGTGGGCGGCGTTCGGGGAGAAGGGGCTGGTGATCCCCTTCGCAATCTTCGGCGTGTTCCTGGCTGGGGCCTTCATCGTGCCCGGCTGGTGGGCGCGGGTTGCGCCGGGCGAGGGGCGCGCGCCCAGCTTCGCAGATTTCGTCGAGCATGGACTGCCGACCGGATCGGGCCATCTCGGCGCGGGCGGCGCGACCGTCCAGGTGATGATCATGCCGGTCATGCTGATGATCTGGGGCCTGATCGTCGCCGTGATCCGCTTCTCGGTCTGAATACGAACCCTCACCTCACAGCGGGCGAGCCCTCGGGTTCGCTCGCGCTTTTTGTGTTCAGCTCTCGGCGAGGTCGTCTAGCGCGGTACGGTCCAGGATCGCGATGCCGTGGCTGCCCTGCCGCACAATGACCCCCGCATCCTCCAGCGCGGTCAGCGTGCGACTTACCGTCTCGATCGTGATGCCCAGCAACTGCGCCATCTCCCCGCGCGTCAGCGGCAGGTCGAAGCTTTCGGCATCGTGGCACGGCGCGGGACTCGCCGCCCGCGCAAAGGCGAGGATCAACGCCGCGACGCGCCCCTTGGCCTGTCGCTTCGAAATCAGGTCGATCAGCGCGCGGCTTTCGTCCAGCTCGCGGCTGACTTCGGCGAGCAGCCGCCGGGCGAGGGCGGGGCGGGTGTCGCTCAGCGCGGCGACATGCGACGCCGGAAACAGGCATGCCTCGCTGTCGGTCAGCGCGGTGACGTGAAGCGTCGCAGTCGGCGCGAACAGCTGGCCGAGCATGCCCGCCGGGTGAACCAGCGCGACGATCCGCTCGGTCCCGTCGCGGTCGATGGTCGACATCTTCGCCGCACCGCGGGTGAGCGTCGCGCAGACCGTGGCCGAGTCTCCCGCCGCGACGATTGTCTCACCTCGGGCATAGCGGCGATGGTGCCCGATCCGAGCGAGCTCACCGCGATCGTCTGGCGACAAAGCCGAGCAAACGGCGCGATCGGCGACCGGACAGGTATCGCAAACGATCGGAGCCGGGCTGCTCATCGCCTCACGCCACCGCTTCGAGCAGCCCTTCGAACAGGCGGCGGCCGTCGCTGCCGCCATGCGCGGCTTCGATCTTGCGTTCGGGGTGCGGCATCATGCCCAGCACATTGCCGCCGGCATTGACGATCCCCGCGATGCGCCGCGCGCTGCCATTGACGTCGCTGGCATAGCGGAACGCGATGCGGCCCTCACCCTCGAGCTGGTCGAGCGTCGCGGCGTCGGCGAAGTAATTGCCATCATGATGCGCGACCGGGATCGAGATCGTCTCGCCCGCATCGTAACGGCTGGTGAAGATCGACTGGCTGTTCTCGACCGTCAGCGCGACATCGCGGCACACGAAGTTGAGGCCCGAATTGCGCATCAGCGCGCCGGGCAGCAGGCCGGTTTCGGTCAGCACCTGGAACCCGTTGCAGATGCCGATCACCGGCACGCCGCGATTCGCCGCATCGACCACCGCGCGCACCACCGGCGACCGCGCCGCAATCGCCCCGCAGCGCAGATAGTCGCCATAGGAAAAGCCGCCGGGCAGCGCGATCAAGCCAAGGCCGTCGGGCAACTCGCTCTCGCCATGCCAGACCATCGCCGGCTTGGTCCCGGTCACGCTCTCGATCGACACCGCCAGGTCGCGGTCGCAATTCGATCCGGGAAAGACGATGACGGCGGTTTTCACTGCTTTTCCACCCGATAGTTTTCGATCACCGTATTCGCGAGCAGCTTCTGGCACATCGCGTCGATGTCCGCGTCGCTGGTGTCGTCGGCAACGTCGAGTTCGATCAGCTTGCCGACGCGCGCTTCGCCGACGCCCGCAAAGCCGAGCGAGCCCAGCGCGTGTTCGATCGCCTTGCCCTGCGGGTCCAGCACGCCGTTCTTGAGGGTGACGACGATGCGCAGCTTCATGGGGTTTCCTCCGGGGATGTGCCGCGCCCTATGGGCCGATGCGCGCTCGGGTTCAAGATTTCATCGCCCGTTTACCGTCATGCGCGACACTCGGCGTTGCCGAGTCGCCATCGTGAAGGCTGGCCCGGCATGGAGTAAACGCGTCATGGCATTTCTGGCGATCGCCCTGTTCGTCGCGCTGGCGGCGTTCGGCAGGGAGTATTTCGGGTGGAGTGACCCGAGCGGGCAGGTTCAGATCGCGCTGATCTGCTCCTTCATCTTCGGCATCATCGCGGGGTTGAAGGCGAAGGGGTAGGGTTGCCGCGATTGTCAGCCGTCATCCCCGCGAAAGCGGGGACCCATCTCGTGCGCTGGCCATCCAATACGACCGTTGTGCGTATGGAAAATCCGGGAGATGGGTCCCCGCTTTCGCGGGGATGACGAACTTGAGAGCTTACTTCCCGCGCTTCTTGCGGTGCGTCTCCAGGTCCAGCACCGCCGAGTCTGCGCCCTCGGGCAACAGGCCCAGTCGGCGTGCGACTTCCTGATAGGCTTCGACTTCGCCGCCCAGGTCGCGGCGGAAGCGGTCCTTGTCGAGCTTTTCGCCGCTGGCCATGTCCCACAGGCGGCAGCCATCGGGGCTGATCTCGTCGGCCAGGATGATGCGCGCATAGCCGTTTTCGTCGAAGATCCGCCCGAATTCGAGCTTGAAGTCGACCAGGCGGATGCCGATCCCGGCGAACAGGCCCGACATGAAATCGTTCACGCGGATCGCCATGTCGGCCATGTCGTGCAGCTCTTCCTGCGCGGCCCAGCCAAAGCACAGGATATGCTCGTCGGTGACCAGCGGGTCGCCCAGCGCGTCGTCCTTGAAATAATATTCGATGATCGTGCGCGGCAGCGGCGTGCCCTCCTCGATCCCCAGCTTCTTGGCCAGCGATCCGGCGACGACGTTGCGCACCACCACCTCGATCGGAACGATCTCGACCTGGCGGATCAGCTGCTCGCGCATGTTCAGGCGGCGGATGAAGTGGGTCGGGATGCCGATATTGCCGAGCAGCGTGAAGATATGCTCGGAAATCCGGTTGTTGAGCACGCCCTTGCCGTTGATCGTGCCCTTTTTCTGGGCGTTGAACGCGGTCGCATCGTCCTTGAAATACTGGATCAGCGTACCGGGTTCGGGGCCTTCGTAGAGGATCTTGGCCTTGCCCTCATAGATCTGGCGGCGGCGTGCCATAGGGGGTCCTTCAGAAACGCGGTGCCCCGGCGGCACGGTCGCGCGACGCCGGGGCTGTAAGGGCGGGCCTATATCGAAAGCCGACCCGGGGCGCAATCAATCGCTGGCCTCGGTCGCGGCGGCCCGGCGCCGTCGCCGCCAGCGCAACGTCAGCCAGATCAAGGGGCCGAACAGCAGGCCCCATGGCGCCAGAACGATCAGCACGGTGAGCAGCCCGCGTAGCCCGATCAGGAACAGGTTGCCCGAATCGGCGAAGGTGTCGCCCAGCTGCGCGCCAAAGCCGCCTGCTTCGGGAGCCTGCGCATTATAGCCGACCTCGATCGTCGAAAAGGCGACCCGTCCCTTGAGTTCGGCGAGCCACGCCTTGCCCTGATCCAGCTCTTCCTGTGCCTCGGCGACGGCACGTTCGGCGGCGACCAGATCGGCGACGCTGCCCTGACGCGTGCGCAGGATTTCGGTCAGGCGGCTGACCAGTAGCTCGCGCTGGCGGATGCGGACCTCGGCATCGACCATCTGCTTGGATACGTCCTCGGCCTCGATTGCCGTTTCGACGGGCCGACCGCCCTTGTCCGATGCTGCTTTATTGAGCGAATCGAGAAACGCGCGCGCGCTCTTGCTCTCGACGCGGAGCTTGAGCGTGCCATTGCCATATTCGGCCTCGCCGCCCGAGCGGTTCAAGCCGCCGAGTTGGCAACGCGCGGGCCCCATCTGGTCGCATAGCGCGACATGCGCCTGTTGCAGCGCAGGGATCGCGTCGCCCGGCAGGCGATAGCCGACGCGGTAGATATAGGCGATACGGGGCAGCGTCACCGCAATCGGCGCCGCCGTGGGTTCCGCTGCGGGCTTGGCTCCAGCAGGCTCGGCCGCGTCGAGCGCGACCATTTGCTCTTCGGCAACGCCCGACTGGCTTGGCTGTCCACAGGCTGCGAGCATGGCCAACGCCAGCATCACCGGTGATCGCGACACGGTTCGGCGCATCAATATCCCTCCCGTCAATCAGCGCATCATTTGCGCTGATGATATCCAATCACATTGGAGGGCATTAAACAATGCCGCATTTCCGCCACAATCTGAGGTGGCTGGTTCAGCCCGGATTATCGTCCCGGTTGAACCAGCGCTGGATCGCGTTGCGCCGTTCGGGTTCGCCCGGCTCGCGATAGGCGTCGTCTTCGTCCTGACCGGTGGCCGGCGCGGGCGCGCCGCCCGTGCCGTGGATCAACAGCCGCAGCACCAGCACCGCGACGACCATCAGCAACAGCCACGGGCCGACCGAAGCCAGCACCTGCGCGATTCCCGCAGCCGATGTCACCAGCTTGTTTCCCGCGTCGCGGAAGCTCGCATCAGCCGATCCGTTCAGACCCGGTGCGGGCGTGCCGGAGGCATAGGTGATCAGCACCGGCGCGGTCGCCATCGTCTCGCCGCTATCGGCCTCCGATTCGGCGATCACGTCGAGCGCGGTCTGCAACCGGCGGGCGCGATCCTGCTGGATCGGATCGTTGCTCGCCTTGGCATTGGCGAGCTGTTCGCGCAGCCGTCCAACCAGCGCGTTCGATCGCGCGCCAGCGGTGGCATCCGCACCGGCAATCTCGGTCTCGACCAGCGCCCCGCCGCCGCCGACCACGACCTTGGTTGCGGCTTCGCCGAAATTGCGCGCAACGGAAGGATCAATGCGGAAGGTTAGCGTCGCCGCGATCCGGTTCGCCTCATCGACACGATAGCGCAGCGACAGGATGCGGCACCGCGCCGGGCCCAGCTTGTCGCAGCCCGCGGCATGCGATTCCACCACTGCCTTCACATGATTGCCCGGCACCTTGTACGCATAGCGATAGTCGAACGCCCCGCCGGTCGCGGTGAGCGCTGCAACGGCCTCGGTGCTGATCTTGTCCTGATCCTTTTTGGGCGCGGCTTCGCACCCGGCCAGCGCCACGATTGCCAGCAATGCCGCTACGATTCGCATTCGAGTCCCCCTGCGGTCCGTGCGCGGAACGATAGGCGAGATGGTTAACCGCCGGAAGGGCGAGTCTGCGCCGCTGTGCCGAATCGGGAAGCGCACCCGCGCCGCGTTTCTGATTTGTCCCGGCGGGGCAGCGTTGCTATCGCCATCGGGATGGCCACCGACCTTACCGACCCCTTCAACGCGATCGTCGACGCCCCCTTCGATAGCGCCCTGTCCGAACGCTACCTTGTGTATGCGATGTCGACCATCACCGCGCGCTCGCTCCCCGATGTGCGCGACGGGTTGAAGCCGGTGCATCGCCGCCTGCTGTGGGCGATGCGCGGCCTCAGGCTCAACCCGAACGAAGCGTACAAGAAATGTGCACGCGTCGTCGGCGACGTGATCGGCAAATACCACCCGCATGGCGACCAGTCGGTCTATGACGCGATGGTCCGCCTCGCGCAGACCTTTGCGCTGCGCTACCCGCTGGTCGACGGGCAGGGCAATTTCGGCAATATCGACGGCGATAACGCCGCCGCCTATCGCTATACCGAAGCGCGGCTGACTCAGGTCGCGATCGACCTGATGGACGGGCTGGACGAGGATGCGGTCGAGTTCCGCCCGACCTATAATGGTGAGGATCATGAGCCCGAGCTGTTCCCCGGCCTCTTCCCCAACCTGCTCGCCAATGGCGCCAGCGGGATCGCGGTCGGCATGGCGACCAGCATCCCGCCGCACAACGCCGCCGAGCTGATCGACGCCGCAATCCTGTTGATCGACCAGCCGAACGCCAGCGACGCGCAGGTGCTGGAACATGTCCGCGGCCCCGATTTCCCGACCGGCGGCATCGTCGTCGACAGCCCGTCAGCGATCGCCGACTCCTATGCCACCGGGCGCGGATCTTTCCGCGTCCGCGCAAAATGGGCGCTGGAGGATCAGGGGCGCGGCACGTGGCAGATCGTCGTCACCGAAATCCCGTACGGCGTGCAGAAGGGCAAGCTGATCGAACAGATCGCAGCGCTGATCAACGACAAGAAGCTGCCGATCCTCGCCGACGTCCGCGACGAATCCGATGCCGAAATCCGCATCGTGCTCGAACCGCGCGCGCGCACCGTCGATCCCGACACGCTGATCGAAAGCCTGTTCCGCCTGTCGGACCTTGAGGTGCGCGTGTCGCTCAACCTCAACGTGCTCGACCACACGCGCACCCCGCGCGTGATGAGCCTCAAACAGGCAATCGCCGCCTGGGTCGACCACCAGTTCATCGTCCTGCGCCGCCGCAGCGAACACCGGCTCCAGAAGATCGCGGACCGGATGGAGCTGCTCGACGGCTATATCATCGCCTTCCTCAACCTCGATCGGGTGATCGCGATCATCCGCACCGAGGATGAGCCCAAGCCGGTGATGATGGCCGAGTTCGAGCTGACCGACCGCCAGGCCGAGGCGATCCTCAACATGCGGCTGCGCGCGCTGCGCAAGCTTGAGGAAATGGAACTGCGCAAGGAGCGCGAGGCGCTGGCCAAGGAACAGGCTGAGCTTCAGGCACTGTTGTCGAGCGAGGCGCGGCAGCGCACCCGGATGAAGCGCGACCTGACCAAGGTGCGCGACCGCTACGGCCCCGAAACCGCGCTCGGCGCGCGCCGGACCGTCGTGGCCGAGGCCGCTCCAGCGCGTGAAATCCCGCTTGAGGCGATGATCGAGCGCGAGCCGATCACCGTCATCCTGTCGCAACGCGGCTGGATCCGCGCGCTGAAGGGTCATGCCGAACTGGCGAGCGCGGAGACGGCGAAGTTCAAGGAAGGCGACGGCCCGTTCATCGCCTTCCACGCGCAGACGACCGACAAGCTGCTGCTCGCCGCCGAAAATGGCCGCTTCTACACGCTCGCCGCCGACAAGCTGCCCGGCGGGCGCGGCTTTGGCGAGCCGGTGCGGCTGATGATCGACCTGGACGGCGGGACCGGCATCGTCGGCCTGTTCCCGGCGAGCGCGGCGCCGAAGCTGCTCGTCGCTGCCACCGACGGCCGCGGTTTCCTGGTCAAGGCGGAGGATGTGCTTGCCGAAACGCGCAAGGGGAAGCAGGTCGTCACCCCGCGCACTGGCGCCACGCTAAAGCTGGTGCGCCCGGTCGGAGCGGAGGATGACTATGTCGCGGTGATCGGCGACAACCGCAAATTGCTCGTCTTCCCGATGACCGAACTGGCCGAACTGGCGCGCGGGCAGGGGGTGCAGCTCCAGCGCTACCGCGATGGCGGCCTGTCCGACGCGGTCACCTTCCGCTTCGCCGATGGCCTCAGCTGGCGGATGGGGGGCGAACAGGGGCGGACGCGGACCGAGGCTGACCTGGCCCCGTGGCGCGCGGCGCGCGGTGCGGCGGGGCGGATGCCGCCGGTCGGCTTTCCGCGCGATAACCGCTTTTAATCAGGGCAAGTCGTTTCCGGCAGCGGGCGTCACAGGGACGCGTCTTCAGCACCGCTTAACCAAATGACCCTAACCCGCTTTGGTGATGTTGTTATCGCGCCGCCGGAAGGACAAGCCAGTCCCCGTGCCCGTCCCAGTGACGGGGCCGGATCCGCGTGTCCTCGGCCCGTCCAGCACCGCGCAAACGCTCAATTTGCTCCCGATTCCTGCCGCAGTTGTGGAACGCGGGGCGCACGGGCTGGTCTTCGAATCGGTCAACCGCCCCTTCCGCCTCGCCGGCCTTGGCACCACCGCCGATCTCTCGCCGGTGATTCGCCAGCTCGGCGCGCGGATCGGCAGTTTCCTCGATTCGGATACCAATGATTGCGAATTCGACTGGGAGTTGGGCGATGCGGTCGATGCGCGCTTCTTCCGCGTCCGTTTCGCCCGCCGCAGCACCGAACGCGACAATGGCCGCTGCCTCGTCACGCTGATCGACCATACCTCCGAACTGCGCACCCAGCGCAGTCTGCGCCGCGAAATGCTGACCGACAGCCTCACGGGCCTGCCCAACCGTGCAGGCTTCGGTGAGGATCTGGAGGCAGAGATCGAGCAGGGCGGGATCGAGCGATTCGCGATCCTGGTCATCAATCTCGACCGGTTCAGCCGCATCAACGCGTGCATGGGTGGCCTAGCCGGCGACGAGCTGCTGATCTCGGTCGCGCGTCGGGTGAAGGGCGCGCTGCGCGGCCATGACGTGCTCGCGCGCACCGGTGGCGACGAATTCGCGATCCGCCTCGAACTCGATGAGGGGCTGCAGGACGCGCTGCATGTCGCCAAGCGCATCCAGAATGCACTGACCAGCCCGTTCCGCCTGTCCGATTTCGAGATCCGCGTCGATTGCGCGATCGGCATCGCGATCGGCGAGGGGGAGCGCGGCGACGCCGAAGAACTGATCCGCCACGCACAATTTGCGATGAAGCGCGCCAAGAAATCGGGCCGCACCGAAGTCTATCAGACCCGCGCATTCGACGTGGTGCGGCAGGAGTTCAGCATCGAGACCGAGCTGCGCCGTGCGATCGATAATGGCGCGCTGGCACTCAATTTCCAGCCGATCTGCGACCTGGCCTCGGGCAAGATCGTGTCGTTCGAGGCGCTGGCGCGCTGGACCACCGAAAGCGGCATCGCACTGTCCCCGGTCGAGTTCATCCCGGTCGCCGAGGAGTCGGGGCTGATCGTCCCGCTCGGTCGCTGGGCAATGCACGAAGCGGCGCGGGCGATGGCGGTATGGGACGCGCGCGCGGGCGGCGATTGCGGGGTCAAGGTCGCGGTCAATTTGTCAGCGATCCAGTTGCAGCGCGACCAGATCGCCCCGATGGTTCAGGCCGCGCTAGAGGCCAATGGCGTCGATGGCCGCAAGATCACGCTGGAACTCACCGAAAGCGCACTGGTCACCGATCCCGACCGCATCGCCCAGACGATGCAGGCGCTCAAGGACCTCGGCACCACGCTGGCGATGGACGATTTCGGCACCGGCTATTCGAACCTCGCCTATCTTCAGAAACTGCCGATCGACGTGCTCAAGATCGATCGCAGCTTCGTCTCCGGCATGCTCGCCGACCGCGACAAGGTGGCGATCGTCCGCGCGATCCTCAGCCTCGCTCAGGCACTGGGCATGCAGACCACGGCCGAGGGGATCGAGACCAATGAACTCGCCCAGACGCTCGCGGCTTTGGGCTGCAATTACGGGCAGGGCTTCCTCTATTCGCGCCCGCTCTGCATCGATCAGGCTTATTCGCTGCTGCTCGAACGCAACGCCTGATCCGCCACCGCGTCGGCAATCTGCGCGACACGGTCGTCACCGGGGAAATCCTCGGCTACCCACTGATTTTCCACCGCTCGCAGCGCGCGGGCGACATCCGGACCCTTGGATAGACCACGCTGGATCAACGCGCCGCCGCTGATCGGCAGTCGCGGAATGTCCCACCCGGTCAGGTCGCGCGCATCCGCCACGGCGGTCGGGCAATCGAACAGGAACAACCGGTCGATCGCTTCGTCTCGCCCCAGCCGATAGGCGGCGGCGCGGGGGGCGCCGAACAGGTCGGCGTCCGTGGCCGCGATCAGCCGCTTGCGCTGGACGTTGGAGAGCTTGAGCCGTGCGCCGACCGATTCGGCGACGGCGGCATCGGCGGGCAGCAGGGCGGCGAGGCGGCGGATCGGGTCCGGCTCCAGCCCTGCTTCCGCCTCCAGCGCCGCGACCCGCGCAAGTCGTTCGACCGCAACGATTTCCGGGATGACGGGGCGAAAAATTCCGCGCTCCAGCATCAGTGCGATCACGCGCACCGCGTCCTTCGCGACGACCAGCTTGAGCAGTTCGTCCGCGATCCGCTCACGCGACAGCGCCATCAGGTCGTTGGCGCGCGCGGTGCAGGCGTCGAGCGATGCCGGATCGGGGCTGTCGCCGAACCGGGCGAGGAAGCGGAAGAAGCGCAGGATGCGCAGATGGTCTTCGGCAATGCGGCGCAGCGGATCGCCGATAAAGCGCACATGCCGCGCCTCCAGATCGGCAAGCCCGTCGAAATAGTCGAACACGGCACCTGTTGCCGGATCGGCGTAGAGCGCGTTGATCGTGAAATCGCGCCGCGCGGCGTCTTCCTTCCAGTCATCGGTAAAAGCGACGGTGGCGTGGCGGCCATCGGTTTCGAGGTCGCGGCGCAGCGTCGTCACCTCGACCACCGTCCCGCTGCTCACCGCGGTCACCGTGCCATGGGCCAGCCCGGTCGGAATGACCTTGATCCCGGCGCGCTCCAGCCGCCGGATCACCTCCTGCGGGTCGAGCGGCGTCGCGATATCGACGTCGGACACCGGGATGCCGAGCAGCGTATCGCGCACCGCGCCACCGACCACGCGGGCATTGCCCGGCCCCAGCGCAGCGGTCAGCCGGTCCAGCCCCGGCCAGTGCCGCCACGGCGCATCGGGGAGCTTCACGCTGTCCACTTCAGCCGCCGCGACAGATTGACCAGCATCGCCGCCGTCGCGCCCCAGATCCGAAATTCCTGCCACATGATCTCGTAATAATGCCGATCGCGACCCTGCCACTCGACGCTGGATTGCAGCTGGTTGGCGGGGTCGAGCACATAGTCGAGCGGCGCTTCAAAGATCGCCGCGACCTCGCCCGGTTGCGGTGTCAGAACCAGATCGGGCGGGATCACCGCGACGACCGGCTGCACTTCGAACCCGGTGACGGTGCGGTAGCGGTCGGCAAGGCCAACCACCTGCGCGGCATCCGGCTCCAGCCCGATTTCCTCGCACGCTTCGCGCAACGCGGCGGCGGTCGCGTCGGCGTCGCCCGCGTCGATCCGCCCGCCCGGAAAGGCGACCTGCCCGGCATGGCGGCGCAGCGTGTCGGTGCGCTGGGTCAGGATCAGGCCGGGGCGGGGGCGGTCGGTCACCGCGACCAGCACGGCGGCGGGCATCGGCACGCCATCCGCCGCGATCGCCTCGTCCAGCACATCGCCGACGATCAGCTCGGGCGCATCGTCATGCTCGGCATCGAGCGCGGCGCGCAGCCGCTCCGCCAGCGTCATGCCGGGGTCATCGCGAAAAACGCGCCGTTGCTCCACACCCCCGGCGGGTTCGAGCCATTCTCCAGCGCCAGCGCCGCCAGCTCATAATAAACCGGCCGCGCCACCAGCGCCTCCAGCCCGCGTCGCACGTGCAGATAGGGGTGAGGGCCGTCGTCATGCTCCTCGAAGCGCAGCGCGTGCTCAGGCCCGGCCGGGATCAGGTCGCCGGTGTTCAGCCGGAACGCAATCCGCGCCGCGTCGCCCGCACCCTCGACCTTCATCTCGACCGCGACGAACGGCGCGTCCTCGACCTCGATGTCGAGTTTTTCGACGGGGGTGACCAGGACATGGCGGCCATCGGGTTCGCGCCGCAGGATCGACGCGAATAGCCGCACCATCGCCGGGCGCCCGATCGGCGACCCCTGATGAAACCACGTCCCGTCGCGCGCGATGCGCATGTCGCTATGCCCGCAATGCTCGGGATTCCAGCTGTCGACCGGGGGCAGTTTCTGCTCGTCCGCCAGCCGCGCAATCTCGGCGAGCGACAGGCTGGCGAGGTCGGGGGGCGGGGTCATCGGCATTGGAGTGGCGTTAGGCGCTTTTGGGCGTCGGGGTAAAGGGTCGGGGTCAGCGATCTTCGCCCCGGGGGCATTGGCGGCGTTGACTGAACGTCGGGCTAAACAGGTCGTAGAATCAAATAACCGGCAGATCGGCTAACGACCCCGTTGCGGACATTAGCGCGAGCGGCCAAGCTTGGCCCGTGGAGGCGCTATGGGTCTGACGGATTGGTTCAGCGGTAAGCGTAAGGATGCGGGGGACATCGACCTTCCGGTCGAGTTGATTTCAATCGGCGGGCCACCGGAGCTTGCCCACCTCTTCATCGACATACCAGCCGTCGATATATTGCGCGGTCTCGACGGTTGGCGCTGGGTGGGGCTGTCCGGCCTCACGGCCATTGCTGTCTCCGCGTTCGGGGAAGTGTTCTTCCGGGACGACGTTGGTGCAATCCACCAGATCGACACGATAGAGGGGAAGCTTTCAAAGGTAGCCGCTTCTCTCCCGGACCTTACGGCTACGCTGCAGGATGCGGACGCTAGGGACAGTCTGTTGTTAGGGGGCTTAGTCATTGGGGCGCGGAACCGGGGACTCTTGCTCGAACCCGGCGAGTGTTACGATTTCAAGCTCGCTCCCATCATCGGTGGAAAGATGGACGTCAGTGATATGGAGAAGCTCTCTTTCGTCGTGAAGCTTCACATAGCGGGGCAGCTCCACGAACAAGTAAAGGATCTGCCGCCGGGAACTCCAATCGGCAAGGTGACTATCTTACCCTAATGGCAGCTTTCCACCCACTTTCCGCCGTTGCCGCGATGACACTGCCTGCCCGAGAGCGGAAGCAGCCGTCCTTCTACTCCGTCATCCTGAACTTGTTTCAGGGTCCACGTCCCCGCAGGCGACGCAGCAGCGGATGGAAGGGTGGATGCTGAAACAAGTTCAGCATGACGGGGGTAGGGTATGCCCGCTTCCCGCGCGACCGCAGCCATTCGACCGCCATCCTGATAGCCGCCATTGATGACTTTACGCCCTACCGCCGCGGCCCCACCACTCCAGGCATGTCTGGCGCAGGACCGCGCGCCAGCAGCCGCTCCCGCTCGAACGGCCCCGGAAGCCGCCACGCACCCGTCCGCGCGGCATCGAACCCGAATTGCGCATAATAGTCATGGTCGCCGATCAGCATCAGCACGGCGTCGCCCGCGCCCGCGATCGCCTTCCACATCAGCGCGCGGCCGATTCCGACATTCTGCCGCTCGGGCGAGACCGCGACCGGGCCGACCAGCACCATCGGCGTCACGCTGCCATCGTCGCGCGCCAGTTCGACCGGCCAGCACTGGATCGATCCGACCAATGTCCCGGCCTCGACCGCGGCAAAGCTCAGCGCCGGAACTGCCGCCACGCCGTCGCGCAGGCGATAGGCGGTGCGGCCATGGCGATCGTCCCCGAACACCCGGTCGAGCAGATGTTCGACCGCGTCCCGATAAACGTCCGACAGGGGCACCAGCTCGAACAGTGGCAATCTCCAGCAGCCCGGGGGATGGACGCCGGGGGCGCGCGCCTTTAGCCCCGAACGCACGTCAGGCATAGCGGAATAAGGGGACACATCGGTGAAGCTGTATGACGCACCCTGGGCACCCAGCCCGCGCCGGGTCCGCATCTTCCTGTCCGAAAAGGGGGTAGAGGTGCCGCGCGAGGCGGTCGATCTGCGCTCGGGCGAGCATCTTGCCGACGCCTATCTGCGCATCAACCCGCGCGGCGCGGTGCCCGCGCTGAAGTTCGACGATGGCGAGGTGCTGTGCGAATCGGCGGCGATCTGCCGCTATTTCGAGGCGCTGCATCCGGAGCCGCCGCTGTTCGGGCGCACGCCGATCGAGATTGGCCGGATCGAAAGCTGGACCCGGCGGATCGAGGGGGATGGCTATGCCGCCGTCGTCTATGTGCTGCGCAACACCACCAGCGCGTTCAAGGATCATGCGATCCCCAATGCCGGGCTCAGCGTCGCGCAGATCCCCGAACTCGCCGCGCGCGGCGCGATCATGTGGGATGGCTTTGTCGAGGCGCTCGACGCGCGGCTGGCCGACCGGCCGTGGATCGCGGGTGAGGCTTATAGCTTTGCCGACATCACCGCGCTTGTGACCGTGGATTTCGCGCGTGCTGCGAAGCTCGCGGTGCCGGAGCATCTGGGCAACCTGCGCCGCTGGCATGGCGACGCAAGCGCCCGGCCCAGCGCGTCGGCCTGAACGGCCATTGCCGTTTGCGGGGGCCGGGCCTATGGGCGCGCGATCAGTTTCCCCGAGGGGTTTTTCGTTGCACGACCTTCTTCAGCTTCAGGTTCGCGATCTCGAGGTTCAGGTTCTCACCGGCGTCTATTCCGAAGAGACGCATTTGCCTCAGCCGCTGCGCATCTCGATCACCGTCGACATGGCGCCGGGCGACCCGTTCCGGCCGGACACGCCGCTCGACGCATCGAAATCCTATCTCGACCTCAAGCACGCCGCGACCGGCGCGCTGCCGCAGGGCGTGCATTTCACCCTGATCGAGGGGGTGGCGGATCATATCGTCGAAACGCTGATGACCGGCGACGCACGCATCCAGCGGGTCGAGGTCGAGATCGTCAAGCTCGCCATTGCCGAGGCGGACGAGCGGATCGGCATCACGCTGGTGCGGTATCGGAAGTAAGGGGCGATCCATCTATAAATCCTCCCCGGAACGGGGAGGGGGACCGCGACGCGAAGCGGCGTGGTGGAGGGGGCCCGAGGCACCGGAGTCCCTTGCCTCGGGCCCCCTCCACCAGCTTCGCTGGTCCCCCTCCCCGTGCCGGGGAGGATTGAGAAGTCGCCTAACTTACCGCCGGCACGGCCCCAGCTGCTCCAGGACGAACCGGTAATCCTCCCGCGCCGCCGCGATATTCGCCGGATCTTCGTCCGCCAGGCTGCTCGTGGGCAGCGCGCGCGGCAGGCCGCAGGCGAGGCGATACCAGAGCAATGTGTCGCGCGCCGGCGCGGCGGCGGCATCGTCGACGATTTCGCCCAGCGCCACTGCCCAGCGCTTCTGCTCGCCCGGCCGGCGCAGGATCGACAGCGAGATCGGCGCGCCATTGGCGGTCTGTACGAAAATCTGGGTCTCGCCTTCGCCCGGCAGCGATCCCGGCACATGAAACGCATTGCCCAGGCCGGTGATCGCCGGCGGCGCATCCGGGGCGACCACTTCGCGCGCGATCCGCCGGATCAGCGCGTCGAGCTCGGCGCTCCAGTCGCGCTGTCCGTCGAGCGTGGTGAGCTGAATCATCGTCGGCTGACCCGCGACCGGGCGCGCGAACAGCAGCACGCGGCGCTTGTTGAGCTTGGGTGCTCGCCCGCGCGTATCGAGCGGGACATCGACGACATAGCCAACCCGCGTCGGCAGCGGCGCATCGGCGCGAATCAGCGCCAGCACATCCGCCTCGACATAGAATCGCTGGTGCCCTGCGGCGACGTTGGCGGCCTCCGGCCCCTTGATTCGCGTCGCACTGCGAATCCGCACGTCGAGGATCGCCGGCGCACCGACCACCCGATCCGCAATTTGTGCATAGGGTGGCAGCACCACCCCGGATTCGGCGACGAGCTGCGCCGCGGCGGGCGGCAACAGCGCCGGGGAAGCCGCGAAAAATGCGGCACAAAGCGATACGATACGGGGACGAAACATGCCATTCATTCTAAGGCAATGTCCCAGCAGCATACAGAAATATTTCTGCCACGTGCGGATTATACGTTTATTACGTCCGACAAAGCGTTTGCGTCGCGCAAACCGCCGCGATAGGACTCGCGCCGCCGCCGGTCGGTCTTACGATTGCCCGACCGGGAGAGCCACGCCGACAATGATGCCAGGGTGCCGGGCAACGGCGCGGCGAATGAAGGAGTTTAGTTGCTGAATGGCCTACGCAGATCGTGATGTAGGAGGCAGTCGGATCGTGGCGATCGTGGTCGTCTCGGTCATCCTCGCCATTCTCGGGTACGTGTTCGTGACCGGGCTCGCCTACAAATATATCAAGGAAAAGGCCGAGGAGATGGAAGTCTTCGAGGTCCAGGAGCCGCCACCTCCGCCTGAGGAAGTGCCTCCGCCGCCGCCGCCGCCGGATTCTCCGGTCCCGCCGCCACCGCCGACGACCGTGGTTGCGCCGCCGCCGCTCGTGCAGACGCCGACTCAGGCGCCGCCGATGCAGACGTCGCCGACCCCGCCGCCATTCCAGCCGACGACGCCACCTGCGCCGCCGGCACCTCCGGCGCCGCCCGCACCGCCGCCGCCGCCTGCGATCAGCAAGGCCGCTGCCGCGCGTGGCAATCCGGGGTCGTGGGTCACGCCGGACGACTATCCGCCCGCCGCACGTCGTGCCGGCGACGAGGGTTCGGTCGGCATCACCTTTTCGATCAACGCCCAGGGGCGCATCGAAAATTGCCGGGTGACCGACTCGTCGGGTTCGTCCGCGCTGGATTCCGCGACCTGCAGCCTGGTGACCCGTCGTGGTCGCTACTCGCCCGCGCTCGACGCGGCGGGGAACCCGGTCGCAGGTGGATCCAAGTCGCTCCGTTTCCGCTGGCAGCTCGAAGACTGATGGGCGGGCGTGCTCCGCACGCCTGACCCGGACACCGACATCACAATCGTTATTTGATAGGGAAAGAACCGCACATGTTCACCACCATCCTCGCCGGAGCCGCTGCCGCACCGGCCCCCGCCACGAACTTCGACATCCTGCACGCCATGAACGAAGGCGGCGTGATCGCCTGGGGCACCGCCGCCATCCTGACCGTCATGCTGTTCTTCTCGCTCTTCATCCTGTTCACCAAGGTGTTCGAGCAGCAGAAGGTGCTGAACCAGTATCAGCGCGTCCGGGCGACCTTCTGGCAGTCGGGCAGTCTGCGTGAAGGCGCGGCGAAGCTCGAAAAGAACTCGGCCTATCGCCAGATCGTCGACGATGCGCTGCTCGCGCAGGACCAGTATAAGGAACTGACCGATCCGATCGAAGCGCATGACTGGCTGCACGGCTCGCTCAAGCGTTCGGAAGACGCGATCAACTCGCAGCTGAGCGGCGGTCTCGCCTTCCTCGCGACCGTGGGTTCGACCGCTCCGTTCATCGGTCTGTTCGGTACCGTCGTCGGCATTTTCCGCGCGCTGATCAAGATCGGTGCGGCGGGCGATGCGTCGATCGGCACCGTCGCCGGCCCGGTCGGTGAAGCGCTCATCATGACCGCACTCGGCCTCGTCGTCGCGGTCCCGGCCGTGCTTGCCTATAACTGGCTGCAGGCCCGCAACAAGCGGATCGCCGAACAGCTGGGTTCGTTCTCGAACGACGTGCTTGGCCACCTGGCGTCGGACGGTCGCGTCCGTCCGGCCGTGAAGGGTGCGAAGGCTGCGCCGAAGGCGCCGCCGGTCGCGACCACTGCCAAGGCCTGAAGCTTCGACTGATTGACCGTGCGGTGGCGGGCAGCCGCGCCGCACGGTCACCCGCCGGACCATCTGGGTCCGGGGACAGGATGCGAAAGATAGGATTGCGCCAATGGCGATGAGTGTAGGCGGCGATGGCGCCGAAGAAAAACCGATGTCGGACATCAACACGACGCCCCTGGTGGACGTCATGTTGGTTCTCCTCATCATCTTCCTGATCGCGATTCCCGTCGCGATTCAGTCGGTCGAGCTGGAACTGCCCAAGGTGGCGTTCGAACCGACCGAAACCAAGCCGGAGAACGTCCTGCTTGCGGTGCGCGGCGATGCGAGCGGCAATTGCCAGGTGTTCTGGCAGATGACCCCGATCACCAGCGCGGAACTGCTGAAGCGTGCAAGCGACAATCTGCAGGCGGTGGTCGACCGGGTCGGCAAGGCCAATCTCAAGCCGGACGATATCCCCGAAGTGCACATCCGCGGCGACGCCAACGCGCCGTACAAGTGCATCGGCGGCGTCGTTTATACCATGCAGAGCGCGGGCTTCGTCAAAGTCGGCTTCATCTCGCAGCCGCAACTGGGCGCCCAGTAAGCCCGAAGTTCAGGAGTACACACCATGGGAATGAGCGCCGGTAAGAGTGATGGCGAGCCGATGATGGAGATGAACACGACGCCGTTGATCGACGTCATGCTCGTCCTCCTCATCATGCTGATCGTCACCATCCCGCCCCAGTCGCACGCGGTGAAGGTCGATCTTCCTCAGCCTTCGCCGGATCGACCGATGGACCCAGTCCAACCGCAGAAGAACAAGGTCACGATCGAACCCGATGGTCGCGTCTATTGGAACGGCAGCGAGATCGATCTGGTGACGCTGCGGCAGTATCTCGACCAGAGTATTCAGATCAGCCCGGAGCCGGAGCTGCACTTCCAGCCGAACCCCGAGGCGCGCTATGAGCGCGTTGACGAGGTGCTGGCGGTGATCAAGCGGTCGGCCGTGACGAAGCTCGGCTTTGTCGGGAATGAGCAGTACCGGACAGCGTTCTGATCGCTGCGGCGAACCGAACGGACATCAAAGGGCGGCCCTCGGGCCGCCCTTTTTTATTGTGCTGCCAAGAGCTTGCGGCTGACCGTGACGATTGCAATCAACGCATTTGCGCCCCTGAAACATTAATGACACCAATGTGTCATTGAACTGTAATATTAGGAGAGCGTGCAGTGCATAAGATCCTCGCATCGATTGTCCTGGCTGCACCGCTGGCGATGACCCCGGCGGTGCAGGCCCAATCTGCCGAACAACCCAATGCCCATCTCGCGATCGCGGCGGGCGACTATGATCTCGCCGAGCGCAAGCTGCTCGCCGAACAGCGCATCTTCCCCGCGCGTCCGGAAGTGATGCTCAATCTTGCTGCCGTCTATGCGCGCACCGGGCGGGTGGCCGAAGCGCGCGCGCTCTATCATCGCGTGCTCGCACTCAAGCCGGTGGCGATGGACGTGGCGGATGGTCAGGTCACCGCCTCGCACGCCGTCGCCCAACGCGGCATCCGCTTGCTCGACGCCGGCCAGATGGCGCGCCGGTAAGGGTATCGGGCTTCCGCTCCTCAATCCTCCCCCGCAAGGGGGAGGTGGCATGCGCAGCATGACGGAGGGGGAGGAAGCCAACACGCGGAGATGGGGGCAAGAGGGATAGGACGAAGCCGTCCTCCCCCTCCGTCGCCTACGGCGACACCTCCCCCTTGCGGGGAAGGATTATGGGGTTCGAATTCCCCTACAACCGCGGCAACGTCACGCCGCGCTGGCCCATATATTTGCCCGCCCGGTCGGCATAGCTCGTCTCGCACGGCTCGTTCCCCTTGAGGAACAGGAACTGGCACGCGCCCTCATTGGCATAGATTTTAGCGGGCAATGGCGTAGTGTTGGAAAACTCCAGCGTGACATGCCCCTCCCATTCGGGCTCCAACGGCGTCACGTTGACGATGATCCCGCACCGCGCATAGGTCGATTTGCCAAGGCAGATGACCAACACGTCGCGCGGCACCCGGAAATACTCGACCGTCCGTGCCAGCGCGAAACTGTTGGGCGGAATGATGCACACATCGGTCTGGCGATCGACGAAACTGGTCGACGAAAAATCCTTCGGGTCCACCACCGCGCTGTCGATATTGGTGAAGATCTTGAACTCGTCCGCCACCCGCGCGTCATAGCCGTACGACGACAGGCCGTAAGAGATACACCCCTCCCGCCGCTGCGCCTCCACAAACGGCTCGATCATGCCGTGCTGCGTGGCCTGTTCGCGAATCCAGATGTCGGAAAGAATGCTCATCAATAGTCCCTACCCAGCAGCGACCACCTTTCGCGTGCCGTTCTTTAAAGAGCAAGCGTCACCGCTGTAGCGGCGCCTTAACCCCGTGTTGAATTTTGGCGAACCATGCTGCTGCAATGGAGATGCGGCCCATCTACCCCGGGACCGACGCCAGTGCCGAGCAAGTGCTCGCGCTGGCGGAAGAGTATCGCGCAGCCGCGCACCACCTCCTGCAGCGCGGCCAGCGTGGTAATCCTGCGACCTGGGCGCCCGCACGGCTTCTTGCGCTTCAGGCGATCGAACTGCAGCTGAACGGCCTGCTGCTATATCGCGGCCTTGAACCTGCTGCGATTCGCGCCCTTCAACACGACCTCGCGCGCCGGTGCGCGCTCGCATTCGCCTTCGGCATCGTGCTTCGCAAACGGACTGCGGATCACTTGCGCGCGCTCCATGACGGGCGTGAGTATCTCACGACACGCTATGCGCCGGAATGCGCCGCGTCCTGGTCGCGGATCAACCGCTTGATGGCAACGCTGGATGAGGTCTCGTGCAAGGTGGCGAAAGCGACCGGATTGCCCGTCAACAACCCCGCTTAGCCAATCCCCAAATCCCCCGGCCCGAAGGCATGCGGCAACAGATCGCTCAACCGGTGCGTCTCATACGCGTCGCCCTCAGCCCCAGCGCAGAACACCGCAAGATCGCGCCCGCCCAGCTGCGCCGCCTCGTTCAGCACCTGACGACACCGCCCGCACGGACGGATCGGGTCGCTGCCCTGCGCCACGCCGTCGGTCATCATGCCGCCGATGATCCCAACCGCGACCACCTCGCGCAGCCGTCCTTCGGCATTCGCCTTCGCCGTCGCAACCGTCTCGGCGCACAGCGACAGGCCGTAGCTCGCATTCTCGAAATTGCAGCCCGTCACGATGCTGCCATCGGTCATCAACAGCGCCGCACCGACCGCGAAGTTGGAATAGGGCGCATGCGCATTGCGCGCGGCGTCGCGTGCGGCGGCGATCAGGCGGGGGGCTTCGGTGTCGGTCATGGGGCGATAACGTTCCAGTTTACGGGGCGCTCGGCCCCTTCGATGCGGCGGATGGTGCTGGCCTGCCACAGCCGCCACGGGCGGGCGGAATAGGCCGGCGGAAAGAACATGCCGGTGCTCCACAGCGGCCGATCGATCGCGCCGCTCACCTGATAATGCGCTTCGAAATCCGGGCTGATGCGCAGGATCACCGGCTTGCCGCTATGCGTCTCGATCGTCGCGGCGAGCTGGCGCAGCTCGACCAGCACCACGTCGCGCTCGGGCCGGGCGGGGCAATCGTCGCGGAACGCCAGATCGATCGCCACCGGCAGCGCATCGGCATCGCGCGGCACGGTCGCGGTGAAGTTCCCTGCCTGATCGCTCGCCAGCTGGCACAAGGAGAATGCGTGCAGCGCTCCGCGCCGGATCCCCGCCTCGTAAATCCCCGCCCAGTTTTCCGCGAACAGCGCGTCGCGCACATCGGCGCCCACGGTCGCGCGGGCATAGGCGAAATCGAGATTGCTGCTGCGCGCGGTGAACCAGTCGATCTTCCCCGCTTCGTCCGACACGTCGATGCCCTGCTGCGCATAGTCGCTGCGCGCCGGGGCCCAGGCAATCGCCCACATCCACGCGCACACGCCGACCAGCGCCAGCGCCAGGATGACCCCGCCCCAGATGCGCAATGCCTTCATGCCTTGATATGGAGCACGCAGATCAGCGTGAACAAGCGCCGCGCGGTCGCGTGATCGACCGCGATCTTGCCGTCGAGCCGCTCCATCAACAGCCGCGCGGCATCGTCGTGAATGCCGCGCCGCGCCATGTCGATCGTCTCGATCTGTGTCGGCGTCGCGCTGCGGATCGCCTGGAAATAGCTGTCGCAGATCGCGAAATAATCGCAAATCGGGCGGCGGAATGCGGCGAGGCTCAGGATCAGCCTCTCCAGCGCGCTGTCATCCTCCCGCTTGATGTCCAGCTGCAACCGCCCCTCCGGCACCGACAGCGCGATGCGGTACGGCCCGGCATAGCCATCGGGATAGGCGCGTTGCGGCGCGAAGCTGTTCTCCTCGATCAGGTCGAAGATCGCGATCCGCCGCTCCTGTTCGATATCCGCCGAGCGCCACAGGATCGTGCGCTCGTCCAGCGTGACGTCGATGATCCGGGGGTCGGCCATGCTGTGCCACTACCGGGCGCGCGGGTGTCTCGTCCACAGGATAAACAGGCTGTGGCGGGTTGAGCCGCGGCGGCGGGAGTGGGAAAGGGGGATATGGCCACGCTTGCTTCGATTCCCCCCGCCCCGGCGGATGCCGCCCCGCGCCTGCCCCAGAATGTGGAGGCGGAGGCGGCGCTGCTCGGCGCGATGATGATCGACAACCGGCTTGCCGACGACATCGTCGAAGTGCTGCAGGACCAGCATTTCTTCGAGCCGGTCCACGGTCGCATCTTCAAAGCGATCAAGACGCTGCGCAAGCAGGACATGCTGGCGACGCCGGTGACGCTCAAGCCCTTGTTCGAAAAGGACGAGGGGATGGCGAGCCTGGGCGGTCCCGGGTACCTCGCCCAGTTGACCGGATCGGGCGCGGGCCTGATCGGCGCGCGGCAATTCGCGCGGCAGATCTACGACCTTGCCCTGCTGCGCGAGCTGGTGACGGTCGGCCGCAACATGGTGGAGAAGGCGCTCGACACCAGCGAGGACGTCAACCCGCGCGAACAAATCGACCGCGCCGAAGAGGCATTGTTCAAGGTCGCGGCCGATGGCGGCACCGCCAACACCGTCAAATCCTTCAACGAAGCGACCAAGATCGCGCTCGAAAACGCCAAGCGCGCGCAGAGCGCGGGCGGCGGCGTCGCGGGCGTCACCACCGGCTTCGATTCGGTCAACGGCCGCATCGGCGGCCTGCACCACAGCGATCTCATCATCCTTGCCGGCCGTCCCGGCATGGGCAAGACCTCGCTCGCCACCAACATCGCCTACAACGCCGCGCGGCGGATGATGGACGATATCCGCCTCGGCATCAGCCCCAAGGAATCGATCGGCGCCAAGGTCGCCTTCTTCAGCCTCGAAATGTCGGCGGATCAGCTGGCGCTGCGTATCCTGTCCGAAAGCTCGCGCATCGCATCGGAAGCGCTGCGCATGGGCAATATCAGCAAGGCCGAGTTCGCCCAGCTGGCGCAGGCGGCGGCCGATCTCGAACAGCTGCCGCTCTATATCGACGATACCGCGGGTCTTACGATCAGCGCGCTGCACAGCCGCGTGCGCCGCCTCCAGTCCAAGCATGACGGCGAACTCGGCCTCGTCATCGTCGATTATCTTCAGCTGCTTCAGGGCAGCGGTAACAACCGCGACGGCAACCGCGTTCAGGAAATCTCGGAAATCAGCCGCGGCCTTAAGACGCTGGCGAAAGACATCAACGTGCCCGTCATCGCGCTGTCGCAGCTGAGCCGCGCGGTCGAAAGCCGTGAGGACAAGCGCCCGATGCTGTCGGATCTACGCGAATCGGGCTCGATCGAGCAGGACGCCGACATGGTGTGGTTCGTGTTCCGCGAGGATTATTACGTTGCCGCCCGCGAGCCCAAGCGCCCGCGCGAAGGCGACGATCCCAAGACGTTCGAGGATCACGCCAAATGGGCGCTCGAAATGGAGCGTGTCTTCGGCCTTGCCGAACTGATCATCGCCAAACAGCGCCACGGCGCGACCGGCAAGGTGCTGCTGAGCTTCGAATCGAGCTTCACGCGGTTCAGCGACTATGCCGGCAACATGGTGGCCGAGCCGTACGAATAAGGCCCGGCCCCCGGTCGTTCAGAACCGCTGGTGCCGCGCTCCGTCGATCGTGTCGCAATCGCCGCGGAAGCGATAGCTGGACAGGCCCTGGATGTTGATCCGCCCGCTGCGGCGATCGATCGTCAGGCGCGGCTTGTTCATCCCATTCAGGCGATAGGTCGCGCGGATCTGGCCGCGGTCGGTGTAGACGTCGTTCAGATCCCACCATCCGTCGCGGTTGGTGCCGCCCGAATGGATCGGCGGAATCAGCGATCGCGGCAGGCGAATGCGTCCGCCGCCATCCCACAGCTGGATCATCACTGACGCATCGAATTGTTGGCGGGTCAGTTCGGTGCGGTTGCCGAAATCATAGCGTCCGCTGTCCCAGTTCCACTGCCAGCCATAGCGGGTCGCCACTGCGGGCTTTTGTCCCTCTCCAAAGCATACGAGGCCGAGTGAGATCGGGCGTCCGCCGGGCCAGCCGCCGGGGCCACCGGGGTCGCCTGCACCCGGACGATCCGGACGACCGGGGCGGTCGTCATCCCAGCCGGGTCGGCCCGGCCGGTCAGGCCGGTCGGGTCGCCCGCCGTCCGCCTGCTGGCGGCAATCGGGTGCAGGCGCAGTGACAATCGAGTCATACCGCCCGTCTACCGTGGCGATCGAGACGCAAAGGCGGCGATCGGCATTCCACCAATAGGCCCATTTGCGGTCGTCGCCGGTCTGGCTTCGGACGAAGCTATAGCCGCGCCGCTGCAACTCGCCCTCCGCCTGTCCGGCGCGCGCACCGACCATGTCGCGCAGGTCATAGGGGGTGTTCTGGGCATGAGCCGCGCTGCCCAGGGCAAGCGTTGCGACCAATGCCGCGGCGGTTATGGGGGTGGTCCTTCGCATCGAAAGTCTCCTCAATGAACGGGGACGAATGCTTCAACCTTGTCGAGTCGCGCCGATCGGGCGCATGGTCAGGCTAGGAGCATATCGGGCTCCCCGAAAGGTGCCGTCGATGCATTTCATGAGCCTGCTCAAATCCTTGGACGATCTCCTTTACGAAGTGATGTCGTGGCTGGTGTTCTATCCGCTAACCCTGTGGCGGGTGCTGCGCCGTCCGCTGGTGATGATGGACTATTCCGATCGCGAACTGAACCAGAACGCCGCGGAGCAATATACCGATACGCTGACTCCGCCCCTGTTTCTGCTCGTCTCGCTGCTGCTGTCGCACGCGATCGAGCTCGCTTTCGTCGGCGACAATATTCTGGTGCGCAGCAACCACGGTCTGGCCGCGCTGGTGAAGGACGATACCAGCCTGGTCATCCTGCGCCTCGTGGTGTTCAGCGTCTTTCCGCTGATGTTCGCGGTGCGACTGGTGCGCGCCCAGCGCAAGCGTCTGACGCGGGAGTCGCTGCGTCCGGCCTTTTATGCGCAATGCTATGCCGCCGCGCCGTTCGCGCTGCTGATCGGGATCGGCACGTTGCTGACGACCGTGCATCGGGTCGACTGGGCAATGCCGCTGGGTCTGGGGATCACCGCGGCAACGTTATTCATTTACCTCATGGTGCAGGCGCGCTGGTTCGCCGAACATCTTCAGCGCTCGTTGATCGCTGGTCTGGGTCAGGCGGCGATCGCCATGAGCGCGAGCATGCTGATGATCCTGCTGGTCGCTCCGCTGTTCGCCTGAGCGATCAAAACACCGGCAGATCCGGGTCCCCATCCGCCACCGGCGTATGGATGCCACACTCGGTCTTGTCCCAGCCGACCCAGCGGCCCGATCGCGGGTCTTCGCCCGGCTTCACCTTGCTGGTGCAGGGCGCGCAGCCGATCGACAGATAGCCTTGCGACTCCAGCGGGTGGCGGGGCAGGTCGTGCGCGGCGAAATAGACTTCGATATCCGCCTTGGTCCAGTCGGCGAGCGGGTTGACCTTGAGCTTGCCCGCCGCGTCGACCTCGAACCGGGGAAGGGCGTTGCGGGTGCTCGCCTGAAACGCCTTGCGCCCGGTGATGCTCGCGTCGAACCCCGCCATCGCGGCGTCGAGCGGGATCACCTTGCGGATCTCGCAGCAGCCATCGGGGTCATAGGACCAGCGCAGGCCGCTGCCGTCCTTCTTCGCCAGCAATTCCGGGTCGGGCGTCAGTACACGCAACCCGGTCAGCCCCAGCCGCTCGACCAGCGTGTCGCGATAGGCCAGCGTCTCGGGAAAATGCTTGCCGGTGTCGAGGAACAGCACCGGCACCGCCGGATCGATCGACGCCACCAGATGCAACAGCGCCGCGCTCTCCGCGCCGAACGACGACACCAGCGCGACATCGCCGACCATCGCTTCGGTCAGCACGGTGCGCAGCATCTCCTCCGTCGGCACGCCACGGAACAGATTGTTCAGCCGGATCGCGTCGCGCTCGCCGAAACGCGGCGTCAGGTCGATCCGGTCGATCTTGCGGGCAGCCACGTTAGCCATGCCGCCGTTTCCAGACCGGCACCTGGCCGTCCGCCGCGATCTGATAGACATGATCGTAGCGCGCCAGCGCCGCGGCCAGCACCGCCTCGTCGACCGGGGCTTCGGGCGCGAAACTGTCGAAGCCGCAGCGGCGCATCAACGGGATCTGGTCGACCAGCACATCGCCCTGCGCGCGCAATTCGCCGGTATAGCCCGCCTCGCGCAGGATGCGGCCCGCCGAATAACCGCGCCCGTCGCGGAACTTGGGGAAGCTCACCTCGACCAGCGACAGCCGGTCGAGATGCGGGATCAGCGCGCGCGCATCCTCGCTGGATTCAAGGCGTACGGCGGTCGCATTGGACTGACCGAGGAATGCGTCGAGCGTCACCGCCGGTTCGTCATGCGGTTCGTCGGTGCGGAAGCGGAGTGATACGGTCATACCCAAATCTCCGTCGCCCCGGCGCAGGCCGGGGCCGCCACAAGGCGGGCGATCGCGTCGAACTGGGCGGCCCCGGCCTGCGCCGGGGCGACGGGATTGTTACCCATAGATCGCCTCCTTGAACGGGGCCATGCCGATGCGGCGATAGGTGTCGAGGAAGCGTTCGCCCTCCGCGCGTTCGCGCAGATAGACGTCGGTCGCGCGTTCGACTGCGTCGACCACGCCATCCTCGCTGAAGCCGGGACCGGTAATCTGGCCGAGCGACACGTCCTCCGCGCCCGATCCACCGAACGACAGCTGGTAGTTTTCGACGCCCTTCTTATCGACGCCCAAAATGCCAATATGCCCGGCATGATGGTGGCCGCACGCGTTGATGCAGCCGCTGATCTTAAGCTTCAATTCGCCCAGCTCACGCTGCCGCCCGAGATCGGCGAAGCGTGTCGCGATCTTCTGTGCCACGGGGATTGAGCGTGCGTTCGCCAGCGAGCAATAATCGAGGCCGGGGCAGGCGATGATGTCGCTGATCAGGTCGAGATTGGCGTCGGCCAGCTCGACTTCGACCAGTTTCTGCCACACCGCATAGAGGTCCGCCTTGCGCACATGCGGCAGCACGATGTTCTGCGCATGGGTGACACGCAGCTCGTCGAAGCTGTAGCGCTCGGCCAGCTCCGCCATCGCGTCGATCTGGGCCGAGGATGCATCGCCCGGGATGCCGCCGACCGGCTTCAGGCTAATATTGACGATGGCATAGCCCGGTTGCTTGTGCGCGACGACCTGCTGGTCCAGCCACACCGCAAAGTCGGGATCGCTGCGGTCGAGATCATCGCTCAGGCCGGTTTCGAACGCCGGATCGGCGAAATGCGCCGCGATCCGGTCGAACTCCGCGCGCGGCGGGTCGATGCCCAGCTTCTTGACCTCGATGAACTCGGCCGCGACCTCTTGCGCGTATTTGTCCGCGCCGATCTCATGGACCAGGATCTTGATCCGCGCCTTGTACATATTGTCGCGGCGGCCATAGCGATTGTACACGCGCAGGCACGCTTCCATGTAGGACAGGAAGTCCTCGAACGGCACGAATTCGTTGATCAGCGGCGCGATCATCGGGGTACGCCCCATGCCCCCGCCGACATAGACGGCCACGCCATGGCGCCCGTCGCGCTCGACGATCTGCAGCCCGATATCGTGCAGCCGCATCGCCGCGCGATCCTCGTCTGCCGCGATCACCGCGATCTTGAACTTGCGCGGCAGATAGCTGAATTCGGGGTGGAAGGTGCTCCACTGGCGCAGCAATTCGGCCCAGGGGCGCGGATCGGTCAACTCGTCCGCCGCCGCGCCCGCATATTGGTCGCTGCTGATGTTGCGGATGCAATTGCCGCTGGTCTGGATCGCATGCATCTCGACCGTCGCCAGCTCGGCGAGGATGTCGGGCGCGTCCTCCAGCTTGATCCAGTTATACTGGATGTTCTGGCGGGTGGTGAAATGCCCGTAATCGCGGTCGTACTTGCGCGCGATATGCGCCAGCATCCGCATCTGGCGGCTGTCGAGCGTGCCATAGGGCACCGCGACGCGCAGCATGTAAGCGTGCAGCTGCAGATACAGGCCGTTCATCAACCTGAGCGGCTTGAACTGGTCCTCGGTGATCTGCCCCGCCAGGCGGCGGTTCACCTGATCGCGAAACTCCTCGACGCGCGCCGCGACGATGGAGTGGTCGTATTCGTCATATTTGTACATCGGACTACTCCGTCGCCCCGGCGAAGGCCGGGGCCGCTCCGTGGAGCCGCGAAACATGGCGGCCCCGGCCTGCGCCGGGGCGACGATGGAAACTCATATCACCCAGCTCCCCGCATTCGGGTCCGCCGGCTTCAGCGTCAGGTCCGGGCGCACGGTGGGCCCAAGCGCGCGAATGCGGTCCTTGATATGCGCGGGGCGCGGCCCCTCGGGCGTCGCGGTCGCGTCGATCACATAGGGGCCGTTGACCCGACGCGCGCCTTCCTCGGCCTGCGCGATCGCCTCGCCGCTCTCGCCGACATCCACCGCATCCTCGATGTGGCGCGACCAGCCGCTGCCGGTCCACCAGGTCACGTCGCCGGTGGCGAGATCGTTTCCGGTCAGCAATTTCATGCCAGTGCCTCCGCCGCTTTCGCCCAGCTGGCGAGCTTGTCCTGCGCATCCGACAGCGCGACGACTTCGCCGACGACGATGATCGCCGGGCTCTGCACCTTCTCGCGCTCGACCATCGGGCCAAGGTCGGCGAGCAACGTGCGGATCGCGCGGCTGCCCGGCAATGTCGCGCGCTCCAGCACCGCGACCGGCATGTCCGGCGCCACGCCATCGCCCATCAATTTCTCGGCAATGTCGGGGCAGGTCGCGACGCCCATATAGATGACCAGCGTGCGACCCTTGCCCGCCAGCCCCGACCAGTCCTGATCCTTCAATCCCTTGCACTGGCCCGCGACAAAGCTGACCGCGCTCGACCAGTCGCGATGGGTCAGCGGCAGCATCGCTTCGGCCGCCGCGCCCAAAGCCGCGCTGACGCCTGGAATGACTTCGACCGGCAGGCCAGCCGCGCGCACCGCCTCGACCTCCTCGCCGCCCCGGCCAAAGATGAACGGGTCGCCGCCCTTCAGCCGCACGACGATCGCGCCGGTCTTCACATGCGCGATGATCAGCGCGTTGATGCCGTCCTGCGGCACCGTATGCTTCGACCGCTTCTTGGCGACGCAAATGCGGTGCGCGTGCGGGGCGAGGTCAAGCACGCGCGGATCGACCAGCCCGTCATGGACCAGCACATCGGCGGACTTGAGCGCCTCGACCGCGCGGACGGTCAGCAGGCCGGGATCGCCGGGTCCGGCGCCAACCAGAATGACGCGCCCACGCGCCTGGGGATCGAGCAGGGAAACCATGCCACCCAGATGGCTGTCGGGCGGTCCAGCCACAACCGAGGGTTGCTTGGGGACCGACTAGCGAATCTATGCCTTGGACAGTTCGCGGGCGCGCTGGGCCAGTTTCACCGCCTCATCGATCAGTTCGGCGGTGAACGCGACATCGCCATGCCCGACCGCGATGGTCAGGCAGTTGCGGGCTTCCTGAGCCAGGCGCTGGGCACGGGGCGGGGCGGGCGAATCAAGAACGGTCGGTTTCACGGCGCGCTCAATCCACAGGCGCTGCGCCCGTTCCGCAACTCGTCGCATCTACCTGAATAAATTCGCGATTCCCGCTCACGCCGGCTGGCGTTAGCCCTCGCGCAGCCCGATTCCGATCGACACCCGTGCCTGCTCCGCTTCCGACGATACCACCGGATAAGCGCAATAATCGGCGGCGTAGAAGGCGCTGGGGCGATGATTGCCCGACCAGCCAATGCCCCCGAACGGCGCCGACGAACTCGCGCCATTGGTCGGCCGGTTCCAGTTGACGATGCCTGCGCGGATATTGGCCCAGAACTGGTCGTACAGCTTGGGGTTCTGGCTCACCAGGCTCGCCGACAGGCCGTAGCGGGTGTTGTTCGCCTCGGCGATCGCCTCCTCGAACGTCTTGGCGCGGATCACCTGCAGGATCGGGCCGAACAGCTCGACATCGGGCTTTTCCGCCACATCGGTCATGTCGATCATCGCCGGGGTAACGAACGGCCGCCCCGGTATCGGCCGCTCCATATGGCGCAGCGGCTTGCCGCCCATGAAGGTCAGCTCAAGGAAGCTCTCGGTCAACAGGTCGGCGGTGTCGTTGTCGATCACCGGCCCCATGAACGGTGCCGGGTCGGCATGCGGCTCGCCGATGATCAGGCGGCCGATCAGCTTGTTGACCTCACCCACCAGCGGCTCGAACAATTTCTCGTCGACGATCAGGCGGCGCGCGGCGGTGCAGCGCTGCCCCGCGCTGGTGAATGCCGACTGCACCACCAGCACCGCGGCGGAATAGAGATCGGGGGTGTCCCACACCAGAATCGGGTTGTTGCCGCCCATCTCCAGCGCCAGAATCTTCTCGGGCTTCGACGCGAACGCGCGGTTCAAAGCAATGCCGGTGCGCGCGGAGCCGGTGAACAGCAGCCCGTCGATCCCGTCATGGCCCGCCAGCGCCTTGCCCTCGTCCGGCCCGCCGATCAGCAACCGGATGCACCCTTCGGGCACGCCAGCGGCATGGAAGCACTCGACCAGAAACGCCCCGGTCGCCGGGGTCTTTTCCGATGGCTTGAACACCACCGCATTGCCTGCGAGCAGCGCGGGGACGATATGGCCATTGGGCAGATGCGCCGGGAAATTATACGGGCCCAGCACCGCCAGCACGCCATGCGGCTTGTGCCGCAGCGCAAGGCGCGTGTTCATCGCCGCGTCGATCCGCCGCTGTCCGGTGCGTTCCGAAAAGGCGCTGATCGAGATGTCGACCTTGGCGATCACCGTCTCGACCTCGGTCCGCGCTTCCCATAACGGCTTGCCGGTCTCGCGCGCGATCAGGTCGGTAAAGGCGTCGCTCTTCTGCCGCACGACATTGGCAAAGCGGCGCAGCGCCTCGATCCGATAGGCGAGCGGGCGCGCGGCCCATTCGGCCCAGTTCGCGCGGGCCTTGGTAACCTCTCCGTCGACATCGCCGCTTGCGCGCCGCCACAGCACGGCGCCGGTCGCAGGTTCGGTCGAAATGATTTCCGTGCCGGGCATTCGGTCTTTCTATGCGCTTGTGGCCCTGAGGATGTGCCTGTCTCTAGCAGCAATTCGCGGCGTTGCCACCTCACCAGTCATGCCCGCCAGCGTCGAGCGCCGCGCCCATCGCGCGGATCGCTGCGACCTTGGAATCGAACGGTCCCCAATCGTCGCCGCGATCGATCGCCGCCCAGATCGCCTCGACCTCTTCGATCAGCATCGAACAGGGTTCGCCCGCCTGGAAATAGGGGTGCGCGCGCGCCTCAGGAACGGGGTCATATTCGGCCAGCGCGGCACGCACCGGATCCCATTCGGCGCCATAGCTGTCGGGCAGCGCGCCGCCATAGGCATCGAAGAAGAACCGGTCGATCGACACCCCGGTCGCCATCAACGCGACCTCGATCGCCTCCTTCAACGCCCAGCCATGATCGGGGTCGGTCGCCCCCGGCGGCATCCGGATGCCCAGCCGCCGCCGCAGCGGGTGGCCGTAGAACATTTTGAAATAGCTTTCGAACTTCTCCAGCCGCTCGATCAACGGCGGTGCCTCGCTGATGATGCGCAGCGACACCGCCAGCTGCGCGACATTCCACAATATCGCATCGGGCTGGCGACCAAAGGCGTACAGCCCGGCATGGTCGAAATAGGCGGCGGTAAAGCCGGGGTCGAACGTCGGCGCGAACCGCCACGGGCCATAGTCGAAACTCTCGCCGGTCACGTTGATGTTGTCGGTGTTGAGCACGCCATGGACGAAGCCCGCGACCATATATTCGCCGGCCAGCGCCGCCGTGCGCGCCACCACCAGCTCAAAGAATTGCGCGACCGGATCCTCGACCGGCGTCACCCCGAACAGTTCGGCCAGGCACCAATCGACCAGCCGCCGCATATTCTCGGCATCGCCATGATAGGCGAGCCGCTGGAACGTCCCGATGCGGATCTGCCCATGGCTCATCCGCACCAGCACGGCGGAGCGGGTGGGGGAGGGCTCGTCATTGCGCTCCAGCGCCTCGCCCGTCTCGATCAGCGAGAAAGTGCGGGAGGTGTTCACCCCCAGCGCCTGCAGCATCTCGGTCGCCAGCACCTCGCGCACACCGCCTTTCAGCGTCAGCCGCCCGTCGCCGAACCGGCTCCACGGCGTCTGGCCCGAACCCTTGGTGCCCAGCTCCATCAGCGTGCCGTCCGCCCCACGCCGCATCTGCGCAAAGGTGAACCCGCGCCCGTCGCCCAGCTCGGGATTGTACACCCGGAACTGATGGCCATGGTAGCGCATCGCCAGCGGCCGGGGCAGATTGCCGGGCAGGGCCTCGAACCGCCCGAAATGGCGCAACCACTGGTCGTCGCTCAGCACGTCCAAACCCACCTCCGCCGCCGCACGATCGTTGCGGAAGCGCAATATGGTCCGCGGAAAGTCGGCGGCATCGACCGCGTCGTAGAAGGCGTCCCCCAATTTCAGGACGGCAGGATCGGGGGTGTATTCGGGCGCTTGCGGGAAATCGGCCATGCGGCGATATGGGGGGCGATGGCGACCGCGCGCAACCTGCCCAGTTATACCGATGGCTATTGGTGGTCCGGCGACGGACTGCGGCTGCACTATCGCGACTATCCGGGCCGGTCGGATCGCCCGCCGCTGATCTGCATCCCCGGCCTGACCCGCAACGCGCGCGACTATGAAAAGCTCGCCGAGCGCCTGTCCGGCGAGTGGCGCGTGATCGCGGTCGAACTGCGCGGGCGCGGCGAAAGCGCGTACGCCAAGGATCCGATGACCTATGTGCCGCTCACCTATCTCCAGGATCTGGAGGCGCTGGTCGCGGCGCTGAAGCTCGACCGCTTCGTCGCGGTCGGCACGTCATTGGGCGGCATCCTCACGATGCTGATGGCCTCGACCCATCCCGAACGCATCGCTGGCGCGGTGCTCAACGATGTCGGGCCAGAGCTTGATCCCGCAGGGCTGGGGCGGATCCGTGGCTATGTCGGCAAATCGACCTGGCACCCCACCTGGATGCACGCCGCCCGCGCGGTCGCGGAGGCCAACGCGCATGTGTACCCCAATTGGGGCATCACCGAATGGCTCGACATGGCCAAGCGCACGCACCGCCTGACCAGCGCGGGGCGGATCGTGCTCGACTATGACATGAAGATCGCCGAACCCTTCCGTGTCCCCGGCAACGAAGCCGGCCCCGACATGTGGCGCGCCTTCGACGCGCTGGCCGACAAACCGTTGCTGATCGTCCGCGGCGGCACATCGGACATCCTCCCCGCAGCGGTGGCGGACCGCATGCATGCGCAAGTCCCGGGCAGCGAACTTGTGACGATCCCCGACACTGGCCACACCCCGACGCTAATCGAACCCGAAGCCGAGGCGGCAATCGACCGCCTGCTGGCGCGAGTCACCTAAGACCGAAGCCCACTGCATCTTCTTCTTAGCCCTCTCCCGCTTGCGGGAGAGGGTTGGCTGAGGGTCTTCTTCTTCTACCCTTTCTTCTTCTGTTCTTCTTTTCTACCCTCCCCAAATGCCGCCCGTCCGCCGCACCATAAGCCCCCATGCGGCCCCGCTCCGCCGCGCCCGGACCGAAGCCGAAAACCACTTCTGGCAAGCCGCCCGCAACCGCCAGATCGCCGGATACAAATTCCGCTTCCAGCACTCGATCGGCCCCTACATCGCCGACTTCGCCTGTCTTGAGGCGATGCTGATCGTCGAGATCGACGGCAGCCAGCACAGCCCCGAGAGCGACGCGGCGCGAAAAGCCTATTTGGAGTCCGAGGGATTCCGCATCCTGCGCTTCTGGAACAACGCGGTTCTGGAGAGTCTGGACGGGGTGCTGACCGTGGTCAGCGCCGCGCTCGCGGGTTCAGCGGCTGGCGGCGACGCCCGGTAGAAGGAAAAAGAAGAAGACCCTCACCCAACCCTCTCCCGCAAGCGGGAGAGGGCTAAGAGCGTAATGCTGGCACGATTGGAAACTATTCGCGCGGTGAAGAAATGTTCGCCGATGATTGCCAGCCGAGGCATCTCACGCCGTATGCTTCCTCGATCTTTTGAACCGCATCGCGCAGCATGTCCGATGATTCATCATCATAGGGGGCAACAAAGGTCACGCTAGGCGGTGAGGTTGTGACGATAGGGCCAATCTGCTCCCACCATGTCATGTGCATGTCGTTCAAGAAGGGACCGTTGACGACGGCGTGCCCCTCAAATCTGACGGTTAGAACGGGAGCTCCCTCTGTGTCGCTATCCATAGCGCAGGTCTAACAGCGGTTGAGGTCCCATGCTACGCTATCAGAAACTTGTAAATCGTCATGGCGGTCAATCTCTCCAAAACCCTTCCAATGTTGGATTTATTCTGATCTACCCTTGGGGTGGACACGCTCCGAATCCCCCTGCCGCAAACCACCCCGCCTGACACTGTCGCGCACCCGTCGTGCGGCAGTCGCGCAGGTGTCGCGTCGCGGTCTCGCCAGGGTTGTCATCTTGTCGCGCGCCCGTCGCGCAACTGTCGCCCAGCTGTCGCGTCCCAGTCCAAAACCCGCCCCGTCGCAGTTGCCTCGCGGTCGCTTCCGCCCAAAACCCCCGCATTTACGTCTGCTTCGTCCGACACCCCGGTTGACTCCGCCCCGAAAATGACAACTGCAAGGGGCCGATGATGCTCAACATCCTGCACCTCCACTCCAGCTTCGACCTGGGCGGCAAGGAAGCCCGCGCCGTCCGCCTGATGAACGCATTCGGCGACCGGGCGAAGCATGTGATCGTCTCCGGGGTCGACGGCGCCTATGGCGCCCGCGACGCGATTGCGAAGGGCGTCCGCTACGAAATCGCGCAGAACCCGCCCCCGCTGACCGGCAAGCCCTCGGTCGCGCGCTATGAGGCGATTGCGAAGTTCATGGCGCGCTTCGACCTCGTCCTCACCTACAACTGGGGCGCGATCGACGGGGTGATGGCGCGGCGCGTGTTTTCGAAGAACATGCCGCCTGTGATCCACCACGAAGACGGCTTCAACTCCGACGAGGCGTTCCGCCTCAACCGCGTCCGCAACATGTACCGCCGCATCGCGCTGACCGCAGCGCATGGCCTGGTCGTGCCATCGCACAAGCTGGAGAGTATCGCCTACCAGGTGTGGAAGCAGCCCATGGCGCGCATCCACCGCATCTCCAACGGCATCGACGTCGCCGCCTATGGCCGCAAGCCCGATCCCAAAGCGATCCCCGGTTTCAAGCGCCTGCCCGGCCATGTCGTGGTCGGCACGCTGGCTGGGCTGCGGCCGGTCAAGGACATTCCGATGCTGGTCCGCGCCGTCGGCGGCATGAAGACCAAGGCGCAGCTGGTCATCGTCGGTGAAGGCCCGGACCGCGAAGCGATCGAGGATACGATCGCGAACATGGGCATGGAAAAACAGGTGCTGCTCGCGGGCTTCCTGCCCGATCCGCACAAATATATGGGCCTGTTCGACATTTTCGCGCTGTCGTCGAAGAGCGAGCAGCAACCGATCGCGGTGATGGAGGCGATGGCGGCCGGCCTTCCGATCGCGTCGACCCCGGTCGGCGACGTCGCCAAGATGGTGCACTCCGACAATGTCGTGACGATCAGCAAGGACTGGAACCCCGTCCATCTGCGCGACCGGATCGAACTGCTCGCGGCCCATCCGGACGTCCGGCGCGCCGCCGGCAAGGCGAATCAGGTCCGGGCGCGCGAACTGTTCGACGAGACCGCGATGATCGCCGCTTATGCCAGGCTCTATGCCGATGCGGCGGGCCGTCCCGGCGCGCTGGGGTAATTCCCCTCGCACAATTCAAGGATCGCGGCTAAACATGGCGCGAAATTTTTCGGAGGATGTCGTTGTTCAAGGGTTTGAAGCCGATCGTCTATAACGGCCAGGAAGTCTGGCCGCTGGTAGAGGGCGGCAAGGGTGTCGCGGCGACCAACCACGCCTCGGCAGGGGCCTGGGCCGCAGCAGGCGGTATCGGCACGGTCAGCGCGGTCAATGCCGACAGCTATGACGCCGAAGGCAAGATCATCCCCCAGATCTACAAGGCGCTGACCCGCCGCGAACGCCATGAAGAACTGATCGCCTATGCGATCGAAGGCGCGGTGCAGCAGGTCAAGCGCGCGTTCGAAATCTCGGGCGGCAAGGGCGCGATCAACATCAACGTGCTGTGGGAAATGGGCGGCGCCCAGCGCATCCTGCACGGCGTGCTGGAACGGACCCGCGGCATGGTCGCCGGCGTCACCTGTGGCGCGGGCATGCCGTACAAGCTGTCGGAGATCACCGCGTCCTACGGCGTCAACTATCTCCCGATCGTCAGCTCCGGCCGCGCCTTCCGCGCGCTGTGGAAGCGTGCCTATTCCAAGGCGAGCGAGTGGCTGGCGGCGGTGGTCTATGAGGATCCATGGCTCGCCGGCGGGCATAACGGCCTGTCCAACGCCGAAGACCCGCGCGCGCCGCAGGACCCCTATCCGCGCGTCAAGGAATTGCGCGACGTGATGCGCGAAGGCGGCATTTCGGACGATGTGCCGATCGTGATGGCCGGCGGCGTCTGGTATCTGCGCGACTGGTCCGACTGGATCGACAATCCCGAACTCGGCACCATTGCCTTTCAGTTCGGCACCCGCCCGCTGCTGACTCAGGAATCGCCGATTCCCGCCGAGTGGAAGGCGAAGCTGATGGAGATCGAGGAGGGCGACGTCCTCCTCCACCGCTTCTCGCCGACCGGCTTCTATTCCTCGGCGGTCAAGAACCCGTTCCTGCGCAATCTCGAAGCGCGCTCGGAACGCCAGATCCCCTATTCGACCGAGCAGGCCGGCGACCACACCTTCCAGCTCGACGCCGGGGTGAAGGGCAAGAATTTCTGGGTGACGCGCAACGACCTGCTGCGCGCGCGCGAATGGGTTGGCCTCGGCTTCACCAACGCGCTCAAGACCCCCGACAACACCCTCGTTTTCGTGACTCAGGAAGAACAGGGGATCATCCGCAAGGATCAGAAAGATTGCATGGGCTGTCTCAGCCAGTGCAGCTTCTCGAGCTGGGCGGACAGCGAGACCAACTCGACCGGCCGCCTCGCCGACCCGCGCAGCTTCTGCATCCAAAAGACGTTGCAGGACATCGCCCATGGCGGCCCGACCGACCAGAATCTGATGTTCGCCGGTCACGCCGCGTATAATTTCAAGCGCGACCCCTTCTACTCCAACGGCTTCGTGCCGACGGTGAAGCAGCTGGTCGACCGCATCCTGACGGGGGACTGAGCCATGCGGGCGCTCGCGACCGGCATCGCCCTGCTGGTTGCGGCGCCATTGATGGCGAGCGAGTTGCTCGCCCCCGCATTCATCGACTTCCCTGCCGGCTCGGCCGCGCTGACTGACCCGGCTCGGCTGCAGGTGCTGGGCGCAGTGAAGGCGACCGAGCGGCATCGCGGCGATATCAGCGCCTATCTCTGCGCCCTCGGTCCGCCCGAACCACCGCAGCTCCGGGCAAAGCGGGTTGATGCTGTCCGCCGGATGCTGCGTCGTTATCAGATCACCAAGATCCACGACGAGCCGAAGAAATGCGCTGCCATGCCGCAAGGCGACAAGCCGGGCGTCCTGATCACCTGGTGGCCGCAATGGCGCTGACTATTCCGACGTGAAGCATCGCTTGTTCGCAACTGCGACATGCGTTTCTATGTTGGCCGCATGAAGCGCGCCCTGATCGTCCGCCACGTGCCCTTCGAGGGAATTGCCGGGTTCCGAGAGCCGGTTGAGGCCGCGGGCTATGAGCTTGAGCGGATCGACGTCACCGATCCCGAATTTTCGCGGACCAACTTCAACACCCCCGACCTGCTGATCCTGATGGGCGGCCCGATGGGGGTGTATGAGCGCGAGGAACACCCCTGGATCGATTGCGAGATCGACCGCTTGGCCAGCCGCATCTCGCTAGGCTTGCCGACCTTGGGGGTGTGCCTCGGCGCCCAGATGATCGCCGCGGCCATGGGCGAGCAGGTCCATGCCGGGCCGATCAAGGAAGTCGGCTTCGCCCCGGTGGCGCTGCATGACACCGCCGCCCATTCGCCGCTGCGCCATGTCGCCGATGTGCCGGTGCTGCACTGGCATGGCGACACGTTTCCGCTGCCGGAGGGGGGCGAGCTGCTCGCTTCGACCGACGCCTATCGCCATCAGGCGTTTCGCCGCGGTCCGGAGATCCTCGCGCTGCAATTCCACGCCGAAATGGGCCAGGACCCGCGCTTCGAACAGTGGCTGGAGGGTTCGGACGATTATGTCGCCGAGGCTGGCCTGACCATCGCCGAGCTGCGCGCCCAGCACGACCGCCACGGTGCGGACGCCGTCGCTGCAGGCCGGGCAATGATCGCCGAGTGGCTGCGGGGGCTTTAACCGATCTGCCGCTTGATCGCCGTATCGGTCGCCTTGCCATAAGGCGGCTTCAGCCCGCCCAGCTTGGCGACATCGAGCTTCGATTGTTTGAATACCGACTTGGCGTGGCTGAAGGTACGGAAGCCCGGCTCGCCATGATAGGCGCCCATGCCCGACGGCCCGATCCCGCCGAACGGCAACTCCTCCATCGAGACATGGAAGATCGTGTCGTCCAGGCTGACCCCGCCCGAAATCGTTCGGTCGAGCACCCGGCGACGTTCGCCCTCATCGCTGCCGAAATAGTAAAGCGCCAGCGGTCGGTCGCGGCGGTTCACCTCGGCAATCGCACCGTCGATGCTGTCATATTTGCGGACGGGGAGGATCGGGCCGAAAATCTCCTCCTGCATCACGATCATGTCGTCGGTCGGGTTGCGGACGATGTGCAGCGGCAGCTTGCGGCTGTTCGACGCCGCGAAATCTTCGTTCGCCGGATTGATCGCGATGACCTCCGCCCCCTTGGCACGCGCATCGTCGAGCGCGGCAGTCAGGCGCTCGAAATGCCGGTCGTTGACGATCGCGGTATAGTCGGGGTTGGACAGCAACGTCGGATACATAGCGGATGCCGCCGCGACGATGCCGTCGACCGCCGCCGCCTCCTGCTCCGCCGCGACCATCAGATAGTCCGGCGCGATGCAGATCTGTCCCGCGTTCAGCATCTTGCCCATCGCCACCCGTTCGGTCGCCTGCGCCAGATTGGCCGAGCGGCCCAGGATCGCGGGCGACTTGCCGCCCAGCTCCAGCGTCACCGGCGTGAGATTATCCGCAGCGGCATGGAGGATGTGGCGACCGACCGCAGTCGCGCCGGTGAAGATCAGATGGTCGAACGGCAGGGACGCGAATGCCTTGCCGACATCCGGCCCGCCGCTGACGAACGCCAGTTCGGTCGGGTCGAAATATTTGGGAGCCAGTTCCTCGAACAAAGCGGCGGTGACGGGGGTGAATTCGCTTGTCTTCACCATCGCGCGGTTGCCGGCCGCGAAGACCCCGGCGAGAGGGCTCATCACCAGATTGACCGGGAAATTCCACGGCGAGATGATCCCGACGACGCCCTTGGGCTGATACTCCACCCACGCCTTCGCGCCGAGCAGCCCTAGCGGGAACATCACCGGCTTTTTCTCGCGCCGCGCCCAGCGGTCGAGCGATTTGCGCGCATGTTCGAGCGGAGAGACCGATGCCGCGATGTCGGTGATCATCGATTGCTGGCGGCTGCGATGGCCGAAATCCTCGCTCAGCGCGTCGCAGAAGCGCTCCGCATTGTCGCGGATCATCGCGGCGGCGCGCTTCAACCGATCCTTGCGCACGTCCAGCCCGACCGGCAGCTCCGCCATGAACGCCGCCCGCTGGGCCTCGAGAATCTCGCGCATCGTCACACTCCAACCGAATAGAGCCACGCCGGGAATGCGGCGATGGCAAGCAATGTGCCGAGTGGAAGCCGACTCGTCATCCCGATTTCGCGTCCCGACAGCTTCAGCCCCAACGCGACGGCAAGCCCGGTGACGCTCGCGCCCAGCAAAACGGGCGCGAGCATCGATGCGCCCAGCCACAGGCCGATTGCCCCGAACAGCTTGGGATCACCCCCGCCCAGCCCCTCGCGCTTGCGGATATGGCGATAGGTGAAGGCGACCAGATAGAGGAGGCCGAAGCCGATCAGCGCCCCGAGGATGCGGTCGATCCAGCCGGGCTCAAAAAAGATGCCGTCGATAATGCCCGTCACGGCAAGCCCTCCGGTCAGCACATTGGGCAGCCAGAAGGCGGCGAGGTCGAGGGCGGCCAGCGCCAGCAGCAGCCAGCCGAACACCGCGCCCGCGACGCCCTCCCATCCCGGCGCGACCAGCCCTGCGGCAACGCCAATCGCCAGCCCCGCAATTTCGGTGGCGGGGTGGGCGAGGTGGATGGCCTTGCCGCACGCCCGACAACGGCCGCGCTGGAGGACGAAGCTGAACAGCGGGATCAATTCATACGCCGCCAGCGCCTTGTCGCACCCGTCGCACGCCGAGCGCCCCTGCAACGCGCTGCGCCCCTGCGGCCAGCGGATCGCAACGGTGGCGATGAAGCTGCCGAACACCGCGCCAAGGATGCCGAGCAGGATCGGCCAGTAAAGGTCAGCCATCGACCGGCTTCTTGCGGATCAGGTAGCGATAAACCCCAAAAATGTTGATCCCGAACAGCACGAGGTTCTGTGAAAGCAGCGCGGATTCGCCATCGATCAGCGCCCCGCTGATCCACGCGATGCTCGACGCGACGAACAGCGCAAAGCCCCATCCGGTCACGCGGCGGCCATTGTCGAGGCTGACCATGAACGCGGCGATGATCCCGCTGATCGAGGCGAACCATTTGAGGATATCGAGCAGTTCCATCGTCGCTCCCTTTTGCATTTGTGGGGGCGCAAGCCTAGATCGCCCGCAATGCAAACTCCCGGAGAGGCCAACATGTCCACCGATCCCGTCGTCATCGTCTCTTATGCCCGCACCCCTATGGGCAGCATGCAGGGCGCGCTGGCCGATGTGACCGCAACCGAGCTGGGCGCGACGGCAGTCGGCGCCGCTGTCGAGCGTGCCGGGCTGAAGGGTGAGGCGATAGAGCGCATCTATATGGGCTGCGTGCTGCCCGCGGGCCTCGGCCAGGCCCCCGCGCGGCAGGCCGCGATCCGCGCCGGCCTGCCGCAGCATATCGAGGCGACGACGGTCAACAAGATGTGCGGATCGGGGATGCAGGCCGCGATCATGGCGTCGGACGCACTGGCGGCGGGATCGGCCGACCTGATCATCGCGGGCGGGCTGGAGAGCATGACCAACGCGCCCTATCTGTCGCTCAAGCACCGCAACGGCGCGCGCATCGGGCATGACCGGCTGTACGACCATATGTTCCTCGATGGCCTCGAGGACGCGTATGAACCCGGCCGTGCGATGGGCACCTATGCCGAAGAGATCGCGACCGAATATCAGTTCACGCGTGAGGCGCAGGACGATTATGCCATCGCCAGCCTGACCCGCGCACAAAAGGCGCAGCGCTCTGGCGGGTTTGACCGCGAGATCGTGCCGGTCGAGGTGAAGACGCGCAAGGGCGTGGTCACCGTCGCGATCGACGAACAGCCCGCCAAGGGCGACCCCGCCAAGATCCCGACGCTCAAGCCCGCCTTCGCCAAGGATGGCACGGTGACCGCGGCCAATGCCTCGTCGATCTCCGACGGCGCGGCGGCTTTGGTGATGACCCGCGCGTCGGTGGCGGAGCGGCTGGGCCTCACCCCGGTCGCGCGGCTGGTGGCGCATGCGGGGCACGCTCATGCGCCCGCGCGCTTCACCACCGCCCCGGTCTTCGCGATGCAGAAGGCGTTGGCCAAGGCGGGCTGGGGCGTCGGCGATGTCGAGCTGTTCGAGGTGAATGAGGCGTTCGCGGTGGTCGCGATGATCGCGATGCGCGACCTTTCGATCCCGCACGACATCCTCAACATCAATGGCGGCGCGTGCGCGATGGGCCACCCCATCGGAGCGAGCGGCGCGCGGATCATGGCGACGCTGATCGCCGCGCTCCAGAATAACGGGCAGAAGCGCGGGATGGCATCGTTGTGCATCGGCGGGGGCGAGGCCACGGCGGTGGCGCTGGAACTGATCGACTGATCGCTTTCGCGACGGCGCGTGGGTCGTCAAACGGCGCGGCGTTCCTGTTCCTCGGCAAGCCCGCGCGAGCGGTCGAGCAGGGCCAGCGCCCCCGCTTGGCTGACCGCGCGGCCGAAGAAATAGCCCTGGCCCTCGGCACATCCGATTTCCTTGAGAATGGAAAGGACGCCGGCACTCTCGACGCCCTCAGCCACCACCGACAGGCCGAGGTTGAAGGCGAGGTGGATGATCGACACCGCCATGCGATGCGCTTCGGGATCCTGCTCGATCCCGGTGATGAACGACCGGTCGATCTTCACATTATCGAACGGCAGGATGCGCAGGTGCTGGATCGACGAATAGCCGGTGCCGAAATCGTCCAGCGCGAGCAGCACGCCCTGGTTCTTGAGACTCTCGACAACCGACTTGGCGTGCGCGGGCTCGGCGATCAGGGCATTCTCGGTAATTTCCAGCTTCAACCGTCGCGCCGGTAGTCCGGCCTGGGTCAGCACCCGCAGGATTTTTTCGCTGAGCCACCTGTCTTTGAGCTGGGTCGGCGACACGTTGATCGACAGGGTCAGGCCCGGCCCCCACGCCGTCGCGTCGACACAAGCCTGTTCGAGCAGGTTGAGCATCAGCTCGCCGACCAGACCGCATTCCTCGGCGATGGGGATGAACTCGCACGGCCCGACATCGCTGCCATCGTCCCGCTCCCACCGCGCGAGCATTTCGAACCCGGTAACGTCGCCGGACTCCAGATGGACGATCGGCTGGTAATAGGGGCGGAAGGCACCCTGAGTGAGATCGCGGCGAAATTCCTGCTCAAGCACCGAACGGCGGACGATCTGCGCATCCATGGCGCGTTCGAACATGCGATATTGCGATCGGCCGGACGCCTTGGCCTGATACAGGGCAATGTCGGCGCGACGCATCAGCGTTTCACTGTCGGTCGCGTCGCTCGGATAGAGCGATATGCCGATGCTGCCCCCGATATGATGGACGAGGCCATCGATCCAGAAGGGCGTGGCAAGCCTGCTGACGATGCGCTGTGCCGTGACCTCGACCAGATCGGACTGCGCGCGATCAAGGTCCAGCGTGATCGCGAACTCGTCCCCGCCAAGCCGATAGGCAGTGCCGGTCCCGTCGACGATCTCGGTCAGGCACTCCGCCACGCGTTGCAGCAATTCGTCGCCGGCATGGTGGCCATGGACGTCATTCACCGCCTTGAAATGGTCGAGATCGAGCACCAGCAGCGCAACGGCACGTTCCGGGGCGAGGAAGCGCAAGCCAGCGAGATTCTCGCTGAGCGCGCGGCGGTTGGGAAGCTCGGTCAGCACGTCCTGATAGGCCAGCTGCTGTGCCCGACGCTCTGCCGACTGCGCGCGTGCCTGCTCGGCCAGCATTTCAGAGCGCGAACTGAGCATGTCGATATAGCCGTCGTGATAGCTCGACAGCATCTTGGCGATCAGCGCCGCGACCAGAATGAAGTTCACCCCGATCCCGAACAGATACCAGTCGTGCGACAGCAGGAGGCGGGCCGTGACCGGCGCAGCGCCGAGCAGGAGGACGAGGCGCGCAGCCGCCGGCAGCGCCTGGAGGCAGTAGCAGCATCCGATCGCGCCGACGAAGATGTAGAGTGCGATCGAAAAGACTTGGGCGGGGGTCGCGAAGTTCATGAGCACGAAACCCCAGCCGCCGAACGCAGCGCTGAGGATCGCTGCGACCACAACGGTCCCGCGTAGATACCGGCGGATGCTGGCAGTCTCTGGAGTGGTATCCGGTCGCCGCATCCACATCAGCGCCCGAATGCTCGCCATCCCGGTCAGGATCATCGGCGCGCCGATGCTGAGCGCGAGCGGAACGTCGTGGAAGGTCGCGGCTGCAAGAAATGCGGCATCGACGATCATCAGCGCATACATCAGCGGAACCTGGCTGCGCAGCGCGCGATATTGGGCCGTAACGAGCTCGGCGGAACTCCCGATCGCCCACAATCCGTTCATGATGCGCAACAAACTCATCCGGTGGCCCGCTTTGCCTCACTCATCAAACTGGGCCGCGACGCGACCGGATGGAACGCCCAGCCGATCACAGATGGCTGGAACTTCTCATTCTAGCGGAAAGCCAATGAAAGCGGGTGGTGCGGGCCGTGAATTTGGCGTGACGTCGCCTTGCGCGACACATGGAGCGGCCGCGTAGCCCGTTGCAGCCATGCTGACAGGATGCCCGCGATCGGGACTGGCGCTATCGGAAAATTGGATGCCCCGTGTGGATTCGAACCACAATTAACGGAGTCAGAGTCCGTGGTCTTACCATTAGACGACAGGGCATCGCGCTTGGAGCGCGCGCATCTATGCGGGGTTGGCGTCCGGGTCAATAGGGTAACGATGCGGATGCGCTCGGCCCGCCGCTTGCTTGCCCCAAGTCCTTGCGCTAGCTTGGCTACCAAGCACCGGCGGCCCGGTTCGGCCGTGACGGAAGAACATAAGTGAGTAGTTGCATGGGGGATGGCTCCGCCAGGATGCCGCGCCCGCCGGCGAAGAAACCGGCCCGCCCGGCCCCTGAAATTGTCCCGAATGCGGGGCGTGCGCGCTGGCCCGAGGCGCGCCATTATGCCGCGCTGGATCTTGGCACCAATAATTGTCGTTTGCTGATCGCCCGCCCGACCGGCGGCGGCTTCACCGTCGTTGACGCGTTTTCGCGGATCGTGCGGCTGGGCGAGGGGCTGGCATCGAGCGGGCGGCTGTCCGACGCGGCGATCGAGCGGACGATCGCGGCGCTGCGCATCTGCGCTGACAAGCTGCGTCGCCGCAATGTAGCACTGTCGCGCTCGGTCGCGACCGAGGCGTGCCGTCAGGCGGCGAACGGGCCGGAGTTCATCCAGCGCGTCTATCGCGAAACGGGAATCGTGCTCGACATCATCACCGCGGAAGAAGAGGCGCGGTTGGCGGTGCTCGGCTGCCACGCGCTGCTGGAGCCGGGCGATGGTCCGGCGTTGGTGTTCGACATTGGCGGGGGATCGACCGAACTGGTGCTGGTCGATTCCGCCGGGGTGCATCCACGCATCCTCGACTGGCACAGCGCCCCATGGGGTGTGGTTTCGCTGACCGAGGCACGCGGGATTACGGGCGACCATGACGCGGAGACGCGTGCCGCGTCCTACGCCCGCATGCGCGCAGCGGTGGAGGAGGCGTTCGCCCCCTTTGTCGCCCGGCTGCCGACGGTGCGCGGGACGCCCCGGCTGCTCGGCACCAGTGGCACGGTGACCACGCTGGCCAGCGTGCATCTTGGCCTGCCATCCTATGATCGCAACGCGGTGGATGGCCTGATCGTGCCGGCCACCTCGATGCGTGCGGTGAGCCGGCGCATCGCCGAACTTGACCTTGCGGGTCGGTCGGCAATCCCGTGTATCGGTGCGGAGCGCGCCGATCTGGTAGTCGCGGGCTGCGCGATATTGGAGACAATCATGGACATCTGGCCCGCCGAACGGCTCGGCATCGCCGATCGCGGCATTCGCGAAGGCATCCTGCGCCGCCTGATCGACGGACGCACATTGTGAGCCGGGGCGGTACGCGCGGCCACACCCGTGTGCGCACGGGGCGCGGGCGCACCAGCCAGTCGATCCGCTGGCTGGAACGCCAGCTCAACGACCCCTATGTCAAGCGCGCCAAGGCGGAGGGCTATCGCAGCCGCGCCGCGTACAAGCTGATCGAGCTCGACGAGAAGTTCGACATGCTGAAAGGGGCCAAGCGCGTCGTCGATCTCGGCATCGCGCCGGGTGGGTGGGCCCAAGTGATCCGCCGCAAGCTGCCCAAGGCTGCGGTCGTCGGCATCGACCTGTTGCCCGTCGATCCGATCGAGGGGGTCACAATCTTTCAGATGGATTTCACCGACGATGCGGCGCCGGACCGGCTGGTCGAAGCGCTCGGCGGCGCGCCCGATCTGGTGCTGTCGGACATGGCGGCGAATACCGTCGGCCATGCCCAGACCGATGCGCTGCGGACGATGGGGCTGGTCGAAACCGCGCTCGACTTCGCGATCCAGAATCTAGCGCCGGGCGGCGTCTTCGTGTCAAAGGTGTTTGCGGGCGGTGCCGATAGCGCGCTGGTCGCGGAAATGAAGCGCAACTTCGCCAGCGTCAAACACGCCAAGCCGCCGTCGAGCCGCAAGGGATCGGTCGAATGGTTCGTGGTGGCGCAGGGGTTCAAGGGGCGGGCGGAAAGCCCGGCGGAAGACGTCTAGGGCACTTCCTCGCCCGGTTCGGTGCCCCAGATGCGGTTCTGTTCGACATAGCCGCCGCGTCCGCGCACATCGAGCCAGCACCACCCGCGGCGGCATTTGCTGATCTTGCCAACGACGCCGGGAGCCGCGCGCCAGTTGACCCGCGCGCCGAAGCGCGGTTCGTCGCGCATTTCCAGCACCGATCCGACGACGATCGCGGTGCGCTGGCTCGAGAGCAGCGACACCAGCATCCACCCCTGCGTGCCATCCGGGTCCTCGACCTTGCGCCAGTCGTTATAGACCTCGATCACCTTGATCGGCAGGTCGGCGCGGACATAGAGCCAGCTGGAGGGGTAGTTGCGGCCCGGCCCGGTGCGCATGCGCGCCTTGCTCGCGGCGATCGACGCAAAATAGGGCGGCTTGCGCTGCTGCGCCCAAGCGTCGCCGATGGCGCAGATGCCCAGCGCGATCGTCACCAGCGCGGCAAGAACCACCCGCAATTGCATTATTTCCCCCGCGAACACGTGTCGTGATCACCTTAGGGGCGGTGGGGTGTCCGCATCAACCGTTGACTGGCGCACGCGGCGAGGCCAAGCGAACCGGCATGGCACAGCCGCGCGTATCCCGGCCCCGCGTGATCGTCACCCGCAAGCTCCCCGACGCGGTCGAGCAGCGGATGGTGGAGCTGTTCGACACGGTGCTGAACCCGGTCGAGGAGGGGATCGACCGCGCCGCACTGGTCGCGGCGGTGCAGGAGTGCGACGTGCTGGTCCCCAGCGTCACCGACACGATCGACGCGGAGCTGATCGCGGCGGCGGGTGAGCGGTTGAAGCTGATCGCCAATTTCGGCGCCGGAGTGAACCATATCGACCTGCGCGCGGCGCGCGCGCGGGGCATCGTTGTGACCAACACCCCCGGCGTGCTGACCGAGGACACCGCCGACATGACCATGGCGCTGATCCTCGCCGTGCCGCGCCGGCTGGCGGAGGGCGAGAAGCTGGTCCGGTCAGGGCAGTGGAAGGGCTGGTCGCCCGGCGGGATGCTGGGCCATCGCATCGGCGGCAAGACGCTGGGCATTGTCGGCATGGGCCGGATCGGCCAGGCGGTGGCGCGGCGGGCGCGGGCGTTCGGCCTGTCGATCCATTACCATAACCGCCATCGCCTGCCTGAAGCGGTCGAGGCTGAGCTCGGCGCGACGTTCCATCCCGATCTCGATACGATGCTGGGTCAGATCGACATTTTGACCATCCATACCCCGCTCAACGATACGAGCCGCGATCTGATCGATGCGCGGCGGATCGGGCTGCTCGGGCCGCACGTCTACCTCATCAACGCCTCGCGTGGCGGGATCGTCGATGAAGCGGCGCTGGTGGACGCGCTGGAGGGCGGACGGCTCGCCGGGGCCGGGCTGGACGTGTGGCGGTTCGAGCCGCAGATCGATCCGCGCCTGCTCGCGCTGCCCAATGTCGTGATGACCCCGCATATGGGCTCCGCGACGTTTGAGGGGCGGCAGGCGACCGGCGAAAAGGTGATCGCCAATATCCGCTTCTGGGCCGACGGCCATCGTCCGCCCGATCAAGTGCTGGAAGGATGGATCTGATGACGATGCCGCGTTTTCATCTGGCGATCCCGGTCGACGATCTGGAGGCGGGGCGTGCGTTTTACGGCGACCTGCTCGGCTGTCCGCAGGGGCGCGAGGATCCCGATCACTGGATCGATTTCGACCTGCGCGGGCATCAGTTGGTGTTGCACAAGGGTGAGGGCGCGGGCGTGCGGCTGCGCAACGCGGTCGATGGCGACGCGGTGCCGGTGCCGCATTTCGGGCTCGTGCTCGACTGGGACGAATGGCACGCGCTGGCCGATCGGGTGAAGGCTGCTGGGACCGAGTTCGTGATCGAACCGCATATCCGCTTTGCTGGTTTGCCTGGCGAGCAGGCGACGATGTTCTTCTTCGACCCCGCCGGAAATGCGCTGGAATTCAAGGCGTTCAAGGATATCGGGCAGCTGTTCGCGGTCTAATCCGCCATCCGTTTGCCCTGAGCTTGTCGAAGGGCCGCAAGCCACCGCTGTCGAATATCGCCCTTCGACAAGCTCAGGGCAAACGGGGTGAGTCCTGATCCGCTTTCGCCGCGCGCCGCTTCTTGAGCGCACGGGCGATCAGGATGCTGCCGAGGATAAACCCACCCGGTGCGAGCAGCACCGTCGCTGCGATCGCGGCGTTGCGGGCGGCGTTCGACTTTTCGGGGGCGTCAGACAGTGAAGCTCTCGCCGCAGCCGCAGGCGCCCTTGGCATTCGGATTGTTGAAAACGAAGCCGGCGGTGAAATCGTCCTCGACCCAGTCCATCGTCGATCCGATCAGGTAGAGCACCGACCCGCCATCGACGAACAACGTGCCGCCCGGGGTCTCGATCCGCTCGTCCATCGGGTTGGCGGCGGTGACGTAATCGACCGAATAGGCAAGGCCCGAGCAGCCGCGACGCGGGGTGGAGAGCTTGACGCCGATCGCCCCCTCCGGCGCCTTCGCCATCAACTCGGCGATGCGCGCTTCGGACGCGGGGGTCAGCAGGATCGCGGCGGGGCGGGCGCGGGATTTGACTTCGCTCATCACAGCATCCCCAGTTCGAGCCGTGCTTCGTCGCTCATCTTCGCGGGGTCCCAGGGCGGATCCCAGACGAGGTTCACCTCGGCATGGCCGACCCCGGGCACCGCGCCGACGCGCAGTTCGACTTCGCCGGGCATCGATTCGGCGACCGGGCAGTGCGGCGTGGTGAGGGTCATCGTCACCACCGCGTGGCCGGCATCGGTCACCTCGACGTTATAGATCAGGCCGAGGTCGTAGATGTTCACCGGAATCTCGGGATCGAAAATGTCCTTCAGGGCGTCGATGATCGCGTCATAGGTCGCGCCGCCGGGCTGCCCGGCGGGCAGGTCGGCGGGCTTTTGCGACAGAAAGCCTTCGAGATAGTCGCGCTTGCGTTCGAATGTCTCGCGCGCATCTTCCACACGGGCGCGCGGCGGCGGAGCGACCGCGTCCACTTCTTCGACTTCGATCCTGCGTTCTTCGTTCATCCGAAGATCCTCGTCACTCGTTCGATTCCCTTGACCAGCGCGGCGATGTCGCTCGCGCTATTATAGACGCCGAAACTGGCGCGTGCGGTGGCTGGCAGCCCGAGGCTGTCCATCAGCGGCTGGGCGCAGTGGTGCCCGGCGCGGATCGCGACATTGCCTTCGTCCAAGATGGTGGCGACGTCGTGCGGATGCACCCCCTCCACGACGAAACTGACGATTCCGGCGCTGTCGTCGGGGCCGAGCAGCCGGACGCTGTTGAGCCCGGACAAGGCATCGCGCGCCTGGCGGACCAGCGCGCCTTCATGCGCATGGATGCGGTCGAGACCGATGGCGTCGACATAGTCGATTGCGGCGTGGAGGCCGGTGACGCCGATGATGTGCGGCGTCCCCGCCTCGAACCGGCCCGGCGCGGGGGCGTAGGTCGTCCGCTCGAACGTCACCCGGTCGATCATCGACCCGCCACCCTGCCAGGGGGGCATTGCGTCGAGCAGGTCGTGGCGGCCCCACAGCACACCGATGCCGGTCGGGCCGTAGAGCTTGTGGCCCGAAAAGACATAGAAGTCGCAGCCAAGTTCGGCGACATTCACGGCCAGGCGCGGGACCGCCTGACAGCCGTCGATCAGGATCTTCGCGCCGACGCTATGTGCGAGGTCGGTGGCGCGCTTCACGTCGAGGATCGAGCCGAGGACGTTGGAGACATGGGCGAGCGCGACCAGCTTGTGTCGGTCGGTCAACATCGCTGCCATCGCGTCGAGGTCGATGCGATGGTCGTGCGTCAGCGGCACCACGTCGATCACCGCGCCGGTGCGGTCCGCCGCCAGCTGCCACGGCACGATATTGCTGTGATGTTCAAGCTGGCTGAGCAGGATGCGGTCGCCGGGCTTCAGGTTCGGGATCGCCCAGCTCTGCGCGACGAGATTGATTCCCTCGGTCGCGCCGCGCACGAAGACCACCTCATCCTCGCGCCCGCCGATGAAGGTCGCGACGCGGCGGCGCGCGGCTTCATAAGCCAACGTCATGTCGGCCGAGCGCTGGTACACCCCGCGATGGACAGTGGCGTAGTCCCGCGCATAGCCGCGCGTGATGGCATCGATCACCGGGAGCGGCTTTTGCGAGGTCGCGGCGGTGTCGAGATAGGCCCAGCCCGCCGGAATCGCCGGGAAATCTGCGAGCAGGTCGAGGGGAAGCGTCTCCCCTCCCGCTTGCGGGAGGGGTCGGGTGAGGGCCTGTTCGATCGGGTGGGTGGTCATGCGGACATGCCCTCCCCTAACCCCTCCCGCAAGCGGGAGGGGGACTGAAGCGCCGCCTCCAGCCATGCATCCGCATCCGCAGCGAACGCCGCGCGCACCGCTTCGTCGCCGATCCGGTCGAGCGCGTCGGCGACGAAGGCACGGGTCAGCAGCGCCTTGGCCTGCGCCTCCGGAATACCGCGCGACTGCATGTAGAACAGCGCCTTTGCGTCGAGCTCGCCCACCGTCGCGCCATGCGCGCACTTCACGTCGTCGGCGAAGATCTCCAGCTCGGGCTTCAGATTGACCGTCGCGGTGCGCTTGAGCAACAGGCCGCGCAGCGATTGCTCGCCATCGGTCTTCTGCGCATCGCGCCGCACCGCGGCGCGTGAAGCGATGCTGGCGGTCGAAGTGTCGGCGGCAACCGCGCGCAAGATCTGACGGCTGGTCCCTTCGGGCGCGGCGTGATCGGCGACGGTGGCGGAATCGGCCTTCTCGCCGCCACGGGTGAGCAGCGCACCGCCCGCTTCGCCGAATGCGCCTTCGCCGGTCAGCGTCAGCCGCGCCTCAACCCGCGCGGTGCGGCATCCGGTGACGAGCGCGGTGCTCACGAAGCTGGCCGCCTTGCCCACGGTCGCATCGGCATAGTCGGTATGTGCGCCGTCATCCTTGAGCACGCGGACCGCGCGCATCAGGCGCGCGCCCTCGCCGAGCTCGACCCACAGATTGGCGTTGCTCCAGCCGGGGCCGATATGGGTCTCGACCAGCGACGCGACGGCGTCGGCCTGCATCACGATCTTGTTCGACAGATGCGCGACGCCGCCGGTGGTGGCGTGGATCACCTGGATCGGGCCGTCGAGCGCCGCTTCAGGCTTGAGGACAAGGACATAGCCCGCCTGAGCCTTGGCACAGGCGGCCTCCGAATAGGGATTGGCGGGGGTGCGGATCGGCGCAGCGGAAATCTCGACCGGGCCGGGCGTGCTGGCATCGGCGACAAATGCGCCATCGACGAACAGCAAGCGCGGGCCCGGCAGATCGATCCACAGATGCGCGACATCCGGCGCACCACCGCGCGGCGTTGCTGCCAGCGCATCGAGCGGCGCGGCGTCGAACCAGCGCCAATCCTCCGCAACCGGGGCGTCGAGAACGAGTCCCTGGGTCAAGCCGCCACCTGCGCATAGCCCTCACGCTCCAGTTCGAGCGCGAGGTCGGGGCCGCCGGTCTTCACGATGCGGCCATCGGCGAGGATGTGGACGAAGTCCGGCTTCACATAATCGAGCAGGCGCTGATAGTGCGTGATCAGCAGTACCGCCTTGTCGGGCGCGCGCATGATGCGGTTGATGCCTTCGCCGACGATGCGCAGCGCGTCGATGTCGAGGCCGGAATCGGTTTCGTCGAGGATCGCGAGGCTTGGGTTCAGGATGCCCATCTGCACCATCTCGTTGCGCTTCTTCTCACCGCCCGAAAAGCCGACATTGACCGGACGCTTGAGCATCTCCGCGTCCATCTCCAGCGCGGCGGCCTGGGCGCGGGCGAGCTTCAGGAATTCGCCACCCGACAGCGGGGCCTCGTCGCGCGCGCGGCGCTGGCTGTTGAGGCTTTCGCGCAGGAACTGGACGTTCGATACGCCGGGGATTTCGACCGGATACTGAAAGCCGAGGAACAGCCCGGCGGCGGCGCGCTCATGCGGTTCGAGTTCGAGCAGGTCGGTGCCGTTGAAGGTCACGCTGCCCTCGGTCACCTCGTAACCGGGGCGGCCGCCAAGGACATAGCCGAGCGTCGATTTGCCCGCGCCGTTCGGACCCATGATCGCATGCACCTCACCCGCGTTGAGGCTGAGGGTCAGGCCCTTGAGGATCGGCTTGCCGTCGATTTCGGCGTGGAGGTTATTGATCTGGAGCATGTTATCCTGCGTGCGAAATCTGAAAATCGTCAGCATGACGGTGGGTTGGGCTCACCGCGGCTCTTCCTGCTGCTTCATCGTGCCCAGCGTGATCGCGGGGGTACCGCTTTCGTCCTTGGGCGGGGGCGGGAGTTTGCCGAGGCGGTTGGGGTCTTCGTCCTTGGTTCCGCCGACCACCGGGCCGACGGCGGGCACTTTCGGTGCTTCGGGCTTGAGCGAGACCCCGAGGCCGAGCTTGGGCTCCGCGGTCAGTATTTTCGGTGCGGTCGCGGTCAGGCCCGCGCCGGTCCCGCCGCAATATTCCTGGCCCTTGGTCGAGGTGACGCAATCGGGCAGCGCGGTGCAGGCGGCATCGTCGATCCGCTTTGTGCCGGACGATTTGAACACGCGGCAGTTGATCAGGCGGCCATCGGGCGCGCGGTCGAACACGAGCGCGACGCGGCCGACCTTGGCGGTGATGACCACTTCCTCATATTCGGGCTCGGGCGCGGCGACCGCGTCCTGCGGTGCCGCCACCAGAAGGGCGAGCGCGGCGATCATCCCACGCTGCCTTCCAGCGAAATCCCCAGCAGCTTCTGTGCCTCGACCGCAAACTCCATCGGGAGCTGCTGCAGCACCTCTTTCGCGAAACCGTTGACGATCAGGGCGACCGCCGCTTCCTGATCCAACCCACGTTGCATGGCGTAGAACATCTGGTCCTCGCTGATCTTGCTCGTGGTGGCTTCGTGCTCGATCTGGGCTGAAGGATTCCTGACTTCGATGTACGGCACGGTGTGTGCGCCGCATTCGGAGCCGAGCAGCAGGCTGTCGCACTGGGTGAAGTTGCGCACGCCCTCCGCGCCCGGCGCGACGCGGACCAGGCCGCGATAGGTGTTGTTGCTGCGGCCCGCGCTGATCCCCTTGGAGATGATCGTCGAGCGCGATCCCTTGCCATTGTGGATCATCTTGGTGCCGGTATCGGCCTGTTGGCGGTTGTTAGTGACCGCGACCGAGTAGAATTCGCCGACGCTGTTTTCGCCGTTGAGCACGCAGCTGGGGTATTTCCAGGTGATCGCGCTGCCGGTTTCGACCTGGGTCCAGCTGACCTTGGAATTGCGGCCCTGACACAGCGCGCGCTTGGTCACGAAATTATAGATGCCGCCCTTGCCGTTCTCGTCGCCGGGATACCAGTTCTGGACGGTCGAATATTTGATCTCGGCATCGTCGAGCGCGACCAGTTCGACCACGGCGGCGTGGAGCTGGTTTTCGTCGCGCATCGGGGCGGTGCAGCCTTCGAGATAGCTGACATAGGCGCCCTTGTCGGCGACGATCAGCGTGCGCTCAAACTGGCCGGTATTTTCCGCGTTGATGCGGAAATAGGTCGACAGCTCCATTGGGCAGCGCACGCCCTCAGGAATGTAGACGAAGGTGCCGTCGCTGAAGACCGCGCAGTTCAATGCGGCGAAGTAATTGTCGTGCATCGGCACGACCTTCCCCAGCCACTTCTTCACCAGCTCGGGATATTCGCGGATCGCTTCGGAGATGCTGCGGAAGATGACGCCGGCGGCTTCGAGCTCCTTGCGGAAGGTGGTGGCGACGCTGACGCTATCGAACACCGCGTCGACCGCGACCTTGCGCGCGCCCTCGACCCCGGCGAGCACCTTCTGCTCCTCGATCGGGATGCCGAGCTTTTCATAGACGCGCAGGATTTCGGGATCGACCTCGTCGAGCGAACCGAGCTTGGGCTTCGCCTTGGGCTCGGCGTAATAATAGGCATCCTGATAATCGATCGGGTCGATGTCGAGCTTCGCCCAGTCGGGCGTAGGCATGGTCAGCCAGTGGCGATAGGCCTTGAGTCGCCAATCGAGCATCCATTCGGGCTCGTTCTTCTTGGCCGAGATGAAGCGGACGGTGTCCTCGCTCAGCCCCTTGGGCGCGAAGTCCTGTTCGATTGGCGAGGAGAAGCCCCACTCGTACTTCTTGTTGGCGGCGGCGATCGCCTCTGCGTTCTTGGTGGCCATTATGCGGGTACCGGCTGGGAGGAGAGGGAGGCGAGGGTGACGTCGGCGAGCGCACTGCGGACCGAGGCGTTGACGCTGTTCCAGTGCGGCTTGACGCGGCAACCGCTTTGAATCGCGCAGTCATGCTTGCCGCTGTCGACACAGGTGGTGAGCGCGATCGGCCCTTCGATCGCCTCGACGATATCGGCGAGGCTGATTGCTGCGGGCGGGCGCGCGAGGCGGAAACCGCCGCCGGTGCCGCGGGTGCTTTCGATGAGGCCGGCGCGGGAAAGATGGCTGACAAGCTTCTGGACGGTGGGCAGCGGAAGCCCGGTTTCATCCGCCAGCAGCGTCGCGTTCAGCCGCCCGCTGACGCCGCAATGGCGCGCGGCGGCGGAGAGCATGACCACTGCATAATCGGTTTGAGCGGAAAGCCGCATGAGGTCCTTCGTTGCGAACAATTCTCAAATCGGAATGATTCGTTCCGATTGGGCAGATGGGCTTGGGGGTCGCCTTCGTCAACCCATGGTTTTAAGGGGAGGGCATGCTGTACGACCTGCTGAGGCCGCTGATCTTTACCCTCGACGCCGAACGCGCGCACGGAATCGCGATCCGGGCGGCGGGGCTGGCGCCCGGCGGTGCGATCCCGCGCGTGCGACCGGTTACGATCGGCGGGGTGGAATTTCCCAATCCCGTAGGCCTCGCTGCGGGGCTCGACAAAGATGGCGAGGCGATCGACGGGCTGATGGGGCTGGGCTTTGGCAGCGTCGAGATCGGGTCGCTGACGCCGCGTCCGCAGGCGGGGAATCCGAAGCCGCGGCTGTTCCGGCTGGTCGAGGATCGGGCGGTGGTGAACCGGATGGGGTTCAACAATGGCGGGATCGACGCGGCGCTGGAGCGGGTCGCTAGGGCGAAGCGTCCGGGCGTGCTCGGCATCAATGTCGGCGCGAACAAGGATAGCGACGATCGCGTCGCGGACTATGCGCTGGGCGTGGCGAAGGTCGCGCCGCATGCCGATTATGTGACGATCAATGTCAGCTCCCCCAACACGCCGGGGCTGCGCGACCTCCAGTCGCGACCGGCGCTGGATGAGTTGTTGAATGCGGCGAGTGCGGCGCGGCTGGTGGACGGGCGGCGGGTTCCGCTGTTCCTGAAGGTTGCGCCCGATCTCGACCGTGCAGGGATGGAGGGCGTGGTGGCCGCCGCGGCCAATGCGTCGGTGGATGCGCTGATCGTCGGCAATACGACGATTTCGCGGCCCGATACGCTGCGCTCGCCGCTGGCGCAGGAGGCGGGCGGACTGTCCGGCAAGCCCCTGGCGGCGCTCGCGCGGGAGAAGCTGGCGGAGGCGCTGGCGATTGCCGACGGCGCAATGCCGGTGATCGCGGTGGGCGGGATCGATTCGCCGGAAGAGGCGCTGGCGCGGCTCGATGCCGGGGCGGCGATGGTGCAGATCTACTCGGCTTTGGTGTTTGAGGGGCCGGGGCTGGTGCGGCGCATTCTGCACCGGCTGTGACGTAGCGGCATTGCGATTGCCAGCGGTGTCGTTAGGGTTCCCGGCTCAAATCGAGCGCGGGCACGAACTCGCGCCGCAGGAGTTGGGAACAGGATGCGCAAGCTCGAAAAATTCGACAATCTGGTTTCGATGTTCTTCACCCGCGCCCGCGAAAAGGGCGACGCGCCCTTTCTGTGGGCGAAATCGGGCGGCAAATGGCAGTCCACCAGCTGGGCGGAGTCCGCCCGCAAGGTCGCGAGTCTTGCCGCCGCGCTGAAGAAGCTTGGCCTAAAGCCCGGCGACCGCGTGATGCTGGTCAGCGAGAACCGGCCCGAATGGTGTCTGAGCGACCTCGCCATCATGGCGGCGGGCGGGGTGACCGTGCCGACCTACACCACCAACACCGAGCGCGATCACCAGCATATCATCGACAATTCGGGCGCGACGATGACGATCGTGTCCGACGGTAAGCTCGCCAAGACGTTGCTCCCCGCGATTCTGCGCACCGCCGGCAGCGTTGGCCATGTCGTGATCGGCATCGAGGAGATGAAGCTGAGCCAGCCGGGCGCGATCGACTTTCACGATTGGAACGCGCTGATCGCGGCCAACCCGGTCGATGTCGCCGAGGCGGAGCAGGCGGCGGCGCGGATGAAGCGCGCGGACCTGGCGTGCATCATCTACACCAGCGGCACCGGTGGGTCGCCGCGCGGGGTGATGCAGCATCACGGCGCGATCCTCACCAATGTCGAGGGTTGCTGCACCGTCATCAGCGAGGATTTCGGATGGGAGGACGAGGTGTTCCTGTCGTTCCTGCCGCTCAGCCACGCCTATGAACATACCGGCGGGCAGCATTTTCCGATCGGGCTGGGCGCGCAAATCTATTATTCCGAAGGGTTGGACAAGCTCGCCTCGAATATCGAGGAGGTGCGTCCGACGCTGATGGTCGTGGTGCCGCGTCTGTTCGAAGTGCTGCGCACGCGGATTTCCAAGCAGGTCGAGAAACAGGGCAAGTTCGCCAATTATCTGCTCGACCGCGCGGTCAGCATTGGCGGCAAGAAGGCGGCGGGCAAGAACACGCTGCTCGACCTGCCGATGAGCCTGTTCCTCGACCGCACGCTCAAGCCCAAATTGTCGAAGAAGTTCGGTGGGCGGATCAAGGCGATGGTGTCGGGTGGCGCGCCGCTTAACCCGGAAGTCGGGGTGTTCTTCGAGAGCCTCGGCATCACCTTCCTGCAAGGCTATGGCCAGACCGAGGCGGCGCCGGTGATCAGCTGCAACCGGCCCAAGGCGGGGCTGAAGCACGATACGGTCGGACCGCCGCTGGAGGGGGTCGAGGTCAAGATCGCCGACGATGGCGAGATTCTGGTGCGCGGCGAACTGGTGATGCACGGATACTGGCGCAACGAGGCGGAGACCGCCCGCGTGCTCAAGGACGGATGGCTGCATACCGGCGACATCGGGCTGATCGACGAGAAGGGCCGGATCAAGATCACCGACCGCAAGAAGGACATCATCGTCAACGACAAGGGTGACAATGTCGCGCCGCAAAAGGTTGAGGGGATGCTGACGCTGCAGCCCGAGATCATGCAGGCGATGATCGCGGGCGACCGCAAGCCGTACATGACGGCCGTGCTGGTGCCCGACCCCGAATGGACCCAGGAATGGTGCGCGAAGACCGCGACCAAATGCGACCTCAAGGCGCTGCGCGAAAATCCGGAGTATCGCGCGGCGATCAGCGCGGCGGTCGACCGGGTGAACAAGGATCTGTCCGTAATCGAACGCGTGCGCCGCTTCATCCTGGCAGACGAACCGTTCACGATCGAGAACCAGCAGCTGACGCCGAGCCTGAAGATCCGCCGCCACATCCTGAAAGGGGTATATGGCGAGCGGCTGGACGGATTGTACAAGGGGTAATGCCTATGTCGCCCCGGGCCTGACCCGGAACCGGGGCGACGATGGGATTAATTCAGCGCCCGCCCGCCGCCGGTGCCGCCGCCTTTGCCTCGGGCAGCACCACCATCGACCAGTCTTTACCGGGCGCCAGATATTTGGCCGCGAGCGCCTGAAGCTCGGTCGGACCGGTGCGGCCATAGTCTGGCCCCAGCGTGTCGACTGCAGCAAGCCGACGCGGATCGAGCGTCCCGCCTTCGGTCTGCTGCATCCAGAACGGATTGCCGCTCGACCGGCGTGAGACCATTTCCAGCGTCGGCACCAATGCGCGGCGTAGTTCGTCCAGCTCGATCGGTTTGGCGATCAGGTCGGCGGCGATCTCGCGCGCGACCCGCAGGAACAGGTCGGTCTTGTCAGGCGGCAGCAAGGTGAGCGCGATTACGCGCCCGCCGCCGGGCTGGCCGACGGGCCACTGGCTGATCACGGTGGGCGAGTAGCTGACGCCTTCGGCTGAACGAATTCGGTCGAGGATGCGGTCGCGCATCACCGCCGCCAGCACTTCGAGCTTGCGCCCCTCGGCAATGTTCGCTGCGCCGCCGCCGGCCTGCCACGCGATCACGGCGGCCGCCTGATCGGGTTCGCCGGTATGGCGCAGCACGACCGGGCTGGCGACATGCGCCGGAAAGCGCACCGCAGCCGACACGATGCGCGACGCCCGACGCGGCTTCATCGCGCCGAAGGTGTTGCGCACCGCCTCAATCGCCTTTTCGACATCGATATCGCCGAACACCTGCACCTCGATCGGCCCGCTGGCGAGCAAAGGTTCCCAAAAGGCGCGGAAATCCTTGGCGTTCAGCTTCTGGATGTCGGCGAGCTCCGGCGTGCGCCAGCGCGGATCGCCGGCGTGGAGCAATGTTTCGAGACTGTCGGCGATCACCGCATCGGGCGATGCCCGGCGCGCCGCATTGCCGGCAATCGCAAGCGCGCGCGCCCGTGCGATCGGCTTGGGATCCCAGCCCGGCACCTCCAGCTTGGTCGCAATCAGGCGGAGCTGGTCGGCGAGGTCGGCGGGGGAGGTCTGGCCGGCGATCACGAAGGCGTCATCACCCACGCCGAACTGCATCGAGATGCGCCGGTCACCGGTGATCTGGTCGATTTCCTCCTGCCCCAATTTGCCGATCCCGCTTTCCAGCAAGGCAAGGTTGGCGGCCCAGGCCGGGGTCTGGCGGTTGGACGGCAGCGCCTGCATGCCCCGACCGAATCGGACCGAGACATAGGCGCGCCCGACTTCGCCCGGATTCTGGTAGAACAGCGCGGTGACGCCGTTCGAATAGCGGACCTGTTCGATCTTCGGATCCGCGACCGCGATCGATCGCGACGCGACCGTGCCGGGGGTGCCGAGCGGTGGCAGGGATGCGAAGCTGACATCGCCCAGTGCGGCGCGTGTTCCGGCAAGACCCGTGACATCGGCCTGCAGTGCGGCCGCCAGCTTGGCCTGGATATTCGGATCGGCGGTTCGGGTGTTGATGATCGCGCGCGTCGCGACCCCCTGCAGCACCCGCTGGGTCGAGGCGAGGACGCGGTCTGGCGTGAACATCTTCTGATCGATCGCGCCCTGAAAGATTCCGAGGCTGGCCTCTTCGCTGGTCGTCACCTCGTTGATGTCGACCGCGGCGATCAGCGTGTCGGCGCGGATCGATCCGGCGGTCACGCGCGCCGTTTCGATCTCGTTGCGCATTTTCGAGGCGATTTCATTCACCTCGCGATCGATTTCGGCCTGAGTCGGGGCGGTGGCGAGCGCGTCGGCGACGACGGCGCGCACTTCTTTGAGCGCGGTTTCCCAATCCTCACCGATCGGGATGACCTGAATGCTGGTGATGTTGGCCGAACGAAACGCGTCCGACAGGTCGGCACCGGCCTGAAGATAGCTCGATCCGGCGCGCGCGCGGCGTTCGAGACGGCGGTTGATGATGCGCACGGCAACAAGATCCACCCAGCGTTCCTGGTTGAACTTGACCGTATCCTCGAACACCGTCCAAGGGCGCAGCGTGGCCAGCATGACGACGGGGGGCAGGGTTGGTTCGACCGACGCTGCGCTTTTTGGGTGGGCGTCGCTGGGCGTGCCGAAATCGGGGGTGGCAGGATTGGGTCCAATACCCTTCCACGCCGCGAAATGCTTGGCGATTTGTGCCTCGAACAGCGCGGGGTCGAGGTCGCCGACGATCACCAATGTGGCGCGTTCGGGGCGGTACCAGCGCTGGTGAAAGGCGCGGACGGTCTCGGCGGTGGCACCGGTCAGGGTCTCGACCGTGCCGATCACCGGGCGGTCGGCGAAGCGTTGGCCGGCGAAGAGCAGGCGGCGGCGCAAATCTTCGAACCGCTCCGCCGGCCCCAGCGACTCACGCTGTTCGGCCAGCACCACGGGACGTTCCAGCGTCAGCGATTCGGTGGTGATATTGGGCGCCGCCATCATGTCGGCGAGGATCATCATCGACTGATCGAGGCTCGCCTCGTTCGCGTTGGGCAGGTCGAGCTGATAGGTGGTCGAAACCGGCGTGGTGCTGGCGTTGCTGTCCGAACCGAAGGTGACGCCGAGCCGCTGCCATACCCGCTTCGATTCGCCGTCCGGAATTTTGGACGAGCCGCGGAAGGAGAGATGTTCCAGCAGGTGGGCGAAGCCCTTTTCGCTATCCTGTTCCATCAGCGAACCGACCGCGATGTGCAGCCGCACCGCGACCTGGCCGGGGGGCACGCCGTTCTTGCGCACCGCATAGCGCAACCCGTTGGGCAGCGTGCCGAACCGCCATTCGGGGTCGTGGACAATGTCGCTGCCCTTGTAGAGCCAGGGCGTCTTGTCGACTGTGACCGGCGCGGGCGCTGGAGTGGTCCGGGCCGCTGGGGCGCTGGACTGGCCCAGCGCGGGCAGCGCTGCGGCGATCAGCAGGAGGGGAAGGGCGAGCGGCCTTACGCGCGAGAACAATGCCATCGCGGGCGAGCTTAGCTTGGATGGAGGCGCCTTGCCAGACGCCGTGCACACGCTTTGCCGCGTGCCACTTTGGCGCGGGTTCGGCCATGTTTTGGACCCAGACTCGGCTTAGGCATAGGCCGAAGCGGCGACGGCCAGATCGTCGACGGACAGCAGGGCGGGGCGTTACGTGTTTCAGCGGTCGATTGTTCGGAGTGAGGGCGCGTCGGTGGCGCTGCCTGTCGCCGCGCCACCGGCCGCGATGCCGCGCCCCCGCCGTGACGGCCTGACCGAAATTGCCGATCGCGTCCTTGCGGGCTGTTCGCTGGTGCCGGTTGCGCCGGTGCTGGATGTGCGCGCCTTTGGCTGGACCGGTGGACTGCGCGACCAGTGGCGCGCGATCCGCGACGAGGCGCGGATGGCGGCACTCGCCGAAAATCGGGCTGGCGCTGAAGGCCGCTTCACCCTGTGGCGCAGGGGCGGTCATGATGCGGCAAATGCGGCGCGCTGCCCTGCGACGACGGCGACGGTAGCGGCGATTCCCGGGCTGGATAGTGCCGGCTTTTCAATCCTGCCGCCCGGTGCGCATGTGCCCGTGCGGCGTGGACCAACGCGGGGGTTGCTGACCTGCCACCTCGGCCTGATCGTCCCGCGCGACGGCGATGCGCGGATGCGCGTCGGCGACCGCATGGTCCGCTGGGCCGAGGGCGAGACTGTGGTGTTCGATGACACCTATGACCACGAAGCGTGGAACGACAGCGGCGACACGCGCGTCGTGCTGCGCGTCCGCGTGCGGCGGCCGCTGCGCCAGCCGGGGCGGTGGATTGCGGATACGCTGTTGCGGGTGCGCTCGGCGCTTCATCGTTGAAGCGCCGAGCGTCTGGCTCCGTCAGAACTTCGCGCGTACGCCGATCGAGAAGCGCCGTTCCGACAGCGCATAGCTGTTGAGTGCGATCGGTCCGGCGGCGCTATATTCGCTCGTCGCCGAATCCTCCGGGATCAGATTCTGCGCTTGGAGCGACAGCGCGACCCCCTTGGCCAGATCGATGCCGATCTGCGCGTCCAGCTGTGAGCGTGGGCCGACGAAGCTGGGGCGCCCCTCGGAGAATTCGAACACCGCCTCATCGCGATAATTATACGCGATGCGCGCCGAGAACGGACCCTTCTCGTACAGGCCGACGAGGTTGTAGCTGTGCTTCGACACCGCAACCAGCGGGAAGCCGGCATTGTCCTCCGAGTCGGAGAAGGTGTAGTTGGCGATGATGCCGAGCCCGTCGAGCGGTGCGGGGAGGAAGTCGAAGAATTGCTGCACGCCGATCTCGAATCCCTTGATCTTCGCGCTGGCGAGGTTCTCGGGGCGGGAGAAGGTCAGTTCGCGCCCGGCGGGATCGAGATTGGTGTCGATGCCGGTGGTGACGAAGCTGGCGATGAAGTCCTTCACGTCCTTGTAAAAGAACGCGCCCGAGATCAGCGAGCTCTTGCCGGTATAATATTCGAAGCTGATGTCCGCCTGAGTCGAGACGGGCGGTTCGAGTGCGGCGTTGCCGCCGGTCACCGACAAATTGGTCGCGTTGAAGAAGGTCGACGGGGCAAGGTCGGCGATCGATGCGCGCTGCATCGTCTGTGACCCCGACAGACGGACCAGGAAATTGTCGGTGACGTTGAACACGATATTCGCGCTCGGCAGGACGTTGGTATAATCATTCTCGTCGGTCACCAGCGTGCTGGTGGTGCCGACATTGAGGAAGGTATCGACCGACAGGTTGGTCCGCGCGATGCGCACACCGGCATTGGCGGAGAAGGGGATGCTGCCCAGATCGCCCTTGAACCCCACCATCACATAAGCCGCCAGCGTCTTTTCGCTGAAGTCGTAATCGCGCTGCGAGTTGGGCAGCAGCGTCGAGCGGTCGTTGGGATTGGGGTTGGGCTGCGCCGCCTGGGCGCGGGTGAAGACATAGTCGAAGGTCGGCGCGGTGCTGAGGAACGCGCGCGGGAAGCTGCCTGGAATGTCGGGCAGGAACGACCCCAAGGTGACCTGACGCAGATAGGGTTCGATTTCTGCGCGGGTCGGGGTGACTTGGCTGCGATAGGCGTTCGATTGCGCGTGGAGATCGGTGTAGCGCACGCCCGCCGACAGCGTGAAGCCGCTGTCGAATTCATAGGACAGGTCCAGCTTGCCGGTCCATTCCTCGAGCAGGCCGAGCAGGCGGTTGCTGCGCACCCCGTTGCTGGCCGGATTGTAGGACGAATAGGCGGTCGGGTCCCAGGTGCCGAGGTTCAGGCTGGGGATCGTGGTGTTGCGGAAATCGAACGCGCCGGGAACAGCTGCGGTACCCTGAAGCGTGATGATCTGGATCGTCTGGTCGATCGTGCCCTTGCTGTAATAGCCATCGGCCTCGATCGTCAGCCCGCCGCTCTCATATTTGCCGTTAAGGCCGTAGAGATAGCTTTCGGTCGGCTCGTTGCGGATCTGACCCGCCGTGGTGACGGTGCCATTGGCGTTGCCGGCGACGACCACGCCGTTTTCGACGACGCGGCTGCTGACCGGGTTGCTGCCGGTGGGCAGGCGGAAAGCGAAGAAATCCTGATGGCGGCCGGTGGTGAGGCGCGAGAACAGCGCATCGGCGGTCACTACGAATTCGGGCGTCACCTCGACCTGCACCGCGCCGTTGAGGCCGATGCGCGATCGATCGACCACGAAATTCTCATATTGCAGCAGGACCGGGGTCGGGACCACGCCGCCACCGGTGCCGGTGTAGGTGCGGTTGAGGAAATTGTTGCGCTCGAACGCCTGGGTGGTGGTGGTGCGCTTCTGATACTCCGCCGCGACCATCACGCCGATCTTGCCATCGGCAAACTTGGTGGTCGCAAAGCCGGTCAGCACCGGTTCGAACGTCTCGCTATTCTCCGAATAGACACCGGTCGCGCGCAGCGAGACGGTGGCGTTGCGGAAGTCGAGCGGTTTTGGCGTGACGAGGTTGACCGTGCCGCCAAGTCCGCCCTCGGCCTGGCTAGCAAGCGGCGATTTGCGCACTTCGAGCCGACCGAACAGGCTGGAGGGCACCGAATCGAGGCCCGACGACCGGCCAAGCTGGTCGTTCTCCGGCGGCGACAGGCGCGCCGACCAGCCGAGCAGCGTGCGGCCGTCGACTTCGACGCGGACCTGCTGAAGGCCGCGGACCGACACCGACTGACCCTCCCCGAACACGCGGGTGATCTGGACGCCGGTCACACGTTGCAGCGCCTCGGCAACATTTGCGTCGGGCAGCTTGCCGACGTCTTCGGCGGTAATGACGTCAAGGACCTGGTCCGCCTCACGCTTGATATCGGCCGCGCGTTCCAGCGACGCGCGGATGCCGGTCACGACGATCTCGTCCTTGTCCTCGGCTTCGGCGGCCGGGGCGGCGTCCTGAGCCAGCGCGGGCGTGCTGACGAGCGCTGCGGCGAGCGCGCTGGCTGCAATGCCGCAGGTGATCGATGCGCGAAACTTCATGATAGTCCCCTCCCATTTCGCATGAAAAGGACAGGGGTCGGGTGCGCTCTCACCCGTCGAAGCCCGCTCCTGAGCCATGCATCAAATGACCCGGCTTAGACACCGGTGTCACGCAGGTTGTCCTACAAACCGATTCGGGAGTCAATAAAGATGTCGGACAACTTGTTTCAGCTGTTGGGCGCAGGTCCGGTGCTGGCGCGCGCGATCAGGCGCGTGTCGAACGTCATGCGGTCGCGCGGGCTCTTGGCGTCAAGCAGCAGATCAGCGGCGCTGCGGGCGAGATCGTGTACCGGCTGTCGGACGGTGGTGAGCGGCGGCCAGACGGCGGCGGCGAGGTCCGAATCGTCGAACCCGACGATCGACAATTGATCGGGAACGGCAATTCCACGCTCATGCGCCACGGCCAGCGCGCCAGCCGCCATATCGTCATTGCCCGCGAACAATGCTGTCGGCGGACTCGCGCGGTCCAGCAGCAGATGGGCGGCGCGGCGGCCCGAATCGATGCTGTAATCGCCGGCAACCACCAAAGCCTCGTCGAACGCAACGCCGTGCGCTTCGAGCGCGGCGCGATAGCCCTTCAGCCGCTCGACCGTCGAAACATGGCTGAGCGGCCCCTTGATGAAGGCTATCGCGCGATGGCCGTGCGCCAGCAGATGCGCGGTCGCCTCCTGCGCGGCGCTGGCGTCGTCGATGGTGACCGATCGCCCGACTTCGCGGCGCACGCCCGGCTCGATCCGTACATAGGGCAGGCCGCGCCGGTCGAGTTCGTCGAGCAAGGCTTCGTTTTCGGTTACCGGCGGGGAGAGGATGAGGCCGTCGAGATGCGTCTCGTCCACCAGCGCGGCGACATCCGCGACCAGCCCGGGCGCAGCGCTGTCGACCGGCTGGGTCAGCAGGCGATAGCCATGTTCGGCGCACCCTTCCTGCGCGCCGGCGAGCAGGTGGTAGACATAATAGGGGCTGGGGTTGTCATAGAGCAGCCCGACCTGGAAGGACTTGCGCCCGGCCAAGGTTCGCGCGGCGAGGCTGGGGCGGAAGTTGAGTTCGGCGACGACCTGCTCGACGCGGCGGCGGGTTTCCTCGCTGACATTCTTTTCATTATTCAGCACGCGCGAGACGGTCTTGAACGACACGCCCGCGAGCTTTGAAACTTCCTTGATCGTCGGCCGTCGCGCCATTTGCCTCCCCTGACGGGTCAGGCATAGGTGACAGCGTTGGCAACAGGCAAGAGTGGAGTTGTGCGTATGGATCGGCGCGGAGTGATGGTCGCGGCAGCGGCGATGGGGTTTGCGCCGGGATTGGCGCGGGCCGCGAAGCCGCGCATCGGACTGCGGGTGATGAGCTTTAACGTCCGCCTGCCGGTCGACTCGGACGGGCCGAACCGGTGGGAGGCGCGGCGTGACCTGTTCGTCGAGACGATCCGACGGTGCGATCCCGACATGATCGGGACGCAGGAATTGTGGAAGGTCCAGGGCGATTACGCGGTCGAGCGGCTGCCGCAATTCAGTTGGTTCGGGATCGACCGGCGGGGCGGTCGGGGCGACGAGCATATGGGCGTGTTCTTTCGCCGCGACCGGATGAAGGTGATCGATCTGGGCCATTTCTGGCTGTCGGATACGCCCGATGTGCCGGGGAGCATCAGCTGGGGGCACCCCTATCCGCGGATGGCGACCTGGGGCCTGTTCGAGACGGTGGCGGGCAAGCGGTTCTGGCTGATCAACACGCATTTTCCGTATCGCGCCGAGGACGAGGTGGCGCGCAGCAAATGTGCGGCGGCGATTGCGAAGTGGGTCGCCAAGCGGCCTGCTGGTGAGGTGGTGGTGCTGACCGGGGACTTCAATACCGGGCCGGAGAGCGAGGCCCATCGCATCTTGAGTGCCGGGCTGGCCGATGCCTGGGTTGCGGCGCCGGAGCGAACGGGGCCGGAGGGGACGTTCCATGGCTTTTCCGGAACGCCGGGGAAGCGGATCGACTGGGTGATGGCCCGGGGCCTGACGCCGGTGGCGGTCGAGACGGTCGATTTCGGGCGGGGCGGGCGGTTTCCGTCGGATCACTTTCCGGTGGTGGCCGATTACCGCTGGCCCTGAAAGAAAAGCCCCGCCCGGATGTGCCGGGCGGGGATAGGTCAGATCAGCCAGCCGCCAGTGCCGCGAGGAGCAGCAGGGCGACGATGTTGGTGATCTTGATCATCGGGTTGACCGCCGGACCCGCGGTATCCTTGTAGGGATCGCCGACGGTGTCGCCGGTCACCGCGGCCTTATGGGCTTCGGAGCCCTTGCCGCCGTGGTTGCCGTCTTCGATGTACTTCTTGGCATTGTCCCATGCGCCACCGCCCGAGGTCATCGAGATGGCGACGAACAGGCCGGACACGATCACGCCGAGCAGCATCGCGCCGACCGAAGCGAAGGCGTTGGCCTGGCTGTCGACGGCCAGGATCACGAAGTAGAGGACGATCGGCGAGAGCACCGGGAGCAGCGACGGAATGATCATTTCCTTGATCGCCGCCTTGGTCACGATGTCGACGGTCCGGCCATAGTTCGGGCGGCTGGTCCCGGCCATGATGCCGGCATTGTCGCGGAACTGGGCGCGGACATCCTCGACCACCGCGCCCGCTGCACGGCCCACGGCGGTCATGCCGAACGCGCCGAACAGATAGGGCAGCAGCGCGCCGAGCAGCAGGCCGACGATGACGAACGGATTGCTGAGCGAGAAATCCACGACGATGTCGGGGAAGTAGCGCGTCAGATCCTCCGTATACGCCCCGAACAGCACCAGTGCCGCGAGCGCCGCCGAACCGATGGCATAGCCCTTGGTCACGGCCTTGGTCGTGTTGCCCACAGCATCAAGCGCGTCGGTGCGGGTGCGGACGTCATCGGGCAGCCCGGCCATTTCGGCGATGCCGCCGGCATTGTCGGTGACGGGGCCATAGGCGTCGAGCGCGACCACCATGCCAGCGAGTGCGAGCAGCGAGGTGGCGGCGAACGCCACGCCGATGATCCCGGCCAGCTGGAACGATGCGATCACCGCGACGACGATGACGATGGTCGGCAGCGCGGTCGATTCAAGGCTGATCGCCAAACCCTGAATGACGTTGGTGCCATGACCGGTTTCGGATGCCTTGGCGATCGAGCGGACGGGGCGGTACTGGGTGCCGGTGTAATATTCGGTGATCCACACCAGCGCCCCGGTGACGCCAAGGCCGATCATCATGCACCAGAACAGGTCCATGCCGGTGAACGCCTGATCGCCGATCGTGGCGTTGAGGTCGTCGAGTGTAAACTCGGTCGCGAACCAGATCGCCGGAACGGCGAGGATCGCGGTGGTCCAGAAGCCCTTGTAGAGCGCACCCATGATCGACTGGCTGCCGCCGAGCCGGACCATATAGGTACCGATGATCGAGGTGATGATGCACACGCCGCCGACGATCAGCGGGAGGGCCATCAGCTTGAGCATGGCATTGTCGGAGAGCCCGCCGACGAGCAGCGCGATCGACACCATGGTGAGGCCGATCGTGACGACATAGGTTTCGAACAAATCGGCGGCCATACCGGCACAGTCGCCGACATTGTCGCCGACATTATCGGCGATCACGGCGGGGTTGCGAGGGTCATCCTCGGGGATGCCAGCCTCGACCTTGCCGACGAGGTCGGCGCCGACGTCGGCGGCCTTGGTGAAGATACCGCCGCCGAGACGCGCGAAGATCGAGATCAGCGACGCGCCGAACGCCAGTGCGGTCAGCGCCTTGATGATATCCTCGCCATTCGCGGCTTCACCGGCGGGGCCGACGAGATACCAGAAGAGTCCGGCGATCGAGAGCAGGCCGAGCCCGGCGACGAGCATGCCGGTGACGGCCCCGGCGCGGAAGGCGAGGGTGAGGCCACCCTGGAGCGAGCCGCGCGCCGCCTCAGCCGTGCGGACATTCGCGCGGACCGAGATGTTCATGCCGACATAGCCGGCGACGCCCGACAGGATCGCGCCGATCAGGAATGCGACGGTCGACAGCGCGCCGAGCGTGAAGAACATCACGGCGGCAACGACGACGCCGACAATGGCGATGGTGGTGTATTGGCGGCCGAGATAGGCCTTGGCGCCTTCCTGAATGGCGGCGGCGATATCCTGCATCTTCTGGTCGCCCGCCGGTGCGCGCAGCACCTGTTGCGACGTCACCAGGCCATAGAGCACGGCAATCAGGCCGCACACGATGGCGATGTAAACAATCGTCATCTGGTATCCTTCCCCTGTGAATCCCGCAGGTCGTCCGGATCTTGCTGCCCGGTACAAACCGCGTCGGAGTGGAGCGTAGAGAGGGGCGGGGGGCTGTCAAGCGGCGTGGTGGAATGGGGCAATGCCGGACGAAGCGGACAAAAAAGCGGGGTGTGCGGCGCGAAGGACCAGGACGCGCCGGGTTGGCTACCGCGACGGGGCGGGTTCGTGACTGCTGCGCGACGGTGACGCGACAGGCGCGCGACATCCGCGCGACGGGCGGACAACCGGGAGGCGACGGGGAAGCGGCAGGGTGGCAACTGCGACGCGACCGGCGCGCGCCGGGGTGACGACGCGGGGGCGGGTGAGTCGGATGCGGTCGGCGTCATCGATCAGGGTAGATCAGATGAAATCCAACATTTGAAGGGGGGTAAGGCACGCTTCCTTATCCTCCCCCGCCAGGGGGAGGTGGCGCCGAAGGCGACGGAGGGGGAGGACGGCTGTGTCCTCTCGAGCGTCGTGCTTCCTCCCCCTCCGTCAGGCTGCGCCTGCCACCTCCCCCTGGCGGGGGAGGATTATTGGGTGCCGTGGCGGTAGCCGAGCTTCGCGGGGAGGGGGGCGGGGGCGCCGTTGGCGGTGAGGGTGAGGCCATGACCGGGGCTGGCGGTGCCGATGCGGGTGGCGGCGACAGGCGGGGCGGTGCCTTTGGGCAGGGTGAAGAGCAGTTCGTAATCGTCGCCTGCGCAGGCGGCGTCGAGGACCGGGCCGGGGAGGGCGAGCGGGACGGCGTTGAGGTCGATGTGGATCGCGATGCCGCTGGCGGTGGCGAGCCGCTGGGCGTCGATCAGCAGGCCGTCGGATATGTCCATCACCGCGGTGGCGAGCGGGGCGAGCGCTTGCCCCTCGGCGACGCGCGGGACGGGGTGGAGGTAGCGAGCGAGGTCGCGTGGCTGTCCATCCGCGCCAAACGCCGCGCCGCCGATGGTGCCGGTGACCCAGAGCGTGTCGCCGGGCTGGGCGCCGGTGCGCAGCGGGGTACGGGCGGGGGCGGTGCCGATGGCGGTGAGCGTCAGGCTGCGCGGTGCGCCGGCGGGCATCGCCACCGTGTCGCCGCCGATCAGCGGCATGGCGTAGGTGGTAAGCGCGTCATTGAGGCCGTCGAGGAAGGCGCGGTCCCACTCGGCATCGCCCGACAGACTGTAGTTGAGTAGGCAGGCGAGCGGCGTCGCGCCTTTGGCCGCTAGGTCCGACAGGTTCACCGCCGCGAGCCGCCAGCCGACCGACTCCGGCGGATCGTGCGGGCGGTAATGGACGGATTCGACCATCGTGTCGCTGGTGAGGATCAGCTTGCCTGCTGCCACGTCGAGTTGCGCGGTGTCGTCGGCGAGCCCCGCAGCTGCGGGATGCGTCGCGATGGCGCGCAGGGCGGTTAAGAAGGTGAACTCGTCGGGCATCCGGATCCTTTACGCGATTGGAGCCGACCCAGTCACTCAGTCAATCGCGGCACGACATCGCGGACAAATGCCCGGATATTCTCGCGCGCATCACACTGCATCCCCAGTGCCATGAAAGAGCGCGCATCCTTGCCCTTAATCTGGGTTTGGACGCTGTCGATAATCGGCACGCCATATTCCGTCATCGTGTGCAAAGGCTTGTCAAAATCAGCGGAGGCGAGCTCTAGAACGCAGTCGTTAGGCACCCCTTGGAAGGGATTGTGTGGTGGCCATGGCATCACAACGGCCACGTCGCGCAGGTGCATTTGTACGAACGCATCGAAAGAGAGAGACTGAAATTGGATTGGATTTCCCGGCGATCCGGTCTGGTCCCGGAGCAGTGTGACCGCTTGGTTGCGGGCAATGCTTTCGCAGTCGTCTGCGATCTCGACGGTACTGAGTGTTCTGAAGTCGATATAGGAAATCACGAATGACGCGTTTCCGGTCGCTTTGAGAGCTACCAACTTTCGTAAGATCCCCCCGGGATTCTTTTGCGGTAGGTCGAAGGAGTAGCCACAATAGCTTTGAGGCGGGCGAAAAAAGAAGCGCATGCCGCGCGATGGCTGATCAGCGGTAAAGCCACCGGTCGCCGCGAGAATTGATAGCATCGAGGCAAAAAACATTGGCGGTTCCCCTATGCGCTTCACGACTGCACGGCGGGGGTGATCTGATCAACGGATGAAATCGGGCAAACCGGACACGGGCGCTTTGGTGGGGGGAAGGCAACTCTATCGTGCTGGAGAGGGTGCCGCTCCCCCCAATCGCCAAGCCACCGCAACCCCGCCCGCAAACACCCCGCGCCATTGTGCCAGATCGCCCCGGCTGCGCTCGTCGAATTCTTGCGCGCGGGCGGTGCGGGTGAGAACGCCTTGGCTGGCTTCGCGGAGCAGGGTGCGGGCGACGGGGAGGCCGGTGTTGTTGGCGGCGAGGAAGCGGGCGAGGTTGTGGGCGGCGCGGATTCGTAGCGGGGCGTCGGGGCTGAGGCCTTCGCGGGCGCCGGCATAAGCGAGCATGTAGAGTTCGAGCGCGCCGGTGCGTTTGCCCTGCGCGTCGAGATTTTCGGCGAGCATCGTCTGGGCGAGGGTGGTGCGCGGGTCGCCGGGGATCAGCACCGCTTCGCGCGTCATCAGCCCGGCGCGCAGATAGGGTTCGGCGATCAGGCGTGCGGCATCGGGCTGACGCGCGAGCAGTTCGGCGAGGTTGAGCATCGAGGTGCCGAGGTCGTAATGGCTGCCCTTCAAGCGCTCGCGCCGGATCGTCAGCGCGGCCTGTTGCTCGGCGAGCGCTTCGCGGTCGCGGCCCATGCGGGCGAGCAGAACGCCGAGGTTGGATCGAGCGGTGGCGATGGCGAGGAGATTGTCTGGCAGCTTCTCCTGCCGCACTGCGAGTGCGCGGCGCAGTGCGGGTTCGGCGTCGGCATAGCGGCGCTGTTCGGCGAGCACGATGCCGAGGTTCATCAGGTGATCGGCGAGCAATTCGGGGTCGCCGTTCGCGCTGGCCTGAAGCGTCTGCGCCGCGACGCGCAGCACCGGTTCGGCCTCGCCATAGCGGCCGCCGCGCAGCAGCACCGCGCCGAGTGTGCCGCGCACGACGCTGGTATCCTCATGCGCCGGGCCGCGCAGGGTCTCCATCATGGTGAGCGCGGTGCGCGCGGCGCGTTCGGCTTCGTCGAACAGGCCGGCGGTGGCGAGCAATTCGGCGGCGGCGACCAGCCCCAGCGCGCAATCCTCGCTCGGCGGTGTGGCGGGGGTGCAGGTGGTGCGTGCCTCTGCAGTGGCCTGGAGCACCGCCGCGCGGGGCAGGGCGGAGGCGCTTTCGTCGAGCTGGAGCCCGAACTTGAACTCGTCGGCCGCGGCGGGAGTGGCGATCAAGGCGAACAGCAGGGCGAGGTGGCGCATGGCGATGATCTGCGCCGTCGTCGCGCAGCTTGGCAAGCGACGAATGCGGTCGCGGTCAGGCGATGCGCTGGGCGGCCTTGGCCTTGAGTGCCGCGTGCATCGCGTCGATCATCCGGCCGGCACCTTCCGCCTGTGCGCCGCCCTGAAGCCGTGTGTTGAACAGTGCCGCGAGCTTCCAGTCGCGCGGGCCGGGCTCGGCGACGATCGCGTCGATCACCGGATCCACTTCGCCGACGCCGATCGAGACGGTCGCGGCAGGTTCGAGATAGGTGACGGAGTGCCACCAGAAGGGCGGCTGGACCAAGGCCTCGCCCGGGCCGAGGACGAAATGGCAGCCGTCATGATCGGCGACCAGCGCGGACCAGTCGTCAAGCGTCAGGTCGCGCAGCTTGCGGCGGGCGAAATTGGCCTTCACGTCGAGCGCGCCGGCGGCGGTGATCGGCAGAAACGCGAAATGCTTGCGACCGATCAACGGCACCTGAAACAGCCAGTGGCTGAGCCAGTCGAAATGCATGTCGGCGCAAGACCCTTGTCGCCCGGCGAAGAAGCGCGGATGGCGGGTCGGGCCGAGCGATTGCGGCAGATCGATGCGGTCGAGCACCGCCTTTGGCACTGGCGCCTCAAGCACCATTTCGAGCGCGTTGACGCTGTCCGTCGGCGGCGCGGGCGTGTCGAGATAGGTGCCTAGCCCGATTCTGCGCGGAGCGGAGCCGAGATCGCGACCGCCCAGCAGGTCGTTCAGATAGTTGTTCACGACGGGGACGCGCATGGCGCGCAGGTCGGCCTGGAAGGCGGGGTCTTGCAGCGCCGGCTGCGCGAACCCGACGATCTTGGTCGGGCGGGTGAGACCGGCGAGCCCCTGTGTCCGGAGCTGGCCGAACTCGATCACATCACGCATACTGACTGCCACACGAATACTGAACTAAATCAGTATTGTGGTAGCCTCACTTCAGGAATTCGGGAAAGCCCCCGTTTACGCATTTTTTCCCATCATTGTGCGGAATCGGTGCAGCGTAACTGCCCGATCGGTGGTGGCATGGCGTGCGGTGCAGCCCCTCCCCGGAGGGGAGGGGCTGTGTTTCACACCGCCTTCAGTGCTTCCTCAAAGTCCGCGATCAGGTCGTCGGCATTTTCGACGCCGATCGAGATGCGCACGAGGTTGTCGGTGATGCCCAGTGCCGCCTTGCGCGCGTCGGGGACCGAGAGGTGGGTCATTGCGGCGGGAGCGCTGGCGAGGGTTTCGGTGCCGCCGAGGCTGACCGCCAGCTTGGCGATCTTGAGCGAATCGAGGAAGGCGAACGCCTCTTTCTCGCCGCCCTTGAGGTAGAGCGAGAAGGTCGATCCGGCGCCGGTGCAGTGGCGATCGTAAATGTCGCGCTGGCGGCTGCCCTGAGGCAAGAAGCCGAGATAGCCGACGCTTTCGACCTTGGGATGGGTGCGCAGATATTCGCAGACCTTGGCGGCGTTTTCGCCGGCGCGGCTCATGCGCAGTTCGAGCGTTTCCAGCGAGCGCAGCAGCATCCATGCGGTGTTGGGGTCGCAGATCGTGCCGATCGTGTTGCGCATCATGCGGATGGTATTGATGTGCGCCTTGCTGCCCAGCACGCCGCCCGCGACGAGATCGCTATGGCCGCCTGCGTACTTCGTCAGCGAATAGACGACGAGGTCCGCGCCCTGCTTGAGCGGTTGTGCCCAGAGCGGGCCGAGGAAGGTGTTGTCGATCGCGATCGGGGGCTTGTTCTCACCGGTGAAGATCGCGTCGCGGCTGGCGGCGACGGCCTCGACATCGACCAGCACATTGGTCGGGTTGGCGGGGCTTTCGAGATAGATGAGGGCGACGTTGCCCGACGATGCCTTTTGCAGCACCGCGTCGATCTCTTCACGCGTCGCGCCGGCGGGGAAGTCGACCCAGTGGACGCCGAACTTGCCGAGGATGCGGGCGATCAGCGTTTCGGTCGCGGCGTAGAGCGGGCCGCTGTGCACGATGGTGTCGCCGGGCTTGACCATCGCGAGGAACAGGGTGGCGATGGCGGACATGCCGGAGGAGAAAGCGAGCGCGTCCTCCGCCTCTTCCCACACGCCCAGGCGATCCTCGAGGATTTCCTGATTGGGGCCGTTGAAGCGCGAATAGACCAGGCCTTCGGCACCGCCGGGACGCTTGCCGGTGACGCCTTCGAAATGGCGCTTGCCGGCGGCGGCGTTGGGGAAGACGAAGGTCGAGGTGGCGAAGATCGGCGGCTTCAACGAGCCTTCCGACAGCATCGGGTCATAGCCATGGCCCATCATCATCGTCGCAGGGCTGAGCTTGCGATTGCCGATCGTGTCGGCCGAGGGCTTCGGGCGGCCGCGCGCGGGTGCGCCGGTGATTGCGGCTTCGTCGGGGGTCTGTTCGGGCGTGTCGGTCATGGCGGGCCGCTCCTGGTATCATGTGAAACTAGTTGCCGCAGCCGTCGCACCGAACGCTTACCCCGTCAATCCAATCACGCTGATCTGACGGCCGTAATCGGGGGCGCCTTCGTGCGTCGCGCGGCGATAGCTGAAGAAACGCGCCGGATCGGCATAGGTGTCCGCGCCGAGTGCCTCGATCCGGCGCAGCCCGGCGGCGGCGAGGCGGTGGACGACATAGGCCTCGAGGTCGAACTGGTGGTGGCCAGGCTTGCCGGGGGTGAAGAATCGCTCGTTCGCCGGGTCGGTGGCGGCGAAGCGGGTGAGGAAGGCGTCGTCGACCTCGTAGCTGGCGCGGGCGATGCAGGGGCCGACAGCGGCGGCGATGCGGCTGCGGTCCGCGCCGAGCTCTTCCATGCGCGCAATGGTCGCGTCGGTGACGCCGTGGAGTGCGCCCTTCCACCCGGCATGGGCGGCGGCGATGACGCCTGCCTCGCGGTCGGCGAACAGCACGGGGGCGCAGTCGGCGGTGAGGATGCCGAGGAGGATGCCGGGGCGATCGGTAACCAGCGCGTCGGCATGGGGGCGGGTGTCCTCGTCCCAATCGGCGGCGACGATCACCGCGTCGGGGGAGTGGACCTGATGGACCGTCGCGAAGCGGCTGCCCGGGGCGATGGCGGCGATCACGCGGCGCTGGTTTTCGATCAGCTCGGGCGTGGGGGGCAAGCCGCGGCGGCCCATGTCGAGGCTGGCGGTGGGGCCGGTGGTGACGCCGCCGGTGCGGCCCATGAAGCCGTGGGCGACGTCTTCGAGCGCGGTGGCGCGCAGGAGGGTGAGGGCTTCGCTCACAGCGCGAGCCGCATCACGAGGTCGCGGTCGATCTGGCGGCCGACCGGGAAGGCATAGTCGCCGACATGGACGAAGCCATATTTGGCGTAGAAGGCGATGGCGCGGTGATTCTCCTCGAACACCGTCAGCAGCAAGGCAGGGGCGCGGCGGGCGCGGGCGGTGGTCATTGCCCAGTCCATCAGCGCCTGCGCGACGCCACGTCCGTGCCAGTCGGTCGCGACATAGAGCTGCGCGAGTTGCGCATCGGTCGGGTGCGCCTGTTCGAGATTGGGGGGCACCATCTTCGCATAGCCGGCAATGGCGCCGTCGATGCGCGCGACCTGCCATGACATAAGTGGGTTGGAGAGGTCGCGGCGCAGGCGACCGTCCTCGCCGAAATTCTCGTCTAGGAAGGCGTTGAGGTCTTCGGGCTTGTAGAAATGCGCGAAGGTGTCGCGCCAGCTTGCTTCCGCCATCGCGTCGAGCGCGGCGGCGTCGGCGGGGGTGGGGGTGTCGAGGGTGAGGGTGGCCGCGATCGTCATTCCGCAAACCCCGCTGGGATCGGCCAGCCCGGGGCGGTCAGCGCGACGACCTTGAACAGCTCACCCATCGCGTCGTCGCCGATCAGCCGGTCGCGGGCGATGGCGACATCGGCGGCGCGGTCGGGCGCGGCGCGGCTGAGGGCTTCCGCACGCGGTTCGATGCCGAGGTCGCGCAGCCATGCGCCTTGCGAGACGGGGCCATAGGCCTCCAGCCCCTCGACCCGCGCGGCTTCGATCAGCGTACCGAAATCGACATGCGCGGTGAGGTCAGCCTCGCCCGGATCCTCGAACGGGTTGACGTAAGCATGGCCGCGCACCGCTTGCAGCGTGTCGCCGATTGCAGGCCCGGCATAGCCATAGTCGATCACGATCGCCGCGCCGCCCTGTTCGAGCAGTCGCGCGGCAAGCGCGCGCAGGATCGCGACGCTGGGGGGTGAGGTTTCGAGGATCGATCCGTCGGGTGCATCGCGGAACTGCGGCGGGATGATCGGGTCGAAGATGGTGTTGCCAATGACGGGCAGGAACAGCGTGTCCTGACAGGCGACCAGCCGCTCACGCCAGCCCTGCGGCGTCTTGACCAACTGCCGGATCGGGAGCGCGTCGAAAAATTCGTTGGCGACCACCAGCAGCGGCTTGTCGTCGGGGATGCCGATCAGGTCGAGCGACCATTCGGCGTGCGGCACCTGCTTGGCCTGTTCGGCGCGCAGCATCGGGCTGTTTTCGACGAAATGCACCGGTGGGGTGAGGCCAGCGCTGCGCATCGCACGCAGGGCATCACTGGCGAGCGTACCACGCCCCGGCCCGAGTTCGACATAATGGCAGTCGGGGCGGTCGGCGCGGTCCCACAGATCGGCGAGCGCGAGGCCGACGAGTTCGCCGAACATCTGGCTGATTTCGGGCGCCGTCGTGAAATCGCCGCGCGTACCGAGCGGGTCGCGGGTTGCGTAATAATGGGTGTTGGCCGCGCCCATGAACTGCGACAGCGGGATCGGCCCGGCGAGCGTGATCGCGCGGGCGATTCGCTCGGGCAGGGGGCCTTCGGAATTAGCCTGTTCGGTCATGGCTTGGCGACATGCCCTCCCCCGACCCCTCCCGCAAGCGGGAGGGGAGTTTTACGCAATCGTCTGGTCGCCGGCGAAGGGTTCGACCCGCTCGCGGCGCTTTTTCGCGGTGGCGATCAGGTAGATGCCGCCGAAGATCATCGGGAGCGTCAGCAGCTGGCCCATGTGCAGGCCGGGCGTCGCGAAGATCGTGCCGTCGAACTGCGCGTCATGTTCGCGGAAGAATTCGACGAACCAGCGCGACAGGCCATAGCCGAGGATGAAGGTGCCGACGAGCTTGCCCGGCTGGTAGCGCGCGTCGGTCTTCCAGAACAGGAACCACAGGATCAGGCCGACGACCAGACCCTCCAGGCCGGCTTCGTAGAGCTGGCTGGGGTGGCGGGCGAAGGTTTCGCCGGTCGGCTGGGTGAGATCGCGCATGTCGTAGACGATGCCCCAGGCGACAGTCGTGGGATGGCCCCACAGCTCGCCATTCACGAAATTGGCGATGCGCCCGAAGAACAGGCCGAAGGGGACGCAGCAGGCGACATAGTCATGGACGCGCAGCCAGTTGAGCTTTTCCTTGCGGCACAGCCACAGGATCGCGAGCATCACGCCGATCGTGCCGCCATGGAAGGACATGCCGCCTTCCCACAATTGCACCAGCTTGAGCGGTTCGAGGAACAGTGTCGGCTGGTAGAAGATCACATAGCCGAGCCGCCCGCCGACGATGATGCCGAGCGTGGCGTAGAACACCATGTCATCGGCATGACGACGCGCCATCGGCGCACCCGGCTGGGCCAGCAATTTGAGCAGATACCACCAGCCGACCAGGATTCCCGCGATATAGGCGAGCGAATACCATTTGAGCTTGAAGAAGCTCAGATCGAGCGCGACCGAATGCAGGCCGAGGTCGCTGAACTGGATATGCGATGTCGCTTGCGCGGCGGCGGTCAGGATCACGGTTCGGGCTCCCCGGGGGTTTGGCGCTGTCCTATCGGGATATGACGGCGGGGAAAAGGGGGATGGGGCGCTATCCTATTCCTCCCCCAGCTTGCTGGGGGAGGGGGACCGCAGCCGCAGGCGGTGGTGGAGGGGCGGCTGCGCAGACAGCCGTTGAGCAGCTCGGCAAAATTCCGCCCTCTGCGAGGGCGGCCCCTCCGTCAGCGCTGCGCGCTGCCACCTCCCCCAGCAAGCTTGGGGGAGGAATGGTGTGGCGCCCTGCTGTGTGCCCCGCTAGAGCGGCGGGGATGGAGCGCAAGGGCATCAAGGGGATCGACCGGCGCACGCTGCTGATCGGTGGCGGTGCGGGGATCGGGCTGATCGTCGCATGGGCGGCGTGGCCGCGCACCTATCTGCCCAATCTGCCGGTCCGGGAAGGCGAAACGGCGTTCGGCGCGTGGCTGAAGATCGCGCCGGACGGACAGGTCACGGTTGCCGTACCGCAATGCGAATATGGGCAGGGCGTGTTCACGACGCTGCCGCAGATCGTAGCCGATGAGTTGGGCGCCGACTGGCGGCGGGTCGGGGTCGAGCAGGCGCCGCTGAGCCCGCTTTACGCCAATGCGCTGGCGGCGGGCGAGCTGTTCCCCGGCGTGCTGCCCGAGCGGCTGCGTGCCACCCATGCGCAGCGCACCGCGCTGGTGCTGACCGGCGCGTCGACATCGCTGCGCCAGTTTGCGGGGCCGCTGCGCGAAGCGGGTGCGGCGGCGCGGGCGATGCTGTGCCAGGCGGCGGCGCGGCGCTGGGGCGTCGAATGGACCGCGTGCGACACGGCGAACGGCTTTGTCGTGCATGACAAGCAGAAGATCGGCTTTGGCGAGATTGCGGCGGAGGCGGCGGGCGAAGACGTGCCGGCCGACCTGCCGCTGCGCGAGGGCGAAGGTGCACGGCTGATGGGCGAGCCTGCGCCCCGGCTGGACGCGCCGGGCAAGGTGAATGGCAGCGCGAATTTCGCCGCCGACATCCGCCTGCCCGACATGGTGTTTGCCGCCATCCGGCAGGGGCCGGTGGGCACGGTCAAGCTGCATTCGGTGGACGAAGCGGCGGCGCGCAAGGTTTCGGGCGTGCTGCAGATCGTCAAGGACGAACGCTGGGTCGCGGCGGTGGCCAATAACAGCTGGGCGGCGCAGCGCGCGCTCGACGCGATGAAGCCCCGGTTCGAGGTCGCGACCAAGGTCGACAGCGCGTCGATCCAGGCGGCGCTCGATGCTGCGCTGGATGGCGAGGGAACCCGGATCGAGTCGGAGGGCGACCTGTCCGCGGCGTTCAAGGGCGCGCGCGTGGTCACCGCCGAGTATCGCGTCGGCGTGGCGCTGCACGCGGCGATCGAGCCGATGGCGGCGACCGCGAGCTTTGCCGACGGGCGCTGCCGCATCTGGATGGCAACGCAGGCGCCGGGCCTCGCCCGCGCGGCGGTGGCCGATGTGCTCGGCATGAGCGAGAGCAATGTCGTGATCCATCCGGTGTTCGCGGGCGGATCGTTCGGACAGAATCTGGAGCATGACGTCGCACGGCAGGCGGCGGTGATCGCGCGCGAAGTGGGCAAGCCGGTGCAGCTGACCTGGTCGCGCGGCGAAACGTGCCTGCACGACCGCTATCGCGCCCCCGCCGCGGCTCGCATGACGGCGCGGCTGGGCAGCAATGGTGCGGTGGCGGGCTGGCTCGCCAAGATCGCGGCACCGGCGAGCGGGCATGAGCTGGCGGCGCGGCTGATGGCCGGGGACGGTGCGATTGCGGCCGGGCTGAAGCTCGCCGGCAGCGGCGATCCGGCGGCGGTGGCGGGGGCGCGGCCGCCCTATCGCATCGCGAATCTGGCGGTCGATCACCACCCCGCCAATATCGGCATTCCAACCGGGTACTGGCGGTCAGGATCGCATGCGACCACCGCTTTCTTCACCGAGAGCTTCATCGACGAACTGGCGCACGTCGCGCAGATCGAGGCGCATAGTTTCCGCATCGCGATGCTGGGGGGCGAGCCGCGACTGGCACGGTGCCTGTCCACCGTCGCGACGCTGGGCGGGTGGCAGGGCGGGCTTGCGGGCAGCGGGCAGGGGCTGGCGTGCCATGCCTTTGCCGGATCCTATATCGCGGTGATGGTCGAGGCGTCGGTCGGTGGCGACCAGCGGATCAAGGTCGATCGCATCGTCGCGGCGGTCGATTGCGGGCGGGTGGTCAATCCGGACGTGGTGCAGCAGCAGATCGAGGGCGGGCTGATTTTCGGCATGGCCGGGGCGCTGGGCGCGACGACCGGCTTTACCGGCAACATGGCCGAGGCGCGCGGGTTCGCCGATCTCGACCTGCCGCGGCTGGCCGACACGCCCGAGATCATGATCGAACTGATCGCAAGCGAGGCCGAGCCGGGCGGGGTGAGCGAGCTGGCGGTGCCGCCGGTCGCGCCCGCCATCGCGAACGCAATCCATGCCGCGACCGGCGTGCGGTTGCGGCAACTTCCTTTGATCCCCGGAGGCGAATGATGGCGTTACCGCAAGGCCACCCCGCGGTTGCGCCGCGGCGGATCGGCGTGCTGCTGGTCAATCTCGGCACGCCCGATGCGCCCGATGCGGGTGCGGTGCGGCGCTATCTGGGCGAGTTTCTGTCGGATCGCCGGGTGGTGGAGATACCGGCGCTGATCTGGCAGCCGATCCTGCGCGGCATCATCCTGCGTACGCGTCCGGCCAAGTCGGCGCATGCGTACCAGCAGGTGTGGACCGATGACGGGTCGCCCCTGGCGGCGATCACCAAGCGGCAGGCGGCGGCGTTGCAGGCGGCGTGGCCCGAAGTGATGGTCGACTGGGCGATGCGCTACGGCAATCCGTCGATGCCGGCGAAGCTGAAGGCGATGAAGGATGCCGGGTGCGAGCGCATCCTGATCGCGCCGCTCTACCCGCAATATTGCGCGGCGACGAGCGCGACGGTGGTGGACAAGGCGTTCGAGACGCTGGCTGCGATGCGCTGGCAGCCGGCGCTGCGCACGCTGCCGCCCTATTTTGACGATCCGCGCTACATTGCGGCGCTGGCGGAGTCGGTGCGGACGCAGTTGGCTGCGCTGGAGTTCGAGCCTGACGCGGTGCTGGCGAGCTTTCACGGGATGCCGCAGCGGACACTGGAGCTCGGCGATCCTTATCACTGCCATTGCCGCAAGACCGCGCGGCTGCTGGGCGAGGCGCTGGGGCGTGAACTGACGGTGACGTTCCAGTCGCGGTTCGGGCGCGCGAAGTGGCTGGAGCCGGCGACCGATACGGTGCTGGAAGCGCTGCCGGGCAAGGGCGTGAAGAAGATCGCGATCGTCGCGCCGGGGTTTTCGGCCGACTGCCTCGAGACGCTGGAGGAACTGGCGATCCGCGGGCGCGAAAGCTTCGAAGCGGCGGGGGGAACGCATTTTGCCTATCTGTCGTGCCTGAACGACAGCGCTCCGGGCATCGCGATGTTGCGCAGCATTGTCGCATCGGAACTTGCGGGTTGGGTCGACCTTCCCTAGCCTTTGGGTAAATCGGCTTAGGAGAGAGTATGGCACGGGTAGCGATCGTAACCGGCGGCACGCGCGGGATTGGCGAGGCGATCAGCGTCGCGCTCAAGGACATGGGGATGACCGTTGCCGCCAACTATGCCGGCAACACCGCGCGGGCGCAGGAATTCACCGAGCGGACCGGGATCTCGGCGTTCAAATGGGACGTCGCCGATTATGACGCCTGCCAGGCGGGGATCGCGGAGGTCGAGGCGGCGCTGGGGCCGGTCGATGTGCTGGTCAACAATGCCGGTATCACCCGCGACGGCACGATCCTGAAAATGACCTACCAGATGTGGAAGGAGGTCATGGACACCAATCTTGGCGGGTGTTTCAACATGGCCAAGGGTGTGTTCCCGGGCATGCGCGACCGCAAATGGGGGCGCATCGTCAATATCGGGTCGATCAACGGTCAGGCCGGCCAGTACGGCCAGGTCAATTATGCTGCGGCGAAGAGCGGGATCCACGGCTTCACCAAGGCGCTGGCGCAGGAAGGCGCGCGCGCCGGGGTGACGGTCAACGCGATCGCGCCGGGCTATATCGACACCGACATGGTCGCGGCGGTTCCGGCGGAAGTGCTGGAGAAGATCGTCGCCAAGATCCCGGTCGGACGGCTGGGCCAGGCGAACGAGATCGCGCGCGGCGTGGCGTTCCTGTGCTCGGAAGAGGGCGGGTTCGTGACTGGGTCGACGCTTAGCATCAATGGCGGGCAGCATATGTACTAATGGGCGCAGGGGCGGCGACGCCCGCCCCCGGGTGCGCCGAGCCATTGGCGCAGCGCCCCGCCCGGACGGCGGGGCCGCGCAAGCGGAACCCGTCCGACGCCAAGCACGGGCTTTGCCCGTACTGACACAGAAATGGGGCAGCTCTCGCATTCCGAGAGCGGCCCCTTTCTTCATCACAGTCCGATCAGAACCGCACGCCGATTCCCGCAACGCCCTGATGGCGGGTCATGCCAGCCTCGTAATCGGTGTAGCGATATTCGACCTTGGCGAAGACCTTGTCGGTCAGCTTGTGCTCGACGCCCGCACCGACGCGGAAGCCGTCGGCGTTGCCGTTGCCGGCGACGGTGAGCAGGCGGAAGTTGGAATAGCCCGCCTTGGCGTAGATCAGCGTCTTGCCGGTGACGACGCCGACGCGACCGCCGATATAGAGGTCGCGGCTGGCTTCAGCCACGGTCGCCGCACCGGCCTTGAGCTTCGCGGTCGAGTCGGATGCTTCCGCCTCGATCCCGAACACGGCGCTGCCCTTTTGGACGTCATAGCCAAGGCCGAGGCCGTAGACGAGGCCGTCGGGGTTGCGCACGCCGGGGGTGTTGAGATCGACCACGTCGTATCCGGTGATCACGGTCGCCTTGGCACCGCTGAAATCTTCGGTGTCCTGGGCGAGCGCCGGGGTGGCGACGGTGGCGAGGGCGGCGGCGAGGGCCAGAGCGATCTTTTTCATGTCATGCGTTCCTTGCAACTTCGAATGGCGACGCGGCGGCGTGCCGCGGTGGCCCCGATGTGCTGGAGCGGCTGCGTGCGAACCACTGACAGAAACTGAGAATGCATGGCCGCTGACACTGGACTCCGGCGGCAGGGGGCGTAGGGTCGCGCGCATCGCCTTTGGGGGAAGAGGTTCGATGAAGCAGCTCGCACGCTTGGCCGCGGTTCTGGCACTGGCGCTCACGCCGATTGCCGCCTGGGGCGATTCGAGTCCGCAGGTGGTGTTGGCCACGCCGGGCATGGGGGATGGCGCGATCGAGCGCTATACCGTGCGCTTCAGCCAGCCGATGGTGCCGCTGGGCGATCCGCGCGCTGCCTCCCCGATCAAGGTGACCTGCGCGGTCGGCGGCGAGGGGCGCTGGGTCGATCAGCAGACCTATGTCTGGGAATTTGCCAGCCCGCTGCCGGGCGGGACGACCTGCACCGTTGCGCTGGAAGAGAAGCTCAAGAGCGTGGCCGGCTATGCCGTGTCGGGCAAGCGCGAGTTCACGATCGATGCCGGCGGGCCGACGGTCAAGGCGATGCTGCCGCAGCGCTGGGGCGGGGAGATCGAGGAGGATCAGGTCTTCCTGATCGGCACCAACATGCCCGCCACGCGCGCGTCGGTTGCGGCCAATGCCTATTGCGCGGTCGAGGGCATCGGCGAGCAGATTCCGGTCGAGCTGCTGGCGGAGGACGTTCCGGGGAAACTGCTGCAAGACCTCAATCCCAAGCGTTGGGAAGTGCGCAACTTCCTGAGCGAGGCCGGGATGGCCGAGGCGCTGCCGGAGAAGGCGGAGGATCGTGCGAAGGTGCTGTCCAACGTCGTCGCGCTGAAGTGCGGACGACCGTTGCCGCCGGGGCGTGACGTGGCGCTGGTGTGGGGCGCGGGCGTGGCGGGTGCGGGCGGCAAGACTGCGGGCGCCGACCAGCGGTTCGACTTTACCGTGCGCAAGCCGTTCGAGGCGCGGTTCGAATGTTCGCGGGTCAATCCGCAGGCGGGGTGCAACCCGGTCAAGGAAGCCTATGTCCGCTTTACCGCGCGCATTCCCCGCGAACAGGCCGAGGCGATCCGCATATCGCTGCCCGACGGCAAGGAGCTGAAACCGGCGCTGAGCGACGAAGACAAGCGCGCCAATACGATCAGCGACATCAAGTTCGCCGGACCCTTGCCGGCGTCCACCACCGGCAAGGTGGTGCTGCCCGAGGGGCTGAAGGACGAGAGCGGGCGGGTGCTGGCCAATGGCCAGCGCTTCCCGCTGGAGGTGCGCTTCGACGAGGCCCCGCCGCTGGTGAAGTTCGCCGCGCCGTTCGGGATCATCGAGGCGCAGGAGGGCGGGGTGCTGCCCGTCACGGTGCGCAATGTCGAACCCGCGCTGCAGGGCAAGGGGCTGACGATTGCGGGCCAGCGGCTGCGCGTCGAGGCGTCGGACGGCGAGATCGCCAAATGGCTGCGCACGATCGACGACGCCGATGATTACAAGAGCGAGGAGGTCAAGAAGGGCGCGGAGACGGTCACGATCAACCAGACCGGTGCCGCGTCGATCCTGACCGGGGCGACCGGCAAGGCGCTCCCGGCGATCGCGCTGCCCGGCAAGGGCAAGGAGTTCGAGGTCGTCGGAATCCCGCTGGGCAAGCCCGGATTCTATGTTGTCGAGCTGGCCTCGCCGCAACTCGGCAAGGCGCTGCTGGGCCGCGATGCGCCGCGTTATGTCGCGGCGGGCGCGCTGGTCACCAACATGGCGGTGCATTTCAAATGGGGCCGTGAGGGCTCGCTGGTGTGGGTCACCGCGCTCGACAGCGGCAAGCCGGTGGGCGGGGCGGATGTGCGCGTCACCGACAGCTGTTCGGGCCGGTCGCTCGCCACCGGCAAGACCGATCAGTTCGGTCGTCTCGCTGTCGCGCAGGGAATCCCCGAGCCGCAGAGCTGGGGCGGGTGCGATGCGGGCAACGCCCCGCCGCTGATGGTGTCAGCGCGCAAGGGCGATGACATGAGCTTCACGCTGACCGCGTGGGGCGAGGGCATCCGGCCGTACGACTTCGACCTGCGCTATGGCTATGAGGCCGCGAGCGACATCGTCCACACCGTGTTCGACCGCGCACTGGTCCGCCAGGGCGAGAGCGTCAACATGAAGCATATCCTGCGCCGCCCGGTGGCGAATGGCTTCGTCTTCCCGGAAGGCTTCAGCGGCAAATTGCGCCTGTCGCACAGTGGGTCGGACACGCAGTTCGAGCTGCCGGTGACGATCAGCGCGATGGGCAGCGGTGAGACGCAGTGGAACGTGCCGCAGGGCGCGCCGATGGGCGATTACAACCTGCAATTCGTGAAATCGGACGGCAAGGGTGGCGAGGAGACGCTGTGGACCAGCCAGTCGATCAAGGTCGACGAATATAAGCTGCCGACGATGAAGGCGTCGGTCGCCGGGCCGAAGGAAGCGGCGGTGCGGCCCAAGACGCTGCCGCTCGACCTGTTCGTCGGATACCTCTCGGGCGGCGGGGCGTCGAACCTGCCGGTCGAGCTGCGCATCGGCTATTATGATGAGAGCGATACGCCCGATGGCTGGGACGGCTACACGTTCGGCGGGCGTGCGATCGAGGAGGGGACCAAGCCGCTCAACGGCGATGGCGAGGAGGATGAGGCGAACAGCCTGCCACCGATGCAGACCCTGCCGGTTACGCTGGGCGCCGATGGCACTGCGCGGACCAATGTCGACATCCCCCAGACGCTGGCCGGCACCAGCCGGATGCGGGTCGAGATGGATTATCAGGATGCCAATGGCGAGGTGCTGACGGCATCGCGCGGTATTACGCTGTTCGGCTCGGCCGTGCAGCTGGGCGTCAAGACCGATGGTTGGCTGATGAAGGAGGACGACCTGCGGCTGCGCTTCGTCGCGCTCGATCCGCAGGGCAAGCCGTTGAAGGGCCAGAAGGTTCAGGTCGCGGTGTATAGCCGTGAAATCCTGACCGCGCGGCGGCGGCTGATCGGCGGCTTCTACGCCTATGAAAACAACATGCGCACGACCAAGATCGACGCATCCTGCTCGGCGAAGACCGACGAACTCGGCCTGGCGCAATGTTCGATCGACCCGGGGGTGTCGGGCGAGGTCTATGTTGTTGCGACCACCACCGACAGCGCGGGCAATGTCGCGCGCGCGACAACGTCGGTCTGGCTGGCGGGCGAGGATGACTGGTGGTTCGGCGGAGACAATGGCGACCGGATGGACGTGATCGCCGAGGCGCAGGAGTACAAGTCGACCGACACCGCACGCTTCCAGGTGCGGATGCCGTTCCGTGAGGCGACGGCTTTGGTGACGGTGGAGCGCGAGGGCGTGCTGTCGAGCTTTGTCACCGAGCTGTCGGGCGACAATCCGGTGGTCGAGGTGCCGCTGAAGGGCGTCTATGCCCCCGATGTGTTCGTTTCGGTGATGGCGGTGCGCGGGCGTGTTGGCGGGTGGAAATTGTGGTGGGCCGATCTGGCGCGGCGTTGGAACCTGCCCTTCTTCTCGCGCGAGGGGGCGAAGCCGACGGCGTTGGTCGATCTGGCCAAGCCGAGCTTCCGCATGGGCATCGCCAAGATCAAGGTCGGCTGGGAAGGGCACCGCATGGCGGTGACCGTCAAGGCGGACAAGGATCGCTATGCCGCGCGCGACACCGCGAAGGTCGCGCTGCAGGTCAAGAACCCCGATGGCAGCGTCGCGCCCAAGGCCGATGTCGCGTTCGTCGCGGTAGACGAGGCGCTGTTGCAGCTTGCCCCGAACGAGAGCCTGGATGTGCTCAAGGCGATGATGGGCGAGCGGCCGCTTTCGGTGCTGACCTCCACCGCGCAGACGCAGGTGGTGGGCAAGCGGCATTATGGGCGCAAGGCGGTCGAGGCCGGCGGCGGTGGCGGCGGCGATCTGTCGGCGCTGAACCGCGAGAATTTCCAGCCGGTGCTGTTGTGGCGCGGCACCGTGCCGCTCGATGCGCAGGGTCGGGCGCAGGTCGATGTGCCGCTGAGCGATGCGCTGACTGCGTTCAAGCTGGTCGCGGTTGCGGTCGGCAGCGACGGCCAGACGTTTGGCATGGGCGAGACGGCGGTGCGGACGGCGCAGGATCTGAGCATCTTTGCCGGGATTCCGCCGCTGGTGCGCGATGGCGATTTCTTCTCGGCGGGCTTCACGCTGCGCAACGGGTCGGACAAGCCGATGAAGGTGACGGCGAAGGTCGAGCTGTCGCCCAAGGTGGCGACGGGGCGTGACTTGACGGTCGAGATCCCGGCGGGCGGCGCGGTGCCGATCGCGTGGAACCTGACCGCGCCCAAGGGCTTCGACAAATTGCAGTGGAAGGTCACCGCGCGCGACGAGTCGGGCAAGGCGGTCGATGCGGTGACGGTGGTGCAGGATATTGCCCCGGCGGTGCCGGTCGAAACCTGGGCCGCGACGCTGGCGCGCGTGGGTGAGGGCGGGCCGATATCGATTGCGCCGCCTGCTGGAGCACTGCCGGGTGTGGGCAGTGTCACGGTGCGGCTGACCGAGACATTGGTCCCGCCGCTGCAGGGTGTGCGCGATTATATGGCGGCATACCCCTATGGCTGTTTCGAGCAGCGCACGTCGCAGGCGGTGGTGCTGGGCGATATGGGCGCTTGGAACCGGCTGGCGGGCGAGATGCCGGTCTATCTCGATCGCGACGGGTTGCTGCGATACTTCCCGTCGGAGAGCCTGCGCGGGTCGGAGGCGCTGACCAGCTATATCCTGTCGATCACGGCGGAAGCCGGGCTGCCGATCCCCGAAGCGTCGCGCGGGCGGATGATCGAGGCGCTGAAGGCGGTGCTCGATGGGCGGCTGCGGCACGATGACTATGGCGATGTGCGGCTGCAAAAGGTCGCGGCGTTTGCGGCGCTGGCGCGGCAGGGCGCGGCGTCGGCGGCGATGCTGGGGCAGCTGGGTATCACGCCTGCGGACATGCCGACATCGACGCTGGCCGATTATATCGCGGCGCTGGGCCGGGTGCCCGGCCTTGCCAATGGTGCGCAGCTGCGCGCGGCGGCGGAGGGCGTGCTCAAGACTCGGCTGGTCTATGAAGGCACGCGGATCGACCTGAGCGACAAGGGCAATACGCCATGGTGGCTGATGGCGTCGGGCGACGAATCGGTGCTCAAGGCGCTGGTCGCGACGCTGGGTCGCCCGGCGTTCCAGGGCGAGGGGCCGAAGATGATGGTCGGTGCGGCGCTGCGTCAGCAACGCGGGCATTGGGACACGACCACCGCGAACGCATGGGGTGTGATTGCCGCGCGCAAGTTCGAAGGCGTCTATCCCGCCGCGCAGGTCGCGGGGATCACGACGGCGACGATCGGTACGCAGGTGGTGACGCGCAGCTGGCCGTTGGCGGAACCGCAGAGGAGCCTGTTGTTCGCTTTGCCGCGGGCGCAAACGCCTTTGGTGCTCGCTCAGTCGGGCGGGGCGGGGCCATGGGCGAGCGTTCAGGTCAAGGCGGCGGTGCCGCTGACCCAGCCGCTCAATGCCGGTTACAAGCTGACCCGCACGGTCGAGGTCGTGCAGGCCAAGACCAAGGGCGTGCTGACGCGCGGCGACGTGCTGAAGGTCACGCTGACGGTCGAGGCGAGCGCGGATCGCAGCTGGGTGGTGATCAGCGATCCGGTGCCGGCCGGCGCGACGGTGATCGGGTCGCTGGGCGGCCAGTCGGAGATGCTGGCCGAGGGCACCAGCAGCGGCGGGACCAGCTATGTCGAGCGCGGGCGCGATGCGTGGCGCGGCTACTTCGCGTGGATGCCGCGTGGGACGCACAGCGTAAGCTATGCGATGCGGTTGAACGCAGCGGGGCGGCTGCAGCTGCCGCCGAGCCGGGTCGAGGCGATGTACTCGCCCGAGATCCGCGCGGCGGTGCCGAACCAGCCGATGGTGGTGGTGCAGCGGTGATCTCCACGCGTTGCCCGTCACCCCCGCGAAAGCGGGGGCCCATCTCCCGGACTGTCCACCCTCGCGCCGGTGCAGTTGCCGGGCGGGCAGGAGATGGGCCCCCGCTTTCGCGGGGGTGACGGCTGGTGGGTGTGGCGTTTCTTCCTACCTTGATCGAGCGAGTCGGGGGCCTGTGGACCCGCCTCGAAGCGACCACGCATCGTGCGTGGTGGACCGGACCGCGCATTGCGGTGGCGGCGATCCTGATGCTGGCGGGGGTGCATGTCGCGGTGGACTGGGCGACGCTGCCGCCGCCGTTGACGTCGCACCGCGCGACCGTGGCGGGGTGGAAGCCGTCCGAGGCGTGGCTGTATGACCGTGAAGGGCGCTTGCTCGACAGTTCGCGGGTCGATTTTCAGGCGCGGCGGCTGGGCTGGACGCCGCTCGACAAGATCGCGCCGGAGGCCGTGGAGGCCATTGCAAATGCCGAAGATCGCCGCTTTCGCGACCATGACGGGGTGGACTGGTGGGCGGTTGCCGGGTCGATTCGCGACAGACTTGAGGGCAAGCGCGCGCGTGGGGCGTCGACCTTGTCGATGCAGGTCGCGGCCTACCTGGCGCCCGATCTGGCCGCGCCGGGATCGCGCGGGGTGATGGACAAATTGCGCCAGATGCGTGCGGGCGCGGCGCTCGAACGCGGGTGGAGCAAGGACCAGATCCTCGAAGCCTATCTCAACCTCGCCGGGTTTCGCGGGGAGGCGCAGGGGATTGGCGCGGCGGCGTTGGGGCTGTTCGGCAAGACGCCCGATGCGTTGACACGCGACGATGGCTTGCTGCTCGCGGCGTTGCTGCCCGATCCGTCGGCGGGGGCGGATGCGGTGGCGCGGCGGGCCTGTGCCTTGTCGCGGGACGATGACTGCAGTCGCTTTGCCGGGGCGGCGGCGTCGATGCTGGGGCCGGCGCGCAGCCTGACGCTCGATCCTGGGCTGGCGATGCATCTGTCGAACCGGATGCTGACGCAGCCGGGATTGCGGGTGAAGACGACGATCGATCTGGACGTGCAGCGCGTCGCGATCCGGGCGTTGCGGCGGCAACTGGTGGGGCTGGGAGGTACGCGCGCGCGCGATGGGGCGGTGATCGTTGCGGACAATGCCACTGGCGAGATCCTCGCCTGGGTCGGCGGCATCGGGGGCGCGTCGACCGCGCCCTCGGTCGATGGGGCGGCGAGCTATCGTCAGGCGGGATCGACGCTGAAGCCGTTCCTGTACGCTCAGGCGATCGAGAAGGGGTATCTGACCCCCGCCTCGATCCTGGACGACAGCCCGGTGCAGCTCGACACGGCGTCCGGCCTGTATGTGCCGCAAAATTACGACCGCGCGTTCAAGGGACCGGTGAGTGCGCGATCGGCGCTGGCCGGGTCGCTGAACGTACCGGCGGTGCGGACATTGATCCTGACCGGGGTGGAGGCGTTTCGCGACCGGCTGTGGGACAGCGGCTATCGCGGGCTGACCGAGAGTGGCGATTATTACGGGTTCAGCCTGGCGCTCGGGTCGGCGGAGGTGACGCTGGTCGAGCAGGTTGCGGCCTATCGCAGCCTCGCGCGCGGCGGGCGCTGGTCGCCGTTAAGGGTAGAGGCGGATGCGAAAGCGGAGGCGGATCGGGTGACGACCACGCCGCAGGCGGCCTGGCTGGTCGCGGACATGCTCGCCGATCCGGCGGCGCGGGCATCGACCTTTGGCATGGACTCCGCGCTACGCCTGCCGTTTTGGGCGGCGGTGAAGACGGGGACGTCAAAGGCGATGCGCGACAATTGGTGCATCGGCTTTTCGGACCGCTACACGGTGGGGGTGTGGGTCGGAAATTTGGAGGGCGATCCGATGCGCGCGGTGTCGGGCACCAGCGGGGCGGCACCGGTGTGGCGCGACGTGATGATGGCCCTGCACGCCGAGCAGCCGGGCCGCGCGCCCGAGCGACCCAGGGGAATCGAGGCGCGGCAGGTCAGCTTTGACGGGAATATCGAACAGCCGCGTCGGGAGTATTTTCTGGTTGGCACCGGGATGGCGCAAGTGGCGGCGGCGCCGGCGGTGGCGCGGCGGCCGCGCATTGTCAGCCCGGTCGCGGGCAGCGTCTATGCGCTCGACCCCGATATCCCGATCGAGCGGCAGCGCATGGCGATCAGCGTGTCGGGGGAAGTGATCGGCCACCGGCTGGTGCTCGACGGGCGCGATCTGGGCAGCGCCGATGCGCGGCCGCTGGTGCTGGCGGGGCCGGGGCGGCACCAGTTACGGCTGGTGGCACCGGGCGGCCGGGTGGCCGATCAGATAATGTTTACCGTGCGCTGAACCAACTTCGGACACAAGCGTTATCGCGGCTGGTCCTACCCTTTCGGGGCCGGAACATAGTAAAGGCCGCGCCGACAGCGTATCCGTCGGCGCGGCCATTTTTAAAGGTTACCAGTAGAAGTTGCGATAGACCCGCAGCACGACGCCGCGACGGGTGTCGACCAGCAGCACGTCGTCATAGTGACGCACCCAGCGCTGGAAACGGCCAGCCGGGGGCAGGCGGTAGCGCCACGGGTCATTGATGAAGTAGCGGCTGCCATAATAGGTCGGGGCGATGCGGACGCCGGCACGGAAGCCCTGATAACGGAACGGCGCGCGCCAGTTGCCCCGGGCATAAACGCCGCGATTCGAGCCGCGATAGGTGCGCCAGTCATTGTCGCCCCAGCGGCGGTTGCGATCCTGCACCGCGTCGCGATAGTCGCGGCGCGCTTCACGCACGTCGCGCTGTTCGCGGCGGACATCGCGGCGGTCGCCATAGCGGCGGGCGTCGCGCAGCTCGCGCTGTTCCTCACGGAGATCCTGGCGCTCGCGGCGCACTTCGCGCTGCGACTGGGCGCTGGCGGCGGGCACCATGACCGGCATGGCGACAGCGGCGATCAGCGCGGTTGCGATGAATTTCCTCATTTCGTCCTCCTTCGACTCGGCCCGGTGGTCGGGCATGAGCTGAAACTAGGACCCGATGACTGAACGGTGCGGGAATGAACAGTTCAGGCAACGGACAGGGAAATTACGGGCCTTCGCCGGGGCCCCCACCCGTGCCAGGGGCGCCGACGGTGCCGATATTGCCGAACAGATCCTCGAAGAAGCCACGCTCGCGGCCCAGGGTCGGGGTCTTTTTGTTCGACGGGTTGATCGATGCGATCTGCTCGGCGCCGGTGCGCGTCACTTCGGTGACGTTGCCGGCCGCGTCAAAGCGGATGCGCAGCGTCGTCTGTTCCTTCGCCGTGGGATTGTTGAAGGCGAAGTTGCGGGTCTGACGCCCGACATAATACCATTCGCCTTCGTTGAACTGGCTGGTCAGCGTCGGCTTGCCCAGCGTCTGAAGCACCGATTCGCGGTTATCCACGCCGGGCTGGACCGAGTTGACCAGGTCGGCATCGACCACATAGCCCTGATACCCCCGCAGCGGCTTCACACAGGCACTGGTGCCGAGCAGAATCGTGCCGCACAGCGCGACGGTCAGGATACGGGCGGACTTCATCAAACTCACTCTCCCCAGACGGGCACGGCCGCGCATTGCATCGCGCGCCGTTCCCCTCAATATGCGGGGCGGCTCCGGCAAACAAGCGCCGAGAGACATTGGAGTGCAACGATGCGATTGTGGGACAGGCTGACCGGGCGCAAGGCGGAGAACCCGGCGGCTGCGCTGTATCAGGCGGTGGTGGCGCGCGGGCGCGAACCGCATTGGTATGAGACGGGCGCGGTGCCCGATACGGTCAATGGCCGGTTCGACATGATCGCCAGCGTGCTCGCCATGGTGATGCTGCGGATCGAACATGATGCAGAGGCGGCCGAGACGACCGCGCGGCTGACCGAATGCTTCGTCGACGACATGGACGGGCAGCTGCGCCAGATCGGGATCGGCGACGTCGTGGTCGGCAAGGGGATCGGCAAGATGATGGCGCTGCTCGGCGGGCGGATCGGCGCGTATCGCGATGCGCTGGCCGAGGGAGCCGCGCCTGGGGCGTTTGCCGACGCGCTGTTGCGCAACCTGTATCGCGGCGAGCATCCCGGGGATGCGGCGCTGGCGCATGCAGCGGAGGGATTGCGTGCGCTGTACGACGGGCTGGCGGGCGTTTCGCATGAGGCGCTGCTGGCGGGGCGGCTGGCATGATCGCGCCGGAATTTTCGCGCCCGCAGCGGCTGGATGCCATCGGCAGGGGCGAGCATCGCGTCGAGATTTCCGCCGATGCGGCCGAGCGCGCGGCACTGGCGAAGCGGTTCGGGCTGATCGCGATCGACCGGCTCGACGCAGTGATGACGGTGCATCGCGACGCGACCGGCGTGCTGGCGCGCGGAAATCTGAACGGCGCGGTGGTGCAGGCGTGCAGCGTGACTGGCGATCCGGTCCCGGCGCAGGTGGATGAGGCATTTGCGATCCGCTTCCTGCCCGAAGGGACGGTCGAGGGGGATGAGATCGAGCTGTCGGACGAGGAGTGCGACACGGTCTTCTACACCGGCGGGGCAATCGATCTGGGCGAGGCGGCGGCGGAAACGCTGGCGCTGGCGCTCGACCCATTTCCGCGCAGCGCGGGGGCGGAAGCTGCGCTGCGCGACGCGGGCGTGCTGGGCGAGGACGAGACCGGGCCCTTCGCGGCGCTGGCGAAGCTGAAGAAGCAGCTGGATTAGTCGGAGCTTGTCATCCCCCTCCCTGAAAGGGAGGGGCTAGGGGTGGGTTTGGCGGCGAGCGCGGCTCGATGCCGCGATTGTCGCTGTGAGTGGCGCGACCCGTCCTTTGGAGCGCGCAGACGCGCGCACCCACCCCCGACCCCTCCCTTTCAGGGAGGGGAGTGGAATTTCCTAAAGCCGCGCCGCTGCGGTGCGCAGGTCGGCGATGAAGGCGGCGTGTTGCGCGGCCTTGGCTTCCGGGTCCGGGAGGCGCAGCAGATAGCTGGGATGGACCGTGATCCACGCCTCAGCGCCCGAGTCGAGCGGGATCGCGCGGCCGCGTTCTCGGGAGATGGTGACGGCTCTGCCCAACAGGGAGCGCGCGGCGGTGGCGCCGAGGGCGATGACTACCTTGGGCCGGACGATCAGCAATTCCTGTTCGACCCACCAGCGACAGGCGCTGATCTCGCCTGCATCTGGGGTCGAATGGATGCGGCGTTTCCCTCGCGGCTCGAATTTGAAATGCTTGACGGCGTTGGTGAGATAGGCGGCGGAGCGGTCGATCCCGGCCTGTGCCAGCGCATCGTCGAGCAACTGCCCGGCCGGGCCGACGAACGGGCGGCTGGCAAGGTCCTCCTGATCGCCGGGCTGTTCGCCGATCAGCATCAGCGGGGCGTCGACCGGTCCTTCGCCGAACACCGTCTGCGTCGCATGCTTGTGGAGGTGGCAGCGGGTGCAGGTCATCGCCTCGTCACGCAGCGCTGCCCATGCCTTGGTCGCATTGTCGCCCGGGCCGGTCATCCGCGCGGTCTCCACCATCGCCAGCTCGCGGGCGCGAGCGCCCTTGATCAGCTCTCCCACCAACGCGGTTTCGGGCATGTTTTTCCAGTATTTGCGCGGCATTTCCTTGAGCATCGCGCCGGTCTTGAGCCGGGCGGGGTTGAAGATCGACGCATAATAGGTCTTCCACACCGCCTCGACCGGATCGTCCTGCGGCGCATCGGCCTTGCTCGCGCCGGGACCTTCGGTGAGGGTTTCGCCGTCCCAGTGGAGCGAGACTTCGGGCGTCAGGATCGACCAACGCATCGTGTGGAAGCGGTCGACGAAGAAGCGCGCGTTGGCGCGGACGATGTGATGATCCGGCTCGAACCAGGCGATGAAGCGGGGGGCGGTGTCGTCGGCGACTTCGCGGAAGCGCAGGAAGGCGCGCATCTTGTGGATGTCGCGGCGCACCGATTTCGCCATGTCGTCGAGGCGGCGGAGTAGCGGATCGGCCTTGTCCTCGATGCTGCCCGGTCGCGCGATCACGCGGGTGAGCAGCGTATAGAGCAGGGCGAAGCGTTCGGGGTCGCTGTGCAGGATCGCCTCCTGCGCGAGGCCGACGAAGCGGCGCGAGACGCGCAGTTCCGGTGCGGCTGAGGGGAGGACGGCCTCGTCGCCGAAAAGATCGCCGGGCTGGTCACCAACTTGCCAGACGACCTCCGACGGATCGATGCGGGCGGCGGCGAGCGAGCGGGCGGCGTCGCGCCAGCCTTCGAAATCATCCTCTGAAGTTAAGGCTACGACACGCATCGGTCCCCTTAACGCGCGGGTAGCGATTCGATCCATTCGCTGAGCAGCGCAATGCCTTCGTCATGCGCGGTGGCGCGGCCGAGCTCGGGCATGGCGATGCCGGGGTCGGTGCTGCGCAGGCGGTAGATCAGGATCGAGCCTTCGGGGTTTCCCGGTGCGATCGCGAAATCGCGCCCGCCGCTGCCACGCCCTGCCGCGACCGGGCGCTTCCCGATGCCGAGTGCGACCGGGTCGGTGCGGTCGAGTTCGAGGAACAGGCCGGAATTGGACGCGGCGCCCGCGGGATTGTGGCAGTGCGCACAGTTGATCTCCAGATAGGCGCGCGCGCGGGCGTCGAGCGGGGCCTTGGCGTCGTCCCAGCGCGCGACGCGCGGTGCGTTGGCGGGGGCGCGGTCGAGCAGGCCGGCTTTGACCAGCGTCTGAAGCTGGCCGGCGTGGTTCAGGTAGCGCGCCTTGGGGCCGATCGGGGTGATCTGGCCAGACAGCGCGTGGCAATCCTTGCACTGGTTCGCGTTGGGGACGGCGTAGCTGATCTGGCGCGCGCGGCCGGATGGGTCGGTAAAGCTGACCGGCAAGCGGGTACCGGCGCGCTTGACCACCGCGTCGGTGCCGTCTGCGTTCCACACATAGGGGATCGCGACCCAGCCCGATGCGCGGCGCAGCAGCAGGCGGGTTTCGATCGGCTTGAACGCCGCGCCGGTGCCATAACCGAAGGTCTTGATCAGCGCCGAGCCGGTCGGGAAGTCGAATGCGGCCTTCGCATCGTACTTCACCTGTTGGCCCTCGGGGACGTAGATGAAGCGTTGCTTGATCGTGTAATCTGAGAAGAGCGGGGTTTCGAGGTCGTAGCCGACCACCCGCGCTGCCGGAGTGCGCCGGGTCAGGTCGGCGAAGAAGCCATAGTCGGAGAGCTTCGTCGGGTAGCCATCGGCGGTGATCGCGTCATCGTTGACCCGCGCAGGCTGCCTTGCCGCAGCGACGCCGAACGCCGCTGCGCACAGTGCCAGCAGGGCGAGTCCCGCACGGGTCACTTGGCCGCAGCCTCCATCGCTGCGGGTAGCACCACTGCGGCGGGGCGCGGGGCGGCGGGGGCGTTGAGTTCCGCCTTGCCCGGCTTGGCCGAGCTGGTCGGCGCGGCGAGCGCGAGGCCCAGCGTCAGCACCGGCACCGGATCGGCGACGTGCAGCCCGAGCTCGGTGGCGCCTCCGGTGCCATCCCACCACACGGGCGGGGCAGCCCCGCCGAATGCCGCGACGAGGAAGCCGCCGCCCTCAACCCCCGGCTCGAACCCGGCGCGGCCGTGGCGATTGCCCGACACCACGACGTGGCGCGGATAGGGGTTGTAGCCCTTGTCCTCATAGCTCTGGCGGTAGGACATGATGATGACGTTGGCGGTGGCATGGTCGGTCAGGTCGTTGTCGAAGACATGGACGCCGTCATTGGCCATCACCAGCACTCCGGTCCCCTTGGGCACGGTGGCGACGATATTGCCCTTTGGCGCGAAGTTCGGGGTGTCGTTGAGGAACACCTTGTTGCCATAGACGCGCACTCCGCCGCCGCCCATGCGGGGCAGGTTGGGCAGGTCGAAGACGAGGATGCCGCCCGTGTTCCTCGTCGCGGTGTTACCGAAGACGTCAGCGTGGTTGCTGTTCTCGATCTCGATCCCGGCGACATTGTGCGAGACGAAGCTGTTGCGGACGATGATCTGTTCGGACTGGCCGACATAGATGCCGGCGTCGGACGCGCCCTTCACCGTGACGCCGTCGATCAGGATCATGCTGCTGGAGACGGGATAGACGCCATATGCGCCGTTGCTCTCCTTCGGCCCGCCGGTCCATTCGACGCGGATGTCCTTGTAGACGATGCGGTCGGCGCCCTTGGACTTGATGCCATCGCCCTTGCTGTCCTCGACCGCGAAGCCGCGCAGGACAACATCGTCGGAGGTGACGAGCAACCCTTCGCCCGCGCCGAGCTGGCCCTTGAAGCTGAGCACGGTCTTGTCGGGGCCGGCGCCGCGTACGGTGACTCTGTCGATATCGAGGCTGAGGCCGTCGGTCAGGTCGAACCGGCCTGCGCTGATTTCGACGGTGTCGCCGGGCCTAGCGTCGAGCAGCGCTTGCTGCAGCCGCTCCTGCGCGTCGGGGCCGGCGGGGACGGTGAGGGTGTCGGCGTGGGCGGCGGGCGCACAGGCGAGCAATGTGGCGGCCGCGACGGCGGTGCGGATCATGGGCCTCTCCTCGTTTTGAGGAGCAGCTTACGCAGTCCGCACCGCGCGTCCAGTCGTTTACATGCGTGTCAGTTACTCGCGCGCGTCACCGGGCATTTCCTCCTCGGCGCGTTCGAGCTCCTTGGGCTTGCGCTTCTCGAAGATCGCGGCGAGCTTGGCCTTGGTCGCGTCGTCCAGGTCCTTCGACGCGGCCGGGAACATCTCTTCCTCCTCCTCGTCGATATGGTGGAGGTAGCGGTCGCGCATCGACTTGAATTTGGTCAGCCAGCCGCTGGACGACATCTCCATCTCGACCAGTTCGCCGAGCATGTCGTCGACTTCCTTATGTTCCGACACCGAATGGCGCGCTTCGTCGCGCAGATCGGGGTTGGCGAGCATCGTCGCATAAAGCGATTCCTCTTCCGCCGCGGCGTGCGCCTGCAGTTCCTTGCGCAGCTCCTCGAACAAGGTGCGCCGCTCCTCGCTGTCGCCGCTGGTCTCGGCGATGCGGTCGAGCAGGTCGCGCTGGCGGTTATGATCCTGGATCAGATCCTCGAAAATGCGTTCGTCGGCCATGCAAAGTCTCCTTTGCGCGCTCAACCGCTTATGCCCCCGGTTGTTTCACCCGCGACTCATTCTCACTGGGGCGGTCAGTCATTTGGCTGACGAGGATTTCGGCAATCTCAACCAGTGGGATGGTGAACACACCCCCTTCATTCTCGCGCCAGATTGCAATGCCCTCACTTGGGTCGGTGAAGGGGCGCGCTGCGGCTTGTGGCGATGCCAGCCGTGTCACGCTGGCATCAAGCGTTTCCCGCGATACCGGAAGGTGATGCACATCGGTTGGGGGCCGATCCCGCGTTACGCGGATGCCGGTCATGCCAATGTGGTAGATCGGCCCGGTCGGCGATGCCTCAACCTGATGGATCTTGATCAGCGACCCCGCATCCTCCGGTCGTCCAGCATATTCCCAGACCTGTCCTGCGGCATAGCCGGGTCGTTCCTGAGATGGGGACAGTATTGACGAGAGGAGGGCGAGCGCGCCGAGCATGAAGTTCATCCCGGGACGCTATCTCTCGTGCACCAAACTCTCAAGCCGCGAACAGCTCCATCTGCTTGGCCGACGGCGCGACGAGCGGGCGCAAGTCGGCGCGGTCGGCGAGCAGGGTCGGGCGCCAGTCGCTGGTGATCAGGAACGGCTTCAATTTTTTCACCGACACGGTCAGCCGCGCAACATCGGCCAACGTCAGCCGCCGCCAGCGGCGCGAGATGAGGATGCGATCGACGGCCTTTACGCCAAGGCCGGGGACGCGCAGCAGTGCCTGGCGCGGGGCGGTGTTGACGTCGACCGGGAAGCTGGCGCGGTGCTTTAATGCCCAGGCGAGCTTGGGGTCGATGTCGAGCGGCATCATGCCGGTCGCAGCATCGGCGGCGTCGGCGACCTCGTCCGGACGATAGTCGTAGAAGCGCATCAGCCAGTCGGACTGGTAGAGGCGGTGTTCGCGCATCAATGGCGGGCGCTGGAGGGGCAAGACCGCGCTCGCATCCGGGATCGGGCTGAACGCCGAATAATAGACGCGGCGCAGGCCGAAGCGGCCGTACAGGCCCGCCGCGCGCCCGACGATGTCGCGGTCGGTGGCGGCGTCGGCGCCAACGATCATCTGCGTCGACTGACCGGCGGGGGCGAATTTGGGGGCGGAGCGGTAGCGTTTTCGCGCGTCGCCCGTGTCCTCGATATCGCGCTTCAGGTCGCGCATCGCTCCCTCGATCCGGGGGGCGGATTTTTCGGGGGCAAGGCGTGTGAGGCCGGCGACGGTGGGCAGCTCGACATTGATAGACAAGCGATCCGCGTGCAGCCCGGCCTGATGGATCAGCCCCGGATCGGCGTCGGGGATCGTCTTCAAATGGATATACCCGCGAAAATCGTGATCCTCGCGCAGGCTGCGCGCGACTTCGACAATCTGCTCCATCGTGTAGTCGGGCGAGCGGATGATGCCGGAGGAGAGGAACAGCCCCTCGATATAATTGCGGCGGTAGAAATCGAGCGTGAGGCGGACGACCTCCTGCGCGGTGAAGCGCGCGCGGCGGACGTTCGAGCTTTTGCGGTTGATGCAATAATGGCAGTCGAAGATGCAGCTGTTGGTCAGCAGGATCTTGAGCAGGCTGATGCAGCGGCCGTCGGGAGCGTAGGCGTGACAGATGCCCATCCCCTCGGTCGAGCCCAGTCCCTTGCCGCCCGATGACTTGCGTTTCGACGTGCCGGATGACGCGCAGGATGCGTCATATTTCGCGGCGTCGGCGAGGATTTCGAGCTTTTCGCGCAAGTCGAGCTGGGCCATATGTTCTTCATACGTTCCAGCGGCTTGGCTGTCCAGTCAGTCCGGCGCGCGGCTGCGGCAGGCGAGCGCTAGCAGGGCGGCGAGGGTCCCTGCGAGGATGAGGTAGAGGGTGAGGCCTGCGCCCGGCGACCAGCCCCAGAACTCGCTGGGAAGCGTGCGCAGGTTGAGTGCGAGGAAGCCGGGCAGGATATGGTTGCTCAGCGGCGCGGCGAAGTGATGCGGGGCCTGGATGTCGACTGCCGCGATGATCAGGTTGAGCGCGATGCTGGCGGCGAGGAAGGTGAGGCCGAGCGCGCGCTCGATCCGGCTGGCGCTGCCCCAATAAGCGGCGAGGCCGATAGCGAGATAGGCGATGGCCGGGAGCGCGTGGCGCGGGCCGGTGGCGTTGCCTCCGTCCCAATAGACGTACGCCGCATGGTAGAGAAAGCAGGCAAGCGCGCCCCCCGCCGCCAGCACGCCGAGGTCGCGCCGGGCGGGATCGCGCAGCAGGGTCCAGATGCCGAACGGGGCGAGGGCAAGGATCGGCGCGACCCAAATGATCCCGCGCCGCTTGCCAAACAGGATTTCGGTGAGGATGTCGAGCTTGGGATAGGTGAGGCCGAACAGACCCTGCTTCATCCCCTCAAATCCCACCACGCCCGAATAGCCGGTGGTGAAGGCGTTGCCGAAAGTTGCGAGGTTGTAGGCGAGCAGGGGAAGCGCGGCGATCAGCCCGCCCGCGATGGCGAGGCCGAGCGTCCGCAATTGCGCCGGACGATCCCAATGGCGGATTGACCACAGCGCCCAGAGCGCAACGGGCGCGCCGAGCAGCACTGCGCCGTGCTCGACCACTACGGCCCAGCCAAGTGCGAGGCCTGCGGTCAGCGGATAGCGTCGGCACGCGGGTTGCTGTGTGCCACGCCACACCGCCCAGAGCGCGATGGCGATGAGGGAGGTCGCAGCGGCATGGCCGAACCAGGTTGTCGTCCAGCCCCAGACCGTAGTGCCGAGCGCAAAGCTGACCGCGGTGAACAGCCCCGCCGCGCGGCTGCCGCCGATGCCGTTGCCAAGGTCGAGCAGCGCGACTGCCGCAAGCGCGGTCAGCACCGCGCCGATCCCGGCAACGGCTGCGCGCATGCGCAGGCTCAGGAACGCCTCGGCATCGGGGTCGAACAGCTGGTGGGGAACGTCGGCGCTGGTCTGCTGCGTCACCCAGTTGGTCGCGGCGACGAAGGGCAGCGCCATCAGCGTCATGCCCGGCGCCTTGTCCATATAGAGATGGCCGTCGAACTGCGCCTTGTCGATCGTCATCGCGCCATAGGGGTCGATGCGCGCACTGCCGGTCTCAACGATCGCGGTCGCGGCGAGGATGCGCGTGGCGCTGTTGGGGTTGAACGCCCAGGAGCCGAACCAGATGCAGGACAGCCAGACGAGCGCGAAGAGCAGGGCGGGGACGTGCCAGCTCTGAGGCACTCTCAACCAACCCCGTTTGTGCTGAGCTTGTCGAAGCACGGTGCCTGCACTCTCGGAGTGTTGGGGTCGCCCTTCGACAATGATCAGGTGAAACGTCCTCCGGACGTTTCAGCCAAAGCAGGGGGCTTTAGCGACCTGATCATCAGGGCCAACGGGGTTTAGGTTAGGCGCTTAACTTTAGTCCGGCAGAACCTTCTCCGCCCGCTTGCGCGCATCCGCCTCAGCCTTGCCCGCCTGAATCTCGCGGGTGCCACAGCCGATGCCGCCGCCGGGGCCGACGGCGCTGCAGCTGCCGATGCCGGTGTCCCCTGCGGTCAGTGCCGAACGTTGGCGCACCGCCCAGCTCTCGCGCTGCGGCGAGACTTCGGTGTCGCGCAGTTCGCTGGGGATGCGAAAGCGCTCACCGGCGGGGCGGCGGACGCAGATCACGATCTCTTCGCCATCCGCGTTGGTCGGGCACTTCTCTTCCTCGCCATAGAGGATCAGCACGCCGTTCTGCGCGCTCGCCGGAAGCGCGGGCAGGACCAGCGCCGATGCGGCGGTGGCGAGGGTCAGCAGGATCGTCTTCATGTCATCGACTCCTTGGCGGCGCTTATAGCCGCTTCGACACCGCGATTGCGGTCTTGCAGGCCAGGCGGATCGCGCCAGCGAGCAGCGGATAGGCAGGCGCAGTTTCCGCGCCCGCTGCGAGCGCGCTGTCCTTGTGTTCCAATTCCTCGGCGCGGAATTCGGCGACCGCGGCGGCGAGTTCAGGATCGTCCTCACCCAGCGCGTCGAGCTGTTCCTGATAGTGAAGGTCGATTTCGGTTTCGACCGCGACCGTGCAGGCCATCGCCGCCGCCGGACCGATCGCTGCGGTCGCCGCACCCATTGCGAAGCCCGCGACATTCCACATCGGCTGCAGCGCGGTCGGGCGGACGCCACGGCGCGCGATCAGCGCGTCGAAAAAGGCGCGGTGCCGCTCTTCCTGATTGGCCATGCCCGAAATCGCGCGCGCCATGTCGTGGCGGTCGCCCATCACCGCGAGCTGCCCGGCATAGATGCGGGTCGCGCCATATTCACCGGCCTGATCGACGCGAATCATCGAATCGATGTCGCGGCGGGGGTCTCCGGGTTTCCACTTCACTTGGCTTTGCCCTTCAGCAAGAGAATCGCGATCACCAACGCGCCACCGAGCGAAAAGATCGCATTCCATCCAGCCAGTGACACTCCGAAAAGATCCCAGGGTGCAACGTCGCAGCGTACCACCGGCGCGTTCATGATCCGGTCGAGCGCGCTGCCCTCTCCGCCGAAATGCGTGGCGCACTGGGTGATCCCTTCCCACCAGCCATATTCGACCCCGGCATGGAACGCGCCGATCGCGCCGCTGACCGCGATGGCGAGCGTCGCCAACCACACCAGTGGCGTGCGCGCGGGGGCGACGACGAACGACAGCACCGCCAGCACGATCGCGGTGTAATGCGGCCAGCGCTGCCACATGCACATTTCACACGGGAACAGGCCAAAGCCATATTGGCTGGTCAACGCGCCGCCGATCAGCGCGAGCGGGATGAGCAGGGCGAGTGCCTGAGCGGTGCGGCTGGGGGTCATCGCGGATCTCAGCGCTTGCCGGCCTTCGCCGCGCCACCCCCGGCGACGCGCGCAGGCGCGGCGGTGCGGGCGATGGTTTGCAGCGCGTAATGGAGCTGGAAGTCCTTGATCCCCTTCTTCTCCAGCTCCTCCGGCGTGGCGGCGAAGCGCGGATCGGTCTTGGTATCTTCTTCCAGCACCGCGTTATCGACCTTGGTCTCGTTGATCAGGTGGCGGCGCAGGTCCGCCTCCCGGAACACCGGGCGGGTCTTGTAATCGGGGTCGGAAATCTGCGGCACCGCCAGATCAGGCTCGATCCCGCCTTCCTGCACCGAGCGGCCCGAGGGGGTGTAGTAGCGCGCGGTGGTCAGGCGCAGCGCGGTGCGCGGGCCGAGCTGGAGCAGCGACTGCACCGATCCCTTGCCGAAGGTCTTTTCACCCAGCACCAGCGCGCGATGGTGATCCTGCAGTGCGCCTGCGACGATTTCGGATGCCGATGCGGTGCCGGCATCGACCAGCACGACCAAAGGCACGCCGCGCGTCAGGTCTCCGCGGATCGCGGATTCGGCGTACCAGCGCTCGATATCGCTTTTCTCCCGCCCGCGCTGTGACACGATCTCGCCATGCGTCAGGAACGCGTCGCTGACCTCGATCGCCTGGTTGAGCAGGCCGCCGCCATTGCCGCGCAGGTCGATGACATAGCCCTTGGGCTTGCCGCCCAGCTGCTTTTCGATCTCCGCGATGCCGGCGCGCATGTCGGCAGCGGTGGTCGCACTGAAGGTGTTGATGTTGAGGATGCCGATGCCATCCTGTACCTCCCACTTCACCGCCTTTTGCACGATGGTTTCGCGGGTCAGGGTGACGTCGAACGGCTTGTCGCGACCGGGACGGACGATCCGCAGCGTGATCTTGGTGCCCGGTTGCCCGCGCATCTGGGTGATCGCTTCGTCCAGCGTGCCGCCATAGATCAGCTTGCCGTCGAGATGGGTGATGTAATCGCCGGCCTTGATCCCGGCCTTCCACGCCGGGGTATCTTCGGTCGGGGTGATGACCTTGACCGCTCCGTCCTCCTGCGTGACCGACAGGCCGAGGCCGCCATAATTGCCGTCGGTGGCGAGGCGCAGATTGTCGAAGGCGAGCGCGTCGACATAGGAGCTGTGCGGATCGAGGCTGGCGAGCATGCCGTCGATCGCGCCCTTGATCAGCGTCTTGTCGTCGACCTTTTCGACATAGGCAGCCTTTACGCGCGTGTAGACGTCCATGAACGCGTCAAGCTCACGATAACTCGACGTATCGACGCTCGCCATCGCGCCGGTGGTCACGGGGATCAGCGCCAGCGCGCCGACGGCGGCGGAAACCTGGAGGAGGGGACGGATCATACGCGTTACTCTCTGAGCGGGTCTTGGCGACAAGATAGACCGGAACCGCGTGGCCGCAAAGCGGCAAGCGCGTGTCCGGCACGCGGCGTCAATCCAGCAGCTGGGCCAGATCGACCGGGCGACCCTGGCGGCGCAGTTCGACGGTGATGCGCGGAGCGTTGTCCTGAGGCGCGCGGCCGAGCGGGGTGCCCTGGTTCAACGTGTCGCCAACCTTGACCAGCACCGCGTCGAGGCCGGCGATCAGCGAGGTCCAGCCGCTGCCATGATCGACGATCACGATATTGCCATAGCGGCGGAAGCGTCCGGCATAGATCACCCGACCGGCGGTGGGCGCGACGATCTCTGCCCCCGGTGCGGTGGCAAGGGTCAGGCCGCGCGCGCGCACGCCGGTGTCGGATAGTTCGCCAAGGCCGGTGACGACCATGCCGGCGACGGGCAGGCGATAGGGCGGTGGGCCCGAGCGCGCCGCAGCCACCGGTGCTTCGCCATCGGCGGGGCGGGGGAGCGGGCCGGGGAGCGCGGCGAGTGCGGCCCGGGTCTCGGCGGCCTCGCCCATCACGTCCATCTGATCGACCAGGTCGCGCGCTTGCTCGCCCAGCGCCAGTGCGCGGTCGGATTCGAACATCGCCTCGCGCCGGTAACCGACCGATTTGAGGCGGTGCTCGCCCTCGGCCCGGACCAGAGCGAGCCGGTCGTTCTGGAGCCGGGCGCGGCCATCGGCGAGGGTTTTCGCCGCAAGCTGCGCGCCATCGCGGAGCTGGCGGGTGCGCGCGATCTCCGCGCGGATGTCCGCAGTGCGCGCGCGCATTTCGGGGGTGACGGCGCCCAGCACCGCGCGGACATGGACGATATCGGCGGTCGATCCGGGTTGAACCAATCCCAGCACGGCGGGGCGGCGGGCGAGCGATTGCAGCGCCGCCATCAATCGAGTGATCGGCCCTTGCTGCTCGACCAGCCGGGTGCGCTGCTGTCCCAGCATCCGGTCGACCACCGCGATGCGCGCGCGCGCGGCGACGATCTCTGCTTCCGCCGCCTGAATGCTTGCGGCGATTGCGGCCTCGCGCGCGCGGGCGCGGCGGGCTTCGTCGCGTTCGGCGGCGGCGGCGCGTTGCAGCCGTTGCGCGCGGGCTTCGGCATCCTTCGCCGCTTTGCTCGCAGCGTCGAGCTGGGCGCGTTGCTCGGGCAGCGAGGGCGTCTGCGCGGGCAGCGCGGCGACGCCCACCGATGCGGTGGCGGTGATGGCCGCGATCAGGGCGATGCGGCGCATCATCCCTCGCGATGATAAGGGTGGTTGGCGAGGATGCTGGTCGCGCGCCAGAGCTGTTCAGCGAGCATCGCGCGCGCCAGCATGTGCGGCCAGGTCGCGCGGCCATAGGAGATCAGCAGATCGGCCTGCGCGCGGGCATCGTCGTCGAAGCCATCGGCGGCACCGATCAGGAAGCGGGTTTCGCGCACGCCGTCCTCACGCCACGCCTGGATGCGTTCGGCGAACACACGCGAGGGAATGTTTTCACCCTTTTCGTCGAGCATCACGATGCGCGTACCGGGTTCGATCGCCGGCATCTTGCCGCCCGTGTCGGGCAGTTCGGTGACGCGGGTGGGCAGGGTCACCCGCTTCAGATAGCGATCGACCAGCTCGGCCTCCGGGCTGCGGCCGATCCGCCCGCGGGCGACGATATGCAGCAGCATATCGGAAGGATCACGCGGTGCCGGCGGGTGCGCTGTCGCCGAATGCCCACATGCGTTCGAGATTGTAGAAGGTGCGGACCTCCGGGCGGAACAGGTGGACGATCACATCGCCCGCGTCGATCAGCACCCAGTCGGCGGTCGGCAGACCCTCGACGCGCGGGCTCTGGCCGCGCTCGGCCTTGATCTTCTCGGCCAGCTTCTGCGCCATCGATGCGATCTGGCGGGTCGAGCGACCGCTCGCCACGACCATATAGTCGGCGATGCTGCTCTTCCCCGCGAGCGGGATCGAGACGGTTTCGACCGCCTGATCGTCGTCGAGCGAGGTCAGGACCAGTCGATGCAGCGCCTCAGCATCCGGGGCGACGGTGCCGCTGGTGGCCGGGGTGGCATCGAGGTGAGGGGAAGCGGGCAAGGGGACTCCTGGGTTAGTGCGGGTCGGAAGTGGGTGGCGTGCGGCCACGGGAAAATCTCCGGTGCCAGCCGGGATCGGCGGCGCGCAGGCGGGTCGCCGAAGTCGGGTCGGGGCGGAAGCGCAACAGCACCAGGGCCGGCAAACTCCACTTCGTCCAAGTCTTCGCCTGGCGTGCGGGCCGCACGAAACGCCGCAGCCAGCTCATAGCGGGGCTCGCATGAGCAGCACGATCATAGCCCGGACGCGCGATCACCGCAATCGGAACCTGTCGCGCGATCCTTCGCCAGCCGCGCCACTGGTCGAACTGCGCCAGATTGTCGCCACCCATCAGCCAGATGAACTGGTGCTTGGGATAGAGGCGTGGCAGCTTGGTCAGCGTGTCGACGGTGTAGCGGGTCTTGAGCCGTTTCTCGACCGCCGTTGGTCGGATCGGCGCATGCCGGGCCATCGCGCGTGCCGACGCCATCCGCGCGGCGAACGGGGCCATGCCCTTCGCCTCTTTCAGCGGATTGCCGGGCGACACCATCCACCACACTTCGTCCAGCTCCAGCGCGCGCAGGGCGTGAAGCGAAATCGCGCGGTGGCCGCGATGCGCGGGATTGAACGACCCGCCGAGGATGCCGATGCGTTTCAAGAGCGGCGGGGCCGCCAGTCGCGCTTGGCGTGCTGCAAGCGCAAGATCTCGACGCCGTTGGCGATCGGTCGATACAGCAGCACATAGTCGGTGCGCTGAACAAGCCATTTGCGGACCGAGCCGTCGAGGATCGGTCCGGCCTGCGGATACTCTGCCAGAAAGCGACCTGCCGCCAATGCAGCCCGGCCGACGCGATAGGCATAGTCTGGGCTCAGCTGGGAAAACTCATCGTCGAGCGCTGCCAGATCGGCCTGCGCTTCGCGCGTCCACTCAGCTTTGTTCATTCTGCGGCGGCGGCTTGGCGATGGCGTGCCTCAAACCACGCTTCCATCTCTTCCTGGCTAATCAGCTCGCCGCGATCGGCCGAATCGATCCCTGCCTGGATAAATGCGTGGAATTCCTGTTCTTCCGCGACATAGCGTTCCACTGCCTTCGCAACGACCCATGCCCGCGATCTGTCCAACCGCTCAGCGAGCCGATCGAGTTCCGATAGCGTCTCCACGTCGAGTCGCGCCGTCACAACTGAGGTCTTGCTCATGTATGCAATGTATACAAAGAATACGCAGGGTTCAAGGACGCGCCTGCCCGCTCCCCCGAACCACCCATTTATAGGTCGTCAGTCCCTCCAGCGCGACCGGGCCGCGGGCGTGGAGGCGGCCGGTCGCGATGCCGATTTCCGCGCCCAGCCCGAACTCGCCGCCATCGGCGAACTGGGTCGAGGCGTTCCACATCACGATTGCGCTGTCGACGCCATTGAGGAAGCGTTCGGCGGTTGACGCGTCCTCGGTCACGATTGCGTCGGTATGGTGGCTGGAATGACGGGCGATATGCGCCATCGCACCCTCGACCCCGTCGACCAGCGCGATCGAGAGGATCGAATCGAGATATTCGGTGTCCCAATCCTCCGCATTCGCTGCGACCGCGCGTGGCTCGATTGCGCGGATATCGGCATCGCCGCGCAGCTCGCAGCCGGTGTCTGCGAGCGCGGACAGGATCGGCGCGGGATCCGCGAAGCCGCGGTCGATCAGCAGCGTCTCGGTCGCGCCGCAAATGCCCGTGCGGCGCATCTTGGCGTTGACCGCCAGTGTGACTGCCATCGCCGGGTCGGCGGCACGGTCAATGTAAGTGTGGCAGATGCCGTCGAGATGCGCGAGCACAGGGACGCGGGCTTCTTCCTGCACGCGGGCGACCAGGCTCTTGCCGCCGCGCGGGACGATCAGGTCGATCGCGCCATCCGCCTTGAGCATCGCGCCGACCGCCGCGCGATCGGTCGTGGGCACGAGCTGTACCGCATCGGCGGGCAGGCCCGCTTCGGTCAGGCCGCGCGCAAACGCGGCGTGGATCGCGCGATTGCTGTGCGCTGCTTCGGAGCCGCCGCGCAGGATCGCGGCATTGCCGCTCATCACGCAGAGCGCCGCCGCATCCGCGGTCACATTGGGGCGGCTTTCATAGATGATGCCGATCACCCCGATCGGCACGCGCACGCGGCTGAGCTTGAGGCCGTTGGGGCGTTCGCTGGCGTCGATCACCGCGCCGACCGGATCGGTCAGTGCCGCCACTGCCTCAACCCCCGCCGCCGCGCCTTCCAGCCGCGCAGGATCAAGCCGCAGCCGATCGAGCAATGCGCCCGACAGCCCGTTCGCGGCGCCCGCCTCGACGTCGCGTTTGTTGGCGATCAGGATCGCCTCGGAATCTGCCCGGATCGCTGCTGCGGCGGCGCGCAGCCCGGCGGCCTTGGCAGCGGTCGGCAGGCCGGCGAGCAACGTTGCGGCAGTGCGGGCGCGGGTGCCCATGTCGGCGATCAGTGTCTGCGCATCCTGTTCCATGTTGCCGGGCTAGCATGCTGCACCTGCAAAGTCCCTATCGCGCGGTCTTTTCCAAGCTGATAGATGAGCTTCATGGGGGAATTCGACGCAGCCGGGGATCTGGTCACGGGGACATTGCTCGGCCGTGCGGTCGAGCGATCGGGCGCGCATGGCGACGATAGCCATGGTGGCATCTGCCTGAATTGCGGGACCGAGTTGCTCGGCCCGCATTGTCACCGCTGCGGTCAGGTCGGGCATGTTCACCGCACGATCGGTGCGATCTGGCATGAAATCCTCCACGGCGTCGTCCATTTCGAGGGGAAGCTGTGGAACACGCTTCCGCTGCTGACCTTCCGTCCCGGCGAGTTGACGCGCCGATACATCTTTGGCGAGCGCGCGCATTTCGTGTCGCCGATGGCGATGTTCCTGTTCTCGGTCTTTACGATGTTCGCGGTGCTGCAGATCATGGGCGTGTCGCCACCGGCCGAGGTCGGCAGCACGGCGCAGTTTGAACAGGGCCTGCAGTTTGCGCGCAACAATACGCAGGAAGCGCTGGCCGATGCACGGGAAGCGCGAGCGACTGCCGAGCCGGGGAGCGAGCGCGCGGCGAAGCTCGATGCGAAGATTGCGAAGCTGTCGACCGACCTTGCCGAGCTCAACCGGATTCCGACCACGCTGAGCGGGCGGACCGGATTGCCCTCCGGCTTCACGACCGGGTGGAAGCGGCTCGACAAAGGGCTCGCGAAGATGGAGAAGAACCCCGGCCTCGCGCTCTACAAGCTGCAGACCAACAGCTACAAGTTCAGCTGGGCACTGATCCCGCTGTCGATCCCATTCGTTTGGCTGATGTTCGCATGGCGGCGGCAATATCGCGGCTATGACCATGCGGTCTTCGTCACCTATTCGCTCGCCTTCATGTCGCTGTTGTTTATTGCGCTGATGATCGGTTCCGCCCTGGGCGTGCCGGAGGACGCCATCGCGACGATCGCGGTGTTCGCGCCGCCGATACACATCTTTTTCCAGCTCAAGGGCGCCTATCGCCAGCCCGCCTGGAAGGCGCTGTTGCGCACCTTCGCGCTGCTGATCTTCATCAGCATCATCGTCACGCTATTCGGGTTGTTGCTGCTGGGGCTCGGCCTGCTGGGCTGAAGCTCAGCCTTTGCAGGGGAAGCGCTTCTTCATCATCGCGTAAAAGGCGGTCTTCACGCTCATGTTGCGCTTGGCGGCGGGGATCGCCTCAAACTCGGCCATGAGTTCGTTGCTGCCGATCTTGGCCTTGCCCTTGGGCGGAGGGCAACTGTGCGGGGCGCGGCCCGCCGCCTTGGCGCTGGCCAGATCGCTGCGATAGGCGTCCGACGCGCGTTCGACCTCGGTCCGCAGCAATTTGATGTCCGACGAGCCGATGGCGAGAAAGCCTTTGGCCTTGAGCGCATTCGCCTTGGCCAGAAACTCGGCGACGCTCATCGCCTGTGCGCTTGCGGGAAGTACCAACGCTGCACTCGCAACCACTGCCAGAATCGTCCGCATCCACACCCTCCCGTGATCCGGTGAAACAACACGACAAATCGCTTGAACGCCATATGAATTCGCCCGCTTCACAGGCGCGCGTCGCCCGCTAGAGTCGCGGCGATTCGACGGGGGACCCAGTAACATGATTATCGGTATCGACCTCGGCACCACGAACAGTGCCGCGGCGGTCTTTCGCGACGGGGCGGCGGAGCTGATCCCCAACCGGCTCGGCCATTTCCTCACCCCCTCGGCGGTCAGCATCGACGCCAATGGCGACGTCATTACCGGCCTGGCCGCGCGCGAGCGAATGGCGAGCCACCCCGACGCGACGGTGACGGCGTTCAAACGCTATATGGGCACGCAGCGCACGACCAAGCTGGGCAAGCGCAGCTTCGCGCCGGAGGAACTGTCCGCGCTGGTGCTCCGCAGCCTGAAGGCCGATGCCGAGGCGTTTCTGGGGCAGGAAGTAACCGAGGCGGTGATCACCGTCCCCGCCTATTTCAACGACAAGCAGCGCAAGGCGACGCACCGCGCGGGCGAACTGGCCGGGCTGAAGGTCGAGCGGCTGGTCAACGAACCGACCGCCGCCGCGCTCGCCTATGGCATCCACCAGCTGGCCGACGAATCGCGTTTCCTGGTGTTCGACTTGGGCGGGGGCACGTTCGACGTGTCGATCGTCGAGATTTTCGAAGGGATCATCGAAGTCCGCGCCTCGACCGGCGACAATCATCTGGGCGGGGAGGATTTCAACGAGTTGCTGGTCGGCCTGATGCGCGACGCGCATGCGGACGCGTTTGGCAATGCCGGGCGTGGCGACGACGCGCTGCACCAGAAGCTGCGCGAAGCCGCCGAACGCGCGCGCCGGGCGCTGAGCAGCGCGGGTGAGGCCGAGATGCGGATCGTGTGGAACGATGCCGAGTATCGCCACACCGTCACCGCCGCCGCGTTCGAGGAGGCGGCCAAGCCGTTGATCGACCGGCTGCGCGAACCCGTCCTCCGATCGATGCGCGATTCGGGGATCAAGAGCGCGGAACTGAGCGAGATCATCCTGATCGGCGGTGCGACGCGGATGCCGCTGGTGCGCAGCGCGGTGACGCGGATGTTCGGCCGCTTCCCCAATGCGACGGTCAATCCGGACGAAGCCGTCGCGCTGGGCGCGGCGGTGCAGGCGGGACTGAAGTCGCGCGATTCGGCGCTGAAGGAAGTCGTGGTCACCGATGTCTGCCCCTATTCGCTGGGCGTCGGCGTGGCGCGGCGGCTGCCCGGCGGCGGGATCGAGGATGGGCTGTTCGCTCCGATCATCGAACGCGGCACCGTCATTCCCGCGAGCCGCGAGCATCGTTTCAGCACGATGCACAATAACCAGACCGTGGTCGAATTCGGCATCTATCAGGGCGAAGCGCGGCTCGTGCGCGACAATGTCGAGATCGGCAATACCAAGGTTACGGTGCCGCGCGCGCCGGCGGGGCAGGCGATCGACGTGCGCTTTTCCTACGACGTGTCGGGGCTGCTGGAAGTCGATATTCTGGTGCCCGAAACGGGCCAGCGGGTCAGCCTGACGATCAACGACGGCAATGTCGCCGATCCGGCCGCGCTGGAAAAGGCGCGGGCGGCGCTGGCGGGCCTGAAGGTGCATCCGCGCGACGAGGCGGAGAACAAGGCGGCGATCGCGCGCGGCGAGAAATGCTTCGAGAACTTCCTGGGCGAGCAGCGTTACTGGGTGGACGAAGTGATGTCGCGCTTCATGGCCGCGCTGGAGACGCAGGACCCGCGCGTGATCGAAACCGCGCGCAAGGAACTTCACGCCGCGCTCGACCAGCTTGAGGGCGAGACCTTTCTGTGAGGCAATGGTGGCGCGTGCTGGGCGTTCCGCGCGGCAGCGACCGCGCGACCGTCCGCCGTGCCTATGCCGCCAAGCTGAAGGTCACCAATCCCGAAGATGACGCCGCCGGCTTCAAGGAATTGCGTGCGGCTTACGAAGAGGCGCTGCGCTGGGTCGATTACCAGCAGTTCGATGATTGGGACGATGAAGAGGACGACGCGGCAACGGAGGCTGCGCGCGCCGGGCTGACATTGACCCCGATTTGGGAGGAGATCGCGCCCGACGGCGATGCGCTGCCCGAGGCGGAGCCGCTGCCGCCCCCGGAGCCTGACCCGCTGGAGGTCGAGCGCGCGGCGGATGCGGCGGAGTTCGAGCGGCGCTTTGCCGAACTGGAAGCGGGGCTGCGCGGGCCGTGGTTCAAGGATCGCGACGGCATTCGCGCCGCGTTCGACGCTGTGATGGCGGCCCCGGCACTGATCGAACTCGATCGGCGTGCCTATGCCGAATACCGGATCGCCGCGCTGATCGCCGATACCATTCCGCGCAGCGACGCGATCCTGCGCGAAGCGATGGCGGCGTTCGGCTGGGAGGGGGAGGGTAATCACCCGCACGCCGTGTGGGCGTTGCGTGCGCGGCTGGACGAATGGCGGCTGATCGCGTCGTTCGGGCGCGGTCATGCGCTGGCGCGGGGCTGGCGTGCACTGATCGATGGCAAGTCGCCCAACTGGCTGCGGCGGCTGCGCGCGCTGCGTCCCGGAACGGCGGGGCAGGTGCGCCAGCTATTCGATCTGGCCGATTACGACGTGCCCGGGATTGCGCACAGCTTTCACCCCAAGGCGGTGGAATGGTGGCGCGCGCATCTCGACGCGCCGCGTTTCGGGTCGGTCGAGGTGGCATTGCTGCTGCTGGGCGGGGTGGTGGCGGCGCTGTTTGCGGTGCTGGGCGCGACGCCGACGGTGCGGTTATGGGGTGCGGTGGGCGCAGGCGCTGGCGGCCTTGTCCTGTCGCTGGCGCATTGGCGGTTCGTCACGCCGATGCGCTGGCGCGCGGCGCGGCAGGGGGTGGTGCGGTCGCGCGGTGCCGGCTGGCGGCTGGGCCTGTGGCTGGTCCTCACCGCGGCCGCGATCGGCGCGCCGGCGACGCCGTGGATTGCGGGCGGGTTGGGGGCGGCGTTCCTGATCCTGGCGATCACGATCTTCGTGCTCGACAGCGCGGAGGAGATTGCTGGCCTGAGCTGGCAGCGGATGGTGATGCTGGCGATTGCCGGTGCGTTCATCGGGCCGGCATTTTTCGCGATGAACGTGGGGGAACAGGCGCTGACGTTGTTGTTCGGCCTGTCCGCCGGCATCGTCGGATTGTCGGCGCGGGACGCCATCGCGCGGGTGATCGCGTCGCGCCCGGTGCTGATTGCGCTCGGCATCATGGTCGCGCTGATCGTCGGCGCGATCGTGCGCAGCGACTGGATCCCCGACACGCCGCTGATCCCCTGGGGCGCGGCGGCGGGGACGTCGCTGGTGCTGATGAGCGGGCTGCGCGCAGGCGATCCCGACGGGCGCGGCAGCGGCGTCGCGGCGCTGGCGAACATGCTGCTATGGGCGATCGTCATCGTCGCCGCGGTCATGTCCGCGCCGGAGCGGGAGAAGACTGGCGCGCTTCCGGTGCCGATTTCGGTCGTGCCGGCCGATCCGATGAAGGCGCTGGAAGCGTCCGAGCCGGGGTTCCGCGCGCTCAAGGCCGGCAATCCGAAGCTCTATGAAGAGGTCGCGGCGATCCGGAAGGACATGGCCGTCGGCACGCGCAAGCATGACGAGGGCTATCGTGCGATCGATGCGCTGGTGAACACCGCCTATCAGAAGCGGCTACCGCTGGTCGGGTCGGCGCTGATCGCGGCGGAGATGGACATTCGCCTCGCCCGGGCGCGCGAGTTGCGCAAGGCGGACGTACGTGCCTGTGCCGGGGAGCGTGACATCGAGGGTAACGTGCTGAGCCGGGAGTTTCGTCAGCGGCACTATGCCCATGCGCTGGAGGTGGCGGGCGCGCCGCTGCTGGTGTTGCGCGAGCTGAGCAAGGGCCGTGAGGTGCCGCTGATGGAGCTGTTGCAGACGGCGACCAATGGCGACATCGCGGCCGCAAACAAGCTGGCAGACGCGCTGGAGGGCAAGGACGCGACGGCCAAATGCGACGCGCGGATCGTGATGCTGGAGGCGCTGGTGGCTTTGGACGATATCGACATCGCCCGGACGATGCGGACGGCGCTGACGCAGCGGGCAAAGGCCAAGGCCGAGAAGAAGTAAGCCCGTGATCCTCCCCCTTGCGGGGGAGGATAGTCCGTTACGCCCCCTGCGGGGCCGGGTTGCCGAACGGGCCCTTGGGGCGGCGGGTCTTGGGGATCGAGGTTCCCGCGACACCGACCGGGCCCTTGATCGTCGACGGATCGGGGCGCCCGATATCGCCGTCGCTCAGCAGCTTCTTGATCTCGTCGCCCGACAGCGTCTCATATTCGAGCAGCGCGCCGGCCAGCTGGTGCAGCTGGTCGATATGCTCGGTCAGCACATCGCGCGCACGCTTGAGGCCGCCTTCGACCGTCGCCTTGATCTCGTGATCGATCAGCTGCTGGGTCTCGTTCGACATGTGCCGCGGCTGCGAGGCCGAATAGCCGAGGAAGCTTTCGCCCTCGGGCTGCGAATATTCGACCGGGCCAAGCTTGTCGGACATGCCCCACTTCGTGATCATGTCGCGGGCAAGGCCGGTGGCGTACTGGATGTCGCCGCTCGCGCCCGACGAGACCTTGTCATAGCCGAAGATGATCTCTTCGGCGACGCGCCCGCCCATGGCGACGGCGAGGTTCGCGTACATCTTGTCGCGGTGATAGCTGTAGCTGTCACGCTCCGGCAGGCGCATGACCATGCCCAGCGCGCGGCCGCGCGGGATGATCGTCGCCTTGTGGATCGGGTCCGATGCCGGTTCGTGCAGCGACACGATCGCGTGACCGGCCTCGTGATAGGCGGTCATCCGCTTCTCATCGTCGGTCATCACCATCGAACGCCGCTCGGCCCCCATCATCACCTTGTCCTTGGCATCCTCGAACTCGCTCATCGCGACGAGGCGCTTGCCCTTGCGCGCCGCCATCAGCGCGGCTTCGTTGACGAGGTTGGCAAGGTCGGCGCCCGAGAAGCCGGGCGTGCCGCGCGCGATGGTGCGGGCATCGACGTCGGGCGCCAGCGGCACCTTCTTCATATGGACCTGCAGGATCTTCACGCGGCCTTCGATATCCGGGCGCGGCACGACGACCTGACGATCGAAGCGGCCCGGACGCAGCAGCGCGGGATCGAGCACGTCGGGGCGGTTGGTCGCCGCGACGATGATGATGCCTTCATTGGCTTCAAAGCCGTCCATCTCGACCAGCAGCTGGTTCAGCGTCTGCTCGCGCTCGTCATTGCCATTGCCGAGGCCTGCGCCGCGATGGCGGCCGACCGCGTCGATTTCGTCGATGAAGACGATGCAAGGGGCGCTCTTCTTGGCCTGTTCGAACATGTCGCGTACGCGGCTTGCGCCGACGCCGACGAACATTTCGACGAAATCCGAGCCGGAGATGGTGAAGAACGGCACGCCCGCCTCACCCGCGATCGCGCGGGCGAGCAATGTCTTGCCGGTGCCGGGCGAGCCGACCAGCAGCGCGCCCTTCGGGATCTTGCCGCCAAGGCGGGCGAATTTGGTCGGGTCCTTGAGGAATTCGACGACCTCTTCCAGCTCTTCGCGCGCCTCGTCGATGCCGGCAACGTCGTCGAACGTGACCTTGCCTTCCTTCTGGGTCAGCAGCTTGGCGCGCGACTTGCCAAAGCCCATCGCGCCCGAGCCGGAGCCCTTCTGCATCTGGCGCAGCACGAAGAAGGCGATGCCGAGGAACAACAGGAACGGCAGCGCCTGGACCAGCACATATTGCCAGATCGACGGGCCTTCTTCCGGCCGCGCGCTGATCGTCACGCCCTGCTTGCGCAGCGTCGGGATCAGTTCGGGATTGGGAACGGCATTGGTGCGAAACTTCGCGTCGCTGGTCAGCGTGCCGGTGATGACGTTGCCCGCGACATTGACCTCCTTGACCTTGCCCTGTTCGACATTGTCGAGGAATTCCGAATAGGCGATCGTCGTGCCGGTCGCCGCGCTGTTGGGCATGCCCATCATGTTCACGAACAGCGCCAGCGCGGCGAGGATGCCGACCCACACCAGCAGGCTTTTCATCCACGGATTGCCGTTATTCTCAGGGCCGGGAGTCTTGTTGTCGTCGCTCATGGGTCGAATGCACCTTCCTCAGCGCACAAGATAGGCGGTCGCAGGTTAATGGCAATGGAACAGCTTCGATCAGAGTGATCGACGCGGCGGAGCGGGGCGGAAGTGCCAGATTTCGCCTTTAGCCTGCGCCAGAACCCCGGCCTGGGTGGCGGAGGACCCGGCGTCGAGTGCGTCGAGCAGGGATTCGATGTTGGTCGAATCGCCCCAATTGCCCTCGGTTACCCCGTCGATCAGGCGGACATAGCCGATCGCTTCGCGCGCCAGCCTCCGCCGCAGCTCGCGGGGCAGCCCGCTCATGTCGATGTGCCGCTCCGAAACACCGCTGGGCAGCGTCCGCTCACGCCCGATCCAGTCCATCATCGCGGCCAGAGCGGCATCGTTCTCCCCGCAAATCCGCGCGGATCGCGCCAGCGCAACCGGATCGAGCCACGGGTTCTGCGCAAGCAGCTGTCGCATCCGAACGCGGTCGAACCGGTCGTCCGCATTGCTCGGGTCATCGACAAACGGGATTGCGGCCTGCTCGGCAATTGCGCGCAGTTCGGCGCGCCGCCAGTCGAGCAAGGGGCGCACGACCGCAACGCCGTCGACATCCGCAACTGCCGCCACGCCGGCTTTCGGATAGCCCTTGCGCCACCGCTGCCGTTCCCAGCGCCATTGCGTGCGGATACCGCCCAGCCCTCCGGGACCCGATCCACGTCGCGCGCGCATGAGAAACGTCTCAGCCTGATCGTCGCAATGATGCGCGGTCAGCAGCGCGTGCGCACCCGTTTCGATGGCCCATTGGCCGAGCAGATCGTAGCGCAGATGGCGCGCATCGGCCTGCACATTGGATCGGAAGATGCGCCGCGGGGGCTGGAGCGTCGCGTGGGGAATGCCAGCTGTCGCGCACCAATCGGCGACCATCTGCGCTTCATCGGCACTAGCGGCTCGCAACCGGTGATCGACCGTCGCCGCCGCAATGCGTCCGGGAAACGCCGCGCTGGCCAAGGTGAGCATGGCCATGCTGTCGGGGCCGCCAGAAACCGCGAGTGCCAGCGTCCCATCAACCGGCTTTCCGAGCGCCGCCTCCAGATCGCGCCGAAACCGCTCGACCCACACCGGATCGAGCGGGTTCAGCGCGTCAGCGGCACTTGCTGGCGGAACGGCCGGTGGCGACATCCATCTTCATCGCTTCGGAGAGGCGGTCGCCATAGACCTGGGTCAGTTCGTCATAGACCTTGCAGACCTCGCTCGCCGGCTTCTTCATCTTCACCAGCGCTTGCGCCAGGTAATAGAGCGAGTCCGGCGCGCGCTCGCCATTGGGCATCTTCTGATAGTTTTCGAAGAAGGCGGTCGCGGCGAGCGCGGGCTTGCCCTGATCGAGCAGCGCGCGGCCGAGCAAATTCTGGGCATAGCTGGCGCGGCGATGCTTGGGATGCTTCTGCACCACGCTGCGCAGTTCGACGATCGCCTTGTCATATTGCTTGGCCTGCCACAGGCGGAAGCCATAGGTGTAGCTGTCTTCCGCTGCATCGCCCGTGCTCGGGCGCTCGATCCCTGGAACCGGCGCGGTCGGCGTGCTGGTCGTCGGGGCAGGCGTGGTCGGACGCGGCGTCGTGGGACGCGGGGCGGGGGTCGGTGCCGGCGTCGTGCCGATGCCGGTGACCGGGGCGTTGCCGCCGACCGCCGACGCGCCATCCTCCAGCGCCTTCAACCGCGCATCGGTCGAGCGCTTATAGGCGGTGAACGCCTCTTCCAGCTGGCGCAGGCGATACTGGTTCTGCTCGATCTGCCCGGTCAGTGCGGATTGCTGGGATTCAAGCGCACTGACGCGCGCGGTAAGGTCGCTGACCACGCCGCTCGCGGGGATGCCGGGCGCAGGGCTGCTGCGGTCGGGGGTGGTGATCTGCGGCTCGACCGTCTGACCGGCTCCGCCCGGAAACACCTTGCGCTGCACCGCGCGCATCTCGCGCTCCAGCCGGTCGACCCGGCCCTCGATCCCGTCGCGGCTGGTTTGTGCCGCCACCGGCATGGCGATCGACGCCATCCCCGCCAGCACCACCGCCATCGCCGCACTCTTGTTCAGAAACCGCATGTCATTCCCCACCCGCGTACGCTTCGCTCAACTCGTTATAGCATCATTTACTGTGTTGCCGATGCTGACCCCAGCCTTAAGCACCCGGCCCGTCCGCGGGTGCCGGTGTCGCGATCGGCTGTACCACCGGAGAGGGCGGCGCGAAGGAAGGTTGCGCCGTCGGGGTGCGGGTCGGGCTCGGACGGGGTGTCGGCGTGCGCGTCGTGGCCGGCGCCCGGGTTGCCGCAGCGCCCTGTGGCCGCGTCGCGGCTGGCGCTGGTGTCGCCGTCGCCGTCGCGGCAGGGGTCGGCTGACCGCGCATGCGCAGCGCGTCGGCGCTGATCGGCACATCCTTGATCGCGACGCCCGGACGGCCGAGCGGTTCCACCGCGACCCCGTCGATCGTCACCTGTACCGCCTCCGGCCGCCCGACATTGATCATCGGACCATTGGCATCGGCAGGCACGTCATAGCGCTCACCGATCGTCATTTCCTTTTCGAACAGGCGCGCACCCGTCGCGTCATAGATGCGCAGCCACACCGGTTGCTGCGCGATCAGCGTGACCTGCCCGCCGGTCGTGGGCGGCGCAGCCTCGGTCGGTGCAGCGTCGGGCGTGGCGAGCGCGGTCGGCGTCGGTTCGGGTGCAGCGCTGGTGCCGCCGCGGAACAGGTCGGTGCCATACCACAGGCCGACGGCGGCGAGCAGCAGGATCGCCACGATCGCGCCGCCCCAGGCCAGCGCGCTCGGCGGTTCGCGCACCGGATCTTCCGGGTCATAGCTTTCATAGACTTCGCGCGCGGCAAAGGTCGATGCCGTCTCGTCGCGCAGCTCGCGGGCCAGGGCGACCTCATCCGCGCCGACTGCGCGCGCATAGGCCTTAACGAAGCCGATCGCATAGGTGGTCGAAGGCAGGCCTGAATAGTCCGACGCCTCGATCGCCGCGAGATGGCGCAGCGGCACGCGCGTGCGCGCAGCGACATCGGACAATTCCAGCCCCTGCGCCAGACGCGCGTCGCGCAGCTTCTCCCCGACCTTCACCGGAAACAGGTTCGGGGTGTCGCCCGGTTCGCCGTCCATTCAATTCCCTCCGGTGCCTTTGCGTCGCGCCTTGCTGCATTCCTTAAAGGAGTGTCAACGTGCGCACTACCTGAAATGCCGACATGCGTCGGGCTTTTGCGTCAGGCGAGCTCGACGCCGTGTGCGACCGCCCAGTCTTCCAGCGCGGCGCGCATGTCGCGCGGCGGCTTGGCCAGCAACGCCTCCATCGCCGTGACCAGCGCGGCATGGTCCAGGCTCCGCACCATCGCCTTGACCGGGCCGACCGCCGCCGGGGTGATCGACAGGCGATCGATGCCCAGGCCGATCAGCGCCATCGCCTCCAGCGGCCGTCCGCCCATCTCGCCGCACACCGCCACCGGCACGTTTGCCGCATGCGCCTCGCGCGTCACGCGGCGCAGGAAGCGCAGGATCGACGGGGAAAGCCAGTCATAGCGCACCGCGAGCTTGGGATGCGCGCGGTCGGCGGCGAACAGGAACTGGGTCAGGTCGTTGGTGCCGATCGACAGGAAATCGATCTGCGGCAACAGGATGTCGAGCACCTCGGCGAGCGCCGGTACTTCCAGCATCGCGCCGTAGCGGACGTGCAGCGGCAGCTTGTGCCCGCGCCCTTCCAGCCAGCTGCGCTGCGCCTCGAAGATCGCGCGCGCCTGTTCGAACTCCCACGGCTCCGACACCATCGGGAACATCACGCTGAGCGTGCGCCCGGCGGCGGCTTCGAGCAGCGCGCGCGCCTGCACCTTCATCAGGCCTTCGCGGTCGAGCGCCAAGCGGATCGCGCGCCAGCCCATGGCGGGGTTCTCTTCCTCGCCATTCTCGTCATGGTCGAGATAGGGAAGCGCCTTGTCGCCGCCGATATCGACGGTGCGGAAGATCACGGGGCGGTCGCCCGCCGCCTCCAGCACGTCGCGATACAGGCGCTTCTGCCCCTCGCGCTGGGGCAGGGTGGCGGAAACGAGGAACTGGAATTCGGTGCGGAACAGCCCAATCCCATCCGCGCCGGTCAGGTCGAGCGCGGCGACATCGTCGCGCAGGCCGGCATTGACCATCACCGTCACGCGGTGCCCGTCGCGCGTCTCCGGCAACTGGTTGCGCATCGCGGCAAAGGCGGCGCGGCGCTTCTGCGTGATCAGCAGCTTTGCCTCGAACACCTCTTCCATCGCGTGCGTCGGGCGCACCACGACCGATTCCTCGGTCACGTCGAGCAACAGCCGGTCGCCTTCCGCGACCAGGCGGCGGACATCCTTGACCCGGCCCAGCACCGGCACCCCCATCGCGCGCGCGACGATGGTGACATGCGCGGTCAGCGACCCTTCCTCCAGGATCACGCCCTTAAGGCGGCGGCGGTCATATTCGAGCAGCTCGGCCGGGCCGAGGTTGCGCGCGATCAGGATCGAATCCTGCCGCAGCCCCAATTGCGCGGCGGTGCCGAGCTGGCCCGACACGATGCGCAGCAGCCGGTTGGACAGATCCTCCAGATCGTGCATCCGGTCGCGCAGCAAGGGATCGTCGATCTGCCGCATGCGCATCCGGGTGCGCTGCTGCACGCGCTCGATCGCCGCCTCGGCGGTTAGGCCGCTGTCGATCGCTTCGTTGATGCGACGGCCCCAGCCCTCGTCATAGGCGAACATCTTGTATGTCTCGAGGATCTCCTCATGCTCGCCGCCGACGCCGAACTCGGCCTGGCTGGTCATGCGGTCGATCTGCTCGCGCATCTTGTCGAACGCGGCATAGACGCGGTGGCGCTCGGCCTCGGTATCCTCGGCCACGGTATGCTCGATGGTGATGCGCGGCTGATGGAATACGGCGGCACCGGCGGCCATGCCCTCGACCAGCTTGAACCCGGCGATGCGCGCGGTCGCGGTCGGCTGGGCGCGCGTCGATCCGCCCGCGCTTGTGTCAGCGCTGTCGATCAGCCCGGCATTGGCGATCAGCTCCGACAGCACCATCGCGACGGTCTGCAGCGCCTCGATCTCAACTTCTTCGTACTTGCGCGGATCGGCATGCTGCACGGCGAGCACGCCCACGGCGCGCTCCTTGCGGATGATCGGTACGCCGGCAAAGCTGTGGAAGCGCTCTTCGCCCGTTTCGGGGCGATAGGCGAAGTCGGGGTGCGACGCGGCCTCGTCCAGGTTCAACGTCTCGACATTCTTGGCGATCGTGCCGACCAGACCCTCGCCCAGCGCCAGCTTGGTGACATGCACCGCCTCCTGCGCCAGGCCGCGCGTCGCGAACAGTTCGAGCACGCCTTCGCGCAGCAGGTAGATCGAACACACTTCGCTGCGCAGCGACTCCCCGATGATCTCGACCACGGCGTTCAGCTTGGACTGCGCCGGGGTGCGCGACGCCATCACGTCGTGCAACCGCGTCAGGATTTCGCGGGCGGAGGCGGCGGCGGAAACGGGCATAAGCGAATCGCTAACAGATTGCGCGGGCGGGGGCGAGCCTTGCGTCAGACATCGCCGAGGATCAGAATTCTATTGTGGATCGTCGATGCACGCAGCGCGAATTTGCGGTCGGCTGTGATTAGCGGACAGTCCAACTCCATCGCCAGTGCCAGATAAATGCAGTCCGGCAACGGGTGCCCCAAGAGCATTGCAAAGCTCATGGCGCGACCGGCCATCAGCCCGTCGAGTGGATGCGTACCGAGCACCGAGGAGGCCCAAAGTCCGGTCCACGCTGCCGCAATCTCGTCGCCGTCCTCGCGCGTGATGACGCGCTCGTTCACACGGCGGACGATGGCACCGCCGACTTCACTCAGCATCAGGTCGGGCGCTTGAAGCTGGTCGTGCCGATTGAGCAATTCACGGGCGTCGCCGCTATCCGCTTCGTCGAACAGCCATTTGACCGCGACGCTGGCATCGACGACGATCATCCCGCGTCGCGCACCTGACGGATCAGTGCGACACTATCTGAAAAGCTGCCATATTTCTCGGCCATCCGGCGTCGCAGCGCATCCAGCTCATCGAGCACGACGTCACGATCACCGAGTTGTTCTCCCAGCAAATGCCGGGCTTCGGCTTCGATCGAGCGGTGATTTTGACGCGCTTGGATCCGCAGTCGTTCATAGACGCCGTCGTCCAGCTTACGAATGGTGAGCGTAGCCATTCGCCGAAGATAGCATAACGCCAGCAAAATGCAAGCATCGAGCTTCAGGCCGCCCGCTTCTCCAGCGCCGCCGCCGCCTCGGCCATCAGCTGGGCGATGATGTCGGCGACCGGCTCCTCCTTGGTCACCATACCGACCGACTGGCCGGCCATCAGCGAGCCATTGTCGACATCGCCCTCGATCACCGCGCGGCGCAGCGCACCTGCCCAATAATGTTCGATCTGGAGCTGCGCCTCCAGCATCTCGACCTTGCCCTCGTCGAGCAGCTGCGCGACCTCGCGTTGCTTGGCGGTGAACAGTTCGGATGACGCGTTCTTGAGCGCGCGCACCGGGATGACCGGCAGGCGCGGGTCGATCTGGACGCTGGAGATCGCGTCGCGCGCGCTGGCCCGGAAGAACGCTTTCTTGAAGTTGGGATGTGCGATGCTCTCGGTCGCGCAGGCAAAGCGCGTGCCGAGCTGGACGCCCGCCGCGCCCATGTCGAGATAGCCGGCAATCGCCTCGCCGCGACCGATCCCGCCCGCGACGAATACCGGCACCTGTTCCGACACCTCGGGCAGGATATCCTGCGCGAGCACGCTGGTCGAAACCGGGCCGATATGGCCGCCGGCCTCCATCCCCTCGACCACCAGCGCATCGACGCCGCTGCGGATCAGCTTCTTGGCGAGGCTGAGCGCCGGTGCGAAGCAGATCAGCTTGGCGCCATTGCCCTTGATCGCGTCGAGCGAGCCCGCCGGGGGCAGGCCACCCGCGAGGACGATGTGCGTCACGCCATGCTTCGCGCACACGTCGATCAGGTCGAACAGCTGCGGATGCATGGTGATCAGGTTCACGCCGAACGGCTTGTCGGTCAGCGCCTTGGTGCCGGCAATTTCCGCATCCAGCAGCTCGGGCGTCATCGCGCCGCACGCGATTAGGCCGAACCCGCCCGCGTTGGAGATGGCCGAGACGAGGTTGCGCTCGCTCACCCACGACATCGCGCCGCACAGGATGGCGGTTTCGCTGCCCAGAAATTCGATGCCGCGCGCCATGCGGCGCTGAAGGCGCTGTTCACCAATGCTCATGCCGCTCGCCTAGCGCCGGTCTGCGCATTTAGGCAAGCCGCGAGCGGTCAGGGCCCGCATTCCCATACGCCGTCGATCGCCAGCGGCGCGGCGCCGGACGCCTCGACCGACAGCGTTGCGGTATGGCTCGACCCCTTATGTCCGGTTTCACGCGGAGCGCCGCGCGTGATCGATGCCGTCAGGTCGGTGTCGGCAAAGCTGCTGCCCTGCGCCATCGCATCGAATCCCCCGGGTGCGCGCGCGGTCAGCAGCACCGGCGTCGCGCCGCGCATTACCACAGCGGTTGCGCGGCTCGCCTTGTCGACATCGCCCGCGCCGACCAGCAGCAGATCGCTGGTATCGGACAGGAAGGCACAGCGCAGCTCGCCGCTGACCTGCGCCGCCGCGGCCTCGGTTACACGACCGAGCACAAGCGGCGTGGGGCTGGGCGTGGGAGAAGGCGGAATGGCGGATTCGATCGGTGTCGGCTCGGCGTTGCTCGCATTCGGCGGAACCGGGGCGGGTGAGCAGGCGGCGAGAGCCAGGGCGAGGCCGGGGATGACGATGCGCATGGCGCCAACAATGCGGTGGACGCGCCATAGTTCAATACGCAGGATGGGTGCATGTCGCAGATTCGCCGCCTCGGCCTGAATGACGCCGCTGCGCTCGCGGCGATGAACGCGCTGTTCGCGCGGGAATTCGAGGACGAAGAGAGCTATCTGTCCGCGCCGCCCGGGCCGGACCACGTCACGGCGCTGCTCGCCAATCCGCAGTTTATCGCACTGGTGGCCGAGGCCGATGGCGCGATGGTCGGTGCGCTCGCCGCTTATATCCTGCCCAAGTTCGAGCAGGCGCGCAGCGAGATTTATATCTACGACCTCGCCGTGGCGGAGGCGCAGCGGCGGCGCGGCATCGCCACCGCGCTGATCGACGCGCTGCGCCCGATCGCGCGCACGGCCGGGGCGTGGGTGATCTATGTGCAGGCCGATTATGTCGACCCGCCCGCGATCGCGCTCTACACCAAATTAGGGGTGCGCGAGGATGTGTTGCACTTCGACATCCCGGTCGATCCCGACTAAAGCCGCGCCATGATCGATCGCCGCACCCTGCTCGCCGCCGCTGCCGCAGCCCCGCTTGCCGCCTGCGCCCCGCGCCCCACCGCGCCGCGCCAGCCGCTGCGGGTGGTGACGTTCAACATCTGGCACGACGCGGGCAACTGGCCGCTGCGGCTCAAGCTGATCGTCGATGCGCTGCGGGCCGCCGATGCCGATGTCATCGGCCTGCAGGAAGTGCTGCAGGATTCGAAGAAGAACCTGCCCAATCAGGCCGAGACGATCGCCGCCGCGCTGGGCGGCTATCGTGTCGAGTTCATGTCGACCTCGCCGGTCGGCGCGGCCAACCGCTATGGTAACGCGATCCTGACCCGTCTGCCGGTGGTCGAGACCGACACGATCAAGCTGGAGCCGTTCAACGACTATCGCACCGCGCTGCGCGTGCGGGTGCGGAGCGAAGGGCGGCTGGTCGACATCGTCAACACGCATCTGGCGCACCAGCCCGATGCCGGGCCGGTGCGCGCGCAGCAGATCAACGGCCTGCTCGGCTGGCTACCGTCGGACGATGTGCCGCTGGTGCTGATGGGCGATTTCAACGCCCCGCTCGACGAAGCCGCGCTCGCGCCGATCGCGATCCGCGGGCTTGAGCCGGCGCTGGCACCGGGCGCGGTGGACACGACCCTGGTGGTCGAGCGCGGGCACAAGTCGAGGGTGATCGACCATATCTTCGCCGATCCGCGCGCGTTCGAGGTCAGCGGTGCGCGCCGCTTTGCCGATGCGGTGAACGGCGAATTCCCGTCAGACCATTATGCGGTGATGGCGACGCTGACGCCGCGCTGAGCGAAGCGGGGGCGGGAACTCCCCGCCGCTCCAAGCTTTGAAGCGGGGCGGCCCGGGCCCCTCTGGCGATCCCTATGATCGTGATGTCGGACGCATCAAACCGGCCGGGCTGGTGCATGCGGACAGCGTTGCGCGCTGCGCCCTGGCCTGTGCTTCACAGAGCAAAGGATGGACTGATCATGAAACTCATCGCCCTCGCCGCCGCTGGCGCGGCACTGGTCGCTGCGACCCCCGCGCTTGCCGACCGCGCACCGACCGCCACCGAAGCCGCTGCAATCGAGAAGGCGGTGCGCGCCGCCGGCTTCGTCAGCTGGGAAGAGGTCGAGCTGGACGATGACGGCCCCTATTGGGAAGTCGATGACGCGCGCATGCCTGATGGCAAGCGCTACGACCTCAAGCTGCGCCCCGGCACCTATGAGATCGTCAAGCGCGAGCTGGAAGACTGAACGGCTGCGGCACCGGCCCGCTCCCCCACCCGGCCACCCATAGAATATACT
>NZ_JAIXHL010000008.1 GCF_030145815.1 Sphingomonas sp.
GCCGGCCCCCGCGCCGCGTCCCGCCGCTCCGGCGGGCGAGACTGCGCAGGAGCGGCAGGCCCGCCTGCTGCGTGAAGCCGACGAACAGCGGATGCAGGCGCTGGAAGAGGCGCGCCGCCGCGAGGAGCGTGAGCGCGCCGAGGCTGCCGAAGCAGAGCAGCGCCGTGCCGCCGAAAAGGCTCGCGCCGAAGCCGAAGCGGCCAAGGCGCCCAAGGTCGAGGCAACACCCGAGCCCGTTGTCGAAGCGAAGGCCGCGCCAGTCGCGCCCGCCACGACGCCTGCTCCCGCACCTGTTCCGGCTCCCGCTCCTGCGCCGGAGCCGATCGCGCTTCAGCTCGACCCGAGCCGCCCGGCGCCGCGTCGCTTCACCCCGGTGCAGCGCCCCGAAATTCCGCGCCCCGCGCCGGCCAAGCCCGAACCTGCGGCACCCGCTGCCGCCGCCGCTCCGGCGAGCACCGGCGGCGCCGCTGCGCCGCGCGCGACCAATCTTGGCCCGAATCGCGCTCCGGCGCGTGCGCCCGAGCCGCAGCGTCCGCAGCAGCGCGATCGCAAGGGCGATGAGCGTCGCGGCGGCAAGCTGACCGTCAACCGTGCGCTCGGTGGCGACGATGGTGCACGTGCGCGCAGCCTCGCCGCGCTGAAGCGTGCGCGTGACAAGGAACGCCGCCACACCGGCCCGCGTGAGCCGCAGGCCAAGCAGGTCCGTGACGTCAAGGTGCCGGAGACGATCACCGTCGCCGAACTCGCCAACCGCATGGCCGAAAAGGGCGCGGACCTGGTCAAGGCGCTGTTCAAGATGGGCATGCCCGTCACGCTGACCCAGACGATCGATCAGGATACCGCCGAGCTGCTGGTGACCGAATTCGGCCATAACATCGTCCGCGTCAGCGACAGCGATATCGACCTGGTGCTCGACACTGAAGTGGATGCCGAAGATGCGCTGAAACCGCGTCCGCCGGTCGTCACGATCATGGGCCATGTCGATCACGGCAAGACCAGCCTGCTTGATGCGCTGCGCGGCACCGATGTGGTGCGCGGCGAGGCCGGTGGCATCACCCAGCATATCGGCGCCTATCAGGTGACGTTGAAGGACAAGTCGAAGATCACCTTCCTCGACACCCCGGGTCACGAGGCGTTTTCGGAGATGCGCGCGCGTGGCGCGAACGTCACCGACATCGTCGTACTGGTGGTCGCCGCCGATGACGGGCTGATGCCGCAGACAATCGAGGCGATCAATCACACCAAGGCGGCCGGCGTCCCGATGATCGTCGCGATCAACAAGATCGACAAGCCCGAAGCCAATGCCCAGCGCGTGCGCGAGCGTCTGCTCGAGCATGACATCCAGGTCGAGGCGATGGGTGGCGAGACGCAGGACGTCGAAGTGTCGGCCAAGGAAAAGATCAATCTCGACGAACTGATCGAGAAGATCCAGCTCCAGGCCGAGCTGATGGAACTGCGCGCCAATCCCGACCGCGCCGCTGAAGGCAATGTGGTCGAGGCGAAGCTCGACAAGGGTCGCGGCCCGGTCGCGACGATCCTCGTCACGCGCGGCACGCTCAAGGTCGGCGACGTGTTCGTGGTCGGCGCGGAAAGCGGCAAGGTCCGCGCATTGATCGACGACAAGGGGCGCCAGATCAAGGAAGCGGGTCCGTCGATGCCGGTCGAGATCCTCGGCCTGTCGGGCGTGCCGATGGCGGGCGACCTGCTGCAGGTCGTCGAGAACGAAGCGCGTGCCCGTGAGGTTGCGGCCTATCGCGCCAGCGTGATCCAGAACAAGCGCACCACCAACACCCCGGCGAGCCTTGAGAGCATGTTCAGCGCGCTCAAGGAAAAGCAGGCGATGGAATATCCGCTGGTCGTCAAGGCGGATACCCAGGGCACGGTCGAGGCGATCGTCGCGGCGATCAACAAGATCAGCACCGACGACATCAAGGCGCGCGTGCTGCACGCCGGCGTGGGCGGCATTACCGAGAGCGACGTGAACGCGGCTGCGGCCTCGGGCGCGCCGATCATCGGCTTCAACGTCCGTCCGAATGCCAAGGCGCGCGAGATCGCCGATCGTCACAAGGTCGCGTTCAAATATTATGATGTGATCTACGAACTCACCGACGAGATCCGCGCCGGCATGGCCGGGCAGCTCGGCCCGGAAGCGTTCGAAACCGTGGTCGGTCGCGCGGAAATCCGCGAGGTCTTCTCGGCGGGCAAGCATGGCAAGGCGGCCGGTCTGCTGGTCACCGACGGCGCGATCCGCAAGGCGCTCAAGGCACGCATCACGCGCGACGACGTCATCATCTATCAGGGCGAGATCGCGTCGCTGCGCCGCTTCAAGGACGATGTCGCCGAAGTCCGCGCGGGTCTGGAGTGCGGTGTGACGTTCACGCAGAACTTCACCGACATCAAGGCCGGCGACTATCTCGAAACCTTCGAGGTCGAACTGCGCGAACGGACGCTGTGATTTGAGCGAGCTTTCGTCGATCCCCCTCCATCAGGTGCTTGAAAAAGCAGTCTGGTACGAGGTGTGGATCGATGAGAGTGCGCCTTATGTACTGCTTCTGTTGTGTATTTCGGACAGCGACTATCTGATCGCCGACCCCGCCCTCGGGACGATCAGGGATCGGCTTTCGAGCCTCGAAAGTGCGCGAAACTGGCTTTGGGAAGATGAGTACACGCTTGTGACCGGCCGAACGAAGGCAGAGGCGTAGAAGTCTGCGATGAAACACAACGACACCCCCGAAACCCGCTCCGTCCGCCTGCTGCGCGTGGGCGAGCAGGTGCGCCATATCCTGTCCGACATCCTTGCGCGCGGGGAGGTGCATGACGATGTGCTCGCCAGCCATGTGGTGAGCGTGACCGAAGTGCGCATGTCGCCCGACCTGCGCCACGCCACCGTTTTCGTGAAGCCGCTGCTCGGCAAGGACGAGGAGGCGGTGATCAAGGCGCTGCGCACCAACACCGCCTATCTCCAGCGCGAGGTCGCCGGGCGGATGAAGATGAAATACGCGGCGAAACTCAAATTCTTGGCCGACGAGAGCTTCGACGAGGGCAGCCATATCGAACAGCTGTTGCGCGACCCCAAGGTGGCGCGGGACCTGGGAGATGAGGATTGATCTGACGGGGCCGCAGCTTTAGCCTGCGATCATGATCCATTCGGTTCGCATGTCGACGCGGGGTCGCGTCACCCTTCCCAAGGCATTGCGGGATCGGCTGGGCTTGCGGCCGGGCATGAAGCTGGTTTGGGAGGTTTCCGACGGTCAGGCGGTAGCGCGGGTCGTCGAGAAGGATGCTCAGCCTGACTAGGCTCATCACCGCCTCACCGGCGGCGCGGCTGTTTGTTGCTCTTGGCGCAGTCGCGATCACGCTGACTGGCTGTCAGCAAGCCACCCCGCCACCGCTTACCGAAGCTGATCTGCGGTCCGTGTTTGCTATGAAAGTCTTGGGACACGTCCCGAAGGGTCCGGCGCTCGACAGACTATTCTCTTCCGACTCGGGCATGTGCGTAGACCTTCACGGAGGTGGGGCCGCCTTTGCCGAGTTCAGGGTTTTGCTGGACGACTGGGACAAGCTGAAGCTGGACTTGGGCTTCGCGGTTGATCGTAGCGAATGGCAGTCGTCAGATGAGCAACAGAAGCCGCTCGAACCCGTTCTCGCGCATCGCCTGAACCGCGCTGAGGATCGCGCGATCCTGAAGGTCGCACGGGCAGCAGAGAGGGACATCGTTCCGCCGAGCCGCAAGCCGTGGCCAAAGCGTTGCGAAATGCGCAGCTGGTTTGGTGCCCCGGCTTATGAAAGCCGTTTCGCCTTTATCGAGTCGGGATATTCGTGCGGCGATCTTTGCGGCGCGGGGGAGATTCTAGCGCTGGAGTATCGCGATGGCCGCTGGCGTCTGATCGCGAAGAAAGCTAGCTGGATGGCCTGATGGCCAAGCTCTATTTCTACTACGCCTCGATGAATGCGGGGAAATCCACCACGCTGCTCCAGGCCGATTTCAACTATCGTGAGCGCGGGATGCGGACGTTGCTGTTCACGGCGGCGCTCGACGATCGGTCGGGAGCGGGGCGGATCGCGTCGCGGATCGGATTGGATACCGCCGCAATGGGGTTTGCCGCCGATACCGATCTGCGTTTGCACGTCGAGCGGGAGATGGATCACGGCCCGGTGCATTGCGTGCTGGTCGATGAGGCCCAGTTTTTGACTGCAGCGCAGGTCGATCAGCTGGCGGCGGTCGCCGATGTGCTGGGCATTCCGGTGCTTGCCTATGGCCTGCGCACCGATTTTCGTGGGAATCTGTTCCCCGGATCGGCGCGGCTGCTGGCGCTGTCCGATGCGCTGGTCGAGATCAAGTCGGTGTGCCGCTGCGGGCGCAAGGCAACGATGAACCTCCGCGTCGATGGTGAGGGGCGCGCGGTCGCCGATGGCGCGCAGACCGAGATCGGCGGAAACGACCGCTATGTCGCCTTATGCCGTCGCCATTTCACCGAGGCGCTGGCAGCGGCGGACTAAACGTCCCGTTCCGTAACGGCAGCCTGACACGAATCGGGTGGAGCTGCGCGCATCCTTCGGCCACGGTGTGCGTCGGGGGGAAGAATGCAGCCGATTGTTGAATCGCTGGCCGTGTGGGCGATACCCGCGATTGCCGCAGTGCTGCTCCACGACTCGGCCCAGCGGATGGCGGCGAGCTGGCTGCCGCCCGAGCCCGACATGCCCGAACCGGTACCGAGTCGCTTGCCGCGCTTTCTGCGCGCGGTCGATCCGGTGGGGACGGTGATCGTTCCGATCGCGCTGGCGCTGGCGGGCGCACCGGTGTTCGGCTGGCCGCGTTATCGTCCGTTCGCGCTGGGCGAGGATGCGCTGGCGCGGCGGCGGCGGCTGCTGAGTGCGCTCGCCGGGCCGGTGGCGAGCTTCGCGGCGGCGCTGGTCGGCGCGATGGCACTGGGCGCGCTGGTCGCGGCGTCCGGCGGCGCGATGCCGTCCAAGGGGGTTGCGTGGCTGGTCACGGCCAATCTGTTCAACTTCATCCTCGCTAATGCGTGCATGACGAGTTTCCACCTGTTGCCGGTTCCGCCATTCGACATGGGACGAGCGCTCAGCGCGCTTCTTCCGGTTCCGCTGCGCCAGAAGCTGCGCCGCGCGGGGCGGCTGGTGGTGCTGGCGGTGATCGCGACCGTGGTGGCGATCCCGCTGCTCGATCCGCATGCCCGGATCGGCGAGTGGGTTGCCGCACCGATGATCAACGCAATCACGCGCTTCGTACTGGGCTTGGTGAACCTGACGGTCTAATCGCACGCCGATGCATGGCTGGATCATTCTCGACAAGCCGCTCGGCCTCGGCTCGACCCAGGGGGTGAGCGCCGTCAAGCGCGCGCTGCGTGACAGCGGCTATGGGCCGAAGCTGCGCGACCTGCCCAAGGTGGGGCATGGCGGCACGCTCGACCCGCTGGCGACCGGCGTGCTGCCGATCGCGGTGGGCGAGGCGACCAAGCTCGCCGGACGGATGCTCGATAGCGACAAGGTCTATGACTTCACGATTCGGTTCGGGGTGGAGACCGACACGCTCGATCTTGAGGGCAAGCCGGTCGCCGAATCCGCTGTGCGACCCACGCGCGATCAGATCGCGGCGATCCTGGCGCGCTTCACCGGTGCGATCGACCAGATGCCGCCCGCCTATTCGGCGCTCAAGGTCGATGGCGAGCGCGCCTATGACCTGGCACGCAAGGGGGAGACGGTGACGCTGGCGGCGCGCGCGGTGACGATCCATGCACTGACGCTGGGCGAAACCACGCCCGAATCGGCGACGCTGACCGCGCATGTCTCAAAGGGCACCTATATCCGTAGCCTGGCGCGCGACATCGCGCTGGCGCTTGGCAGCGTGGGGCATGTCACCATGCTGCGGCGGGTGAAGGCCGGGCCGTTCACCCTCGAATCCGCGATATCGCTGGACAAACTGGCCGAATCCGGTATGGCGCGCGACCTTGAACACTGCCTCCTGCCGCTGAGGGCGGGGCTGGACGACATCCCGGCTCTACTCCTCGAACCCGGTCAGGCAGGGGCTCTCCGCCAGGGGAAAGTATTGACCGGGATCGCCGCGAATGATGGCCAACATTTTGCGCTGGACGGCGAAACGCCGGTCGCGCTGGTGGAGGTTACGGACGGAAACGTCCGCGTCGTGCGCGGCTTCAACCTGTAGAATGATGTCGAAGGAAAACACATGACGATCACGACCGAGCGCAAGGCAGAACTGACCAAGGAACATGGCCGCAACGAAGGCGACACGGGCAGCCCCGAAGTCCAGATTGCGATCCTGACCGAGCGCATCGTCAACCTGACCGCACACTTCAAGGGCCATGCGAAGGACAACCATTCGCGTCGCGGCCTGCTGATGATGGTCAACAAGCGTCGCAGCCTCCTCGACTATCTCCGCAAGACGGACGGGGATCGCTACACCGCCCTCATCGCGAAGCTCGGGCTTCGCAAGTAACCGGAAAGGCGGCCTTCGGGTCGCCTTTTTGCCATTTCGGGCATGCGCCCGAATCTCTTGGATCGTCGGCAATTCGGCCAGCGGTCCGTAGCACAGGGGTGACGTCACCCCGCACCGCGCAGGCCGGACAGCCTGCACACAGGCCCCGGGCGCATTGGGCGTTCGGTCCAAAGGAAATATCATGTTCGACAAGAAGACCGTATCGATCGAGTGGGGCGGACAAACCCTGACACTCGAAACGGGCAAGGTTGCCCGTCAGGCCGATGGCGCCATCATGGCGACGCTCGGCGAAACCGTCGTGCTCTGCGCCGTCACGGCTGCCAAGAGCGTCAAGGATGGGCAGGATTTCTTCCCGCTCACCGTCCATTATCAGGAGAAGTATTCGGCCGCGGGTCGCATCCCCGGCGGCTTCTTCAAGCGTGAGCGTGGCGCGACCGAGAAGGAGACCCTGGTCTCGCGTCTCATCGACCGTCCGATCCGCCCGCTGTTCCCGGAAGGCTTCTACAACGAGATCAACGCCATTGCTCAGGTGCTGAGCTATGACGGCGAGAATGAGCCGGACATTCTGGCGATGGTCGCGGCCTCGGCTGCGCTGACCATTTCGGGCGTTCCCTTCATGGGCCCGATCGGCGCCGCGCGCGTCGGTTACCTGAACGGCGAATATATCCTGAACCCGACCGACGAGCAGGTTGCCGAGGGTGACCTCGACCTGGTTGTCGCTGCGACCTACGACGCGGTGATGATGGTCGAATCCGAAGCCAATGAGCTGTCGGAAGAGATCATGCTGGGCGCCGTGCTGTTCGCGCATGATGCGTGCAAGGAAGTCGTCAAGGCGATCATCAAGCTCGCCGAGCAGGCCGCCAAGGATCCGTGGGAAATGGCCGCGTCGGACGACAACGCCAAGATCAAGGACAAGCTCAAGAAGCTGATCGGCAAGGACATCGCCGCCGCTTACAAGCTGACCGACAAGTCGGCCCGTTCGAACGCGCTGAACGAAGCGCGCGCGAAGGCGAAGGCACAGTTCACCGAGGACGGCCTGTCGCCGCAGGAAGTCATGGCCGGCATCAAGCTGACCAAGAAGCTGGAAGCCGAGATCGTCCGTGGGGACATCCTCAAGACCGGCAAGCGCATCGACGGTCGCACCACGACCCAGATCCGCCCGATCGTCGCGGAAACCCACTTCCTGCCGCGTGCGCACGGCTCGGCGCTGTTCACGCGCGGCGAGACCCAGACCATCGCCACCTGCACCCTCGGCACCAAGGACGCCGAGCAGATGATCGATGGCCTGAACGGCCTTAGCTACCAGCATTTCATGCTGCACTATAACTTCCCGCCCTATTCGGTCGGTGAAGTCGGCCGCTTCGGCGCGCCGGGCCGTCGCGAAGTCGGCCATGGCAAGCTGGCGTGGCGCGCGCTGCACCCGGTGCTGCCGAAGAAGGAAGACTTTCCCTACACGATCCGCCTGACCAGCGACATCACCGAGTCGAACGGCTCGTCGTCGATGGCGTCGGTGTGCGGCGGCAGCCTCGCGATGATGGACGCCGGCGTGCCGATCAAGCGCCCGGTTTCGGGCATCGCGATGGGCCTGATCCTTGAGGGCAAGGATTATGCGATCCTGTCCGACATCCTGGGCGACGAGGATCACCTCGGCGACATGGACTTCAAGGTCGCGGGCACGTCCGAAGGCATCACCACGATGCAGATGGACATCAAGATCGCGGGCATCACGCGCGAGATATTCGAAGCCGCGCTCAACCAGGCCAAGGAAGGTCGCGCTCATATCCTGGGTGAGATGAACAAGGCGCTGGGCGAAACCCGCACCGAGCTGTCGGCCCACGCTCCGCGTATCGAGACGATGCAGATCGACAAGTCGAAGATCCGCGACGTCATCGGCACCGGCGGCAAGGTGATCCGCGAGATCGTCGCGACCACCGGCGCCAAGGTCGACATCGACGACGAGGGTGTGATCAAGGTCAGCTCGTCGGACGTCAGCCAGATCGAAGCCGCGATGAACTGGATCAAGGGCATCGTCGAAGAGGCCGAGGTCGGCAAGATCTACAACGGCAAGGTCGTCAACCTCGTCGATTTCGGTGCGTTCGTGAACTTCATGGGCGGCAAGGACGGTCTCGTCCACGTGTCCGAGATCAAGAACGAGCGCGTCGAGAAGGTCAGCGACGTCCTGTCCGAAGGCCAGGAGGTCAAGGTCAAGGTGCTCGAGATCGACCAGCGCGGCAAGGTGCGCCTGTCGATGCGCGTCGTCGATCAGGAAACCGGTGCCGAGCTGGAGGACACGCGTCCGGCCCGCGAACCGCGTGAGCGGAGCGAGCGTGGCGACCGCGAAGGCGGCCGTGGCGGCGATCGCCGTCGTGACGGTGGCCGTGGCGGCGACCGCGATCGCGGCCCGCGCCGCGACCGGGGCGACCGCAATGACCGTCCGGCGCGTTCGGAATCGAAGGATGAAGGCGGCGAGAATATCGGCCTTCCCGCCTTCCTGACCGGCGGCAGCGACGACTGATCGCCTTAGCGATTGCGACAATGAAGAGGGCTCCGGGCAACCGGGGCCCTTTTTCATTGCGTGGGGCGTTTGCCCGGGTCGGCAACAGGCGGTAGCGTGACGGCATTGCCCTCCGACACAGGATTTGCCCGTGACGCTTCGTCTTGCTCTTTCCCTTCTGCTCGCTGGGGTCGCCGCCCCCGCGCTCGTATCGAACGCCGCGCCGCTGGAGACCGCTGCCGATACCCGGGCGGAGGATGCCCGGCTCAACGCCTTTCTCGATGCCGCGTTCGACGCCAATGTCGCGCTGAGCCCGGAAACGCAGACCGCGCTGGGCCTCAAGACCAATTACGACAAGCTCGATGACTACACCCGCGCCGATGGCCAGAAGCGGATGGCGATGGCCGAGGCGACGCTCAAAAAGATGCGTGCGCAGTTCGATCCGGCAAAGCTCGGGCCACAGGCGCGGCTGAGCTATCGGCTGTTCGAGACGCAGGTCGAGCGGTCGCGCGCGGCGTACAAGTTCCGCGACTACGGCTTTCCGGTGTCGACCAATGGCAGCCCGGCGGGTCAGATCCCGGTGTTCCTGATCAATAACCATCGGGTCGACAGCGTGGCCGATGCACGCGCCTATATCGCCCGCATCACCGAGGTGGAGCGCGTGATGCGCGAGGTCGCGGCAACGATGCGTGACCAGGCGAAAAAGGGCATCGTCCCGCCCAAAATGGTGTTCAAGCCTGCGCGTGAGGACGCGCGCAAGGTCGTCACCGGCGCCCCGTTCGACTCCGGCGCGGACAGCACCGTGATGGCCGATTTCCGCAAGAAGGTGGGCGCGCTCAAGATCGCCGATGCCGAGAAGGTGGCGCTGATCGCCGACGCCGAGAAGGCGCTGACCGGCCCGTTCAAGCGTGGCTTCGACACGCTGTTCGCGGTGCTCGACGAGATCGAGCCCAAGGCAAAGGGCAATGACGGCGCGTGGAGCCTGCCCAATGGCGCCGCCTTTTATGCCAACCGTCTGGCGCAGAATACGACGACGGACCTGACCGCGGACCAGATCCACCAGATCGGCCTCGATCAGGTCGCGGCGATCCGCACCGAGATGGAGGCGGTGAAGGCGCGCGTCGGCTACACCGGCAGCCTCGAAAGCTTCTTCGACGCGATCCGCACCGATCCCAAGTTCAAATATCCCAACACCGATGCCGGTCGCGAAACCTATCTGACCGAAGCGCGCGCGGTGATTGCGCGGATGATGGACGCCGCCCCGCGCTGGTTCCACCGTTTGCCCAAGGCGAAGCTGGAGGTCCGCGCGGTCGAGAAATGGCGTGAGGGGACCGCGTCGGTCGCCTTCTACAACCGCCCTGCGCCCGATGGCTCGCGCCCCGGCATCTACTACGTCAACCTCGCCAATATGGATCAGGTGCAGAAGATCCAGCTGGAGGGGATCGCGGTGCATGAGGGCGCGCCGGGCCATCATTTCCAGATCGCGCGCGCGATGGAGCTGGAAGGGCTGCCCAAATTCCGGCGCTTCGGCGGCTACAGCGTCTATAGCGAGGGTTGGGGCCTCTATACCGAGCGGCTGGCCAAGGAGATGGGCGCCTATGCCGATCCCTATTCCGAATTCGGCATGCTCTCGCTGCAGATGTGGCGCGCGATCCGGCTGGTGACCGATACCGGGCTGCATGCGAAGAAATGGAGCCGCGAGCAGGCGATCGACTATTTCAAGGCGAACTCGTCGATCTCGGCGGCGGATATCGAGCGCGAGGTCAACCGCTACATCAACAATCCGGGGCAGGCGACGAGCTACATGATCGGCCAGCTCAAGATCGCGGAGCTGCGCAAGAAAGCCGAAACCGCGCTGGGCGACCGGTTCGACATCCGCGATTTCCACGAGGTGGTGCTGGCAAACGGTGCCGTGCCGCTGAACGTGCTGGAGGAAGAGGTCGATCGCTATATCGCGGGCAAGAAGGCGTGAGCAGGCGGGCGGTCGCGCTCGCCGCGTCGGTGGCGCTGGCCGGCTGTGCCACCACTGGCCCGGCCGAGGTGCGGGTCGCGTTCGATGCCAAGGAGGTGACCTCGGCCCGCGCCAGCGGTCTGGCCGATCGCAGTACCGGTCGCCGCGTCACGGCGGACGATCCGGTGCGGATCGCCAGCATCTCGAAGCTGGTGGTCGCGCTCGGCGTGATGCGGATGGTCGAGGCGGGGCAGCTCGACCTCGACCGCGACGTGTCGGAAGTGCTGGGCTGGCGCGTGCGCAATCCGGCCTTTCCCGATGCGCCGGTGACGCTGCGGCATTTGTTGTCGCACCAGTCGGGGCTGATCGATCCCGATGAGTATCGCGTGCCGCTCGGCGACCCGCTCGCCGACGTCATTGCGCGGCCGGCGCTGTGGGACGCGCAGCACGCGCCAGGCAGCTATTTTCGCTATTCCAACGTCGCCTTTCCGGTGATTGCGAGCGTGATGGAGAAGGCGGGCGGCGAGCGGTTCGACCGGCTGATGCAGCGCCATGTGCTCGCGCCGCTCAAGCTGGACGCGTGCTTCAACTGGTCGACCTGTTCGGACGCGAAGATCGCGCGGCACGTGGTGCTGTACCGCGCGAGCGGCGAAGTCGCGCTCGACAATCTGGGCGGGAAGCGGCCCGATTGCCCGGTAATCGCCAAGCAGGGCTGCGACATTGCCGCATACCGGCTGGGGGAGAATGGCGCGCTGTTCTCGCCCCAGGGCGGGCTGCGCGCGTCGATGCGTGACCTGGCGGTGATCGGCGCGATGCTGATCCGGAATGACGGAAGCTTTCTGAAACCCGCCTCGATCGCCGAGATGGAACGCGTCGCATGGCGCTTCGACGGGATGAATGGCGACACGACCGGCGCTTTTTACTGCCAGTATGGGCTGGCGGTGACCACGTTGCCGACCGCACGGGTCGGGTGTGACGACGATCTGTTCGGCGATGGGAGGACCCGGATCGGTCATGCCGGTGAGGCTTATGGCCTGCGCTCGGGGCTATGGATCGACCGCGCGGCGGGGCGGGGTGTCGCCTTTTTCGCCACCGCGACCCCGCCGGTGAGCAAGGGGCGTACGGCGTTCAGCGTCGATGAGGAACGGCTGGCGAGGGGGAGATAGTGGGGGGCTTCTGTTGCCCGGTGCCCCCCGTACCGCTGGAATCCGCTTCTGTTGCCCGGTGCGGTCCAACCGCGCATTTTAGTCTAACCTTAGTCCGTTAGGACTTGGGGTTAGGCCGCAATAGCGAGTGCTTCGTTATCGTTGGCACTTGTGAGTATGGGCCGTCGCGGTGGTCCCATTCCGAACGAAAACAGCGCTTTTCAACACACGTCGATCCTGGTTCGGCCCCGTCAGAAACGGTCTCCAGTATGACCACCATTTCTGGTGGAGCCGCCGGGTACTGCCCCCGGGTCCGCTGCGTCTATTGCACGCCACAATTTATCGTCATAGCCGGGCGAACCCGGCCCGACCGATATAGGAAACCGCAATCCGATTGAAAAGAGCGGGTTTCGGTGCCGAAATCTAACAAGAACGATGGGATTTGGCCTTCCCATCGCCATAAACCGCGCGCAAAGAACGTGCCATGCTTACCCAGCGCTCTCGTTATGCCCTGCGCGCCATGCTGTTTCTGGCCAAGCAGCCCCGGGACGGGGCGCCGACGCCGATGACGCGGATCGCCGCTGAAGCCAATGTGCCGCGCAAGTTCCTCGAACTGATCCTCGCCGATCTGCGCGAAGCCGGGTTCATCCTGTCGACGCGCGGCAAGATGGGCGGCTATCGCCTCGCGCGCGCCAATCACCTGATCTCGCTGGGTGAGATCATCCGTGTGATCGAAGGGCCGCTGGCGCTGGTGCCATGCGTCAGCCGCACCGCCTATCGCCCGTGCCTCGACTGCAAGGACGAGGCGAGCTGCGCGATCCGCCATGCGATGGCCCGCGTACGGGATGAGACGGCAAGGATCCTCGACGGCACCAGCCTGGCGGACGCCACCGCCGAGGATCTTGCAGCAGCTTAAGCGCTGTTGCGCTTCTTCAGCTCGTCGCGGATTTCGCGCAACAGCACCACGTCCGCCGGATCGGCAGCGGGTTCCGCCGTGCCTTCGGCCTTTTCGCGTTCGGCGGCGGCCAGCACCTTGTTCACGGTCCGCACCAGCAGGAACACGATGAAGGCGAGGATCAGGAAGTTGATGATCACGGTGATGAACTGGCCGAAGCCGAACAGCGGCACACCCGCCGCCTTCAGCGCGGCATAGTTGGAGGCCGAGCCGGTATAGCTCGCCGGGATCGGGCCGAGCCGGAAGAAATAGCTCGAGAAATCGAACCCGCCGAAGATCCAGCCGACCACCGGCATGATGATGTCGTCGGTGAGCGATTTGGTGATCGTCCCGAACGCCGCGCCGATGATGACCCCGACCGCGAGGTCGAGCACATTGCCGCGCGCGATGAAGGTCCGGAATTCCTTGAGCATAAGCTCCCCCTTGTGATTGCCGATCCACGCTACCCAACGCTCAGGCGCGGCGCAAATTTCCGGTTTCCATTGCGTAGTGCCCATGCCGTCCCTAGATTTGCGGTGTCGTATGGATGCGACACACTATGAGGGACTCATCGCGATGAAGCTTCGTCTGGTTGCCGCGCTGGTTGCCGCGGCCATGCTGTCCGCCTGCGGGCTCAACAGCGTTCCGACGGCTGAAGAGACTGCGAAGGCGAAATGGGCGGAGGTGCAGAATCAGTATCAGCGCCGCGCCGATCTGACCGGCAATCTGGTCGCGACGGTGAAGGCCGCCGGGGCGCAGGAGAAGGCGATTCTGGTCGAGGTGACGCAGGCCCGCGCCGCCGCGACGCAGGTGCGCGTCAGTGATGCCGACTTGACCGATCCGGCCAAGATCGCGGCTTTCGACCGTGCGCAGAACGCGGTGACGCTGAACCTGCAGCGGTTGCAGGAGGCGTATCCTGAGCTGAAGAGTCAGGCCAATTACGCGACCCTGCTCACCCAGCTCGAAGGCACGGAGAACCGCATCAGCATCGCCCGCCGCGATTATAATGAGGCGGTGCAGAGCTATAACACCACCATCCGCACCTTCCCCGACGCGATCGGCGCCAAGATCTTCTATGGTGCCAAGCCGATGGCCCCGTTCCAGGCGACCACGCCGGGTGCCGATACTGCGCCCAAGGCGGACTTCGGGAACGGGAACTGATCGGGCACCGCTTCCTGCCGCTCCTGCTCCTCGCGGGTTGCGGGACGGCAGGGTCTGACCCGACGCCAGAAGCATCGCCGACCGTGCCCGCGCTGACGGGGCGGGTGGTCGACAACGCCGATCTGCTGCCGCCGGACAAGGAGTTGCTGCTCGAGCGGGCACTGATAACGACCGAGCGGGCGACACGCAGTCAGTTCGTCGTCGTCACCTTGCCGACGCTGAACGACCGGAAGATCGAGGATGTCGGGGTGGAGCTGGGCCGCGCTTGGAAGATCGGCAGGTTCGACGTTGACGATGGTGTGATCCTGATCATTGCGCCGAGCGAACGTCAGGCGCGCATCGAAGTCGGCTACGGCCTGGAAGGCGTGTTGCGGGACGAGGAGGCGAAGGCGATCATCACCGACACCATCATCCCGCGCATCCGCTCGGGGAATATGCCCGGGGCGATCCTGGCGGGAAGTGCCGCGATCATCCGTGAAATCAATGTACCGGGAGCAACACCATGAGGTTCGTGCATCTGGTTCTTGCGCTGCTGCTCGCCGCCTTTGCGGGGCAAGCGGCCTCGGCGCAGTCCTTTCCCAAGCTGACCGGCCGGGTGGTCGATAGCGCCGATCTGCTCAGTCCCGCGCAGGAGGCCGAGCTGACCGCGATGTCCGAAGCGACCGAGAAGGCGACCGGGCGACAGCTGGTGGTCGCCACGGTTCCAGACCTCCAGGGCTATCCAATCGAGGATTTCGGCTACCAGCTCGGCCGCGAATGGCAAATCGGGCAGAAGGACGCCGATAACGGCATCATCCTGCTGGTCGCGCCCAATGAGCGCAAGGTGCGGATCGAGGTCGGCTATGGGCTTGAGCCGATCATGACCGACGCACTGTCGGGGATGATCATCCGCGACACGATCATTCCACGCTTCAAGGATGGCGACATGCCCGGCGGGATCATGGCGGGTGCCGCCGCGATCAACGAGCAACTCAAACTCCCGTTGGAGGCCGCCGAGGCGCGCGCCAAGCAGCTGATCGACAGCGGCAAGTCGCGTAAGAAGGACGGTGCAGGGGTGTTCGTGCTGATCTTCTGGATAGTGATCCTGCTGATGGTCGTGCTTCCCATCGTGATCGGTGCGGCGCGCGGCAAGAAATATCGCCGCGGCCGTGCGCCGGTGGTGATCTGGGGCCCCGGCTGGGGTGGTGGCGGCGGATCGTCCTGGGGCGGCGGCGGTGGCGGCTCCTGGGGTGGAGGCGGTGGCGGTTTTGGCGGCGGCGGAGGCTTTTCCGGCGGCGGCGGGTCGTTCGGCGGCGGCGGCGCATCGGGGGGATGGTGATGGCACGGCGATTCACGGCTGAAGAACATGCTCGCGTCACCGCTGCGGTGGCGGAGGCCGAGCGCGGCACCGATGGCGAGATTGTGACAATCGTCACCGACTGGTCCGATCATTATCACGACGTCTCGCTTTACTATGCGGGCGCGGCGATGCTCGCGGCGCTGGGCTTGTTCGCTTTCTTCCCCGACCTGCTCGACGCCAAGCTGGCGTTGTTCACCGGCGGCTGGGGTGAGGCGGAGCGGCATCTCCAGCTCGCTTTGCTGGTGGTGGTTCAGGCGGTGGTCTTCCTGGCCGTGCGCTTCGGGTTTGGGGCGCTGCCGGGGCGCGGGGTGCTGATCCCCGGCGCGGTGCGCGGACGGCGGGTGCGGCGGCGCGCGGTGCAGTTCTTCAAGGCGAGCGCCGAGAAGCGCACCGCCGAGCGCGTCGGGGTACTGCTCTATGTCAGCCTCGCCGAACACCGCGCCGAGATCATCGCCGACGAAGCCATTCTGGCGAAGGTCGAAGAGGGCGTGTGGGGCGAGGCGATGGTCGCGCTGGTGGACAAGGTGCGCGCGGGCGATCCGGCGGGCGGCATGGCCGATGCGGTGACCCGGATCGGCGCGGTGCTGACGACGCACTTCCCCAAGACTGCGGGCGACGCCAACGAACTCCCCGACCGGCTGATCGAGCTGTGAGCTTCCCCGACAGCGACGCGCCGGTCGAAACCGTCTGGCAGGGCAAGTTCATCACCGCCAAGCGCCAGGGCCGCTGGGAATATGTCGCGCGCGCGCGGGGCATTCGCGCGGCCGTGATCGTTGCGTTGGATGATGAGGGTCATCTGCTACTGGTCGAGCAATATCGCGTCCCGCTCGGCCGCACCTGCCTCGAACTGCCCGCTGGGCTGATCGGCGATGGCGGCGATGACGAGGCGGACGAAACCGCCGCGGCGCGCGAGCTGGAGGAAGAGACCGGCTATCGCGCCGAGCGGATCGAATCGCTTGGTGAGTTCTTTTCTTCGCCGGGAATGGTCAGCGAGAGCTTCACCCTGGTGCGCGCGCACGGGCTTACGAAAGTGGCCGAGGGCGGCGGGGTGGAGGGCGAGAATATCACCGTCCACCGCGTCAAGCTGGCGGACGTCCCCGCTTACGTTGCTGAGTGCCGCGGGCGCGGTATGGCGATCGACGTGAAGCTGTTGCTGGCGCTCGGAAGCAGCCTGCTCGGCTAGCGCTCAGCGGAAATTGTCGGCGTAGGCCTGCAGCTTGAGCGTCTTCATCGGCGCGGGCACGACATGGACGTCAATCCCCTCCCGTGCGGCATAATCCTTGGCCGCTTCGAGCGTCGGGAAGTTCAACCGCAGCTGCGCACGCGTGTCGCCTGATCCGGCCCAGCCGGTCAGCGGGTCGGGGCGCTGCTTCTCATTCGATTCGAATTCGAGCACCCAGCGATCGGTGCGGGCGCGGCCCGACTGCATGGCGTTCTTCGGGCGCTGATAGATGCGTGCGGTGGACATGGTCTGGCTCCTTATCGCGATCCGTTGCGCCGTGCATCCGCATTTTTCGTCCGCAACGTCGCATTGGCGGCGGCGGGATCGTCGGGCCAAGGGTGGCGGGGGTAGCGGCCGCGCATTTCCTTGGCGACATCGGCCCAGCTGCCCTTCCAGAAACCGGGCAGGTCGCGTGTCGTCTGGATCGGTCGCCCGGCGGGGGAGGTGAGCGAGAGCACCAGTGGCGTCCCGTCGCCCAGCATGGGGTGAGTCGCGAGGCCGAACAGCGCCTGCACCCGCACTTCGACGGTCGGGCCGCCCTCTGCAGCATAGTCGATCGCATGACTCGACCCGGCGGGCGTCTCGAGCCGCGCCGGGGCGAGGCGGTCGAGCGTCTTCTGCCCGTCCCACCCGATGCGGTTCTGCAGCGCCTGGCTCAGTCCCTCGCCCGAAACCGCATTGAGCCGGCGCTTGCCCACCAGCAGCGGGGGCAGCCAGTCGTCGAGATCGGCGGTCAGTGCTGCGTCCGAGAGTGCCTCCAGCCCGGCATAGGCCGCGCGCGTTCGTAGCGCCTGTGCGGGGTCGGACCAGGGCAGTAGCGCCAGGCCATGCGCGCGCACACCATTTAGCAGCGCCGCCGCGACCTCGTCCGGGTCGGCTTGCGTGTCAGGGCCGGAGGACAGACGGATTGCGCCCAGCCGCCGCTCGCGCGTCGCCTCCACCCGGCCGGTCGCGGGGTCGAAGCGAACCTGGCGGCGCGTTTCGATCCGGTCGGCGAACAGGCTTTCGATCTGGTCCGGGTTGAGGGCCGCGGCGGAGAGGATGCGTGCACCCGCCGCCATTCCTTGCGTCTCGGCGACCGCGAGCCATTCGTGGCGGGCGAGCGCGGAAGTCGGGTCCAGCTTGAACCCGCGCCCGCCCGCCGATGCCCAGCTCTCGCCAGACGCATCGGGGCGGCGCGCGATGCGGTCGGGGAAGGCGAGGGCGATGCACAGGGCAACCTGCTCCGCGCCGGACTCGGTGCTGGCTGGCGCCGAAGGGGCCAGCTTCGCCCAGCGTTCCGCCAGTTTTCGCGCCGCATCCGCACGCTGGCCGCGTTCGCTGCGCCAGCGGCGCATGCGGGTTTCGAGATCGGCGTCATTGCCGCCCAGCCCGCGCTCGCCGAGCAGCACCGCGACCTGCGCGGCGGTGGTAGCCATGCCCATCTCCCCCGCGCGCACCAGCATGTGACCGAGCCGGGGCGGGAGCGGGAGCGCGGCGATCGCCTTACCATGCGCGGTCGGGCGCCCGTCGGCGTCGAGCGCGTCGAGGGTGGTCAGCCGCGCCCGCGCCTCGGCCACCGCAGCGGCCGGCGGCGCGTCGAGCCAGCGCAGCTCGCGCGGATCGGCAACACCCCACAAGGCGCAATCGAGCGTCAGCGCCGACAGGTCGGCTTCCAATATCTCAGGTGGATCATAGGGCGGCAGGCCAGCGGTCGCCGCCGCCTCCCACAGCCGGTACGCGACCCCCGGCCCCTGCCGCGCGGCGCGGCCCGCGCGCTGCGTCGCCGATGCCTGGCTCGCGCGTTCGGTGACGAGCCGTGTCATCCCCGCCGCGCGGTCATAGCGCGGACGGCGAGCCAGCCCCGAGTCCACCACCACCCGGATGCCGTCGAGCGTGAGCGAGGTTTCGGCGATCGATGTCGCCAGCACGATCTTGCGCTGCCCGGTCGGATCGGGGGCGATGGCGGCGCGCTGGGCCGCGGGGTCGAGGCTGCCGTGCAGCTTGTGGACGATGGCGTCGGGAATATCGCCCAGCCGTTCGGCGGTCCGCTCGATCTCGGCAACGCCGGGCAGGAAGGCGAGGATGCCGCCCTCCGCCTCGCGCAGTGCCAGCCGGATCGCAGCGGCGACGGGTTCGTCGATCCGCGCTTCGGCGGGGCGGCCGAGATGGCGCAGCTCCAGCGGATAGCTGCGCCCTTCGCTCTCGATCACCGGCGCGCCGTCCATGAGCGTGGAGAAGCGCGCGCCGTCGAGCGTTGCCGACATCGCGACCAGCCGCAGGTCGGGCCGCAGCGCCCCCTGCGCATCCCGCGCCAGCGCAAGCCCGAAATCACTGTCGAGGCTGCGCTCATGCACCTCGTCGAACAGCACTGCGCTGACTCCGGCGAGTTCGGGATCGGCCTGGATGCGGTTGACAAAAATCCCCTCGGTCACGACGGTCACCCGCGTCGCGGCGGAGCGCCGCGTGTCCATCCGTGTGGCATAGCCGAACGTGCCGCCGACCTTCTCCCCCGCCAGCGCCGCCATCCGCTCGGCAGCGGCGCGCGCGGCGAGGCGGCGGGGGGAGAGCAGCAAGATTTCGCCGTCGCACCAGGGCTCGGTCAGCAGCGCCGGTGCGACCGCTGTCGTCTTGCCCGCGCCCGGCGGCGCGACCAGCACCGTGTTGTTCGATCCGCGCAGCGCGGCGAGCAAATCGGGCAGTACGGCATGGATCGGCAGGTCGCTCACCCGCCCGCCCTACGCAATTCGGCGCGTCGCTTGAAGCCGCGATGGCACTTGATCGCGCGGTGCGCGTTGCGCCCAATCGGAAAGGAGACACGATATGGCACGTACGGTTTCGAGCTTCACGGTCGCGGCAGACGGCAAGGGCGATTATCTGCTGAATTTCGAGGATGAGGATGGCGAGACGATCGAGCTGACCGCCAGCTTCGAACAGCTCGACCTGATCGCCGACGCGATCGGCGAAGCGCTCGATGCGGACGAGGAAGACGCGCTCGGCGTCGATGACGACGCGGACGAGCCGGTCGAGGAGTGAAAGGCGGCAATCGCGACGTTCCCTTTCGTCACCCCCGCGAAAGCGGGGGCCCATCTCCTCCTCTATCGGCGCACCGAGCCGGTGCGTGGTTGGACAGTCCGGGAGATAGGTCCCCGCTTTCGCGGCGATGACGGGAATCTAATACGCCCGCGCCACCGCGAACTCGACCGCCTCGATCATCGCGTCCTTCGCGGCGCTGGCCGGAAATCCGCCGATGGCGTCGATCGCGCGCTGGCCATAATGGCGGGCGCGGGCGAGCGTGTCGTCGACCGCGCGGCTGGAGCGGACCAGTTCGATCGCATGGGCGAAGTCGGCGTCGTCGTTGCGGCGACCGAGCACTGCCTCGCGCCAGAATGCCCGCTCTTCCTCCGACCCGCGCGCATAAGCGAGAATGACGGGCAGCGTCATCTTGCCCTCCCGGAAATCGTCGCCCGCGTCCTTGCCCATCGTGCCAGCGTCGGAAACATAATCGATCGCGTCGTCGACCAGCTGGAACGCGATGCCGAGGTTGCGGCCATAGGCGTCGAGTGCGGCCTCGTCTGCCTCGCTGCGTTCGGCAACCACGGCGGCGATGCGGCACGCGGCGGCGAACAAGGCAGCGGTCTTTGCGCCGATGATGTCGAGATAGCGCCCCTCGTCCAATTCGACCCGGCGCGCGGCGGTGAGCTGGTTGACCTCACCCTCCGCGATCACCGCGCTGGCGTTGGACAGGATCTTGAGTACCTTCAGGCTGCCATCTTCGACCATCAGCTCGAAACTGCGGCTGAACAGGAAGTCGCCGACCAGCACGCTTGCCGGATTGCCCCAGATAAGGTTCGCGGTGCGCTTGCCGCGGCGCATGTCGCTGCCATCGACGACGTCGTCGTGGAGCAACGTCGCGGTGTGGATGAACTCGACCGCTGCGGCCAGCCGGTGGTGGCGATTGCCCGGATAGTCGAGCAGCCGCGCACTCGCCAGCGTCAGCATCGGGCGCATCCGCTTGCCCCCGCCGGCGATCAGGTGCCCCGCCAGCTCCGGGATCAACGGGATCTGCGACTGCATGCGATCGAGGATCACCGAGTTGACATGGTTCATGTCACCCGCAACCAGCGCGATCATCGGTTCGAGTGAGGGTTCGGCCCCACGGCCGATGCGATGAATGGTCGCGCTCATGGCGACGCGATGGCGGCAACTTGCCGTAAAGGCAAGTGGCTGGGGGTTGCGCGGGGCGGAAAGCGCGGCAACAAGGCACCCGCGCGGCCGATAGCGCGACCGGAGGGCAGACATATGAGCGACGAAACGCTGCAGCGCTATCGCCAGAGCATCGACCGGATCGACGCGGCGCTGGTGTTCCTGCTCGCCGAGCGCTTCCAGATCACCCAGGCGGTCGGGCGCTTCAAGGCTGAGACCAACCTGCCCCCCGCCGATCCCGCGCGCGAGGACCGCCAGATCGCGCGGTTGCGCGAACTCGCTGCCGAAGCCGATCTGGATCCCGAATTCTCCGAAAAATTTCTGCGGTTCATCATCGATGAAGTGATCCGTCACCATGCCCGCATGCAGGACGGCCCGGGAACCGAGTAAGGCGCGGCGCGCTTTGGCGCCTTGGCATAGCGATCAAAGGGGCACAGGCGGTGATCGAAGACACGCTGATCTTTTCGCCTGACGATGTCGATCTGTCGCGCTCGCCGCTGCGCCGGTCGCTCGATGCGGGCACCTATGTGCTCGGCGCGTTCAATCCCGGGCTGACCCGCCTGCCCGGCGGCAATCTGTTGCTGATGGTGCGGGTGGCAGAGGCACTGACGCAGCCGGTGGTCGACGGCCATGCCCGCGCGATCCGCTGGACGGCCGACGGCTATGTGCTCGATTCCTACCCGCTCGATGCCATCGAGATGGACGATCCGCGCACCTTTCGTCTGCGTGGCACCGGCCCGCGCCTGTCGGGTCTGACCTCGCTCTCCTGGCTGCTGCCGGTCGAGATTGCGGGCGATGGACGCAGCGTGGTGAAGGTCCATTACGACAAGGCGATAGAGCCATCGGCGTCGTTCATGGGTCTCGGGATCGAAGATGCGCGGATCAGCCTGATCGGCGGCGCGTGGTACATGACCGTGTGCGCAGTGTCGGACGAGCGGCAATGCACCGCGCTCTACCGGTCAGTGAACGGGCTCGATTATCGCTGCGAAGGGATCGTGCTCGATCACCAGAACAAGGACATGTGCCTGTTCGAGGGGAAGGTCGGCGGCAAGTTTATGGCGCTGACCCGCCCGCTCGGCGAAGCATGGTTCGCGCCGCCACCCGACAGCACCTATGCGGGCGGCCCTGCAATCCAGCTCGCCCAGTCGCCCGATGCGCTGCACTGGAAGCCGTTGGATGCGCCCGGGCTGCGCGCGCGGCGTGGGACCGCGACCAATTTGCGTATGGGCGGCGGAACACCACCGGTGCTGACGCCGCAGGGCTGGCTGATGCTCTATCACGGCGTCGAACAACGCGGCGCGATCGGCACCTATCGCACCTATTGGGCGATGCTGGACCGTGACGATCCTTCGGCCCTGCTGCGGCAGGAGGATGGGGGGCCTCTGCTCGAGGAGCTGCCCGCGCTCACCGACCCGATCGCCGATCGCCGCTATCTCCCGTCGTCGGTGGTGTTCAGCACGGGAATCGTCGATGCGGGTGACAGCTGGATCGTTGCCAGCGGCGAGGCGGACCTGGCCTGCCGCATTTCGCATGTCCCCAAAGCACGATTCGCATGATCGCGCCTTCGCAGTGGCACAATTTTGCGACAAAGCGCGGTTAGTGCGCACTGCCGGATAGCGGTCGGCTCATATTTTCGGTTGTGGAGTAAGTAGATGCGGCAAGCGGCGTGGATCACGGCTGTGTTGATGACAACGGCCTCGCCCGCGGCGCTGGCCGCGACCCAGACCGGTGTGCCTTCCCCCGCGACCGCACCGCAGCAAGCCGAGCCGGAACAGGAGTCCGGCGCGCCGGGTGGCTCGACGATGGGCGACGAGGTCGAGGAAGTGGTCATCACCGGCAGCGCGCCGCGCGGGTCGGTGCCTGGCGACGTCAAGCCCGAGCTGGTGCTCAATCCCGCCGATATCCGCGCTTATGGCGTGGGTTCGCTCGCCGAGCTGCTGACCGAGCTGGAGCCGCAGACGCGCAGCGGACGCGGGCGTGGCGGGGGCGCGCCGGTGCTGTTGCTCAGCGGGCGGCGTATTTCCGGCTTCGGCGAAATCCGCGACATTCCGCCTGAAGCGATCGAGCGGATCGACATTCTGCCGGAAGAGGCTGCACTCAAGCTCGGCTATCGCGCCGACCAGCGCGTCGTGAATATCGTGCTGCGCCGCCGCTTCCGCTCGTTCACGGTCGAGCTTGATGGCAGCACAGCGACCGATGGCGGAACCGGGGGACAAGATGTCGAGCTGAGCATGCTGCGGCTCAACCCCAATGGCCGCATCAACCTCGACCTCGAATATGAGCGTGACACCGTGCTGCTGGAGAGCGAGCGCGACATCATTCAGGATCCGCTGTTTCCGCGCCAGGACACGCAGTTCCGCTCGCTGCGCCCGGCGACGGACAGCTTGACGCTGAACGGCGTGCTCAGCCGCAATATCGGCAAGACCGTGGCGACCGCGAATCTGCGGATGGAACAGAATTGGAGTGATTCGCTGCTGGGTCTTCCGACTGGCGGCACCGATCCGCTCGAGCGCAGCAGCACCACCAACACGCTGCAGGGCGGCGTGTCGTTCAATGGCGATATCTCGACCAAATGGCGCTGGTCGCTGACCGGCAATTGGGACCGGATCGAAAGCCGCACGCTGACTGACCGCGACACCGGCCTGACCGATTGGGCGCAGTCGGTGTCGAATGTCGGATCGATCGACGGGCTGGTCAACGGACCGCTCGCCGAGTTGCCGGCGGGCGCGATCAATACCAGCCTGCGCCTGTCGGGGCGGACCAGCGACCTTGACGCGCAATCGCGGCGTGCAGGGCAGTATGTGGCGACCGATATCGGTCGGACCAGCGGAAGCGCGCGCGCCAATATCGACCTGCCCATCGCCAGCCGGAACAAGGATGTGCTGAGCCCGCTCGGCAACCTGTCGCTCAATGCCAATGCAGAGGTTGAGCAGCTATCCGACTTCGGCACGCTGTTCACCTATGGCTATGGTGCCAACTGGTCGCCGATCGATGGGCTGCGCATGCTCGCCTCGTTCACCGAGGAGGAGGGGGCACCCTCAGCCCAGCAGCTGGGCAATCCGGTGGTGGCAACGCCCAATGTGCGCGTGTTCGACTTTGTGCGCGGCGAGACGGTCGACATTACCCGGCTCGATGGCGGCAATCCGGGCCTGTCGGCGGACAATCGCAGCGTGATGAAGCTGGGGCTGAACTATCAGCCGGTGCAGAAAATCGATCTGAGCTTCAACGTCGATTACACCAAGAGCACGATCCGCGATCCGATCGCGTCCTTCCCGACCGCGACCGCCGAGATCGAGGCGGCGTTCCCCGATCGCTTCGTGCGCGACGGCAGCGGTCGCCTGATCCGCATCGACAATCGCCCGGTCAATTTCGCGCGCAGCGAGCGCGAGCAGATTCGCTGGGGCATCAACTTCTCCGCCCCGATCGCCTCGCCGCTGGCGCGCAAGGCGGCGGAAGAATTCCGGGCGCGGCGCGAGGCGATGATTGCCGCGCGCGAACGCCAGCAGCAACAGGGCCAGCCGCAGCCGGGGCAGCAGCAACAAGGTCAGCCTGGTGAAGCTGCGCCGCAAACGCCGCCTGAGGGGGCGCGTCCTCCCCGTGGCGAAGGTGCGCCTGGCGCTGGGCCGGGTGGCGGCGGTCCGCGCTTTGGCGGGGGCGGCGGACGCGGCCCCGGCGGCGGTGGCTTTGGCGGCGGCCCCGGCGGGCCGGGCGGCGGCGGGCGGCTGCAGATCGGTGTGTTCCACACCGTCGCGCTGACCGACCGGATCGAAATCCGCGACGGCCTACCCGCGCTCGACCTGCTAGACGGCTCGGCGACGGGCAGCCGGGGCGGATCGCCGCGCCACCAGGTCGAGGTGCGCGCCGGCGTGGTCCGCGACGGGATCGGGCTGCGCGTCAACGCCGACTGGCAGAGCGCGACGCGGGTCGATGGCGGCGTGACCGGCACCGGCCAGCTGCGGTTCGACGATTTCGCCACCGTTGGGGTGCGGCTGTTCGCCAATCTCGGTCCGCAGTTCAAATTCGTGCGCGACAATCGCTGGCTGGCGGGCACGCGCGTGGTGCTGTCGGTCGACAATGTGTTCGACAGCCGGTTGCAGGTCACCGACGCGACGGGAGGGACGCCCTATAGCTATCAGCCTGCCTTGCTGGACCCGGTTGGCCGGACGGTGCGGATCAGCGTGCGGAAGCTGTTTTTCTAAGGCGTCTTTGGCGTCGCTCACGCGACGCGCGCGGCACCGGCCCGCTCCCCTACCCGGCCACCCATCTAGGATACTCTGCTTGGGTGGCCGGGTGGGGGAGCGGGCCGGTGCCGCACTTCAGCGCAAGCTGAAGCGAACTTACTTGTCCAGCTTGCTCTTGCGGTAGAGCAGGGTGATCGCGACGCGGCGGTTACGTGGGTCGGCGGGGTTGGCGGCGATCAGCGGTTCGCGGTCGGCGACGCCTTCGATCCGCTCGAAGCGCGACTCCGGTACGCCCGCCGCGACCAGCCGGCGACGCGTTTCCTCCGACCGCGCGCTCGACAGCATCCAGTTGTTCATATTGGTCGGGTCGCCATAGCGCAGACTGTCGGTATGGCCGCGGATCATCAGCGGATTGTCCGAATCCGCGATCGATTGCGCCACCAGCTTCACCAGCGCCGCCGCATCGGGGACGAAGCTGGTCGTGCCGAGCGCGAACATCGAATAATCGGCATCGTCCATCAGGTCGATGCGCATCCCCTCCCGCGTCGGCACGAACCGCACCTGCTTGCCGAGGCGTGTGAGGCCATTGGCCTTCATCTTGCGCTCGATTTCGCTCTTCATCCTGGTAAAGGCCTTGCGGTCGGCGGCGTCCATCGCCTCCTTATTCTTCAAGCTGCCTTTCTCGCCCGTGCCGACCCGGTCGCCACCGGTTGCGCCGGCGGGGATGGTCATCGACCGCGTGCCGGTCTGCTTGGCGTTGGTCGGGTAATTGTCCTTACCCTGAATCGCATCGCCGCCGAACAGGCCGTTGGAACCGGCGCTGTTCTGCTTGAACTCGATCAGTGTCGGCGCAAAGTAATCGGCGAGCGCCTTGCGCTGCTTCTCATTGGTTGCGCCGAGCAGCCACATCAGCAGGAAGAACGCCATCATCGCCGTCACGAAATCGGCGTAGGCGACCTTCCACGCGCCGCCATGATGACCCCCGCCGCCTTCGACGATGATCTTCTTGACGATGATCTTGGGCGGCTGCTTCGCCGCGTGCGGTGCCCTGGCCGTCACGGATTACCTACCGCGCAGACCGTCGAACACTTCGGCGAAGCCGGGCTGGTTATGGTGCGCGATGCCGCTGCGCGCGGCTTCGATCACCAAGGGCTGCGGGTGGCCGTGGAGCGAGGCGATGATGATCTGCTTGACCGTGTGATAGATCGCCGCATCAGCGTCGATGATCTGCTTCAGCCGCCCGGCGAGCGGGCCGACCAGGCCATAGGCCAGCAGCACGCCAAGAAACGTGCCGACCAGCGCCGAGCCGATCATCCCGCCCAGGATGTTGGGCGGCTTGTCGATCGATCCCATTGTCTTCACCACGCCCAGCACCGCCGCGACGATGCCCAAGGCGGGCAGTGCGTCGGCAAGATTCTGGAGCGCATGCTGCGGCTCGGCGACCTCATGATGGTGGGTCTTGATCGCGTTATCCATCACCTCTTCGACCGCATGCACGTCGAGCGTGCCGGACGAGACGACCACCAGCCGCAGCGTGTCCGCGATCAGGCTGGTCAGCGCGTGATCGGCGAGCAGCCGCGGATATTCGGCGAAGATCGCCGAGGATTTGGGATCCTCGACATGCGGTTCCAGCGCGATCGGTCCGTCGATCCGCAACAGTTTCATCAGCTTGCTGACCAGGAAGATCGCGTCGAGATAATCCTGTTTCTTGTATTTGGGGCCCTTGAGCACCTTCACGAATCCGCCGCCCAGCGCCTTCAGCTCGCGCCCCGAATTGCCGATGATCAGCGCGCCGACTGCAGCGCCGCCAATGATCAGCATTTCGTGCGGGAGGGCGTGGAGCACGGGTTCGAGCGCGCCGCCGGTCAGCGCGAAGCCGCCGAACACCATCGCGATCAGGACGACGAAGCCGATTGCTGGAAACATGAGTGCGATCTTCCCCCGAAGTCACCGGAGCCGCCGGAACGGGCGGACTATTCAAACATGTCTAACGACCGATTCACCGCAAACTTGCGTGGAAATCAGCGCAGATAATCGAACAACGACAGGCTGGTGAGCTTGGTGAAGCTCGCCTGCGTCGCCTGCAGGATGGTCAGCGTCTTCTGCAACTGGGCGATGGACTCCGCGGTGTCGGCGTCCTCGATGCCGGTCCGCGCCGCTTCGCGCGTGATCTCGGCCTCGCCCAGCCGTTCGGCCTCGAGGTCGAGGCGAAAGGCGCGTGCGCCAACCGAGGCGCGGGTGGTGCCGACATGGTCGAGGGCGGCGTCGAGGTCGCGCATCGCGGTCTCGACGCCGCCCGCCGCTCCGTCCGGCCCGAGAGCCGCGGCGAAGGCGGAAAGGATCTGGAACATGTCGGTGGCCCCGCTGGACCCCGTGATGCCGCCGAACGCACGCGCACCGCTGGTGGTTGCGGCGATCGATTCATTTTCGCCGATCGGGATCGCGGCAGGCTCGCCTCCGCCGGTCCAGGCAATGCTGCCATCGGCCTGGACGGTGAAGGCCGCGTCACCTGACGTGCCGCCGAACAAAGGCTGGCCGCGCGTGTCGGTGCTGTTGGCGACGCCGATCAGGTCGGTAAGGATCGTTTCGATCTCGACCTTGATCGCCGCGCGGCCTTCGGCAGTCACCGTGTCGCTGTTCGCCTGGACCGCGAGCGTGCGCGCGCGCTGAAGCTGGGTCTCGACTTGATCGAGCGCCGTGTCGGTCGCGCCGAGCAGCGCCTGTGCGGACTTGATGTTGGCACCATAAGCGCTGTCGTCCGCCCCCGCGCGTTTGAGGCCCGACAGTTGCTGCCAGCCCGATGCGCTGTCCGACGGGGCGAGGATCTTCTTGCCGGTCGCCACCTGCGTCTGCAGCCGGTCGGCCTGGCTGCTCAGGCTCGCCATCATCAGCGAGGGGCGATCATAGCTCTGGCTGGTCGTCACGCGCATGGGGATCACCGGATGTCGAAGAGGGTCTGGAGCGTCTCGCGGGCGACCTGGATCACCCGGCTCGACGCCTGATAGGCCTGCTGGAAGCGGATCAGATCGACCGCCTCCTCGTCCACATTGACGCCGGTCACGGAATCGCGCGCCGCGACCGCGTTGCTGCGGATCGTCGACTGGACCTCGGCAATGGCGCGACGGCCCGCGAGCGCGCTGGCATTGCCGGTGGTCAGCGTGGTGACCTGGCTTTCGAAGCCCTCGTCGCGGCGCAAGGTCGCGAGCGCGGTGAGGTTGCCATTGTCGCGCTCGCCCCCGCCCGGTGCCGCCGCAGCGATGCCGCGCGGATCGGTCAGGGCGAGGCGGAAGTCGCGCGCGCCGGTCGCTTCGAACATCGGTTCGCCGGTCGCGCCATCGAGGTCCTCGCCGCCCGCCTGCACTGCGTTCACGCCGTCGGCGAAATCGGTGGCGAGCATGTCGAGCGCGGCCTTGGCATCGGCAAGGCGGGCCGCGCCTTCGGCAACCCCCGCCAATGCGCCGCCGCTCGGCGTCAGCGCCTGCGACCCTTCGATCCCATAGACGGCGAAGGACACCGCGCCGTCGCTGCGCGCATAGGTGGCGATCGCCGCCTGGTCGCCCTGCACCAGCAATGGCCCGCCGCCCCCCGCGCGCACCGTGGCGCGGCCCGCAGCGTCAAAGCTGGCCGCAACGTCGGTCAGCGCCGCCATCGAATCGAGCAGCCGGTCGCGCTCATCGAGCAGCGCTGCCTGTGCGCTGCTGCCCTGTGCGGTGCGACCCAGCGACCCGTTGACCTTGGCGAGGCCGGCGGTGAGCGCGTTGAGATCGTTGACTGCGGCGTCGGCGGTGCCGTCGAGATCGGCGGCCGCGCCTTCGATCGCGCTGGCGGTCGCGGTGAAGCTGTGCGCCAGCGTGGCGGCGGCTTGCAGGAAGGTCGCACGCGGCGCGCTGGCCGAGGGATCGGCGGCGAGTGCGGTCGCGGCGTTGAAGAATGCGGTCATCCGCTCGTCGAGCTTGTTGCCGGTCAGCGCGCTCTCGATCCGGTCGAGCCACACGATCCCCGCCTCGCTCCGCGCCAGATCCGATCCGGCGGCGCGCACTTCGGCATTGCGCAGGTCGCTTCCGGTGCGGGTCACGCCGCTGACGGTGACGCCAAGGCCGTTCAGCGTTCGCCCCGATGCGTCGCCCGGTGCTGCCACCTCGCGCGTCGATGCGATGCGGCGCGAATAACCGGCGGTCCCGGCATTCGCGATATTCTCGGACGTCGTGGTCAGCGCGGTCTGGTAGGCGCGCACCCCGCTCGCGCCGATCGAGAGCATGTCGGTCATGGCGTGTTACCCTTGTCCCTATCCGCGACCGGGGTCTCGGTGACGCTGCCCGCCTTCGCCAGGAATTCGGTCATCGCCTTGCCGATCCCCATCGGCGTGTGCGCGGCCATATTCTCGGCCAGCTTCTGGTCCTGCATGTCGCGGAACTGGTCGAGCGCCTGGCTTTCGAACAGGCTGTCGGCCAGCTTCGCCTTGCGCATCGACGACAGCATCATCTTGGTGAAGATCGCCTCGAACTTCTCGCCCGCCGCATCCAGGTTGTCGCGCGTGCCAAGGCGCGCGGTATCCGTGGATACGCTGCCGGTCAGCTTGAGCGATACGGGGGCGGGGGCGCGAAGGTCGGTCACAGGACGATCAGCTCCGCCTTGAGCGCGCCGGCCTGCTTCAACGCTTCGAGGATCGCGACCAGATCGGCCGGCGATGCGCCGATCGCGTTCACGGCCTTGACCACATCGGCCAGCTTGGGACCCGGATCCATCAGGAACATCGGCCGCTTCTCCTCCTCGACGCCGACGCCGCTCTGCTGCTCGACCCGGGTCTCACCCTGGCTGAACGGCAGCGGCTGAACGACCCGCTGGGATTCATCAATACGAACGGTAAGTTTACCATGGGTTACCGCGGCGGGGCTGACACGGACGGCCGAGTTGATGACCACGGTGCCGGTGCGCGCGTTAACGATTACCTTGGCCGCGGCCTCGGCCGCATCGACGGTGAGATTCTCGATCTCGCTCATGATCTGCGCGCGGACATCGGCCCCCTGCGGCGCGGTGACGGCGACCGATACCGCGTCGATCGCGCGGGCAGTGCCGAAGCCGTAGCGGCCGTTGATCGCATCGGCGACGCGCTGTGCCGTGGTGAAGTCTGCGCGGGCGAGGTTGTAGGTCAGCGTCGGCGCGGTGGCGAAGCCGGTTTCGACCGCACGCTCGACCGTCGCACCCTCAGGGATGCGGCCCGATGACGGGATGTTGACGACGATCTTCGACCCGTCTGCACCCTCTGCACCCAGACCGCCGACGGCAAGGTTGCCCTGCGCCATCGCATAGATCTGACCATCGGCACCCATCATTGGGGTCAGCACCAGCGTGCCGCCGCGCAGACTCTTCGCCTTGCCCATCGACGACACCGTAATGTCGAGCTTCTGCCCCGGTTTGGCAAAGGCGGGCAGCTCGGCGGTGACCAGCACCACGGCGGCATTCTTGAGCGCCGGGTTGACGCCGGGCGGCAGCGCCAGCCCGAAGCGGGCGGTGACGCCCTTCATCGACTGGACGGTATATTCCAGATTGTCGTCACCCGTGCCGGGCAGACCGACGACGATGCCGTATCCGGTCAGCTGGTTGGTGCGGATGCCCTGAAAATTGCCGAGATCCTTGATCCGCTCGGCCGCGACGGGCTGGGCGAGGATCAGGGTGGCGAGCAGAGCGAGGAGAAAGCGGATCATCGATGCTATCCTCAGAACGGGCTGATGGCCTGGAAGAAGCGGCTGAACCACCCCTGCCGGGCGGCGCGGGCGACATCGCCCTTGCCGGTATAGGCGATGCGGGCATCGGCGACGCGGGTCGACGCGATACGGTTGTTCGCATCGATATCAGTGGGGCGGATGATCCCCTTGATCTGCACGAACTCGTCGCCGCGGTTGAGCGTCACGCGCTTCTGACCCTGCACCAGCATCGTGCCGTTGGGCAGCACGGCGGCGACGGTCACACTGATCTCGCCCGACAGCGCGTTGGACTGATCGGCCGCGCCGGCTCCCTTGAAGCCGCGCTTGCCGCTGATGCTGGCGTCGCTCTGACTGAACAGGCTCAGCGCACCGGTGGTCGGGGGGGTCAGCGAAAAGCCGCCGCCGCTGTCGAGATCGGTGCTCGCCGATTTGGACGCGCTGGTACGTTCGACCAGCACGATCGTCACCGGATCGCCGACGCGGCGCGCGCGCGTGCCTTCGTGGAGCGCGGCATAGCCCTCGCTCACCTGAAAGATCGATCCATTGGCGGCGGGCGGCGCCGGCGCCGGCGTTGGCAGGGTGACGGTGAAATCCTCTGGCGGCTGCTTCTTGCCGAACAGCTTCGCGTCGACCGGCTGTGCGGCGAACGCGCAGGCGGTGAGGGCGGCGAGGGCGGATAATGTGCGCATGATCTGGCCCTCAGACGTTCTGGTTGATGTACTGGAGCATCTCGTCGCTCGCCGAGATCATCTTGGAATTGACCTCGTACGCACGCTGGGTCTCGATCATGTCGACCAGTTCCTCGACGACATTGACGTTCGACCCTTCGAGCATGCCCTGACGGATGTTGCCGCGCCCGTCCTGCCCGGCGATGCCGAGATTGACCGCGCCGCTCGCCGCGGTTTCGACGAGGTAGTTGTCGCCGATCGCCTGCAGTCCCGCGCTGTTGGGGAAGGCGGCGATCTGGATCTGGCCGACCTGGCTTGCCTCGGTCTGGCCCGCGATGGTTGCACTGACCGTCCCGTCGCTGCCGACGGTGATCGACGTCGCACCTTCGGGAATCGTGATGCCGGGCATCACCTGATAGCCCTCGCTCGTCACCAGCATGCCTTCGGGCGAGCGCGCGAAGTTGCCGGCACGGGTATAGCCGAGCTGGCCGCCGGGCATCTGCACCTGGAAATAGCCATTGCCGTCGAGCGCCATGTCGAGCGCGTTGCCCGTGGTCTGCATCGCGCCTTGGGTGTCGATCCGCGCCGTCCCCTGAATGCGCACGCCGGTGCCGAGATTGGTGCCGGTGGCATAGCGGGTCTCGGCGGTGCTCGCCGCGCCGGGCGCAGTGACGACCTGATAGGCAAGCGCCTCGAAGCTCGCCCGGTCGCGCTTGTACCCGGTGGTGTTCACGTTCGCGAGGTTGTTCGAGATCACCCGCATGCGCATGTCCTGGGCATCAAGCCCAGTGCGCGCGATGTGCATTGCTGCGGAACCCATGGGTCTATTCCTTCCTGAAATTTCTTAGCTGACGCGCATGAGCGAGGCGGAGCTCTCGTCCATCGACTTGGCGTCGCGGAGCAGGTTTGCCTGCACCTCGTAGCTGCGCTGGTTCTCGATCATGTCGACCAGCGCCTGGGTGAGATTGACGTTCGATCCTTCGAGCGCGCCGGTCATCACCGTCGCGTCCAGATCCTGCGGCAGCGCGCCGCCGCCACGGACGTGGAGCAGATTGTCCAGCCCCTTGACGGTGGTGCTACCCTTGTCGCTGACCAGCTTGATCTGATCGATGGTCTGCGGCGGCTGCGTCGGATCGGCGCCCGGCGGAACGATCGACAGCGTGCCGTCGGCGGCGATCATGATCTTGTCGTGCGGCGGCACGGTGATGGGGCCCCCCGACCCCATCACCGGGAAACCGTCGCCGGTTTCCAAGACGCCACTCGGCGCAACGCGCAAATCGCCGCGCCGTGTGTAAGCTTCGCTGCCATCGGTCGCCTGCACCGCGAGCCAGCCTTCGCCGGTGATCGCGATGTCCAGCCCGCGGCCGGTCTGGGTGATCGCACCCGCGCGCCGGTCCATATCGACCACCGTCTCGACGCTGGGCTGGCGGCTGTCATGGCCGTCGCCCTGCACCAGCAGGCGCTCGAAATTGATGCGGTCGGCGCGGTAGCCGATGGTCGAGGCGTTCGCGATGTTGTTCGCGATCGTCGCCTGCGCCTGCATCTGACCCTTGAGGCCGGACAGGGCGGTGTAGACGAGTCTATCCATCGCGAATGCCTCCTAAATCGCTGAAATCAGCTGCGGATGTTGAAAATGGTCTGCGAGATCTGGCTGGCGGTATCGAGCGCCTTGGCGTTCGCCTGGAAATTGCGCTGCGCCGCGATCAGACCGACCAGTTCCTCGGTAATATCGACGTTCGAGCGTTCGACCGCGCCCGACATCAGCCCGCCAAAGCCGTTGACCCCCGGCTCACCGAGCCGCGGTTCGCCCGACAGGCCGGTCGCGGCCCAGGTCGAATTGCCGAGCTGACGCAGTCCCGAGGGGTTGGAGAAGTTGGCGAGCGCCATCTTGCCCAGCGCCAGGCTGTCGCCGTTGGAGAAGCTGGCGCGGACGATGCCGTCTTCACCCACCGTCACGCCGTCGAGCTGGCCGACTGCCTTGCCGTCCTGGCTGCGGCCATCGATGCTGAACGGCGCCCCGAGCTGGGTCGTCGCGCTGCCGAAATCGAGCGCGATGCTCTGCTCGGTGGTGCTCGACCCGACCGTGAACGGCGCGAACTGGGTCGGTGCGGTCGGGCTGGTCAGCGCGCCGCTCGAGTCAAAGGTCAGCGTGACCGGCTGCGGGTTGGCAGCATCGGTACCCAGCTGGCGGTCGCCGACGAAGCTGTAGACCGACCAAGTGCTCGGCGTATCGGTCGTCTCGCGCACGAAATAATTGGTCATGGTCAGCGGATTGCCGCTGGCGTCATAGATCGTGGTCTGGGTCGAGTTGTTGTAGGTGCCCGGATCGAAGCGGTCGAACGCATAGGGCGTGTCCTCGCTGAACCGCGATGCTTCCGACGGGACCGCCGAATAGGCCGACAGGTTCAGCGACAGCGCGACATTCTCGGTCGCTTCCGGAACGCCGCTGGTCTGCGGCAGGCGCAGGTTCACGGTCGAGCCCAGGCCGGTCGCGACGACCGCACCCGATCCGTCAACCGGATAGACCTGAAGATAGGCGCCCTGCGAATCGGTGACGTAGCGGTCGCTGTCGACCAGGAAGCTGCCGTTGCGGGTGAAATTGACCCCGGCTGCGTCGAGGCTCGGCTTGACCGCGAAAAAGCCGTCGCCGGCGATCGCGATGTCTAGGCTCGATGCCGATTGCTGCATCCCGCCCTGGCCGAATTGCTGGCGGATCGCCTTCACCACGGTGCCCGACCCGATCATCTGATTGGGGTTCAATGACACGCTCGATGCGATCACGTCGGCAAACTCGGTCCGGCTCTTCTTGAAGCCGTTGGTCGAGACGTTCGACAGGTTGTGCGAAATGGTCGACATGTCGGTCTGCGCCGCCTGAAGACCCGAGAGCGAGGTGTAGAAGGACATCGAAATTGGCTCCTGTTTGGACTCAGCCGATCTGGCGGACGGCGGTGGTGGACACCTGGCCGATGCCAGGCAGGGTAAGGACCGGGTTGCCGTCGCTGCCCATCGCGACCGCAGTCACGGGGGCCCAGACGAGCGGTTGTGCGGAAACGGCAGCGCCATTGGCGTCGCGCGCGGCAACGCGGATGGTGAAGGGGCCATCGCCGGCGGGTTCGCCGGTGTCGGTGGTGCCATCCCATTCGAATTCGGTGCGACCCGCCGGCGCCGCGCCGAGCGAGACGCTCTTGAGGATTTCGCCGTTCGGCCCCTCGATCACGACATTGACCTCCGCCGCAGCGGAGCCGAGCTCGATCATCCCGCCGAGCGACCCATCGGTGCGCGGATAGGCGACATTGCCTTCGGTCAGCACCGTCCGGCCGACCCAGGACACCAGATCGGTGGTCGAGGTGGCGTTGAGCTTGGCAGCGATCGCCTGCAGCGTCGTGTTCATCTCGCTGATCCCGGCCAGCGACGAGAATTGCGCCATCTGCGCCACCATCTGGGTGTTGTCGACCGGCTCGAACGGGTCCTGATTCTTCATCTGCGCGGTCATCAGCATCAGGAAGTCGGACTGGTCCATCGCTGACGAACCCAGCGAATTGGTATCCGCCTGCGTCGTCGTGCCGGTGCGGCCGATGCCGAGATTGCTCAGCGTCGTGTCAAAAGCGGTCATCAGCTGCGTCCCAGGTTGAGCGTCTGGGTGATCAGCGTCTTGGCCGTCTGCATCACTTCGACATTGTTCTGATAGGTGCGGGCGGTCTCCATCATGTCGACCAGCTCGCGCGTCTCATCGACCGCACTTTCCCAGACATTGCCTTCGGCATCGGCCATTGGGTTGCCGGGGTCGTAGCGCTTGGTCGGCGCCTCGCCCGCGACGACGACATTCTCGACATCGACGGTCGCCATGCCGCTCGCGGCATCGAATGCGGTGCGAAACACCGGCTTCATCGAGCGATAGGCCTCGCCCGGGCTGGACGCGACCTGGCCGACATTGGCGAGGTTGGAGGCGGTGGTGTTCATCCGCACGAGCTGCGCCGACATGGCGCGGCCCGCGACTTGGAAGATGGAAAGCGGCTGGTCGGACATGGGTTATTCTCCCTTCAGCGCGCGCTTGAGCGTGTCGATGCGGCCGTTGAGGAAGGCGAGCGTCGTCTGATAGGCGACGGCATTCTCGGCGAACGCGGTCTGTTCGGTGGCGAGCTCGACGGTGTTGCCGTCGAGGCTGGGCTGCAGCGGCACGCGATATTTGGTCGCACCCGAGATCGGATCGGTGCCGGCCATGCCGGGCGTTTCGATCGCATTCAGTGCTTCGCGAAAGTCGATGTCCTTCGCCTTGAAGCCGGGGGTCGAGGCGTTCGCGATGTTCGACGCGAGCACGCCCATGCGCTGCGAACGCACCTGAAGCGCCGCGCCGTGCACCCCGAAGAGACTGTTGCTGCCCATATTGACGGTCCTCATGCCAATGTTCGGACGGTTCCTAGCAATGGGCGTGCCAGTTTGCGGGGAGCGGGCCGGAATCGCCGCATTTGCCGTTTTGGCGAGTAGGGGCGGCAAGGATTTGCCGGGCGGCGGCGGCGGATTTGCCGCTTTTGCCGGTCAGGCGTGCGCTTGCCGGGGTTTCCCACCCGGGGCGCGAATTGGCCCGGCGCTTGCAGAGCATATGCGCATGAATAGTGCCGCACCCACCGATCTCGCCGCGCTGGCCCCGCTCGACGCATCCGTGCTGCTCGACCCGCTGGCGCTGGCCATCGTGCTGGGCGGAACGGCGATAAGCGTGCTGCTGCGCCACCGTCTGGCCGATGTCGGGCGTGGGTTGGTTGCACTCAAGACGCTGCTGCGCCGCCCGTTCGACGCCGCGCAGCTGATCGCGCAGGCCGGGTCGCTTGAGAAGATTGCCAAGCGCCACGGGCTGATCGCGCTCGACCGGTCGGTGATCGACGATTCCGACATGGCCGCAGCAGTCGCGGCGGCAGTCGATGGCGCAACTCCGTCCGAGATCGAGGCAGTCATCCGCGACCGCGTAGCGACCCGCGTCGAACGCCACCGCGCGGTGATCGAACTGTGGAGCGGTGTCGCCGAGGCCGCGCCCGCCATGGGGCTGATCGGCACGATCCTGGGCCTCGTCCGCATGTTCGCCGCAATGGATAACCCGGACCGCATCGGCGCGGCGATGGCGGTGGCGTTGCTCGCTACCCTTTATGGCGCGCTGCTCGCCAACCTCGTCGCCATGCCGATCGTCGCGCGACTGAAGCGGCTCGCGCGGGTCGAAGCGGCCGAACGGCTGCGGCTGGCGGCCCCGCTGGCGCGCCTCGCCACGCTCGAACGCGCGCGCAAACGCGAGATCGCGGCTTGAGCGCGGCGCTGACCCCGGACAGCTGGGACGAGATCGCCCCGGCGCGATCGGTGTGGCTGATCACGCTCGCCGATCTGGCGCTGCTGCTGGTCGGATTCTTCGTCCTGCTCCAGGCGCATCGTGAGGCGGATCGCGCGCGGCTCTTCGCGGGCTTGCGTAACGGCTTCGGGGTCGAAGCACCGGCCCCGATCGACCCCATGGCGGTCGCCCGTGCGCGGGTCGATGGCTATGCCCCGGGCAGCGCCGATGCGGACCTCGCCGCCACGATCGCCTGGGCACGCGATGTCGCGCGCGACAAACGCACTGCCATCACCATCACCGGATCGACCGCGCCGACCGGCGATGTCGATCCGCGAACTGGCAGCGCCGCCATCCTCGCCGCTGATCGCGCGCGGACCGTCGCTGCGGCTTTGGTCGCACAGCGCGCGGTGTCGCCCGACCGCCTGATCCTTCGCATCGCGCCCGGCCATCGCCGTGCTGTGACGCTCTCCGTCGGCTTTGCTGGCGATCCCGAACTTCAAGCTGGAGATCCGCAATGATCGCACTCCTGATCGCCCTGTCCGGCCCGACCGGGGCCTTTCAATCGACCGAGGCGCTCGACCAGCTCGTCGAACGCTTTGCCGGAGCCCCGATCGGCGCCGAGGGCGGCGCGCGCGCGGCTGTAGACAAGCGCCTCAAGCTCGCACCGTGCGACACGCCGCAGCTCAGCTGGCGTTCGGCAGCCGAGGATGCGGTGGTGATCCGCTGTCAGGGTCCGCAGCAATGGCGCGTGTTCGTGCCGGTCAACGCCCTGCCCAAGGCTGCTGCGCCCACCGCGGCCACGCCTTCTCCGGTCGCGGCCAAGGTCGAATTCGTGATTCGTCGCGGCGATCCGGTGATGCTGGAGGCGGGTGCCGCCGGCTTCTCGATCACGCGCGAAGGGCTGGCGATGGCCGACGCTGCGGTCGGTGGTCGCGTGCTGGTCAAGACCGACGACAAACGCCCGCCGGTTGCCGCAATTGCGCTGGCCCCAGGCCGCGCGAAACTGCCCGGTTTCGGGGATTGAATAGCTTCATTCCTCCCCTGCGCCGCAGGGGAGGTGGCGCCGAAGGCGACGGAGGGGCCGCCCCGCAGAGGGCGGAATTTGCCGAGATGCCGACGGCTGTCTGCGCAGCCGCCCCTCCACCACCCGCTGCGCGGGCGGTCCCCCTCCCCTGAGCAAGCTCAAGGGAGGAATAAAAATTCGCCGCCCCTGCATTTTTTCCTAAAGCTCCCCGTCAAAGCGTCGTTTTCGCGTATGTCCGCAGAAAAAGGGTCGCAGACATGGTGGATCCAGTCGGCTTTAAGCCTGCATCACTCGCCCCTCGGCTCACGCCGGTGGCCGCTGCCGCGCCCGTGCGGTCGGTGGAAGGGGCAACGCAAGCTGCCACGACCAGTGCCGCCGCGTCGCTGACGCAGTCGGCGGCGGCCAGCGCCCCGGTCGATGCCGAGCGGGTCGCGCGGATCAAGAAGGCGATTGCCGATGGCAATTTCCCGCTGGTCCCCTCGACCATCGCCGACCGGCTGCTCGCGCTCAAGCTCCAGTGGAACCCGAATGACGCGGCATGACGCCCTGGTCCGCGTGATCGAGGCGCTCCACGCCGAGATCGCCGCGTTGAAGGCGAACGACGTCGCCGCGCTCGAACGCGCGACGCGCGAGAAATTGATGGGGATCGAGGCGGTGGGGGCCGCCAATGACGACAATCCCGCGCTGTCGGGCGAGCTCAGGGCGCTCGCCGAGGAAGCGCACCGGCTCAACGAGAGCTGCCGCATCTATGTCAACCTGATGGCCGCCAATGTGCGGCGGCGGCTGACGGCACTGACCGGCAATGATTTGCCGTCCTACCGGCCCGGACTTGCCGCCGGGTAGAAAGAAGATGCGCGCACAAAGGCACAAAGCCACAAAGTGCGCTAATCTTCAGGTGATCGCGCCGGCTCCTGCCTAGGGCGGCTAGCGCCGCAGGCATTCAATCTTCGTGGCTTTGTGTCTTCGTGCGCGAACCCACTTTTCTTATTCTGGCACGGCTCTTGCTGATCTCTCCGGACCCAAGGGGATGAGAAGCAAGGCCTATGACCGTACCTTCGATCGGAGCCAGAACGAACGTCACCACGGCGATTGCGACGGCGAGCCAGAAGACCGGCATCGACTTCAACTATTTGCTCGGCCAGGCGCAGGTCGAAAGCGGCATGCGCGCCGATGCGCGCGCGCGCACCTCCAGCGCCACTGGCCTCTATCAGTTCATCGAACAAAGCTGGCTCGGCGTGATCAAGGATCATGGCGAGAAACATGGCCTGGGCTGGGCGGCGGACAGCATCCGCCAGACCGCCAATGGCCGCTTCACCGTGTCCGACCCCGCGACGCGTCAGGCGATCCTGTCGCTGCGCAACGACCCGCAGGCCGCGTCGCTGATGGCGGCCGAACATGCCAGCGATAACAAGGACGCGCTGGAAGCATCTTTGGGCCGCGAAGCCACCGGCACCGACCTCTATATGGCGCATTTCCTGGGTCTTGGCGGCGCGCGCAAATTTCTGCGCGCCATGGATGCCGATCCGACCCGCGGCGCGGCGAGCCTGTTCCCCGCCGCCGCGCGCGCCAATCGCAACATCTTTTACGCCAGTGACGGGTCGCAGCGCACGCTCGGGCAAATCTATGAGCGCTTCGCCGGCAAGCTCGATCGCGGCGCCGCTGCGGTCGGCGCGACCGGCGCGGCATCGGGCAGCCTCGACGCCCGCTTCCAGACGCTCGTCGCCTCGCTCGGCGAGGATGTCGAAGTGGTGCTCGGCAATGACGCGGTCGGACAGGATCGCGGCTGGCTGACCACGCTCGACCGGCTGGAAAACGCCGGACGGCTCAAGGCGTCGACGCTGCCAACCGTCAATCCGCTGCGCCCGACGCCGGAAACGGCGCGGCTTGCCTATCTCATGCTCGCGCAGATGGGGGCCTGACCCGACATGAACGCACTTTCGCTCAAGGGCGGTATCCTCCCGGGCCTGCACAGCTTCGCGCTGCCCGTCGCTATTCTGGTGCTGGTGGGCATGATGGTCGTGCCGGTGCCGACCTTCCTGCTCGACGCCTTTTTCATCATGAACATCATCATCAGCCTTGCGGTGCTGATGGTGGCGCTCAACGCGCAAAAGCCGCTCGATTTCTCCGCCTTCCCGACCGTTCTCCTCTTCGCGACGCTGTTCCGGCTAGGCCTCAATGTCGCATCGACCCGCGTCGTGCTGGGTCATGGTCATGAGGGCGAGGCGGCCGCCGGCCATGTGATCGAGGCGTTCGGGACGTTCATGATCGGCGGCGATTACATTGTCGGCCTGTTCGTGTTCGCGATCCTGATCATCATCAACATGATCGTCGTGACCAAGGGCGCCGGGCGCGTGTCCGAAGTGTCGGCGCGATTCACCCTCGACGCACTGCCCGGCAAGCAAATGGCGATCGACGCCGACCTCAACGCCGGCCTGATTACCCCCGATGAAGCCAAAGCGCGCCGGATCGAGGTGTCGACCGAAGCCGATTTCTACGGCGCGATGGACGGTTCGTCGAAGTTCGTGAAGGGCGATGCGGTCGCCGGCCTGCTGATCCTGTTCATCAACATCATCGGCGGCCTGATCCTCGGCCCGGTCAGCCATGGGCTGACGCTGGGCGAGGCGGCGCAGACCTATGTGCTGCTCGCCATCGGTGACGCGCTGGTCGCGCAGATTCCGGCGCTGCTGCTGTCGATCGCCGCCGCCGCGATCGTGACGCGGGTTTCGGCGAACAAGGATCAGGACCTGACCGGCCAGATCGGCAGCCAGTTCGGCAGCCATCGCACCTGGACCCCGGTCGCGGCGATCACCGGCCTGCTGGCCTTCCTGCCCGGCATGCCCGCCCTTATCATCCTCCCCGCAGCGGCCGGTTCGGGTTACATGGCATGGAAGATGTGGCGCGCGAGCAAGCTGCCACCGCCCCCCGCCATCGTCGAGGCGGCCGAGCCGGTCGACCCCTCACGGATCGGCTGGGACGAGGTCACCGACAATATGCAGGTGATGATCGACATCGGCTATGGGCTGGTGCCGCTGGTCGATGAACGGCGCGGCGGCGCGCTGATGGGCCGGATCACCGGCGTGCGGCGCCAGCTGTCGAAGGAACTCGGCTTCGTCGTGCCGCAGGTTCGGGTCCGCGACGACATCAACATGGCTCCCTATGCCTATCGCATCGTCGTCGGCGGGGTGGTGATCGGGGAGGACAGCGTCTCGCCCGACGAGATGCTGGCGCTCGACACGGGTCAGGCGGTCGGCACCCTGCCGGGCAAGCGCGCCAAGGATCCGACCTTCGGCCTCGATGCGATCTGGATTTCGCCGGCCGACGCCGATGCCGCGACCGGGCAGGGCTGGCTGGTCGTCGATCCCGGCACGGTGATGGCGACGCACCTCAACCAGGCGCTGATCTCCAACGCCGCCGACCTGCTCGGCCCGGACGAGGTTCAGGCGCTGCTCGACGGGCTGCGCGAGCGTGCGGCGCAGCTGGTCGCCTCGCTCTCGCCCAACCCGCTGCCGATCACGACGCTGACCCAGGTGCTGCGCGGCCTGCTCGCCGAGAATATCCCGCTCAAGGAATTCCGCCGCATCGCCGCCGCGATCGCGCTCGCCGCGCAGCGCACCGCCGATGCCGACGAGATTATCGAGCTGATCCGCCCTGAACTCGGCCCGCTGATCATCCAGCGGCTGTGCGGAGTGCGCGAACCGCTGCGCGTGATGACGCTTGAGGGGCAGCTTGAGGCATTGCTGGGTCAGGCGATCCGTTCGGATCCGTCGAAGCGCCACACGATCGAGCCCGACCTTGGCCGCCGCATCGTCGATGCGCTCCAGCGCGCCGCCCAGCCGCTCGTCGCCGAGGCCAAGCCGTTCGCCCTCGTCGTCCAGCCGACGATCCGCATCGCGATCCGCAAACTCGTCCGCACCGTCCTGCCCGATACCCCGGTGATGAGCTTCTTTGAAGTGCCCGAGGACAAGTCGGTCGAGGTCGTCGCCGTGATCGGCGCACCGGAGGCACTTGCCGCATGACCTACCAGCCCGCCCCGAACGAATTCGCGCTGACCTATGATCGCCGTGGCGACACGAAGCGGGACATGGACGCGCTCGTGCGCAAGCATATGCCGCTGGTCCGCCGGCTCGCCTGGCACGTGCATGGGTCGATGAGCACGCTGATCGATGTCGAGGACCTGGTCCAGATCGGGCTGGTAGCCTTGGTCGAGGCTGCGGCCAGTTTCGAGGATCGCGGCCTCGTCAGCTTCGACCAGTATCTCCACACCCGCGTGCGCGGCGCGATGATCGACGAACTGCGGCGGCAGGCGACGATCACGCGGGGCGCGATGAAGCGCCGCCGCGCCTATCAGGACGCGGTGACCGCGCTGACCGACGACGGGAAGCGCCCGGACGAGGCGGCGGTCGCATCGAAGCTGGGCGTCACCGTCGACAAATTGCGCAGCGACTATGCCAGCGCAGAGGCGGTACGGTTCGATTCGATCGACGATGTCTATTCGGACGAAGGCCCGTGGTTCATGTCCGACGAACCCGATGCGTTCGACCAGCTCGCCGACGCCGACCAGCGCGAGGCACTGATCGAAGCGATTTCGGAGCTGCCCGAGAAGGAGCAGCTGGTGGTGCAGCTTTATTATGTCGAGGAACTGAACCTCGAGGAAATCGGTCAGGTGCTCGGCGTCGGCGCCGCGCGCATCTGCCAGATCAAGAAGAGCGCGCATGATCGACTGAAAAAGGGGTTGATGCGCCGATTGGGGTAACGCGCTTTTTGCGAGACAGTCGCGACTGGCGTGCTACGCAAGCGGGGTGCGTCGCCATCTCTATCTGATCGCCGGATTTATCTGTCTCGGCTTGGCCGTGATCGGCGCGATCCTGCCGGTGATGCCGACGACGGTGTTCGTGATCATGGCGGCCTATTGCTTCGCGCGCAGCTCGCCGCGTCTGGAACGCCGCTTGATCGAGCATCCGCGCTTTGGCCCGCACATCGTCCGCTGGCGCGAAAAGGGCGCGGTCAGCCGCAGCGGCAAGGTCGCGGCCAGCATCGCCTTTGCCGTCAGCATCGCGCTGACCCTCGCACTGACCGCGATGCCGTGGCCGCTGATCCCGATCGGCGCAGCGGTGGTGATCGGTGGCTGGCTATGGACCCGGCCTGAAGCCTGATGCCTTGCCCTGCGCGCAGTCCCCGTTAGGGTCGCGCGATCAGTTTGAGGGGTCACCATGAAGCGTATCTTCGCCGCCGCACTGCTCTGCACCGCGCTCGCCGCACCCGCCATCGCCCAGACCGCCGCGCCCGCGCCGGTCACCAGCGCGGCGCCGGCGACCGACTGGACGGTCAAGCCCGAATGGATTTCGGCGCATGTCCGCTTCCTCGCCGGGCCGGAGCTGCAGGGGCGCGGCAGCGCGACGCGGGATGAGGCGATCGCCGCCGCCTATGTGGCGGCGCGCTTTCAGGGCTATGGGCTGCAGCCCGCGCCGGGCACGGACTCCTATGTGCAAAAGGTCAAGGTCATCCGTCCGCGCCTTGACGGCGAACCGGCGGTTACGGTCGCCGGCAAGGCGATCAAAGGCGCGACGCTGATTCTTGGCGGTGCCGATCGCGTGGCGGGCACTGCGGCAGTCCATGCCGGGGACGATGCCGCCACGCTCCCCGCTGGAGACATCGTGTTCGTGGCGGGCGCAAAGATCTCACCCTCCGCCGCGATCCGCGCCACGCGCGGCAAGGGGACCAAGCTGCTGGTGCTCCGCGCGAGCGAGGCGACCGCGAAATTATGGGAGCAGATCGGCAAGCAGCCGCGCCTGACCTCCTACCTCGCCAGCCAGCCGCCCAAGGACGGCCTGTCGGTGATCGTCCTCCCCGCTGCGGCGTTCGACAAGGCGGCGAAGTCTGCGGGCAAGCCGGTCGCGATGCAGCTCAACCTGATCCGCGAAGAGGTCGAGACCACCAACGCGATCGGCTATCTGCCCGGCACCGATCTCAAGGCGGGGGTGATCCTGCTCGCCGCGCATGTCGATCACCTTGGCGTCCAGCCCGACGGGACAGTGATGTATGGCGCCAACGACGATGCGTCGGGCGTCGCGGCCGTGCTCGAACTCGCCCATGCGCTGAGCAGCGGAAAGCGGCACAAGCGTGGCATCCTGTTCGCGGCGTTCGGGGCGGAGGAGATGGGCGGCTTCGGATCGCGCGCCTTCGCCGCCGCGCCGCCGGTGCCGCTGAACGACATCGTCGCCAACCTCGCTTTCGAGATGATCGGGGCGCAGGATCCCAAGCTGCCCGCCGGCACGATGATGATGACCGGGTTCGAACGCTCGACGCTCGGCCCGGCACTGGTCGAGCGCGGCGCGCTGGTGGCGAAGGACCCCTATCCCGAGCAGAACTTCTTCGCGCGATCGGATAACTACCAGCTCGCGCTGCGCGGGGTGGTCGCGCACACCATTTCGGGCTGGGCGGTGACGCCGACCTATCACTCGCCGCAGGACACGATCGCCAATCTCGACATCCCGTTCATGACGCGCGCGGTCCAGTCGCTGATCGGCCCGGTGCGCTGGCTCGCCGACGGCGACTACCGTCCCGACTGGACCCCCGGCGGCAAGCCGGGGGAGTAAGGCATCAATTCCTCTCCTGAGCTTGCTCAGGGGAGGTGGCAGCGCACAGCGCTGACGGAGGGGCCGCCGCTGCAAGCGGCGGAATTTTGCCGAGCTGTCCACGGCTGTCTGCGCAGCCGCCCCTCCACCACGCCCTACGGGCGCGGTCCCCCTCCCCCAGCAAGCTGGGGGAGGAATAGCCAACAAAATAGAAAAACCCCGGCGGTCTTTCGACCACCGGGGTTTCCTCGCATGCCCTTCCAACAGGGAAGGGTGACCGGCCGTGGCGCCTGTCAGGGGGGTGACACCCCGACCGGCACACGCTTAGCGAAGCAGCGTAAGGACGTTCTGCTGCGACTGGTTGGCCTGGGCGAGCATCGCGGTCGATGCCTGGCTCAGGATCTGCGCCTTGGCGAGCGCGGTCGTTTCGGCCGAGAAGTCGGCGTCCTCGATGCGGCTGCGCGCTTCGGTGAGGTTGGTGACGTTGCTGGTCAGGTTGTTGACCACCGATTCGAGGCGGCTCTGGCTGGCACCAAGGCCGGCGCGGACCGTGTTGACCGTGGTCAGCAGCGCGTCGATCGTGGCGAGCGATGCAGTCGCCGCTGCCGACGTCGCAACCGACAGACCGGTCGTTTCGATATCGTCACCGACCGAAACCACGATGTCGTCGCCGACTTCCGCCGCGATCTGGTCACCGACTTCCGCCGCGATCAGGTCGCCTTCCTCGGCAGCGACCTGGTCGCCGACCGAGACCGTGATCTCATCGCCTTCGCTCACGACGATCTGATCGCCTTCCTCGGCGAGGACTTCGTCGCCGACTGCAACCGCGATGTCGTCACCGACCGCGCCGCCAAAGCCGTTATCGATATCTTCCTGAGTCGCCGGGCGCATCAGGTTGGCGTCAACGTCAGCCTGGGTGGCGACGCGGGTCGCACCCGCCGTCACGTCGTCGGCAGTTGCTGCACGGGTCACCCCGGCCGTCACGTCCGCCGCAGTCGCCTCACGGGTCACGCCCGCATCGACATCGTCCTGCGTCGCGGCGCGGGTCGCACCGGCCGTCACGTCGTCCGCCGTTGCGGCGCGGGTGGCACCGGCGGTCACGTCCGCGGCGGTGGCGGCGCGGGTTGCGCCCGCCGTCACGTCGTCGGCAGTCGCTTCGCGGGTCGTCCCGGCATCGACATCCGCCTGAGTGGCGGCGCGGGTGCCGGCCGACATGGTGCTCAGGTCGATATTGCCGATCGCGATCGCGACGGTCTCGCCCGAGTTATAGCCGGTCTGGATCGTCGTGCTGGTGCCCGTGCCGCCCGAGGTCGTCGTGAACAGCGAAACGCCGTTGAACTTGGTCGTGGTCAGCGCCGACGAGATCTGCGAGGTCAGCGCGGTCACTTCCGACTGAAGGTTGGTGCGGTCGCTGTCCGAATAGGTGCCCGAAGCCGACTGGACCGACAGCTCGCGGATGCGCTGCAGCATGTTGGTGACTTCGCTCAGCGCACCTTCGGCGGTCTGGGCGAGGCTGACGCCGTCATTGGCGTTGCGGATTGCCTGGCTCATGCCGCGGATCGACGAGGTCATCGTCGATGCGATGGCGAGGCCGGCGGCGTCGTCCTTCGAAGTGTTGATGCGCTTGCCAGTCGACAGACGCTCCATGGCGGTCTGCAGCGAGGCCGACGCCATCTTCGAAGCATTCGCGGCGCGCAGGCTCGCGATGTTCGTTCCGATAACAGTCATGTCTTGTCTCCGTTCAATCCGGCGTCTCCCCGTTCCCCCCTGAATGCGAAGGAGCCCGAGCCGCCACAGGGGTGAACGGCAGGGTGCGCGGCGGATTAAGCAGTTTTCTGCGCAGTTTTTCGCGGGTCTCGCGCGCGCGTAGAGGCACGCGCGGCGAACTGGAGCCGAAAAATGCTGTTTTTTTGAATTGGTTTACTCGGCGTTTACCACCAATCCCGCATTCCCCCGTTCAACAGGGGGTTCTCGAATGCAGACCATCTTTCCGTCGGCCGCAGTCCTTCGCCAGAATTATGCGCTGGTTTCGGCGCTGCGCTCGCAAGGGTTCACGATCGGTGCCGCCGACAAGGTGAAGCCGATGCCCGGCGACCTGTTCATGATCGTCGAGGGCGAAGCGCCCCCGGTTTCCGCCCGCACCCTGGTGCTGGCCGAGGGGCCGGTCGCGGCGATCCCGTTCAACGACGGCAATCCCGCCCGGTTGTCCTATGGTGCCGATGACACTGCGGTCGCCACCGGCTTTGCCAGCGCAATGTTGCGTGGCGCGCATGCGCCGGTCGCCGCCGATCCCGAAAGCCTGGCGCTCTATGCGCTGGCCGAACGCGTCGCCGCCGCCGACATCACCGTACTGATCAACGGCCCGACCGGCACCGGCAAGGAAGTGCTGGCCAAGGCGATCCATAACGGCTCCACCCGCCGCGACGGCCCGTTCATCGCGGTCAATTGCGCGGCGCTGCCCGAAACCATGCTCGAAGCGTTGCTGTTCGGGCACCAGAAGGGCGCGTTCACCGGCGCGAATGCGTCGGGCGAAGGCTTTTTCCGTGCGGCCAATGGCGGCACGCTGCTGCTCGACGAAGTCGCCGAAATGCCGCTCGCGCTCCAGGCCAAATTGCTCCGCGCATTGCAGGAGCGTGAGGTCGTGCCGATCGGCGCGACTGCCGCTGAAAAGATCGACGTGCGCGTCATCGCCTGCGCCAACCGCGATCTTCAGGCCGAAGTGATGGAGGGCCGGTTCCGCGCCGACCTTTACTACCGCCTGTCGGTCTTCCCGCTCTCGACAAAGCAGCTCGCCGCGCGCCCCGGCGACGTGGCTGCGCTGGCGGCGGCGATGGTGCTGCGTCACAGCGCGGGCCGCGCGCAGCTGCCCTGGGTGACGCGCGAGGCGCTGGCGGTGCTCCAGTCGCATGACTGGCCGGGCAATGTCCGTGAGCTCGAGAATGTCATCCAGCGCGCGCTCCTGCTGTGCATGGGCGACGCGATCACGCCCGATCACCTCATCTTCGATCGTCCGCGCGTCTCGGCGGCGCCGGTGCAGGCCGAGCCCGGACAGCTCAGCAATATCGTCCAGCTCAGTGAGTTCGCCGCAATCCGCGAGACGCTGGCGGCGTGCGGCGGCAGCCGGATCGAGACCGCCAAGCGGCTCGGCATCTCCGAACGCACGCTGCGCTACCGCCTCGCCAAGGCGCGCGAGCAGGGCGAAGACCTGGTCCGGAGGATTAGCGCATGAGCGGGATCGGCGGAGTGGGCGGCGCGGGTGGCGTCGACCGGGTGATGCAGCTGCGCGCCCAGATCCTCGAACGCAACGAAGCGCTGCAGCGCGCAACCAGCGGGGCCGCCGCTCCGGTTGGAACGCCGGGCGTCCAGCCCGCCGGCCCGTCCAGCTTCATCGACACGATGCAGCAGGCGGTGGCGAACGTGAACGGAGCGCAGGCCCGCGCCAGCGAACTCTCCGCCTCGTACGAGCGCGGCGAAACGGTCGACATCGCCAAGGTGATGCTCGCCCGCCAGGAAGCGTCGGTTGGCTTCGAAGCGACGCTTCAGGTCCGGAACAAACTCCTGACCGCCTATCGTGACATCATGAGCATGCCGGTCTGACCATGAGCAACGCCATCGCCACCACCGACGCCCCCGTCCCCGCCACCAGCGGCGGCGCGGCCAACCCGCTCAAGCAGCTGGGCGACATTTTCGCCCAGCCGGCGGTCAAGCGCAGCCTGCCGCTGATCTTCATGCTCGGCCTGATCGGCGCTGCCGCTCTGGCCTGGATGATGCTGTCGACCCCGCCGCAGCGCGTGCTGTTCGCCAACCTGCCCGAAAGCGACAAGGCGGCGGTGGCACAGGCGCTCGACGCCGCGAGCATCGCCAATGGCATCGACGGGTCGGGTTCGATCACCGTCGCCGAGGACGATTATCACAAGGCGCGCATGCTGCTCGCCGGACAGGACCTGCCCAAGGCTGCACCGGGCGGCTACGCCCTGCTCGACAATATGCCAATGGGCGCGAGCCGCGCGGTCGAGGGGGAACGGTTGCGCCAGGCGCGCGAGACCGAACTGGCCCGTTCGATCGGCGCGATCGACACGGTGGCCGAGGCGCGGGTGCATCTCGCCACCCCCGAAGCCAGCGTGTTCGTGCGCGACAAGGCCGAGCCGAGCGCTTCGGTGATCGTCAAGCTCCAGCCCGGCCGCACGCTCAGCGACGCGCAGGTCCGATCGATCGTCAACCTCGTCGCCTCGTCGGTGCCGGGGATGAAGCCCGATGCGGTGACCATCGTCGACCAGATGGGCGCGCTGCTGAGCAAGACCGGGCAGGAATCGAGCGCCGGCGACGCGCGGATCGATTTCCAGAACCGGGTTGAGGACAAGGTGCGGCAACAGCTGGTGACGCTGCTGACCCCGCTGCTCGGCGCGGGCAATTTCAGCGCCGAGGTGCAGGCTGAGGTCGATCTGGACGAGAACCAGGCCACCCGCGAAAGCTATGACAAGGAAGGCACGGTGGTCCGCGCCGAACAGGGCAATTGGACCGGCGCGCCGCGCGACGGTGCGGCGGGTGCGCCCGGCGGCATCCCCGGCGCGCTGTCCAACGTGCCCCCGGCGCCGAGCACGGTTGCGACGCCGACGCCCGGCGCTCCCGCTCAGCCCGGCCAGCCCGCGACTCCGGCGGCTGCCCCCGGCATGAAGCAGAGCGACAGCTTCACCCGCACCTACAGCAATGGCCGTGAGGTTTCGGTCACCCGCAACATGCCGGGCAGCATCAAGCGGCTGTCGGTCGCGGTGCTGCTGCGCGAGGAGCCGGGCAAACCGCGCGGCCAGGTCGAAATTCGTCAGATCGACGAACTGGTCAAGGCGACGGTCGGCTATAAGGCGGAGCGCCAGGATCAGGTCACGGTGGTCAGCCGCAAGTTCAGCACCAACGCCGCTGCCGAGGCGGAGGGCATTCCCTTCTACGAAACGCCATGGTTCGCGATGGTCGCGCGCAACGTCACTGCGCTGGTGATCGCGCTGCTCGTCCTGCTGCTCGGTGTGCGTCCGCTCGCCCGCGCGCTGATGCGCCGCCGCGACGATGCGCGTGTGGCCGGTGCGCCGATGGGCGCCGCCGATGGCGTGCAGCTGCCGACGCCGGTCAGCCCGCAGATGCTTGCCGGGTCCGGCCTGTCGCTCGGCGACCGGGTGGGGCTGGTGCGCGATTTCACACGCGAAAATCCGGCGCGCGCTGCGCTCGCGGTGCGCGACATGATCCGCACGGAGGGCCAGTAAGATGAACGCCCCGCGCCGCTTTACGGGCGTCGAACGCGCCGCCGTGCTGATGATGGTGGTCGGCGACGAAGAGGCCGCTGCGATCCTGCAAAAGCTCGATCCGGATGAGGTGCGTCAGCTCGGCGCGGCGATGATGGCCGTGGCCGATGTCAGCGAATGGGAAATGGCGCAGGTCCTCGACGATTTCACCGGCCGCGCGCAGGAGCGCAGCGCGATCCAGTTCGATCCGCGGCCCAAGCTCGAAACGGTGGTGACCAAGGCATTGGGGCCGGAGCGGGCGGGGACCGTGCTCGCCAGCATCCTGCCGCCCGAACCCGCCGAATCGATCAGCGCGCTCGCCTGGATGGACGCGACCGAGATTGCCGGGATGCTCGAGGACGAGCATCCGCAGATCGCCGCTGTGCTGCTGGCGCATCTCGATCCCGCCGTCGCGGCACAGGTGCTGGAAATGCTGCCCGAGGCGAACCAGCCGCAAGTGTTGCGCCGCGTGGCCCGCCTTGGCCCAGTGACTCCGGACGCGATCGCGACGCTGACCCAGGTCCTCGAACGCCATGCTGGCCAGCCCAAGCGGGTTGCCGGCGTCCAGATGGGCGGCGCGCGCGAGGCGGGGAAGATCATGTCCTCGGCACGCAAGATCACCGAGCAGAAGGTGATGCCCAAGCTCGCCAAGATCGACCGCGAAATCGCCCGTGCGATCGAGGAAGCGATGTTCGTCTTCGACAATCTGCTCGAGCTCGACGACAAGAATATGGGGACTTTGCTCCGCAACATCGACAGCGACATACTGGTCCGCAGCCTCAAGGGCGTGGACGAGGCTGCGCGCACCCGTTTCCTGTCGTGCATGTCGAGCCGCGCGGCCGACACGATCCGCGACGAGCTGGAAGCACGTGGCCCAATGAAGATGGCCGAGGTGCTCGACGCGCAAAAGGCGATGATCGGAATCGCCCGCCAGCTGGTGAAGGACGGCACGATCACGATGCCGGGCGGCGGCGGAGACGACGACTATGTCTAACTTCGTCCCCGGCCTGGCCGCGCGCGGCGACGGGATTGCGGACGCGCTCAAACGCGCCTTCGCCCCGCCCGATGCCTTCGCGGCGCGCGCGATCGCGCCGCGCCCGCCTGCGACGCCCCGCCACTTTGCGCCCGAAGCGCCGGGTCACAAGCCTACCGAAGGGTGGGACATGTTCGAGGCGGACAAGGCCGCCGCCGAACCCGCACCATTCGTCGACCCGGTCGCCGCCGCGCGTGCAGCGGGTTATGCCGAAGGGCTCGCCGCCGGTCGTGCCGAGGCCGACGCGGCTACAGCGGCGCAGACTGCGCTGCTGACCCAGGTCAGCGACGCGCTGGCCCGCGGGGCGCATTTCGATCGCGCGCGCATGGCCGGGCATCTGCGCCAGACCGTGCTGCACCTCGTCACCCGCATGATCGGCGAGGCGGGGGTTGCCCCCGACGTGCTCGCGCACCGAATCGAGGCGGCGACCGACCTGCTTGCCGACAGCGCCGAATCGGCGATCCTGCGGCTCCACCCCGACGATGTCGCTTTGGTGCAGGATCACCTGCCCAAGACGGTCTTCCCGGTCGGCGACGCCCAGCTCAAGCGCGGCGCCTTCGTCATCGAAAGCGCCTCGACCATCGTCGAGGACGGCCCCGAATTGTGGCTCGAACAACTGGCGCAGGCGATCGACCGCGTGCCTATTCCTCCCGCGATCTGAGGGCGCATGTTCAACGATTTCAGTGCCGCCTATCTCGACGGTCTCGCCGGTGGCGGATTCCGGCCCCAGCCCAAAGTGTCGGGCCGCCTGTCCTCCTATGACGGGCTGCTGATGGAGGCCGTTGGCCTGTCGCTCCCGGTCGGCACGGTCTGCGCGATCGGCACGGGCGAGCATCGCGTCGAAGCCGAAGTGATCGGCTTTCGCGGCGGCAAGACTTTGCTGATGAACCTGGGCGGCCCCGCCGCCTTGCTGCCCAACGCCCCCGTCCGCCCGGTTGGCCCTCCCGGCGAGGCCGAGGTCGGTGCGGCGCTGCTCGGCCGCGTCGTCGATGGCGCAGGCAAGCCGATTGACGGGCTCGGCCCGATTCGCGGGGCAGGCAAATGGCCGCTCGCCGGCAAGATCCAGTCGCCGCTCGACCGTGGGCGCGTGCTTCAGCCGATGGATGTCGGGGTGCGCGCGATCAACGGCCTGCTGACCATCGGTCAGGGCCAGCGCGTCGGCATCATGGCGGGATCGGGCGTCGGAAAATCCGTGCTGCTCGGCATGATGGTCCGCGCGGCCAAGGCCGATGTGATCGTCATCGGCCTGATCGGCGAACGCTCGCGCGAAGTGTCCGACTTTCTCGAAACCAAGGTCGCTGGCGCGGCACGTGCGCGTTCGGTGGTGGTCGCGGTCCCGGCCAACCACTCGCCGGTCCTGCGTATCCGTGGCGCGCTGCGTGCCACCGCCATCGCCGAAGCCTTTCGCAACGAGGGCAAGAAGGTGCTGCTGATCATGGATTCGCTCACCCGCGTCGCGCATGCCGGGCGGGAGATCGGGCTGGCACTGGGTGAACCCGCCAGCGCGCGCGGCTATCCGCCCAGCGCCATCGCGATGTTGCCCAGCCTGATCGAGCGGGCCGGGACCGACGTCCACACCGGCGGGTCGATCACTGCGATCTACACCGTGCTCGCCGATGGCGACGACGGCAACGATCCCGTGGTGGACAGCGCCCGCTCGATCCTTGACGGCCATATCGTACTCAGCCGCGCGCTGGCCGAACGCGGCGTTTATCCCGCGATCGACCTTGGGCCATCGGTCAGCCGCGTGATGACCGACATCGCCGACAAGACGCACGTCGCCGCCGCGCGCGTGCTGCGCCGTCACCTCGCGACCTATGAAGAGAATCGCGATCTCGTCCTGATGGGCGCCTATCGCGCGGGCGCCGATGCCCAGATCGATGCCGCGATCGCCTGCCACGACACCGTGCTCGACTATATCCGCCAGCCCTATGACGAGACGGTCAGCCTCGACGAAGCCGTGACCGAACTGGTCGGCGTGTTCGGGGATGCGTGACCGGATAAGATCCTCCCCGGAACGGGGAGGGGGACCAGCCGAAGGCTGGTGGAGGGGGCCCGAGGCAAGGGAGTCCGATGCCTCGGGCCCCCTCCGTCAGCGCTGCGCGCTGCCACCTCCCCGTGCCGGGGAGGATTGATTGGACAAACACACTAAAAAGCTCGGTCGCCTGCACCGCGTCCGCACGCTCCAGCTCGACATGGTGCGCGCGAGCGAGGCTGCGGCGCGGGAGAAGGTCGCCGCCGAACAGGCGCTGCGTGCCCGGATCGAATCGCTGGCACAGGGCGTCGCGCCGTCGCCCGCGCCGCTGCCCGGCAGCGCGACCAGCCTGATCGCCGCCGCGCACTATCGCGAACGGCTGCACCAGTCCGCCTTCGCCGCCGAGCGCCGCGTCGCCGATGCCCAGCGCGGGCTCGATCATGCCCGCAGCGCGACGCAGGAAGCCAAGCGCGACCAGAGCGCGATCGAGAAGCTGATCGAACGTGCCGAGGCAAATGCCGCCCGCCGCGCGATGCGCGCGCTGGAGGACATGCCGGCCATCCCGAGAAAACGGCACGATCCTTGCTGATCACCGGGCGAAGGAGTTTCGCCCGACGTGACCGACCTGCTCGCCTCGACCGCCATCGCCCTGTCTCCGTCCGCAATCGCGCCGCGCGCCGTGCCTGCGACGGGTCCCGGGGGGTTCGATCTCAAGCTGGCGCTCGACTGCGTGATGCCCGGCCTCGCGCCCGCGACCGGCAAGCTGGTTGCCGCGGGCGGCAAGGATTTGCCGGTACCCGGCAATGGCGCGGCAACGGGCGACGATAGCGACACGGATGAAGCACTGCTGGCGTGGATGCCGGAGGGGCTGATGCCGCTCCCGCTCGAAGCCCCGCTGCCTGCCCGTATTGCGGTCGGCATGCCCGCCGCTCCGGTCGCTGCGCCGATCGCCGATCCCGTGGAGGCCGCCGCAATGCCGTGCGATCTGCCCGAGGCGGCGCCGCTCCCCGGTGAAGCGACGGGCGCTGCTGACGGCGATGGGTTCGCCGCGTCGCTGGCACCGGCGTCTAATGCTCCGACGTCAACCCCAGTTTCCACCCCGCTTCGCACCCTGCGCGCGGTTCCGGCCCAGGCCGAGCCGGGCGTAGGGGGCGGGGTCGCCGCGGCGGAGGTTCGGATCGACCGCGCCACCGCTGCGGCGCCCGAGCTTGCCGCGCGACTGACCGCCGTGCTGCCGCCGGTCATGCAGGCCGCACCCGCCGCGCAGGTCTTCGCCGCTGCTCTCGCCGCACCGTTGGTCGAACCGCTCGACACAGCCACCCCGGCCGACCCGACCAGCCCGGAAATCCAGCTGCTGCGCTCGGTCGAGCTTCAGCGCACCACCGTGCAAGCGACCGCGCCGGCCGATCAGGCCCCGCTCGACCTCAGCCGCGACGATTGGACCGGCAAGATGATCGAACGCATCGCCGCGCTGCGTGAGGGCGTCGAGGCGGCGGACACGCGCATCCGCCTCGCGCCCGAGAATTTGGGCGCGGTCGATGTCTCGATCCGCCGCGATGGCGATCGGCTCCAGGTGCATTTCACCGCCGAGAACCCCGCAACCCGCCAGCTGCTCGCCGACGCTGCCCCGCGCCTTGCCGAACTCGCCGAAGCGCGCGGGCTGAAGCTCGGCCAGTCGAGCGTCGACAGCGGCAGCGGCGAGCGCGGCCAGCAACAGCAGCCCAACCACCCATCCACACCCGCCCGCCCGGCATCGGCGCGCGCGGACACCGGCGCCGCGTCTGACGCGCGGGTCGCCTGAACCATCCTGAGGGGGATTTGAGATGAGCGATACCGAAGCAACCGCAGCGCCCGCGAAGAAAAAGGGCGGGATGATGAAATGGCTGATGATCGGCACCGGCCTGGTCGTGCTGATCGGCGGCGGCGTCGGTGGCGGCCTCTACGCCGCCAATTCCGGCCTGCTCGGCGGGGGCGCCGCGCAGGGCGAGAGCGCCGATGCCGATACGCCGCGCCTCGTCCCCAAGAGCGAGGAAATCCGCGCTTCCGCCGGGAAGGAAGGCGAAGAGGGCGGCGAGAGCAAGGGCAAGCCGACGCCAAAGGGCGAGGGCGGCGACAAATATGCCTCCACTTACTACCAGATGGAGAAGGAGTTCACCTCCAATCTGCGCGAGAGCGTCCATTTCGTGCAGGTCGGGATCGCGGTCTCGACCCCCTATGACAACCGCGTCGTCGACAATCTGAAGACGCATGAACTTGCGGTCCGTTCGGCGATCCTGCTCGCGCTCGGCGAAACGGCGGAGGACGATGTCTTCACCGCCGACGGAAAAACCCGCCTGCAAAAGCGCCTCGCCGCCGCAATCAACGGCGTCCTCAAGGAAAAAGAGGGATTTGGCGGGATTGCTAACGTCTATTTTACCAATTTCATCGTTCAGTGAACGGGCATGGTTAACGGCCCTTCAGAGATGACCCTTCAGGGAAACGCGTCGGATCGGCGTGAGCGTTCGCGCGCCGGCGCCGAGCACGCGCCCGCTTTGGGGGCCGCGAACCTCAACCCGTTCGGCGACCTGCGCGGCGTGCAGCACCTCACCGCCCGGCTCGCCAAATCGTTGAAGCCGGTGTTCGAACCGCTGCTCGGCGAAGGGCTGCGCGTCTGGGCTGAGCCGCTGGCGGTGCAGCGCCACGCCGATTACCGCGCGGAACGGCCCGCCGGGCTCACCGCGTGGCTGCCGCTGGCCATGTCGCCGGGGCGGGGCCGTGCCTTCATTCTGATCGACGGCAAGCTCAGCTACGAAATGCTCGACCGCTTCTTCGGCGGGGATGGTGAGGCACCACACCCGATGCCGACCGACTTTACCGGGTCGGCGGAAACGCTGCTGCACCGGGTGGCCGACAGCATCGCGGCGCAGCTGCGCCCGGCCTGGGAGCTGCTCGCCGAGATCGACTTCAGCTTCGCCCCCGCGCCGACGCCGCTGTCGGTTGCGCCGGAGATCGATGGCGGCGACGCGATGGTCGTCACCCGCATCGGCGTCGCACAGGGCAGCGGCAAGCCGCACTGGATCGACATTCTCTACCCCGTCAGCGCGCTCAAACCGTGGAGCCCGGCGCTCACCGCCAAGGTGATCGGCGGCGAGCCCGAGGTCGAGCCGCACTGGCGCAATGCGCTGACCCGCGCCGCGCTCGGCGTGCGCCTGCCGGTCCGTTCGGTGCTGGCCGAGCCGATCGTGCCCGCTTCGACGCTGATGGCGCTCAAGCCCGGCGACGTCATTCCGATCAGCTTCGGCCCCGATGTGCCGGTGATGGTCGGCCCGCGCCGCATCGGCAGCGGCACCGTCGGCACCGCCAATGGCCGCGCCGCAATTCGCCTGACCCGTTTCGACACCCCTGAGCTCGAGGACGCACGATGAACGACATGACCGGCAGCTTCGCCGCCGAAACCGCGGCCGCCGCCAATTTCCACCTGCTCCAGGATGTCGGGGTCAAGCTGACCGTCGAGATCGGATCGACCACGCTGACGCTGCGCGAGCTGCTCGCGCTGGCCGAAACCAGCGTGATCGAACTCGACCGCGAGGCCGACGAGCTGCTCGACGTGTTCGTCAACGGCACGCTGATCGGTCGGGGCGAAGTGGTCACGGTCGGCAAGAAGTTCGGCGTGCGCATGACCGAACTGGTCGCGCCCGAAAAGCGGGGCTGACCGACCATGATGTGGTCCTACATCCTCAAGCTGGTCGTGCTGCTGCCGCTCGTCTGCGGCCTGCTGATCGGCTGCCTCTATCTCTGGCGCAAGCTTGAGGCGCGGTTGCCCGGCAATCAGGGCGATCGGCTGCTCAAGGTCAAGGAAACGATGATGGTCTCGACCGGCACGCGCATCGCGGTGCTTGAGGTTGAGGGCAAGCGCCTGCTCGTTTCGGTCAGCCGTAACGGCGTCACCCTGATCGACCGGATCGACGGATGAGCCCGATGCTGCGCCACCTCATGCTCCTGCTCGGCGCGTTGGCGCTGGCATTGTTCGCGGTCGCCCCGGCCTTCGCGCAGGAAGCCGCCGCCGCTGCGCCCACCGCCGCTGCGACTCCGGGTGCGGGCGATGCGATCGACCGCGCGCTCGGCGACCTGGGTGGCGGCGACGCGCCGCTCAGCCTGTCGCTGCAGGTGCTCATCATCATGGGCCTGCTCACGGTGCTGCCGGGCATCCTGCTGATGATGACCAGCTTTACCCGAATCATCATCGTGCTCGCGATCCTGCGTCAGGCGCTGGGCCTGCAACAGACCCCGCCCAATCAGGTGCTGGTCGGCCTTTCGCTGTTCCTGTCCTTCTTCATCATGGCCCCGACGATCGAGGTGATGAACCGCACCGCGATCCAGCCCTATGCCGAAGGCCGCATAGGCGCGACGCAGATGATCGAGGAGGCGGGAAAGCCGCTCCACGCGTTTATGCTCAAGCAGACGCGGGTAAAGGACATCACGATGTTCGCCGGCATCGCCAAGACCGGCCCGATCGCCAATCCGCAGGACACGCCCTTCTCGATCCTGCTGCCCGCTTTCGTCACCAGCGAACTCAAGACCGCGTTCCAGATCGGCTTTCTGATCTTCCTGCCGTTCATCGTCATCGACCTGATCGTCGCCACCGTGCTGATGAGCCTCGGCATGATGATGATGTCGCCGACGATCATCTCGATGCCGTTCAAATTGCTGCTGTTCGTGCTGGTCGATGGCTGGGCGCTGACGATGGGCAGCCTCGCTTCAAGCTTCTCGGGATAGCCGGACCATGGACGCAGACTATTTCCTGTCGGTCGCGCGCGAAGCGATGTGGATCCTCGCGCTGGCCTCGGCCCCGATCCTGATCCCGGCGCTGCTGTCGGGCCTGATCCTCGGCATGATTCAGGCGGCGACGTCGATCCAGGAACAGACGCTGACCTTCGTGCCCAAGCTCGCGATCGTCGGGGTCAGCCTGGTGATCTTCGGCGGCATGATCATGACGCTGCTCGGCGACTTCACCACCACCATCTTCGAACGCATCCCGGACCTTGTGAAATGACTTTCAGCACACCCGTTCCCGCCGCCCCGCCACAGCCGCCGCGCCCGTCGCTACGTCGCCCCGATGCGCGGCGTGACGATCTGTTCCGCACGCGCTGGGCGCCGACCTCGGCCAGCATCCACTAACATGCTCGGCTTCGGCCTCGCGATCGAACCGCAGCTCTGGGCGCTGCTGTTCACGATGGTGCGCGTCGGTGCGGCCTTCCTTGCCGCGCCGGTGTTCGGCGCAATCGCGGTGCCGCTCAACGTCCGCATCCTGCTGACCGCCGCCGTCTCGATCCTGTCGATGCAGGCCGCGCCGATTGCGGTGCCGGGCGAGGTGTTCGTGCTGACCACGATCCTCGCCGTCGCGGCGGAGGCGCTGGTCGGCCTCGCCCTCGGCTTCATCCTCCAGATCGCCTTTGCCGCGCCATTGGTGGCGAGCGAGGTGATCGGCGTATCGATGGGCCTCAGCTTCGCCACCGCGATCAACCCGCAGACCGGCCAGTCCACCCCCGCGCTAGGGCAGTTCCTGACCGTGTTGCTCACCCTGCTGTTCCTCGCGGTCGACGGGCATCTGGTGCTGGTCGAGCTGATCGTGCGCTCCTACGAACTGCTGCCCCCCGGCGGCGCGTGGCTGACGCCGGGCAAGCTCATGAACATCGTGCTGTTCGGCGGCTACGCCTTCCTCGCCGGGCTGCTGCTCGCGCTGCCGGTCGGCTTTCTGCTGCTGTGCCTCAACATCGTCGTCGGCATGCTCTCGCGCTCGGCCCCCGCGCTCAACCTGTTCGCGATCGGCATTCCCGCCAGCCTCGCCATGGGTGTCCTCGCGCTGCTCGCCGGCATGCCCGCGATGGGCGACTACATGCTCGTCATCGTGCGTGAGGCGCTCGACGCCGTACAGGCGCTGGTGCTCGGAGGACTCGGCTGATGTCGGAGAGCGCGGGCGAAAAGACACAAGCACCAACACCCAAGCGCAAGCAAAAGGCGCTCGACGATGGCGACCTGCTCAAATCGCGCGAGTTCGGCGCGGCGCTGATCATGCTGCTCGGCTGTGGTTGGATGATCCTGATGGGGCCGCAACTGCTGTCGGCGATCCGCGAGGTGATGGCGGCGAGCTTCAGCTTCGGCCGCGCCGATATCGAGAGTTTCCAGCCCTGGAAGCCGCTCGCCACCGCCGGGTGGAAGCTCGCCCCGTCGATGGGCGCCCTGCTCGCCATCGCATTGGGCGGCGCGGTGCTGAGCCAGGCAGCGCTCGGCGCGCTGCGCTTCAACGGCAAGCTGATGGCACCCAAGGGCAATCGCATCAATCCCGGCTCCGGGCTCAAGCGCATCTTCGGCCCGACCGGCTGGATCGAACTCGGCAAGTCGCTGCTCAAGGTCGTGCTGCTCGGTGGCATGGGCGCGTGGCTGCTGTGGGGATCGGCGCCGATGACGATGGGTCTGGTCTCGTCCGACCTCGGCACGGCGGTGAAGTCGCTCGGCGATACCTTTGCCACATTGGTTCTCGTCATGGCGGGCGGATTGCTGCTGATCGCGGGCGTCGACCTTCCGATCCAGATCTTCCGCCACATGCAGCGGCTCAAGATGAGCCTGCAGGAAGTAAAGGACGAATATAAGGAAACCGAAGGCTCGCCCGAGGCTAAGGGCCATCGTCGCCAGCGTCAGCGCGAAATTGCCAAGGGTGGCCTCCGCAAGAGCGTCGCGACCGCGCATGTCGTGCTCACCAACCCGACCCATTTCTCGGTCGCGTTGCGCTATGATCAGGGCAAGGATCAGGTGCCGGTGGTGGTCGCCAAGGGGCGCGGCGAGATCGCGCTGGCGATTCGCGAGCTGGCCGACGAATTCGCGGTGCCGCGGATCGAGCTGCCACCGCTCGCCCGCGCGCTCTATTTCACCAGCCGCGAGAATCAGGAGATCCGCGACGACCTGTATCTCGCGGTCGCGACGGTGCTGGCGTTCGTCTTTGGCCTCGACAAGCGTGCGGGCGCAGCGATGCCCGCCGTGAAGGTGCCCGAGACTGCGCAGTTCGACGAAAACGGCGTGCAAATCGGCCTAAAGGGCAGGCCGTGATGGCCGTTCTTGAGGGCATGGGGGAATGCGGCCATGGCCATTGAATCGATTGCGAAAACGATCGGCACCGGGTCGGGCATCGACACGACCGCGCTCGTCCAGAGCCTGGTCGATGCGCAGTTCGAACTGAAGAACGCAGCGCTCACCAAGCGCGAAGAGACGCTGACGGCGCAGATCACGGCGGCGGCGACGCACAAGAGCAACATCACCGGCTTCGCCACGGCGCTGGCGAACCTCACGCGCGGCGGGACGCTCGCGACGCAGCCTACGACCTCACATTCCAGCATTCTAGGCGTCACCCGCCTGTCGGGCGCGAACCTGGCTACGCTCAACGCCAAGGTCGAGGTGCGTCAGCTCGCCGCACCGCAAAGCGCCGCCAGCGCCGCCGTGACCGACCGCACTGCTGCAATCGGTCAGGGGACGCTCACCCTCACCTTCGGCACTGCGACGGTCGCTGATGGCGCGATGGCCGGCTTCACGGCGGGAAGCGCCGCCCCGGTCGCCATCACCATCGGCCCGGACAATAGCAGCCTCGACGGCATCGCCGCCGCAATCAACGCGGCCAAGGCCGGGATCACCGCATCGGTCGTCACCGACAGCGGCGGCGCGCGGCTGGTGGTCAAGGGCGCAAGCGGGGAGGCGCGCGCCTTCACCCTCACCGCGACCGAGACGGCGGGCCATGAAGGACTCGCTGCGCTCAATGTCGGCATCGGTGCGACCGGCACCACGATCGGCAGCGCCGCCGCCGACGCGATCGTCGCGGTCGACGGCATCGCGCTGCGCCGCGACGGCAACAGCATTTCCGATCTGGTCCCCGGCGTCCGGCTCGACCTGTCCTCGGCCCAGCCGGGGACGATCGTGACGATCGGCAAGGCCGCGCCGACCAGCGCCTTGCTCCAGGCCGCACAGGATTTCGTCGCGACCTATAACGAGGTCTTCTCGGCGCTGAACAAGGATCTCGACCCGCTCGACGGCGCGCTGCGCGGCGATGCGGCGGCGAAGGCGGTGAAGCGCCAGCTTCAGCAGATCACGATCGCTCAGGTCGCGACCGGCGCAGCGGGCGAGCCGACGACGCTGGCCCAGATCGGCATTCGCACCGAACGCGACGGGACGCTCAGCGTCGACACCGCCGCGCTGAGCCGGGCGCTGGTCGACTATCCCGAAGCGGTCGAGCGGCTGTTCGCCGAACCGGTCGGCACCAACGCCACCGGCAACGGCATCGCCGGGGCGCTCAACGCGATCTCCGCCACCGCCGCCAGCACGACGCGCGGGCTGGGCGCAAGCGAGGCGAGCTACACCCGCGCCAAGGCCGATCTGGACGAGGACAAGGCCGATGTGCTCGCCAAGGTCGAGGACACGCGCACGCGCATGACCCGCCAGTTCGCCAGCATGGACGCCAAGGTCGCGGTCTATAAATCGACGATGAGCTTCCTCGAATCGCAGGTCGAAGCCTGGAACAAGCAGAATTGATGCGATGACCCGCCCAATCCGCCTCACCACCGACGCCGCCGCCACCTATCGCAACATCGACGCGGTTGGGCGCACCGCCGCCGCCGATCCGCACCAGCTGGTCGAACTCATGTACAAGGAGTGCATCGCCGCGCTCCGCTCCGCAGCCTTCGCGACCGAAAACGGCCAGTTCCCGGTCAAGAGCGAGCGCATCGCCCGCGCCACCGCGATCCTGTTCGCGCTCGAAGGGGGCCTCGATTTCGAACGCGGAGGAGAGGTGTCGCGGACGCTCGCGACGCTCTATCACGGTCTGCGCAACCAGATCGTCCACGCCAGCATCGGCAGCGACCCCGCGCCGTTCCGCGCTGTCGCCGACGACCTTGAGGAAATTGCCGGCGCGTGGAGTGCAGCGCGCGCGGCCTGAACCCCTATTATTCCCCTCCCTGAAAGGGAGGGGCTAGGGGAGGGTTTAGCGGCGAGCGAGGCTCGATTCCTCGCACGTCGCTGTTTTGCCGATGCGCTTTGCATCCTTTGAAGCGCGCAGACGCACGCCCCTCCTCCGACCCGTTCCGGGAGGGGAGATTTGACCTCAATCCACCCACCGCCCCAGCATCTCGCCGACGCTCGTCACCACCGCCGGTCCTACCGGCGTCGCGCGCGGGGTGAATTGCGGCGCGGTCGGGCCGCCCGCCGGGCCACTCGCCAATGGACGCCGGGCCAGTGCATGCGGATGCCGCGCCGCTTCCGTCAGGCTCAGCACCGGGGTGACACAGGCCGCACCATCGGGGAAGCGTGCGACCCATTCGTCGCGCGTCCGGCTGGCAAAGCGCCGGGCGAATTCGCGCGCCATGTGCGGCCACCCCGCACGGTCGAACTGCGGGATTTTCGACGCCTCCAGCCCCAGCACCGCGCACAGATCGGCAAAGGCCGCCGGCTCGATTGCGCCGACCGCGACATGGCGCTCATCGGCGCAGCGATAGGTGCGGTAAAAGGGCGCCCCGCCATCGACCAGATTGGCCTCGCGTCGATCGAGCCAGCGCCCGCTCTGCGCCAGGCTCTGGGTCAGCGCCATCAGCGTGCCGACCCCATCCGACGCGGCGGCATCGACAACCCGGCCCTCGCCGTTCGCCTGCGCGCCCAGGATCGCGCTCACCATGCCCAGCGCCAGGAACATGCCGCACCCGGCATGGTCGCCCAGCAGGGTCAATGGCACCACGGGCTGGTCAGGCGTGCCGATCGCATGCAGCGCGCCGGTCAGCGCCAGTACGTTGATGTCGCTGCCCGGACGCTCGGCCATCGGCCCGTCCTGCCCCCACATGCTCGCCCGGCCATAGACCAGCCGCGGGTTGCGCATCCGGCACGCATCGGGGCCGATCCCCAGCGCATCGATCGAGCGCGGGGGCATGCCCTCGATCAACCCGTCGGCGCGGTCGATCAGGTCGCGCAGCTCGTTGATCGCCGCCGGATGCCGGAAATTTAGCTCCAGCTCGCGCCGCCCGCGATACAGGCTGGGGACGACATGGCTCGCATTCGCATCGGGTTGGACGATCCGCACCACGTCCGCCCCCAGATCGGCGAGCAGCATCGCGGCGAACGGCACCGGCCCGATCGCGTCGATCTCGACGATCCGCACCCCCGCCAGCGGTCCCTTGGTCTGCACCCCGTCCCTCCTTCGCCGTCCCGCGCGATCAGGGTGGCCGATCCCGGTGGTTTCCGCTAGCCCCGCGCCATGAGCAAGCCGCACATCGTCGCCCTTGGCGGAACATCGCGCCCCGAATCGAGCACCGGCCGCGCGCTGGCGCGCTGTCTGGCGATCGCGGAGGAAGCTGGCGCACGCACCACGCTGCTGACGGGCGAGGCGATCAACTTCCCGCCCTATGAGCTGTGCGACCCGGTGCCGGACGGCAATATCGCGCAGTTCGTCGCGGTGCTGCGCAGCGCCGATGCGGTGATCGTCGGCTCGCCCGGCTATCACGGCACGCTGTCGGGGCTGGTCAAGAACGCGCTCGACCATGTCGAGCTGCTGCGCGGCGACGATCGCGTCTATTTCGACCGGATGCCGGTGGGCATGGTCGCGACGGCGGGCGGATGGCAGGCTGCGGTGTCGACCATGGCGGCGCTGCGCACGGTGGTCCACGCGCTGCGCGGCTGGCCGACCCCGCTGGGTGTCGCGATCAACATGGGCGCGCCCGGCGATCCATTGGCCGATGCCGACGCGCAACTGCGCATGATGGTTGACCAGATCCTGTGGTTTCTGCGGCGCTGAGTAGTAGCCCAAGTAAGACGGCACCGGCCCGCTCCCCCACCCGGCCACCCATATCATGCTACCGCTGGGTGGTCGGGTGGGGGGAGCGGGCCGATGCCGCCGCCCAGCGTAGCGCTAAACGGCACCAGCGCAGCGTTAACAGGATCGTGACGCTCCCGGCATAGATTGGGTGTCATGGTGAGCCCTGACACCCAGACAGGCGATTCGCGCCGGCGTCACACGCGCACGATCCTGGTCGTCGATGACAGCCGGACCAGCCTGCACGTCATCGGCGGACGGCTGGGCGCGATGGGCTATATGGTGGTGCTGGCACAAAGCGGTCGCGAGGCGCTCGATCTGATTTCCGGGCGTGGCTTCGACCTTGTCCTGCTCGACATGGTGATGCCGGGCATGTCGGGGCTGGAGGCGCTGGCGGAAATTCGCACTGCGCCCGACACTGCCGACCTGCCCGTGATCATGATCACCGCGCTCAACGATACGGACGGCGCGGTTGCGGCGCTCGCGGCGGGGGCGGACGACCATATTGCCAAGCCGTTCGATTTCGGTGTGCTTCAGGCGCGGATCGAACGCACGCTGGAGCGCGCCGGGCGAATCGCTGAGCTCAAGCGCACCGTCGCCTCGCTCGACGCGCGAATCGCCGCGCGCGCGATCGAACTGGGCGAGACGCGCAGCGAACTCGCCGTCACCCGTGCCGATTGTGCGCGGCTGCAGGGATCGATCGACGCGCGGGCCGGCCGCGTCGTGCCGCTCAACGGAACCAGTGTCGCCTGACGAAATACAGGCCGACCCCGGCCGCGACCGCCAGGCTGAAGCCGGTGATCACCCAGAATGATTCGGGATGTCTGGCATAGGGAATGCCATCGACATTCATCCCGAACAGCCCGGTGATGAACGTCAGCGGCAGAAAGATCATCGCCACCACCGCGATCAGCAGCGAGCGCTGATCAATCACCTCGGCGCGCAAATCGGTCAGCGCCTCATGGATCAGCGCCGCGCGCTCGCGAATGCTCTCCAGCTCCTCCGCCATGCGTGCCGCGCGGTCGGCGGCGGCGTTGATGTGCAGCCGGTCCTCGTCACTCAGCCACGGTACCGGCAGCCCGGCGAGCTTCTCCAGCGCCACCCGTTGCGGATAGAGGAAGCGGCGATATCCAATCGCCTTGCGCCGCGCCGCGCTGACACTGCGGCGCAGCTCAAATGCGGCGCGCGGATCGAGCTGCTCCTCGCAATCGTCGAGTGAATCGCCAAGCTGCGCGACATGCGGATCGAGCTGTTCGGTGATCGCGGTCGCCAGCGTCGCGATCAGATCGCCCGCGTCCCGGATCTGCCCCGCCTCCATCGCTGCGCGCGCCGCATCCAGCGCGTCGAGCGGCAGCCGGGTCACCGAAATCACGCGGCGCCCATCGGCGCGCATCCGGATCGATGCGAGCGGATCGCTGCTTGCCATCTGCGCCTGTGTCATGCCGCGCAGATTGAGCAACGCCGCGCCATCGACCTGCTCGCAACGCGGGCGCGTTTCCAGCGCGGTCAGCGCATCGATCGTGAAATGGTCGAGTGCGGCGTGATCGCGCAGCCACGCCTGCACCTCCTCATCGCGCGAGGTGAGGTGGATCCACACGAACTCCGCCGCGCATGCCAGCGCGTCGCGCGGGGCGATCTCCTCGACGGCGTCCGCCGTGACCCGATAGGCAAATCCACTCATCGCGTGGTTGAAACATCGACGGTGAGGCCGGGCAAGCCCTCAGGCGGCGCGTCGCACAACATGCGATCGGCATCGGCGCGCGCGCGGTCGAGGATCGCGGCGGGCACATCGGCGCGATGCGTCACCCGATCCGCCTGCGCCAACCAGCGCGCCTGCCGCAGCGTCAGGTCGTCGGGATCGGGGGAGGTCAGTATGATTGCCTCGATCCGGTCGCCCGGTGCATCGGACCCGGCGATCCAGCGCGCCACCGCCTTCTCATCCTGTGCCTGCAACGGATCGAGCGGCCCGCTCAACGCAGCACCCAGCGCCCGCCGCCGCTCGCCCCCATCGGGCCAGCGCGCGCGCATCGCCCCGCGCGCCGCCGCCAGCGCATCGGCGAACGCGCCAAGGCCAGCCGGAATGAGTGGTTCGATCCGCTGGCGCAGTGCCGCCGCCAGACCCGCCGACGCGCCGCCGGTGCCGATCGCAATCGTCACCGGATCGCGCTCGATGATCGCGGGCAAGGTGAAGTCGCACAGATCGGGCCGGTCGGCGACATTGACCAGCAGCCCGCGTGCCTTCAGCCGCGCAACCACCGGCTCCGGATCCTCGCACGCGACCAAAGCGATCTGCGCGAGCGCATCCTCGCCCACGATCACCGCGCCCGCGCGTTCGAGCAAGCGGCGCTTGGCCTCCGCCATCGCGCCGTCGCCCACCAAGATTGCCGGCCGCCCGTCCAGCCGCACAAAAACGGGCAGGCCGGAGCGCTTCACCGCACCCACTCGGGGACGCGCTCGGACCCCATGATCGTTTCGGGCTGGATGCGGTCCGCGACCACCGCGAACTTGTCGCCCGACACCAGCACCTCGGGCACCAGCGCACGGCTGTTGTAAGTCGAGGCCATGGTCGCGCCGTACGCGCCAGCCGTGCGGAACACGCCCAGATCGCCCGACTTCACCAGATCGATCTCGCGCCCCATCGCGAACGTATCGCCGGTCTCGCACACCGGCCCCGCGATATTCGCGACGAACTTCTCGCCCGTCGGCTCGACCGCCTCGAACGCATGATAGGCGTCGTAGAGCGCCGGGCGGGCCAGGTCGTTCATCGCCGCATCGACGATGACATAGGGGTTGATGCTCGCCGGCTTCACCCAGATCACCTCGGTCACCAGCACGCCTGCATTGCCGCAGATAAACCGGCCCGGCTCGAACATCAGCGTCACGTCCCAATCGGCGGTGACGCGCTTGACCATCGCGCCGAATTCCTCGGCGGTCGAAACCTTGTCATCAGGCTCGTAAGGGACGCCAAGTCCGCCGCCCAGATCGACATGGGTGATGGTGTGTCCGGCAGCGCGCAGCTGCGCGACCAGCTCGCCGACGCGCTTGTAGGCCGCCTCCAGCGGGGCGAGCGTCTTGAGCTGGCTGCCGATATGGATCGCCACGCCGCGCAGGTTCATGCCCGGCCGCTTGGCCAGCCGGTCGAAGATCGCGGGCGCGCGGTCGATCGCGACGCCGAACTTGTTCTCCGCCTTGCCGGTCGAAATCTTGGCATGCGTGCCCGCATCGACATCGGGGTTCACGCGCAGCACTGCCGGCGCAGTCTTGCCCTGGGCATGCGCGAGGTCGGCGAGCACCTCTCCCTCTTCCTCCAGCTCCAGGTTGAACTGACCGATCCCTTCGTCCAGCCCCAGCTGCAGCTCGCCGCGCGTCTTGCCGACGCCCGAAAACACGATGTCCTCGGGCTTCATCCCCGCCGCCAGCGCGCGCTTGAGTTCGCCGCCCGACACGACATCCGCGCCATAGCCCTGCTTGGCGAGCACGCCGAGCACGGCAAGGTTCGGATTGGCCTTGATCGCGAAGGCGATATGCACGCGCGGCAGGTCGGCCAGCGCGGCCTTCAGCACCTGCGCATGCCGCTCCAGCGTGGCGGTGGAGTAGACGTAGAAGGGCGTGCCGACCTCTGCCGCGATGCGCGAAATGGCGACGTTCTCGGCGTGCAGCACGCCGTTCTTGCGATTGAAATGGTCCATGATGGTCTTCTTATTGCGGCGGCAGGTCGAACTCGTCGCTGCGCCGTTCCTCTGAGCTGCGCAGCACTTCGTCGCTGCGCGTCGGTCGCGTCTGGGGCGGCGCCTTCGTCAGGTCTGCCGGTGCCGGCGTGGCCACCGCACCATAGGGTTTGGGGGGCAGCGACTCCCCGGCGGCCGGTTTCAGGTCACCCCGATTGCCGCATGCGGCCAGCAGAAGCGCCGTGAAGACCACCAGGGTTCGCATATTCATTCTCCTCTTGCAGCGCGGGCGGCTGCAATCGCCGCACGCACCCGGGTCGGGGCCGTGCCACCAAAACTCATCCGGCTCGCCACCGAAGCATCGACCGTCAATACGTCAAACACGCGCGCATCGATACGCCCGTCGATCGCCTGCAGTTCCGCCAGTTCCAGCTGGTCGAGCCGCACGCCCTTCGCCTCCGCCGCCGCGACCGCGCGCCCGGTGATATGGTGCGCCTCACGGAATGGGATGCCGCCTTCGCGCACCAGCCAGTCGGCCAGGTCCGTAGCGGTGGCAAAGCCGCTTTCGGCCAGGCCGCGCATCCGGTCGGTGCGGAAACTCGCGCTCTCGACCATCCCGGTCATCGCCGCGATCGACAGCGCCAGCAGGTCATGCGCCTCGAATACCGGCGGCTTGTCGTCCTGCATGTCCTTCGAATAGGCGAGCGGCAGGCCCTTCATCGTGATCATCAGCGCGGTCAGGCACCCGACGATCCGCCCGCTATGCCCGCGCACCAGCTCCGCCGCATCGGGATTGCGCTTTTGCGGCATGATCGAGCTGCCGGTCGACCATTGGTCGGACAGCTTGACGAAGCCGAAGGGCTGGCTCGCCCAGATCACGAATTCTTCGGCAAGGCGACTGAGGTGCAGCGAACATTGCGCCGCCGCCATCAGATAATCGAGCGCGAAGTCGCGGTCGCTCACGGCATCGAGCGAGTTGCGCGTCGGCCCGTCGAACCCCAGCGCCGCTGCAGTCATCTCGCGATCCAGCGGAAAGCCCGTCCCCGCCAGTGCCGCCGACCCCAACGGGCAGAGATTGCCCCGCGCACGGTTGTCGGAAAACCGCGACACATCCCGCGCGATCATCTCGAAATAGGCCATCAGATGATGCCCCAACGTCACCGGCTGCGCGCTCTGCAGATGGGTGAAGCCCGGCATCACGCTGTCGGCATGCTCCTGCGCCCGCGTCAGCAGCGCGCCCTGCAACGCGTCGAGCGCGGTGAGCACCTGATCACTCGCGTCGCGCACCCACAGTCGGAAATCGGTCGCGACCTGATCGTTGCGGCTGCGCGCGGTGTGCAGCCGTCCGGCAACCGGCCCGATCTTCTCGGCCAGCCGCGATTCGGTCAGCATATGAATGTCTTCGAGCGCCAGATCCTCGGGCACCCCGTCGCGCGCATAGTCTTCGGCAACCGCGTCCAGCCCGGCCGAAATCGTCGCGGCATCCTCCGCCGACACGATCCCCTGCTGCCCCAGCATCGCAACATGCGCCTTCGACCCCGCGATATCCTGGCGCCACATTCGCTTGTCGAACGGGATCGATGCGTTAATCTCACGCATCACCGACGACGGGCCTTCGGCGAAGCGCCCGCCCCACATGGAATTGGAGCTTCCCTTGCGCTCGACGATCGCGCTTCTCCTCGTAACAGGTCTTGGAATTGCCGGCTGCGATAGTGGCAAGCAACCCGACCCGCAAGCAACCGCAACTGTCGCCGCCGAAAGCCCGGCTGCGCCCGACAACGCCTCCGACGAGCCCGAACGCGTCGGCACGGTCGACCGCAGCAAGCAGGGCGAGGCCGCGCCCGACTACGGTTTCCTCGACCCAGCGGGCAAGCCGGTGACGCTGGCGGCGTTCCGTGGCAAGCCGCTGCTGGTCAACCTGTGGGCCACCTGGTGCGCGCCTTGCGTGCGCGAAATGCCGACGCTCGACCGGCTCGCGGTGCGGGAAAAGGACAAGCTGCAAGTGCTGGTGATCAGCCAGGACCTCGACGGCGCGGCCAAGGTCACGCCCTTCTTCGAAAAGGCCAAGTTCGCCGCGCTCCAGCCCTATCTCGACCCCGATGTGAAGTTCTCGACCGGCTATGGCGTCAACCTGCCGACGACGATCCTCTACGATGCGGAGGGCAAGGAAGTGTGGCGCGTGTCAGGCGACATGGAGTGGGACGGCGAGACGGCGGCAAAGTGGATCGCGGAGGCGGGCTAGACATATGACGCCGCCTATCGATGAAACCCCTTATTGTCGCTTGTACATCGACACGCGTGCATCTGATGACGATGTTCAGGCACTTTTGGACCAGTCGACGTCGAAGGAATTCGATGGATTGCGGGTTTGGGCCGACAACTTCAAAAATGATGCATATCTAGCGGAGCAGAGTGCTCGCAAGCCGTACCATCCTATTGAGGCATCGCGCTGGACAGCGGAAGTCGACGCCGAAGACAGCGATCCTGAAAGCCATGAGCGCTTTCAAGCGGGTGTCGTGGCTATGATCCGCAGCCTGCGCGCGTGCGGAATGATAGTGACTGCCTCCTGCGACTTTGAGGATCGCGTGGCATCGGAGACTGGTTGGAACTGGAGCAGCGAGACCACCGAGCCGCCCCGCAGCTGACTACCGAACCCCCAACCCCCGCGCCAGCAACTCCGCCACTGTATCGGCCACCTCGCCCGCCTCGGCGTCCTCGCTCCACACGCCGTAGCGCAGGCCCAGGAACACGTTCATCCCCATGATCGCCCAGGCGTGGACCTCGGACACATCGGCGCGCACTTCGCCGCGTTCCGCCGCCGCCTTCAGCCGCTTTTCGATGCGTTCGGCGGTGGTCTGATAGTGTAGCCGGAAGCTCTCGGGATCGACGAACTCGGCCTCGTCGATGATGCGGTAGATTTCCTTGTGCTTGCGCACGAAGCCGATGAAGGTTTCCAGGCCCGCCCGCTCGGCGGCGATCTGCTCCGGGGCGGCGCGGATCGCTGGGGCGACATGTTCGCGCACCTGATCGCTCATGTCGCGCACCAGCGCGCGGAACACCGCGTCCTTCGAATCGAAATAGGTGTAAAAACTGCCCAGCGCCACGCCGGCGCGGCGGGTAATGCCGCTCACCGACCCGTCATGAAATCCCTTCTCGCCGAACTCGGCGGCAGCGGCGTCCAAAATCGCGCGCAACGTGCGGCGGCCGCGTGCGGTGCGCGGCTCCTTGCCCTCACTCGCCGCGCTGTCGCCCAGATGCAAAGCAGGGGGCAGTGTGGCGGACTTGCCACGTTCTTGCGTCATTTATCCCCTCCTTCATCCGGAAGTTGAAACCCGGTTCAGGTTTCACTATAGGCAAGCTCAACCACTGACAAGGCCGGGATTCGTCGGCCGCTTTTGGGGAGGAAAGCATGAAGCGTCTCTATCCGTCTGTCCGCACGATTCTGACCGCCGGCGCCGCATTGAGCGCGCTCGCCTCGGTCCCTGCCATGGCGCAGGAAGCACCCGTCGACGAAGCCGCCGAAACGCAGGACAGCGGCGAAATCGTCGTCACGGCGCGCCGTCGCGAAGAAAGCCTGATCGACGTGCCGATCTCGATGTCGGTCGTCACTGGCGACTCGCTGGTCAAGAGCGGCGCAGCCGACATCACCGCGCTGCAGGACAAGACCCCGAACCTGACGCTGCAGATCGCGCGCGGTTCGAACTCGACCCTGATCGCGTTCAGCCGCGGCGTGGGTCAGCAGGATCCGCTGTGGGGCTTCGAACCCGGCGTCGCGCTGTATATCGACGATGTCTATGTCGCGCGTCCGCAGGGCGCGGTGCTCGACATTTTCGACGTCGAGCGGGTCGAAGTGCTGCGCGGGCCGCAGGGCACGCTCTATGGCCGCAACACCATCGGCGGCGCGGTGAAGTATGTCACCCGCCGTCTGGGTAACGACTTCAAGGCGTCGTTCCGCGGTTCCTATGGCTCGTACAACCAGGTCGATCTGGTCGGACAGGTCGTGGTCCCGGTCGGCGACACGCTGTCGCTCGGCGCGGCGGTCGCGCAGTACTGGCGCGACGGCTTCGGCACCAACCTCACCACTGGCGCCGAACATTATAACAAGGACGTGTTCGCCACCCGCCTGTCGGCCGAATTCACCCCGACCGACAACATCTTCGTGCGCGTCGCGGGCGATCGCGTGCTCGACCGGTCGAACCCGCGTCACGGCACCCGCCTGCTGCCCAACGGCACCGACCCGATCTACGCCCCGACCGCAAGCGTCTATGACACGCGTGCAGGGATCGGCGATGACAACCGCGTCGAAACGCGTGGGCTTTCGGTGACCGGCGAAATCGGCCTGTCGGACGAACTGACCTTCAAGACCATCACCGCCTGGCGCGACGGCAGCACCGACACGGTGATCGATTTCGACAACACGATCCTGCCGACGCTCGACATCCCGGCGGAATATTCGGACCGCCAGTTCACCCAGGAACTCCAGCTGCTGTATGAAGGCGATCGTCTGCAGGGCGTGTTCGGCCTCTATTACCTCAACGGTCGCGCGAGCGGCGCGTTCGACACCGTCGTCGGCCTCGCCAATTTGACCACGCTGACTGCGGGTGAGGTGTTTACCAAGAGCTATGCCGCGTTCGGCGATTTCAGCTTCGACGTGACCGACCAGTTCAAGATCTCGGCCGGCCTGCGCTACACCCGCGACGAAAAGACCGGCACCGTGTTCCGTCGCAACTATACCGGCATCCGTTCGCCCCGCTTCGGCAATGCCGCTGCGGTCCCGGGCCTGATCCGGTCGGATTATACCAACAGCCGCGACTTCGAAAAGCTGACCCCGCGCATCAGCCTGAGCTACCAGCCGAACGCCGACCTCAACATCTATGCCAGCTATGGCAAGGGTTATAAGTCGGGCGGGTTCGACATGCGCGGCGACGCGATCCTGACCCCCACGACGGTCAACGGTTACGAGCCCGAGACGATCGACAGCTACGAACTCGGTATGAAGGGCGCGTTCCTCGACCGCACCCTGTTCGTGAACCTCGCCGGCTTCTTCTCGAACTACAAGGATCAGCAGGTCACCATCCAGGTGCCGGCACTGCCCAGCGGCATCGCCAGCTTCGTCGATAACGCGGGCAAGGGCGAGATTTACGGCTTCGAGCTCGAAACCCGCATGGTCCCGTCGCGCCACTTCCAGGCGAGCGTCGTGGTCGGCTACACCAATGCCGATTACAAGGAGTTCTTCACCTTCATCGGCGGTGGCACCACCCCGGTCGACGTGTCGAACGCGCGCGATTTCCAGAACACGCCGGAATGGACCGCCAATGCCTCGTTCACCTGGTCGAACGATGTCGCGGGCGGCGTGCTCGCCTTCACCCCCGCCGTCTCGCTGCGCAGCGACACCCAGATGTTCGAACTGGCGACCCCGGCGCTGGATCAGGACGGCTATGCCCTGGTCGACGCCTCGCTCAACTGGACCTCGGGCGATGGCCGCTATCGCCTCGGTGTTGCGGCGCGCAACCTGACCGACGCGCGCTATCGCGTCGGCGGCTACAACTTCCCGGGCGCACTCACCGGCAACTCGGTGATCGGCTATTACGGCCCGCCGCGTACGTTCACCGGCACGTTCGAGATCAAGTTCTGATCGCTTTCATGCTTTGAGTTTGCCAGACTGATCGGGCCGGGCGTCGAAAGGGGGCGTCCGGCCCATTTTTTTAGGGGAGAGGGTATGAGCGCCACCAACGGGGCGGCACCGACGACGCAGGGCCATGGCACGCCGGGCTATCGCGCGGTGGTGCTGGCGATGCTGCTGCTGGTCTATACCTTCAACTTTCTCGACCGGCAGATCCTCGGCATCCTCGCCGTGCCGATCAAGGCGGACCTCGGCCTCACCGATACCCAGCTCGGCGCGCTTGGCGGCATCGCCTTCGCCTTTCTCTATTCGACGCTCGGTGTGCCACTGGCATTGCTCGCTGACCGCACCAGCCGCACCTGGGTGGTGACGATCTCGCTGACGGTGTGGAGCGGCTTCACCGCCCTGTGCGGCCTCGCCAACAGCTTCTGGACCCTGTTCCTCTACCGCCTTGGCGTCGGGGTGGGTGAAGCGGGCGGCGTTGCGCCGTCCTACGCGATCATCGCCGACTATTTCCCCCAGCATCAGCGCGCCCGCGCGCTTGCCATCTATTCGCTCGGCATCCCGATCGGCCTCGCCTCGGGCACGTTGCTTGGCGCGTGGATCGCGAAGACCGTCGACTGGCGCTGGGCGTTCATCGTCGTCGGTCTGGCCGGCGTCGTCATCGCCCCCTTCTTCCGCATGATCGTCAAGGAACCACCGCGCCCCGTCGCCACCACCGCCGCCACGCGCGCGCCGATCGGGCAGGTATTCGGCATCCTCGCCAAAAAGCCCAGCTTCTGGTTGATGGCGATCGGCGCGGGGTTCAGCTCGATGTGCGGCTATGGCCTCGCGTTTTGGGCGCCGACCTTCTTCGTGCGCAGCTTCGGCTTCGACCTCACGACCACCAGCTATTTCTTCGGTTCGATCCTGCTGGTCGGCGGCACCATCGGGGTATTCATGGGCGGGGTACTCGCCGACCGGCTCGGCGGAAGCGACCGCGGCGCCTATGCCAAGCTTCCGGCGATTGCCTGGCTGGTCTGCGTCCCGCTGTTCGCCGGCGGGTTCCTGACCGACAATGTGACGCTGGCCTGGTTCCTGTTCCTGATCCCGAACGGCCTCAACATCCTGTGGCTCGGCCCGGTGACCACCGCGATCCAGAACCTCGTGCCCCCGCAGATGCGCGCGACGGCGAGCGCCAGCTTCCTGCTGATCAACAATCTGATCGGGTTGGGCGCGGGCTCATGGGCGATGGGCGCGATGTCGGACGCGATGACTGCCAGCTATGGCAACGAAGCGCTGCGCTACTCGGCGGTCACGGCGCTGTCCTTCTACGTCATCGCGGCGGTGCTGATGCTCTTCGCCGTCCGCACCCTGCGCAAGGACTGGGTGGAGTAAGAAAATCCTCCCCCGCAAGGGGGAGGTGGCGCCGAAGGCGACGGAGGGGGAGGACGGCTGCGTCCTCTCGCCCGTCGTGCTTCCTCCCCCTCCGTCAGCTATGCTGACACCTCCCCCTTGCGGGGGAGGATTAGCGGGTCTCAATCCGCGAACAACAACACCGGCGTCTCGAGCAGCTTGCGCAGCGCCTGGACATAGCTCGCGGCGTCCCAGCCATCGACCACGCGGTGGTCGCAGCTGATCGACAGGTTCATCAACTTGGCGCGCACGATGTCGTCGCCGACGAACACCGGCCGCTCGACGATCTTGTTCGGGCCGATGATCGCGACCTCGGGCCGGTTGATCACCGGCGTCGTCGCGATTCCGCCGAGCGGGCCGAGCGAAGTGATTGTAATCGTCCCGCCCTGCAGCTCTTCCGACTTGATCTTGCCGGTGCGCGCGGCTTCCGCGAGGCGGCCGATCTCGCTCGCCAGCTGCCAGACATTCATGTCCTGCGCGTCGCGGATGACCGGCACGGTCAGGCCCGCATCGGTTTGCGTCGCCATGCCCATGTGCACGCGCCCATGGCGCGTCACCACGCCACCCTCGTCATCATAGCGGGCATTGAGCATCGGGAAGTCGGGCAGGGTGCGACAGATCGCGACGATCAGGAACGGCAGCATCGTCAGCTTGGGCCGCGATCCGCGATTGGCGTTGAGGTCGGCGCGCATCGCCTCCAGCGCGGTCACGTCGATCTCGTCGACATAGGTAAAGTGCGGAATCGCGCGCTTCGCCGCCGCCATATTCTCGGCGATGCGGCGACGCATCCCGATCACCTTGACCGCCTCGTCCTCCCGCGCCCGGCTGGCGTGCGGCGCGTGGTAGCCCTGCCCGCTGCCATAGCGCAGATAGGCGTCGAGATCGGAATGGCGGATATGCTGCCCGTCATGCTTCACTTCGGCCAGGTCGACGCCAAGGTCCTTGGCCCGTGCGCGGACTGCCGGGGAGGCGAGGACGTGCTTCGCGACCGGAGCCTGCTCCTCCGCTCCGTTTGCCCTGAGCTTGTCGAAGGGCTGCGCGACCACTTCGGTCGCGGCAGGTGCTTCGACAGGCTCAGCACGAACGGGGGTTGGCGCTTCGACCACTTCCGGAACCCCCGGCGTCTCCGCCTCAACCTGTTCCTCGACCGCCTCGGCTACGGGAGCCTCCGCAGCCGGCGCCTCCTCCGCCACCGCCTCGTCAGTCTCCACCACCATCAGCGACGCGCCAATCGCGACCTGATCACCAACCTCACCGGCCAGCTCGACCACCACGCCCGACACCGGCGATTCCATTTCGACGGTCGCCTTGTCGGTCATCATGTCGGCGACCTGCTGATCCTCCTCGATCCGGTCGCCCACCTTGACGTGCCAGACGACGATCTCGGCCTCGGCGATGCCTTCGCCAATGTCCGGAAGACGAAACGTAAAGCGCGCCATGCCGATCAGTCCTTCAGGAGTTTTTTCAAAGCCTGTCCAATACGGACCGGCCCGGGGAAATAAGCCCATTCAAGGCTATGGGGATACGGCGTGTCAAAGCCGGTGACGCGCTCGACCGGCGCTTCGAGGTGATAGAAACACCGCTCCTGCACCAGCGCCGACAGCTCCGCGCCGAAGCCGCCGGTGCGGGTCGCCTCATGCACCACCATGCAGCGCCCGGTCTTCTTCACCGACTCCTCGATCGTGTCGATGTCGAGCGGCACCAAAGTGCGCAGGTCGATGATCTCGGCGTCCACGCCCATTTCCTCGACCGTCGCCTTCACCACATGCACCATCGTGCCATAGGCCAGCACGGTCAGCGCAGTGCCCGGCCGCACGATCGCCGCCTTGCCCAGCTCGATGCGGTAATAGCCCTCGGGCACCGCGCCGCCGGGATGCTTCGACCAGTTTTCCGCCGGGCGATCCCAATGGCCGTTAAACGGGCCGTTATAGATGCGCTTGGGCTCGAAGAAGATGACCGGATCATTGTCTTCGATCGACGCGATCAACAGTCCCTTGGCGTCATAGGGCGTCGACGGGATCACCGTCTTCACGCCCGACACATGGGTAAAGATGCCCTCCGGCGACTGGCTGTGCGTCTGTCCGCCGAAAATGCCGCCGCCGAACGGCGAACGCACCGTCAGCGGGGCGGTGAACTGCCCCGCCGAACGATAGCGCAGCCGCGCTGCCTCACTCACCAGCTGGTCGAGCGCCGGGTAGATATAGTCGGCGAACTGGATCTCCGGCACCGGGCGCAGGCCGTATGCGCCCATGCCGATTGCCACGCCGATGATGCCGCATTCGGTGATCGGCGTGTCGAACACGCGGGTCTTGCCATATTTCGCCTGCAGTCCGGCAGTGGCGCGGAACACGCCGCCGAAATAGCCGACATCCTCGCCCATCACGACCACATCGGGATCGCGCGCCATCATCACGTCCATGGCGGAATTGATCGCCTGGATCATGTTCATCCGCACGGTGTCGCCGGTCTCGCCGGAGGCGGAGGTTTCGATCACGTCGCTCATGCCTTCCTCGCCCATGGACGCCCGCTCGCCTCTTCCTCGTCCAGCATCTGCTGGCGTTGCTCGCGCAGATGCCACGGCATTTCCTCGAACACCCCGTCGAACAGCGAATCGAGCGGCTGGTGCAGGCCATGGCCCAGGATGCCGTTCTTCTCTGCTTCCTTCTGCGATGCCTTGACCAGTTCGGCGACCTCGCGATCCATCGCCGCGTGGCGCTCTTCGTCCCACTCGCCCAACGCGATCAGGTGTGCCTTGAGCCGCGCAACGGGATCGCCCAGCGGCCAGGCGCCCGGCTCGCCCGCGCTGCGATATTGCGTCGGATCGTCGGAGGTCGAATGGCCCTCGGCGCGATAGGTGAAATGCTCGATCAGCGTCGGCCCCTGATTGGTCCGCGCGCGCTCCGCCGCCCATAAAGTCGCGGCATAGACCGCCAGCGCGTCATTGCCGTCGATCCGCAGCCCGGCCATGCCATAGCCGATCGCGCGCGCGGCAAAGGTCGTCGCCTCGGCCCCGGCGAATCCCGAAAAGCTTGAAATCGCCCATTGATTGTTGACGACGTTGAAGATGACCGGCGCCTTGTACACCGTCGCAAAGGTCATCGCCGAGTGGAAGTCGCCCTCCGCCGTCGACCCCTCGCCGCACCAGGTCGCGGCGATCCGCGTATCGCCCTTCGCCGCGCTCGCCATCGCCCAGCCCACTGCCTGCGGATATTGCGTGGCGAGGTTGCCGGAGATCGAGAAGAACCCGTCCTCCTTCGACGAATACATGATCGGCAGCTGCTTGCCCTGCAGATTGTCGCCGCTGTTCGAATAGATCTGGTTCATCATCTGAACCAGGCTGTATCCGCGCGCGATCAGGATGCCCTGCTGGCGATAGCTGGGGAAGCACATGTCGTCGCGGCTCAGTGCATGGGTGGCGGCAATCGCCACCGCCTCTTCGCCGGTGCACTTCATGTAGAAGCTGGTCTTGCCCTGCCGCTGCGCGCGGAACATGCGCTCGTCGAACGCGCGGACCAGCGCCATGTCGCGCAGCATCGTGCGCAGCGTGTCGGGATCGAGGCGCGGGTTCCACGGCCCGACCGCGCGACCCTCATCGTCGAGCACGCGGACCAGCGTGTAGGCCAGGTCGTGGAAGCTCGCCGGATCGGCGGCGGTATCGGGGCGGGGCTGCGCGCCGGCGGGCGGCACTTCCACGGCTGCGAAATCGACCGCATCGCCCGGCCGGAACTTGGGCTCCGGCACATGCAGGCTCAGCGGGGGCAGGTTGCGCGGGACGTCCGCCATGCACTCTCCAGCGTCTAGAATGGCTCCGGGTCGCCCTGCGGCGCGCGGACATTTATTTCAGCGCCCGATTATATTGTTTCAACGCACCTGTCGAGATGGGTCAGCAATGCTGTCCTGACTCACCTGTGCCCACACGGGACGCCGATGCGTAGACACGCTACCCTAAACGCCCCCTTTTCGCGAGCGATCCACGTGCCTAAGGGGAAGTCAAATCCATGACACTCGCTGGGGAGCGACGCGCGTATGAAACTGATGGCTGGCAATTCGAACCTGCCGCTCGCCCAGGCGATCGCCTCCTATCTCGAAATCCCCCTGACGCAGGCCAATGTGCGCCGCTTCGCCGATGAAGAGATTTTCGTCGAGATCCTCGAAAATGTCCGCGGCGAGGACGTGTTCGTGCTCCAGTCGACCGCCTATCCGGCGAACGACAACCTCATGGAATTGCTGATCATGATCGATGCGCTGCGCCGCGCATCGGCCAAGCGGATCACCGCCGTGCTCCCCTATTTCGGCTATGCGCGTCAGGATCGCAAACCCGGCCCGCGCACCCCGATCTCGGCCAAGCTCGTCGCCAATCTGATCACCACCGCCGGCGCCAACCGCGTCCTCTCGGTCGATCTGCACGCCGGGCAGATTCAGGGCTTTTTCGACATTCCGACCGACAATCTGTTCGGCGCCCCGGTGATGAGCGAAGATATCAAGGCGCGTTTCTCGGACCGCAATCTGATGGTGGTCTCGCCCGACGTCGGCGGCGTGGTCCGCGCCCGCGCGCTGGCCAAGCGGCTCGACAACGCGCCGCTCGCGATCGTCGACAAGCGCCGTGAAAAGGCCGGCGAATCCGAAGTGATGAACATCATCGGTGAGGTCGAGGGCCGCTTTTGCATCCTGATCGACGATATCGTCGATTCGGCGGGGACGCTCTGCAACGCCGCCGCTGCGCTCAAGGCGGCCGGCGCGGAGGATGTCGTCGCCTATTGTACGCACGGCGTGCTCTCGGGCGGCGCGGTCGCGCGTGTCGACGGATCGGCGCTGCGCGAACTGGTCATCACCGACTCGATCGGCAACCACAATGTCGTCGGCGAATCGCAACGCGTTCGCCACCTGACCATCGCCCCGCTGCTCGCCGAAGCGATCCGCCGCATCGCGGACGAAAGCTCGGTGTCGTCGCTGTTTGACTAACGCGAGTCGCTGAGGAGGCTTTGGATGAAAAAAGCACATGGCCTCCAACGCGCATTGCCTCCGCTGGCACGGGAGCAGTTGGAATCGATGCCGACGGGGGCGCTGCTTGCGCGTCTGAAGCGCTTGCGCTGGTGCGAAGATAGTCCGGAAATAAGCGATCTTTCAGAGGATGAGCGAGCCACGGCGACTCACCTGATCCTGTTCAAGACCGACCCTGCCTGGCGTCAGGCCTATGCTGACCTCAAGGACGTTCTGGCCGGTCGCGAACATATGGACGCGAAACCATAGGCAAGTTCACGCCACCGCCTTCGCCACCAGCACCACGCCCACGCCGATCATCAGCCAGTAGATCGCGGTATAAAACCGCTCCGGCGATACCCGCCGCACCAGCCATACCCCGGCAACGGTCGACGCGATCGCCACCGGCATCAGCACCGCGCTCGTCGCCAAATTCTCCCGCGTAAACTGCCCCAGCGCCAGATAGGCCGGCACCTTGATCCAGTTGACCAGCGCAAAATAGACCGCCGTGGTCCCCACCAGCATGTCGCGCGACAGTCCGCGCGGCAGCACCCAGAGCTGCCAGGGCGGCTGCCCGGCATGTGCGATCTGGCTGGTGAAGCCCGAGGCGACTCCGAACAGCGACCCCACCCATCCCGGCGAGGTCGACGCCGCTCCTGCGCCGATCCGGTCCTTCCACAACCGATATGCGCCGAACAGGATCGAGATCACCCCGACCATCGCCAGCACCGCATCCGCCGACACGCTCGCCGCGAACCCATAGCCGAGCAGGATGCCGACAATCGCTCCGGCCAGCGTCCATCCCAGCACGAACCAGTCCACGCTCCGCCGGAACGCCCACACCCCGACCACATCCTGCACGATCAGGATCGGCAACAGGATCGCCGCGGCCCGCACCGGATCGGTGGCGAACGCGATCACCGGCAGCGACAGCGCCCCAGCACCGGCAAACCCGCCCTTTGACAGCCCGAGCAAGACGACCGCCGGCACCGCCAGCGCGTAAAAGAGCGGGTCGGAAATCAGAACCGGCCGACCGGTTCACGCACCCCGGCATTACCGCGCGCCTTCAATTGCGCCTTCAGCTTCTCGGGCGGCGGGGCGTAGAGGAAGCCGAAGCTGACCGTGCCATGCTTGGTCTCGACCACATGGTGCAGCCGGTGCGCCTGGATGATCCGCTTCATATAGTCCGACTTGGGAATGTAGCGGGTGTTCAATCGCTTGTGCACGATGATGTCGTGGAACCCGAAATAGATCGCGCCATAGGCCGCGATCCCCGCGCCGATCCACGCATAACCGACCCACCACCCCAGATGCACGGCGCCGAGCAGCAGCACGAACGACGGCACCGCAAAGATCACGGCGTAGAGATCGTTGAGCTCCCAATTCCCCGTGCGCGGCGAATGGTGGCTTTTGTGCAGGAACCAGCCCGGCCCGTGCATCAGCCAGCGATGCGCGACATAGGCAAACCCCTCCATGAGGGCGACGGTGAGCAGGAACAGCGCGATGCCGATTGCGGGACTCATGCGGGCGATATAGCGACGGACCATGATCGATGCGAGACGCGTGATTCCCCTGATTGCCGCCCTGGCGGCACTTTCTTCCTGCGCGGTGCCCGAAGCGCGCCTGCGCACCGGACTTACCAATGCCGGCCTGCCCAAGCCGCTCGCTGCCTGCATGGCAGAGCGGATGGTCGATCGGCTGAGCCTTGCCCAGCTGATGCGCATCGCCGACCTGCCCAAGGCGCGCGAAGCCGAGTCGCTCGACCGCTTCCTGCGCCGCGTCCGCGCGCTCGGCGATCCTGAGATCCTCGCGGTCGCCACCAGCTCGGGCGGGTTATGCGCCACCGGCCTCGCCAAAGAGGCTCGCTAACCCGCTCGTTTCGCAGGTGACACAGCGCTTATTGCAATTGCGTCGCAATGCCGAAGTCAAGACATTTGATTCCGCCGCGCCCCTGTGCTTAAGCGGCGCGAATTTTGCTGCAACGCAAAGGGCGATCCCATGAATATCCATGAATATCAGGCCAAGGAACTGCTGGCGAAGTACGGCGCGCCGATCGCGGCCGGCCATGCCGCCTTCACCGTCGAAGAGGCGGTCGAGGCTGCCAAGAAGCTCCCCGGACCGCTCTATGTCGTGAAGTCGCAGATCCATGCCGGCGGCCGCGGCAAGGGCAAGTTCAAGGAACTCGCCCCCGAAGCCAAGGGCGGCGTCCGCCTCGCCTTCAGCCTCGACGAGGTTGAGGCGCATGCCAAGGACATGCTCGGCAACACGCTGGTGACGATCCAGACCGGCGACGCGGGCAAGCAGGTCAACCGCCTCTACGTCACCGACGGCGCCGACATCGCCAAGGAATTCTACCTCGCGCTCCTCGTCGATCGCGCCACCAGCCGCATCGCCTTCGTCGTCTCGACCGAAGGCGGCATGGACATCGAGGAAGTCGCGCATTCGACTCCGGAAAAGATCCACAGCTTCTCGGTCGATCCTGCGACCGGCTTCATGCCGCATCACGGCCGCGCCGTCGCCGCCGCGCTCGGCCTGACCGGCGATCAGGCGAAGCAGGCGGCCAAGGTCGCCTCCTCGCTCTACACCGCGTTCCTCGCCACCGATGCCGAGCAGATCGAGGTCAACCCGCTCGCGCTGACCGAGCAGGGCAACCTCCTTGTCCTCGACGCCAAGGTCGGCTTCGACGGCAACGCCATGTTCCGTCACAAGGACCTGATGGAACTGCGCGACACCACCGAAGAGGATCCGATGGAGCTCGAGGCGTCGAAGTACGACCTTGCTTACATCAAGCTCGACGGCGACATCGGCTGCATGGTCAACGGCGCGGGCCTCGCCATGGCGACGATGGACATCATCAAGCTGAACGGCATGTTCCCGGCCAACTTCCTCGACGTCGGCGGCGGCGCGAACAAGGAAAAGGTGACGGCCGCGTTCAAGATCATCCTTGCCGATCCGGCGGTGAAGGGCATCCTCGTCAACATCTTTGGCGGGATCATGAAGTGCGACATCATCGCCGAGGGCATCGTCGCCGCGGCGAAGGAAGTGAACCTCTCGGTCCCGCTGGTCGTCCGCCTCGAAGGCACCAATGTCGAGCAGGGCAAGGAAATCCTCGCCAACTCGGGCCTTGCCATCGTTCCGGCCAATGATCTGGGCGACGCGGCGAAGAAGATTGTGGCGGAAGTCCAGGCGGCTGCTTGATCGCGGCCCCCGGAACACCCATTGAAAGGGGGTCTGGCGCGTCATCCGCGTCGGACCCCTTTTTCGTTCGCGCAATGACGCTACGGCAATCGTATGATTCCATACCGGACTTGCGAAAACGGCAAAAACCCTTCTAGGGAACGTCGAACTCGAACCTTTAAAACGACGCGATTGGAGCGGAGGACGCGATGAAAGTGCTGGTGCCGGTCAAGCGTGTGCTTGACTATAACGTAAAGCCCCGCGTGAAGGCGGACGGGACGGGCGTGGATCTTGCCAACGTCAAGATGAGCATGAACCCGTTCGACGAGATCGCGGTCGAGGAAGCGATTCGCCTCAAGGAAAAGGGCGTCGCGACCGAGATCGTGGTCGTTTCGATCGGCGAGCAAAAGGCGCAGGAAACGCTGCGCACCGCACTCGCCATGGGCGCCGACCGCGCGATCCTGATCACCGCCGAAGGCCCGGTCGAACCGCTCGGCGTCGCCAAGCTGCTTGCCAAGGTCGCGGAGGAAGAACAGCCCGGCCTGATCATCCTCGGCAAGCAGGCGATCGACGACGATAACAACCAGACTGGCCAGATGCTCGGCGCTTTGCTCGGCTGGGGCCAGGGCACCTTCGCGTCGAAGGTCGAAGTGTCGGGCGACAGCGTCGACGTCACCCGCGAAGTCGATGGCGGTCTTGAAACGGTGAAGCTCAAGCTTCCCGCGATCGTCACCACCGATCTTCGCCTCAACGAACCGCGCTACGCCTCGCTGCCCAACATCATGAAGGCAAAGAGCAAGCCGCTCGCCGCCAAGACTCCGGCCGATTACGGCGTCGACGTGACGCCGCGCCTGTCGGTCGTGAAGGTCGAAGAGCCGGCCAAACGCACCGCCGGCGTCAAGGTTGCGGATGTGGATGAGCTTGTCGGCAAGCTCAAGGCACTGGGAGTTGTGGCATGAGCGTTCTGGTCTGGGTCGAACATGACAATGCGTCGGTGAAGGACGCAACGCTCGCCGCCGTCACCGCGGCGGGCAAGCTGGGCGACGTCGTCGCTCTGGTCGCGGGGTCGGGCGCACAGGCTGCCGCCGACGCCGCCGCAAAGATCGCGGGCGTCAGCAAGGTGCTGCTCGCCGACGACGCGGCCTATGGTCACGCGCTCGCCGAAAACGTCGCACCCTTGGTCGCCGATCTGATGTCGGGCTATGACGCCTTCGTCGCGCCCGCCACCACCACCGGCAAGAATATCGCGCCGCGCGTCGCCGCTTTGCTCGACGTGATGCAGATCAGCGAAGTGATCGGCATCGAGGGCGACCAGTTCACCCGTCCGATCTATGCCGGCAACGCGATCGCCACCGTCACCTCGTCGGACGCCAAGAAGGTGCTGACCGTGCGCGGAACCGCCTTCGACAAGGCGGCGACCGAGGGCGGCAGCGCCAGCGTCGAAACCGTGTCGGGCAAGGGCGATGCCGGCCTGTCGAGCTTCGTCGGTGCCGAGATCGCCAAGAGCGAGCGCCCCGAACTGACCAGCGCCAAGATCATCGTCTCGGGCGGCCGCGCGCTTGGCTCGGGCAAACAGTTCCACGCGCTGATCGATCCGCTCGCCGACAAGCTCGGTGCCGGCGTCGGCGCCTCGCGCGCCGCGGTCGATGCGGGTTACGCCCCCAACGACTATCAGGTCGGCCAGACCGGCAAGATCGTCGCGCCGGAAGTCTATGTCGCAATCGGCATCTCGGGCGCGATCCAGCATCTCGCCGGCATGAAGGACTCCAAGACCATCATCGCGATCAACAAGGACGAAGACGCCCCGATCTTCCAGGTCGCGGACATCGGCTTGGTCGGCGATCTGTTCAAGGTCGTGCCGGAGCTGACCGAGAAGCTGTAAGCGGATCGGAACGGTAGAAGGAAGGCGTCGCTGGCCGGGAGGTCGGCGGCGCCTTTTGTTTTGACGCAAGTCTCAGACAAAATTGACGATTCTGTAAGCTCGTCGGCACTAGGGTCACTCACAAGGGGGCCTAATGCAATGCGACGCTCGATCCTTATCCTGGTCCTCATTGGGCTGACGAGCTGCAGCTCGGCACCTCTCGCACTCGATCCCGAAGACAACTATCATTGCGCGATAATTTTTCTCACACTCGACAGGGCTACGGACAGGCAGTCAGTGGACGCCAAGTTCCTCAAGGCGACCCACACCTTGAAAACATGGTACTTCTCGCGAATGTCTGAGGAAGAGTTCGCCGCAGCCAATAAGGGCATTGAATCGATCAATGCGGAAGTCCGTCGAGACCCAACGATTGTGGCCTCTATGGCCAAGGCGTGTGCGACACGCGCCGACAAGAATCTCGAGTTTCGACGGTTCGCAGCGTCGGCGATGAAGTAGCGTAAGGATCGCGTTGCGCCGCGCAAAAAGAGCCGATCGTCGGAAAACAAGTAAGGCCCGTCGCTTTCGCGGCGGGCCTCCCTGGACGATCCGTTCCACATGGGTTCGGGTCGTCTAAATGCTCTTTCTCTCGATCAAGCAGGGCAACAACGCGCCCGCATCGCACTTGGTTCCACGCCCCGCGAAAAAAATTCGCGCACGTCAGAACCCGCTCAAAAAGCTGGCAACATTCGCGCCGAGCGCATCGATCGCATAGCCGCCTTCCATCACGATCGCCGTCGGCAGTCCGGCAGCCGCGATGTCCCGCCCCAGCACCGCATAGTCCGTCGTCTCCAGCGCGAACTGCGAAATCGGATCGCCGACAAACGTATCCGCGCCGAAACTGACCAGCAGCAGTTCCGCCCCCGACGCCGCAATCGCCGCCAGCGCCCGATCCTGCGCCCGTCGAAACGCATCGATCTTCGTGCCGCGCGGCAGCGGCAGGTTCAGCGTCGCGCCCTCGCCGTCCCCTTCGCCAACCTCGTCGGCATGCCCCCAGTAGAACGGAAAATCGGTCGCCGGATCGGCATGGATCGACGCGAACACGACATCGCCGCGCGCCCAGAAGATATCCTGCGTCCCGTTGCCGTGATGATAGTCGATGTCCAGGATGCCGACCCGCTGTACCCCAGCATCGCGCGCCGCCTGTGCCGCGACCGCGACATGGTTGAGGTAGCAATAGCCGCCCAGATAATCCGCGCCCGCATGATGCCCCGGCGGCCGCGACAGCGCGAACGCCGCCCGCTCGCCCCTCAGCACCCCATGCGTCGCCGCCAGCGCGCACTGCACGCTGCGATAGCTCGCGTCCCAGGTGTCGGCGGTCAGCGGGGTCGATGCGTCGATGCTATACTGTCCCGCCAGGGCGTCGATCCGGTCGAGCCTGAGTGCGCGCTTGCGCACCGTCGGCCAGATATAGCCCATCACATCGCCCGGCCGCCCCGCCTCCGCCCAGCGCGCCGGGGCGGTCTTGAGGAACTCGATATAGCCCGCATCATGCACCGCGCGGATCGGTCCCTCGCCCCGGTCCAGCGGCAGCTCGGTCGCCCCCAGCGTCGCGGCAATCGCCGCAGCCCGCTCGGGCTTTTCCGCATAGGGCACGAACGCGCCATTATGCAGCTCGCGCGCCGGCGCATGCGCCAGCTGGCCGGGGTCGTAGAAGCAGCGCATCAACCGGCCCGGTCGGCGTCGCCGCTGCTTCCTTCCCGCCAGCGCGGCGCAAAGCGCAGGATGGTGTAGCCGATCACCGCCGACAGGATCGATCCGCTCAGCACGCCGATCTTCACCTCGTCGACCAGCTCCTCATTCCCGGGGAAGGCCAGCCCACCGATAAACAGGCTCATCGTAAAGCCGATCCCGCACAGCATCGCGACCGCATAGAGCTGCAGCCAGGTCGCCCCACCCGGCGGCGTGGCAAAGCGCAGCTTCGCCGCCAGCCAGATGCTCCCGAAAATGCCGACCTGCTTGCCGATGAACAGCCCTGCCGCAATGCCCAGCGGCAACGGCGCGAGCAGGATCGCCGGGCTCATCCCCGCCAGGCTGACGCCCGCATTGGCAAAACCGAACACCGGCACGATCAGATAGGCGACCCACGGGGCAAGCGCATGTTCGAGCTTGTGCAGCGGCGATTCGGCATCGTCGCACGCGCCCGGGCTCGTCGTGATCGGCACCATCATCGCCGTCAGCACGCCCGCGATCGTGGCATGGACCCCCGACATGAACACGAAATACCACAACGCCGCACCCAGCAGCAGATAGGGCGTCAGCCCCTTCACCCCGCTGCGGTTCAGCACATACATGGCCGCCATCACCAACGCGCCCAGCGCAAGGTAGAGCGTCGACAGGCTGGCGGTATAGGCAACCGCGATGATCGCCACCGCGCCCATGTCGTCGACGATCGCCACCGTGGTCAGGAACAGCTTGAGCGACGCCGGCGCGCGCTTGCCGAGCAATGCCAGCACGCCGATGGCAAAGGCAATGTCGGTCGCCGCCGGAATCGCCCAGCCATTGACCAGCGGCCCGCTCCACCCGGTGATGAACAGATAGACCAACGCCGGCCCGACCATCCCTGCCGCCGCAGCGACGATCGGCAACCGCCGATGCTCCCAGGTCGCAAGCTGCCCGTCGATAAACTCGCGCTTGATCTCCAGCCCGACGAACAGGAAGAAAATCGCCATCAGCGCATCGTTGATCCACAGATGCACCGTCATCGACCCGTATTTCGGGCTGATCACCGGCCCGGTGTCGAGATGCAGCAGGTGGAAATAGGCCTCCGAAATCCCCGGCAGATTGGCGACGAGCATCGCCAGCGCCGCCGCACCCATCAGGATGATGCCGCCCGCGGCCTCGCTCTGCAGAAATCGGCGTAGCACCGATCGTCCTGCCTGGTCGTTTCGTGCGGCCATGCGTTGCTCCTGTGATTGCGGTTCGCCCCCTGCCTAACGGCTGGCACCCACCGGGCAAACCCCTTAGAGGCGCGGAAATGAGCATCGCATTGTTGAAGCCCGACAATCCGGTCGTCGCCTGGTGGCGGACGCGGGTGATCGCGACGGTCGATCATGTCGATGTCGTCGAAAAAGTGCGTGAAGACGCCGGCTTCACCGGCCGCTACGCCTTCATGACGCTGATGTCGGCGGGCATCGCGGTGCTCGGCCTGCTGCTCTCCTCACCGGCCGTGGTGATCGGCGCGATGCTGATCTCGCCGCTGATGGGGCCGATCATCGGCCTTGGCTTCGGCCTCGCCACCTTCGACTGGAACGAGATTCGCACCGCCGCCATCGCGCTCGCGCTCGGCATCGTCATCGCGGTGCTGTTCACGGCACTGCTCGTGCTGGTCTCGCCGATTCAGAATGTAACGACCGAAATCGCCGCGCGCACCCGCCCCAATCTGTTCGATCTGATGATCGCGCTCTTCTCCGCCCTCGCCGGCGCCTATGCGATGATCCGGGGCAGGGCCGGCACGGTCGTCGGCGTCGCCATCGCCACCGCCCTGATGCCGCCGCTCGCCGTGGTCGGCTTCGGCCTCGCCACCTGGAACTGGACCGTCTTCGCCGGATCGCTGCTGCTGTTCCTCACCAACCTCATCACCATCGCGGTCGCCGCCGCGGTGGTCGCGCGCCTTTATGGTTTCGGCTCGCACCTCTCGCCCCAGCACACGATGCTGCAGACGATCGTCGTCACCGTCGCGCTCGCCGCCTTCGCGATTCCCTTGGGGCTGGTGCTGGTCCAACTCGGATGGGAGGCCAACGCCTCGCGCCAGATCCGCGACGTGATCAGCGGCGAGTTCGAGGGCGCGGCGCGGCTGAGTCAGGTCGAGATCGATTATGAGAGCAACCCCGTCCGCGTCACCGCCACCGTCATGACCCCGCGCGTGCGCGAAGATGTCGAGCGCCGCGCGCAGGGCGTCATCGCCCAGCTCGTCGGCCGTCCGGTCGCGGTCGAACTGGAACAGATCCGCGTCGGCACCGGCGCGCAGGCGGAGGCCGCGCAGGTCGCCGCCGCACAAGCCTCCAGCGCCACCGCCGCCAACCGCCTCGCCGCGCGCGCGCAAGAACAGCTCGCGCTGATCGCCGGGGTGAAGGGCGACGCGGTCCTGCTCGACCGCGACAATCGCCGCGCCGTGGTCAACGCCGCCCCGCTGCCCGGCGCCAACCTCGCCGCCTATCGCGCGCTCGAAACGCGCGTCTCCGCGGGGGTGCAGGGCTGGACCGTCACGCTGATCCCGCCCGTCGCTGCATTCCCCGACATTGCGGTCGCGGACGACAAGCCCGATGCGGACGCGCTCGCGACGGCAATCTGGGCGGCGCAGCGGATCAAGCTCCCGATCGGCGTGTCGGGCAGCGGCGCGCAGACCGTGGTCGACGCCCTCACCGAAGCCGGCATCGACGCCCGCGTCACCGGCAACGGCACCGCCCCCGCCCGCCTGCGCTGGCTCGCGCCCGAGGAGGCCGATTAAGACATTCCTCCCCCGCCAGGGGGAGGTGGCACGCGTAGCGCGACGGAGGGGGAGGAAGGGGGGCGGCCCGAGTGGCAAGGACGAAGCCGTCCTCCCCCTCTGTCGCCTGCGGCGACACCTCCCCCTGGCGGGGGAGGATTGAGCGTCAAACCTTCGCCAGCGCCTCGCCGATCAACGTCCGGCTATTCTCCACGCCATAGAGCGCAATGAAGCTCCCCATGCGCGGCCCCTGCGAGCTGCCCAGCAGCGTCTCATACAGCGCCTTGAACCAGTCGCGCAGCGCCTCCTTTCCGAACCGCGCCTTGCCGATTTCATAGACGATGTTCTGCAGATCCTCCGCCGACGCATCGGCACCCGCCCCGGCCAGCTCGCGGTCCAGATCCTGCAACGCCGCGACCTCGACACCCTCGGGCGCCCGCCGCACAGGCTTCTCCGCCACGTCGCGAACAAAGCGAATCGCATAGTCGATCAGCGCATCCAGCTCGGGCCACTGTGCCGCATTCGCGCCGGGCAGATAGTTGGCAAGATAGCCCCACACCTGCTCCTTGGTCGCCTCGCCCATCACCCCGACCAGATTGAGCAACAACCCGAACGTAACCGGCAACGTCCCCTCAGGCGGCGGTCCGTTGTGGATATGGTGCACCGGGTTGCCCAGCCGCTGCTCGACCGGCTGCTCGGCATAGGCCGCGCGGAACTGCCAATAATCGTCCACCGCGCGCGGGATCAGCCCCAGATGCAGCGCCTTGGCCTTTTTCGGCTCGCGATAGATGTAGAAGGCCAGGCTCTCGTCCGGCCCGTATGTCAGCCACTGCTCGATCGACAGGCCATTGCCCTTGGTCTTGGAAATCTTCTCGCCCTTCGCGTCGAGGAACAGCTCGTAATTGAACCCCTCGGGCGGCCGTCCGCCCAGCACGCGTGCGATCTTGCCCGATTGCGTCACCGAATCGATCAGATCCTTGCCCGCCATCTCGTAATCGACGCCCAGCGCGACCCAGCGCATCGCCCAGTCGGCCTTCCATTGCAGCTTCGACTTGCCGCCAAAGATGCTCTGCTCGATCCGCTCGCCATCGCTGTCGGTGAACGCGATCATCCCCGTCTCGGGATCGAGCACCTCGATCGGCACCTGCAGCACGATCCCCGTCTTAGGGCTGATCGGCAGCACCGGCGAATAGGTCGCCTGCCGCTCCGCCCGCAGCGTCGGCAGCATCACGTCCATGATGCCCTGATAGTTGCGCAGGACGAGCCGCAGCGCGTCGTCGAACTTGCCCGACCCGTAATAATCGGTCGACGAGGCAAACTCATAGTCGAACCCGAACCGGTCGAGAAACTCCCGCAGCATCGCGTTGTTATGCGCCGCAAAGCTCTCATACTTGTCGAACGGGTCGGGCACCTTGGTCAACGGATGGCCGATATACTGCGCCAGCATCTCGCCGTTGGGCACATTGTCCGGCACCTTGCGCAGCCCGTCCATATCGTCGCTGAACGCAATCAGCCGCGTCGGCTGGTCCGACAGCGTCTCGAACGCCCGCCGCACCATCGTCGTGCGCAGCACTTCGTTGAACGTCCCGATATGCGGCAGCCCCGACGGGCCGTACCCGGTCTCGAACAGCACCGGCGCACCATTGGGCTTCCCCTCGGGATAGCGCTTGAGCAGCTTGCGCGCCTCTTCATAAGGCCAGGCCTTGGAGGTGAGGGCGGCGTCGCGGAGAGCGGTGTCGGTCATATCGGATCAGTCATGCTGGAGGGAAAGCCAGCGGGTGCGCGATGCCGGAAAGATTTGCAACCCGCCCAATTCCTCCCCCGGAGGGGGAGATGGCACCGCGCAGCGGTGACGGAGGGGTAGTTTCGGCAAGCGACGTCGCCAAGAGGAGAGCTACCCCTCCACCGCCTTCGGCTGTCCCCCTCCCCCTCCGGGGGAGGATTTAGCGGCACGATCCGCAACCACTCAATCCTCCCCCGCAAGGGGGAGGTGGCACGCGCAGCGTGACGGAGGGGGAGGAAGCACGCCGGCTGGAAGTTTGGGGGCAAGAGACGCAAGGACACTGCCGTCCTCCCCCTCCGTCGCCTTCGGCGCCACCTCCCCTTCGCGGGGGAGGATATTTTGTCACGTGATTCCCGCTGGCATTTCCCCGTCGCTCTTGATAATCGCTCGCAACATGACCGACTCCCTCGCGCGTGCGCCGCGCAACCTTCCCGCCACCGTCGCCACGATCGACTGGTCCGCGCTCGCCCCGCACGAAGTGCGCCGCCTGCGCGAATTCGGGCTGGATGAGGGGGTCGAGGTCGAACTGATCCGTCCGGTCGGCTGGTTCGGCGGCCCCGCCGCGGTGCGCATCGGCCGCATGACCGTCGCGCTGCGCCGCCACATCGTTCAGGCGATTCACCTCAAGGCACCCGCCGCATGAACGCCCAGCCGCTCGTCGCCCTGGTCGGCAACCCCAATGCCGGCAAGACCGCCCTGTTCAACGCGCTCACCGGCGCGCGGCAAAAGGTCGGCAATTATCCCGGCGTGACGGTCGAGCGCCATTCGGGCCGCCTCGCGCTCAACGATGGCCGCCCGGTCGAGCTGGTCGACCTGCCCGGCACCTACAGTCTCGATCCGTCCAGCCCCGACGAAGCCGTCACGCGCGACGTCGTGCTCGGCAAGCAGGAGGGCGAGCGCCTCCCCGACGCGCTGATCGTCGTCGCCGACGCCTCCAACCTCGAAAACCATCTGCGCTTCGTGCTTCAGCTGCGCCAGCTCGGCCGCCCGATGGTGGTCGCGCTCAACATGATCGACATGGCGACGCGCGACGGCCTGACGATTGACGCCGATGCGCTGTCGGCGGAGCTGGGCGTGCCGGTCGTCACCACCGTCGCGGTGCGCAAGCGCGGCCTCGACGAACTGCGCGCCGCGCTCGACGGCGTGCTGCGGGCAAGCCGCCCTGCCGCCCCCGCCACCCCCGAATCCGATATCACGTACTTCCAACGCGATGCCCGCCGCATCGCCACGCTCGCCATCACCGATCAACCGCGCAGCCGCGCCTTCACCCGCGCGGTCGACAATGTCGTCCTGCACCCGGTCGCGGGCTGGCTGATCCTGATCGCCATGTTCTTCGTGATGTTCCAGGCGGTCTACAGCTGGTCCGAAGCCCCGATCGGCTGGATCGAGGGGACGCAGGAATGGCTCGGCACCCATGCGCAGGAGAACCTCCCCAGCGGCTTCATCGGCGATCTGGTGGTTCAGGGGATCATCGCCGGCGTCGGTTCGGTGGTTGTGTTCCTGCCCCAGATCCTGATCCTGTTCTTCTTCATCCTGCTGCTCGAAGCGACCGGATACATGGTCCGCGCCGCCTTCCTGATGGATCGCCTGATGTCGCTGGTCGGCCTGTCGGGCCGCGCCTTCATCCCGCTGCTGTCGTCCTTCGCCTGCGCGATCCCCGGCATCATGGCCGCGCGCTCGATCGACGATCCCAAGGAGCGGCTGACCACGATCCTGATCGCGCCGCTGATGACCTGCTCGGCGCGACTCCCGGTCTATATGCTGATCATCGGCGCGTTCATCCCGGCGCGCGACGTGGCCCCGGGCATTGGCTTGCAGGGGCTGGTGCTGTTCGGCCTCTATGTCTTCGGCATTGTCGGCGCGATCCTCGCCGCCTTCGTGCTGCGCCTGACCGCGACGCGCGGCAAGAGCGGCGGCTTCATGATGGAAATGCCGCGCTACCAGCTCCCCTCGATCCGCGATCTGCTGATCGGCTTGTGGCAGCGCGCATACGTCTTCCTGCGCCGCGCCGGCACGATCATCATGGGCGTCACCGTCGCGCTCTGGCTGCTCGCCTCCTACCCCGTCGCACCCGAAGGCGTGAAGCAGAGCGAATATTCGGTCGCCGGCCGCATCGCATCGGGCCTCGAAGTCGTCCTCGCCCCGATCGGCTTCAACCATGAAATGAGCCTCGCGGTGATCCCCGCCATGGCCGCGCGCGAAGTCGCCGTCTCGGCGCTCCAGACCGTCTATGCGATCGACGCCCCGGACGAGGAAACCGGCGCAGCGGCTTTGGGCGAGAAGCTGGCACAGGGCTGGCCCCTCCCCACCGCACTCGCCTTCCTCGCCTGGTTCGTCTTTGCCCCACAATGCCTCTCGACCATCGCCGTGGCGCGGCGTGAGACCAATGGCTGGAAATGGCCGATCGTGATGATCGTCTATCTGTTCGCTGCGGCCTATGTCGCGGCGGGGCTGACCTATTGGACCGCGAAGGCGCTGGGGCTTTAGGGTGGGCGTCAATTGGGGTAGCTAACCCTCATTGATCTTCTGAAAGCTGCCGGTCGGCTAACGACCCCGTTGCGGCCGTTCCCTTTTGCGAGCTACCTCGTCGATAATTGGGAGGGTGCAGGGTGACGGACAATCGGATCGAAACGTTTGCAGATGTCCTCGCGACGATTTCGGGTAGGGCTGCCAATGCGTGGGTCTACCTGCCCGTTGGCGAGGAATGGAGTTTAGCGTCGCGGTCGATCACGCTGGTAAGCGACGAGGTCTCGCCTGAGGAAGAGGATCTTCCTGACGCCGGAGTTCCTGAGTTCGCGAAGCAAAATGGGCTTACACAAGCGATAGACGTTCTCGGGCTACAAGACGTGGTCTCGAATGCCCTGTGCCAGCGCCCATCCGCAACGCCCGAAGATCTCTTGAGAGCGTTCCTCTTTTACCGCCGTCAGGACGCATTCATCGAGTTTCGATGAGGCAGCGAAATCCGCTAACCACCCAATTCGCGACATTGCGCCGCTCGATCAGGCGGCTTGAAACCAGACATTCGGCGAAGGCCGAGATTTGCCCACGCGGCATTGTCGATCCGCGACTTGCGCCTCAGAAAAGGCGACACCCCGGACCGGGCCAATGGCGCGTAAACCCGCGACATGTTCGCTTTGCCAAATCCGTCGCGCCACCCGAATCTGCCGGATTCGGCCCGCCCCGCCTTTCGCGAACTCCAGTTAAACCACTGATATAAAACGACAATATCGAACATGTTTCCTACATGTTCTCATTCTGCCATAACCCTGACCATGGCCAAGGCAAAGTCACACCTCACTCCCGCCGCGCGCCGTCCAGATTTTCGCAAATCCGGGCGCGCTCGGCTTCGTCCGCCGCTTTCTGCGCCTTGGTGCGCCCGAATTTGGCGCGGTTCTCCACAGCCTTTGCGGTCGCCTGCGCCTTCGCGCGTGCCTTTCGCGCCTTGTTGAGGTTAAGGATATCGGCCATTCGTCCCTCGATATCGAATTACAAGCGGAGTGAACATGGCGGGCAGCGTCAACAAGGTCATCCTGGTCGGCAATCTCGGGCGCGATCCCGAAAGCCGGTCCTTTTCCAACGGCGGCAAGGTGGTCGAACTGCGCGTCGCCACCTCGGAAAGCTGGAAGGACCGCAATTCGGGCGAGCGCAAGGAGCGTACCGAATGGCATACGGTCAAGCTGTTCAGCGAAGGCCTCGCCAACGTCGCCGAACGCTATCTGCGCAAGGGTAGCAAGGTCTATCTCGAGGGCCAGCTCCAGACCCGCAAATGGCAGGACCAGCAGGGCCAGGACCGCTACTCGACCGAAATCGTGCTGCAGGGCTTCGACGCCAAGCTGGTGATGCTCGACGGTCCCGGCGGCGGTCAGGGCGGTGGCGCGGGCGGCGGCGGTGGTCGCGGCGCGGATGACTGGGGTGGCGGCGACGACGCGTTCGCCGGCCAGTCGAGCAATCGCGGCGGCTATGGTGGTGGCGGCTCGGGTGGCGGCTTCGGCGGCGGCAACCGTGGCGGTGGCAGCAGCGGCGGCAATGCCGGCGGCGGCTTCCCCGACGATCTCGACGACGACGTGCCGTTCTGACTCCGGGGGTGTAACTAATCCTGTAACTAACCTCAATTCCACGAGGTAACAGCTGCAGATCAGGTTGTAACTGCGCCAGCGGTCATGGCAGGTTCGGATAACGGGCTCCAAGTTGTAACTAGGGGCCCGTTTTTCGTCCCATTCTGAGTCGACGCTAAAAGGCCGCCGGACAGCGTGTTGCAATGGCGCGAGGTTCTTCATACGTTCTTCGGTTATTGCCGCGAGAACAGGGTCGATGCAGCCGACAACCGATAGGAAGCGGGGACCGTATTACCGCAAGAACGTCCGCTTCGACGGCGGCGAACGGTTCGCGTTCATGTGCGCCCGGTCTACCGACCTGCCCGACGCATGGGCACTTCGATATGCCCTGGCCAAGCTCCGGCAGAAGTCCATCAACCTCGCCAACCGCGTCGTGGACTCGCTGTGCCTCTTCTACGAGTGGGCCGAGAACGAGGGTATCGACGTCACCCAGCGCCTCGAGTCCGGCGACCTGTTCTCGCCAATGGAGATCGAGAATCTCTCCGAATTCATGCGCACCAGCAAGAAGGCTCCACTCGAGATCGGCGCAATGAAGGTCAAGCGTGTCGTCGTCGGCAACACGCACAAGGACAGGATGAAGCGCGTCCTGGCATATGTGGATTGGCGGATGTCGCACATCTCGCTCGTCATGACCGATCAATCCCGCGTCTACTTCATCAACGCGCGGCTCGCCGTCCTGAAGAACGCGGTCGCCAACATCGCTGGCAGCAAGCAGAAACAGCGCGAGGCGCTCACCGACGAGGAGCTCGACTTCCTGATGCAGGTCGTCCGTCCGGACGATCCGCGCAACCCCTTCGCGCCGCATACGCGTGACCGCAACTTCTGCATCGTGCTGTTCTTCGTCGAGTTGGGCATGCGCGAGGCAGAGCCGCTCGTCCTGAAGTCCGAGCACGTGAATGTGGCTGGACGACACCCGGGCATCAGCATCGTGCCCAACCCCAACGATCCCGAAGAGCACCGCACCGATCCGCCGCTCGTCAAGACCAATGGCCGCGACCTGCCCATCAGCCCGCTCCTGGCGTTCGCCATGGACAGGTACATCATGAAATGGCGCACCAAGCTGCCGGGCCACAAGAGGAACCCCTTCATCTTCCTCGAGACCAACGGCGGCGCGGCCATGTCGCTCGACGCGCTGTATGACATCTTCCGGACGCTGCGGGCACGCTTCCCGCACGATCTGCCGGCGGACCTGTCGTCGCATAGGCTACGCCACACCTGGAACTCACGGTTCCGGCGCCTGGCCTCTGAATACGGGTGGCCCGAGGCATTCCGCCGCATCATCAACAACTACATCATGGGCTGGAACAAGACGTCCGAGCAGGACGCGCGCTACGCTCATTCCGAGATCGTGCGGGAAGCCGCGAAAATCCTGCGCGCCCTGCATGCACCCGCCGACGCGATGAAGGCCGCCGCGTGATGGCGAGTCTGCCGATCGCCGCTCTCGCAACATCCGCCCGCAGGTGGCCGCCGCGCGATACCATCATCGTCGATCGCGCCGGGCTGCCCGTGGACGTGTCCGGCCCCGTCTGGCGGCTGAACGACCCGATGCGTGCGGCCTCTATCAACTGGGCGAACTTCCCGCTGACAGACTGCATCGCACTCGACGGGATCAAGGGATATCACGTCCACCTGATCAAGAATGGCTCTGCGGCGGCCGTGGCGAACGCGTTCCACCAGGTCAGCTTGCTCGTGCGGATGCCCGCCTTCCAGCAGGCCGCGGCGTCCGGGGAGGCCATTCCCTACCTCGCGCTCAGTCAGGCGCGGGATTACCTGGGGAAGGAGGATCAGTGGAAGCTGCACTACGGCCGCGCTATGTATCGCTGGTGCACGCAGACCGGATACGACGGCTTCGACCAGCGCGTGCTCGACCAGATCGAGGAATGGCGGATCGGCGGCAACCGCAAGGGCGCTGCGGTCCGATCCCGTGATCCCAACGAAGGACCGCTGACGTCGAGGGAGGTGTCCGCGATCGTGACCGCACTGCGGGCCGCGCGGCTCACCGGGGCGATGCCGCTTCCGGAACAGGCGGCACTCGCCCTGGCGTTGGCGTTCGGCTCCAACTCCAGCCAGTTCGCCTCCATGCGCGAGGATGATGTCGAGCCCCTGCAGTCAGGTGGCGCTATCGCGGCCTGGATCGTCAGCATCCCCAGGCACAAGAAGGGCGAGGCGCTTTCGAGGACGTCCTTCAGGCGGCGTAAGCTCACCGGGCTCTATGGCGAGATCATCCAGGATCTGATCGAGTGGAACGGGACGCGGCCCACGTTCGAGAACGACGCACGGCCCCTCATCCGCAAGGGCACGCTGCGCATGCGCACCACGTTCGACGACCAGTGGCAGGCCCACATCTCGGCGGCGACCTTCACGCAGCTGCTGCAACGCGCGGTCCGGCGTCTGGGGATCACGACCTACGGGGGCAAGCCCCTCGAGGTGACGTGCCGCCGGTTCCGCTACACCCTTCCGAGCAGGATGGTCGCCAACGGGGCATCGCAGGCGGCGGTCGCCGACGTCCTCGACCACAGTGACCTTCAGAACGTGCCCGTCTACTGGGAGATCCACTCCGACATCGTGGACCAGATCGACACGGCGATGACGACCGCCCTCGCACCGCGTGCGCAGGCGTTCGCCGGGATCATCCGCAACGAAGCGGAGGCGATCCGAGGTGACGACGAGTCGAGCCGACGCTTCTTGGCCGACCCCGGGAGTAACCGGATCGAGGTGATCGGCAACTGCGGCGAGTTCCGCTTCTGCGGGATCACCGCGCCCTACGCCTGCTACACCTGCGTCAAGTTCCAGGCATGGATGAACGGCCCGCACCGGGAGGTTCTCGACCAGCTGCAGCGGGCGCGGGACCAGCGGGAAAGCCTTGGCCTCCATCCCAAGATGGTCGGGATCGAGGACGAACTCATCGAGGCCGTCACCGACACCATCGCGAGGATCGCCGCCAAGCGCGCCAGCGAAGGGTCAATCCATGATTGAACGCCTCGTCACCATCCCCCAGCGGACCGCGCGCTCGGCGCTTGCCGAAGTCATCAGGCGTGCGCGCCACGAGTGCGCTGCCTTCGGATCGGATCTGGCCTACGACGAACCGGTCTGGGATGTCACGGCGAGCTGTCCGCGTCCCAGCAACAAGTCCCAGACCGCCGCCAAGATCTACTATACGACGCATGAGGGCGGCACGTCCAAGAGCATGAAGGGGCGGACCGCGCTCGGCGAACCGTTCGGCGCATTCATCAAGGCCATAGTGCGCCTGAAGCAGGACGCGCGGCCGCAGACGGCCGATCCGCTCATCGCCATCGTGCACGCCGCGCGTGACCTGGGCGAGGAGCTGCAATCGCGGAACAACGATCCCTGCATGCTGCTGTCCGAAGACTTCGACGCCGCCTCAAGGCGCATCATCGAGCGTGCCGGCGGGAGCAAGCCTTACAAGCTAGGGCTCGCGCTGGAGGAGATCGCCCGCTTCATCGATAAGCACGGCATCACGCCGATGCGGCTCGATTGGAAGAACCCGATCAAGAGGGTCAGCAACGCCCGCGACCGGACGACTGAAGTCGCGGCAACAGCGCGCGCCGACAAGATCCCCGATGGGGAGGTGTTCGATGCGCTCGCCGAGATCTGGCAGATCATCGACAATCCTAGCGACGCGATCCTGATGGGCTGCATCGTGCTCCTTCACTGCGCCCCGTGGCGCATCGTCGAGGTCCTACGGATCGCACACGACTGCGAGGTCGAGGAGCAGAAGGAGGGTCCCGACGGACCTGTGTTCGACAGCGATGGCGTCCCCGTGATGCGCTACGGCATCCGCTACTGGAAGGAAAAGAGCGGCGACCCCGACATCAAGTGGATCCCCACGGTCATGGTCGACGTGGCCAAGTCGGCCATCGAGCGGATCCGGCAGGCGACGGCCGGTGCGCACGAGCTCGCCAAGTGGCTGGTTGCCAATCCAGGTCGCGCGTGGCTGCCTGCCGATATCCGGCCGACCGCGGACGACGCATTCTCGGTCAAGGACGTACAGCTAATCCTCGGCCTCAGCGCGCCGCCGGCGGCACTCCTGTGGCTCAACACCAATGGCGTGCCGCTCGCCAATCGTGAATACGAATCCCGACAGTTCGGCACCAAGCTGCGGAAGATGGTAGCGCGGGCTGATCTCGAAGCAGCGCTGCTGCGCATGATGCCTTCGGTTGCGCCTGGCAGGGCCGAGGCTCCGCTCCACGAGCGCCTTTTCGTCAGCTTCGCCAACCAACACCACGCCAAGCGGGCGACCATCCCATGCCTGCTGGAGATCACCAGCGACCAGCAGGTCCGAGACTTCCTCGGCGGCAGGCGCGAGAACGGCAGGACCGTCATCCAGTCCGGCTTCTCCCGCCTGCTCAACCGCCCGCATCTGAGCGCGCGGAGCCACCAGTTCAGGCACTGGCTCAACACGCTGGCCCAGTCGGGCGGCCTAGAACAGCAGCTGATCGCACGCTGGTCAGGAAGGGACGACCTCGAGCAGAACGCGGAATACGACCATCTCACGCCCACAGAGCTGGCCGCCGCGGTGCGTGAGCCGCTGGCCAAGGGCATGGCCATCGGCGTGCTCGCAGACATCCACACCAAGCTGGAACCCGTGGAGCGGGAGGGCTTCCGCGACGTGATCGTCGCCACGGCGCATGTGACGGAAATCGGCTTCTGCATTCACGACTGGAACACGGCGCCCTGCCCCGAATTCGGCGCGTGCTCGACCTGCGCGTCATTCGTGTTCGTGAAGGGGGACGAGAAGCATCGCCGTCGAAGCGAGGAGATGCGTGTCGATACGGCATGGATCATCACACGCCTCGAAGCCGAGATGGACGAGGGGACGCGCGGCGCGTCCAACCACTACCGGACGATGCGCGCCAAGCTCGACAGCCTCGAGCGCATCCTCGAATATCACGACGACGCCAGCATCCCGGACGGCACCCTGATCCAGCCGAACAGCTCGTCGCCGGTCCACATCCAGGCAGCAAGGGAAGACGCGGCATGAGCCAGGAGAAGAAGCCGGGACGCAGTCGCATCCCGATCACGCCCGAGCGGAAGGAAAAGATCATCGCGCTGATCGAGCGTTGGACGGTCGAGTGGGGTCGGCTGACGGGTCCGGCACTCGAAACCAGGGTTGAGAACTGCCTTGGCTGGAAGCTGAGCCGCATCGGCATGTTCAAGCATCCCGAGATCGAGACCGCGTTCGAGAAGCGTCGCCTCGGACTCGACGAGGGCAAGCCGCCCAAGAAGCGCCGGCCCGCGCACGAGGAGGTGACCGCGCAGCGCATCAAACGGCTCGAGGATGACAACACCAAGTTGGAGAAGAAGGTCGACAACCTGCTCGAGATGATCGCCCGTCACCACTTCAACGCGCAGCGTAGGGGCATGACGATCGCAGAGCTGGAGGCGCCGCTCAACCAGGCGCGCGCGGAGACGCAGTTCCCCGACATCGGCAAGAAGAAGCGGTGATCCCATGTCCGAGATCAGCAACAAGGAGCGCGGCCAGGCCAACCACCAGGCGCTGATCGATTACTTCGACCGCGTCGGTGCCGCCATTCCGCGCAAGCCTGACGGCGCCGCCGACATCGCCGCCATCGTGCGCGACGCGCCGCTGAACGACCGGCAGGCGATCTACCAGAACAAGCGCAACCGCGACCTGTGCAACGAGCGGTTCGCCCTGCACGACATCCCGGCGATCGCGGCGAAAGGCCCTGCTGAAACGACGTTCCAGCGTCCCGGCGCCGCCGCTCCCGACGAGGAGAAGAAGGCGCTCAGGCGGCAGAACGACCAGCTTCAGAAGGAACTGCTCGTCGCACGCGCCGAGGCCGTCGAACTGCGACGCCAGATGCGCCGATACAAGGCGATCGAGATTCACCTGGCGGATACCGGCCGCCTGCCGCGATGACCGACGTCGCCGTCCGCGCCACCGTCACGCATGTGCTGAGCGCCGGCTCGCGCATGGCCGTGTTCCGCGCCGACGACGACCAGGACGTCCGCCGCCGCTTCGTCGCGAAGGACCTGCCCCGACCGCCAGCCACCGGCGAGACCTGGCACATTTGCGGCACGACCGAGGTCCACCCCAGCTACGGTCCGCAGGTCGCGGTCACCGACATGAAGCTGGTCCGCCCCGAGGGCCGTCTGCTCGCGCGGCTCCTCGCCGGCCAGCGGTTCCCCGGCGTCGGGGAGGCGACGGCCAACAGGCTATGGGACGCTTATGGCGAGCAGCTGGTCGACGTCCTGGACGCGGGCGACGCCGAAGCCCTGCTGCGCGTCCTGCCCGACGACGCCCGCTCGCGCGCGCAGATCGAGATGATCCTCCTCGAGTGGCCGATGATCGACGCCGAGCCGCGCATCCTCGCCGGCTTCGATCGCGTCGGCATCCCGCTGCACGTCGCCGCGAAGCTGCTCGCCGTCTACGGGGCCGACGCGCTCGACAGGCTGCACGACGACCCATACCGGCTGCTGGCCTTCAGCGGCTGGAAGACCACGGATGCGATCGCGCGCCGCATGGGCGTCGAGGCGAACGACAAGCGCCGTCTGGTCGCTGCGTGCGAGGCCGCGCTCCACACCCGGCTGAGGGATGGTGACACCCTGATGGCCGGCGACGATCTCAGGAAGGCTGCCGGGGCTCTCCTCGGCGCGCCCGTGGGCGACGATGTCCTCGACACCGCCTCACGCCTCGGCGCCATCCGCAGGCGACCCACTGGGTGGCAATCATCGGGCGCTGCGCTGATGGAGGACGCGATCGCGCAGCGGATCGCGGACGAACTCACTTCCTGTTCGCGTAAACCGACCGTCCTGCCACTCGCCGACCGGTCCCCTGACGCCGTGACGCTCAATGCCGGCCAGGCATCCGCCGTGGCTATGGCGATCGCCGAGAACTTCTCGCTGCTGGTCGGCGGCGCCGGCACCGGCAAGACGACCACGCTGAAGGCCATCTGCCGCGCCGCGGCGGCCGCCGGCATCCCGGTCGAGATGATGGCGCTGTCGGGTCGCGCCGCCCTGCGCATGCGCGAGGCGACCGGCCAGATGGCCCGCACGATCGCGGGCTGGCTGAACGGCGTCGCGGCCGGCGACATCGACCTTTCGGACGAGCCGCTCATCGTCATCGACGAGGCCAGCATGGTGGACCTCGGCTCGCTCTACCGCATCCTGCTGCTGGCGCCCGACGGCTGCCGCTTCCTACTGGTCGGCGACGACGGCCAGCTGCCGCCCGTCGGCTTCGGCCTCACCTTCCACGCGCTGCTCGGCGTAGAGGCCGTTCCTCGCACCGTTCTCACCGAGGTGATGCGCCAGGCGGCCGAGACCGGCATCCCCGCCGCCGCGCAGTCGTTGCGGCAAGGCGTCCTCCCCGACCTGCCGGCGTTCGACGCCGCCGACGACCATGGCGTGTCGATCGCCGCCTGCGACGCGCGCGACGTGGTGGCCACGGCCGTCGCCATCCGCCGCGCGTTGCCGGGCGCACAGATCGTCGGCTCGATCAAAGGCGGCGGCGAACCGGTCGACGGCGGCACGACCGCCATGAACGCGGCCCTGCACGACGCGTGGGCGACCGCACGCAAGCTCGATCCGTCGACCTGGTTGCGCGGCGAGCCGGTCATCTGGACGGTCAACGACTACGACCTGGACCTGTGGAACGGCAGCCTCGGCAAGGTGCAGGGTCTGACCGAGGACGGCCTCGCGGTCCGCTTCGACGAGGGCGACCGCACTATCCCGGTCGAGCTGCTCGACCACCTTGAGCCGGCTTGGGCGATCACGACGCACAAGGCGCAGGGCTCGCAGTTCGAGACCGTCATCGTGCCAGTCACGGCCAGCCGCATCCTAGACCGGACGCTGCTCTACACGGGACTGACGCGCGCCACCCGGCGAGTCGTACTTGTCGGCGACCCTGCCGTGATCCGCGACGCGATCCGCCGTCCGCCGCAGGCCACGCGGCGCGCCACGTATCTCGCGCAGGCCGTGAACGACGCCATCACTGCGTTGAGCGAGGCTGAAGCCGCCTGAGATGATTCCAATCTGAACGGAAAAAGCCGTGTCAGCCCAGCTGTAGGGTTTCAGCTGTTGATCACTTAGCCTTCCGAAACGTCCATTCTGCCACCCTGAGCAACACAGCCGTGTCGCCGGTGTCATTCCATACTGCCGATCCAAGCCCCCAATAGAAACGATGTTTCGTGCTGCCGTTATCCATCGGTTCTTCGGTATTCTTACCGTTGCCGGTTCGAAGGATGATGGTGTCACCCGCTTCCACCCGCTTGTTGGGGAACCAGAACATATGCCGGAGCTCATTCGAGATCTGGTCAGGCGAGATGTAAGTCGTGTCCGCGAGAACATAATCGCCCACGTCACAGTCGGCGTCGACGCGCAGCGAGACATACTCCTTGGGCGCGTCGCCGTGCCCATGAACTCCAGTGATTCTGATATCCATTTACATTCCCCGCTCTGGTCAACGTAACAGCTATTTGGAACCGATCGGTCGCAACGCAAGGTTGATCCGTTTCGACCCGCTCCGCGCCAGTCGCCCGACCATCACCATCACTATCACCCAGGAGGACGAACATGTCCGAAGCGACGACACGCGCCTACGCCGCCGCGGCGGAGGCGCTGAAGCTCAACGTGCTCGCCTACGGCGGGACGTTGCTCGACCTCGACGTGTTCAAGGAGCGGCTGACCGAGTCTGCCGAGGACCCATACGGCGTCGACATCGTCGTCGAGATCCGGCCGGGGCTAGAGATCACCTTTCCGCTCGTCACGACGTCGATGAAGGAGTGGCGCCGGCGCGGCCCGGGGTCGCCGACCGAGATGCTGGTCCGCGCCCTCGGTCGTCTCGCGATGGTGCGCGTGTGGCGCAGCCGCGGCACAATAGCGCCGCCAGCCGGGCTGCTGGAGGTCAACGGGCTGGGCAAGGCGCTGATCGAGCGCACCGGTGTCGACCCGCAGGCGTTCTTCGACGCCGTCTGGTCGCCGGTCAGGATCGGCGACAAATACACGGACACAGCCGATTGGATGAGCGAGGGCGCCGTAACACCGCTCCTGTCGCGCGCGCCTGCGGCGACGCGCAAGACACGCCAGCTCCCTGAAGGGCTGCCCTGGCTCAGCGGCTACAGCAACCTCAACACCGTGTTCGTCGAGGCCGTCGCGCTCGACGAGCGGCTGGCGGTGCTATGGCGCCCGCAGGACGCCTCAGGGTTCGAGGTGCGGCTCGCACCCGGCATGATGCCGGATACGCTGCTCGCGGCCGCCCCTGGCCGGCCTTTCCGGCAATATGTGTCGCATCCGCTGCTCGACCGTTTGCAGCTCAGGATCGTGTCCGTGCGGCAGCACCAGAAGTCGCTGCGCCTGAAGCTGGACGGCGGCTCGACGCTTTGGCGCCGCGTGCGTCTCAAGGGCGGGAACGAAGAGCGGGCCGAGCTGAAGCAGGAGATCCGCATGCTACGCGATGGCCGCCGACACCTCGAAAAGTTGATCGCCGGCCACCTGACCCTGCCGGGCCAACGCGGCGACACCGAGGTGCCGTGGGACGACATCCTCGACGAGGACGAGATCGACGAGTTCACCGGACAGCCCGGGCCCGAGGTCGACCACGGTTTCGAAGGCATCTCGGGACGGCGATACCATGAAGAGCGGCTGCACAACGACGGGGACCCGCCGATCCGCTTCGACGAGAACGACCCGGCCTCCTACGCCTGATGTGGGGCTCACGATCGCGTGACAGTCGGGGTGTGCTGACCTATGTCAGAACCAAGCTAGCCGGCGCTAAATCGGCTGATAGTTACAACGGAGCCTGCCGATCATGTCCATCAACGTCGTTGCGAGGAGGGAGAGGGGGGCTGTTCTTACATACAGTTACACCTCTCCCCCGGAATAACCGTTCTGATTTTTGAGCCGGTGCCGTAACCCAACAAACACCGCGCGTCGATGGCCCCTTAAGGGGTTAATTTAGCTAGATTTTTCAAGAAATGGTGCGGTCGAGAAGACTCGAACTTCCACGGCCTTTCGGCCACAACGACCTCAACGTTGCGCGTCTACCAGTTCCGCCACGACCGCACTGATTTCGTCCACCCGATGAACCGGGTGGCTGGTAAGGCAGCGGCCCCTAGCAAAGCCCCGGGGGGCATGCAACCTCCCTTTTGTCCGCGCCACTCTGCGGCTAAGGCGACCGCCCCATGACGCTGACCATCGAAACCCGCGCGGAGATTCGCCGCATCCTCGCGCTGGCCTGGCCGGTGGTGCTGACCGGCCTCAACTGGACCATCCTCCACGTCACCGACGTCATCGTCGTCGGCCTCGTCAGCACACACGAGGTCGCGGCATTGGGCGCCAGCCGGACGCTGACCTTCATCGGCATCGTCGTCGCCCTGGGCTGGCTCACCGGCGTGCTCGTCTTCTCCTCCCGCGCCGACGGGGCCAAGGACCTGCCCGCGACCGGCGCAGTGCTGCGGCAGGGGCTGGTCCTCGGCGGCATCCTGGGCCTGATCAGCGGCGCGCTGCTGTTCGTCTTCGCCCTGCCCATGCTGCGCGGCGTCGGCGTCGATCCCGGCATCGCCCCCGAAGCCGCGCGCGTCGTCCAGACCATGGCAATCGCCTACCCCTTCCAGCTGATCATCGTCGCCGCCAGCTTCTTCCTCGAAGGGGTCAGCCGCCCGCGCCGGGTGATGGCGGTCAACCTCTCGATCCTGCCGCTCAACGCAATCCTCGCGTGGATCCTCGCCACGGGCCAGTTCGGCCTGCCGCAATTCGGCGCAGTCGGCGCGGCGAGCGCAACCGTCATCGCCACGATCGTCGGCGCGGTCGCAATGACGGTCGCCGCCCTGACCCTCCCCCGCGCACGGGAGCGCGGCGTGCGCGACTGGAGCGACCTCGGCACGCCAGCCATGTGGCGCGGTGTCGGCCGGTTGCTGGCGTTCGGCGCAGTGCCAGCGGTCGCGTCGGGGCTGGAGCTGGCGGGCTTCTCGATCCTGATCGCGCTGTCGACCCAGCTCGGCGAATCGGTCACCCACGCCTTTCAGATCGTGTTCTCGGTCCACAACGTGACCTTCGCCTTCGCGCTTGGCCTCGGTTCAGCCGCAGGCGTGCGCGCGGGTAACGCGGTGGGGGAAGGGGTTCCGGCACAGGCCGGGCCGCGCACCGGCATCGCCGCGATCCTCGCCGCGCTGATCCTCGGCCTGCTCGCGCTTCCGCTCACCTTTGCGCCGATGCTGATCGTCTCGGGCTTCCCGGCCTCGCCGGAGGTCGCGGCGCTGGCCGTGCTGATGCTGACGGTCTGGGCGCCGTTCATCCTGTTCGACGGGCTGCAGGTCGTGTTCGTCTATGCACTACGCTCGCTCGGCGATCAGGTGGTGGCGGGGATCAACGGTATCATCGCCTTCTTCCTGCTCACCGGCGCGATCGGCCTGTGGACCGTCCAGCATGGCTGGGGCCCGATGGGGCTGGTCTATGCCTCGGGCAGCGGGATGATCGCCGCCGCCTTGCTCAACGGCGGGCGGCTGTGGTGGATTATTCGCCGCCTTCGCCGGAAAAGCTGAACTGGATCGTCTTGCCGGTCTGCGGCACGTCGAGCTTGCCGCTGTTGAAGTCGAGGCTGCCCCCGGCCGGCAGCGTGCGCGGGTCCGGCGTGATGGTCCAGCTGTAGACGATCGTGTTGTTGCCGTCGCGCAGCTCGGCCAGGATGTTGGGGACGCGCTGCGTCTCCTTGGTCGGGTTCATCACCTGTCCGCTGACCACGAACAGCTCGCCACCGTTGAGCCGCGGCCTGCGATCCACGTCCTGCGCGGTGAAAATCAGCGGAGTCTGCGCCGCACCGACCGGCAGGCCAAGCTGCGCCGCAATGCCCGGCGCACCGGTCCAGATGATCGCGCCCGTGCCCAGCGCCATCGACAGCCCCGCGATCGCGGCGGCGGCGGTCCAGCGCTTTTCGGGGTTGCGGCGCGGCTTGAACGGCGGCTCATGCGCGAACGGATCATAGTCGCGCGGCTGCTCTTCGCTGACCGGCGGCTGCGAATAGGCGTCCGCGCGGACCACGTCCGACGCAGGCGCAGGGGCCACAGCGCTCGCGGAAGTCGCGGTCCCGGCTGCAGTCTGGAACCAGCTATGCTTGCAGCTTGCACAGCGCACGGTCCGCCCGTCCGCCCCGATGGCGGTATCCGGAACCAGGTAGCGCGTTCGGCATTCGGGGCATTCGAGGATCATGGCGGCACGCGTTGCTAGGCGGCCTTCGCTAACCAAAATGGGAAAAGGCCGGTCCCGAATCTAAACACCCGCCGCGCGCGAATGGCAAGGCCCGAGTCGCACGGGTGCGGCTGTGCTTGAGCGGGCCGGTTGGCTGTGCGATGGCTGGCCCAGGGGCAGAAGGATCAGGAGCGGCCGACGCCGGCACATGGCCAATATCGTTCAGTTTGAGAATGTCGGCCTGCGCTATGGCACCGGGACCGAAACGCTGAGCGACGTCAGTTTCACGCTCAGCGCCGGGTCATTCTATTTCCTCACCGGCGCATCGGGGGCGGGCAAGACCTCGCTGCTCAAGCTGCTGTATCTTGCCCAGCGGCCGACGCGCGGCGTGGTGCGGCTGTTCGGCGAGGATGCCGGCGCGCTCCCGCGCCGCCGCCTGCCCGGCTTCCGCCGCCGCATCGGCGTGGTGTTTCAGGACTTCCGCCTGCTCCCGCATTTGTCCGCCTATGACAATATCGCGCTCCCGCTGCGCGTTGCCGGAATGCCGGAGGGTGAGATCGAGGCGCCGGTGCGCGAAATGCTCGCCTGGGTCGGCCTCACCGATCGCGGCACGGCCAAGCCGCCGACGCTGTCGGGCGGTGAGCAGCAGCGCATCGCCATCGCCCGCGCGGTGATCACGCGGCCTGAGATGCTGGTCGCGGACGAGCCCACCGGCAACGTCGATCCCGACATGGCGGAGCGGTTGCTGCACCTGTTCGATTCGCTCAACCGGCTCGGCACGACCGTGGTGGTCGCGACGCACGACTTCCATTTGCTCAACCGCATCCCCAATGCGCGGATGATGCGAATCGAGAAGGGGCGCCTGCTCGACCCCACCGGCGCGCTGCGCTTCCCGCCCGACCGGGGGAATGCGTAATGCGGATCGGGCGCGCACGGCCGCATCATCGCTGGCTCGACGATGGCCAGCGCACGCGCGCGATGGTGTGGATCATGGCGATCATGCTGTTCCTGACCGTGCTGGCCGGTGCGTTGGGTTTCGGCATGGCCGGAGCCGGGCGGTCGCTCGAACGCCAGCTTGCCGGTCGCCTGACCGTGCAGCTGATCGAGGCTGACGCCGCGCGCCGTGATGCCAACACGCGGGCGCTGGTTGAGCGGATCCGCGCCATTCCGGGCGTAAAGCAAGTGGTCGAAGTCGACCGCGCGCGGCTGGCGGAGTTGCTGCGTCCGTGGCTGGGCGATGCTGGGCTCGATGCCGAGCTGCCGATGCCAGCGATGATCGACGTCGACCTGACCAGCGGCGACCCGGCGCTGATCGCGCGGGTGCGTCAGACCGCGCTGGCGGTGTCGCCGGCGGCGCGGGTGGATCAGCATGCACAGTGGCTCTCGCCCGTGGCAGGCTTCATCGCGACGCTGACCTGGGCGGCGGCGGGGCTTGTCCTGCTGATGGCGACGGCGACCGCCGCGGTGGTGCTGCTGGCCGCGCGCGCGGGGCTCGACACACATCGCGATACGATTGCGGTGCTGCACATGCTGGGGTCGACCGATACGCAGGTCGCGCGGTTGTTTCAGCGGCGCATCGCGCTCGATACGCTGGTCGGCGGGATCATCGGTACCGTGGCGGCGCTGGGCGCGGTGTGGCTGCTGGGGCGGCAGTCAGCAGGGCTGGGATCGGAATTGCTCGGCAATGTTGCGCTGGCGGAGGCGGATTGGGTGCTGCTGGCACTGGTCCCGTGCGCCTTTGCGCTGCTGGCGATGGGCGCGGCGCGGGTGGCGGTGCTGCGGACGCTGGGGCGCACGCTGTGATCTGGCGCATCCCGCTCCTGCTGGTGCTGGCCTGGGCGATCGGCTTCGGGCTGTTCATGCTGTCGCTCGGCAAGCCGCTCGACGCTGAGGTGAAAACCGACGCAATCGTGGTTCCGACCGGGGGGCCGGGTCGGATCGATCGCGGGATCGCGCTGCTTCAGGCGAAGAGCGCGAAACGGATGCTGATCACCGGCACGGACCCGACTGTGCGCCCGATCGAGCTGGCGGTCGAATACAAGACGTCGCCGCGCCTGTTCCGCTGCTGCATCGACCTGGGGCATGAGGCGGTCGACACCCGGTCGAACGCCGATGAGACCGCCGCCTGGGTTGCGAAGCACGGTTACAAATCGGTGCGGCTGGTTACCGCCGACTGGCATGTCCCGCGCGCCAAGCTCGAACTCGCCAATGCGCTCGGCCCCGATGTCGAGATTCGTGGCGATGGCGTGCGCACCACCGCAAGCTGGTCGATGCTGCTGCGCGAATACCACAAATATCTGGTGCGTCGCTTCGCCTTGCTGTTCGGGATCGGCAATGGCTGACCGCATCCGCACGCTGATCTATTCGATCATCTTCTATGGCCTTTCGGTGCCGATCGTGCTGGCCGCTCCGGTGGTGGCGCTGTTCGGGACCGTCACGTTGCGCCGATATTCGATGGCCTGGGCGGGGCTTGGGTTGCTGCTCGCGCACCAAATTCTCGGCATCCGGGTCGCGGTCGAGGGGCGGCGCGAAGATGGCCCGGCACTCTACGCGGTGAAGCATCAGGCGATGTACGAGACGCTGGCCATGGCGGCGATGCTCGATGCGCCAGCAATCGTGATGAAGCAGGAACTTGCGCGCATCCCGGTTTGGGGCTGGGTTGCGCGGCGCTATGGCGTGATCGTGATCGACCGTGCCGGATCGGCAAAGGCCCTGCGCGCGATGATGAAGGAAGCCCGCGCTGCGGTCGCCGAGGGGCGGTCGGTGGTGATCTTTCCCGAGGGCACGCGCACACCGCCCGGGGAGACGCCGCCGTTACGTTCGGGCTTTGCTGGGCTCTACCGGGCAATCGGACTGCCGGTCGTGCCAGTGGCGTGCGAGACGGGGAAGGTCTGGCCGCGCAAGGGACCGAAGCGTCCCGGCACCGTTACCTTCCGCTATGGCGAGCCACTCCCCCCGGGCCTGCCGCGCGAGGAAATCGAGGCGGCGGTACATCGTGGGATCAACGCGTTCGAGGTTTAATCTGTAGCGCCGCGGTTTCCGGCCTTCAGCGCGCGAGCTAGTAGAGCGTTCGCCTCGCCGATGAACTGTTGCGTAATCTCGCCCGCGAACGGGTTGAGGTTCTGGATCGCGAAGAACAGCTCCTCGCTATCGTCACCGATCAGCGCGCACAGCTCCAGCAGATGCTGGTAGCTGTCGGTCTTCAGCTCCTCGTCCGGGATGCGGATATTGACGAGCGTCCGGCCGATGAGGTGCGTGAGCGCCTGGACATAGGCCATTTCGCGATCATGTTCCTCTGCGCTGGTGATCGAAACCTTTAGGCCGAGCTTGCGCCCGAATTCGGCGACGCGATGGTGACGCTCGCCGCGCACTGGGCACACCACCAAAGGCTGTCCCGCCAGCCCGCGCCGGGCGCTCTGCGGGCCGAACAAGGGGTGGGTGGCGACGATATCGACGCTCTCGGGCAGTACCTCTGCCATCCAGCGCGCGGGCAGCATCTTGACCGATGCCACGTCCACGACGAGCGCGCCGGGGCGGACGTGCGGGGCGATGGCGGCGAGCGTCCGCTCGATCGCCTGCACCGGCACCGCCAGCATCACGACATCACACGCGGCGACTGCCCCGAGCGTGTCAGCGGCGACGCCGATCCGCGCCGCATCCTCCGCCACGTCGCGCGAATCATGCACGACCACCGTGAAATGGTCGCGCAGATGCGTCGCGGCGAGCTGACCGAACCGGCCGAAGCCGATGATCCCGAACCGCTTCATTCGGCGTCGGCAGCGGCCACCAGCCGTTGCAGGATCGCCGCGACCGCGCGCGTCTCCTCCTCATTGCCGATGGTGATGCGCAGGCCGTGGGGCAGGCCCTGACCGGGCAGCCAGCGGACAATATAGCCCGCGTCCATCAGCCCCTTATAGGCCGCTTCGCCGGTCAGCTTGCCCTCGAACAGCACCAGCACGAAGTTCGCCTGGCTCGGCACTGCGCGAAGGCCAGCATTGCCGAGCTTGGCGATCTCGTCGCTGAACCAGCGGCGCCACTTCGCATTCTCCGCCTTGCAGCGCGCGACGAAGTCGTCGTCATTGAGCGCGGCGATCGCGGCTGCGGTCCCGGCGATGGTGATGCTGAACGGCAGGCGGATGCGGTGCATCGCCTCGATGATCGCAGGGCTGGCATAGCCCCAACCGATCCGCTCGGCGGCGAGGCCGTACATTTTGGAGAAGGTGCGCGTGACCAGCACATTGGGCGCGGTCATCGCCAGCTCCATCCCGCCATCGTCGATGTCGCCATCGATATATTCGGCATAGGCATGGTCGAGGACGAGCAAAATGTCGTCGCGCAGCCCGGCGTGGAGGCGGGCAATCTCTTCACGACTGGCGTGCGTACCGGTCGGATTGTTGGGGTTGGCGATGAACACGATCCGCGTCTTTTCGGTGACGCTGGCGAGGATCGCGTCGACATCGGTCGCATAATCCTTGTCCGGCGCGACCACCGGCACCGCGCCGACGCGCTTGGTCGCGATCGGGTATACGGTGAAGCCGTAATTGACGTAGATGATCTCGTCGCCCGGCCCGGCGAACGCGCCTGCGGCAAGGTGGAGCACCTCGTCCGATCCATTGCCATAGATGATCCGGTCGGGATCGAGCCCGTGCTTGGCGGCGAGCGCCTCACGCAATTCGGTGCCGCTCGCGTCGGGATAACGCTCGAGGCTGTTCGCCGCCGTCGCAAATGCGGCGCGCGCGGCGGGCGAGGTGCCGAGCGGATTTTCGTTCGACGACAATTTGATCGCCTTGCGACCATCATCGGTCTTCGACTTGCCCGGCACATAGGGGGCGATGTCCATGATCCACGGCTTGGGGGTCGGTCCAGTCATGGGCGACCCCTTTGCCCAATGGTTACGCAATAGCAAGGTCATGGCGCTACGCCCGGCGCAACGAAACCGGGGGTTGGATGCGAAGCGGGGGTTTGTTTTGGAGTGCATTGGCGGCGGCGCGGCGGCGGAATCTGGCCGCGGCGGGTGAGGCTGCGCCGGTTTCGGCCCAGCCCGGCGCGACCCGCCGCGCGCTGCTCAAGGGCTTTGCCGCCGGCGGTGTGGCGGCTGCGATCCCGACTGCGGCCCCCGCACGCACCGGCATCGGTCGGGTCGCAATCGTCGGCGGCGGCATCGCGGGGCTGACCGCGCTGCATCATCTGCGCGAAGCCGGGGTCGATGCCAGGCTCTATGAAGCAGGCGGCCGGTTGGGCGGGCGTGTGTTCACACAGAAGGCGGCAGGCGAGCCTGCGTTCGAACTTGGCGCTCAGCTCGTCAACAGCGACCATCATGACATGCGGATGCTCGCCACGCGTTTCGGCATCGCGCTGTTCGATCGGAAGGTCGATCCGCATCGCAGCATCGTCGTCGCGGGTGGCCGCACGGTGGCGGAAGCGGAGCTGGCCGACGCGCTGGCGCCGATTGCCGCACAGATCGGTCACGACGCCGACCGGATTGACGCCGACCCCGTCGCGTTGCGCGCATTCGACGCGATGTCGGTCGCCGACTATCTCGATCGCCACGGGGCGCTGCTGTCCGCACCCTGGGTGCGCGGTCTGCTCGAAACGACCGGGCGCACCGAATATGGTGCCGAGCCCGATGCGACCTCGGCGATCTCGTTGCTGTTCAACTTGCCGACGGTGAACGGCGAACGTGCCGACATTTTGGGCGGATCGGATGAGCGCTATGCCATTGCCGGGGGCAGCAGCACGCTGATCGATGCGCTGGGCAACCGCCATGCCGACCAGATCGAAACCGGGCGCAGACTGTGCCGCGTGCAGCGGGCGACCGGTGGTGTGCGTCTGAGCTTTGCCGATGGCTCCACGGCGCACGCCGACGTGGTGATCGTCGCGGTGCCAGCGCCGGTGGCGCGCCGGATCGACTTTGCGGTGCCGCTGCCGACCGCGTGGCGCAATTTTATCGATGCTATGACGCTGGGCCGGAACGAGAAGGTGCTGGCCGTGGCGGATTCGCCACGCTGGCGTGACGCGATCGGGTCCGGCGGCGATGTGTGGCACGCCGGCGTCCACGCCAGCTGGGCGAGCGGCTGGGACGGCAGCGTGCGCGGCGTGGACGGTCCACCGGTGTGGACCTGGTATCTCGGCGGCGACGCGACCGCAGCGCCGGAGTCGGCACGCGCGCTGGCGCAGCGTTATGCGTCGGATGCGGGCGCGGCGCTCGGCGATCTTGCCGCTGCCTGCGCCGACGCGCCGGTGCGGCGAACCGCCTGGCATCGCGATCCGTTGATCGGCGGCTCCTATGGTAGCTATCCGCCCGGACACCTCACCCGCTTCGGGTCGTTGCTGTGGATGGAGGGCGAGGACGGCGCGGCAGTGCAGTCGGCCCCGGCGCTCGGCCGTGTCATCTTCGCCGGCGAGCATCTCTCCGATGCCTTCCCCGGTTACATGAATGGCGGGGCGCAGACCGGCAGGTTGGCTGCGCAGGCGATTCTCGGGCGGACCATCCCCACGCGAACCGCTTGAACCTACGCCGCGCGGCTTCTAGGCACGCGGCGATGTCCGACGATGTGCGCTTTGGCCTCGACCGCCGCGTGACGCTTTCGGGGCCGCTGCGCCTCGATGGGGGCGTGCTGCTGTCGCCGGTCGAGATCGCCTATGAGACCTATGGCACGCTCGCGGCGGATGGTGGCAATGCGATCCTGATCTGCCACGCGCTGACCGGCGACCAGCATGTCGCGTCGGACCACCCGATCACCGGCAAGCCCGGCTGGTGGACCCGCATGGTGGGGCCGAGCAAGCCGATCGACCCCGCGCGGCACTTCATCGTCTGCGCCAATGTGCTGGGCAGCTGCATGGGGTCTTCCGGCCCGGCGACGGTCAATCCGGCGACTGGTGCGCCCTGGGGGATGAGCTTCCCCGTCATCACCGTCCGCGACATGGTGCGGGCGCAGGCGATGCTGCTTGACCATCTCGGCGTAGCAAGGCTCAAGGCCGTGGTCGGCGGGTCGATGGGCGGCATGCAGGCGCTGAGCTGGCCCGCCACCTTCCCCGACCGGGTTGAGGCGGCGGTGGTGATCGCCTCAACCGCGCGACATTCGGCGCAGAATATCGCCTTCCACGAAGTCGGGCGACAGGCGGTGATGGCCGATCCGCGCTGGAATGGCGGCGCCTATTATGAGGGCGAGCCCCCTGCATCGGGCCTCGCCGTCGCGCGGATGGCGGCGCACATCACCTATCTGTCCGAGGCGGGGCTGACCGAGAAATTCGGGCGCAAGCTGCAGGCGCGCGAGGCCAAGACCTTCGGCTTCGACGCGGATTTTCAGGTCGAATCCTATCTGCGCCATCAGGGGCTGAGCTTTGTCGACCGGTTCGACGCCAATGCCTATCTCTACATCACCCGCGCGATGGACTATTTCGATCTGGCCGAGGAGCATGGCGGGGTGCTCGCCAATGCGTTTCGCGAGACCAAGGCGCGTTTCTGCCTCGTCAGCTTCGACACCGACTGGCTCTACCCCACCCGCGATTCGCGCGCGATCGTCCATGCGCTCAACGCAGCGGGTGCGCCGGTCAGCTTCGTCGAGCTTTCCTCGCCGTTCGGCCACGACGCCTTCCTGCTCGAAGCACCCGAGCTGAACCGCGTCGTCGACGGGTTCCTGAGGGCCGGCGAATGAGCGAGTTGCGCCCCGACCTTGCGATTATCGCAGCCAATGTCGCGCCGGGCAGCCGGGTGCTCGATGTCGGGTGCGGCGATGGGGCGCTGATGGCGGCGCTGCGCGACCAGCGGCAGTGCGACGCGCGCGGGCTGGAGATCGACGCGCATAATGTCGCGTCGGCGGTCGGACGCGGGTTGTCGGTGATTCAGGGGGATGCCGACACGGATCTTGCCGATTATCCCGACGCCAGCTTCGACTATGCGATCCTCAGCCAGACGCTGCAGACGACGATGCGACCGCATGTCGTGCTCGATCATTTGCTGCGCATCGGCGAGCGCGCGGTCGTGTCCTTCCCCAATTTCGCGCATTGGCGGGTGCGGCTGTCGCTGCTGTGGGGCGGGCGGATGCCGGTGACGCGGCTGTTGCCGGTGCCCTGGTATGCGACGCCGAATATCCATCACGTCACGATCGACGATTTCCGTGCGTTCGTGCGTAAGCGCGGGATTACGGTTGAGCGAGCCTGGTTTCTGTCGGGCGATCAGCTAACCAGCTCCGCCGCGGCGAACTTCCGTGCCGAACATGCCGTCTTCCTGCTGAAGCGCTAGTTTTCGACGAAGCGCGCGTGACGGGTCCGGTTTCGCCCGTTACCAATCGCTCCCAGAACATATTCAGGGAGTCCCATATGCGTCAGTCGGTCGCCGGCGTCCTCGCCGCGCTCTTCGTCATCGGTCAGGCAAACGCGCAGGACAAGCCCGCCGAAAAGCCCAAATGGGACGTCAACGCGCCGCAAGGCGCGACGCTGAAACAGGCGAAGATCGACACCGACGAAGGCACTTGGATCGACGTCGATGTCAGCCCGGATGGCAAGAGCGTCGCGTTCGCACTGCTCGGCGACATCTACACCATGCCGATCGCGGGCGGCACGCCGACGCGAATTGCCGAGGGCATGGCGTGGGAGGTGCATCCGCGCTTCTCGCCCGATGGCCGCCGCATCGCCTTCACCTCCGATCGTGGCGGTGGGGACAATATCTGGATCATGAATGCCGATGGCAGCGACAAGCGTCAGCTGACCAAGGAGGATTTCCGCCTGCTCAACCAGCCGAGCTGGTCGCCGGACGGGCAGTATATCGTCGCGAAGAAGCATTTCACCACGGGCCGCTCGCTCGGCACCGGTGAGGTGTGGCTCTACCACGTCTCGGGCGGCGCGGGCGTGCAGCTGGTCAAGCGCCCGAACGAGAGGCACCAGAAGGAACTCGGCGAGCCGATCTATTCGGCGGATGGCAAGGGCGTGTATTTCACCCGTAACATTACGTCCGGCCCGATCTTCGAATATGCGCAGGATTCGAACACCAATTTGTTCAATATCGAGCGCTATGACCTCGAGACCGGCGAGACGACGACTGCGGTGTCGGGGCTGGGTGGATCAGTGCGTCCCGCGCCTTCGCCTGACGGCAAGTCGATCGCATTCGTCCGGCGTGAGGCGGGCAAGTCGAAGCTGTGGGTCAAGGACATGGCGAGCGGTGCCGAGCGCATCGTCTATGGCGCGCTCGATCAGGACGTGCAGGAAACCTGGGCGGTCACCGGCGTCTATCCCAACATCGACTGGACGCCCGACAGCAAGTCGATCGTGTTTTGGGCGGGCGGCAAGATCCGCCGCGTCGATGCGAACGGCGCAAATGCGGCGGTGATCCCGTTCCGCGTCGCCGATACCCGCGCCGTCGCCGATGCACCGCACCCGCAGATTGCGGTCGCCCCGGCAAGCTTCACGACCAAGATGCCGCGTTTCGCCACCGTCTCGCCCGATGGCAGCCAGCTGGTGTTCGAGAGCCTGGGCAAATTGTGGGTGAAGCCGGTCGCGGGCGGAACGGCCAAGCGGTTGACCAACCTGGCCGATGGCGCGGGGACGGAGCTGTTCCCGGCCTGGTCGCGCGACGGGCGTTCGATCGTGTTCGTCCAGTGGAATGACGAAAGCCTTGGGTCGATCCGCGTGGTTGCCGCTTCGGGCGGCGCGGCGCGGAGCGTGACGCAGCAGCCGGGCCATTATGCGCGCCCGCAATTCTCTCCCGACGGCAAGACGATCGTGTTTGAGAAGGGCGATGGCGGCGGGCTGACTGCGCCCAAATGGGGTGAGAATCCCGGCGTCTATCGCGTCGCGACCGCTGGCGGCACGCCGGTGATGGTCACGCGCAGCCTGTCGCGCCCGCACTATGGCGCATCGAACGACCGCATCTTCATGGTCGAGGGTGGCGAGAAGCTGCAGCTGGTTTCCACCGACCTCAATGGCGAGGCAAAGCGCGTCCATGCGGCCGGCGAGCTGGCGAACGAGTTCGTCGTCGCGCCGGATGGCAAGAGCGTCGCCTTCCGCCAGAATTATCAGGTGTTCGCGATGCCGTTGATGCCCGGTGGGCAGCAGGTGACCGTCGCGCCGCGTGGCGATGCGCTCCCGGTGGTGCGCGTCAGCAGCGATGGCGGCGATTACATCACCTGGTCGGGCGACGGCGCGCGGCTGCACTGGAGCCTCGGTCCGACGCTCTACACCGCCGACCGCAGCGCCTTTTTCGCCTCGGCTCCCGGCGGTGCCAAGGTCACCGTGACCCCGCGTACCGCGTCGATGGCGATGGAGGTCAAGGCCGCCAAGGCGAGCGGCACGGTCGCGCTCACCGGCGCGCGGATCGTCACCATGGCGGGTGCCGATGGCGGGGTGATCGAGAATGGCACCATCGTGATCGAGGGGGACCGCATTGTTCAGGTCGGCCCGACTGCCGCGATCCAGCTGCCAGCCGGGATCAAGACCATCGACGTTACTGGCAAGACGATCATCCCGGGTCTGGTCGATGCGCACGCGCATGGTCCCTATGGCACCGATGAGCTGATCCCGCAGCAGAACTGGTCACTGCTCCAGAACCTCGCGCTCGGCACCACCACGTTGCATGACCCGTCGAGTCAGGCGGCACATGTCTTTGCCGCGGCGGAGATGCAGCAGGCCGGCAAGATCCTCGCCCCCCGCATCTTTTCGACCGGCGAGATCATTTATGGCGCGAAGAACGCCGGGGTCTATGCGCAGATCGACAGCTATGACGACGCGCTCAATCATGTCCGCCGTCTGAAGGCGCAGGGCGCATACTCGGTGAAGAACTACAACCAGCCGCGCCGCGAACAGCGCCAGATGGTGGTCGCCGCCGCACGGGCGGAGGGCATGCAGGTGGTGGCCGAGGGCGGGTCGCTGTTCGGCATGGACATGAACCTGATCGCCGACGGCAATTCGACGCTGGAGCATAATGTGCCCGGCGAGGTGTTCTACAAGGATGTGCTGCAGTTCTTTGGGCAGAGCGACACCAACTACACCCCGACACTGGTCGTCACCTATGGCGGCCTGGCCGGCGATCCCTATTGGCGGCAGGCGACCAACGTCTGGGAAAACCCGCTGATGGTGCACACGCCCCCGGCGCAGCTGCGCGCCGATACGATGCGCGTGACCAAGGCGCCGGAAAGCCAATTTGTCGACGATGACAATGCGCGTGAGGCGAAGAAGGTGATGCAGGCGGGCAAGCTGGTTGCGATCGGCGCGCATGGCCAGCAGGCCGGAATCGGGGCGCATTGGGAGTTGTGGTCGTTCGTGCGCGGCGGCATGACCCCGGTCGAGGCGTTGCGCGCGGGTACCATCGATTCGGCGAAATCGCTGGGTTACGCCAAGGATGTCGGGTCGCTGGAGCCGGGCAAGCTGGCCGACCTGCTTGTCCTCGACGCCGATCCGACAGCGGACATCCGCAACAGCGACAAGATCAACCGCGTCATGCTGGGCGGGCGAATGTACGACCCGCGCACGATGAACGAGGTCGATACCGGGACCGCGAAGCGCCGCCCTTATTGGTGGGAGTGAGGGGCTAACGGCCGGGGCGGCGACGTCCAGGTCGACCCTTCGGGGTTTCGCTGTAAACTGTAACCGGTTACAGTCTCGGCGAGCGCGTCGCTGCGCAGGTTTGGGAGATGATCGATGCGTGCAACCCTTGCTTTGGCGATGGCCGCCCTGTGCACGGCAGGCGCCGCGAGCGCTCAGTCCGGCAAGCGCAGCTATGCCAATCCGATCGATCTCGATTACCGCTACAATTATGAGCAGGTGAACGAGGATATCTCGTACCGCACCGGCGCCGATCCGGTGATCATCCGCCACAAGGGCGCTTATTATCTCTTCCAGACGCTGGCCGAGGGCTATTGGCGCTCGACCAACCTGATCGACTGGACCTTCATCACCCCCAGCCGCTGGGAAAAGGGCGGGTTCGTGGCGCCCGCCGCCTGGTCGGATGGCGAGCGACTATATTTGATGCCGTCGATGATGGAGCCGGGGTCGGTCTATATCTCCGACGCGCCGGAGACGGGCAAGCTCGACTATTTCGTCCGCCGCATGCCGCGCCTGCCTGGCCAGATCTGGCCGGGTGGCGAGGCAAACATGAAGCCCGGTGATGTGCCGCCCGGACCATGGGATCCGGCGCTGTTCCTGGACGATGACGGCAAATGGTATTTCTATTGGGGATCATCCAACGTCTTCCCGCTCTATGGCATCGGGATCGAGTTCAAGGACGGCCGGATGATCTACAAGGGCCGCGCGACCGAGGCGTTCAAGCTCGACCCCGACAATCATGGCTGGGAACGCTTCGGTCAGGATCATTCGGGCACCCTGCCCGACGGCACCCCGATCAAGCCGTTCATGGAAGGCGCCTGGATGACCAAGGTCGCCGGGACCTACTACCTGCAATATGGCGCACCGGGCACCGAGTATAATGCCTATGCCAATGGCGCCTACACCTCAAAATCGCCGCTCGGTCCGTTCACCTATGCGCCGTGGAACCCGGTCGCCTACAAGCCCGGCGGGTTTGTCGAAGGCGCGGGGCATGGCTCGACGGTGCAGGATCATCACGGCAATTGGTGGAACAGCGGCACGCCGTGGCTCGGCCATAACTGGACGTTCGAGCGGCGGATCAACCTGTTCCCCACGCGGTTCGAGGCGGATGGGCAGATGTGGGCCTCATCGCGCTTCGGCGATTTCCCGCACTGGATGCCGGAGGGGAAGGTCGAGGACATCGAGGGGCTGTTCACCGGCTGGATGCTGCTGTCGTACCGCAAGAAGCTGACCGCATCCTCGACGCTGGGCGAATATGACGCGAGCCGCGCGGCGGACGAGAATCCGCGGACCTTTTGGGTCGCCGCCAGCAAACAGCCGGGTGAGACGCTGACGATGGACCTGGGCGCGGCGAAGAGCGTGCGCGCGATCCAGGTCAATTTCGCCGACTATAAGTCCGGTCGCTATGGCGACGCGCCGGACATCTATACCGAGTTCTCATTGGAGGGATCGCTCGACGGCAAGAGTTGGTCAAAGCTCGCAGAGACCGAAGCCCCGCGCCGCGACCGGCCTAACGCCTATTTCCAGCTTGAGGTGCCGGCCAAGGTCCGCTTTGTCCGGTACGTCCATGGCCATATCGGCGGCGCGCATCTGGCGATCAACGACCTGCGGGTGTTCGGGAATGCCGATGGCCGAGCTCCCACCATGCCGGGGGCGGTGGCGCCGGTGCGCGACACGGACGAACGCAATGCGACGGTGCGCTGGCGCAAGGTGCCAGGGGCGGTGGGGTACAACGTCATGTGGGGGATCCGCCCGGACCGGCTGACGCTGACCTATCAGGTCTTTGCCGACGAACTGAGTGACGGCCCGCAGGCGCGCCTCGACCTGCGCGCGCTCAACAAGGGCGTCGGCTATTACGCGGCCGTCGAGGCGTTCAACGAAGCCGGCGTATCGAAACGCAGCAAGCCAGTGCGGGTGCGTTAACCCGCACTGGTCGCCCGAACGACCAGTTCGGCCTGATGAAGCTCGGCGCGCGTGTCGGCGCCTTCACCCTCCAGCACGTTGATCACCCGGCCGATCGCCTCCTCGCCCAGTTCGGCAATCCGCACACGCATCGTGGTGACGCCGAGATAGCGGGCGAGCGGGATATCGTCGAAGCCCGCGACGGCGACCTGTCCCGGCACATCGATTCCGGCGGCGCGCAAGCCTTGAAGACAGCCCAGCGCCATCATGTCGTTGGCAGCAAACACTGCGTCGCATGCGAACTCGCCCGCGGCTACCGCGCGTGCGACAGCCTCTCCGCCCTCTTCGGCGAAGTCGCCGGGCAACACGATCGGCTCGGTCCCGGGCAGGTGCCGCGCGATGCTGGCGCGGAATGCGGTGGCGCGCTCGTCCGCATCGATATTCCCGTCCGGCCCGGCGATATGGACGATCCGGCGGCGCCCGGTGGCAACCAGATGCGCGACCATCGCCTCGGTCGCGGTGGCGTTGTCGAGCCGAACAGTGGCAATATCGGCAATGCTGCGCGGCCCGTTGATGATCAGCGCGGGCAGCGCGGTTGGCAGCGCGCGACGCAGCATCCCTTCCGACAAATGCGGCGCCATCACCACCAGTCCGTCAACACGACCGCGCATCGCGCGCAGCGCCACCGCCGCCTGCTCGCTATCGTCGTGCATCACCGACAGCAGCATCACATAGCCGCGCCGGCTTGCCTCACGGTCCATGCCGCGGACGAACTCGCTGAAGAACTCGCCATGCAAGTCGGGCAAAACGACGCCGATCGCGTGCGCGCGCGCCAGGCTGAGGCTGCGCGCACCGGCATGGGGGACATAGCCAAGCTCGGCAGCGGCGGCGATCACCCGCTCGCGCGTCTCGGCGCGGACGTTGCCCAAGCCATTGAGCGCGCGCGAGACCGAGGCGATCGACACCTGTGCGTGCCGTGCCACATCCCGAATCGTCGCCTCGCCCATCTCGTCTTGTCCCCCCATTTTGAGAACGTTCTTCTCTACCGGGTCATTCCCGATTGCAAACGCGTTCGTTAGGCGTCATGTAACCGGTTACGGTTTGCCGCGACGCCGTCAATTCGGCGCGCGCCAGCCATTGTTATTTCGCATACGCTTGCCGGTGCAACCCGTTCAGGAGAGGATCACCATGTTCGACACCCGGATTTCCCGCCGCGCCGCTCTGATGGGCGCAGGTGCGGTCGCCGCATGGCTGCACAGCCCGGCGCGGGCGTTGATGGGCGAGGCCGCGAAGATCGAGGTCCCCGGTTTCGTTGACGCGCTGATCGCCAAGATGACGCTCGCCGAAAAGGCGGGGCAGCTCAGCCTGATGGCGTCCGCCTGGGGCGGCGGCGCGGCGATCGCGATGAACCCGCCGAGCGGCTCCAACGCGAACTTCGCGCAGCAGGTCGACGAAGTGCGTCAGGGTCGGATCACCGGCGTGTTCAACGGCAACAATGCCCGCATGTGCCGCATCATGCAGACTGCGGCGATGAAGGACTCACGGCTCAAGATTCCGCTGATCTTCGCCGCCGACATCATCCATGGCCACCGGACCATCTTCCCCGTCCCGCTGGGCGAGGCGGCGAGCTTTGAGCCGCTGCTTGCGCAAAAGGCGGCGGCTGCCGCGTCGTTCGAGGCGGCGGCTGCGGGCATCGACTGGACCTTTGCGCCGATGGTCGACATCGCGCGCGACCAGCGCTGGGGCCGCGGGGTCGAGGGTGCGGGCGAGGATGTGCTGCTCGGCAATTTGTTCGCCGAAGCGCGCGTGCGCGGTTTTCAGGGCAAGAGCCTCAAGGCGATCGACACAATGATGGCCTGCGCCAAGCATTTCGCTGCCTATGGCGCGGCGGAGGCCGGGCTCGACTATAACACCGTCGACGTGTCCGAGCGCACGTTGCGCGAAGTCTATTTCCCGCCGTTCCAGGCTGCATTCGCGGCTGGTGCGCCGACCGCGATGGCTGCGTTCAACGAATTGTCGGGCGTTCCGGCGACGGGCAATGAATGGCTGATGCGCAAGATTTTGCGCGACGAATGGGGTTTCGACGGCTTCGTCGTCTCCGACTACACCGGCGACATGGAAATGATCGCGCACGGCTATGCCGCCGATGCGCGTGAAGCGACCAAGCTCGCCTTCATGGCCGGCGTGGACATGAGCATGACCAGCGGCTTCTACCGCGATCACCTGCCCGACCTGGTCGAGAAGGGCGAGGTGCCGATGGCGCGCGTCGACGAATCGGTGCGCAAGGTGCTGGCGCTCAAGGCCAAGCTCGGCCTGTTCGAGGATCCGTTCCGTCGCATCGACGAAAAGCGTGAAGCAGCGCGCACCCGCACCAAGGAGAATCTGGCGCTGGCACGCGAGGCGGGCAAGCGCTCGATCGTCATGCTCAAGAATGACGGCGACCTGCTGCCGCTGCCCAAGAGCGACAAGAAGATCGCGATCATCGGCCCGTTCGCTGAGGGGCAGCACGACCTGAATGGCCCGTGGTGTGTCTATGGCGACAACAAGCAGGCGATCGATCTGGCGACCGGGGTGCGCAATGCGCTCGGCAAGAACGCGCCCGTGACGGTGACGCTCGGCTCCAAGGTCGAAGAACCGCTCGACGGTGGCATTGCTGCGGCGGTAGCGGCGGCGAACGCGGCGGACGTCGTGCTGCTCGCCATCGGCGAGAGCGAGAACATGTCGGGCGAGGCGCAGTCGCGCACCAGCATCACCGTTCCTGCGCCGCAGATGGCGCTGGCCGAAGCGGTCGCCGCAACCGGCAAGCCGATCGTCGTGCTGCTCAAGAATGGCCGCGCGCTGGCGCTGGAGGGGGCGGTCAAGAACGCGCCCGCGATCCTTGTCACTTGGTTCCTGGGGTCGGAAAGCGGCAATGCCATCGCCGACGTGCTGTTCGGCGACTATAGCCCCTCGGCGCGTCTGCCGATCAGCTTCCCGCGCGAATCGGGGCAGCAGCCCTATCATTATGCGCACAAGCCGACCGGCCGCCCGAACCCGAGCGACGACAAGCTCGAGCCCTACAAGACCCGCTGGCGGACCAGCCCCAACTCGTCGCTCTATCCGTTCGGTCACGGCCTGACCTATGGCAAGGTCGAATATGCGGGTCTGGCCCCGCAACAGGGAACGCTGTCGTGGGACGGCGAGATCGCCTTCACCGCGACGATCACCAATCGCGGCACCCGGGCGATCGAAGAAGTGGTGCAGCTCTATATCCGCGACCGCGCGGCGAGCATCACCCGTCCGGTGCGTGAGCTCAAGGCGTTCCGCAAGCTGGCGCTGGCCCCCGGCGCGAGCGAGACGGTGCGCTTTGTGCTGCGCCGCCGCGACCTGCAGTTCATCGGCATGAACCTGAAGCCCACGGTCGAGCCGGGCCTGTTCGACGTGTGGATCGCGCCCTCGGCGGAAGCGCAGGGCGTGCATTCGACCTTTACCCTCGCAGCGGCCTGACGGCCGCGCGCCCCGGACCTGGTCCGGGATTCGGCACCGCTCCAGCTCCCCCTCCTCCCCCGGGGCGGTGCCGAATTTGGGGGAGTTTGAAACGTTTTCAGCTTCGCTGAATCGGCACCGGCCCGCTCCCCCACCCGGCCACCCAACGCCAGTGTATTCTATGGGTGGCCGGGTGGGGGAGCGGGCCGGTGCCGCCTAACTGAAAACAACTCTATCCGCGTAGATCGCGGACAATCTGGGCATGTGCCCCGCGCGCGAGCGGGTTGAGCGCCATCATGACGCACGAGAAGATGAGGAAGGCGAGCGGGACCGCGCCGATCGTCAGGCGCATGGCGGTCAGGGTCGCCGCGCTTTGCTCGACATTGGCGACATAGCCCGCGGCATCGAAGCCAAAGCCGATAATCGCGGTGGCGATGCCGATCGCGACGCGTTGCAGCAGCGCCGCCATGCCGAACACCGCGCCCTCGACGCGCAGGCCGGTGCGCTGCTCGCCATATTCGATCGTGTTGGGCAGCATCGCCCAGAACACGAAATTGAGCCCGACGATCATCGCCTGCATCGCCATCAGATAGGCCTGCATCACCCCCGCGCGGTGGATATCGAACAGGGCGAATGCCGCGAGCCCTGCGCTGGCAAGCCCGGCGGCAAGGAACCACAGCCCGCGCGCGCCGATGCGGCGGCGGAGCAACATCCACAACGGGACCGACACCGCGCTGACCACGCTCATCGACGCGAGCGCCAGCTGCCCGCTCGCCTCGTCGTGCAGGAAATATTTGAAATAATAGAGGACCGACTTGTTGAGGATCGTCACCGCGACGATGACCGCCATCATTGCGAGGTTGAGCGTGACGAAGGCGCGGTTGGCGGCGATCACGCGCAATGCGGTCAGCACCGGAACCGCCGCGGCGCGCTCGGGCACATCGGCTTCGCGATAGCTGGCACCGACCACCGCAAGGATCGCCGCTCCGGCGAGTGCGAACAGGATCGCCGCGCCGAAATAGGCGTCCGCCGCTGCCTCTACGCCGAGCAGACCCGAGCCCAGCGGAACGGTGCCGAGCGCGACGACGATCGCGGCGAGCGTGCCCGACAGCATGCGCACGCCGGCGACGAAGGCGCGGTCATTACTGTCGGCGCTGACCCGCGCGCTCATCGCCAGATAGGGGACGTTCAAAAAGGCATAGGCGGTGCGGAAGAGGATATGGCCCGCAAAAATGCCCGCCATCCCCCAATAGCCGGGCACGAGCGGCGGGAGATAGGCAAGCATGAAGCCAAGCCCGAGCGGCGCCCCGCCGAGCGCAAGCAAGCGCCCGAGTCCCCCGCGCGGCTCATGCCGGTCGGCGAGCAGCCCGGCGGCGAAGTTCGCAATCCCGTCCCACACCGATGCCGCAAGGAAGATCGTCGCCGCCACCCCCACCGGCAGCCCTAAGGCGTCGGTGTAGTAGAACAGCAGGAAGAGCATCGCGCTCTGCCAGTAGAGATTGAACGCAAAGTCCCCGAACCCGAACAAGGCGAGGCGGAAGCGGGTGGGACGCGGCGCGGGGATCGCGTCAGTCGGCAAGGCGCACCGCGATCCCGTTGGTGGCCAGCTGGCGCAGCAGATCCGCCGCGCGCTGCGCGTCGAGCGCCCGTTGCGGAACGATCAGCGGGCCGCAGCGCGATAGCAAAATGATGTAGTCGGGGCTGGCGATCGCGGCACGGATCGACTTCCACGGAAACACGCTATCCGTCCCGTGAATGCATCCGCCATGACGGATTTCGACATCATCCCATGCCGTGAAGGGCGCGCAGAGAGCGTGCTGGTCGATCCATTGCTCGAGCGTCCGGCGAGATAGGCTGGGCGTCAGCCATGCGACAGTGGCGATCGCCACCGCCACCCCTGGAATGGCGACCAGCTTAGCCTCGCCTACTACAAGTGCCAGCAGCCCGAGTGATGCGGTGATGGTCACGAGGATCGCGACCGAGCGCAGCGAGGGGCGTGCGAGTTTGCCGAGAAGCCGCCGTATCGGCGCGATATCCGCGACCGAGAAATAATGAACGTCGCTGCGCATCACTCCGCCGCCAGCAGCGATTCGGCGCCGCCCAGGTCGACCGAGACGAGGCGGCTGACGCCGCGCTCGACCATGGTGACGCCGAACAGGCGATGCATGCGGCTCATCGTCGCGGCGTTATGGGTGACGATCAGGTAGCGAGTCGCGGTTTCGCGCGTCATCGCTTCGAGCAGGTCGCAGAAGCGCTCGATATTGGCGTCGTCGAGCGGCGCGTCGACCTCGTCGAGGACGCAGATCGGTGCGGGGTTGGTGAGGAAGAGGGCGAAGATCAGCGCGACTGCGGTCAGCGCCTGTTCCCCGCCCGACAACAGCGTCAGCGATTGCAGCTTCTTGCCCGGGGGCTGGGCCATGATCTCCAGCCCCGCCTCCAACGGATCGTCGGAGTCGATCAGTGCGAGATGCGCCTGGCCACCGTTGAACAGGGTGGTGAACAGGCGGCGGAAATGCTGGTCGACCGCCTCGAACGCGGTGAGCAGGCGCTGGCGACCCTCGCGGTTGAGCGTGCCGATGCTGCCGCGCAGGCGATGGACCGCCTGAATCAACTCGTCACGCTCGGCAGCGGCGGTCTGCGCGGCGGTGGTGAGTTCGGCGAGCTCGGTTTCGGCGACGAGGTTGACTGGGCCGATCCGCTCGCGCTCGGCGATCAGGCGGTCGTGCGCGGCGGATTCATCCTGTGGTCCGCGCACGCTCTCGGGGTCGAAGCCGACGCGTTGCGACAGGACGGGCGGCGGACATTCGAAACGCTCACCCGACAGGCGGTTCATCTCGACCCGGCGCAGATCGTGATTCTCGGCGCGCGCGACGGCACCGGCGCGTTGCTCGCGCGCTTCGCCCAAGGCGTCGCCGGCAGCGCGGACGGCAACTTCGGTGTCGCGCAGTTCGGCTTCGGCCTCACGCTCGGCCAGCTGGGCGGCGGCGCTTTCGATCCGGGCTTCCTCGCTCGCGCGTTCGGCCTCGCTGACCGATGCGTCCAGTTCGGCCGGGCGGGTCGCCAGTGCTTCCGAGGCTTCGGCAAGCTCGATTGCGCGGGCGTCCATCTCGGCGATGCGGCGCGCGGCCTCACCGGCACGGGAGGTCCAGCCGCGCCGTTCGGCCTGGGCGGCGGCAAGGCGCTCGCGTGCGGCGGCGATATCGCGTTCCAGCGCGCCACGCTCGGCCCGCGCGGTCGCGGCTGCGGTGCGGCGCAATTCGGCTTCGGACGACAGTGCGCTGACCTTGGCGCGGGTTTCGCTGCCATCGGGCAGGGCGGCGCGCGCGGCTTCGGCACGTGTGACTTCGCCCGCTGCTTCCTCCTGCTCGGCGACGGTGCGCGCGCGGCGCCCCTCAAGATCGGCGCGCTGAGCATCGAGGCGTTCGAGCGCGGCGGCGGCGCGGTCTTCGGCGCGGGCGGCCTCGCGCCCGCTGGTTTCGGCGCTGTCGAGCAGGCGGCGGCAATCGGATGCGGCGCGCTTCGCTTCGGCGATCTCGGCCTCGATCCGCCTCAGCTCGGCATCGGCGGCATCGACCGCGCGGACGGCGGCGGGACGCGCTTTCTCGATTGCGTGCAGCCGGTTGACCCGCTCCAGTCGCTCCGCAGCCGCCGCGCCGCCCGAGCGTGCGACATAGCCGTCCCAGCGACGCAGCACGCCCATCAGCGTCACCAGCCGCTGCCCGACCGCGAGCGGCTGGCTGTCGTCGGTTTCGGCCACCAGCACTTGCGCCAGCCGCCGGGCAAGCGCGGGCGGTGCGGTAACATGCGCAGCAAGCGGGGTCGTCCCGCGCGGCGCCGATGGGTCGCCGGGCAGCGTTTCAGCCCCTGCCCAATGGCGCTCGCCCGCGGGATCAAGGCCGGCTTCCAGATCGTCGCCCAGCGCGGCGGCGAGCGCGCGTTCATAACCGGGCGCGACCGTCAGCCTGTCGAGCAGCCGCTCCTTCCCGCTAGGACGGGTCGCCTTGGACAGGGCCGCCGCCTCGCTGTCGAGCTGGGCGAGTTCGGCATGCGCCTCGGCGCGGGCGGATTGAGCGCGGCTGCGCGAGTCGATTGCGGCGCGCTCGGCGGCGTCGGCACGAGCGAGGCCAGTGCGCGCGGATTCGGCCTGATGTGCCGCCTGCGCCCGGGCTTCAGCTGCGCGTTGGCGTTCGGCGGCGAGCGGGGCGGGATCGCCCAGTGCGCGAATTTCGGCCTCGACCCGCGCGGCTTCGCGCGTCGCACGCTCGGCGCGGGTACGGGCAGCGGCCAAAGCGGCATCGGCGACACGGGTCTCGGCGGCCTCGGCGGCCTGTGCGGCGAGGGCTTGCGCCAGCGCCACCTCAGCGTCGCGTGCAGCGCGTTCGGCGTCGGCGAGTGCCGCGTCGAGATCGGGCATCCGTGCAGTAGCCTCGACGACGCGGGCGTTGAGCGCCTGTGTCTCGCTGTCGAGCCGGGCGAGCGCGTCGGCGGCGTCGCGCGCGAGGGCGCCTTCGCGTTCCTTGTCGGTTTCCAGCCGCGCAGCGCTGTCCCGCAGCTCGGCAACGCGGCGGTCGATTGCCGCGCGTTCGCTGCGTAATGTCGCCAACCGGTGCATCGCCTCGCTCGCACGGTCGCGCTGGGCCAGCGCCGCAGCGCGCGCGGTGGCGAGCGTCGTCGCAACCGCCTGTTGCGCGGCGAGCGCCACCTCCTGCGCGGCGGTGCGCTCGGCGACCAAAGCCTCCGCAGCGGCGGCTTCCTGCTTGGCCGCGTCGGCTGCGGCAGCGGCGTCGCGCCAGCGCGCGAAGATCATCCGTGCCTCGGCGACGCGAATCCGGTCGGACAGCTCGCGATAGCGTTCGGCCTGACGCGCCTGACGCTTGAGCGCGGCCGCGCGCGCCTCCTGGTCCGAGATCATCTCGTCGAGCCGGGTCAGATTGGCCTCGGTTGCGCGCAGCTTTTGCTCGGCGTCCTTGCGCCGGACATGTAGGCCGGAGATGCCGGCGGCTTCCTCCAGCATCTGGCGGCGCTCGCCGGGCTTCGCCTGAATGATCGCGCCAATCCTGCCCTGGCTGACCAAGGCCGGGGAGTGCGCGCCGGTTGCCGAATCGGCAAAAAGCAGGCCGACATCCTTGGCGCGCACGTCGCGACCGTTGATGCGATAGGCCGACCCCGCACCGCGTTCGATCCGGCGGACGACCTCAAGCTCGCCGTCATCGGGGCCGCCGGCCTGTTCGGCGAGGATCGAGACTTCGGCGAAATCGCGCTGCGGGCGGCTGGCGGTGCCCGCGAAGATGACGTCCTCCATCCCAGCGCCGCGCATCGATTTGGCGCTGTTCTCGCCCATCGCCCAGCGCAGCGCCTCGAGCAGATTGGACTTGCCGCAGCCATTGGGGCCGACGATGCCGGTCAGTCCCGGCTCGATGCGCAGATCGGCGGGATCGACGAAGCTCTTGAACCCCGTCAGGCGGAGCCGCTTGATCTGCATGTCAGCGGCCCCGCCCGATCATGCGGTTCAGGCGCCTGCAGCCTTCAGCGCGGCTTCGACCTGCGGCCAGGTGCCGGTGTTCTCCAGCACCTTGTCGTTGAGGATGAAGGTCGGCGTGCCGGAGATGTTATACTTTTTCTGGCCCGCCTCGGAAGCCTTGACCAGCGCATCGGTCGCGGCGGCATCGGCCAGGCAGGCGCGCGCCTGTGCTTCCGGGACGCCGCGCTGCTGGACGAAGGCGAGATAGCCGAACTTCTCCGCCACTGCGCCAATGCGCTGTTGCGGCGCCATCGCTTCGACCTGCTGGATGAAGGGGTCGCCCTGCTTCGGTCCGTTGCTCATCAACGTCTGCTGTTCGGCGAACATCTGATCGAGAATCGGGAAGAACGGGCCGGGCCCGGCGCACTGGCCGGCCAGCGCTGCGCCGACGTCGATCTGGTTGAGCAGGAAGTCGCGGAATTCGAAACTGACCTTGCCGGTCGCGATATAGGCCTTGAGCGGCTCCATCCCCGTCACGGCGAAGTTTGCGCAATGGCCGCAGGTGCGCGAGCCATATTCGATGAGCTTGATCGGCGCATCGGGGTTGCCCATGCGAAAGCCGCCTTCGGGCGTCTTGACCACCGTGTCGACCCATGCGGTGCCCGCCGGTGCGGATGCACCCGCGACCGGAGCCGCCGGTGCGGCGGTGCTGTTGTTGCCGGCATTGTCGCCACCGCAGCTGGCCAGCGCCAGTGCCGATACCAGGCCGATTGCAATTCGCTTCAAGTCACGTCTCCACATTTGGGGGTCTGGGTCAGCGCGCTCCGGCGGCGCGCAGTTCGGGTTCGAGCGTGTCCCAGTGGCCGCCCCCGCCGGTCTTGCCATTGATGACGAAAGTCGGGGTGCCCTTGATCACCTTCCACGATGCATCGGCCATCGCGGTCAGGCGGTTGAGGTCGGTCGGGGTCGCGAAACACTGGTTGATCGTCGCATCGCTCATGCCACGGCTGCGCATCAGCGTAGCGAGGCCCGATCCTTCGGCTGCCGCCTTCAACTGCATCAGGCGGGTTTCGGACTGCAGGGCGGCGGCGTTGGCCTGCCACCATGCCGTGCCACGGCGCGCCCAGTCGCCCTGCTGCGCAAAGATCGCGTCGGTCGCACTGGCAAAGCCGCGTGGTCCGGCGCAGCGCGCGAGCAGCGCTGCGGCCATGTCGAGCGGATCGCGTACGGCATGCCGCACCTCGATCCGCACTGCGCCGCGGCGGACATAGCCGTCCTTCAGCGGCGCTTTCGATTCGGCCATGAACTCGGCGCAATGGCCGCAGGTGTAGCTGAGATATTCGACTAGCCGCACTTTCGCCGCCGGGTTGCCGATCAGATAGGCGCCCGATGGGGCCTGAACGACGTGAGTCGACCAATCGCGCGCCGCGACCGCCTTTTTCGGCTGTTGCGCGGTCGCGCCGCCCGCAACCAGCGCGCCGATGGCCAGCGGAGCGAAGATAGCAAACACACGCATCAATCGATCTTTCCCAGTTTGAGCGGCGGCGTAGCGAGCCCGGCCCCCAATCCTTCAAGCACGGCGCGCAATTCCGGATCGACGATCGCGCGCAGGCTGTCGCCCAGCTCGGCGGGAAGCGGCGCGACGGGGGCAGGGGCAGCGGGTTTGGGTTTGCGGGCGACTTCACCCTGGCGAATCGTGACCCGCGCTACGGCGGGATAGCCGAAGAAGCGGTTCACGCGTTCGACGATCTCCGGCGCGATATGCTGCATCATCGGGGCGTGCGCGCCCTGAACGACCAGGCTGAGCACCCCGTTCGACCGCTCGCCGCGCGGGAAGCGGATTGATTCGGGGGATGAGACCCCGGCATAGCGTTCGCCGACGATCTCGCTCCATCGGCTGAGCACGGCGCTCTGGACGAAGCCGAACTTGCGGAACGCCACGCGGCCGACGTCCGGCACCAGATCCGCGACGGCGCGGACCCGGTTGCTGCGGCGAGGTTCGTCGGTGCTGGCGCGCGGCTTACTCATTCGCCCGGTCCATGCCATAGCCGGGGCGTGCCCGACAATGTTTCTCACGTCATCGCCGATCTGTTGCTCGCTTGGTACGACGCCAATGCCCGGTTGTTGCCGTGGCGCGCGCCGCCCGGGACGCCACCGCCCGACCCCTATCGCGTATGGCTGTCGGAAGTGATGCTGCAACAGACCCAAGTTGCGGCGGTGATCCCCTATTTCGAGAAATTCACGACGCGCTGGCCCGATTTTGCCAGCCTTGCGGCGGCGGATGATGCCGATGTGATGAGCGCCTGGGCGGGGCTCGGCTATTATGCCCGTGCGCGCAACCTGCTGGCGGCGGCGCGGGCGGTGGCTGGGGAGCATGGCGGGCGGCTGCCGGAGGATGAGGCTGCGCTGCGCAAGCTGCCGGGTTTCGGGGCCTATACGGCGGCGGCAGTAGCGGCGATCGCGTTCGGGCAGCGCGCGGTGGTGGTCGATGGCAATGTCGAGCGGGTGGTGACGCGGCTGTTTGCCGTGGTCGACCCGCTGCCGGGTGCGAAGCCGCAGATCCGCGCGCTCACCGATTCGATTACGCCGGATGCGCGCGCGGGGGATTTTGCGCAGGCGATGATGGATCTGGGCGCGACGATTTGTACCCCACGCAATCCCAAATGCCTGCTCTGTCCGCTGGCGGAGCCCTGTGCCGCGCGGCGAGCGGGGACGCCGGAAGCGTTTCCGGTCAAGGCGAAGAAGGCGGGGCGGCCGGTGCGCTTCGGCACCTTCTTCTGGCTGGAGCGCGATGGCTCGGTGCTGCTGGTGCGTCGCCCCTCCAAGGGATTGCTGGGGGGCATGCGCGCGCTGCCGACCGGGCCGTGGGCGGATAGCCCGCCGGGGCTGGCAGATGCGCCGGTCGCGGCTGACTGGACGCTGCGCAACGCTGCGATTCGCCACGTCTTTACGCATTTCGAGCTCAACGCCGTGCTTGCGACTGCAACACTCGCGCGTCACATAGACGCGGTCGATGGCGAATGGTGGCCGATCGCGCGACTGGATGAGGCAGGACTTCCGCGGCTGTTCGCCAAGGCGGTCGAGGCGATGGAGAGCGAAGCATGAAGCGGACCTGGATGATCGGTGGCGCGGCCGCGCTGGCGCTGATGACCCCGCAGGCGGCGGTGTTTGGACAGGCGGCGACGGCAACGCGCGTCGCTGGTCCGGTCGAGGCGCTGGCCAAGGATTATGTCGCGCAGAATCGCGCGCAGGGCATCGTCGTCGCTTACGGCGTCGGCGATTCGGCGCCGGTCTTTGCCAGCGCAGGCCGGATCGCGGTGGAGGCCGACGCGGCTGCAGCTGGCCCCGACTCGCTGTGGCGCGTCTATTCGATGACCAAGCCGATTACCGCGATGGCGGCGATGATGCTGGTTGAGGATGGCAAGCTGAAGCTCGACCAGCCGATCGCCGATTTCTTTCCCGGCTTCCGGAACATGAAGGTGCTGACCGATCCGGCCAACAGCCTCGACAGCCGGCCCGCAACGACCCAGATCACGGTGCGGCACCTGCTGACGCACACCGCGGGCCTTGGCTATTCGATCATTACCAAGGGGCCGTTGCTCAAGGAATATGAGCGACTCGGCATCACGCCGGGCGCAGTCAATGCCGCGCTCGAGGCGCAGGCGCGGCCGCTGCGTCCCAAGAGCCTCAAGGAATTTGCCGAGCGCGTCGCCACGCTCCCGCTGATCGCCGAGCCTGGGACCAAATGGAGCTATTCGATCAGCCTCGACCTGCTGCCCGCGATCATCGAGGCGGCGGCGGGCATGCCCTATGAACAGTTCCTGCAGTCGCGGATGCTGACGCCGCTCAAGATGACCTCGACCTATTGGACGGTGCCGCAGTCGGAAGTCGGGCGGTTCGCGACCAACTATGCCTGGGCGGGCGAGAACCGGATTCCGTTCGATCCGGCGAAGAGCTCGGCCTGGCTGACGCCGCCGTCCTTTCCCTATGGCGGGGCCGGGCTGGTGATGTCGGCGCGCGACTATGACCGCTTTCTGCACATGCTGGTGAATGGCGGGACGCTGGACGGCGTTCGCGTGATGAAGCCCGAAACGGTGCGCCTCGCCATGTCCGATCTGTTGCCCGCCAGTGTCACTTATGGCGGTGCGCCGAGCGGAAGCGGCGGCGCGACCGGGCCGAAGATGGGCTATGGCGCGGGCGGATCGGTCCAGCTTGAGGATGTACCGGGCGGAGCGGGCAAGGGGACCTATGGCTGGGGCGGCGCGGCGGGAACGGTCGCGTGGGTCGATCCGTCGAAGAAGATTCGCGGGACGGTGATGGTCAATTACTTCCCGTCGGACAAATGGCCGCTGCGCGCCGATGCGGTCAAAGCGGTCTACGCCCAAGCGGCGCGTTGATGAAGTTGGAGGTCGGCTTCACCGGCGGGGTGCTCGACCGCGCCGATCGCGAGCGCAACAACCCAGATGCGCTTGCCGCCGCGTTGAGCGACTGGCGTGCGCGGCTGTTGAAGCTCAACGGACTCGACCCTGAGCTGGACCGCGACGGGCGGCTGGTATGGGTGAGCCTTGCCGACCTGCCCGACGACGCGGAGCCTTTGTTCCTCGGCTATATCGACGGCAAGCCGCATTTCGCGCCGCTGCGCATGAGCGAGCGGCATGGCGCGGCGCGCTCGCCCGCCTTGTTCGCGATGCTCGGGCTGATGCCGCCGGACCAGGCGAGCCTCTATGCCTGCGCGCGAAGTTTGGTCGACTGGCACCAGCGCCACGGCTTTTGCGCGGCGTGCGGTAGCGTGACCGATCTGTTTCGCGCCGGCTGGGCGCGGCGATGCAGCGGGTGCGGCGCGGAGCATTTCCCGCGCACCGACCCGGTGGTGATCATGCTGGCGGAGTATCGGGATCGCGCGCTGCTCGGGCGCCAGGCAGCGTGGCCTACGGGGCGTTATTCGGCGCTCGCCGGGTTTGTCGAGGTCGGCGAATCGATCGAGGAAGCGGTGGCGCGGGAGACGTTGGAGGAAGCGGGCGTGCGCGTGACCGATGTCCGCTACGTCGCCAGCCAGCCTTGGCCGTTCGCCTCGTCGCTGATGATCGCCTGTATCGCGCGTGCCGAAGACGACACGCTATCGCTCGACACTACCGAGATCGAGGACGCGATGTGGGTAACGCGCGACGAGGTTCGTGCTGCGCTGGCGGGCAATTCGGAGGCGCGGTTCATCGCTCCGCCGCGCTACGCGATCGCCCACAGCCTGCTGACCGCGTGGGTCGCCGAACTCTAACCGGCCGTTTCGATCAGCTCGATCGTCTCCGATTCGCCGAATGAGAAATAGGGGATGGCGGCGGCGTATCCGGCAAGGCCGATGGTCACCAGCAGGGTGACGGCGATGCCGATGCCCCGCCCCGGCATCCATCCGTCCATACCGAACGCGTGCAGGATCCGTGCGAACACGAATAATGCCGCGACCGCCCACAGCCAGGTTTCGGTCCCGACGGCCAGTTCGATCAGCCCGATCAGAATCAGCACGATCGGCGCATATTCGACGAAATTGAGCTGCGCGCGCATCCGCGCGATCAGGCGCGGGTTGCCGCCGTCGCCGATCGAGACCTTCTCGGCCCGGCGCACTTGGCCGATGCGGACGGCAAGCCAGACGTTGAGCAATGCGCAGGCTGCCGCAGTCGCGAGCGTCACCGGCAGGATGATGGCGTCCATTGATTCCTCCCCTTTGGAACGCTGTGGCTGCCACGCCGCGCCCCGCCTTGCAACTTGGACGGAAATCGGTATAGGCGCTCGCTCGCTTCGCGACTGGCCCAGGGCTGTCCGGCGAGTGCCGGACCCCGGTGCTTGCCCGTTCGCCATCATGGGCGTATCGCGATCCAGGTTTTAAGTCGACAGTTCAAGAAGGTTTGCCGAAATGGCCGTCCCCAAGAGAAAAACTTCGCCGAGCCGCCGCGGTATGCGCCGGTCGCACGACGCGCTGCAGGTTGCGGCCTTCCAGGAATGCCCGAACTGCGGTGAACTGAAGCGCCCGCACGTGCTGTGCGGCGCCTGTGGCCACTATAACGGCCGCGAGATCGTTTCGGTCGAGGGCTGAGCCCGATTAAAGGGGGCTGTCGGTCATGACCTCAACCGCGCGAATCGCCGTCGATGCGATGGGCGGCGATGAGGGGCTGGCGGTCATGCTCGCCGGAGTCGCACGCGCGCGACGCCGGTTCGATGGCATGCGCTTTCTGCTCGTCGGCGATGAAGCGGCGATCCGCGAAGGGCTGAAGGCCCATCCCAACCTCACCGCTGCGTCCGAAATCGTGCACGCGCCCGAGGTGGTGACCGCCGACGACAAGCCGAGCCAGGCGATTCGCCGCGCCAAGACGACGTCGATGGGCATCGCGATCGATCTGGTGAAGCGCGGCGAGGCCGCCGCCGCCGTTTCCTCCGGCAATACCGGTGCGCTGATGGCGATGGCGAAGCTGGCGCTGCGTACGATGCCGGGGATTGACCGCCCGGCGCTCGCCGCGCGGATGCCCACGCTGGGCGATAACGACGTGGTGATGCTCGACCTCGGCGCCAATACCGAGGTCGATACCCGCAACCTGATCCAGTTCGCCGTGATGGGTGCCGCTTATGCGCGCACCGTTCTCGACCTCGAATCGCCGCGTGTGGCGCTGCTCAACATCGGCACCGAAGAGCAGAAGGGCACCGACATCATTCGCGACGCCGCGCAGAAACTGCGCGCCGCAACGCATCTTCCGCTGCGCTTTACCGGCTTTGTCGAGGGCAATGCGATGTCGCGCGGTAATGTAGACGTCATAGTGTGCGACGGTTTTTCGGGCAATATCGCGCTCAAGACAGTCGAGGGCACCGCGCGCTTCGTCGCCGACCTGCTGCGCCGCGCCTTTTCCAGTTCGATCCGCTCGAAGATCGGCTTCCTGATCTCGAAGCCCGCGACCGATCTGCTGCGCCATCACCTCGATCCCAACAACCATAATGGCGCGGTGTTTCTCGGCCTCAACGGCATTGTCGTGAAGAGCCATGGCAGCGCCAATGAGATCGGGGTCGAAACCGCGATCGGCGTCGCCGCCAAGATGGTGCGCGACGATCTGACCCGCCGCATCGCCGAGGATCTCGGCAATTTCGAGGCCCAGGCAGCATGAGCGAATCGAGCGCCGTCGCAACCATGCGGCGTGCAGTGATCACCGGAACGGGATCGGCGCTGCCGCGCCGCCGCATGTCGAATGCCGAGCTGGCCGAGCAGGTCGACACCACCGACGAATGGATTGTCGAGCGTACCGGCATCCGCTTTCGCCATATTGCCGGGGATGACGAGACGACGTCCACGCTGGCGACCGACGCCGCGCGGGTGGCACTGGCGGCGGCGGGCATCGACGCGCAAGCAATCGACCTGATCGTGCTGGCGACCGCGACGCCCGATCAGACCTTTCCGGCAAGCGCCACTCGCGTGCAGGCGGCTTTGGGCATCGACGATTGCGTCGCGTTCGACGTGGCAGCGGTCTGCTCGGGCTTTCTCTACGCGGTGCAGGTCGCGGAGAGCATGATCCGGGCGGGCAGCGCCAATCGCGCGCTGGTGATCGGTGCGGAAACGTTCAGCCGCATACTCGACTGGGAAGATCGCACCACCTGTGTGCTGTTCGGCGACGGGGCCGGTGCGATCGTGCTGGAGGCGCAGGAGACGGCGGTCGCTGGCGGGCGCGGCGTGCTCGCGACCAAGCTCCACGCCGATGGGCGGCACAATCAGCTGCTCTATGTCGATGGTGGACCCTCGACCACCGGCACGGTCGGCAAGCTGCGTATGAAGGGCAAGGAAGTTTTCCGACACGCCGTGGTCAATCTGGCCGCCGTCATGAACGAAGTGCTCGCCGCCGCGGGGCTGGGGCCGGAGCATGTCGACTGGGTCGTGCCGCATCAGGCCAACGCTCGGATCCTCGACGCCACCGCCAAGAAACTGGGCCTCGCACCCGAAAAGGTCGTGGTGACGGTCGATCAGCACGCCAATACCTCGGCCGCTTCGGTTCCGCTCGCGCTCGACGCGGCGGTGCGCGACGGGCGGATCAAGGTTGGCGACCTGCTGGTGCTGGAGGCAATGGGCGGCGGCTTTACCTGGGGCGCGGCGGCGGTGCGCTTCTAAGCGCTGGCGACACCGGTCTTGCCGTAATACTACGGTATCGTAACGTGCACGCAACGATGGTTGCACCAGTCCATCAATGTGTTACGGTAACAAGACGGGGCAGGAGGGTTAAGAATGGCAGCCGCCGCGACGTTGACCAGGGCCGATCTCGCCGACGCGTTGCATCGCGACGTCGGACTTTCACGCGCCGACGCCGCGCGCTTCGTCGAACAAATTCTGGGCCATATGTGCGAAGCGCTGGCCAAGGGTGAGAATGTCAAGATTTCGGGCTTCGGCAGCTTCGTGCTGCGCGACAAGGGGGAGCGGATCGGGCGCAACCCCAAGACCGGGGTCGAGGTGCCGATTGCGCCGCGCCGTGTATTGACCTTCCGGGCCAGCCAGATGCTGCGCGACCGGATCGTCAACGGGGGATGACATGGCAGCCGGTCCGGAGAAGGGCCCCGAAGCCTTCCGGACGATCGGTGAGCTTGCGCAGGAAATCGGGCGCCCGCAGCATATATTGAGATATTGGGAAACGCGCTTTCCGCAGCTCCGACCGCTCCAACGCGCCGGGGGACGACGTTACTATCGCCCCGACGACGTGGCGCTTGTGCGGCGCATCGATTCGCTGCTCAGCCGCGAGGGCTATTCGATCCGGGGCGTGCAGCGGCTGCTTGATGCCGAGCGCGGCGCGCGGCGCGGGCGGACTGATTCGCTGCGTGCGGTGCGCGACTCGCTGCAGGTGGCGCTCACCGAAGACGGCTGATCAGTCTTCCGGTCCCAGCCCGACATCGAGATCCCGCGGGCGGACAAAGCGCACCAGCGTGCCGCTGTTCGTACGAATCGCACCCCAATCGTCGGTCTCGAATGTGATCACCGCGAGTGCGGCGGTGGGGAACTTTTCCTCCACCGCATCGCGCAATGCGTCGCCGGTGCGATCGGGCACCAGCATCAGGATCAGGTCCTCAAGGCCCGGATTGTGGCCGATCAACAGCGCGCTGTCCGCTCCGGCGGGCAGCTCATGCACCACGTCCATCAGTGTCGCAGCGGAGGCGAGGTAGATGCGCCGATCCCAGGCGGGGGCCAGCGCGCTGCCATAGCCGGTCTCGACCTGTTCGACCGTTTCGGTGATCCGGACCGCGGGTGACGCGACGACATGATCGAAGCTCAGTCCCTGGCTCCGCATATGACGACCGACCGTGACCGCCGCCTTTTGCCCACGTGCATTGAGCGGACGGTCGAAATCGCGGGCGACGGCATCGTCCCAGCTCGACTTGGCGTGGCGCAATACCGTCAACGTCTTCATCGGCCCTCCGGATCGGCGGTTTCGTGCGCCTTCTGCCCCAGCGATGCGACGGAGGAAAGACGGCGCGCATGTTCGACCGCTTCATCCAGTGTCAGCCGGCGGATCGGGGTGCCGGGGGGGAAGGCGTCGAGCAGGCGTGACGGCGTTGCGGCGGAGAGCAGAACGAACGCCCCCGAGTCATCGGCGCGGCGGATCAGGCGACCAAACGCCTGGGCAAGCCGGGCGCGGACCATGCGGTCGTCATAGGCGCTGCCGCCCCCGGCGAGCCGCCGCGCCGCGTGCAGGACGCTCGGTTTGGGCCAGGGTACGCCCTCCATCACCACCAGCCGGAGCGAGTGGCCGGGCACATCGACCCCGTCGCGCAGCGCGTCGGTGCCGATCAGCGAAGCGCGCGGATCGTCGCGGAAGATGTCGACCAGCGTGCCGGTATCGATCGGATCGACATGCTGGGCATAGAGCGGCAGGCCTTCGCGCGCGAGCCGGTCGGCAATGCGGGTATGAACTGCGCGCAGCCGCCGGATCGCAGTGAACAGGCCCAACGTCCCGCCCTGTGCCGCCACGATCAACCGCGCATAGGCAGCGGCGAGCGCGCCCATATCGCCGCGCTTGATATCGGTGACGATCAGCACTTCGGCCTGGCGTGGATAGTCAAATGGCGAAGCGGCCTCGAACCGTTGTGCGGGATGCGCGAGGTGCTGGGCACCGCTGCGTTGTTCGGCGACGTCCCAATCCCCGCCAGCCCGCAGCGTCGCCGAGGTGACGAGCGCACCATGTGCAGGCTTCAACACCGTTTCGGCGAACGGCTTGGTCGGGTCGAGCCAGCGGCGGTGGATGCCGATGTCGATTTCGCGCCCTTCGATGCGTTCAACGGCGAGCCAGTCGACGAAGTCGGCGGTGGCGGGACCGCCGATGCGGGCGACGAGCGACAGCCAGGCGGCGACGGTTTCGGCGCGCCAGTTGAGTGAGGCGATCGCACCCTCGATCCGAGCGCGCGCCTGTCCGTCCATCCAGTCGGGCGCCTCGTCCAGCACCGCCTCCAGCCGTCGACCGAGCGCCATCATCGGGCGCAGCAGCAATCCGAGCGCGGCGGCGGCGGGCGGGATCGCGTCGATCAGCTGGGCGTCGGGTTCGGCGAGTTCGGTCTCGATGCCATAGCCGGCTTCGCCCGACCCGTCGGTGTCGCGGGCGTAGACAAGGCCACGCACAGCGGCGAGGAGGTGCTCGATCGCGCCGAAGGGCTGGCCCTCGGCCAGACGCTGCAGCCAGCCATCCGAGGGAAGTGCGCGCGCGGCATCCACCGCCTCGCTGATTGCGCGCGCGCCGGCGTCGTCATAGCTCGCGACATCCGACAGTCGCGCGGCCAGCCCGCGCCGCCGCCCGCGCGACCCGCTCTCCGGCCCGGTGATCCAGCGGCGCAGCTCGATCGTCTCCTGCCCCGACAGGGCGACGCCGAACATCGCGTCGGCCGCGTCGAAAATGTGATGGCCTTCGTCGAACACATAGCGCGTGGGGCGGGTGGCGGTTTCGCGCCCGCGCGCGGCGTTGACCATCACCAGCGCGTGATTGGCGATGACGATGTCGGCGTCGGCGCTGGCCCGAGCGGCGCGCTCGATGAAGCATTTGCGGTAGTGCGGGCAGCCGGCATAGACGCACTCGCCGCGCCGGTCGGTCAGCGCGGTGGATCCGTTGCGCCGGAACAGCACTGGCAACCAGCCGGGCAGATCGCCGCCGACCATGTCGCCATCGGCGGTATAGGCGGCCCAGCGCGCGACCAGCTGCGCCAGCACTGCGGCGCGCCCGGCGAATCCGCCCTGCAGCGCGTCCTCCAAATTGAGCAGACAGAGATAGTTTTCGCGGCCCTTGCGCGTGACGATGCGGCGCTTGCGCTCTTCGGGGTCAGCGAACAGCCGCTCGCCCTCATGGCCCAGCTGGCGTTGCAGCGCCTTGGTGAAGGTCGAGATCCACACCACGCCGTCGGCCTGCTCCGCCCAGAGGGATGCGGGCGCGAGATAGCCGAGCGTCTTGCCGATGCCGGTTCCCGCTTCGGCCAGCACCAGATTGGGCGAATCGCGCATCGTGCGCGGCGCAAAGGCACTGGCCGCCGCATCGGCGTAGAGAAGCTGGCCCGCGCGCACCTCGGCGCCCGATCCGGTCAGCGCAGCCAGCCGTTCACGCACCGCGTCGGGATCGAGCGCGACAGTGCGCGGCGGCGTGCGCGGCGCGCCCTCGCTCCATTCGGGCAGTCGCGAGAATAGCCAGCGTTCGGCCTGTTCAGGGCGGGTCAGCCGCTGCGACACCGCCGGCCCCCAGCTCCAGCGCAATTTGGCGAGTGACTGGGCGGCGTGCCATGCACCCTCGCGTTCCGGCCAGTCGGTCTGCGCGATCGCCAGCATCGCTTCGGCAGCGTCGCGCAGGAACGGGGCAACTGCCGCATCATCGGCTGGCTCGGCGATACCCAGTGCGCGCGCCACGCCGCGCGGGGTTGGCACCATGAAGCGCGCGGGGCGGAGAAAGGCGAACAGCTCGAGCAGGTCGAGTCCCGACAGGTCGGGATAGCCGAGCCGCTGCGCCGTCAGCGGCGCGTTGAGCAGAATGACCGGCGTATCGGCGGCGATGCGCACGGCTTCGCCGCGTCCGATGCTGCGTGTCCCCTCCGCCGTCGCAATCCAGATGCCGCCATGGCTGGCATGAAGTGCCGGATAGGGAAGCGGGTTCACCGTGCGTTGTAGCGCAGGCGGCCGATGAAGCGCGACATGCTGAATCGGTGGTCGGATCGCGCGGCCAGCTTTGCCTTGGCCTTTTCGAACTGCATGATGTTCTCGATCCGCCGCGACAGAAAGGCGCGGGTTTCTGCCTGACCCTCGCTGTCGTCGTTGAGGAACACTGCAATGGTTGCGGCATAGATGCCCGCCAGCATCGCGCGCTTGGTATAATGGTTATAGTCGGTGGCGGTGTCGCCCGCGAGCCGCCACATCGCATCGGCCGAGCGCCAGCCCAGGCGGGTCGCGCGCGCCGCATTCTGGGGCATGGCAAGGATCGCGACCGCGCGGCGCAACGCTTCGCGATCGGGCGCGAGGATGTCGAGCCGGGTTTCGACGAGCGCGGTGATGCGGGCGCGGATCTTCATCGCGGCCAGCGTTTCGGGCGGAAGACGCTGTGCCATCTCCCGGTCGACATGGGCGAACCACAGGTCGATCATCTCGACCGCCTTGGCCGGAATGGCGAGGCGGGCGATGTCGTGGTCCGCGCCGATCGCATCGGCCGCAGCGGTGACCGCCGCCGCGCTCCAGCCGTCAAAGGCAGCATTGGGCGCGAGGTGCGGCGAAAGCGCTTCGCGCAGCTCGTCCAGCGTCATGTCGGCAACATCGGTCATGTTCACGTTTTAACCTCTGCCTCGTTCGACGCAACCTGTCCCGGAGGGCTTTTGCCGCGTCGGACGAGGACAAGCGCGACCGCGACCAGCGTGGCGCCCAGGAAATCCGGCACGCCCAGCCGCTCGTCATAGACGATCCAGCCCACCGTTCCGGCGACCACCGGCTGGGTCAGTAGCGCGATTCCGACGACGAGCGGCGAGAGATGGCCGAGCGCATAGATCATCAGCCCCTGCCCGATGACCTGACTGGCGAGCGCGAGGCCGACCAGCACGGTCCAGCTTTCGGGCCAGATGCGCTCCCCCAGCGCCCAGGCGAAGAGCAGCATCGGGAGCGTCCCGAACAGGCTGGACCAGGCGAGCGCGGGCAAGGGTGCCATGGCTTCGCGCGCGCGGGCCATCAGGATGAAATAGACGGTATAGAGCGCTCCGGCGAGGAGGCAGAGCAGGTCGCCGAACAGGTTCTGGGGCGACAATTCATAGGAGCGACCCAGCAACAGTCCGGCGCCGATCGCGGCGAGCAGGAGCGCAAGACCCTGTTGCCGCGTCGGCCAGGCGCGGGCGATGAAGAACCCCCAAATCGGGTACATCAGCGTCGCCGAATTGCCGAACAGCGTCGAATTGGCGAGCGTCGTGTGCAGGATGCCGACATGCCAGGAGGCGAGATCGGCGGCAAAGGCGATTCCCGACAGCAGCAACACGCCCCACAGGCCGCGCGTCCCCTGAACCGCATTGCCGCGGCTCATCAGGATGATCGCGAACAGGAACGGGACGCCGAGCGTCAGCCGCCAGAACCCCGCCGCCACCGGCCCCACATCGGCGGCGCGGACGAACCACGGCCCGAAGGCGAGCGCGAGATTGCCCAGCAGCAGCGCGGCGAAGGGCAATGCAGCGCTGCTTGTTACGGATGCAACTTTTCTTGGCGGGCTGGAGTCGTGCATGTCGCCCTTAGCGCCCTAACTCTTGTGCAACGCAACTGATTTGGAGACCCGCATGTCCGACCTGTTCGATCCGATCCGCCTTGGTGCCATCGAAGCGCCCAATCGCGTGCTGATGGCGCCGCTGACGCGTGGTCGTGCGGGACGCGACGGTGTGCCGACCGCGATCATGGCCGAATATTATGCGCAGCGCGCATCGGCGGGTCTGATCATTTCCGAGGCGACCGGGATCAGCCGTCAGGGACTGGGCTGGCCGTTCGCGCCGGGGCTGTGGACGCAGGCGCAGGCCGAAGGATGGCAGCCGGTGACCGAAGCAGTGCATGCCGCAGGCGGGCGCATCGTCGCGCAGCTGTGGCACATGGGCCGACAGGTGCACAGCGCGGTGACGGGCGAGCAGCCGGTGTCGTCCTCGGCCACCCAGACCAAGGGGCATTTCCACACCTATGAAGGGCGGCAGCCATCGGAGCAGGCGCGCGCGCTCGATCTTGCGGAGATTCCCGGCATCATCGAGGATTATGCCCGCGCGACCGAACATGCGCTCAATGCCGGGTTCGACGGCGTGCAGATCCACGCCGCCAATGGCTATCTGATCGACCAGTTCCTGCGCGATGGCGCGAATCATCGCAACGATGCCTATGGCGGGTCAGTCGACAATCGCATCCGCCTGCTCAGCGAAGTCGCCGAGCGCGTGGTCGCGGTGGCGGGTGCCGATCGCACCGCGGTGCGGCTTTCGCCCAATGGCGAGAGCCAGGGGGTCGATGACAGCGATCCGCATGCGCTGTTCCTGCCGGCTGCCAAGCGCCTGTCCGAACTCGGCATCGCCTTCCTGGAACTGCGCGAGCCGGGGCCGGAGGGGACGTTCGGCCGCACCGATGTGCCCAAGCTCAGCCCGGCGATCCGCACCGTATTCGACCGCCCGCTGGTGGTGAACTCCGACTATGTAACGCGCGAAGCGGCGCAGGCAGTGCTCGACAGCGGGGTGGCCGATGCAGTGAGCTTTGGCCGCACCTTCATCTCCAATCCCGACCTGCCCGAACGGCTGCGCACTGGCGCGCCGCTCAACGAGGGCAACATGGCGACGTGGTATAGCCAGGGGCCGGAGGGGTATATCGATTATCCGGCGCTTGCGCGTCAGGAGGCGTAACGGAGTTGGGCGTTCTTTAGCCCCGCTCTACCTCGTCTAGCCGCGCGGTGATCCATTGGCGGAGCGCCGCGCGGATCTTGGGCTGGAGGGCGAGCACGAACGGCACGACGATCAGCCAGGGGAAGATCAGGAAAGCGATGGTGAAGGCGAAGAACAGGGCGATCAGCCAGCCGCCGATCGCTGCGCCGATCTTCTCGTTGAAACGGTCGCCCATCACGATCCTGCGCGGAGCCTTGAGGTCATAGAGCGGGGAGGTCGTCAGGATCTGCGCGCCGCTGCGATCGTCGATCTGGCGCGGCTCGTCTTCGGTGACCGGGCGTTCGGCAGGGGAACGCTGCTCGGGCCGAGTCACGGGTGCAACCGGGCCGGGTGTGCTGGTCGGCTTGCCGGTCAGCGTATCGATCACCACGAGCCGGCGGTCGCGTTCGACCACCTTGTAGCGGCTGGGCGGGATTTCGGTCACCGCGCCGCGCGTCCCGCGCGCCATTGCGCCGCGCTCTGCCCCCAGGCGTCGACCTTGACCTCGGCATAGGGGGCCGGAAGCTGGACCGGGCGCAGGTTGGTCGAGCCGAGCCGCTGGGCGAGGCGGATCGAGCGGGTGTTTTCGGGCGCGATCGTGTGGATCACCTCGTCCCAGCCGAGCACATCGACGGCATAGTCCATCGCCGCGACCGCGCCTTCATAGGCATAGCCGCGCCCCGCGAACTCGGCGGCAACGCCCCAGCCGACCTCGGTGCCGGGCCAGCCATCGGGCATCCACGGGCCGAGGCGACCGACCCATTTGCCGGTCGCGCGCTCGATGACCGAGAACATCGCGAAGCCGTTGATCTCCCACGCGCCGGCCATGGTGCACAGCTGCCGCCAGGCGACGCTGCGCTCGACCGGGCCGCCGAGATGTTCGGTCGCCACGGGGTCTGCCGAGAAGGCGGCCCAGCCATCCAGATCCTCCGCCGCCGGACGGCGCAGGATCAGCCGCTCGGTGAAAAGGATCGGGTGGGCCATTACAGCCGCTGCTTCAACGCCAGCATCGCGAGCGCCGCTTCGGCGGCGCCGCCACCCTTGTTCAGTTGGGCCGGATCCGCGCGGCGGATCGCCTGTGCCTCATCCTCGGTCGTCAGGATACCGTTGCCGATCGGGATGCCGTCCATGGTCAGCGCCATGATGCCGCGCGCGCTTTCGTTCGAGACGATCTCGAAATGATAGGTCTCGCCGCGGATCACCACGCCGAGCGCGACATAGCCGTCGTAGCGCTGCGTCTCTTCGGCCAGCACGATCGCACCGGGCACTTCGAGCGCGCCGGGGACGGTGACCGTCTCATGGCTGTGACCCGCCGCCTCGATCGCGGCGCGGGCACCGGCGAGGAGCATGTCGTTGAGATGGTCGTAGAAGCGGGCTTCGACGATCAGGATATTGGCCATTATGCGCCTTTCAGATCGATTGCGCGCTCACCGACGATGCGCAGGCCATAGCCGTCGAGGCCGACCAAAGTGTGATGGGTGTTGGTGAGCAGCACCATTTCCTCGACCCCCAGTTCGTTGAGGATCATCGCGCCGACGCCATAGTCGCGCAACTCCTCCATCTCGACTTCGGTGCGTTTCCCCGCCTTGCGCTCGACCGCCATGGTGAAGGCGTCGGCGCGCGGCTTGTTGATCACGACCACCACGCCCGCGCCCTCTTCGCCGATGATTTCCATCGAGCGCTGGAGCATCAGGCCGCGGTCGCCCGCCTCGCCGAACACATCGGCGAAGGGCGACAATGCGTGCATGCGGACAAGGGTCGGCTTGTCTGGGGTCACGCGGCCCTTGACCAGTGCGAGCTGTTCGGTGCCGGTCGCCTTGTTCCAGAAGGCGATGGTGCGCCAGTCGCCACCCCAGCGGCTGGTGAAGACCGACTCCGCCCGGCGCTCGACCAGATGGTCGTAGCGGCGGCGATAGGCGATCAGGTCGCGGATCGTGCCGATCTTGAGATTGTGCAGCTGGGCGAAGGCGACGAGGTCGTCCATCCGCGCCATCGTGCCATCGTCCTTCATGATCTCACAGATCACGCCCGAGGGGCTGAGACCGGCGAGACGCGAGACGTCGACCGCCGCCTCGGTATGGCCGGCGCGGACCAGCACCCCGCCTTCGCGCGCGACGAGCGGGAAGACATGGCCGGGCGAGACGATGTCGGCGGCGCTCTTGGTCGAATCGGTCGCGACGGCGATGGTGCGCGCGCGATCGGCGGCGGAAATCCCGGTCGTCACGCCTTCCTTCGCCTCGATGGAAACGGTGAAGGCGGTGCCCATGCTGGTGCCGTTGCGGCGTGACATCGGCTCCAGGCCGAGCTGGTCGGCGCGCGCCTGGGTGATGGCGAGGCAGATCAGGCCGCGACCATGTTTGGCCATGAAGTTGACCGCGTCGGGGGTCGCCATCTGGCCGGGGATGACCAGATCGCCCTCATTCTCGCGATCCTCGTCATCGACCAGGATGAACATTCGGCCATTGCGCGCCTCGTCGATGATCTCTTCGGGCGTGGAGAGGAATGCGTGGGGCAGGCGGGAAAGTTCAGCGTTGGCCACGGACGGCCTCCATACGTTGCAGATAGCGTGCGAGCACGTCGATCTCGAGATTGACTGCCTGACCCGGGGCGAGCGCGCCGAGCGTGGTGACCGCCTGGGTATGGGGGATCAGGTTGATCGCGAAATGCGCGGTGCCGTCGGGTTGGTCGGTCACTTCGTTCACCGTGAGCGACACGCCGTCGATGGTGATCGATCCCTTGGCAGCGATGAACGGGGCGAGGCTGGCGGGCACGGCAAAGCCGACGCGCTGCGAGTCGCCCTCGGGGCAGATGCCGAGCACCGTCCCGACGCCGTCGACATGGCCGGTGACGATATGGCCGCCCAGCTCGTCGCCGACCTTGAGCGCGCGTTCGAGGTTGAGGCGCTGACCCGCCTGCCATTGTGCGGCGGTGCGCGAGACGGTTTCGTGGCTGACATCGACCGCGAACCAGCCCGGGCCCTTGTCGACCACGGTCAGGCACACGCCCGAGCAGGCGATAGACGCGCCCATGTCGACCGTCGTCATGTCATAGGCGGTGGTGATGCGCGCGCGCAGGTCGCCGCGATTCTCGATCGCTTCGATCGCGCCGACATCGGTGATGATTCCGGTGAACATATCCTATCCTCTGGCGCGCTCGTAGACCTCGAGCCGGTCGCTGCCAAGCATTCGCGCATCGTGCAGGTTCCAGCGGCCATGCGCGGGATCGAGGGTGGCGAGGCCAAGCTCGGCAAGGCCGGGCTTGCCGCCGAGCAGGATCGGCGCGCGGTACAGCAGCAGGCGGTCGACGAGATCGGCGCGGAGGAAGGCGGCGGCGGTCTGTGCACCGCCCTCGACCAGCAGATGATCGACGCCGTCGAGATCGGCGATGGCTTCGGGTGTCGCGATGCGGGCCCAGCCGGGTGCGTCACTTGCAGAGAGGAGGACGCGGTGCGGGCTGCGATCTTCCAGTCCCGCGAGCCGTACGTCGAGCTTCGGTGTGTCGATGTCGAAGGTGCCGCGGCCGACCAGAATCGCCTCATGCCTGGCGCGTTCGAGATGGGCGTGGGCGCGGACGCGGGAGCCGGTGATCCAGCGGCTCTCTCCATTTGCAAGGGCGATGCAGCCGTCGAGCGAAGTGGCGAGCTTGAGCGTCACCGCCGGGCGGCCGTGCGCGCGCCGGGTGAGGAAGCCGGCCATGCTGCGCGCGGCTTCATCGGCGCGGATGCCCATCGTCACGGCGATTCCGGCCGCTTCGAGTCGGGCGATGCCGCGTCCGTCAGTGCGCGGATCAGGATCACGCAGGGCAATGACGACCTGCGCCACGCCGGCGGCGATCAGCGAGTCGGCACAGGCGGGACCACGCGCCGATTCATGCGCGCACGGCTCCAGCGTGACATAGGCGGTGGCGCCGCGTGCGGCTTCGCCCGCCTGCGCCAGTGCCATCGCCTCGGCATGAGGGCGGCCGCCGGGTTGGGTCCAGCCACGCCCGACGACGCGATCCGCGCTGACGATCACGCAGCCGACATTGGGATTGGGCGCGGTACGACCGCGCGCACGCTCGCCCAGCGCGAGCGCGGCCCCCATCCACGCGGCGTGGTTCAAATCCCGTATTCTTTCAGCTTGTCGTCGATCTTCTTGTATTCCAGCCGCTTCTTTTCGGCCTTCGCCTTTTCCTCGGCGAGTTTCTTCTGGCGGATCGGCTCGTCGATCTCTTGCTGCGCGATGATCTCTTCAACCGTCCGATCGGCGCGCCAGTTCTGGAAATAGACGATCTCGCGCTTGTAGGGCTTCTCGAAATAGCTGTCCTTGTAGAAGCCGAACAGGACGAGCCCGGTGGTGACCGCTGCCGCAACCAGGAACCAGACCTGATAGCGGTGGCGGATGCGCAGGGCGTTGCGCAGATCCGCCAGCGCGCCGACCGTGGATACGGGGCGATCGGGTTTGAAGAACCTCATGGCCGCCAAGATAGGGAATGCGGAGGCATGAGGCCAGACCCCGTCAATCCACCAATTTGAAACTCAGCGTCATCGTCATCCAGTCTTCATAGGGGACGCCGTCGCGGGTCGCGGGCTTGAACCGCCATTTGGACAAGGCATGGCGGCGGGTGGCTTCGGACAGGCCCTTGCTGGGGCTGCGCAGGATCTCGATCGCCTTGACCCGACCGTCGACCCCGACCAGCACGCGGGCGGTGAGGCGACCCTCGGTCTGATTGCGGATTTCGGAACTGGGATAGGGCGGCTGGAGCGAGTCGGCATAGCGCGGATCGACCGTCGCCCCGACGAAGACCGGCGGCTTGGGCGGATCGACCACGGTGCCGGTCGACGGTGGCCCGGGGTCGGCGGGCGGGTCCATCGGGACCGGGTCAAAGCCCGTTGTCGATCGAATCGGATTGCCGGCCCCGGGAATCGGCACGACCGGATCGGGCTGGTTGGGCAGCGGCTGGGTCGTCGGGACGGCTTCGCGCTTGTCGCGGACCTGCTCGATCGGCTTGGGGTCGGGCTTGGGCGGATCGAGCTTGATGGGAATGACCTGGATCGGGGGATCCTTGAGGATCGGCACCAGCGTCGGACCGACCAGCGTCGCGCCGAAGCCGATAGCGGCGAGAATGAGCAATGAGGCCCCGGCGCTCGCCGGGCGTGAAGCGGAAGGCTGATAGCGGGTGGTGTGCATGACAGGCTCTCCATCATTCCGGTCTGGGCCGGTGGAAGGATGATATACCATTACATGCGACTTGCAAATTCCTTTTCGTTCAGGCGACTAGGCTCCGCGGCGCAGGGAAATGGCGCGAGCGGACCCGTTCAGCCGCGCAAGCGCTCGATGGCGCGATCACGCCCGATGAGGGGGAGCAACGCGCCCATGTCGGGGCCCGAGTCGCGCCCGGTGAGCGCGCGGCGCAGCGGGTGAAACAGCGCGCGGCCCTTGCGCCCGGTCGCCTCCTTGAGCGCACCGGTCAGCGCGTGCCACGGGTCGGCGCGCCAGTCGAGCGTTGCGGCGAGATCGGCGGCGGTGTCGAGAAAGGCGCGATCCCCCGGATCGGCCGGGGCATCGACCGGCCCGGCAACGACCTGCCACCAGTCGGCGGCACCGCCGACGGTCTCGAGGTTCGGCCGGATCGCGTCCCAGGCAGCTGCGTCCATGTCCGCCGGCAGTCGGTCGGCGACCGCCGCGAACGGCAGCTGATGGACAATGCGGGCGTTGAGCTGGGCCAGCTCGGCTTCGTCGAAACGGGCGGGCGCACGACCGAAGCGGGCGAAGTCGAATGCGGCGATCAGCGGCGCAGGGTCTGGCTGCGGCTCGACCGGATCGCTGGTGCCGAGCCGTGCGAGCAGGGCGATGATCGTCTGCGGCTCCAGCCCCGTGTCGCGGAAATGGTCGCAGCCGAGCGAGCCGAGGCGCTTCGACAATTTGCCCTCGCTCCCGGTCAGCAGCGCTTCGTGCGCGAAGGCCGGCGGGGTCGCGCCGAGCGCGGCGAACATCTGCACCTGCGCCGCCGTGTTGGACACATGGTCCTCACCGCGCACGACATGGGTGATATCCATGTCGATATCGTCGATCACCGAGGGAAGAAGGTAGAGCCACGAGCCATCGGCGCGGCGGATCACGGGATCGCTCATCGTCGCGGGATCGAAGCGCTGGGGTCCGCGGATCAGATCGGTCCATTCGATCGGTGCGGCGCTGTCGAGCTTGAAGCGCCAGTGCGGGCGGGTGCCGGCGGCTTCGAGGCCGGCGCGGTCGGCGTCGGTCAGCGCCAGCGCCGTGCGATCGTAGATCGGGGGCAGCCCGCGACCGAGCTGGATCTTGCGCTTCAGCTCGAGTTCCTGCTGGCTTTCATAGGCAGGGTAAATTCGGCCCGCCGCGACCAGCTCAGCAAAGCGGCGCTCATACAGGTCGAAGCGCTGCGACTGGCGTGCCTCGCCATCGGGGACGAGGCCGAGCCAGGCAAGGTCGGTGCGGATCGCATCGACGAACGCTTCTTGCGACCGTTCGGGATCGGTGTCGTCGATGCGCAGCAGGAAGCGGCCGCCCTGTTTGCGCGCCCACATCCAGTTGTGGAGCGCGGTGCGGATATTGCCGACATGCAGGCGGCCGGTGGGGCTGGGCGCAAAGCGGGTGACGACGGGTGAACTGGTCATGCGCGCCCGCTAGCCCATTTGGTGGTGCGATGGAAACCACCGCGCGTCTTTACGCGCGCGCCGCTTGCGCCTATCGGAGCGCGGTCCGGGCGCTTAGCTCAGTTGGTAGAGCATCTCGTTTACACCGAGAGGGTCGGCGGTTCGAGCCCGTCAGCGCCCACCATGAAAATACCGTAAAATCAACGCCTTCACCCCTTTTTGGGGGTGATGATCTTGTTGCGGTCCGCGGTGATGGTCAGCAAATGGCCAGCACGCCAACGCTCCGCCTCCTTTTCGACCTGCTGCCAGAGCTTAGTCAGTGCCCGAATCGCAGCTCGCATCTTGGTTGGTTCGATGTGGGCATAGTCTTCCGTGATCTCCTCCAGCGTATCGTCTTCGTCCTTGTGGCCGAGCAGCGCGCTGATCTGTTCACCGGGCACGCCGCTGCTGCGGAGATGCGTCGCGACTGTATGGCGGATCGTCTTCGGAACGGCGCGTGGAGGAAGGTTTAGCTTCTCGCGCATCGTCCCCCACCAGATCTTGCGAGATTTGACGATCGGGCCTGACGGCCAGGCTCCCATCAGGTCACGTAGCGGCGCGATCAGGGGCACCACCGGGTTCCGCTTGTTCGTGAGCGGCCAGTGGGGCGGATGCATGTCGGCGATTGAGTGGTGCCATTGCACGGCAGGATCGAAGGCAAGTCCGGCGTCCGGTCGCACGGCGGTGCCGATCATCAGCCACACCCAAGCCTGCGCATCGGGTTCCTGATCGGCGTAGGCAACGATGGCGCCCAACTGGGCGATCGTCAGTCGCAGCTTGCGCGGCTTGGACCGGAGGTTCTTGGCGACGGACGGTATCTTTGGGACTTCATCGATCCGCTTTTCGCCTTTCGCGTGGTTGAGCGCGGCGCGCAGGTCCTCGATGTTCCGCTGGACGGCCTCACCCGTCACGCCGGAATGCTGATGGCGATAGACCTTTCCGCCCCATTCGACCTCCCAGGAATGGGGTTGCATGCGCCAGCGACGGAAGCGTGCGACGACGTTGTTCGTAAGTTCGTCGATGCGAACGCTGGTGGTCAATTCGTCCTGCATGAAGAAGCCGATCCATGCTCTGAAAGACGATTTGATCGTATCGATGCGATGGACGTCCGGTCCACGCTCACGGAGATAGAGGAACAGATGCGGGAGCAATTCCGCCTGTGTGGTTGGCTGCCGTGTCTTCGACCTGTGCCACGCCTCATGGCTACGCAGCACTTCACTGGCGTCTTTTACAGACCTGCACTTAGTGCTGCGATAGATAATGGTCCGCCCGCTGGCAGTGGCGATTTGCCAGATTTCGGGCGATTTTCCATCGCGGCGTTTGTCGAGCCAGAAGTCTCCGACGATGAGTGGGCTGGTTTCTCGTGACACTCGGATCTCATTTCATTCAATTTTTCTTGGTAGATCGCATCTCCGATTGGACTCCGGAGAACCGCCGCTATCTCTTCCGGCGTTATTCTCAGGCTCGTCTGGTTGCGCAGAGCGCGCTCGAGCTTGGCTACGAATGACGTGATGGCAGTCATGTGGAACCTCGGGCTGCCTTGGGAGACTGACCAGCGAGGTCAGCGGCGTGGCGGATTTTCGATTGCGACCGTGCGTGCGTTGCTGGCCGGCTCAGCCGCGACCGATCATTCGCTGGCCCCGGAATTTTCATCGCTCGCTTTCGGCGGGGCGCTCGTCAGGCCGAGATGCTGCCGCAACTCGACGGTGAGCGCTGCGAGCACCCTGGTGCGATCACGTTGACGCACGTCGTCACCGAGCGCCGAGAGGCGGAGGGTGGCGCCACCTTTTTCATCCTTCTTCCACGTAACGGCCCGCTGGTTCTCACCCAGCGCCCAGCTTTGCGGACGCGTCTGCTCAACCTCCGCCGGCGACAGCAGCAGGCGTTCAACGAGGCGAGGTCCGGCGAGCTTGACGCCCGCACTGGCCAGGTTCGCGGCGATCGTCACGACGTTGCGGCGGCGGTCGGTGTCCCGCAACGCGGGCACGACCTGCTCGGCAAAATGGACCGAGGCGCGCTCGAAGTCGGTGTGCGCCGCTTGGATGACGGGTGGAATGTCGAGCAGCGAAAGCGTCCGGCTGATGACGCCCGGATCGATCCCGCGCGCGGCGGCAAACGCCTGCTGCTCACCGTTGTGCGTATTGTCGATCGCCCATTTCCAGCTGCGCGCGAGTTGCAGCGGCGTGTAAGCCGAGCGACCGACGTTCTCGGCCGAGCTTTCGCGCCATGCGGTTTCGTCGTCGAGATCGACGACACACACCTTGAACAGCGTGTCGGGGGCACCATTCTCGCGAAGGTGCCTGACGGCGTGCCAGCGCCGCGTCCCGGCGACGATTTCATAGCGGTCTGGCTCAACACGGCGCACGATCGCCGGGGCCACCTGGCCATCGACGCGGATGCTTTCGATCAGGGCGCGGTTACGCGCAGGGTCGAAAGGGCTTTCGGCGCGGCCATTGCCCTTGAACGCGCGGCACAGAACCGGATTGATGAGCAGGATATTGCCGGGGGTCTCATCCGCTACGGTGGTGCTTGCGGTCTCCGGCGCCATGCTGATGGCTACCGGAAATTCAGGCCGGTCGAGATTGAGTTCGGTGACGGTCATGTCGGTTCCCCGCCGCGCGGGATGCGCGGCAGGTCACCTCATGAAGAGATCAAACCAGACATAATGAACCGTTCAGTCGCGGCTGAATCGGAAATTCCGGTTCGCCCATGCGACATCGGCCGAGCCGTTTCGGTTTCCCATCGACAAGGCCCGAGCAGCATCCACCGTGCGCTGTGGCAGGCGCTCGGCGCTCAACATGTGGTCGGTAGAATAGATCAACCAGTCAGCGGGCTTCATCGTCTTTGCAAACTCGATGGCATGGGCCGCCGTGCTCATGTCAGCAGGCTTGGTGTTCTCAAACCTGCTCCCGACCGGAGGATAGCGTTTCACCGCGTCGGCGTGCCGCGCATCGCGCAGGATGAGCGCGCGGAAGATGGTGAACAGTTCCCGCTCCAGACGCCGCCGCGCATGCGGGCTGAGCAGCTTACCCGTCTGCGGTTTCCGCACGCCGGTGACGACCGGGATGTTGCCGATTGCGGCGGCGGTATTCTGGACGGCGAAGACAAAACCGACCAGCGTGGTGACGCCCAGCCGCGATACGGTGGTCTCGCGCTTCAGATCGGCAAGCTCCTGCTTCATGTTCGCCTCTGCCTCACGGCGTTCAGCCCCGCCGGCCGCCTTGCGACCCATGGCGAGGAGTTTCGCGACCGCCCGGGCCATGATGCGGTGGAGATAGTCGAGATAGTCGGCGAGAGCGTGCAGATAGGCCTCATTCTCTCCATTCGGATCATACCGCACGACGTCGCCTGCAGCTGCATCGGGTGTCGCACCGACGGCCGCGAGGTGGTCGCGGTTCTTGCTCGCAAGCAGTTCCAGATCGAGATCGGAGATGAAACGCGTGAGCGTCGGATCAATGGTGTTGCCGTCGTGACCGGCCCTGAATGCGCTCTCCGCCAGTTTGGCCATCTCGAACATCTCTTTGATGAGAGTCTGCAACGAGCGCAGCGTGGTGAGCTGAGGCGTCCCGTTTTCGAATGCCTTCATCTCGGCGGCGTGCAACCGGTAGGTCATGATCTGGAGGTCGAATACCGACCAGGCCATCCGGATGCATCGCACCGCATATTGCCATTCCGGCTGGCGGGGCTGCTCGATTACGAGCGCTTCCGCGTCGGCCAGTCGGCCGTTCAGCAGCGCGGTGACAAGGGCCGGCGCCTCTTGTGACCGGGCGGCGAGGAAGCGGGCCAGCCACCGCCTGTCGACCGCCGCCCGGGGAGCGATAGTCACTCCTGCGTCATCATTTGTGGGGCCAGGCTTCAACGAGTCGTTGAGAGCCTTGAACAGCCGAGTGACGATGACCTGGTCGCCCGGCAGAAACAGCATCCGTGCCAGCCGGTTGCCGATCGCTGTGGGGTCGCCGAGCAAACCATCGGTTGGTAACAACGACCCGTTTTCGTCGAAGTGCCCCGACGGCAACAGGTCGATATCGTCGGCGTCCAGGATCGCGGCGCCAAGACGCTCGAGATCCTTTGCCTGATTGTGCGACAGCGTGCCGAAGCGGGCACGGTGGATCGCGTTGGCGAGATCGGGGCGGAAATACTCCGCGCCGATGGCCGTCAGCAGGATCGCCTTGAGAAAGTCGGTGAGCATAAAAACCTCGCTGGTCGAGGCACTAAACAGCGCGCCTTAAGTATCTGCTATCCGCTGATATCTTCGTCAAACGATGCGATGATGCGTTCAACCATTGCGACCTTTGCGGTGAGCTTGCGCTGCTGAGAGGTTACCTCCTTCAACAACGCGGCGGCCTTCGCGGGCGTGTGGACACCCGCATTGAACTCTGCCGCGATCGCGGCGGCGCGTTTGCTCAGGTCGGTCATGGTATCACGCATCGCCGTCAGCGCATCCCGCAGGCGCATGAGCCGCATCGGCCCGGACAGATTGGCTTCGTTATAGACGTCGGGGAGCACATCGTTCATCTGTCTTCTCCTTGTGATTATTCGTCGAAAACTGGCGGGTGTGCCGGCGGCGCCCAGAAATCAGGGTGGCCGCCGACTTGCGCGATCCAATCATGCGCGCGGCCGCAATTCAGGTTTGCGGGCGCGCGAAAGCCGCCGCGCACCTCGATCAGGGTGATCAAATAATGTTGGAATTCGGTGATGGCGTTTTTCCGCCAATGCTTGCTGCCGCGCGCCTGTCGCGCGTGGAACAGGGCGGTCTCGCGCTCACGCGCGGCCCGGACGAATTCCCACGCCAGCCGCGCGCCTTCCGCGCGGCACCATGTAAAGCGGCCCTGATTGGCGAAAACGATCTGCAGCAAGCCGCCACGATCAGTGGATGGATTAGCGGCGGCTGCCGAAGCGATCCATAGCGCGTAAAGGTTGCCGTGTGCCTCGAGCCCGGCAATCGCATAGTCGTCGATATGCAGATAGCCGCCGCGCTCGGCGATGGCGCCGTGCGCGAACACTTCATTCGCCCGCGTGCGCGAGCCCTCCGCAACCTGCTTCGCCTGACGCGCATGTGCAGCGATGGTCTTGAGTTCGCCGAGACGAATTTTCTCAGCCTGTTCGAGAACGAGCAGACGAGCACGCAGCGACGTGATATTTCGCTCGATATCGCTGACGCGTGGGGCGGGAAGAGTGTCCATGCTTTTCGCAATGCCGGTCGCGAAACGCGAAATCTGAAGCGTTCACTCCAGCGCATGAAAAAAGCCGGACTCGCGCCCGGCTTCCTCACTTTGGCATTCTTTGCCAATCATTCCGGTCGATGACTGACGACACCAGCCCTGATGTCACCGCGCAGGGGCCGCGACGATCGCATCAGCTGGTCGACACGCCGTGCTGCTCGCTCGACGCCGGCGGCGAGGTCCTTTGGCTTGCCGTCACGATGAAGCAATTCCCCGGGTAGCGCCGAGAAATGTCCACGAACGTTCTCCCGCGGCACAAGCACCGCACATCGCGCGCCCTTGGCGAGATAGAGCCAACAATCGGTCGCAACGAGGCAGAGATTGTCCCGCGGTATGATCAGATTGATGGAGGTGAGATAACAGCCGGCGGTATAGTTGAACTCGAAGTGGACCACGTCCGCGCGGCTGGCGACGGCGGCGCGGGCAAAAGACAAGCGCCCTTCGTCATCCTGCTCGCCTCCGGCGCAGAAGATCAGGCCTTGTTCCATGCGCTTCTTGCCCAGCATTAACTCGACCATGGCGTCGACATGAGCCTGGATCACTGCGTCGGTATCGAGAGACATTGAAATTCCTTCTGGTTTTCCTCCCACCATCGGGAGGTCACCTTCTCGGTCCCAAAGTCGTCGGGCTGCGGCGGCGGGGGTATCCCGCCGCCGCGCCACCCTTCACTGGCCCGCGATGCGGTCCCACGCGGTGCGGAAGCTACGCCACTCCTCCATGAAGTTGCAGTGGAGGTCGCTCGCCTCACCTTTAAACAGCGCATTCTGCTCGGCGAACCCGCTCGGACGGTGCGTGCGCGAAAGGCAGAGCACATGCGCGTGCGGTGCGCGGGCCGACAGCCCTTCCCCCGGACGATGGCAGACGACCAGACTGCTGAGCCGGTGCTGCCGCGCGAGAATCATTTCCGCGTAGCTGCCGGCCGCCGACATCATGTCGTGGACCATGACGTCGTTGTCGAACCGCATGGTCATCACCACCGCGAGCAGCTTCAGCCGACGCGGCGCGTTGTCGTCATAGCCCTGGAAGAACGCGCCGATATCGTCCGTTTCACCGACCCCCGGCGCCAGCACCAGCCGGTGCGCCGCCGTGGTGATCGGCAGTTCTGCTGCCTTAGCCTCCTGCGCGGTTGGTTCGCGCGGCTGGAGCTTGGCACGGGCGAGATCGAGCACGCTGTTCGAGTGGCCCTTCGCCTCGCGCCGTAGCAAGGCGAAGCCGAAGTCGGTGTTGCCGCCGGCAGGATCATCATAGACCATTTGCATCGCCGCGGCCGGGCTGATCCAGTTCCCCATCTCAACGCTCTCCCAGGTAGGCAAAGAGCGTGCGGGCGCGATCAAACCCCGCAGCGCGCTCGCCGGTCGGGTGATCATCCAACCGTTCCATCCGATCGGTGCCCACGCGGAACGCTGGCCCGCTATCGGTCGCATCGGGCAGGAACCAGAGCGTATCGTCGTCACCGAGCCATGCGGTGCGCGGTTCCGACCACCGCTGCGCCTGGCGGGTCCATTCGCACACCGTGCCATGCACGCGAAGATCGCCGGTGTCGCTCGCGCTGATGCTGATGCACAACGCATCGCTGCGCGCCGCGCGGACCAAGCTGTTGATCGGTGCGCGGTGCAGATCGCCGATCACCGGCACGAGCAACAGCTCTGGCTCGGTCACATAGAGATAATCCGCGAACTTCTGCGCGATCAAGGCCGGCGCATAGCGATCGAGGCTCCAACCCGCGTGGCGAACAATCGCCACCGTCGCCCCCAGGACGCGCGCTTCCGCGATGCGGCGAGCGCGATCATTGATAAACTGCATGTAGGTCACTTCGTCTTTTGCGCGCGCAGGGCTGCACTGCGTCGCGACGGGATTTTCACCCTTCCGGGGCAGCCGATCAGGCTCCCATTTTTTCGCCTAACTTCATTCAGGCGCGGCACGGTCAGCGACCTGTGCCGCCGCGCTCCGCAGCAGCGCGGAACAGCCGTTCAAGGCTGCCGTCATCGACAACATGCTCGGTAAGCGCCGATCGATCGGCAAGCGGTGCGACATAGGATGCGATGAACGTCAGGATGCGTTCGCCAAGGGTGCCCGTCGCCAGCGCATCGATACGCTGCGCGACTGCGCTATTGGCGACGAACGCGTGGAAATCGTTACCCCGTCGCTCGACATCGATACGGCGGGCAAGCACTGCCTTCTCGATCCAGTTGACCTCAGCGTCGAGCGAGATGCGCTGGGCTTCATCAAGGCCGGCATATTCCGGCGTCTCGCGCAGTTTCCTGCGCATCGCCGCCATCACTTTGCCGCGCGATGGCGGGGCGGGCGGGGCAGGCTGTGCCGATGCCGGTGCCGGCTGTGACGAAGCGACGGCATCGTCGGGCTTGCCGACCTCTGGGCTGGCGGCGCGGTCGATCGAGCGCACCCACTGGTCTTCACGCTCCGGTTGCGAGCTCGCAATCGCGCCGGCCTGCGCGGCGCGATACGGGGCGACAATCGTCTCCATGCGAGTCGCGATGGCGGCGAAGCCAGCGGCCAGACGCTCGACCTGATCCAGCGCGCGGCCTGCCAGGCCCAGCAGATCGAGACGCTGGCTCGACGCATCGACTGCCTGCTCGGACCGTGACGCCGCTGGCGCGACATTGCGCACGCCCTTGCGCTTGGTGAAGCCACCCGGTGCCAGCCCGTCGCTGACGCGAGACCGATGGGTCCAGCGAGTCGCGATCCGCTCGGCGGCGAGCGCGCGGTTGAACGCACTCGCAATGATGCGGCGCTGAAGCATCAGCCCGGCGGTGGTGTTGAGCCAGGTCTGTTTGGTCAGCGCGAACTCAAGCCGGTCGTCGTGACGGGTCATCGACCGCAGGCTGAGCAGGATATGAGCGTGGTAATTCCGATTGCTGCCGGACGGATCGGGTTTATGGAGCGCCGCGCTGAACGGCAGATTCAGCCGATCATAGTGCCCGATCAGTTCCTTAAGCAGCCCGGCCCGGCCGCGCGGCGACAGGTCCGCCGGTAATGGCAGGATGATGTGGACATAGACCCCCGCATTGGATCGGCTCTCACCCTCAAGCTCTTCGAGACGGTCGGCGCAGTCGATGCGATCGGATTGCGCATCGCCCATGTTGCTGATCACATTGCCGGCAACCTGTTCGAGCGCATCCTCGCGCTCGATGTAGACCACCTTGTCGCCGAACTCGCCATCGCGCCATTTAGCGAGGCGCGCGTTAATGCGCGGGGAGCCGGCCTTCTTGAAGGCGCGGCTGCCGCCCGAGGTAAACCCGCGTGGAATCCATTCGAAGATCAGGTCGCGCTTCGAGCGGACCTGCTTCGCCGGGCTCGCCGCCACGACATCGAACTCGAAGTCCGGGAACGACCGACCAACACGCGAGCGCTGGAGCTTTAGGTCGCGTTCGCTGCGCCGTATTGCCGCGCCCACGCGGCGGAGGTCGCGATCCATCTCGCGCGCCTGCCGCTGACGAAGGCGGCGGGTGTAGGCGATGCTTTTCTTCCACAGCGCCCGATCGACCAGTTCGGCGCGGATCGGGTCGGCGACATCGAGCAGGCGCCGCGCTCGCTTCTTGATCGCCGCGTTGTCACGTTTGCCCTCGGCGAAGCGCTTGCGGTGGGCGTCGCTCAGAAGCGCCCGCGTATCTTTCTGCGAATGGGTCCAGCCGTGCCACTTTTTCATGGCCCCAGGCTAGATTTTGCTACCGCCTGAAACTGAAGCGTTCACGAAAATGGGGGGTGAGGCGGTCTTTGGTCCACGGAACAAGACGTTGACGCGCCTCACCCCCCAACTAACCCCACTCAAACTTCTCATAAAAGCACGCGACCGCGCTGGCTGTCGTCAGCACCCGATCACATTGCTACATTTAGGCGCGGTTCGAGTTGGTCCAGGAGGTCAGCGATCCTCGCTACCGAAGCCATCAAATACGTCACCGATACCATTCGGCGCCGCGTCAGTGAAGGCGGTCCATACAGCGCTGCCGGATCTAGGGAAAGAGCGGGCGTTCCCAGCCGTTGGCGGTCTTTACCTCGATCAGCCGCTCAGCGCCGTCCGGCCCGAAACCGGCGATATCATAGCCCGCGCCATCGCCGTCTTCGTTCGACACCCAGGGCACACGTCGAGCAAGGTCACCCCGGCCAGCGGCGTTCAGCGTGGTCCTCGCTTGCCACCACACGCGCTTCGCCTCCGCGGCCCAGCGCGCGGTTGCGCGCATCGCGCTCGGCAACATCGAATTTGGCGGCTACCGCGAGCATCTGAGCGAACTCATCGGACGGCGGCGCATTGAACTGCGTGGGTGGCGACCCGATCGCTAATGGGCGTTCGTTGCGCGCGCCATGCGCCGGCGCGGTGGCATCTACATTGAAGCCGCTGATGCGCAGCCGGCCCCGTCAGACGATGGTGCAGCGACAGACGACGGGAGCAAATCGGGCGCGGCAAATCGCCCCGCGGGCAGATCCGCCATCGGATCGGGTTCGGCGATGTCGGCTTCAGTTGAGCCTCAAGCAGCATGGACGGCCCGCTGCCGTCAGCAAGGCTCACCTCATGGCAAGTCCGACCCGCGCGCACGTTAGTGGCCCCCGCCGTCTGGCCGGCACGCGCCGGATCGTGAACGAAGGCGGACTACCCTGCCAGGTGGAAACATCCTGCTCTTGCCCCCTTATCAGCTCATCTCACGTCAGAAAAACGGTCATCTCAGCGCGAATGCCCGCTCAGAACCCGTATACTTCCCAGTGCCAAGCCAGCTTGGCGCGGTGCGCGTCCGTCAGCGCCAGCGGCTCGGGCATACCGAGTGCCGTGCGCGCCGCGTGTCCCAGTATCGGCGCGAACAACGCCGTCCCGTCGTCACCAAAGCTCACCAGTCCCGCATCGAATGCGGCGTCCCAATGCGCCGCGAGGAGCAGGCCGTTGTGGACGTCGAGTCGCTCGGCATCGCTCGCGCATTCGGCCCATGGCACGATATGGCTCGCCCGCAGCAGGGCCGGCTCCTCGATTCCCGTTAGAGGGCAGCGACCACCCCAATAGCTGAGCACCGCGCGACGGAAATGATGCTGTCCAATCCGCACGCGGGTCAGGCGGTCGGCTTCGGTATCGCCCAGCCCGGCGACCTCCGCCTCGAATTCGTGAAGCGGCATCGTGGGCAAGGTGGTGGCCAGGACGTAGGCCCGGTGCAGCGCCGCACGCATCGCGCGCTGATCGTCAAATGCGAACGCCGCACGCATATTTACTGGCATCGGGGCGGCGGCGGGCACGTCCAACTCGGCCGCCACGCCGGGGTGCTCGACGCACAGAAACCACCCAGCCCCGTCCCCGGAAACGGCCAGCCCGACCTCCCCCGGCACATCAATGTCCGACCGGAAATACAGCCAGCCATCGGCTTCGCCCTCGAACCGGCGATAGCCGTGGTTGAAGGCGGCCTCTTCCAGTTCGGATCGAAGTGCAGCCGGAATGGCGCGGGCGCGCAGCTGGGTGGAATGCATCACCGACCCGCCTGGCTCGACCGTCGGATCGACATCAGTCGAATGTCCGATTCCGCTCAATAAGCGCCTCGATGTCGGGCATTCCCGACTGGATGATGCCGAGTGCGTCCGTCACTGGTGCCATGGCGGCGGAAAGATCTCCGATCTCGAAGCCATTGGCGAGCGCCTCGCCATCAATCGCGACTGGCAAGTAGAGCCACTGGTCGCTGTCTTGCCTAAACCCCGCATCGAGCAACCGGTCGATCAGGTCGGATTGATCATCCAACAGCTTCTTCCAACGGCGCTTTGCATGGAATGTGTCGGACCAGAGGTATAGCACGGCGGAGCTACCATTCGGCCCATCTCCTAGCAGCGTCATCAACCAGGTTTCGTCCGTTTCTCCGCCAGCACCGTTTTTCTCGCTGAGTGAGAAATGATAGGCGCCCGACAGAGATTGCGGTTGCCCATCGAGCCATGCTCGTTTTGAGAAGCGGATAGGTGGATTGTCGTCCACCTCGACAGCGACCTCCCACGTGTCGTCCAGACCCAATCGGATCGCGCTTCCGATCGCTTCGACGACTTCGTCGCCAATATCGTAGGCTCGGAGCAGCGCCGCTTCGACATCTCCGATGTTGCGCACGATCAGCGCATCCAGTTCCGACGTATCAGCCATGCTTACCTCCCAAATTCGATGCAGTGACGAACGAATGTTTCGAGCAAGAACGAATGCGTCGTCGGTGCCCCTGCACGAAGACGCAGCACGTCGCGCCCAGCGTGCATCACGTCACGCCAAGTCGCGCGCAGCACTCCCTGCTCGCTAGGATAAAAAGGTGCCAGGAACACCACCGCCGCCTTTTTGCCACCGCGCTGCTTGCCCCAGCGTTGCACCGAGCCAACGTAGCGACGCAGCTGCTCCGGCCCTTCGGCGGCGTCGATCTTCACCTCGATGCCAAGCACGAAGCTCGGCCCCTCGATGGTGATATCAACCCGCTCGCTTACCGCTCCAACCGGGCAATGCTCGGTCCGCACCGAATAGCTGGCGGCCAGTTCTTCGCTAGTGGGCAGCAAGCCGGCGGGGTCATTGATCCGGCGGCAGAATGCCTCCAGAAACGCACGGCCCAGCGCACCGCACTGCTGAGGCGACCACAGCGTCGCCAAGACCGCCGAGTTGCGCACTTCCTTCCGCCCGACGCCCGCGACGCCCCACGGGTTGATCATCGTGCCGCTGGCCCGCAGTTGCTCCAGTGGAGGCTGCGCTGCCGTCAGAAAACTGCCCAGCCTCGCCGGATCGAGTTTCGGACGTGCAACCACGATTGGGGGCGGGGGGCGATGCTGCCGATAGGCCGACAGGAATGCGTCCATCCGCTTGACCTGCGCGCGTTCGGGCGCGTGCGAACGCCAAGCTGAAAGGAAGCCTCGCAGACGCTCGGTGCGGTTCCGGGTCGAAAGTTCACCGCTCATACGATCAAGTCCTCGAACACATGCAGCTCTTCGACCGCCTCAGGTCGCGACACTAGAAACCCGGCTAATGGCACGCGCTCGTATGCGATCGGATTTTCGGTCAGCAGGTCCATTGCGAAAACCCAGGCCGGCCGGCGCAGATGATGCACACTCTCTACCCAGCCGCGCTCCTCCGCCTCGCACGCGAGTCGCGCCATCCATTCCTCCGCCTCGTCGGCTGGTAGCGCCTCGAGCATGTGGGTCAGTCGTCCAGCTAGCCGTGCCAGATAGTCGCGGCGGTCCTCCAGCGGATCGGCCTCATCTCCCCCGGCCGGCCCGAACATCCCTTCCGGCATCGGCGGCAGCCCGGCCTCGCGCGCGATGCGCTGGGCGGCGTAGTGGACCCTTGCCGCCGACACGCCCTGACCTGTCGGGCGCTCTGCGTGCATTAGGTCCAGCCGCTCTTGCACACCATGCGGCGCGCCGGGGTCGAGCCCAGCATGCACGCCGATCAGCGCGGCAACCATCTCCGCCTCGACTTCCGCAACGCTGCTCGCGATCGGGCGCGCCTCTACCCAGTCGCCGGGCGCGTGCGATGGGCCGAGATGGCCGCAATAGATATGCCCTAGCTCGTGCGCGAGCGTCACGAAGCGCTCGGCCGCTGAGCCGCGGTCATTGGCGACGATGCGCCACGCGATGCCGTCGTCGCGCGGGCCGATGAAGTCGGCCTCCACGAAATGCAGGTCGCCGTGAAAGCCGATGCCGATGTCACAGTCGCCGCGCACGCACATGCCGGCGGTCTCGCTCGCCAGCGGATGCCAGCGCAGTTCCATCCGGTCCGCGCGCGCCGGATGCGCGATCACCGCGCTCAGCCGGTCGAGCAGGGCGGGGTCGAGCGCGCCCGTCACCTTGAACGCGCGGGGAATCATCACTTCGGCAAAGAGCGGATTGTCGGGATCGCAGAATTCAAGCTCGTCCCACGCCTTGACCCTCGGCGTCGCCTGAGGCGGCGGAGCCGCGCGGCCGAACAGGCGCTTGAGCAAGCTCACCGCTGTCCCTCCATCGCTATCATGGCTGTGGCACCTCGCGCCCGTCGCGATAATCGCCGACGACCCAGATCACGCTTTGTATATCGATCATGTCGCGGGGCTGCAGGTCGGCAAAGGCGGCGCGGATGCCCCCCGCCATGTCGAGCAGGCTGGCATAGACCGGCAGGCTCAGGCCGGCTGCATAGTCCTGCGCCAGCGGGTGCATTACACGCGACGCAAAGTCCTTGGTCACTTCCGGCTTTAGGAAGATGTGCGTGTCCGGCCGCCACAGGAACGGCAGATAGGTCGCCACCGTCCACTTGGCGTTGTCGTGCGGGAGCAGCAGCCGCTCCATCGCCGCCAGCGCCGATTTGGCCTCCACCCCCAGCCCATCGCTTAACGCGAAGCGGGCAGCGGCTTGCACGAAGCGATCCGCATCCGCCCCCCGCAACAGCTTTTGCAGGCGCGTCTTCTCGACTGGATATCGCAGGCTCGTCGCGCGATACGCCGCCAGCACCGCCTCGCCATGCCCCGATCCGGTCGCCGCGGCTTCGACCGGCGTGGTCGCATCAAGCCTGGCCTTGGCCTTCAGCTTGTAATCGCGCTCGTCCTTCAGATAGGAGGACGATTGAAAGCCGCCGGCGAACCAGTGCAGAAAGCGCGATCGCGCGCCCGCATGACCAAACCAGTTGACGCCGCCGCGCGACAGTTCGGCTTGCAGCGTCGACCACACCGCGTCCGCATCCCGCCCGCGCGTCTGGAAGCTGGTCTTGCCTCCCTCGATCACCAGGCCGACAAACTCCTTGTCGGTCTGCACCAGCCGCAGCTTGGCCTTGCCGTGGCTTCCCTCGCGGACCGTCTTCATACCTAACCCTCTATCAGTTGGCTGCTGAATCCAACTACGCCTGACCAGCAAGCCCTGTCGCTTCCATGCGAAAGCGTCCGTCGTCAATCGAGCGAGCGGGGCGCAAGAATGCGTAAAGCCTAAAGATCTTGGCGGAATAGACGCGACATTGGCGGCGCGCTACTCAGCTTCAATATAGTCCATGGCGCCGTCTTGAGCTTTTCGGGCGGGGCCGTTGTTGTCGTGATGATGTATTGGAACTGCGGACCCATCGTTCGATGCTCGAGCCACAGCATCAAATCAAAGATTCGATGGTAGATCGCCAGACCAAGGTCGGCCTCACGAGGGCTATCATGCAGCCAGAAGCCAGGAAGCTCCGTCTTCCCCTCCATCGTCAACAGCAAGGCCGCCAAGTCGAACGCAACCACCTTCAGCGAATCGACAGCGGCAGTCGTCAAATCGCCGTGCAGCGCAATGAGCGGCTGAATGCCGCTCTCATTGAGTTGAACGCTGCCTTCCGCCCCCTCCGGAACAAGAAAACTTATGGTAACGCCGAACAATGCGGAAAGTCGCGCGACGACATCCTGCGCATGCCGGCGGATCGCCGTCGCCGAGTTGCGCTCGCTAGCATCGGCAGCGGTTTCGCGCTGAATCTCCGCTTCATGCTTGGCAATTTCAACGAGGTATGGGGCGCAACGCGCCTCTCGTGCCGCTATTGCATCTTCGCCTCGCTTCACGACCTGTCGGCTTCTGCCGCAGCCCCGGCGAACACCGAGGTTTATCGCGAGCTCGTCGGCATCGAGGCGCGATCGACCTTTCCATTCCAGCCGACACGCTGGCTCGCCGACATCGCACCGCATCTGTTGAGCGGCGGGCTCCGCGCGGACGTCGAACGCGCCAAGGCCGACCAGCTCGAGCGCCGGCATCTCGAGGCCTCGATGCCGGCAGGCCTAAGATACGTCAAAGGCTGGCCTCCGCGGATGCCCACCCTCGCCGAGGCCGAGGACATCGCCGCGGCACGCCGGCCCATCCTGGCGCGCCACAGGCTCGAGAACCGCTATCCGACAGGATCAGCCGTCCAGGCGCGCTTTGCAGAGCTGAGGGTCGCGGCCGGGTGGCAGAAGTCGGCGTGACGACGATCGATGCCGCCGTCGGCTCCTTCCGGATCGTCGCCCGCATCGAGGACCCGCCGCCCCTCGGCTGGCGCTTCTGGATGCTCGCCGGCTTTCCGGGCGATCCACTGGATCCGAGCCCCTATGGCGGCTCGCGCTGCCTCGCGCTCACCGTCGTCGATGTCGACGGCAGCGACCGCTGGCTCTGTGCGATGGAGCTCGACCACAGCTTCCGCCTGCTGTGTGCTCACGATCTCTTCCCCTGCCCGAGCCAGGCGGGCGCGGACGCCTTCGCGAACGCGATCATCGCCCGCCACGCCCGCCAGCGCGCGCTCCTCTGACCGACGGACCACGACCCATGCAGACCGACCGCAGCCAGCGCTGGCGCGAACGGCGCGCTCTGTGGGCGCGCGATCTCACGCTGATCGATCCCGGCGCCTACAGCGTCGATGTCATCGATCACGCGGACGCGCGCGCCTTCATCGCGCAGCACCATTATCTGCCTCGGTATCCGGCCGCGCAGCTTGCGGTGGGGCTGTTCGCGCGCAAGGGCGCGCTCGAAGGCGTCGCCGTTTTCGCCGTACCGACCACCGCGGCCGTCATCTCGCGCCACACCGGGTTTGACGATCCTCGCCGCGGCTGCGTCCTCGCGCGCCTCATTCTGACCGACGCCGTGCCCCAGAACGGCGAGAGCTTCTTTGTCGCGCGGGCCTTTCGCCACCTGCGCCGGGAACGGCCTGGGATCGAGGCGGTGGTATCCTACAGCGATCCAGGGGCGGGCCATATCGGCCGCGTCTATTGCGCGCTCTCGGCCGCGCACCGCGCGGTCACGAAGCCGCGATCGGTCCTTCGGGTCGGCAACATCACGATCTCGGGGCGCACGCTGTCCAAGATCCGCCTGGGCGAGCAGGGCCATGCCGGCGCAATCGATCAGCTCGTCTCACTGGGGGTCCCGAGGCCGCGCATCGGCGAGGAACCGCGAAGCTGGCTGTGGCGGCTCCAGCGCGAGCGCCATCTCGTCACGCATCAGCAGGCTGGGCTGTTCGCCTATTGCTTTGAGCTGACGCGCGAGGCCCGCCGCCGCGGCCGCACCCTTCCGCGCCTGCCGTATCCCAAGGCCCTTCCGTCGCGCAACGCGCTGCTTCCGCTCATTTGGCCTGATCAGGAGACCCTCGATGGCTGACATCACGCAGCTGCCCGTCATGACCGCGGCCGATGCCGAAAGCATCGGCTTCGCCCGCTTCAACGACGTGCCGACGCTCCCGATCGACATCCCCGACGGCAACTTCACGATCAGCGCCAAGACCACCGACGGTCGTCGGATCACGTTCTTCTTCGGCGAATACAAGCGCGGCTCCCCGCCAAGCTTCGTCGACATCCAGTATCACGACAACGGGACACGCATCGCCAACGCCAACGGCGGTACGTCACCGACCTTCGACATGCTGACGATCGGCCTTGGCGGCCGGAACGTCTTCGACAGCCGCCGCCTCGGACCCGACGACAAGCCCTCGATCGCCGTGATCCTGATGGGCGAACCGAGCGTCCCGGCACCCCGGCACGACACGGCCGCTGGATAACCGGCGAGACCCGCTTTCGAGAGGCGGTCCGAAGACACCCGCCTCTCCGGCGCTGTCGCATCGGACAAGCGAGGGGAGGGGGGCCTTGAGTTTGGCGGCATTCAGCCGCGTTCAAGCCCGAGGCCCCTATGATCACCTCTGCCACGCCGAGGCCGGTCGACACCATCATGGTGTGCGCGCCGCCACCGGTCGTCCTCGCCTATGGCATCGGCGTCGACTCCACGGCCCTGCTCGTCGAACTCGAATCGCGGGGCGAGCCGCCGGACCTGGTTCTCACCGCCGATCCCGGCGCCGAGAAGCCTGATACCTACGAATACCAGAAGCTGGTCGCGGCGTGGATGGCCGCGCGTCGCATCCCCTATGAGGTGGTCCGCTACGTGCCGCAGCGCTTCAAGCATTGGCCACCCTATTACTCGATCCTGGCCAACGTGCTCACCAATGCGACGCTCCCCAGCATCAGCCTTGGCCGGCATAGCTGCTCTCTCAAATGGAAGGTCGCGCCGCAGGACGCCTACCTCAAGCAATGGGCGCCGGCCCAGGCCGCGTGGCAGCTAGGCCAGAAGGTCGTTCGGCTGATCGGCTACGATGCCTCGCCTGCCGACACCCGTCGCTACGCGCATGCGTCCGCGTTGAACGATCCGCTGTTCGAGTGCCGCTATCCGCTGCGCGAGTGGAACTGGAACCGCGACCGGTGCGCCGCGCGTATCGAGCAGGCCGGTCTTCCGATCCCTCCGAAATCGAGCTGCTTCTTCTGCGGGGCCATCCAGCCGGACGAAGTCCGGGCGCTGCCAACCTGGTGCCTCAGGCTGATCGTGCTCATCGAGGCGCGCGCGGAACCTCGGCTGCGCACCGTCGAGGGGCTCTGGCGGCGTTCGACCAGGACGAAGCCCGGCAGGATCACCGACTTCATACGCGGCGAGCGGCTGCTCCCGGCCGCCGAGATCGAAGCCATTCGCCGCGATGCGCCCACTGATCTCATCCGGTTCCAGGATGCAGCGAGCATCGTGCCGCTTTCCGAGCGGCCGACGATGGAAGCCTGGATCGAGACCTTCAACGCTGGCCTGATGGAGGCTGCATGACCGACCAGCTATCCCGCATCGCCGAACTCAACGACCGCTGCCGGCACGGCCTCGATCCGAATGCCCGCGTCGTCATCACTGCGGCTTGCCTCGCCGCCTTCGCCGGCGAGCTCTCCGCCCAGGCCGAGCTGCTCGCGGCGATCCGAGATTACGCATTCACGCGCGACGATGGCCCGGAACGCTCTCGCGGGGAGTTCACCGTCCGTGGCCAGGCCGTCCGTTTCGCGATCGACTATTACGACCGCGCGCTGGAATGGGGATCGGAGGACCCTGGCGATCCGCACGTCACCACGCGAGTCATGACGATCATGCTGCTCGAGGACGACTGAACCTGGGGAAAGGGGGGGCGGGTCGGGGCCGTCGGCGCGTGAATGCAAGCGGACCCTACCCTGCGAATGACCTTGCGCCCCGCCGCAGACGCGCCTTTCCGCATCCATCGTCCATCCAAGGGAGAAGCCCATGCGACGGATCGCCTCCGCCACGCCCGCTGACGGGCACGCCATCGCGGTAGCCTTTGAGCGGCTGCGCGAAGCCCGTACCTTGCTTCGGCAGGCCGGAGCGCGGCAGGCTGCGTCGGCCGCCGGCAAGGCGATCAGCAGCGCCGAAGGCGCGGCGCGCCATGTCCAGCATCGCATCCGGAGGACGATGGAATGAGCCGTCACGACCTTCAGCCCAAGCCGGACAGCCCAGACGTCGTCCGCGCGACGGTCGGATGGGACCGGCCGCTTCAGACCTTCTTCGCGCAAGTCTTCTTTCGCACCGAAGACGAGCCCGCAGAAGGCGAACCCCTCGTCTGGATCGGCACGGAGCCGGGCGAACTCCTCTCCGCCGAGGCCGCGATCGCCTTGGTCGCGCCTCATGCCATCATTCCTCCCGACCTCCGCCGGCAGCTCACTGCCGACATGCAGTCGTCCATCGGCGTAGAGGATGGCAGCCAGCAAGTCGCCGCCAAGCGCTACCTGTTCGGCTCGACTCACTGACGCTGCAATCAGACATGTGCCGGCGCGGCCGAGCCGCTGCCGCCACGATCCTTTCCATGGCCCGATCATCACCGGTCGCCGCGATCACCGCGCGGTGGCCGAACGTGCGCGCTGCGCCGCGCCCAACCAGAGGAGACCATCATGGCCGACCGGGTATCCGCCTCCATCATGATCGGCGGCGCGCTTGACGCTTCCGCCTTCGCAGAACTTGCCGAGCTCATTGCTGCCGAGCGCCTTGCCGTCGAGTGGGACGGCGATCCGTTCGAGCCGGAACATCGCATCGACGGCGAGCCACTTCGCCTGTTTGCGCACGAAGTCGCAGGCGGTCGCTTCGAGGAGATCGAGGACTGGTGCATTATGCATCGCGTCCCCTTCGTACGCTGGTGCGGGGGCTATTCCGGGCAGTGGGGACCCGAGCGCGTCGTCGCCACCGGCGACGGCAAGGCGGTGTCCTACGCTGTCACCGAGGATGACGAGGTTGTCATCAGCCGCAGCGCCATCACGGCGGTTGGCTCGCTCGATGCGATCTTCGCTCATTTCGATACAGCCGAATTCGTCGTGCCGGCGCTCGTCGTTGCGGATGCCGGCGCCGCCGCTCCCGCGCTCCCCTCGACTGACGGAGCGCACCATGTCCAATAGCTACACCAAGGCGGCCTTCGACCTGACCGTCACCGTCGCCGAGGCCGACATGCTACGCCGGGTCATCGCCGCGGCGGAACTGATCGACGGCACCGAGGCCCGGAACGACGTTCGCGAGGCGCATTATGCCAGCCTTGGCCGGGACTTCGCCGCCCTGTTCCCGCGCAGCGACGAGGACCCGTTCGCGGGACTGCTCGACCTCTTCGAGGATCCGCACTATCCCTATCTCGATTTCGATGTCGCGTTCAGCGAGGCCGACCAGCTCGGCCAGGTGCTCGTGACCTTCTCCGGCGAGCAGTTCGGAATCGATGTTGCGGCCAAGCTGATCCAACGTTGCGCGCGCTCGGCGCTGCCCTTCGGGTTCGAATGGGCGTCGGATTGCGACAGGCTGCGGATCGGGGAGTTCGGCGGCGGCTATGTCGTCATCACCGAACACGGCATCAGCTATGGCCACACGACCCAATTGCTCGACCGTGCAATTGCCCGCGCGCGCGACGAGGGCGCCGACGGATTCGTCCTCGCAATCCGCGATCCGCAGCACGGGCTCAGCTTCTGGAACGACGATGCAGGCTTTGACCGATTGTCGCGCGCGCGGGTCTTCAGCGAAGCCGAGGCCGCGAACCATGACGTGCCGCTCGCGCAGGACCAGCCCGAATGGCTGGCGATGCCGGAGCCCCTGCGCCTTTGATCCGAACGTCGCGATTGCGCGATCGACACAGACGTATAGCATCGTCGCTGGAGATGCTGATGACTTCGATACCCACCGATCACGACGCGATGCTGGCGGCGCTGACCCGGCTGATACCGATTGCGATGAGCGATACCGGCCAGTCGCGCCGGGTCGCGAACTTCCTGATGGCGTGGTGGAACGGGCCGGAACTCGGCCATTTCGAGATCGCCGACCTGTTCGGGCTGGATGTCGCTGTCGCGAACGACATTGCGACCATCGTCGGCTATCTCGGACAACGCCCCGGCGCCATCTACATCGACGCCCTCGGCTTCGCCGAGGAGATGCAGGACATCATCGCGCTCTGGCGCAAGCCGGTCTCGGCTTCGACCTGACCGGGCTCCGGTACCGGAATTTCTCGGATCGGGGCCGCCACAGACACCCCGAGGGGCGCCAAACCTTGCGCGGCATTCATTGCGCGCCATAACGGGAAGTCGTCGGGCGAAGATCGCCAGGGCGTATCCTTTAGTGGGAGGTGCGGTTGCCGGAAGAGAACAACCTTGTCGCGATGACGATCGAAGTCGTCGCAAGTTACGTGGCGCACAATAATATCCGACCCGAAGACGTGCCGGACTTCATCGCCAAGACCCACGCTGCGATCGCCGGCATCGCCAAGGAACCCGAAACACCCGCCGAAGAGACACCGGCGGCCCAGCCCGAGTTCACGCCGGCCGTCTCCGTGCGCAAGAGCCTCGCCTCGCCTGATCACATTCTTTCGATGATCGACGGCAAGCCCTACAAGTCGCTGAAGCGACATCTCAGCAGCCACGGCCTGACCCCTGCCGAATACCGCGTCCGCTATGGTCTCAAGTCCGACTATCCGATGGTGGCGCCCGGTTACTCGGCGCAGCGGCGCGAGGTAGCCAAGCGTCTCGGCCTGGGTCGCAAGCGGCAGGAGCCCACAGCGCCCGCCGAGGCAGCACCGCCATCAGGTGACGCCGCGCCCGCTCCGCAACCGAAGCCCCGCGCCCGCCGCGCCAAGGCCGAGAACACGCCCCCCTCCCAGGCCGGCGCCAAGACGCCGCGGCGGCGCAAGCAGCAACCCGCAGACGCTGGAGCAGTCGAAGCCTGAGCCTTGGGGCCGACGCACCTGCGACGACGGTACGATCCCGACGGCGCCGAAGAGGCGCTCGTCGGAGCGGCGCTGACGCGCCTTACTCGGCCGAACGGCCGAGGAGCTGAGTGGGTGAGAGAGAGTGTTCGGACAAGGGGTTCGAGCGCTCAATCTCAGGAGACTTCCCATGAACATCGGCACCATCACCCAGAACGCCAGCGGCACCTACACCGGCAAGATCTCGACGCTCACCGTTGCGATCGTGATCGCGCTTCGGACGGTCCAGTCGACCAACCCGCGCGCGCCCAAGTTCGAAATCCTCGCACTGTCGGCCGCCCGCCAGTGGGTCCAGGTCGGCGCGCTTTTCGAGCTCGCCTCCAACTCGACCGGCGAGACCTTCCTCAACGGCAAGATCGAGGATCCGAGCCTCGACAAGCCGCTCTACATCTCGGCGTTCCGCCAGGAGGACGGCTCCTACAACATCGTCTGGTCGCGCCCCACCCGCCGCCGCGAGGCGCCCACCGACACGGTCGCGACCGACGACGGCCTGCCGCCGCTGCCGGGGACCGAGCAGCCGGCCGCACCCGTGGGAACCGACGGTCTGGGTGAGTCCTCGGCCGAAGGTGCGTTCGGCGGCAGCGAGCCCGCGCCGGGCGGCCGCCGGCGCCGCACGCCCGAGATGGCGGACTGATCGCCGCCAACCGATTGGCGCGCAGCTGCTCTGCGCGCCGACGTCACGACAGGGCCTGCTTCGCCTCACCGCGAAGCGGGCCTTTTTTGCCAGCGTGCGAGGACGTTCTCTTCCCCTCGGCAACACATCATTGAACAAACCCGTCCGGTGATGTATATGCCTGTGTATATGCAAGGAGTCTGCCGTGACGCCCGATCATGAAGCAACGGTCACCAGAGAAGCGAAGCTGTTCCGCAACAACAAAAGCCAGGCAGTGCGCATCCCGGCGGATTTCGAGCTGCCTGGGGATCGAGTCATGATCCACCGGGAGGGAGATCGACTGGTCATCGAGCCGATCCGCCGCCGAAACATCGTCGAGGTCCTTGCGAGCCTCGAACCCCTTGGCCCCGAGGATGAGTTCCCGGACATCGACAGCGACTTGCTTCCCGCCAAGGCCATCGATTTGTGACCCAGCTCTACATGCTCGATACCAACATCGTGTCGGAACTCGCGCGAAACCCGCACGGCGCCGTAGCCACCCGCATCGCGCAAGTCGGTTCCGATGCGATTTGCGTCAGCATCATCACCGCGGCGGAGTTGCGCTACGGCTGCGCGAAGAAGGGGTCCCCCAGGCTCCTGGCCCAGATAGAGGCGATCCTCGGCAGCGTGTCCGTGCTTGCGCTCGATGTCCCGGCGGACACTGAATATGGCGGCATCCGAGCTGAGCTGGAGAGCGCGGGCAAACCCATCGGGCCCAACGACCTCTTCATTGCGGCTCATGCCTATGCGCTCGGCGCCACATTGGTGACCGCCAATATCGGCGAGTTCTCCCGCGTCCGCGCCCTCAAGGTGGAAAATTGGCTGAGCGACGTCCATTAAGGCGATCGCACCGAGTGACGATGTCTCCCGCAAGGCGCCGGTTCTCGCCGTCTGCCCGGCACGCCGTTCAACCCTGTTCCGCTCAACCTCCAAGACATGCCGATCCAACCGCCTCCCGCTCCGCACCCCTCGCTGTTCATGCCCCTGAACCGGCCGCCCCGCGTCCACCGCCCGCCGAAGATCGGCCGCAACGACCCGTGCTGGTGCGGATCGGACAGGAAGTTCAAGGCCTGTCACGACGGGCGTGAGCGGCTGCCGCAATTCAACCACCACCATGTAGCCGAGGCGTTCCGCAAGGAGCTGCGCCGACGCTACTGCTCCTATGCCGGCGACGCCGGCGAGCCGTGCGGCGCCGAGATCATCGGCGCCCACACTGTCCAGAAGGAAGGCGGGCTGCGGGCGATCTCGCGCGCTGGGAAGGTCTATTCCCTCATCGCGACCATGGGCGGGCTCGAGAAGAATGGTGGCCGCCTCGACCCGCGGCTGGTGGGCATCGGCGACGCTTCGGTCTTCCCGGGCTTCTGCTCGACCCACGACAACGATCTCTTCAAGCCGATCGAGGGGAAGGACTGCGCGATCGGCGCCTGGGAGGCGCTGCTCTTCGCCTATCGCGCGGTGTCGTTCGAAGCCTTCTTCAAGCGCGCCATGCTTGCGGTGGCGCCGCTCTTCGCACGGCTGGACGAGGGCCTGCCGGTCGAGGACCAGGAACTCGCCCAGAACATGGCGCGCCATTTCCATCACGGCGCTGTCGCGGGCGAGGCCGGCACGCGCGCCCGGAAGGCAGCCTATGACACGCGGGTCCGAGCCCGGGACGTGAACGGCTTCTCCTACGCCTGGACGCGCTTCGACGGGCTCCTGCCACTGGTCTGCTGCGGCGCGTTCCTGCCCGACAATGATCTGACCGGTCGCCCGCTTCAGCGGCTTGCCCATGGCACGGGTCCGTTCGAGCAGGTCACGCTCAACATCACATCCTATGGCGGCCAGTCGGTCATCGTCTTCGGGTGGACCGGCAAGCCCGAGGGCCCGGCGGAGCGCTTCGTGCGGTCCTACCAGAACCTCGGGGACGATGACCGCGCCGCCGCCGCGGTCCGCCTTGGTCTCGAATATCTCGAGAACAGCTATCTGAGCCCGGCCTGGTGGGACGCACTGACCAGCGCCGATCGCCGCCGTCTCGTCCGTCATTCGGTCGAGACCCACGGTCCGCGTTCGGCGGCCGTCTCGCTCGGACTGCGCCAGCCAGTCCCCCATCTGCGCCTCCGCGTCATCGACCGGGGCGGGAGCCTGCCGACCTCGGCCTGAGCCGCCGGCCGGCGGCCGGTCGTCGCAGGGGCGCCGCGTCCCCAGCGCGCCGCGGCCTTCCTCCGCCTGTTCCTGCCACCTGCGGCGAGACAGGCCCGCCCCGCAACCCCTGCCGGTCGCCCGTGTTGCCGCTATCGCGGCTGCCCGCGCCAGCTCCCTTCAGGAGTTCCCCTCCGCTCGCGCTCCGGTGCGGAGCGGGCCTGCACGCCGCTTCCCGGTGTCACCGGCGGAAAGGCCGCTGGACCCAACAAGGAGCATCGCCATGAACAACGTCAACATCGCCGGCCGGGTCGCCAAGGATCCCGACACCCGCGGCAGCGTCACGACCCTCATCTGCTGCCCGAAACCACGGCCAAGTACGCGCACCTCTCGGATGACGTGATCGCGGATGCCGCCCAGCGTATCTCCGGCTCGCTCGCCCAGGCGATCGGACTGCGGGCATGACCGCACTTGCGCTCCGTCAGGTTGTCGCCGAGGCCTTGGCCGAAGTCGGCGCGAACGTCGTTTATTTGCGGCTGCCCAAGGGCAAGCCGCGCACGACCACATGGATCGGCGTCGAACACGGGTTCGGCATCCGGCATTATGCGACGGGGCGGAACGTCTACATCGTTCAGACCCGAATGGCAGGACGGCTGCGGACCGTGACGATCGGGCCGGCATCGGTCATCACGCGCCACCAGGCGACGATGGTGGCGCGGCGCGTAATCGCGCACGCCCAGGTCGGCCTCGATCCGGCAACCGATCGCAAGCGCATCCGCTCCGCGCCGCGATTCGATGACTTCTTGAACGAGTATTGGGCACGGTGGTCGCCACACTGGAAGCAGTCCACCTACGAGACCCAGTGCGGCTACCGGGCGCTCTACCTCGACGGGGCGTTCCCCGGCGTGTTCATCGACGCGTTGAACGAGGCGGACGTGACCAAGTGGTTTGCCGAGCTGAACAACCGCACCGGGCCGGGGGCGGCAAACCGCGTCATGAGCATCCTGAACAACATGCTGAACAAGGCGGAGGCGTGGGGCTACCGGCTGGAGAACACAAACCCCTGCCGCGCGGTCCGGCTCAATCAGAGGCGGCAATGCGAGCGCTTCCTGAGCACCGCGGAAATGGGGCGGCTCGGGCGGTTGCTGGCGGAGGAGCGCGCGGGAGAGGACAAGGTCAGGCCGGTCATGGCGACCGCAATCACCCTGCTGCTGCTTACCGGCTGTCGCGTGAGCGAGATTTTGAGCCTGCAATGGCAGGACGTGCGCGGCAACCGCTTGAACCTACGCGACAGCAAGACCGGCCCGCGAACCGTATGGCTGGGCGACGAGGCGCGGGAGCTGATCGGCACGTTGCCACGGCTCAAGAATGTGCCTTGGCTATTCTGGAACGCGCGTTTTCGAAAGCCCATCCGCGGCGTCACCCATTACTGGCACAACCTTCGTGATCGCGCGGGGCTGCCGAAGGTTCGCCTGCACGATCTTCGGCATACCTTTGCAAGCCACGCCGCGATGAACAAGGAGACGCTGCCGATGATCGGGCGGCTGCTGGGGCATCGGAACCACCAGTCCACGGCTCGCTACGCGCACTTGGACGACGAGCATGTCCTTGATGCGGCCGAGCAGATCGGCGCAGCCATTGAGCGCATGATGGCATAGCAGCGATTGGCTCAGGCAGCGCGGCCCGCTTCCTATACATCGCCCCAATGCCTGCCTCGTCACCAATTCCACCGAGGGGTTCCGGATAAAGGCGCGATAGGCCGCTATCGCTCACCTAGCGGACATTGCAGATAAGCGTGCTCGCGGTATCATCGCGCTATGAAAAGCACTTCAATCCGATGGTTCTCCGCAGGTGGACTGTTACTGGGGCTTCTGATCCTAGTGATATGGTTCCTTGGTATAGCAACTCACAGCATGATTAGCTTTCCCCGTCCGTTCTCATCTGAGCTTTGGAAGAATGCGAAAGAGGGCGCTATCGACGGCACTGACATAAATCGATGTCTTATGACACTCGATCTTAGGTTTCGTGTAGGCCTTGTAGGAAGGAGCGAACAGGACATACTGGCCATGCTCGGTAGCGACGACGCGTATGAGCCTCAGAGACGTCCGAAGAGCTATGTGCTATGCCCAAGTATGGGCGACGCTTACGTTCTCGACCTTCTATGGAAAGATGGCCGGGTCGCTAGCGTCAGCGTTCACGACACCTGACCCTAAATGATCTGTCACTAACCGGTCACTCACTTAAGTATGTAGCGGAGATGAACGAGCGACGGCTTTCAGGTAAGCTTAGCGACCTAACGCATGACCAACGATGGGCGACTGCCGCAGGGCATCTTTGTATATCGAAAGCTGCCAGCCAGCTTTCACGCCGGTCGCGTTTATCGATGGCACCTGAACTGGAAAAGTGGTGTTTAGGCGACAGTTCGCTTCTGCGACCCGCACTGTTGAAAGCGTGCAACGCGAGCGGCTCAGCGTTGGGCAGACGCGGCTTCTGCATCCGACGACGTCGATATGGCGAAAAGCCCCGCTGCCGGATCGCGGAGCAGCGGCGCGGCTACCCCACCCGCCGCCTCCAGCGAGGGTGGCGCGTCGAATACCGCGGCGCCACGCGTCGCGGCCGGGGTGGAGACGTAAACCAGCTGACGGGTGTCCGCCTGCCCGGTTCCGATTGCTTCCGAACCAATTGCCTTGCCCGCGTCGCCCGTTAGCAGCAGCCACGATGATGGCTCGTCGGTGACGCCGAGGAGGGTGAAGCGAGCATTGGCTGCATCCGCAAGGCATAGCTGCTTAGTCGGCCCGTGCAGACGGGCATGGATGACGATGGCGGAGGCGGCGGCTTGCTCGACGCCGGGGGACACCGGCTTGCCCGTTCCGAACCGTGGGACGACGACGCAATGCCTGGGGACTTCGAGATCGGCTGCAAATGCGGGCGGTGCGATCCGGATCGCTGCCAGATGCCGATCTATGCGTGCGGCAAGCCCGGCACGGTCCAAGGTGGCAGAGGTCGCACGCACTTTCACGATCCACGGTCCAGACTGGGCGACCACCAGAGCGGTCGACTTGAACGGTCCAGCCTGCCGGGCGACGAAGATCTGTCGGAGAGCGGTCGGCGACGAACTGCCGAACGCCGCGATCTTCTCGACCGGCCCTGCCTCGAAGATCGCCATCGGTATCTGACTCGCAACGACTGGCATGGCCCGGTCAAACCAGAGACGGGCGTTCGGCACGCTAGCCTTGAAAATGTAGAGGGTGGTCGACTCGGTTCCGGTCGCAGCCTCATAGTCTACGACACTGTCGTTTGGAGTCCCCAGATCGCGCCGCTCCGCGACCGACTGCGCCTCGAACGTCTCGGGGAGCGACGCTCCGCTGGCGGTGTGGGTCCAACGGGACTGCGCGACTGCGGGCACGCCCGCGAGCATCGCTATTAACGCCATCCCAACCACAGCTATGCGCATCGGTAACAACTCCAAGTCTGCTCTACGGCTTGTGCCAAATGCGTGCTGGTCGGCGACTGCCGTCCGACCCCTTTCCGCCCCATAGCGGCCGACCCCAGTCATGAATAGCGACCCGGAAATGAACAATCCTGGATCAGACAATCCGCACCCCTTTTTGTTCTCATAGAGGGGCATGGGTAGCGTCGCAAAGCGCGTTGCCCGGAACGACCTTTCTCCGTCTCACCTGCGGAAAGACACGCTCGGCTGTGCCAACACGCGGCGCTTGTCGACCGAGCAAGCGACGTCAGTCGTACTGGCTAAATCGCTGGTGTGAGACCTCGGCTACGTGCTTCGATTGCTGCCTTAGCCAGAAAACCCTCGATGCCGGCAACGGATTGTTGACGACATAGCTGGAGGGCTTCGACCTCGGTGAGGCAGTCGATCCCGTGCCCGAATTGAGCTTGCCAGAGCTGGTCGAGTTCTTCGCCATGCCGCTCCCATAGCATATGCCGCGTTTCAGGTCTCAGCGAAACGCACTTCGCGTCGCGGCTCTCAGTCAGCGTGGTGATCGCGATGACGGACCCGCCCCGCGCCTCAACATAGCCGCGCAGGTTCGCCAATGTGCCGCCCAACCCGACATGATCGTCGACGAGGACGTAGGCCGCGCCTGGCTGCACTTCGCCGTCGAACATGGCTGGGGTGACCAACCGCTGGAAGGCCGGGGCGCGGGTGTGTCCTACCTTGTTGATCTGGACGATCTCACCCGCGATCACGGGCAGATCGAGGTCACGGCCGAGTACCTGCGCCATCGCATCGGGGATCGCGTTGAAGCCCGTCGTCTCGTCGGCAATGACCGGAAGTAGGAGCGCTGGACGACCCGCAACGGCGCTCCGCAAGGTCTCAGTCGCAGCGCCGTGGAGAAGGTCGATGGCGAGCGTCAAAGCGGCGTCAGGGCTGCCTGCCTTGGCGAGGGCATAGCCCGGATGACTGTCGCGCCGCGCGACCGTCGTGTGAACCACAACGTCGGGGAAATCGGGAGGCCACGGAAGCCGGGTCGGGGGTGTCGCCATCGCCCTACCAATACCGCAGCGGGTCGGTTGTGCTGCCCCAAAATCGCTTGCCGAGCGACCGATGAGCTTCGCGATGCAGCGCGTATTCAAGCGATGGCTATTTGGTCCCAAATTCGGATCAAAGCTGGAACACTACCGCGCTCGCGATACGGGTCGATCGTTCAATGGCGCGCTGTCCCGCGCGCCCAAGTGCCTGCGGGAAAGCAATTTTCTCGCAGATTAACAGACTGCCTTTCACGACCACAAAACGATGCCAAAGTCCCTGATTGACAAGCACACCCTACGCACCTGGCGGTGCAGGTTTTCCGGGGTATGTCAGTGGCTTACGGGCAATCTGGTGAGTGCCACGCCGTGGGACAGTTCGGCGCTTACGTCCGATCCCAGCGGTTCCAATGGCTTAGCCGTCCCACGCGGTCGCACGCGGTCCAGTCGACGGCAATACCCTTTGCGCCGAGTGCGGCGATCGACTATAAGGCCCGTCGCCTCTTTCGATCCCCACCAGCCTCTCTGCTAGGAGGCTGGTTTGTCCACTACCAGGCACTGCACGGTTCGGCTGAACCGCCAGCAGCACGATCGCATCCTCGCGCTCGCTACCGAGCAGAATTGCAATCCGTCGGAGGTGATCCGGGCGGCTGTCGATGCCTATCTCGGCACCGCCACGCTCCTCACGTCAAGCCATCGCCGGCTCGCGCGCATCAGCGAGTTCATGCAGCTCGCGCTCGACGTCATCATCAGCGAGCAATATCCCGAGTTCCGCGACCGGATCATCGCCAACGCCGACAAGCGCCTGGAGCAATACCATGGCGCGTAACGACATCCGCACCGACGGCCGGCCGATCCCGCTGACCCACCATTCCGCACGCGGAAAAGTCCAACGCAACTCGGGCAATTTCACCCGCGGCAGCCAGCTCCTGACCCACGAGCTGCTGATGTGGTTCGCCGGCGCAAAACTTCCCTTCGTCGTCTGGTTCTTCGTGTTCCTCGCGGCCTGGTTCGTGATCATGTCGCTCAAACTGGACGAGCACGGCTTCCAACTCGTCTGCATGAAGCTCTACGCCATGCTCTGGGACTGGGTCGGCTTCGACCCGACGAAGCGCGTCAACGTCAGGCTTCCGAGCGGCGAACTCCACCGCACGATCATGGCCGTGGTCCCGTTGATGCCCGAGGTCCAGCGGGCCTGGAGCATCGCCATGCGCGGCCTTCTCGGCGCGCTGCTTTTCTCGGTGTTCCTCACCATTCCCCTGTCGATCTGGTTCGTCGATCTCTCGCGTCGCCGTGGCAAGACGATCCTTCAGGAGCGGCACGAGCGCGGCGCTATGCTGGTCGATCGCGAGGTCCTCGTTGCCGAGGTCTCGCAGCATAACGCGGCCGCCTTCGAGGCGGACGTGCGCAAATGCTTCCCGGGCCTGTCGCCCAAGCAGGTGCTCGCCCTTCCCTTCACGGCGCGCAAGCGCGCCGGAATCCACCATCCCTACACGCTCGCCGGCATCCCCTTTCCGCACCGGATGGAGCAGTCGCACACCATGCTGATCGGTACGACCGGCTCGGGCAAGACCACCGAGCTCCGGAGCCTCGTCCGGCAGATGCGCGAGCGTCAGGACAGCGCCGTAATCTTCGACCTGACCGGTGCCTATGTGGAGGCCTTCTACGACCCGGCGCGCGACACGATCCTCAATCCGATGGACCGCCGCTGCCCTGCATGGTCGATCTTTTCGGACTGCCGCACGCACAGCGAGTTCACCGCTGCCGCCGCCGCCCTCATCCCCGCCGATGGCGGCTCGTCCGAGCCGTTCTGGGCGCTCGCAGCGCGGACCCTGTTCATCGAGATGTGCATCCGCCTGGTCGAGCGGGGTCAGACGACCAACCTGGCGCTTTCCGAGAACCTGATGACCGCCGATCTGAAGCGGGTCCATCGCTTCCTCCAGAACACGATCGCCGACCCGCTGACCGCGCCCGAAGCGGCGCGCATGGCGGAGTCGATCCGCGCCGTCTTCAACACCAATGCGCAGGT
>NZ_JAIXHL010000009.1 GCF_030145815.1 Sphingomonas sp.
GCCTGACCCGTCTTCGAACACTCTCTCTAACCCTCATAATATCTGGAGTGAAATCATGGAAAACCGAAGGAAACCTGCGCCTCCCGCCACCACGCTCGACATAAACTGCGACTGCAAAGAATATGTCATCGACTATCTCGCAAAGAGCTTCCCGGTTCGCCTGATGGCGGTGTTCACCGACGAGAACGGAAATCCCCGCTCCAAGCCGATGATTGACGACGACGGTCGGCCGGTCCTGTGCCGCTCGGCACTGGTTGCGCGCGACCAAATGATCGAGCAGCTTTGCGCGCTGCCGCCAATCGCAACCGCGCTGGACGCGATCATCGAACGGTTCGGCATTGAGCAGGTCGCCGAGGTGACCGGGCGGAGCCGGCGGCTCGTGCTAGGTCCCAACGGGCGACAGAAGCTCCAGTCGCGAAGCCCGCGCGCCAACTTGGCCGAGAACCAGGCCTTCATGGATGGCGCAAAGCGTATCCTTGTCTTTTCCGACGCCGGAGGGACGGGCCGCAGCTATCATGCCGATCTTGGGGCCAGGAACCGGGCTCGGCGGGTCCACTTCTTGCTTGAGCCAGGCTGGCGAGCTGACGCGGCGATCCAAGGGCTGGGCCGCACAAACCGCACCAACCAGGCCTCGGCGCCGCTGTTCCGGCCGGTGACTACCGACGTGCGTGGCGAGCGGCGCTTCATTTCCACGATTGCCCGCCGCCTCGATAGCCTTGGCGCGCTCACGCGTGGACAGCGCCAGACCGGTGGACAGAATCTGTTCGATCCCGCCGACAACCTGGAGAGCAGTTACGCGAAGGAAGCCCTCACCCGCTGGTTCGGGCTCCTGTTCATCGGAAAGCTCGAGGCAGTGGGATTGGCGAAGTTCCAGAAATTGACAGGATTGCGGATTGAAGGGCCCGACGGCGGCATTGTTGACGACTTGCCGACGATCCAGCGCTGGCTCAACCGCATCTTGGCCCTGCCGATCGCGCTGCAGAACGCGATCTTCGACGAGTTTCTCGGCCTTGTCGAAGCGCGGGTCGACGCGGCCCGGCAAGCGGGAACGCTCGATCTCGGGGTCGAAACCATCGCGGTCGAGAGCTTCGAGGTACTGTCCGATACTGTGCTTCGCACCGATGCCGTGTCGGGGGCGACGACGCACCTCCTCGAGCTGGAGATCGCCCGAGCTCTGAACCCGCTGACACTATCGAGGCTCGACCAACTCTACGGCGTTAGCAGCCTCGGTCATCGGCAGTTGCGCAACTCCCGTTCGGGCCGGGTTGCCCTACTTGTGCCGGCGCGCAGCCTGCTGAGTGACGAGGGCGAGCGGATAGCGCGGTTCGAAATGCAACGTCCGCTAAAGCGGAAGTATTTCACCGCCGACCAGTTGGATGAGAGCAGCTGGGAGCCTCTTGATGAGGACGAATTTCGCCGACTGTGGCAGGCCGAAGCCGACGAGGCGGCATCGAGCCTCAAGCGCGAGCGGCTCCATCTCGCGACCGGCCTGCTGCTGCCGGTCTGGGACAAGCTTCCGTCCGATCATGTGCGCGTCAGCAGGATTTGCGCCGGAGATGGCAGGTCGCTGCTCGGTCGCGAGATCCCGCTCCACTGCGTTCCCGAACTCTGCCGCGCTCTGGGCCTAGAGGTTGGCCATAATCTTTCCGCCGACGAGACCATGCAGGCCGTTCTCACGGCGGGTCGCTCGATACAATTGGCCGGCCCAGAGCAGATCACCCTGAAGCGGAGCCTCGTGAACGGCAGTCAGCGGCTCGAGCTGACGGGATGGAGCGCAGCCCGGCTTGACTGGTACAAGGCGCATGGCTGCTTCACCGAGATCATTCGGTACCAGACACGACTTTTTGTGCCGCGCGCTGAGGGAGTGGCCATTATTTCGAGGCTCGAAAGCAAACGACGATGAACATTCGCGGCGGCTCTGCGCCCTTATCTAAGAGGTTAGTGTTTGATCTGACAGCAGCCAAAAGCAGATAAAAACTATTTCAGGTCTTTGGGCAGCAATGAAAGACATGGCCACTCCGTCGTACGTGGCAACCGTCTTGCGCGTTACGTCCGGAACGGAGCTGCACCAGCAGACGTGGGCGGAAGGCAATTGAGATTACGCAATATCGCGCCTAGCTCCTGTCGCATTCTCCTTCTGTTAACCAGGCTTCACGCTCGCGATCCTCAGTCAGCGGTTCAATTGTGCCCTGCCATGCCGCCGAGACATCTCGCCGGTTGGTTCAGTTGCCTTCGCGGTCCGCAACAGCCGGCGTCGTTACCGGCTCGCTCCAACCCAGGCCCAGCGATTTCTGAATCGCTATCCAGCTGTTGGTCATGGCGGCCATAGACCGGTTCAAGTCCGCTTCCGCCTGCCGGCGTTGCCGCAACGAGGTATTGAGGTCCGTCTGGGAGATCGCACCGGCCTTGTATCGCTGTTGATTGAGGTCGGCGGCCGTATCGGCCTGCCGCTTGATCTGCGCGAGAGCAGCAACGTTGGCGCGTTGCTGACCAAATCGGGCGAGCGACTGCTCCGCGTCCTGGAACGCGCGCAGAACGATCTCGCGATAACGCTGCAACGCCTCTTCCCGCCCGGCTTCGGCCTGGTCGATCGAAGCTGCGGTACGCCCGAAATCAAGCAGGTTCCACTGCAACTGCGGCAAGGCTATTGCCGAGAGATTGCCAAGATCGAAGATGTCATCGGGCTGCGTGCCTCCGAGGCCAAGAATGCCCATGAAGGAAAGCTTCGGGAATCGAGCCGCTTCGGCCACTCCGATCCGGGCATTGGCTGCCGCAAGCGTCCGCTCGGCGGCGCGAATGTCGGGCCTTCGGGCGATCAGCGCGGCAGGGTCGCCCACGGCCACGCGCGCCGGCGGGAGAGGGATGGCCGAGGCATTCGACAATAGCTGGTCGAGACTGCCGGGTGCTTCCCCGGTGAGAACCGCCAAGGTGTCTTTCAGGACCGCGATATCCGCGGTGGCTTCCGCGATCTGCGACTTCAAAAGTTCGAGTTCGGCATTTGCGTTGCCGACGGGAAACAACGCAAGAGCGCCCTGCGTGTACCTCTGGTAAGTCAGCTCAAGGGTCTGCTGCTGCAATTGGCGCTGCTGCTCGGCAAGGTTGAGCCGCGCCTGGGCCTCCCGGAGACCCACGTAAGCCCTCGCGATTTCCGCCGTGAGCTGGACCTGCGCATCCTCCGCGTTCGCCACGCTCGCGGCGGCCTGAGCATTGGCGGCTTCGATGCGCCTCTTCTGTCCTCCGGCGAAGTCTATTTCCCAGTTCGCATTGAGCCCCACGTTATAGACGCTCAACGTGTCCTCTTCCTCGGTTTGGCTGGGCGTCCCCGGCGTTCCGGCCGGTGGGCCGCTCTGCAGGTCGAGTCCGGGTATCTTGGCCTGGATCGAGGTTGCCTGGCCGGCGACCGACGGAAGCCGGTTCGCACGTTCCTGGCGCAGCGAGGCGCGCGCCTGGTCGATCCTAGCACGCGCGGCGGCGACGCCGGGATTTCCAGCAAGCGCGCGTGCTTCCAGGTCGTTGAGCACGGGATCGCCCAACAGCAACCACCAGTCGCTAGCGAGCGGCGCTTGCGGATCCACATCGGAACCTGCACGCAGAAAGCCATCGGCCCCAACCGTCTTGATCGTAGGCGGTCCGGCATAATCGGGACCGGCTGTGCATGCTCCGAGAAGAGCAAAAGTGGAAAGGAGCGGAATCAGCTTGCGCATGAATATCTCAATGCATCGAAAGTGAGGCGTTCTTGGGCAGCGCCCGAAGAAACATCACAAGTGGAACGGTTGCGAGCGTGATCGCCCCCATGACGAAGAACACATCGTTGTAGGTCATGACGAAGGCCTCGCGTTGGATGGTGCCCGAAAGCGTTTGCAGGGCCGCCTGCGGGCTGCCCAGCGACGCAGCGAGACCATCGAGGTACTCCTGCAAACGACTGCCATTCGCGTTGAGCGTTTCTTCCATCCGCCTGCTGTGATGCCAGAGCCGTTGGTCCTGAAACGAGGCGAGCCCGGCGAGGGCGAAAGACCCGCCCAGATTGCGTGCGGCGTTGAAGATCCCCGAAGCGTCCCCCGCATCTTCCTTGGCAACAGAGGCGACGGTCGCCTGGTTAAGGAACATCATCGTCAGGATCATCCCGATGCCGCGCAGGAACTGGCTTTCGGTGAAGACGCCGCCGCCCGATTCGGCTGTCAGGCTGATCGAGATGAAGCAGCTGAGCGCCATGATCAGCATCCCGGCTCCCACGGCGATACGGATGTGAATCCTACGGATCATGAACGGCAGAAAGGGCATCATCAGGAAGGCGGGCACGCCCATCCAGAAGATCACGAGGCCCGTCTGCAAAGCATTGTAGTCGGAGATGATCGTCAGAAATTGAGGGATCACATAAGTGGATCCATACATCACCATACCGAGCGCTAGGGCCATGACGACCACGCTTGCGAATTGCCGGCTAAACATCAGACGAAGCTTCAATACGGGCTTTCTCGCGTAGAGCTGGCCGTAAGTCAGCAGCGCGAACCCCACGACCGCGACGATCGTGAGCTGAATGATCATCGCGGATTCGAACCACTCTTCGCGGTGTCCCTCCTCCAGTACCACCGTCAAGCCGCCGAGGCCGAGGATCATTCCCAGAATGCCTGCCCAGTCCGCCTCTCGTAGATAGACCCAGTCCGGCTTTTCGTGCGGCAGGCCGATAAACAGCAACAGGAGAAGCAGGGCGCAGACCGGGACGTTGACGAAGAAGGCATAGTGCCAGCTCAGATTCTCGGTCAGCCACCCGCCGACCAACGGTCCCATGACTGGGCCGAGGATTACCGTCATGCCAAACAAGGCCATTCCGATAGGCTGCTGCGATGGCGGCAGCCGTTTGGCGACGATCGTCATCGCGGTCGGGATAAGCGCGCCACCCATAAAGCCCTGGCCGACGCGCCCGATGATCATTGTGGTTAAATCTGTCGCGATGCCGCAGAGGATGGAAAACGCGGTGAACGCGCTCACCGCTATGATCAGCAGGGTCCGAAGTCCGAGAAGCCGCTCCAGCCAAGCACTCAGCGGGATGATGATGATTTCGGCAACGAGAAAGGCAGTCGCAATCCAGGTGCCTTCCGTTCCGGTCGCACCAATCTCGCCTTGGATGGTGGGCAGCGCCGAATTGACGATCGAGATGTCAAGCGTCGCCAGCATTGCGCCCAGTGCACCGGCAGCCACCGCGATCCATGCGGTTGCGTCGGCGCGCTCGGAAGAACCGGCGATGCGTGTCGGCGATGCCGCTTCCATCGTTGGTCAGCGCGCCCGCGCGCTGAGCGCGTTGAGTTCGCCCTTCGCGCCGCGGGTGTCGACCGTTGCCACCACCGACATGCCCGGCACCAGCAGGCGCCGGACCTCGGGCGTCGCCTGTATCGAGATCCGAACGGGGATCCGCTGGACAATCTTCGTGAAATTACCGGTGGCGTTCTGCGGCGGGAGGATGGAGAACTCGGCACCGGTCCCGGGTGCGATGCTTTCAACTCGCCCCTCGAGTTCGAGGTCGGGAAGTGCGTCGATCTCCAGAGCGACCGGCTGTCCGCGCCGGATCAAACCAAGCTGGGTTTCCTTGAAATTCGCGGTAACATAAATCCGATCAGTCGGGACCACGCTCATGAGCCGTTGCCCTGGCTGAACGTATTGGCCGGCGCGAACCGTCAAATCGCCGACCCGCCCAGTGATGCTCGCGCGCAGCGTTGTCGCCGACAAGTTGAGACGCGCGGCTTCGAGCTGCGCGCGCGCGGCGTTCGCTTGTGAATTAGCCTGTTGGATTTGCTCGCCTAGAGTACCTAGTCGCCTCTGCGCAGCCAGAAGCCCGGCTCTCGCCGCCGCAACTTGAGCCTGCGCTTCACGGGCCTGCGCCTGTAGCTGGTCCAACTTTTCTCGAGGTTCGGCTCCGGTCGCAGCAAGCGGGCGATAGCGGGCGACCTGTTCCCCTGCGAGCGCCGCCTGCGCCGTGGCTGCCGCCAGTTGGGCGCGGGCCTGATCGATCGCGGCATCCTGTTCGCGCTGCTGAGCGCGAACCGTGTCTGCGCCCGCCAGTGTCGCGGCAATCTGCGCAGTGACCTGGTTCGACTGCGCGCGGTAGTCGCGAATGTCTAGCTGAGCGAGCGCGTCGCCTTCCCTCACCGGCTGGTTTTCCGTGACCAGCACGCGGTCGACATATCCGGCCACTTTAGGCGCGACCACCACGCTGTCGGCCGCAACATAGGCGTTGTCGGTCGATTGCTGATACTGTCCGTATGTCTCATTCCGGTAGTACCAGATAGCGGCCGCGATGAGTACGAGGAGCCCGGCGAGCACCAGACCGCGCCGAACTTTTGGGTTGGAGAGCGCCTTGGGTTTATCCTTTTCGTTATCGACTTCGGCGTCGATTGCCTGTCCCATGTCTTCGGCCATATGCCTTCGCACTCCGTAGCTGCGCCCCTGACGCGTCCGCGCCACATAGGCTTTTCACGCATATATGAAAGCCCTTTACTAATTCCAGCCTCAAGGTAGCCTGCCGTTTATGACTGGCCAGACGACGAGCCCCAATCTCGGAAGCATCGTAAACGACGATGATCGCGCCATTTTCCTGATGGACGAAATCAGCCGGGCGGCACGAAGAGCATTCGACGAACGCACCCAGCCCATGGGGCTGAACCGTACTCAGTGGAGGGTGCTGGCCCAGCTCATTAAGGATCCGTCGCTAAATCAATCGGACATCGCCAGGCAGCTCGAACTCGAGTCGGCTACTGTTGGTCTCGCTGTCACGGCATTATGCGATCAGGGATACATCATCCGTCGCCGCGACAGGAGCGATGGCCGGGCCTGGCAGCTCGACCTGACGAGGAAGGTTGAGGACATCCTGCCCGAACTCAGGAGCGCCGCTGACGCGACACATGAGAAGTTATGGGCAGGGGTGTCCCCAGCACAGAAAGATGCTCTGGCCGACGTGTTGGCAATCATGAGCGCAAACGCACGTGGACTGCTCGCAGATGCCTGACCCGCCTGTTCCGACATTGAGCGATAGTCGCCGTCTGGCGCAGGTGATCGGCATTCTTGGAAGACACGGTCTGAACGGCCTTTCGGCAAGTCTCGGGATCGGGCGGAGCCGCGGGGATGTGGCTCCTCCGCGACCCGACGCGGTCGTTTCTGCACTGCGCGAGATCGGCCCTGTCGCAGTCAAGTTCGGCCAGGTTCTGGCAATGCGGAGCGACATGCTCCCACCCGAATGGACCACTGCGCTCGCGACTCTGCAAGATCGAGTCCCGGCCGTGCCATTTGCCGAAGTTCAGCATTCGCTTGAAGCGGCATTGAGCGCGCCGGTCTCCGACTATTTCGAATACTTCGACGAGACGCCGCTTGCTGCAGGGTCCATCGCGCAGGTCCACGCCGCAGTGCGCAGGGATGGCGCTCCTGTAATCATCAAGATCAGGCGCCCCGGTATCGAGGAGATCGTGGACGCCGACCTTCGTCTGCTCCGGCGGCTTGCCCGTCTGGCGCAGCGGGTCAATCCCGCGATCGCCCGCCAGCGCCCCGATGAACTTCTGCGGTTCTTTGCCGAGAGCCTGGACCGCGAGATGGATCTTTCAGCGGAAGGGAACGCCAGCGACGAGATTGGCGCATTCCTGGCCGGTCTCGGCGTGGAGACGGCCCGCTTTGATTGGGAGGCCACCGGAAGGAGCATCAATATTCAGGAGCGGGTCGATGGCCTGCCTGCGACCGAGCTGGAGCAGCCGCGCGCCGCGGGCATCGACATGGCGCAAGTGGCGCGAACCTACGCCCAGGCCGTCTTGCAAATGATCGTGATCAACGGTCGTTTTCATGCGGATCCCCATCCCGGCAACATCCTGATCAAAACGGACGGCACCGTCATCTTCATTGACTTCGGCGCCGTCGGGACACTGCTGCCTCATCGCCGCGACGAACTCGTAGACCTTTCGCTCGCGATCGCGGGTGAAGACACGGCCACTCTGGCACGCATTCTCCTGCGTTGGGCCGGCGACCCTCCCGTCGATCGCGAAGCACTCGCCCGTGCACTTGCGGGACTGATTGATCGGTTTAAGGCGTCGGTGCTTGACCAGATCGATCTCGGCGAGGTGTTCTCCGACGTGTTCCGCCTGTTGCGGGAGTTCGAGCTGTCGCTACCTCCAGACCTCGCGTTGATGTTGCGCACGCTGCTTACGGCGGAAGGTTTCGTGCGGCGCATCGACCCCCGGTTCGACATCGGCGCGGAACTGGCCCCGATCGCTAGGAAATTGCTTCGCGAACGCGTCGGATTTGGAGAACTGCGTGACAAGGCGCGTCGCACGGCCGCGCTTTTGGGGCGGGCAGTGCTGAATGCCCCCGAACTCGTGTCAGAGCTGGAGAAGATCGTGCGATCGGGCCGGTTGCCGATCAGCCTCGACCGCCGGGATCTAGAGTTTCTGGTGAGCGGCGGTCGCCATCGGCCTCTCGCTGGTCATCATGTCATTTCTGCTGCCCTTATTATCGCGGCAGCCATTCTATCAGAGGGACAGCCAACGCTGGCCGGAGCATGCGCATTTCTCTCGACTGCGATAATCGCAGTCGGATGGTTTCGTCGGAAATGAAGACGCCTGGATATCGTCCAGAATTGCCGAATCAGCCAACATAGGCACCCCGGCCACTTGCGAGCAGTCGCTGCGTCCGATCCTCGATTTTGGTCTCCGCGACGCTCAATTTCTTGCCGAGTTTGACGAGACTGCCAATTGCGCGCAGTGGACCGGAGGTGGCAGGACGGTGAAAATCGACGCGAAGGTCGGCGGTCGCCCGTGCGGTGCCGCCCAGCGCGTTGACGGTGTAGAGTCCGGTCAGGTCGATCAACGCCGACAAGATGCCGCCATGCGCCGACCCGATCATCGGGTTGGAGACGATCTCGTCCCGCCACGGCATTTCGAGGACCAGTTCCCGCTCGGTCAAATCGACAATATCGAGGCCGAGCCAGCGGTGAAACGGCGCGATGTGGAGCATCTTGCGGAGTTCGGCGAGTTCGGGCCTCTCGGTGCGGCTAGTCATCTTGCATCGCTCGCGGCATGAGTTCGGATCAGGAAGTCGGCAATCGCCGCGCCGAAGACATCGTTCTGGTCGCCGACCACCATGTGCGTGGCATCGGCAATGTCGCTATAGGCGGCATGTGGGACCAATCTCCGGAAATGCGCCACCGCCTCCGGCGAGACGAGATCGCTCGAACCGCCCCTGACCAGATGTACTGGAAGCGCGAGGTTCATGGCGGCTTTGCTGAGTTCGCTCCTCCCGTGATCGCCCAGATCGCCGTTCTGCGCATGGCGACGCATCACTCCATCGATAAAAGCGGGATCCCAGTGCCAGTAGTAGCGCCCGTCGGGCTTCTGGCGGAGGTAGTGGGCAAGGCCCGCCGATGCCTTGCGGCTTGGGCGATGCGGCAGATATTCGGAAATGATGCGCGCGGCTTCGTTCGCAGAGGCAAAGCCCTCGCGCGCATGGGCGGCCATGAAGCCGACAACCCGCGCAACGCCGGTTGCTTCCATTTGCGGGGTAATGTCGACCAGCGTCAGCGAGGCGAAGCTGCCGGGGGAAAGCTGCCCTTCGGCGACTATTCCGGCCAGCCCCCCCAGCGACGCGCCGATCAGCGCTGGCTTGCGATCCAGCCCGGCGGCGATGGCGACTAGGTCGCTGGCGAAGTCGGCAATGTCGTAGGCTCCGTCGCTGGCCCAATCGCTATCGCCATGACCGCGCAGATCGATGGCGATGGTGCGAAAGCCGTGGCTGGCGAGCAGGGTCGAAATTCTTTTCCAGGCACGTCGGGTCTGCCCGCCGCCGTGCGCGAGAATGACCGGCATTCCATCGCCTGCGCCTTCGATGGTGGCGGCAATGGCATGGCCGGTCTGACCTTGCAGCTTGATCGAGTCACCTTCCATGAGGATTTCTTACTGTAAGATGTCTTACAGTAAAGACTATTCAGTAGGCAGCTTGTCGCCTATGGCTCTTGTCGAATGGCGAAGGAAATCAACCGGGACAGTTACCTGACCGAAACTGACGAGATTATCTTTCTCGTCGAGGAAGTCCCACGCAAGCTGCGCAAGCTGTTCGACGCCTCAACCGCCAAAATGGACCTGTCCCGCACCCAATGGCGCGCGCTTGCCTACATTTTCCGCTCGCCAGGACTGACTCAGACCGAACTCGCCAAATGCCTCGAACTCGAGCGCGCCAGCGTAGGGCATGTCATCGATCAGCTTGAAAAGGCCAAATATGTCGAACGGCGCTCGATTAAAGGCAATCGCCGGGTATGGACACTTCATCTGCTGCCACGGGCAATCGAGATACTTCCATTTCTGCGGCATGAAGCAGATGCGATTTACTCGCGCCTGCTATCTGGCATATCGAGCCATGAACTACTGCCACTGAAAATTCTATTCAAAACAATGTTAGGAAATCTCGAGGATTAGATGTTGCGACGCACGCATCCACTCGATCCGAAAAGATCCCTCGTATTGGTAGAGCGCCCGCGAGTACATTCGTCTAACCGGTTCGGATTGTGGCGATTGTGGATGGCAACGGCGACTCCCGTGTTCGCGTGACGTGATGAGCTGCCTTCGCGGGACGCGCCACTCCTGCAATTCGCATTTGGCTTACTCGGCGCATACGGGACGTACCCGATGTTCGACTATCGGCGCTGCGTCTCTCAGTGAATTCGCGGGCTAGCTCCGGCCATAGGGTTGGCAGGGATATCGCTACCTTCGAGCTGCTGCTGACGATCCCCTGCAAGGCGTATCACCGCAGTTTTAGCGCGGAGCTTGTCGAAGACTTTCACGGCATCGATTTGGCGGGTGTATCTTGCGACGTAGCAATGCTGCTTGCGGAGGCGGCGATGCCGTAGTGGCCGATGGTTGTATGAGATTTCGGGCTAGAAAGTCCGCGCCATCGCTTCGAATTCCTGCGAGCCGCCAGTCTCCAGTAGGCCCCAAAGCAGTCCAATAGAGGAGAGTGGGCTTTGCCCCTGATCGAGCCCCGAGGTCGTCGATGGTCGGCGTGCCGGGCTCGCAGTCAGGAGAAGTCCCCATGATCAAGGCGATCCCGCTGAACAAGCTCTTTCAGTCGCCCCGGAATGTGCGCCGACATGCCGACGCCGCAGCCGATGTCGAGCTCAAGGCCAGCATTGCTGCCCACGGCCTTTTGCAGAATCTCATCGTGCGGCCAGCCGCCAAGGGCAAGTTCGAGGTCGAGGCGGGCGAACGCCGTCGCCGCGCGATGCTGGCTCTGGTCACCGACAGGCTGCTTCCGCGCGACCATGCGGTCACCTGCCTCGTGCTTGAGGATGCCGACGAGGCGGCCGTCGAGACCAGCCTCGCCGAGAACTTCCACCGTCTCGCAATGAACCCGGCCGACGAGGCACAAGCATTTGCCTCGCTTGTCGAAGGCGGGGCGTCGACCGAGGACGTCGCGCGTCGCTTCGGTCTCACCGTCCGCTTCGTCGAAGGCCGGCTGCGCCTTGCGCGGCTCGCTCCGATTGTCTTCGAGGCCTTGGCTTCGGGCGAGATCACCCTCGACATGGCCAAGGCCTTCGGCGCGACTTCGGACCAGGAGATCCAGGCGCGCGTGTTCGAGCAGGTCACCTCGTCCTACTACGCTCCCAGCCCGGACAGCATCCGTCGCATGGTGCTTTCGGGCACGGTCCGCGGCAGCGATCCGCGCGCCCGGCTCGTCGGACGCGACGCCTATGTCGCGGCCGGCGGCCGCCTCGAGCGCGAGCTGTTCGACGACGACGACAGCGAATCCTGGGTGGACGTGGCCCTGCTCGAAAGCCTGGCCCAGGCGCGCATGGAAGAGCACGCCAGGGCGGTCGCCGCCAAGCAGGGGCTTGCCTGGGTCAAGCCGACCCTCGATACCTACGCCAGCCACGACCTTGTCAGCGGACTCGTGCGGCTCCCCGCAGAGCCTGCGCCGCTGACCGAGGCGGAAATCGCCCGGCTCGACGACCTCGACGCCTCCTACGACGAGCACGCCGCGATCCTCGAAGACGAGGAAAGCGCCGAGGAGGCGGTGGCGGCAGCCGAAGCGGCGCTCGAGGCGATCGAACGCGAGAGCCAGGAGATCCGGAGTCGCCCGCCCGTGCTCGCGCCGGAACTCAAGACGGAGGCGGGAATGATCCTGACCCTGTCGCGCGACGGCACTCCGGTGCTCCAGCCGGTCTTCTACGGCGAGCGCAAAGTCGAAGGCCAAGCCGAGGACGGCGAAATTGAAATCGTTGCCGGGGATGGCGGCGAAGGCCGTCGGCGCTCGGCTCTGTCGAAGCGGCTCGTCGACGAGCTCGCGATGCAGCGCCGCGACGTGCTTGCGCTTCATATGGCTTCCGAACCCGGCCTTGCGCTCGACTTCATGGTCTTCACGCTTGCCGATGCCGACACCCACGACTGGCGCTCGCGTTCGGCTACGACGCTGCGGGGCGGCGCGCCGGCTGGTCCGATCGTCGGGTTCGAGGCCAAGGATGCGCCCGCGACCGCCGCCCTCGCTGAGCTCCGGACCGGACTCGACGAGAGCTGGCGCTCCGGCGAGGACGCCGCTGCGCGCTTCGACGCGTTCCGGCTCCTCTCGGAGGAAGACCGGGCCGCGTGGCTCGGCTTCGTCACTGCGCGCACGCTCGAGGCGAGCCTCAACATGGCCGGGGAACGGCGGATTGCCTTCCAGGACCATCTCGGCTCCCTGATCGGGATCGACACCGCCCAGTGGTGGCGGCCCACCGCCGCCAACTACTTCGACCGGGTGTCGAAGCAGGTGATCCTCGACGCGCTCGCCGATGTCGGCGGGGCCGAGCTCTCCGCCCGCTTTGCCTCGGTCAAGAAGGCCGACCTTGCGGCGAGCGCCGAGCGCGTCTTTGCCGGGACGTACATCACCGAGGCCGACGTTCGCGAGCGGGCGCTCGCCTGGGTGCCGGACGTCATGCGCTTCGCGAACTCCTCGCCCAGCGAGCCGGAGGCGGAGGCCTGTCTCGGCGAAGACGCTGTCTCGGAGGTCGGCGACGACCACCAGACCCCGCACGAGCTGGCCGCCTGACCTCCTCCTGACAGGCAGCCCACTCGTTCCGGCGAAGCGGTCCCCAGCCTTCGCGCAGGGGGCCGCTTCTTGCTTGGACCGAGAGAAGAGGAAGCGCGCGGGTCTGCGGCGATGCCGGCGAACGCTCCGGCCGGCCCGATCAGGAGACCCAGCATGGCTTTTCGCAAGTCCCAGCCTGGCGGGCAGTCCCCCGCCGCCCGCATCACCCAGGAGATCATTGCCCGTCTCGAGGCCGGCACCCGGCCCTGGATCAAGCCTTGGCGGGGGCTGCCCGTCTCGCGCCCGTTGCGCGCCTGCGGCACGCCCTATCGCGGCATGAACGTGTTCTGGCTGTGGATGGTCGCCGACATGTGCGGCTACGCCTCGCCTTTCTGGATGACCTACAACCAGGCGAACAAACTCGGAGGACAGGTCCGCAAGGGCGAGAAATCGACGATCGCCATCTTCTACAAGAGCTACGTCAAGGAAGTGGAATGCGGCGATGCCTGGGAACCGGGCGAAGAGACACGGCGCGTCCTCAAGGCCTATCCGGTCTTCAACGCCGCTCAGGTCGACGGCCTGCCCACGCGGTTTCATCCGGCCGGGGCCATCGAAATCGTCGAGCCGGAGGGGCGCAAGCGCGAACTCGACGCCTTCTTCGCGGGCATTCCGGCGGCACTCCGGCACCAGGGAGACGAGGCCTATTACGAGCCCGTCGCGGATCGCATCACGATGCCACCGTCGCACCTCTTTTCGGGTTTCGACCATTATTACGCGACGCTCGCCCATGAGCTCTCGCACTGGACGGGTCATTCGACCCGCCTCGGGCGGGACCTCAGGAACCGCTTCGGCTCGGCCGCCTACGCGGCCGAAGAGCTCGTCGCCGAGCTTTCGAGCGCCATGCTCGGAGCTGAACTCGGTCTTCCCGTGGCCCATCTCGACAGCCACGCAAGCTACATCGACCACTGGCTCAAGCTGCTCAGGGAAGACGACCGCGCGATCCTGACCGCCGCGGCCCGGGCCGAGGAGGCGTCGAGCCTTCTCCTGAAGCTCGGCGGCCGTGAGACCGCCGTGGCCGAAGAGCCCGGCGACGACGCGCTGGCCGCCTGAAGGGAGGGCACCATGAGCCGATCCGTCAGCTATCCCAACGGCGCCATTGTCGCCTTCACCGTCCTCGAGGTCGAGCGCGCCGAGGATTGGGAGCTCGAATACGAATGGCTGCGCGATGACCTCACGGAGCGCGCGGCGGCCGCCTTCCCCTCGCTCCTGCAGCACGACGCCTGGCGGGGCCGCGAGGATCGGATCCTGCTGCGCAACGCCTATGCCGACTTCGGCGTCTCGATCTACGGTGGCCTCGTCGCGGTGTGGATCGCCGAGCGCGACGACGGCGCCTATTGGGATGCTGACTGCAGGACTGCCCGGTCGCCGCGAGCACAACGCTGGCTCCGCCAGATCGCCAGCCGCTTCGACCACCTGTTCGGCGACTACGACTGCCTCGGACGCATGTCGAACGGTGAAGCCGTCTATCGCAAGCGTGCCTGACCCCGGGGCGGGAAAAGCGACGCCCCTGCCCCTTTCCATTGCGGGCGCCCGCTTCCTCCAGTCGTGGCACGCGCCACGCAAGAGAGGCCCTGGGCCAGCCGGCCGGGTCCGCAACCCGGCCTCGCCAGGCCCGTGTTGGCCCGGTCCCTGCGGGCCCGTTCCGGCCCGCGCCAGCCTGGCGATGCGGGTTTCCCCTCCGGGTGCGGAGCCCGGCCTTGAAGCTGGCCCTGACGGGCTCTCGCTGCCGCGGCCATGACGGCCTTCCTGGCAGCGCCACCAGTCAGGAGGACAAGATGCACAGCTCATTCGCAGATCAGCTCGCCGGGCTCGACCTTTCCGGCTTTTCGATCGGTCCCGCGCCGGTCTCTTCCGACGATTTTCCGCTTCGCGAAGCGGTCGTGCAGACGCTCGAAGCAGTTTGGTCCGATCTCTTTGCCATGATCTCGGGAACCGCGCTCGAGGCCGACGCCGAGGATCTCGGCTGGGCCTTCGTCAACATCTTTCACCGGTCCGCGACCCGCAAGTCGACGGCGCTCGACCGCGCCACCGACGAGGTCCGGGCCCTGATCGCCACCGCGGACGGTTCCGAGGTCCAGACGCACGAACTCGAGACCCAGGTCGAGCGTGCGCAATGCGCCGAAGCGGCGATGCTGGCGCTCGAGGAAATGCGCGAGGTCGCCGCGGCGCTCTACCTCAATGAGTTCGGCTCTTCGTGGAAGCCGGTCTCGAGCTCGCGCTTCAATCACAGCGCGATGCTGACTTCCGCCCTGGTCGAAGGGCGCGATTTCCTGCGCGCCCGCGCCGAAGCCAAGCGGCGCGCTGCAATGCCCGAAGGAACCCCGGTGGTATTCGCCGGCGGGCGTACCCGCCATGCGACCGAAGCCGACGCGCTCGCGTTCGCCAACAACGTCTGGGCAACCCTGGACAAGGTCCGCGACCGCGTGCCCGACATGGTCCTCATCCACGGCGGCGACAGCAAGGGCGTGGACCGGCTCGCCTCGTCCTGGGCCGAGCGGCGGCAGGTGCCGCAGGTGACGTTCTCGCTCGACATGCGGCTCGGCGCTCGCGCCGGCTTCAAGCGCAACGAGCGCATGCTCTCGCTCGACCCCCGCTATGTGGTCGCCTTTCCGGGAAACGGTGTTCTCGAGCGGCTCGTGATCGAAGCCAAGGCGCGCCGGATCACCGTGGTCGATCGGCGGGGTCCGCTCGGGACATGCCCGCGCAGCACGGCGGTCGCCGCCGAGTAGGGCGCGCGCGCCTTCGCGCCAGCGCCAACTCGGCGCTGGCAGCTGCACCAGAGGGGAGGCATCTTCTGCCTGTGCGGGCTGGGCGGTGGACGTCCAGCCGGCAGCACAGGAGAACTTCTCATGACAGATTTCCAAGCCGCGATCGCCGAGTTCGCGGTTCGCCAGGCCGAGCGTGACGCCCGGGAGCAGATCGAGATCCAGCATCTCAAGGCTGTCGTCATCCCCCCGTTGCGGACAGCGGGAATCGCCCGCGTCGAAGTCCGCTTCGACGGGTATGGCGACAGCGGCGCCGTCGAGGAATGCATCTGCTACGATGCCGCCAACGCTTCGGTTGCTTGTCCCGACGCTGCTGTGGAACCGTTCCGTCCGGAGGCCTCGGAGGGCAACGCGCAGGCCGAGGCGCAATCGCTGGCGGCGGCGCTGGAATCGCTCGGCTGTCTCGCGCTCGAACGCCACCATCCCGGGTGGGAGCTCAACGACGGCGCGTACGGCCAACTCGTCATCGATGTGGCGGACGCGAGCTTCACGCTCGATTGCAGCCTGCGCTTCACTGCCTCCGAAGATCACTCGACCGAGCTGTAGGAGAAGCGAGATGGCGCATTGCTATTACCATGCGCTTTCCTCGGTGCGGAAATGGGGCGGCAACGTGGAGGACTATCTCCCGCTTCACCAATGGTTCGACCAGTCGAAAGCGATCCTGGCCGATCCCAGGCACCGCGCGCTGCGGCACCATGCCGAGGGGATATTCATGCTCGAAACGCTGTTCGGAGCGACCATCGTCAACGCCGACGGTCGGTCGGTCCCGGTGCGCCTTGTCGGCGAGCAGCACGTGCGTGAGGACCTGGGATCGATCCCCTCGTTCGCGGACTGGGCGCGCCTCATCACTCCCCAAGCCTGGATGCTTCGCGGGCATCGTCTCGACGAGTCCGTCGAGCTGTCAGGCGATCGTGCGGCTCGCGGTGACGTCGTCCCATCCAGCGGCCCTTCTTCTTCCGTGGGCGGCCGGTCTCGCATCGCGATTTGAAGCTGCTCCGCGGCGGTTGCAGATGCGGGCGAACCGGTGTCGGCCGCTCGAAACCGAACGGGCATGGCGGTCCTGTCAACGGCATCCGTGACCAACCCGGCTCTCAAGCAAACCTGTTCCTGAAGCAGCCCCGTCGAGGCGCGCAACCCGGACCCGGTCCGGCCGTGTTGCCGGGCTTGCGCCCGGCTGCCCGCACCACCCGAACCGTCTCCAGGTTCCCCTTCGGTGCGCTTCGCCGTGGGCCGCTTCTGCTCGGGTTTGCAGCCGGGATGGACCCGGATTGCTCGATCAGGAGAAGACCCATGACCAATCTCGTTATTCTCGTCGGCCGTATCGCCCGCGATCCCGAAGCCCGCACCACCCAGGGCGGAACCAGCATCACCTCGATGTCGGTGGTGACCGACCGTCCGGCCAGGAAGGACGGCAAGACCTACAAGGACGAGAACGGCTACACCGCTAAGGAAAGCGAGTTCCACCGCGTCACCTGCTTCAACGGGCTCGGCCAGAATGTCGCCAAATACTGCACCAAGGGCCAGCTGGTGACCGTCGAGGGCCGGATTCACTACACCTCGTGGGACGACAAGGACGGGGTCAAGCGCTACGGCTGCGAGATCATCGCCGACAAGGTGGATTTCCTCTCCAAGGGCCGTTCGAGCGCCAACGAGGGCGCGCCCGACATCGACGAGGACTGATTGTCCCGATCCCGCGACAAGGCCCCGGTGGCACAGACCATCGGGGCCTTTTCTTTTGCGTGACTGCTTGGCGGCGGTGCGGGGCATCGAACCCGCGCACCGCCGCGTTTGCCCATCAGGCGGGAGCGATGCGCTTCAGCGTCTCGTCGATCCCGAGCGCCATCGATGCGCGGACGAGCTGGCGCAGCTGCGCCGGCTCGATCGTCTCTGCGCCGCATTCGACGAGCAGCTTGCCGAGTTCGGCGGCCGCTTCCTCGCGGAGCCGGGCTTCACGGGCATCGAGCTCTTCGCGCTGTTCGAGCAGCTTCCTGAGCGCATCCCGAGCGCTCGGTTTGGACCTGGCCATGTGTCGTACCTTTCGCTGGCCGTTGGTCCCCTCCAGAACCGATTCTGCCATTGTCGCGGCGTGTAGGAAAACGGTTTGTGAGGTTGCCCGAACGCGTACCCGCAACCGTGGGGGAGAGGTCTCTCTCGCAGAGTTTCCAAGTGTGATGCGGGCTTGGGGGCCGCGTCAAGGACGACGGGGCCCCACCATTTTTGCCGGGGCGAGCCCCGACAAAAATCGTTTCCCCCATCGCCGCTTCGCGGCCGCGTGTTCCACGCGGTCCCTGACCCGGCCCGTCACCCACATCGCGAATCTCCTGATGCGACGCATCGAACATCAGGAGGACAGTCATGTACGCTTCACCGAACATTGCCCGTGCCGTTTACCAGGCCGATCAGGCAGCCTTCGTTGCTGCCCTTGACCGGGCCCATGCCAGGTCCTTTCACAGCTACTTCACCCAGTATGTCCTGATTGACGATGAGGCCGGCTACATCGCGGTCGACGAGGGTGACTATGGCGCGCTGCCCAAGGCCATGCTGGACCGAGTCGTCGACACCGTGCCGACCAAACTGACCGACGAATTCTGATGCCGCTCCACAGGAGGAAGTCCGTTCCGGGCTTCCTCCATTCTTTTTGCTCGGCTCCTTTGAGCCAACGCTTAGGGAGGTTCAGGAGGCCATTCCGGCGTCCGTCGATGCGCCCTCCGGGGCGTCGAACCGCTCCAGTCGCTCGGGCAGGTCGAGCAGCCTCAGCGCGGCCGCCGAGATCGCTTCCGCCTGGGTCGGAAAGGCCTCGGCCGAGCTGATCGCGACGCCGTCCGAATAGGTGACGGTTGCCTGGTAGCCCTTGCCTTTCGGCGTCGCGCTCAAGCTTACGCTGGCCATCCCGCACTCCTTGTCCGGGGGATTCTTGCACGTGATCTTATCTCCCCGGACTGCTCCATTCCCATAGCTTTCGCCTCCCTCCGACAGGCGGCTTGCCCGGCCCGCGCGCCGCCGGTCAGCGGGAGCAAATCCGCTCGGTCCGGTCCAGGCCAACACACTGGTTCCTGCCTGCGAAGTTGGGGACAGGGGGCACACCCTACGCGACTGGTCGCAGAGGGAAATGGCGTAAACACAAAGGGATAAGCGGGAAACTCACCAGTGGCAGCTTCTCAATCAGTTTCGAATGACGCCGGTTTTCAAATCGGATTCGAATGAGAGCTGAGCCAGGGCCGCACAAATCCGGCATTTCTGATGTTCTTGACATGTTCTCTGATTTGACCTAGTGAGGACAGGCCTTTCGCAGCGCGACACCGGGCTCCACATTCGAGGAGTCCGTGGATGTCACGGCCAATCTCTCTGCAAGTCCATGTGTCGAACGACCTTGCTGTGCGCGTGCGGGCCGCTGCGCGGCGACGGGAAATCAGCGTCAGCGAGTGGATCCGCTCGCTCCTTTCGCAGGCCTGCGATGACGATAATTACGTCTCCCGCCTCGAGCATTCGGTCAACCGCATTGCCCGCCATTCCGTCTTCCTGATGGTGGGCGTTGATGCGCTCCTGGCGGGGCATCCGGACCACGCGCTGCGCGAGCGCGCGCATCAGGCCTATGCCCGCAAATCTCGTGAACTCGGCCTCGCTCCCAGCACCGACGAGGGAGGCGAAGCATGAAACGCAATCTCGTCAATTTCACCCGCGGCAGCCAGCTCCTCGGCCACTTCAGCTTCATGTTCGCGGCGGGCCTCAAGGGGCCCCTGATCGTCGCCTGCGCCGTGATCGGATGTACGTCGTGGTGGACGCTTTCGGGGAGCCTCTCCGACCACGAGGCCTACCTCGTCTGGATGCGCATCTACGCCACGATCTACGGCTTCATGGAGTTCGATCCGGAGAAGCGGATCGCGCTCGAGACAGCGTTCGGCGGGACCGTCCAGCTTCCCATCGCGATGCTCGACAGCTTCCTGCCCGTGGTGCGCGCGTGGGACCATATGCTCGCTCTGCTGGGCGCCGCCTTGACCCGTTCGGCGCTGCTGCTGGTGCCGGCCTTCGCGCTCTTTTACTGGTTCGCCGCGCGCTTCGGCAGCCGCTCAAAGGAACGCAAGCACGAGCGCGGCGCGCTGCTCGTCACGCTTCCCGATCTCGTCGATGAGCTGCGCGTGCACAACAGGCGCGAACGAACTCGCGAGCTGACGGAAGCCCTGGGTTGGAAGTGGCGGCTGTGCAGTCCGCGCGAGCTCGCCGCCGCATTTCCGTATCAGCCATCGCACCTGGCGACGGTCGTCTATCCGTGGCGGCTCGAGCAGAGCCACGCGATGCTGATCGGCACCACCGGAATGGGCAAGACGGTCGCGATGTCAGACATGATCGCGGAGGCCCGGGCCAAGGGCCAGCGCTGCGTCGTCTTCGACCTCACCGGCGCATTCATCGAACACTTCCATGACAGCGGCCGGGACATCATCCTCAACCCGCTCGACGCGCGCTGTCCGCAATGGAACCTCTTCGACGAGTGCCGCAGCGAGGGCGAGTTCTGGGCCGCGGCCGAGGCGCTCGTGCCCCACGACGGCGGCGGCGAGGCGCAGTTCTGGGTGATCGCCGCGCGCGCCCTGTTCGTTGAATTCTGCCTCAAGCTGGTGGCCGAAGGCCGCGCCACCAATGACGCGCTCGCGCGAGAATTGATGACCGCAGACCTCTCTCGCGTCCATGCCATGATGCGCGGAACGATCGCCGATCCGCTCACTGCCCCGGAGGCCGCGCGCATGGCGGAGTCGATCCGCGCGGTGTTCAACGTGAACGCCAAGGCGCTGAAGCTGCTGCCTGTCACGGGACCGCGCTTTTCGGTCCGCCACTGGGTCGAGGAAGACGACCGCAGGGGCTCGGTGGTGTTCATTTCGGCCCGCTATGTCGACATGAGCGTCTGCGCGCAGCTGCTCACGCTCTGGCTCGACATGGCGATGAACACGCTGATGACGACCGCGCGCACCCAGGACCTCAAATGCTGGTTCTTCATCGACGAGCTGGGCGCCCTGCATCGTCTGCCGGCGCTCGAGAAAGGGCTGCAGACAGCGCGCAATTTCGGCGGCGCGATCGTGCTCGGGCTGCACGCGTATGCCAAGCTCAAGGAGGTCTACGGCGAGAACATGGCGATGACGCTATCGTCGCTCGCGCGGACCAAGCTGATCCTCGGCACAGCCGATCGCGAGACGGCGACCTGGTGCTCGGACTTCATCGGCCACCGCCAGGTCCGCGACATGGAGGAAGCCTATACCTACGGCTACAACAATGCCCGCGATGCGGTCAGCCTGACCCCGCGCAAGCACATCGAGCCGCTCCTCCTGCCCGACCAGCTGATGAACCTGCCGCGGCTGTCGGGGTACATCAAGTTCCCCGATGGCTTCCCCGCCGCACCCGTCAAGCTGAAGCCGGTGAGCCGCCCACGGGTCGCCGAGACCTTCATCGGCCGGGCCAACGATCGGCCATCGGCAGGAACGCTCCCGCGGGAGGCGCCGCCCCTCCGGCCGCCAGCCCAACCAGCCTCGGGGACCACCGAACATCCGTCGACCAACGACGACGGCGCGGGCAAGCCTGTGGTCCCCAAGCAGGGCGTGCTGGCTCTCGAACCGCGCGACGTGACCGAGAAGTCGAGGAGCGAAATGTCGCCCGCGCAGGACCCTCCCTCGGACCTGAGGATCGACGTCGGAGAGCCCCCGGCGACGGGGGCACACGGCAGACATGCGGCCGATGTTCCCGCCCAGGCGAGCCCCGCTCCACCTGCCTTTACGCTTCCCAAGGACGCCGTGCTTCGCGCGGGCACATCGTCTGCCGGGAACGACCCCGCGCGCGATGCGCAGGAGCCCGGCCGGCCCGACGCTCCTGTCGTGAAGGATCCCGCAAGCCGGCCGCAGAATGCGGATCGGCCGGTCGGGCGGCCGACCGATGCCGCTGCCCGGAAGCTGATGCTCGAGGACGGCATGCCCGAGCGCGACGCCCCGCCGCGCGACGAACCCGATCTCGGCGACCTGCAGCTTTGACGATGGCAGGAGGCGCTGCCCGGTCGGGGTCCGGACCATGCTCTCGGTAGCCAATGTCCGCACGGCCGGCGGCGCCGCGAACTACTTCGCCGCCGATAATTACTACACGCGGGCCGATGCCGATCGCTCCGGCGAATGGCTTGGAAAGGGCGCCCGCACGCTCGGCCTCGAGGGTCGCATCGAGGCTCGGCAGTTCGAGGCCGTGCTCAAGGGCCTGCTGCCGGACGGAAGCCGCGTCGGCAGCGACAACCGCGTGCACCGCGCCGGCACGGACCTCACCTTCTCGATGCCCAAGAGTTGGTCGCTGCTTGCGCTTGTGGGCGGGGATCGGCGCATCCTCGACGCCTACTCCGCGGCAGTGAAGGAGACGCTGGCCTGGGCCGAAAAGAACCTCGCCGAGACCCGGATGGAGGTCCGAGGGAAGGAGCGGGTGATCGCGACCGGCAACCTCGTGATCGGCCTGTTCCAGCACGACACCAACCGGAACCAGGAGCCCAATGCGCACATCCACGCCGTCGTCGCCAACGTGACGCAAGGGCCGGACGGCAAATGGCGGGCGCTCAGGAACGACAGGCTCTGGGAGCACAACACGCTGCTCAATGCGATGGCCATGGCGCGCTTTCGCCTGTCCGTCGAAAAGCTCGGCTACGAGGTCGGGGAGTTCGGCAAGCACGGCAATTTCGAAGCCGTGGGCGTTCCTAAATCCAACCGAGACGCCTTCAGCACCCGCCGCGCCGAGATACTCGAAGCCGTTGCGAAGATGGACCATCGGGGACCCGGCGTGCTCGATGCCGCGACACTGATGACGCGAGCGGAAAAGGCGACGATCGAGGACCGCGATGCGCTCGCGCGCCAGTGGAAGGAGGCTGCGGCCAAGCTCGGCTTCGACCCTGCGGCGGTGATTGCCAGGGCCAACGCGCGGGCGGCCCAGGACCTCGGGAACGTGCCGGGCTTGGGCGAGACGGTCCGCTCGCTTGTGGAGCGCGGGCGCTCCCTCGCCGCCTCCTTTGCCGAGCGCCTTGGGCTGCGGGAGGGCGACCCGCTCGTCCCTTCGCACATGGGCAAGCGGACACCAGAGCAGATCGCCGCGGTGCACGCCGTTGCCTCAGCCGTTCGTCACCTCGGCGAGCGCGAGGCGGCATTTCCGCGCGCCGAGATCTATCGAACGGCGCTTGGATTCGCCTTGCCCACCTCGATGCCCGAGATCGAGCACCGCGTGGACCAGCTGCTGCGCCAGGGCCACCTGCTCAGGGGCAAAGGGGCTGACCGCGAGCTGGTGACGACGCGCGATGCGATCGGCCTTGAGCAGCGCATCATCGCGAGCGTCGAAAGCGGCCGGGGAACTGCTCCCGCCATCGTGCCGTCCGAGGTTGCCGGCGAGCGGCTGCAGGCGCTCTCCCAGCTCAAATACGGGATGACACTCAATCCCGGGCAGGAGAATGCAGGGCGCCTGCTGCTCGGCTCGCACAACCGCATCGTGGCGATCCAGGGCATCGCCGGCGCCGGCAAGAGCACAGTCCTCAAGCCCGTCGCCGACATCCTGCGCGAGGAGGGTCGGGCGGTGCTGGGCCTGGCCGTGCAGAACACGCTCGTGCAGATGCTCGAGCGCGAGACCGGCATCCCGTCGATGACCGTCACACGCTTCCTTCGGCGCCACCGCGACCTCCTCGAAGGCGGTGATCCGGCGCGGTTTGCCGACGCCCGGTCTTCCATGCGCGGCACCGTCGTGCTGCTCGACGAGGCATCGATGGTCGGCAATGCCGACAAGGAAAAGCTCGTCCGGCTCGCGAACCTGCTCGAGCTCGATCGGTTCGCCAGCATCGGCGATCGCAAGCAGCTCGGCGCGGTCGATGCGGGCAAGCCGTTCGACGTGATGCAGCAGGCCGGGGTCGAAACCGCGGTCATGAACATCAATGTCCGCGCTCGGGAGCAGGCGCTTCGCCGGGCGCAGTACGCGGCCCAGGGCGGGCAGATCGACGAGGCGCTGCGGCATTTGGGCAAGCATGTCGTGGAGGTGGCTCAGGGAGCCGCCGTCGAGGCCGCTGCCGCCTGGCTGTCGCTGTCGCCGGAGGAGCGCGAGCGCACGTCCATCTATGCCTCCGGCCGGGCATTGCGGAGCCAGGTCAATGACGCAGTGCAGGCGGGCCTGCGCGCCAACGGGGAGCTCGGGACCGTGGGCATGAGGGTGGACACCCTCTCCCGAGTCAATGTCACCCGCGAGGAGCTGCGTTATGCCCGCACTTATGGCCCAGGAATGGTGGTCGAGATCGACCGGCGCCAGCGCGGGCAGAGATTGCTCAAGGGCCAGTACCGGGTCGTGGACACCGACGCCGTCCGTGAGCGGGTGACGCTCGAGAACGAACGCGGCCGGCGCTTCGAGTTTCGTCCCGGGCCGCTGCGCCCGCAAGGCGAGCAGGACCCGCTCCGGCTGTTCGAGGTCCGCCCGCTCGACATTCACGTCGGCGACCGAATCCGCTGGACCGAAACCGACCACAAGCGCGGACTGCTCAATGCCGACCAGGCGCGCATCGTCGCGATCGACGACCGGCGCGTGACGGTGAAGACTTCGCTCGGGGCCGAGCACCGCCTGTCGCGCGGCGACCCGATGCTCGAACGGCTCGACCTTGCCTACGCGCTCAACGCGCACATGGCCCAGGGGCTGACTTCGGATCGCGGCATTGCGGTCATGGACAGCCACGAGCGCAATCTCTCGAACCAGCAGACCTTCCTGGTGACGATCACCCGGCTGCGCGACGGCCTCACCCTCTTCGTCGACAATGCCGGCAAGCTGGAGGCGGCCGTCGAGCGCAACCCCGGCATGAAGCGCTCGGCGCTGGAGACCGTGGATCTCCTTCGCGACGCCGCCGCCAAGGGCCAGGCGAAAGGGAGGTCGCCGCTACCAGAGCGCGAGCCGCCCGAGCGCGATCGGTCGCTCACCAAGCCATTCGAAATCGGGATCTAAGGCCCTTCTCGCCGCCCGATCAACTCATCCGGTCAATGGGCGGTGCTTGCCCGCCGGTTGCGGAAAGTTGCGCGATGCGGGCGGCGATCGCCTGCCAGTGCGGACGCCCTCGGCATCGCCTTGCAGAACGAGGGCGCCGATCTGCTCGGCGGCATGGAGCGCAGCCTCTTCGCCGTGGGTCTGCAGCACCCGATTGGCGCAGGCCCACAGCTCCCATTCGCTCAGCATCAGCGGAAATAGCCGACCAGCCCCACGAGGAAGGCAATGACGCCGTAGGCGACGAGGCCCCCGGCCAGGAGATACTCGATCCTAACCCTGCTTTGTCGCGGCCGCGGTGTGCCGGCGGGCCACACCTGCTCGCAGGCGACCCCGTTGAACCCGGCGCGCTGTCCCACGACCTCGACCTCCTGGCCGACCAGCCGGTGCGCTCGCCCTCCGGCGTCGAGCTCCCATGTGCCGCCGCCGTCGGCCCTAAGGACCGGGCCCACTCTTCCCCGTTCGAGACGGCCGCGCAGGTGCAGGTCGGCGTTCACCGGCAGTCCGGGCCTTTCCAGTAGCGATCCCAACGCAGGACCGTGCGCGTGCGGATCATGGCGCACGACAGGTCCGTGCCTGTTGGCAACCGACACCAAGCCGCTGTCCTGTTCCCCCCCGCCGAACCTTCGGAGCGGCACGTCATCCTGGGGCCCGCGACGGCAATGTGGCCCGTCGAATTGCGTCCGCGGGCGCCGCCGAGCAGGCCCACGAGCGCGTCCCGGGCTTCGGTCGGCGAGGCGTCGGGACAGGGCTGGTTGGTTCGGCAGCTGCCGTCCATTTCGCGCGCCGCGATACCGGAGAGCCGGACGTGCGGTCCCTCCGCGCACCAGATGGGTCCATCCCCGTCCCACACGTGGGTCGGGGTGCATGTGAAGGTCTGCCCGGCGGCAACGATCGAGGCGGCAAGGAAGGTCAGCATGGAACGGCGGGCTTACTGCAGCGCACGCCCAAACCAAAGCACCCGCCCGACAATGTTGATGCTGCGGCGTTCGAGGCCCCGCCAGCTCGGATAGGCCGGGTTATCGCTCAGCACGGAAATCCGTCGGCCCTGCGGCTCGATCGCGATCCGCTTCACGTTGAGCGCGTCGTCCATGCGCAGGACGTAGATGCCGTCGCGCAGCCGCCCTTGCCCGTCGGCGAGATCGACCATGACTTCGTCCCCGTCGTGCAGGGTCGGCTCCATCGAGTCCCCATGCACGCCGATGATGGAAAGGCTCGACGCCTTGCTGGCGGTCAGCCGGCGGAGCCATTTCTCATCAAAGCCAAACTGGGAGCATTTGGATTCCATCTCGGCCAGTGCCCCATGACCGGCGGAAGCCTCGACGCTGAGCACGGGCACGTGGACCAGCTCGACAACCGGCCCCGAGCGGCGGTCGGGAGCCCCAAGGACCTTCTCGTCCACACCGAAGAACCGGGCAAGCACTGCGCGATCCTGCTCGTCCAGGCTCCGCGGGCTGCCGCGCCGGATATACTGCTGGATATAGGCCGCATTGCGCCCGAGGAGGCGGGAAACCGAGGAGTAATTGTATCCTCGTTGCTGAATCAGCTCGTCCAGGGCTTTGCGTGCTTCGTCCATCGCTGGCGGTCCCACTGAGTGCATCTAGGAAATCCGATCCTAGACTCTAGGATGCCTTCCTAGTAGGAACATAACAGGAACGCAAGAGCGATGCGAGTCGAGCAATGGAGCTTCTGGAGCAGATCGAGAGCTATCTGGCGCAGACCCGCATGCCGGCGAGTACCTTCGGCAGGTTGGTAGCAGGAGATCCGAGGTTGGTCGCTGACCTTCGATCGGGCAGACGTCCGAGGGAAAAAACGCGCGCCCGGTTGCAACGCTACCTGGGTCAAAGCTTAGCGCGGATCGGCTGAGTGGTGTCCCTACGTTGGCCAGCAAGCTATCGAGCAGCCTCGGGCTCGTTCAGAACCTTTGAATGTGAGGTGGACGCTCAGAGCTGGATAGTTGCGGGGGCTCAGCCCCAAGGCTAAGTCAACGAGCTTGGGGGCAATCGACGATACCTGATCGCGAGCTGACCACTCCCGATAGGATCGAATGAGAATGGCGAAGCTGACCCTTGAAAAACTCGAACGCCATCTGTTCGCAGCAGCCGACATTCTTCGCGGCAAAATGGACGCTTCGGAGTTCAAGGAATACATCTTCGGAATCTTGTTCCTGAAGCGATGCTCGGACGTGTTCGAGCAGCAGCGCGATAGGATCATCCAGAAGCAGCGCACTCAGGGCCGGACGAACGAGGAGGCTCCAAAGGGCCGATCATCCCTCGTCGTATGAAAAGACGTTCTTCGTTCCTGCCATCGCCCGATGGGGGCGGCTGCTGAACGACGTCCATTCGAATGTCGCCAACGAATTAAACAAGGCTCTGGCGGGCTTGGAAAACGCGAACCATCAGGCGCTGTCGGGTGTCTTGGGTCACATCAATTTCGCCCGTAAGATCGGCGAATCTGAAATCCCCGACGAGAGGCTGCGGCGGCTCATCAGCCACTTCAACAAGTACCGGCTTCTCGATGAGGATTTCGAGTTTCCGGACCTGCTCGGCGCTGCCTACGAGTATCTGATCAGCGAATTTGCCGACTCAGCCGGCAAGAAGGCCGGCGAGTTCTACACTCCAAGGGGCGTCGTTCAGCTCATGGTGCGGATCCTCGATCCGCAGGGTGGCACGTCGCTCTACGACCCGACCTGTGGCAGCGGCGGCATGCTGAACCAGGGGAATCAACATGCCCTCCAGCACGGAGGGCGTCTGCGCCTCTATGGACAGGAAGACAACGGGGCTGTCTGGGCGATTTGCCGGATGAACCTGCTGCTGCACGGCGTTCCCGACGCGGACATCCGAAATGGCGACACGCTGCTCGAGCCGAAGCACATCGAGGACGGGCGCCTGATGCGCTTTGATCGCGTGATCGCCAACCCGCCTTTCAGCCAGAACTACTCCAAGCGCGGCATCCAGTTCGGCGACCGCTTCCGCTTCGGCTGGTGCCCGACGACGGGCAAGAAGGGCGACCTGATGTTCGCGCAGCACATGCTGGCGAGCCTGAAGCAGAACGGAAAGATGGCGGTCGTGATGCCGCACGGCGTGCTGTTCCGCGGCGGGGAAGAGAAGAAGATCAGGATCGCGCTTCTCAAGGAAGACTGCATCGAGGCGGTCATCGGCCTGCCCCAAAATCTCTTCTATGGCACCGGTATCCCTGCTTGTGTCCTGGTGATGCGCCATCCGGCGGGCAAGCCCGATGCGCGCAAGGGCAAGGTGCTTTTTATCAATGCCGACCGCGAGTATCGCGAAGGCCGTGCGCAGAACTTCATCGATCCGGAGCACATCGAGAAGATTATCAGCGCCTATGATGCCTTCGCCGATGTCTCCGGCTTCGCGGCCGTGGTCGATAACAAGGCCATCATCGAGGACGAAGCCGGAAACCTGAACATCCGTCGCTACGCCGACAGCAGCCCGCCGCCAGAGACGCACGACGTTCGCGCGCACCTTCATGGCGGCGTGCCAAAGCGCGAGATCGAAGCCATCCGCCCGCAGGCAATGGCCCAGGGCTTCGACGTTGGCGCGCCGTTCTCCGACCGCGATCCCGACTATGCCGAATTCGCCCAGACCGTGGCAAAGCGGGCCGACATCCGTGCCTTGATGGAAACCGATGCTGGCGTCGCCGCCCGGGCCGGAGAGATGCTGGGAGCCTTCGATACCTGGTGGGCCTCGGCGCAGACAGGGTTGGCTGATCTGCCAGAAACCAAGCGCCTCATGCCGTTGCGGCGGGAGCTGCTCGACAGTTTCGAGCCGGCGATGCTACCGGTCGGCTGCGTCGATCGCTATGCGCTGATGGGCGCCATCGCGGGCTGGTGGGACGAAATCCGCTACGAGCTGCGCGTCATCGTCGAGAACGGTTTCGCGGAGCTTGTCGACGGCTGGGTTGAAACGCTGCGTTCCGCACTCGAAGACGAAGAGGCCGACGACGACGAGGACAGCGACGTCAAGAAGACCGTGAAGGCGACGCTAGAGGAGTTGCTCGCGCATCCCTTCGTCCGGCACCGGATGGCCGATTATGTGAGCCAACTATCCGCAGCACAGACCGAGGTGGAACGCATCAAGGCCGAGAAGGAAGCCTGGGAAACCGGCGACGGTGTCGATGGCGCCGAGGACTGGATGGACGGGGCCGAGGACGGCGCCACGCTGCCCAAGGTGTTGGAGAAGCGTCGCAAGGACCTGCGCGCCGAGATGGGCGAGGATGACAAGCGCCGCAAGGAGCTAGTGAAGACCACACCCGTCGGAAAGCCATCCAAGGGCTCCATCGACTGGATGCGGGCGCAGGGCATGAACGTGCGGGAGCTTGAGGCCGAACTTGCCGACCTCAATCGCCGCCTCGCGCCGCTGGTCGAAGAGGCGGAGGCCATCGATGCGATGCTCGCACCCTATGAGGCGATCAAAGAGGAGCTGAAGGCGGCGCGCGCGACGTTGCGGCAGCTCAAAGCGGCTTTTGTCGAGCGGCTGACCGCAGCGCGGGCCGAACTCGACGACGATGATTGCCGCGAGCTGGTGCTCGCCATTGACCGCGAGCGGCTGTTCGACCGACTCGAGCGTGCCCGTACGCGTCGTGTCGGCACACTAGTATCCGGTCTCGATCGCCTTTGGGACAAGTATCGGGTCAGCCTCAAGCACATCGAGGGGCGAAGGACTGACGCAACCAAGCGGCTGGAAGGCTACCTGAAGGAACTCAGGTATGGGTGAGGCGGCCAAGCTGTCTGACTTCGCGTCTGTCAATCCGGTGACGGATACCAACGGGGTGGCAAACGATGCGCCGGTCGCGTTCATCCCGATGGCCGCCGTTGCGGAGGGAGGCGGGTGGCATGCGACGGAGCACCGTCCGATTTCGGATGGAAGGAGGGGTTATACCCTTTTCCAGCGCGGCGATGTGATCGTTGCGAAGATCACACCCTGCTTCGAGAATGGGAAGGTCGCGCTGCTTTCGGCGCTCGAAACCGACTTCGGCCTTGGCAGCACTGAATTTCACGTCTTGCGGGCCAAGCCCGGTCACGATTCCCGTTTCATCTATCACTGGACACGGCACCCGGCTTTTCTGCGTGCGGGTGAAGCGTCGATGACTGGCTCGGCGGGGCAGCGCCGCGTGCAAGCTGGATTCTTCGAAAGCTTCGAGATCCCGAGGATTGAGAGACCGTCTCAAGCGGCGATTGCCGACATTCTTGATGCGCTCGACGACGCCATCCTCGAAGTTGATGCACTGTTCGAGAAATTGAGGACAGTCCGCGTTGGCATGATCGACGATTTGCTCACGCGAGGCTTGGCGGATGACGGCTCACCCCGGGCTTCATCCGCACTGGTCGAGACAGTGGTCGGCCTACGCCCGGCGACATGGAAAGTCGCGAACCTGGGCCGCTTCGTCATCAACGCGGAGTATGGCACCAACCTGTCCTTGGGCGACATCAGCAGCGGCATTCCTGTTCTGCGGATGAACAACATCCAAGACGGTGAGTTCGACTTGTCCGATCTGAAATATGCGCCGGCGCATGCGGTCGAGCGGTTCCGGGTGCAGCGCGATGATGTGCTGTTCAACCGCACCAACAGCTGGGAGCATGTTGGAAAGGCCGCCATCTGGCGGCACGACGAACCTGGTCCCGCCTTCGCGTCCTACCTGGTGCGCCTTCACTGCGGCGACGAATTGCTGCCCGAGTTCCTTCATCTCTGGCTGAACTGGGCTCCAGTGCAGCGCGCCATCCGGCAGTTCGCGACGCCGGGCGTCCAGCAGGTCAACATCAATCCCACGAACCTCCGGCGGGCCTTGATCGCCGTGCCGAATACCTTGGAAGAACAACGCGCCATCATCGAACGCGTGAACGGTGTTTCTGCAGCGATCGAGGATCACCGCTGTGAAAGCGCCAAGCTCGCGGCACTTCGTGAAGGGTTGCGCGATGACCTCCTCAGCGGCCGCACGCCCCTCGCTGCCATTCGGGAGGCGGCCGAGTGAGCCAGCTGGACCGCCTGGATGAACTGAACGTCGTTGAGCGCCCGCTGCTGCACCAGTTGGGCGCGATGGGCTGGCGCCATGTCGAGGGTGCTGACGAAGACCCGGCCAGTGGCCGCAAGGACTATCATCTGCTGGGCCGCGCCGATTTTCAGCAGACGCTGCTGCGCGACCGGCTTGAGGCCGCGCTGCGCCACCTGAACCGCAACGACGATGGGTCTGAGTGGCTGGACGATCGCCGCATCGAACAGGCGATCTCGCAACTTGAACGGCCGACCGCGAGGGACTTCATCGCGATCAACGAGGAACTGCACGACAAGATCGTGCGCGGCGTCAATGTCTCTGGCCCCGACGGCGAGCATGAGCGGCGCGTGCGCTTCATTGGCTTCGAGCCGGACGACGAGAACGAATTCGTCGCCGTAAGCCAGTTCCGTGTGGACCCGCCCGGCGCAAGCGGCGTGTCAGGGTTCATCGTGCCGGATGTCGTCCTGTTCGTGAACGGTCTGCCGCTCGTGGTGATCGAGGCCAAGAGCCCCGCCGTCACCGACCCCATGGCCACCGCCATCGACCAGATGCGCCGCTACGCCAATCGCCGCGTTCCCGAGAAGAATGAGGGCGCGGAGCGGCTGTTCTGGACGAACCACCTTCTGGTCGCCACCGACTATTACGACGCGCGTGTCGGTTCCGTCACGGCTCGGCCCGACGATTTCCTGCCGTGGCGCTCGGTCAAGCCGATCGGTATTGAGCATACGCGCGCCGCCAACGACGAGGTGTGCCGCGAGATCGGCAAGGCGCCCGGCACGGAATTGGTGCAGCAGGAGGTGCTCGCCGCGGGCCTTCTGCGGCCGGCGTATCTTCTGGACGCGATACGCTCGTTCACCGTCTTTATGACAACGGACGATGGCGTTCGGATCAAGGTCGTGCCCCGCTATCAGCAGTTCCGTTCGGTTCATATCGCGCTCAATCGGCTACGCGAGGGCAAGACACGCCGCCAGGATGGCATGACGGATCGGCGGGGCGGTATCATCTGGCACACCCAGGGCTCCGGAAAGAGCCTGACTATGGTGTTCCTGGTCAAGAAACTGCGGACACTCCCGGAGCTTCGGCGGTTCAAGGTGGTCGTGGTCACTGACCGGATCGATCTCGAGGACCAGCTGTCGAAGACTGCCAAGCTCGCCGGTCAGGTTATGCGAGTGGCGCGAAATGCCGATGGCGCGAAAGCGCATCTGGGCCGCCAAGAACCTGACCTGGTGTTCGTGATGATCCAGAAGCTGCAAGAGCGGAACGGCGGCGGTGACGAGCAGGAAATCGTGTTCGCTGCCGAGAATGACGAGCGTCAGGTCGCGGAGAGTGATGCGCTCCCCTCTAAGCCCGATCAGCTGCGTTCGGGCAAGCTGGTTGCGAAGATCGGCGAGCGACAGGCCTTCCCCGTGTTGAACGAAAGTGATGACGTCCTAGTCCTCATCGACGAGGCGCACCGGTCGCACACAAGCGGGCTGCACCAGAACCTCCTGGACGCTCTGCCGAACGCAGCGCGGATCGGCTTCACCGGAACCCCGATCGAGGAGAAGAGCAAGAAGAAGACGCGGGAGATCTTCGGCACCTACATCGACCGTTACCTGCTTCGGGATGCGGAGGCTGACGGCGCGATCGTTAAGATCCTCTACGAGGGGCGCGAACTGAAAGCCGATGTGACCGACAAGGGCACGTTGGATGGACTATTCGATGCGACCTTCGCCGGGAAGTCGACCGAGGAGCGGGAGGCGATTAAGGATCGCTATGCGACGCGCGCGCGGGTTCTGAATGCGGCCGACCCGTTGAAGGCCAAGGCGATAGACGTGCTCCGGCACTACATCGTCAACATTCTCCCCAATTTTCTGAAGGCGCAGCTTGTCGCTTCCAGCCGGCAACTGGCGGTCCAGTATGTCGATGCCCTGAACGACGCTCGCGACGAAATCGTCGCCGCCATTGAGGGCGCTGCGGAGATCTTGAAGGATATCGCGCCCGAGGATGCGCAGAATGCCGGTGGAGATGTGGCGTTCCTGACCACCGCGCTGCCTTACCTTGTTACGATCAGAGCCCTGGAGTTTGCGGCTGTTATCTCGGTGGACCACAACGATCTGCCTCACCTGAAGGCATGGGGTGGCGCGACCGAGACCAAGCAACGGATCGAACGCTTTAAGAAGCCGCTATCACGCGATGGGCTCGCGATTCTCGTTGTGAAAAGCAAGCTCCTCACGGGCTTCGACGCGAAGGTCGAACAGGCGATGTATCTCGACCGCGCCATGGCGGGCGCTGAGCTGTTGCAGGCCATCGCCCGCACCAACCGCACGGCCGGAGAAGCAAAGCAGTTTGGGATTGTCGTTGACTACTATGGTGTCGGAAAGAACCTGTCCGACGCGCTGGCGCTCTATGACGCCGAAGACCAGAGCGATCTGACAGGCGGAATCGGCAAGCCTGAAGAGCTGCTGCCTGAGCTTCGGCAAGCCAGGGATGCAGTGGTGAAGCAGTTTGCCGATGCTGGTATAACCCTTGGCCCTGATCTGCAGGCCTACGTCGATGCGTGCGTCGGGAAACTAAAGGAGCAAAAGTTCCGGGCGCAGTTTCTTGTCCTGGTGAAGCGCCTCATCGGCTTGTTCGATACGCTGATGCCGCGACCCGAAGCGAGGCCTTTCACCAAGGACGTCAAGATTTTTGCCTTTATCGCAAAGGCTGCGGCGAACCTATATAGGGATGGCACGCTGGATGTGCGTGGGGTGGCGCACAAGGTCCAAGCCATGCTCGATGCCTTCATCGAGGCGCATGGCATAGATCCCAAGATCCCGCCCATCGAGATCCTCGATCCTAACTTTGCCGCAGAGGTTTCGCGCAAGAAGACCGATCGTGCCAAAGCGGCCGACATGGAGAATGCTCTCCGTCACCACATCTCGATTTCGTTCGATAAGGACCCGGCGAAATTCAAGAGCCTTAGTGAGAGGCTTGAAGGGATTCTGACCAGTCATCAGGAAGACTGGAACGCAATCGCCAGTCAGCTGCAGAAGCTCATCGACGAGGCCTTGGCGGCGTCAACCGAGTCAGCGGCGTATCACGGGCTCGACCGGTACACAGACGGACCGATCTTCGGCATTCTCCGGATGCGATACGGGAACAGCGACCGGGACGCCGAGTTCGCTGAACTGGCTTCGGAAATTGTTCGGTACTTGCGCCAAGAGGCCGCTGTAGCTGGCTTCTGGGACAATCCCGTGGGCCAAGAGGAAGCTAGGCGGTGGGTTTTTCGCCAGCTCGACAGCTGCAATCTGTTCCCGTTTCCAGAGCTGGACGTCATTGCGGCTGATTGCATGGGCGTCGCTAGGGCCAATCGCGCCGGGTTCGCCCATGATTGAAACTATCTGTGTCGATGACCTCACCTTTCTTGTTAAGCGCAGCGTGCGCCGCAAGACGATCGGCCTTACAGTCGAACGCGATGCGTCCCTTGTCGCTCATCTCCCATCGGATGCGGACCTCGATCAGGCGCGCGAGCTGATCCAGACGAGGATGATCTGGATTCACCAGAAGCTTGCAGGGCACAAAGGCATTGGTCGCGAGACGGTTTTCCGACAACCTGAATTCATCGATGGTGAGGGCTTTCATTTTCTTGGAAAGCACTTTCGGCTGAAGCTCGTAGACACCGACCCCGACGGACCTCCAACGCCAACGATCCGCTTCGAAGGGGACCGCCTTCTGTTCCGTCGTGATCAGATCCAATCTGGAAATAAGAGAATAGAAGAATACTATACCCGGGCTGCCCACCCATATTTGAACGAGCTAGTGAACCGGTGGAAAGAGATTGTTCGCGTCAAGCCACGGAAATATGTCCAGATAATGGACCTAGGATTCAGGTGGGGGTCCTGTAGTCCTAATGGGACTGTGAATTTCCACTGGAGATCAATGCAACTGCCGCCGCAGGTTATTGAGTATGTAGTTGTGCACGAGCTTGTGCATCTAAAATATAGCGACCATTCTGAGGCATTTTGGTCCGAAGTTCGTCGTGTAATGCCTTCGTATGCTGATAGAAAGGAGTGGCTTCGTTCTAGAGGTGGCGATCTCTAGTCCGCGCAGTCCTAGCGTTTGGCAACGTATTTGGTGATAGTGGCAGCAAAGGTCGACTCTGAAATTCCAAGCATGGAATAGACGTTTTCGATGTGGGGAGCGTCGACGTCCTCGCCGACGACATGAGAGTTGAATGCTGAAGGGGGCTATGTGACTGGGGGAAGTGCGGCTGATTCTGACGCTCTCGGATCTTTCTCTGCCGAGATGGAGGTCAGATCGAGCGGGCTGGTGCATTCGGCGGAAAGCGACATACTTCGACTGCAGCAGATATTGCGTGAAGGTTATGCTTCGGGCTTCACGATCTTCAAGGAACTGCTCCAGAATGCCGAAGACGCCGGTGCCCGGCGAATGGTTGTGGCCGGTCATGGTGGGTTTCCTAAGGCGTCAAATCCACTGCTACGAACACCTGGCCTGATTGTCGCAAACGATGGCCCGGTCCTTGCGCGGCATATGGACGCCGTCACCCGCGCCAGCGGCGGTAGCAAAGCAGACGAACGCTCGGCCGTGGGGCGATTCGGTCTGGGCCAGAAATCGGTTTATCACTTGTGCGACGCGTTCATTGCGATGGGTCGGGTGGAGGATCGCGGCGGCCAACCGCAGACTCTTATAATGAACCCGTGGGAACAGGTCGCCGAAGCGGATGCGGCGCATCGCGAATGGCCCAAACTCTCGGCTACCGAAGGGCAGATGCTGCTCGATAATGTAACGACGCTTGGCATCAACCGGGGCATGGCACTGTTCCTGCCGCTGCGCACTCCCAGCCTGCGTCCTGGGGTGGCCTTGTGCCTGTCGGATACGAACTGGCAGCCCGACAGCGCCATCGCAGATATCCTCGCCGGTGAGGAACTGGCCGCGACCTTGTGCTGCCTGCGCAACCTGGAAAGCATAGAGATCATTCCGATCGCGGGCGAGCGACGCAGGATTTCGATGCACAGTGGCGCACGGCGCCTATCGGGCCCAGGCGTGGAAGGCGGCGCACCTATTATCGGTGGTCAAGTCGACGGAGCGGGCTTCGATTTGAGCTTCTGCGGACGCCAGCACTGGGAACCTGATGGGCAAGCCGCGCAGCTGCTGAAGGCAGATGGGTGGGACAAGGTGTTCGATATCCAAGGCAAACTCATTCCGCCCAAGGCCAACCCGCACGGGGCCGCGATCGTGTGCCGTTCGGCCGCGCGGGAGGGGACGGGCCAGTTGCGGTTGCGTAACGCGGTGTACTTGCCGCTGGGTACACCTCTGTTCACCGAGCCACTCGAACGCGGCGCCCACAATATCGATGTGCTGGTGCACGGCTATTTCTTTGTGTCCAGCGATCGGCGCAAGCTCCGCGACGACGATCATATCGAGACCCGCTGGAACCAAGCCCTGCGCCGCGAAGCCGCGCTACCGCTGCTGCTCGATGCAATGGCGGATGCCTTGCCCGGATTGCCCGGCGACGCTGAGCGCCATGCGCTGATACGAGCCCTACAGCGCACTCCTTGGTGGCATGATCACCGCGCTGAGGCTTGCCAAGGCAAGGCGCTTGCTCGGTGCTGGCCGGGTGACAGGGCGGAAAGCTGGCAGGTTCGTTCTGGTGCCTCGCTGCGTCCGGTAGTGAGGGGCGATGCAACGTCGTTGGCCCGCCTCAAAGCCGCTTTTCCCGGCCTTGAAGACTGGTGCCGCGAGAATGGGATCGTTCTGGCTTTCGGCACAGTGCTGGCTGATGCCGATCCGCGCTGGCCGGATGAGGAACTCGCTAACTTGGTGCGCCTTGCCGGCCCAGCTGCTTTCCAGAGAGGGCAAGTGGTCGAAACGCTGGCGGCGGTGCTCGATGCGGCGCAGCCCGGCGAAGCCGCACAGGCGGCGCTGGCCGAAACCTGCCGCAGCGCCATCTCGATGGTCGAGCAAAGTTTCGCAAGCGCCGAGAAGCTTAAGTCGCTGGTTCGGCACTTGCCGCAGGATCGCATCCTTATCCTTCCCCCTAGCGTAGAAAACCGGGAGCTGCTTCGGGCGCTGGCTGCAGCGGGAAGGAGCATTCCGGTCAAGGCGGCTTGGGCGGATCAGGGCGGGGCAATGTCTCGGAAGTTGGGGCTGAACGAGACGATTGAAATGTTGGCCGCGACAGAACCGTTCCTCGCGATTCGAGGTGCGGCGGCCCAAGAAGCATCGGCTCTAATTTCGCATCTCCTGCGCAATGGTCCTCCACTAGATGCACTGGCCGGGGACGCTCGAGCTAGCGAATTGCAGGTCATCCCCGCGCGACTGATGCAGGACGATGCAGATGTGCGCCTGTCTTTGGGTGCTATCTCTGCCCTTAAGCGGCTGGGCCTGCTGTTCGATGCCGCGCCAAATCGGGAACTGGTTGTGCTCGCCGGGGCAGTAGCGTCACCCGCGATATACCGCGTTGGCTTGAAGGATGGCGGTCTTGGGAATCTGGCTTCGGCGAAGAAGGCGGAATCCCTCTTGGCCGTCTTAAGGCAGGCCAATCGTTTTGGAGATCCTGGCAGGTGTGGCGAGCTCGCGGAGCTGCTCGGTCCAGATGCGCCTCGTGACGAATTGCGCCGGCTCGTTGCGCGCGACCCAGCTTTGCCTTCGCATGTCAGCCTAATCGAGCTCGATGAGCTCGGCGGGATACTCGACGAACTTGTGCAGGCGCTGTTGCAAGACAGGGAGGATCGCCTCGTTGCCGCCGCTACGACGGCGGAATTGAAAAAGGCCTTGCGCGACCGCATCGGCCTACGTCGGATCGATCTCTCCGAACTAGGAACCTGGCTTCAGGATGCGCAGAGCGGCGGCACCATGCCGCCGATGGACGATGCCAAGGCCATGGCATTGCTCAAATCGGGTATCGACGACGATATTCTGAAAGCGCTGCCCTTGCACCGATCCGATGGGCACGAAGGTCTGCTTTCAGCCACAGACCTGTTCCGCGGTCGCACGTCGGATATCGCGCCCGCGCTCTTGCCCTTTACGCGTCTGGTCGAGCTATGGGGAGATCCGCCAGCAGCCGCGGTTCAGAATAGGCTGATCGCGCGTTGGGGACCTGAAGCGGCAATTCGCACAGCACTGTTCGCGCCGAACCCTGAATGCTTCACCTCGGAAATTGCTGCGGCACTGGGCGAAATTGAGAACCTGCCCGATGACCTGATTGAGGCGCTTCGTCACACGGCGTGGATCCGTGCGGGCGGCAGTGGATGGAGACCAACCAATGTCCTCGACCTGCCTCTGGATGCAGAACATGCACTCAAGAATCTGATCCTTGACCGCGGTGGGCTCTTATTTGCCAGCGCGCTTCCTAGCTGCCTGCGCGACGAGAATGTGCAGAGGCACCTCGGGCGCCTTCAACCCGATCGATCCGAGTCATTTCTCTTGGCGTCCCAGCTTGCGGCTGACCACGGTGCAACCGGTTTGTGCCTCGATGTCGTGGAGCATCTTGATGAGTTGGCGAAGTTGACGAGGTCGAATGCAGAGCTCGATGCGGAAGCGTGGCCGCTGATCGCTGCAGCCTTGCGCGACGGCATGGCGGATGCGGTCGTTGCAGGAATGGCCGACGTTCTAAATGCGCCCCCTCGGGCGGGCATCGTTACTCAATTGAATGCGCTGGCCAACCTGAGCGGGCTCGGCACAAATGCTGAAGCGGCGCGGCGGCTTTACCGTGCAGCATTTGGCCGAAATCTGACTGCTTTGACGAATGGGTCCAGCTATCTTCCTGCGGATTTGCACGTTCCGACCGAAGCAGGTGGTTTCGGCAGGGCAGACAGCGTTGCGCTAAGTGCAGCGGGGATCGAGTCTTCTGCGCTGCTGGCGCGCGAATATGCGGACAAGCTCGATCAGCCCGAAGTTCAGGCGACGCCCCTCAACTCAATCCGAAAGCCCGCAGCGGCTGACTGGCTCAGCACCATCGAACGCGCCCTCTCGCCGCTCAGCCAGTATGATGTGCATGACGGTATCCTGCTGGCTCTGGCCATGCTCGGCAGGGATGAACAGATTCAGGCTCTCGCCACCAAGTGGGAAGGTCAGCGTTCCTTCCACCGAATCTGCGACGATTTCGACATGCTCGCTGACGAGCAACGCGGCATGGCCAATGCCAATCGAGAGCGGCTGGCTGAATTGCGTTTCGCAGTTGAGTTCCCGGAGCAGGGCCTGGTCAATGTGCGGTCCGCGGCTGGCACGGATTGTACGGTTCCTCTCTCTGGGAAAGGCGACGCCCTGCTGCTGGATTGTATCCAGCGAGGAATCGAGCGCGACCATGCCGGCTATCGACACGTGTATGACCTCGTGCTCGGCCCGATTTCACCATGCGACGAGGCCGAGGCCCGGCAGTTATTGGATCAGTTTGTCAGAAAGCTGGCCATTGCTCTGATGCTGGGTTTCGAGCGGCATAAGGCAGCACTGTCCGAACTTCTAGCGAGCTATTTTGCCAACGATCAGCGGACACTCGCAGACACCTGCGCGGAATTGCAGGAGGTACTCCACGATCGCCTAGAAGGCATTAAGACCGGACCTGTGATGCGCGCAGCATTGAATGAGTATCATCGCGATGCGCCTCGTGACCGGGACAAGGCTCGCAACGCACTTTGGGCAGCCGCGCAGTCGGACAAAGGAGCGAGGGAACTCCTTGAAGCCACCCGCCAGAAGATCGACGAGATGGGCTACGCCCCACATCGAGTCTTGTTCGAGCTATACCAGAATGCCGTCGATGCCCAGGCACAGTGGCACGGTAACGGACGCTTCCGCGTCGAAGCCATCTACGATGGCGATGAGGTGATTACCTGCTTGCGGGTGATCCATTGGGGGCGACCCGTCAATCAGCCGGGGAGTGACCCGCTCAAGGCAGAAGAAGAAGGGCATCGCCGCGACCTTTCGAATATGCTCGCCATCAATCACTCTGCCAAAGATGGGGATGGAGTAACCGGTCGTTTCGGCCTTGGATTCAAGACCGCGCACATGCTCGCCGACGAGGTTCGGCTGGCCAGCGGGGGCATAGCCATTCGCATCTTGGGCGGCATGATCCCTACCGACTGGGATGCGGGAGGCAGGACGGTAACCCCATTCCATGACAGGGGACGCAAAGCGACTCTCATTGAAATCCCGGTCGCACCTGCTCGATCAGAACAGGCGCTCGAGGCATGGCAAGCGTTTCGGGATGCGGCTCCGTTCTTAGCTTCGCTCGGTCAGGATGCATCCATCGAATTGGTGGGCCCTGAAGGCGAGACGGTGTTCCGACACGAGGAGCATCTCCTAGTTGATGGCGTAAGCTGGCTGACAATCGATAGCAGTCGGCACCTATTGCGCTTCGATTTGGGGAACGATTTCCGGCTTTATCTGCCCTTTGGACGAAATGGGCCACATGCCTTGCCGCACGATGTGCCGCAGTTCTGGCACCTAGTTCCGCTCGTTGGCGAACGCCGCCGGGGAGCCTGGCTGTTGGAAGGCCGCTTTCCGGTCGATCCCGGTCGTACCCAATTGTCTGGTACGGCCGACGAGAAGGATAGCCGATTTGCCCGGCTTGGACTCGCCCTCGGTGCGCGGCTCATTTCCTTCTATGACCGTTGCCTTGCCGATTGGGCAAGCTTTGCGCGCGCTACGGGCTTGGACCTGGAAGGGCGCGAGGATTTCTGGCGAAAGCTCGTGCAGCTTTTTGCGCAAGACCTTGCAAGCCAGGGATCCGAGCGATCGCTGCACAAGCCGGGAAATGGACTCGCTCGACTATGGGCGGAACGCCCGTTGGTGCCGTTGGCATTTGGGGGCGCAACCCGTGCGGCTGATGTCAAATGGCGCTTGTCGGGAGCGCTGGCCGATCGCGATGCGCAAAGCGCGATCTCGGGTTTGCTCACCGGCGACGAACTCGAGAATGCAGTTGTCACCGAGGAGACAGGGCAGCTGTTGAGATCAGTCGGGCTACCTTCGGGGCAGAGCTTGGATGTCGCCGCCTTGGCTGAAACGCTTGCTGGAGCCGAGGGCATAGACTGCGTGCTAGCGGAGCGCCTTTCCTGTCTTTGCGGCGAAGCCGTATCGCTCGCCATGACCGGTGAGGAAGAATCAGGATTCCGCAAGTTCCTGCGCGAGCGGCTCTGGCTTGCCGAAGATGGAAGCTGGCAGCCAATCCGACTGCTGGCTTTTCCGCAGGGCGATAGCGATGAACAAGAGAGGGCGGCCTTCGCTCCTGCTTCTGGGCGCCTGGCTGCGAACTACGGAGGCGCAGCCTTTGACCTCGCTGCCTTCGCACGCGAGCAGGCAGGCCACACGCCGAACGTCTGGGAGAAATGGGCCGAGAGTGCAGGTGACAGCACCGCGCGCCAAGAAGGACTCATTCGCTATTTGGTCGGCGCGGATGATCGCACTGTTTCTCAGCTGGCGAGCGCTGCAAAGTGGCTCCCTGGTGTGGACGAACTGGCGAACTCCCCTCTGCTCGCCGGACTTCGGCAGGACGAGAAAAACCGACTACTTGCAAAGCTTGGGTATTCGTTCGGCCCGTCTCCGAGCTCGGTCGAACCGACCACCGCCTGGCAACCTGATGCTGAGCAGGCGCTCTTGGGTATCGCTCAATGGTGGCGTGAAAATCAGCGGGATCTGCGCCATGCGTATGATCGCGCGGTGTATCCCGAGGACTTTTCCTCCGCAGCCTTGGCTGAGGGGGATAAGCCTGCCTGGTTCACCATGCTCTCGCTCGCAACGTTCCAGACGCTGGGGAGGATTAAGCCAGCGCAGTCCCGGCAGTTTGTTGCCAAGGCGATCCAGGATGGCTGGTGGCACGAACTCGCGACAATTGATCCTTGTGACGAGGAATTGAGGCCTTTCGTCGAGCGCCTACGAGCTTGGAGCGATCCGGATGCGGATGAAGGCTACCTGATTTGGCGCAGATGCCTTCCTGATCTGTGCATGATCGCGCGGCATCTCGAGAACTATCAAAGGCTATTTACCAAATTGCCGGCGGTGGTCGCCCAAGAGGGCGATGTAAGCCTGCGCGGGCATTTGCGGCCGGCATTCTCTCACGCTGCCGCTCGCATGGGTATTGAAGCAGCGCCTCTGGCACGATCGCTCGGCATCGGCGCAAACTGGCTCGTACGAGAATTGGCCCGCAAGGGCATCTATTCGCAGGCACAGACCGAACGGATCATGCCTTACGGGTGGAGCACGGCGGAGCGTGTTCGTCGTCTCGCATACACGCTCGGCCTGGGCCAATTCGAGCGCGGCATTGACGAGGGACGCGTCCTGCATGGCGCAGTTGAACGTCTTATAGGCGGCGGCGCTCAATTCGATGGCGATGGTGATCTGCCATTGCACGTAATCACGCTTGCCAAGCACCGCGATGACCTCGCCTCGATCCTCTACGATGCGGATGTCGAGGACTGGCGGCCTGGCAACGATTGGGACGATGCCGACGATGAAGATGCCTGAAGCACTGGCTGCCGATACAAGGGTGAACCACCCACGCCACGGCGTGGGTCAGGTGATCGCAGATGCCGGCGAATTCGTGGTCGCCCGCTTTGGCGCAGCCATCCAGCAGGTTCTGCGCACGGAACTCACGCTCGCTCGATCGCTCGATCAGGCACTGGCGACCGGTACATTCGATGGAAGTGCGGAAACCTTGATGCGCGCCAGCGCCATGGCGATACGGTCGGTTAACGATCAGTGGGGGGTGTTTTCAAGATCGCGCGTGCAGCTGCTCCCACACCAGCTCTGGGTCTGCCACAAGGTCAACCGGACCTTCCCCTTCAGATGGTTGGTGGCCGACGATGTGGGTCTGGGAAAAACCATAGAAGCTGGTCTTGTGCTCATGCCTTTGGTGGCTCGGGCGCAAATCCGTCGCTTGCTGGTGCTGGCCCCCGCGAAACTGGTCCCCCAATGGCAAAAGCGGTTACGCCAGATGTTCGATATCCGCCTGCAGGTCTACGACCGCTCGGTTGATACGCCGGCGGTGGATTTTTGGGATACGGCGAACATGGTGGTCGCGTCCGTCCACACACTTCGCCGGGAAGTTGCAGACAGCCGGTCCGAAGGCAGTCGATTCCTCTCCGCCGACCCGTGGGACGCGGTCGTAGTTGACGAGGCGCATCACCTCCATGCCGATGAACGGACTGGAGAGACCCTTTCTTTCCAGCTCCTGCGCGCGCTCGAGGAACGGCACAAGATCCGCTCGCTCTTGCTGTTCACTGGCACCCCGCACCGCGGCAAGGATTACGGCTTTCTGTCGCTGCTCAGCCTGCTCGATTCGGATCAGTTCGGACCCGAACATGACATCGACGAGCAGTTGACCAAGCTTCCCGAAGTCATGATCCGCAACAACAAGGCGACGGTCACCGACCTCAAAGGGAACCGGCTCTTCACTCCGGTCACAGTGGAGACGCGAGAATACGCCTTCAGCCCAGAGGAAAGCGCCTTCTACGAAACGTTGAGCAGCTTCATCATCGATGGGCGAGCCTATGCGTCAACCCTCGATGGCCGGGCACAGTCAGCGCGCATGCTCTTGCTTATTGCCCTGCAAAAGCTGGCCGCCAGTTCGATTGCCGCCATTCGCAGTGCTCTGACCAAGCGCCGGGCGAAGCTGGCCGATGTTGCCGAACAGGCACGCGCTCCCTCTCCGACCATAACGGAAGGAGACGAGGACGAGACATTGGATGATCGCGCCCGGGCCGATGAAGAAGCATGGAGCAAAATGCTCGCCGAACTTGTGGAAGGCGAGATCGCTCGGCTCGATGAACTGCTCGAGTTGGCCGAACCCATTCAGCAAGAGCGCAAGATCGATCGTCTGGTTGATCTCATCGACGGCGAATTGCCTGCTGACGAGCCCGTACTCCTCTTCACCGAGTACAAGGCCACCCAAGCTCTGGTGGTCGATGCCTTGCACGCGCGTTTTGGTCACGGCTGCTGTGGATTCATCAATGGCGATGAGCGCTTGGACGAGGTCAACCGGGCAGACGGGTCGCGGGGCCCAAAGAGTTGGTCCCGCGACGCGGCAGCAGAAGCCTTCAACCAGGGCACCATCCGCTTTCTTGTTTCAACCGAGGCGGCCGGCGAAGGTATCGACCTTCAAGAGCGCTGTGCGACTCTCATCCATGTCGACATGCCCTGGAATCCGATGCGTCTGCACCAGCGCGTTGGCCGGCTATCTCGCTATGGTCAGACGAGGCCTGTCCAGGTCTTCATCCTGAGGAACCCGGACACGGTCGAGGCGCGAATTTGGGATTTGCTAAACGCCAAGCTGGAGCGGATACAGCGCGCCCTCGACGAGGCCATGGACGAGCGAGAAGACATCAGTCAGCTCGTCATCGGCATGACCGGTCCGAGCGCGTTTGAGAAGATATTTGCGGTCGGGCAGACGCAATCGCGCGAAAACCTTGACCAGTGGTTCGACCGGGAGGCCGCCACCATTGGCGGAGAAGATCTGGTCGACAAGGTCAAAACGATGCTCGGGAACGTGACCCGCTTCGACTTTGCTCAAGTTGGACGAAATCTCCCGCAAGTCGATCTTCCCGATCTCGAGCGCTTTTTCGCGATGATGATGGAATTCCAAGGCCGGCGCGTGTTCCGGAGGGACGACGGGCTGGATGTCCTGACACCTGAGAAATGGGTCGATGAAGATTACGCGATGCAGGATCGGTACAAGGGCCTGCTGTTCGATCGCAGCGCCCGGCTGGGTAATCGGGAAGGCCCGACGCGTCTTATGGGTGTGGGGCACACGCTTTTCGATCGTGCTTTGAAGGAAGGAGAGGGGCTGCAAAGCACGTTGGCAATCTGCCTGCGATTGCCCGCACCCTTACTCATAGCTTCGGTCGAGGACCAGGTCACCGGGCAGGACCTTTCGGTTACCAGGATTGTGCTGGGGGCATGGCGGGACCCGGGAGGCCGGACCCATGTCCTGCGGGATTGGGAGGTTCTGCAGATGCTGAACACGTTGGGACGAGCAGACAATCCCAAGCTCCCTTCCTTGAACGGTGAGCAACTGAAGGAACTGGAGGCGGATCTTCTTTCGGCAATGTCGGCAAGCTTGCCGGCTGTCGCCGACATGATGACCCGGCCCGGCATCCGTAGCGAGATCATGCTCCTACCGGATCAAGACGACGCTTCCTGATCACCATCTCCCGTTTCTGAGGAAAGGCTGCGCGTCTCTCGTGGAGCATGTTTTGCTGGCTTGAGCCCTTGTTTCTGCTATGTTCTGAGGAGAGGCGAGATGAATGCGATCATGACCAAGTTCGACATCGAAGCTGCCGAGCATCGTCCCCCGAGGTGGGAGGGGCTGTCCGAGATCGATCAGGCAATACGTGACAATCGACTGACGGAATATCGGATCAGGAAATCGTGGGCGGACCCGTTGGCGAGGAAGCTTACCATTGTGGGTTCGCTCGTGATCCTCGCGGTGTTCGCGTATCTGATCGCCGCGTCCTTTGGACTGTGGTGATCTAAGTCCAAATCACCATTCTTTGACCTCATCGGCTGCTTCCGCGCTTGCGCCGCGAGCGTCCTTCGTCACGGCATCCAGGCGATCCCTTTGCTTGTCAATGCGCTGCCGGCCGGCCGACTGAACCCGTTCGATCTCATCCCGAATGCCGCCGGCGTTCACTTGTGGCACCGCTGATGGAATATTCCCTCCGACGGAGGCTCGGCTTCGAACTGCCTCGGCCTCATCCACGTTCGGTCGGGACACAGGCTGTCCGGGCGCAAGCACCAGACGACCCTCAATCCCGTCCCGAAGCTGTTCAGCGTAGCTCTCGATGAACTTGGCCTGCAACGCCTGGCCTTCCGGGCTGAGCTGGAACGCCACGTCGTCGAAGCGAACGCTTCCATAGAAATCCCGATTGCGCTCGATCTCAACCAGGCCCCACTCACGATAGGCCTGCGACAGGTTCAGGCTCCCGGCCGCGCTGTTTCCTTCAAAGAACGACGCCTGGGTCTCCAACCGGTTCGCCAGTTCCTCCGCACGCCGCGCCTCGCGGCTGTAGCTTTGCGCTTCGGTCAGGGACGCGTTCATGCCGGTCGCTGTCGCCGAGATCGACGAGCTAGACGAGGTGCTCACCGAGCGGATGAATTCGTCGCGAGTGCTCGACCAGTTTCGGCTGTCCGACATCTGCTGGAGACTGCCCATGATCCGCGAGCGGTCTTCGGAGGCGATGCCGATGTCGCTATCTGTCCACGTACGGCTGCCGCCTCCCCTTGCTCCGACACTACCGGACAGAAGACCCGCATCTCCGCCGGCCTTTATGCCCGCTTCACCACCGAGGAACCAGGCGGTGCTGATGTCGTCCGCCGCGCGACGTGACAGCCCGAACTGGCGCTGCAGGTTGGTGGAGGCCTGGTCCACCTCGCTGAAGGCCGTCTGGATGCCGTCCGAGTTCGATTGGCCGGTGGCGGTCTCGAAGCTGCTGCCGCGGCTGAACTGGTCGCGGAGCTCGCGGAACCTAGTGACGGCGCTGGTCGTCGATTCCGTGGCGATGTTGGCATAGGTCTCGCTGTTGGAGCGGGCCTGTGACGCCATCGTTGATAGCCGCGATGTGAATTCCTGCCCGAGCGTGGGCGTGAAAGGATAGCTCGAGTTCGGAAGCTGGTCGTAGCTGGCCTCGCCGAAGCTCGTGGTCATCGAACCGGTGTCGCTGAAGGTGCGGGTCTGCCCTGCCCCGTAGGTGAAGCTCGGCGCGATCGTCCCTTGCGCGAATTGGCGGGTCAGAACGCTCGAATTCTCGAAGCTGGTATTGCCGAGCGCGACGTTGCCGGTGCTCGCCTCGCGCGCGGCTTCCTCGGCCGCGTTCTGGCTGGGGTTGAGGTAACTCGTCGCGTGGTGCGAGATCGCCATCGCCCCCTTGGCGACGCCGCCGGCGAGAAACGGGACGGAGGCGATGAGGTAGCCCGCGAGGGTGCCGATGTCGCTGTTCACGTCGGCCATGCCGGTGAAGCTGGCGAGGCTGAGGCCGCTGGCGCCCGCGACCGCGGTCATGTCGGCCGCGCCCTTCACCATCAGCATCATGTGGAGGATCACGAACAGCGGACCCCATGCAGCGAGATAGAAGAAGCCGGTGACGTAGCCTTTGAGCGCGAGCGGGCCGGTCTTGGGCATCAGGAACAGCGGAAAGAGGACCGGGAACAGCGCGTAGAACAGCACCGTCAAGACGACGTTCAAGAGCGGCACCCACTTCATCGCGTTGCTGGCGATCGAGCTGTAGGTGCGCTCGGTCTGGATATCGGCACGGGTCTGCGCATAGACGTCGACATTGCCGGCCCCGCTGCTGCCGGACATCGAGTGCATCGCCTGGCTCATCGCGTTGATGGTGAGCGTCTGCTTGAAGATGCCTGTCGCATTGGCCGAGACGCCGGCGAGGTATTGATAGGCGACCGGCAGGTCGGCGAACAGCTTGGCCTTGGCGAGCGCGGCGGTCTGGTTCGGGTAGAGCTGCCGCCCGAACAGGGTTCCCATGCCGTCGATCAGGCCCGCCCACTGGGCGTTCAGCGCTGTGTAGGCTTCCCGGCAGGTGACGATGCTCGAGCTGACTTGCCCCGACGAGGGGTCGCGCGTGAGGAAGCGCTGCGCGCGGGCCTGACTCCCTGGCGCGATGGTGGCCCAGATGTCGTTGGTCTCGGCGAGTTGCTTCATCGAATAGCGGCCGAGCAGAACGTCGTAGAACACGCACTGCCGAAAGTGCTCGTCGAGATTGGCGGCGAACTCCGGATCCGAGATGCGCAAGGACCGCGTCGCGTCGTAGAGCCGCGCGCCGTAGATCATCCCGTTCTTCGAATAATTGAGGTCGCCAGGAAGGCCGAACACGACCTCTGCCGAACCGGTCAGGTAGTCGCCGACCTGGCTGGTGAAGCTCGCCATCAGCGCAAGGCCGAGCGGCACGTTGCTGACGTTGGCGGGGGCGAGGCCGGGATTGAGGCGATCGGTCACATGGACGTCGAGCCGCGGCACCATCAGGCACGAGTAAATCAGCGTGGCGCCAAGGAACCAGTTGATCCACGCGCGCCAGTCCTGGTTGAACGCCAGCGTCAGCGCGGAAAGCCCGAGCCCCATCACCAGCACGACCTGGATCAGGCTCTTGTAGCCGCCGTTGCCGGTCCAGGCCGCGACCGCCTGGAAGACGTTGACCAGATAGTCCCCGCCGCCGACCGTGAAAATCTCGACCATATCCCTGGCTCCCGCCTTGTGCCGCGCTGGTGTGGCTCAGTGTGTCAGGGCGCGGGTCTGGACGCCGCGCGACCAGTCGAGCGAGGCGGCCATGCCCGGCGACATCGAGGCGGCGAGCACGTTCTCGATGAACGCGGTCTTCTCGATGATCTGCATGATCGCATTGACCTTGAGGTGCGTGTTCGCCTGGCGGTCGGCGAGCGCCTGGCGGACCGTGTTCACCTGGCCCTGCCACATCGCGATCTTGGCTTCGTCGGCGCCGATGAAGCTCGACATCGAGCGGCCGGCTTCGCTGACGATCCGGTCGAGCACCGCGAACAGGAGGTCGACGCTGGCAATCTCGGCGAGCGTCTCGCGATCGTCGGTCGGCATGCCGCGACCGTAGGCGGCCTGCACCGTGAGGATCTTGTAGAGCGGCACCGAGGCCACTTGCAGCAGCTCCTTCTGCCCCTCGGTGATCGCGGTGTCGTCGCGGATCGCCTGGACCATGCCGGCAATCAGCGCGGCGACGCGCGGGCGCAGCGCCTTGGATGCCGGGACGCTGAGGGTCTTGAACGTGGGATTGAGGCACTGGTCGGGCTCGTCGCAGTCGAACACCTTGACGGTGCTGCCGGCCGTGCCGTCGAGCAGTGCGGTCACCAGCGTGGAGGAGGCATCGCCGGCGAAGGGCACGAACTTGCCCGCCTCGTCGTCCTTCGGCGGCACGTAGATGATCGTGCCGATCAGCGTCATCGCATATTCGGCGAGCTCGCGGTCGAAGGTGCCGTTCGGCGAGAAGAAGGCCGACTTCTTGAGGATCGTCCAGGTGTAGTTGCGCGCCACCGCCGGGTTGACGTCGGCATACTCGCCGTCGCCCTGCGCGGTCGTGCTGGCGCGCTGGCCCTTGGTGCCGCAGCCGTGCTTGGCGGCGGCATAGTCGGTGAAGATGCCCTCGGAATTGCCGATCGCCTCGCAGATCGCCTTGTCGGCAAGGTCGCCCTTGGGCCAGACGCCGCCGACCAGTCCCTGCGCGAGCTCGCAGCTGTTGATGTTGAGATTGTTCATGAGCTGAGCCTTCTGGCTGAACTCCTGCATGATCTTCGAGCATTCCGGGCAGACGGTGTCGATCGCCAGGCTGAAGGCGAACCCCACGGCATTGTTGGCCACCGCCTTCAACATCGCCACGAGCTCGCTCGCGTTGATGAAGCTGAAGGAGCCGGCGAAGATGTCGATGCCCCCGCAGCCCGCGCGCGCCCGCGGCAGCTGCAGGTTGGCTATGTTCGTCGTCTTCTGCGGAAAGCGCGTCCAGACATTGCCCAGGCTGTAGTAGCCGGCGGACTGGCCCTCGAACGCGGTCGGTCCGTTGATGTTCGAGGCGCCGCCCACATCCTTCAGGAAGGCGTCCATCGAGCTGCCGACGTCGGCCTGCGCCGAGGCGACCGGGAGGGTGATCGCCAGCAGCGCGGCGACCATGCGCTTCATCCTAGTAGTCACGTCCGGCTTCCTTCGATGTGAGGAGGTAGATGCGGTCCTGAAGCTCGTCGGCCGACATGACGCCGTAGCCGATCGGGATGGCCTGCCCCTTGAGCGCGTCCCAGAGCACGACGGCCGGCGTCACCTTCGGCTCGAGGCCCATGCGGGTGCGCTGGTTGGTCTCGACGGTGTAGTTGGGGAAATGGCGCGACGGCCCGCCGTCGGTCGAGATCGCGCGGACCGCGATGTGCCAGGTCGAGGCGACCGACTGCACGATCGGCGACATCACCTCGCAGGCGCCGCAGCTCTGCGCGAAGAAGTAGAACAGCCCGTAGCGCGCCCCGAGCTGCGCCATCACGGCGCTGCGCTCGGCGCTGCGCGCGTCCTGCCACTGCATCTTGCCGAGCGTCGAGACCGGCCGCTGCAGCGTGTAGTCGAGCTCGGGGTCCTGCCAGATCGCCCGCTGCCAGACATCGCTGAACAGCGACGCGCGGTCGAGCTGTTCGCGCTGGAAGCGGATATAGGCGGTGACGTTGGCCGGCGTCGGCTCGAGGATCGCCTTCGCCTTGAGCTCGCGCAGCTGCGCGGTGATCGCATCGAGCTGGCTGGTCGCGCTCGCCGCCGGCGGCGGCGCGGGCTCGGGCGTTTCGGCCGGCCGGGGCCCGGTGCAGTAGAACCAGTAACCGAGCCGACGCTCCTCGCAGTAGAAGCGGTCTCCGCCCTCGCCGGTCGCGACCGGCGCCTCCTGCGCGAGCGCCGGAGCGGCATTGAGCAGCGGAGCGATGGTCAGGGCGAGGCAGGCGGATACGAGCCGCCGGGCGGCCTTACTGACGAGCGCGGGCATAATAGTCCTCGATTTTCTGCTGGATTTCGGTTGCCGCCTCGAGCTCGTCGGGCAGGCGGGCGGCCTCGGTGAACTCGGCATAGACTTCGCTGAAGTCCATCTTCGAGAGGTCGAGCCGGGAGAACTCGTCGATCGTAAAGCCGAGGCACTGCTCGGTCTTGGGCTTGCCCCAGGGCTTGTTCAGCTGCTGCCGGCCCTGTTCCTGGAGGATCCGCGACAGCTTGGACTCGAAGCAGCAATAGACCTTCTTCTTGGTCAGGCAGACGCCGAGGAAGCTGTCCGAGCAATAGCTTCCAACATAGGCGCACAGGCCCTGCGCATCGCGCTGGTGGAGCAGCGCCTCCTCGCGGCTGCAGCCGAGCGCCATGAGCAGCTGGATGCCCGGAATGAGCGGGAAGCCCTTGCCGCGGCAGCAATTGAGCGCCCCGAAGACCTTGGACGAGCAGGTGTTGCGCGTGCCCCTGAACAGCGTGAGCGTGTCGGGGTCGAACTCGCGCCGGGCCTGGTTCATCGCGTTCAATGCGACGACGGCGTCCTTGAACTCGTCATTGGCCTCGCGCTCGATCGTCTCACACGAACCGTCGATGCAGTAGACGTCGCCGTCGCAGATGAACTGGTTGGCGCTGGCGGGCTGGTCGGGCACCGGGCAATCGTAGACGCGCTCCCACGTCCGGCAGGGCTCGTCGGTCAGGCAATCCTCGCGCACGACGTTGCATCCCGCGGTGCTCTCCAGCGTCTGGCAGTCTTGCGCCTCGGTGTATTGCGCGCAGGTGTAGCTGCGCGACCAGGCCCAGCACGGCTGGGTGACCGCGACGCCGTTGACGATGCGGGCGACCGGGTCGCTGTCGGTGCAGGTCTCGGCGTCCTGCCGGCAGCTGCTGTCGGCGGCGAGGTCCGCGCATCCGCTTTCGTTGCGCCGCGTCGTCAGCTGTGTCCGGGAAGACGTTCTGATAATGCGCTGTCCTGGAACCCGCTCCGAGCACGTATATTCGCTGATCGGGTCACCGGGTTCGGTGCAACGCAATCCCCACGCGTCCTTGTATCCTTGCAGGCAAGGACCTGGATGACTGCCCGTGTAGCGGCAGGCGGGAAGATCGAAGGTCGCGCAGTCCGGGTCAAAGCGCGGGCAGTAGTAGAGATACTCGGTGACGGACGTCGTCGTTGCCTCGAGCGAGATCGGGCAGCTCTTCACCTCTTCGCTTGCGGTGTAGCCGGTGTTGCAGGTCGCCATGTAGCGCCCGGCGCTCCCGGACCCTTCGGGCAGCGGGACGCAACGGCCCTGCGAGCCGCCGATCGCCATTCCGCTGGTATAGGCGAGCGGGTCCTCGCTCAGCGTCTTGCTGCGCGCGATCACGGCGTCGAGATCCTGCGGCGCGAAGCGGGCGCGCCGGTCCATCGAATCCCGCATCGTGCGATAGCCCGTGCTCGAGCTCGCCTGGCTCGCGGCCTCGCGGCTCATGCGATCGGGGTCGTCGAAATAATCCGACTGGCCCGGCACGCCGCCGAAATTGGGCACCCGCTCAGTGTCAGGCCGCGTGGTCGCGGCATCCTGCGCGGCGGCGGCCTTGTCGCGGGCGAAGGCCTTGCCGTCGGCCTTGGCGGCCTCGGTCGTGGTCTGCGCATGGGCCATGGCACCGGGCGTGAGGCAGGTAATCGCAAGCGACAGCGCGGCAAGCCTGAGGGGCTTCATGGATTGGGCCTTTCAAGTCGGGCGAGGTGCTGCGCGGCGATGAGCGCGCCGGGACCGCCACCGCGCGCGAAGGTCTCGAGCGCGTAGGCTGCGCTCACATTGCCGGTCATGCGGTCGTGCGGCGGCACAGCGCTCACGCAGTCGAAGCCGTCGCACAGGTCGAAGTCGCTGCCGGTGACGACATAGGTGGGCACAGCCGCGACCCCGAACGCCCGGAACAGCCGCGGATCGATCCCGACGCCCGTCAGCTGCTCGCCCTGACGCGCCACCTTTGACAGCGCGGCGGTCAGCGCCTTGGCGCTGTTGTTCGGCAGGCCGCGCAGCACGACCACGCCGCCTGCTCGGGTGACATCGTCGATCATCGTGCGAAGCGCGGCGGGCGGCATCGACGTGCTGGCGAAGGCGACGAAGCGCGGGGCCTCGCCCATGCCTTCTTCGGCCATTGCGCCGGCGTCGGCGACCATCGCGTCGAAGTCGAACGTCTGCGCCGGATCGGGCCGGGCGCTCTTCGCCGCCTGTGCTGCGAAGCGGCGGCCGTGGACCTCGGCCGCGTTCGCGCTCGACTTCGCTTCGCGGGCCAGCTGCTCGGCGCGGGCCCGGGCGCTTGCCGCGAGGGCTTCGGCCTCGCCTGTCTCCTGTGCGGCGCGGGCGCGGATTGCCTCCAGGTCGAGGTCCTGGTCAGCGGTCTGCGCGGCAGCGCCGGCAAAGGCCGCGGCGCCTGCGAGCAAGGACACGGTGAGAAGATGGAGGACGGTCTTCATAGCGCGCAGCAGTTCCGCTTGCGCCAGACCAGGTAGCCCATGTCCTCGCCGATGGCGGGATAGACCTGACCTGCCGACATGAAGGTAGTGGAGGCGCCGATGGGCGCGCAGGCGTAGCGGCCCTTCGTCTGCGGATTGGGGTTGGTGGCCTGGAAGCGGTATTGCTGCTTGCGCATCACCGGCATCAGGTACTTGCCGCACAGCCCCTTGCCGCCCATCGTGCCCCAGGCGACGAGTTCGCGGTGGAGCTTGTAGGAGAAGCGGGCGAGCGCGAGGCGCGAGGCCTGCACATGGCCGATCGTCGCCGAGACATTGCCGTTCAGGGGATACATCGTCCCCTGGCAGCCCGCGCACCAGAACAGTTCGTCCGTCGGCAGCTTCGCTGTCGCCGCCACGCAGTCCGCGGCGCAGGCGGCGAGCGCGAGCGGATTGGCGAACAGGACGGCTTCGGGATTGATGATCGCCGTGAGCTCGCTGTCCTGCCAGAGCGGATCGATCTCGGTGATGTAGAGGATGTCGACCGACCCGGACTCGAGGCACAGAAAGTCGGCGACGATCTCCATCCAGTAGATGAGCGGATAGGCGTACCAGTGGACGTGCCACTGCGAGTTGTACTGCGTCGCGCCGCCGACCGCGGACGGACCGGCCATGGTCTTGAATCCGATGTCGATGCCGGGATCGAGCTTCATCCCGCCGAGGTTGACGAAGCACCACGGCTTCATGCTGACGTCGGCGAGCCGCACCGGCTCCCAGAACCCCATCGCGATCCCGGGCCTCAAGCCGCACAGGCAGACCGGGGAATCGGGATTGTCGGTGTCGGGCCGCTCCGAGGGCCAGATCTTCAAGCCCCCGACCGAGATCGGGAACAGGCACGACCAGCAGATGTCGGTGATCGGGTTGACGAACTTGCCGGTGCAGCGGCCCGGCCCGGCCTCGGCCCGCGCGGGGCTGGCGGCCAGCAGGCTAGCGGCCAGCAGCAGGAACAGGGCGCCAATGCGGGAATGGAGGTTCCTGCGAGTCATGAGGCCTTGCCCTTCTGCGGCTCGATCGCCCGTTCGGTGATCAGGAGGACGCGGCCCTGCTGCTCGACCGTCGCGGGGACCGCGCGGATGCCGAAATGCTTCACGAGGCTGCCGCCCTGGTCGAAGTAGAACCGGCGCTGGCGGGCCTTCATCAGCTCGAGCGGCGCGCCGCGCACCAGGATCAGCTTTGCCCGCGTCGCTGCGAAGCGGCGTGCCGCCCAGGCAAGCTGCGCCGGATCGTCGCCGTCGAGGAACACGAGCGGTGCGCGCAGCGGCACGGTGTCGAGCGGATTGACCCGCGTGCCCGCGGCAATGATCACCCGGCCCTTGTCGTCGGCAATGTTGCGCTCGACGGTGATCGTCGGATCGAAGCGCCAGCGGCGCGTTGCCGAGGCCGGGCCGAGGCCGGCGACCGGCTCGGGGCGGTTGACGCGCGCGATCGTGCGCCGCTTCAGCTCCTCGTTGAGCCGCGCCGTCTCCCCGGTCTTTTCGAGCCGGGTCAGCCGGGCGTGGATCTGCGCGAGCAGGTCGGGCTCGACGATCGGCCAGACGGCGCCCTGCTGGCCGTAGTCGCGGGCGAGCGCTGGGGTCGCCGTGCCGAGGCAGGCGAGGAGCGGCGCGGCGATGAGCGCGGCGCGGATCACAGGATCGGCCTCCCGACGCCAAGGATGCGAGGCGAACAGACCCAGCCAATCGCTGCATAGCGGCTGTCGAACCCGTCCTTGTGCTCGGTGGTGACGAAGTAGCATCCCCGGGGAACCGTGCCCGTCGGGCCCAGCGCGAGCGGCTCGCCGAGCCGGCTTCGCGGCTTTGCCCGCGCCACCAGCCTGCCGTTGACGAAGAAGGCGCGGTTCCTCTCGGTGACGACGTCGCCCGGCACCCCGCTCACCCTCTTGCCGAACGGCTTCGGCTCGTGGCCGAAGTGCTTCACGAGCAGCGGCGAGGCCGGCGGATCGAACAGGATGATGTCGCCGCGCTGCGGCACGGCGCCGCGGGTCAGCCAGACCGCCCAGTAGGGCAGGCTCGGGCTCGCGTTGATCATCAGCGCGTGATCGCGGGCGAAGGCGGACAGCGAGCTGAGCGCGAGCGCCGCGGCGCCAAGGCCGCCCCACAGCGCGAGGCGCGGCCATGTCGGCAAGCGATCCGAGGCATCAGCGGCGCGCATCGGGAGAGGCCCCCATCCGGCGCGCGACGTCGGCGCGCACCGCTTCGGAGAGATCGGGGGTGCTCCCCGCCACCACCGCTTCGGCGACGAGGACGGTGCGGCCTTCGCGCGAGAGCTGGCCCACCGAAGCCTCGACCGCCTTGAGATAGGCCTGGACCCGCTGGCGGGTTTCCTCGGGACTGCGCCCGGCACGCGCTTCGGCTTCGACGAAGTCGCCCATGATGCCGCTCAGCTGGACGGTGACGACCTCGCGCTTCTCGAGCGCGAGCAGCTTGTCGGTCGCCCACAGGCCCCAGAGCGTGGAGCCGACCATGCTCACCGCGAGCGCGATAGCGGTCAGGCTGACGCCGAAGCGACACTTCGGCAGGACGAATGTTGCCAATATGTTCTTCACGGCCTTTCCTCCCGGAGTCCTTCGTTGACCTCGCACAGGAAGCCGGGCAGCCGCAGGCAGGCGACCAGCGTGGCGAGGCTGATGAGGCCGAACTTGAGCTCATTGACGAAGCCGACCTGGCGGTCGGGATCGGCGCCGAGGAAGCGGTCCGCGAAATTGGCGAGCTGCGCGAAGAACAGCTCCACGTCGCCGCCCGAGATCATCAGGAAGAACAGCAGCGGCAGCCCGAGCGTCATCAGGTAGGTCGTGGCGAGGAAGCCCCCCGCCTTGAGGAGGATATAGCAGGTGTCGGCGGCATGGCCGCGCCAGCCCTTGCCGGGCGGTGGGAGTTCGTCCTCCGCGGCAAGCTCCTGCGCCGGTTCGGAGGGAGTGACGAGGTGGAGTGACATGGGTTTTCAGGTCCTTGCTTGAGGGTGGATTGAGGTGCGGCCCGCGAAGGCGATCCGCTCGATCGCGTCGGCGAGCTGGTGGCCGCGGGCGATCTCGGCATCGATCGCGGCGAATGTCTGGGGCGAGCTCGAGAACAGCGTCGCCGAATAGTCGTCGAGCACGAGCCGGCCGATCGCCTCGGTCTCCGGCCCCTTGATGAACACCTCCGAATAGTCGCTGCCCGAGCGCTTGAGGCTGCGGATCAGCGTCTCGGCTCGGTCGTCCATGTCGAGGCGTTTGCTGGCTTTGAAGTCGGCAATGGTCTCCGGCTTCTGCTGGAGGATCAGCATCCAGTCGCTGTTCTCGAGCGCGGCGGTCGCCCCGTCCGACTTGTAGTAGTCGTTGAGCGACTGGGTCGCGGTGGCGAGCGCGCCGCCGTACTTGCGGCAGGTGCGGGCGTAGGTCTCGACGAACTCGCCCATCGAGCCGCCCTTCAGCATCGACCAGGCCTCGTCGATCAGCAGCAGCTTGCGCACTTGGCGGGGCGAGCGGGTCATCGCCTGGCTGGTCATGAACATGATCGCCGAGAGCACGACCGCCCGCAGCTCCTCGCGGCTCGCCAGGTCGGACATCTCGAACACCGTGAAGTCGGCATCGAGGGCGAGGCTCGCCTGGCCTTCGAAGAAGGCACCATAGGTGCCGCCGGCCATGTAGGGCGCGAGCGCCGTCGCGAGGTCCGCTGCGGCCCCGTTGCCTTGTGCCGCCAGCGCCTCGCCGACGCCGGTGATCGTCGCCGCGACACCATGCTCGCTCCACACCGCGTTGACCGCGCGGTCGATGAGCCCGCGCTCGGTGTCGCTCAGCTTCTGGCTGTGCCGCGCCATCTGCCCGACGATGGCCTTGACCATGCCGAAGCAGTCGAGACGATAGTCCTCGTCCTCCTCGGCGCGGGCCGCGTCGATCATGGAGAAGGGGTTGAGGCAGAAGCCCGCCTTCATCGTGAACTCGACGAAGCGGCCGCCCTGGAGCTTGACCGAATGCTCGAAGCTGCGTCCGTCGTCGATCACCACGACTTGGGCGCCCGCGCCGCGCAGCGCCGCGCACATCTCCTGCAGCAGCACCGACTTGCCCGAGCCCGACTTGCCGCAGATCGCGACATTGTGGTTGCCGGCGTCGTTCTCGAACGGCGACCAGAAGAAGGGCTGGCCGCGACGACCGACGAACAGCAGGTGGGGCTGCGCGCTCCCGAGATATTCGCCCTGCATCGGCGCGATGTTGGCGGCGGTCGTCGACAGCACCGTCTTGAAGCGCTTCAGCCGCTCCATATCGGCGCCGAGCCCGTCGGCGAGCGTCAGCGGCATGGCCGCGAGCAGGCCCTGGACCTGCAAATATCGCTCGTCGGCGAGATCCCAGCCCGCGGCCTTGTAGATCGACTTGATCGCCCGTTCGTGGCGGTCGCCCGCCCCGAGCGGCGAATAGGCCGTGATCCCATAGAACACCCGGACGAGCCGGCGGCCTTCCTGGAGCTCGGCCTGGACGTGCTGCCATTCGGCGGCCTGCTCGCCGATGCGCGGGAGGAAGCGGGCGCTTCTGGCGCCGGCGAGGCTGGTCGTGCGCATGAACTTAAAGCCGGCCTTGGCGCTCGCCGCTTCCTGGTCGGGATAGACGAGGCACAGCATGGTCGCGGCCGGACAGGGAAAGCGAAGCTTGTCGGTGAACAGGTCGCCGATGAGTCGCGCGCACTCCCACGGCGCCCAGCGCTGCGGCATGTTGCGAACCGCGAAATGCCGCACGTCGAACGCGTCGGGATAGACGGTGCCGATCTCGGGAACGCCGCCTTCGGTCCTGCCGGTCGGGCGGAAGCGCTCGGTGCGCAAGTGCATCCGGTCCTCGTGCACGACGAGCTCGATGTCGTGGCGGATCGCCTGGGCCGCTATCGGATCGGCGGGATTGTAGGGGGCGGCATCGTCCTGCGGCGCCGTGGTCGGCGAGGTCAGGTCGTCGAGGATCGCGATGAGCTGCTGCGGTCCCACCTCCGCGACGCCGAGGTTCAGCGACTTCAACATCGCGATGAGCCCGTCGCGGGTCTGCTTAAGCTCCTCGTTGCTCACGGTCTTCGACGCCGGAACGCCGACCGAGACGATCACCTGGTGGTGCCGCGCATGGAACGGCGCGTCCGCCGAGCCCGATTCCCAGACGAGGCCATAGAGCCGCTTGGCCCGGTGGCGGGCGATCGCCTCATAGACTCCGCCCTGGACGTAGCGCGGGGCGAACCAGGGCGCGACAATCCGGCTGATGCGCGGGGACGCGAGGTGCAGCACCTGGAGGCAGGCGCCGGGCGGCAGGCCTTCGGAGAAGAACGCCCCGAGGATCTCGCCGGTGCGTTCGTCGGCGCCGATCAGCGGCGTCACCGAGAGGATGAAGCCCTTGGAGCGCGCGTTGAAATAGAGCCGGCTCGCCGGGTCGAAGACGCGGTACGGCAGCCAGTCTGACAGCATGTCGAGCATCAGCGGCGGCCGGCGCTTCTCCGCATGTTCGGCGTCGCCGAGCAGTCCGGTGAGCACGCGGTCCAGAATCGTGTTCAGCCGCTCGGCCATCACTTGGGTTCCTTGTCGGCTTGCGCGGGGGCGGAGGTCTTGCCGGCATCGGCGTCCTTTGGGGCCTTGGCGGCTTCGATCGCCTCGATGCTCGGGAACGTCAGCGGCGCATCGCCGCCAGGCCGAGGGGTCCGATCATGCAGGGGGGCAGACATGTCGAACCCCTCGACCGCCGGTGCCTTGGCACCGGCTACGGCCTCGCGCGCCGTGGAGGGGAGGACCAGCGGCGAGGCGACGGGAGAATCCTGGATGGGCGGTGTTGTCGGCGAGAAGGGCGAGCCGAGGTCGGTGTCGGGCTCCTGCGTGGCGGCGGCGGGCGCCTCCTGGGCGGCCCTGAGTTGCCGGCCGAGCTGGCGCATTAGCGGCGGCGCGGCGTCTTCGCCGGGCTTGCGGCGCAGCTCCGCGGCCCAGCGCGGGTTTTCGACGACCGCCCAGGCGACGGCCTCGTCGTGAAGCGTTCCGGCTTTGTCGACATGGGCCGGGAACACGATCCGCAGCGTGCGTTCGGAGGTCCGGCCGGTGTCGCCGGCCGCAACCCCGGCCCGGACCCGAGCGAGCTCCGACGAGGATCGACCATCCTCGATTGCCGCGGTCGCACCGGCGTCGATCACTTGGCTGGGCGCACAGCCGCCCTTGGGCGCGCGGCAGCTGAAATCGCCCTGGATGTTGGTGCCAAACGTGGTGCAGCCGCTCAGCGCCGCCGCGAGGCCGGCGCAGACGATAAGGCGCGTGCGAGAGGGCATGTGGGTCATCCTTTGCTGGTCTGGCGGGGAGCGGCGCGGAGGAACGCGCGCAGCGCGGCCGCGGGGCGATAGCCTTCGAGCACGGCGCCGTCGGACGGACGCACGATGACCGGCGTCCCTCCGAAGCCGTGCGCCTTGGCAAAGGCTTCGTTGGCGTCGAGGCCGGTCGTGTCGCAGGGCTTGGGATTGGCGAGTGCCAGGCCCGAATAGGCCATGCGCAGCGACATCTCCGGCCGGGGCGAACAGAGCACCTGCTCGGCGACCTGGCGGCTTTCCGCGCCGAAGATCGAGATCGGGCGTTCCTCGACGCGCGCGCCGATCGCCTTCAGCTCGCCCTCGAGCTTCTTGCAGTAGCTGCAGTTGAAGTCGGAGAATACGACCACCTTCGGCCCGTCGGCCGGGCCCCAGGTGATCGCCCCGTTCGCCGGGAGCCCGGTGAGCGAGACCCGCGCCGGGACGCTGGGTCGCTGCTGCGGCGGCTCGTCGTCTCCGGCCTCGCGGCGTGCTGCGCCGGCCATCAGCAGATCCGGATTGAGCGCCAGCAGCCGCGCGGCGGTCAGGTCCTGGCGCGCCTCCATGTCGTAGATGCGGCCGATCACGAGATACTTCGCCGCCCGGTCGACGTAGAAGAGCGTCGATTTCGAGGCGACCTCGCACAGGCCGCCGAGCCCGGAGCAGTCGATCGCATCGATCGGCGTCTTCGGAAGCCTGAGCTTGAGCGCTGCGCGAACCGTGGCGGTGTCGGGAGCAGCCGTCGGCGCGGCGAGGCTGGCAACGCCCCAGCCGGTGGCGGCGGATACCGCGATGACGGCGGCGAGTCCGGCGGCCGGACGCAGCCAGCGGCGGGCCGTCTTGTCGGGTGCTTCGATCGCGTCGGGGGTCATTGGGAGTTCCTCACGTAGACGCCGTCGAGGAACACGATCTCGACATCGATGCCGGTCGGCATCTCGACGACGGGTTGGTACTGTTCGGCGCGCTCGATCAGATACTTGCTGACCGTATCGGCGGCGTCGGCGGCGCCCTGGCCGAGCCCGCCGATCAGAATGTCGCCGGGCGAGAGCTGGCCGCGCGTGCCGTCGGGGTTTGTGGCGATGCCGGAGAACAGGCTGTTGGCGTTGGCCGAGAAGCCGCGGCCGAACCCCCCCGATGATCCCGGCGAGCAGCGCCTGGCTGACGAGGCTGCCTTCGCGGCTGACAACCCGCCCGCGCACGCCGGACTTGCCGGCGAAGCTGATGAAGCCCTTGACCTCGCTCACCGCCACTCGGCCGCCGGGCTGGTCGCAGGTCATGCGGGCCAGCTTCACATAGACCTTCTCCGAGGAGAGGTCGCCGCGCGCCGCGCCGTTGACCACGCAGCCCTGGATGCGGGTGGTGAGCACCTTGCCGTTCTGCATCACCGACCGTGCAGGGCCGGTGATCCTCAGCACGACCGGCAGCGGATCGGTCTGGCTGGCGACGCCCGCGGAAGCGTCGACGCCGACGATCACCCGGGCCGGGGCATAGGAATTGGGCGGAAGGTAATCGGGCGAGTCCTCCACGACGACCGGCGGCGCCTCCGGGCGTGCCGCGCGAAGGCCGGTCGTCCCGGCCTTCTCGCTGGCGAAGCTCAGCAGCTTCACCTCGCCGGGTGACGGGATCATCGGGTCCGGGCCAGCGACCGTGCCGGGCTGCGGCGACGACGCCGTACGGCCGCGCGCATCATAGCCGCCCGCCTGCGGTCCGTAGGCTGGGGCCGGCGCTGCCGGCGCGGGCGCGGCAGCCTGGGCGGCGAGCCGCGACTTGAGGTCCGCGTTCTCGGCCGAGATCGCATCGATCGCCGCCTGCCCGTCGACGCGCATGGCCTGGTTTTCGGCCTTGAGCGCGGCGAGCTGCGCCTCGACCTCGCTGCGCGGGACGGCGGATTCCCGAAGGGCCTTCTGCTCGCGCGTCACCGCGTCGAGCCGGTTGCCGTAGCTGGCGACGAACTCGCGCTGCGACAGGTCGCGGTTCACGAGACCGGCAGTATCGATGGTTGTCGCCGCCTGGGGGTCGCTGGACGCGCCGTCCTCGTCGCCACCGAGGATGAACCAGCTGCCGCCGACGAGCGCGATCGCGCCGATCCCGCCGAGCAGCAGCCTCTGCCGGCGCGCAGTGCGGGCGTTGAGGCCGGCCACTTCGGACGGCGCGGCGGGCTCGGCCTGCAGCGGAGCGGGATTCTGGCTGGTGTCAGTCATGGCTGCTCTCCCCGTTGGCGCCGACCACGAAGGCCGTCGTGCTGGAGCCGGGCTCGAGCGTCGGGGTGACGATCGAGACGGCGAGGGTGTCGCGGGGCGCGAGGTCGCGCTCGGCGAGGGTGATGGACTTGCGCCCGCGGTTGGTGATCCGGACGACCTTGCCGGCGAGGCTCGCGCCGCGGTATTCGGCGACCAGCTGGATCTCGAGGTCGCCGGCGCGAGCGGGCAAGTCGGTCGCCTGCCGCACCTCGAAGCCGTCGATCGTCCGATCGTTGGCCATCGCCTGCACGAGGCGAACGGCGCTTACGCCAAGCGGAGTTTCGCTCTCCCATTCCGCGGCCTGGTTGGTGGCGATCGCGGGGTTGGTGATGAACACCTGCGCCGCCGGGATCGGCTCGACCCGGCACGAGACTTTGTAGACGAAGCCCTTCCTGGTCGTCGCAAAGAAGCTGATCGACCCGGCCGCGTAGGTCTCGGGCACGGAGACGTAGATATCGCCGCGAATGGGTTCGTTAGTGACGGCAAAGTCGTTGTACGGCGTGCCGGTCGACATCTTCGACACGCTCGCAAACTGGTCGCCGACGAGCGCGAAGCGGGTGAGCTCGCGAGCCGAGACCGAGCACTCGACGCCGGCGCCGTCCGCCGCCTGCTTGAACTGGTCGGCCGCATGCGCCGGCAAGCTCGTGAGCGCGAGCATCGCGGTCAGGGCGGGCAGCGCCGCACGCGCAAGCCTCCTGCGTTGGTAAGCCATCACTGGGCCTCCTTGGATTTGTCCTGGGGTGGCAGCTGGACGAAGCCCGAGAGCGCGAGCCGCAGCCCCCGGTAGGTCCAGCTGAAGCGGAACCGGCGCTCTTCGCTGGCGATGACCTGCGCGCCGACGAAGGTCTTGAGCGTGCCCGTGACTTCGGACGAGAGAGCTTTCGGATCGACGGTCATCGTCCGGATGACGAATGCTTGGGTCACGTCAGAGCCGCGCTGCTCTTCGACAATGCGGACGAGCTCTGCCTTGAGGCGGCCGTGGCTGGCCGGATCGGCCAGCTTCAGGATCTCGCTCATCCAATAATCGAGACCCTCGGGGCTGCGGTTCAGGAGGACGAGCGCGGTGTCGCGGGTGACGAGCTCAAGATAGTCGGCCTCGACCCCGGCGCTGCTCACGGTGAGCTGCTTCGGCAGCGTCGGCAGAAGCACCACCTCGCGGTCGCGGGTCGCGGCGAGGCTTGTCGCAATGGCGAGCGCGACGGCCAAGCCGGCACTGGTCAACGCGAACAGGTTGCGCTGCCTCAGCAGCGACTGTTGGCGCTCGTGCGAGATGTCGGCGAACATGGGTGTCTCCCCTCAACCGGCAAGCAGGCGGCAGTGGGAAGGCGGCGTCGCACGGAGGCCCAGGAATCCGGCCGGCAGATACCAATATGCGGCATGGGTGAGCCAGGAGCTGGCGCGTCCTGCTTTTGCCTTTCGCAGCGCGAACCAGGCGCCGAAGGCGACAACGATGCCGATGAAGATATGCTGGCTGAGGATGCCCCAGGTGAATGGGACGATCATCCCGGCGAACTCGTCGATGGTCCAGAAGCCGATGAGCTCCGGATCGTCGAGCCGACGGGGAATGATGTACCGGTCCGCCATGGCGACGCGCCTTCCCGGCCCGACCGTCAGATGACCGCGGTCACGACCGAGGTGACGATCGGGACACCCGTGCCCACGCCGATGCCGACGCCGACGGGAACCGCGACCTGGCTCAGCGAGAAGCGCCCGGAGGCGAGGCCGATGAGCCCGCCCGCGAGGCTGAGGACGGTGATGATCTTGCCGCCCGAGCCTTCGAGGAAGTCGGTGAACTTCGTCAGCGCCGGGGTGAAGGTCGTGTCGGCGCCCGCATAGGCGGCTCCGGCCGCGAGCGCGGCGATGGCGACGGGGATGGCAATGTTGGCGGCTTTGCCGATGCCGCTGGCGCGGGGACGCCGGATGAGGTGGAGAGACTGCATGTGAAGCTCCGCTTCGAGGGGTGAACGCAGCGTCCTTTCGTTCGCTGTGTGTTCCACATGCATCTAGGAAATGGCTATAGGAAAGCGTCATCCGTCACGTCGGCTTCGTGGCGGACGCATATGGACTAACGTCGGCGATGGCTGGCGGAGAATCCGCCTGAACGCAGCCACTTAACGAGGGCTCTCTGGCGGAAAGCTCCGTCGCTAACGCCGGAGTACTGCGGCGAATCGCCCTCTCGTCTCGATTCGCCTAGAAACGAGATGTTCCCTATGTGTTCTTTTCGTTTTCCTACAACACGGCTCTCGCGATATGCCTGCGACTCGCTGGATCAATCGAGAGGCCTGCCATGCATCAATCCCCGTCCACCCACGCGAACGAGTCAGTCGCGCGTACCCTCGCCCACGCCGTTGAGATTTCCGGCAAGCCCCGTCACCAGATCGCCCGCGACGTCGGTATGCACCGCGAAACCTTGCTCAGGGTTCTGCGCGGCGAACGCCCGATAGCGCTCGACGAAGCCCCCCATATTCTTACCGCTTGCGGCGCATTCCCGCGCGCTACCATCGTTCTCGCCCTGGCCGGGCAGGAGGATCTGGCCTGCGAGTGGATGCGCAGCGAGATGGGCGAATTTCTTGAAGAGTTTTTCAGCGCGCTGCCGGCGCACCTCGAACGCACGCTCGGGCGAAGGGTCGAGGATGTCAGGCCACGCTGGGCCAATGGCACCTCGCAGCTCGTCGCGCGCATGCTCGCCAAACATATCGATGACTTTGTCAGCCGCGATATCGGCACGTCGCTGGGCCGCTGACGAAGAATGCCTCGGAGGGGACCGAGCTAGCCAAAGACTGGACGACCTATGAACGCCCTTCCCCAAAGCAATGATGCCATACCATTCCCCCGCGAGGACGCCTCTTCGCCACCGGTCCCCGGGCGGCTCCTCCGGCTGCCCGAAGTGATGGCCCGGGTCGGCCTCAAGCGGTCCGCAATCTATCAGCGCATGAGCGATGGCAGGTTTCCGCGATCGCGGTCGCTTGGCCCGAAATGCACCGTTTGGGTCGAGGCCGAGATTGATGCCTGGATCAAGCGGGTCGCTTCGGCATAGCTTCACGTCGACCGGCCCTTTGCGGCGATTTCAAACGCCGCAAGGTGATGGAATAGATCTCTGTCGAGCCCTTCTCCCAAGCAACTTTGTCTCGCCGTTGCCGCCGAAGCGCGCTGACGTGGATTAGTGCATATCGGCCGTTGATCGAAGGGCAGGCCGGTACAGAGCGGCGACAATCAGGTAGATTCCGGCCACTATCATAGGCGCCGTGAGCCACTGCCCCATGTGCAAGCCGGTCCTGACTGCAAAGCCGACAAGCTGCGAGTCCGGCTCACGAAAAAACTCGACTGTGAAGCGGGCTAGTCCATAGCCAAGGAGGAAGACGCCCACAAGCATACCGCGCTGGCGCCTTGCAGTGGAAAACCAGAACAGGAAGGCGAGCAGCGCGAACAGCGCCAGGCCTTCCAGCCCGGCCTCATAGAGCTGACTCGGGTGTCGAGCGAGACCATCCTGGCTCCCGGGAAACACCATAGCCCACGGCAGATCGGAGGGCTTTCCCCAAAGCTCGCCATTCACGAAATTGGCAAGGCGACCAAAGAACAGGCCGATCGGCACCGTGCATGCGACATAGTCGTGGACCCGCAGCCAATCGAGACGGTGCCGTCGCGCGAACAGGATCAGCGCGAGCGAGACTCCCGCAGCACCCCCGTGGAACGACATGCCGCCATCCCAAAGCTTCAGGATTTGCAGGGGGTGGAGGATCATCTCGGGGCCGTAGAAGATCACGTAGCCTAGCCGCCCCCCCAGGATCACCCCGAGCGTTGCGTAGAATACGAGATCGTCCGCCTGCTGACGGTTCATCGGGGCGGCCGGTTGCGCGAGCAACCGCAGCAGATACCACCATCCGGCAATGATACCGGCGATATAGGCCAGCGAGTACCACCTGATGTCGAGCGGCCCGATGGAAAGGGCAACCGGACTTAACCCGAGGCTGGCAAAAGCAATGTGGCTATCCAACGATCATATCCTGCCAGCGAGAACGGGTGCCTGATCCCACTTCGACCTATTGCGACGTGATTGAGGCCCCGGCGTCCTTGAGCGCCGAAAAACCGCCTGGCACGTGGACGACGTTCTCGATGCCCATGTCCTTGAGCGATTTCGCGGCAAGAGCGGAGCGGGCGCCGGACCCACAATAGAGCACCAATCGTGATCCGGCAGCGAGTTTGGCATTGTGAGTAGGGCTTTCCGGATCAACCTGGAACTCCAGCAGGCCGCGCGGCACGTGCACCGCGCCGGCGACAAGGCCTGTTTTCGCGACCTCGGCCGGCTCGCGGATGTCAACAAACTGCACGTCGGGAACCCCGACGAGCTTGGCCGCATCCTGAGGCGGGAGACTTTCAACAACGGCATTGGCTTCGGAAACCAGCTGTTTGGCGGTACGTGTCGTCATCAATCTTCTCCTGTAAACTGAACCTAGTCAGCTCTCTCAGCCCTGTTGCGACTTGCCGCCTATCTGGCGGAGCACCTCGGGCAAGTCTGTCGGGCAATCCCCGCAGAGCTTGTTCGCGGGAACGGCAGCGTCGATCTTCTTGGGATATGGAAGATCGAGAGCGTCCATGATCGCCACGAACTCCTGAACGGTCTTGCCCGCGAGGCGGGGGTTCCGCTCGCGCTCCTGCGCCACCGTCGTAATGTGACGATGATTATAGTCATGCGCGGGGAAGATCAGGCCATCGCCTGGCAGGGTAAAAATCTTCTGTGTCACCGATTGATAAAGGGTGGCGGCGTCACCGTTCTGGAAGTCGGTGCGGCCACAGCCGTCGATCAGCAGTGCGTCGCCCGTAAACGCGCGAAGGACCCCAGGCAGATCAACGAGGTAGGTGTGGTGGGCGTCGGTGTGCCCCGGCGTAAACAGGGGCTGTAGGGTGAGCGCGCCGACCGTCAGAGGCTGATCCTCGGCGACCCCAACATCGGCACAGGGAAGGCCGTCCATGGCCGGGTAGGCGATCCTGGAGCCGGTCAGGCTTCGCAGATAGCAGGCTGATGTGACGTGGTCCGCATGAACATGCGTCTCCAGCGTGTAGGCCAGTTCAAGCTCCAGCTCCTGAAGCGCGGCCAGGTCGCGTTCGATCGTCTCCAGGACAGGGTCGATCAGGACGGCCTTGCGGGTCTCGGGACAGCCGAGGAGGTAGGTGTAGGTTGAGGACTCCGGCTCGAACAGCTGACGAAAAATCATGATCGGTCTCCAAAAATGCTTAGCTGCCGATCGCGCCCAGGCTGCGGAACAGCATGTAGGCGGCCACGGCCAACAGGACGACGGCGAAGATTCGAGTGAGCAGGCCCTTGTGGTCGGCAAGGCGGACAGCGGCTCGCATGCCGGCGATGCCGCCACCGACCCCGCCCGCGATGAAGAAGCCGGCCACGCGCCAATCGACGAACCCCGACAGGGCATAGTTGAGGGCTGTCGCCGAACCGAATGTGCCCACGGAAAACAGCGAGGACCCGACCGCATTGAGGATGGGCATGCCGCTTCCCAGCATGATGCCGGGGACGATCAAAAAGCCGCCGCCAATGCCGAAGAACCCGGACAGCAGGCCGGCGAGCAGCCCGATAACCACGAGCCGTACAGCAATCGCCGGCGTGATCCGCACGCCGGGATCACCACCCCCGGACTTGCCGCGCAACATGGAAATGCCGACCACGACCATGACGCCTGCGAACAGCACCAGCAGGTGCTGGCCCGCCACCATCTTTCCGAGCGTCGAGCCGATCAGCGCGCCGACGACGCCCGATGCTCCGAAAACGAGCGCGCACGGCCACTTCACGGTTCCGGCGCGGGCGTGCTGGAGCAGGTTGGCAAAGGCATTGGCGGCCACTGCCAGCGCGCTCGTGCCGATCGCGACGTGCGGGTCCTTCATGCCGACGACGTAAAGCAGCAATGGCATCGCCAGGATCGAGCCGCCGCCGCCGATCACGCCGAGCGTGAAGCCAACGATCACACCGGATAGGAGAGTGAGGAGATCGGCCGGCGTCATAGCTTAGCTCCCCGCCCCCGCCGCCTGGTAACGTTGGAGAAGGGCGAAAGAGCCCATGCCGACCAGCATCGCGATGATGAACACCAGCGCCGGCGGCGCACCCAGGCCCAAGGCGACGAGAGCGGGGCCAGGACAGTATCCGACGAGACCCCAGCCGATACCGAACAAAGCGGCGCCGACGAGAAGCTTCCCATCAAGGGCCCGGTTCGATGGACCGTTGAACGCAGAGGCGAAAAGCGGGGCCTTGCGCCTTCGGCCGACTTCAAAGCCTATCGCTGAGACAACGACCGCCGAGACCAGCACCACGGCCAGGCTGGGGTCCCAGGAAGGTGCTGTGACATCGAGGAAGGCTAGAACCTTGCCCGGGCTGACCATGGCGGAGACGATCAGGCCCAGGCCGAAGATGAGCCCCGAAGCCAGGGCAACGAGCAGCTTCTTCATTGTCTCAGGGCCCGACGATGTGGCGGACGACGTACACAGTCACCGCCGCGGCGATGAGGAAGACCCCCGTGGCGGCAAGTGAGCGTGGCGAAAGCCTGGCTATCCCGCAGACGCCATGCCCACTGGTGCAGCCCCTCCCTAGTCGCGTCCCAAATCCTACCAGGAGACCGGCCGCGATCACGACGATGAGGGGCGGTGGCGTCGTGAGGTCTGGCAGCGCGCCTCCTGCCGCGCGGTAAAGCAAGGGCGCGGCGAACAGGCCGGCCAGGAACGTTGCGCGCCACGCGACGTCGCCGCGGGCCGGCGCCAGGACACCCCCGACGATGCCGCTGATGCCGGCGATCCGGCCGTTCGCAATCCAGAGAAGCGCGGCCGAGAGGCCGATGAGCGCGCCGCCCAAGAGGGCCGAATATGGGCTGAAGCCTTCCACCATCAGGCCCATTCCTCGACATCGCCTTCGGCGCAGAACAGCTTGTAGAGTTCGGCGAGGATCGGCAGCACGCGCTCCGAGGTGATCCGGTAGTAGATCGTGGTTCTCGCGCGCCGCGTTCCTACCAGGCCCTCGTCGCGCAGCGTCGCGAGATGGCGTGACAGATTGGACTGCGTCAGCCCCAGGCGTTCGCCCAGTTCGCTGACCGACAATTCTCCGCCAAGCAGGCTGCACAGGATCATCAGTCGATGTCGGCTCGCAAGCGAGCGCAAGAACGCTTCCGCTTCGCCCGCCCTCTCCTCCCATAGCTCCGGAGACATCGCAGCGGGAAAATGTGACACGGCTACTCCAAAAATCTTATATGAGCCATATATGATTGAACGATGGTGAATCAAGCGACCGTTTAGGAGGTCAGATTTAGATGTTGGACCGACGCTCTCTGTTGGCCGGCGGAGCGGCCCTGTTTGCCACCGCCGCTTGCTCGCGCGCCGCCCCGGCTGGTAGCGGCGGGCAAAACCTCCTGCCGGTACCACCCCTGCTGGACACGCGTTCGAACCGCTCTTTCGCGCTACGCGCCCAATCCGGAAGGACCTCCTTCTATCCGGGTCGCCCGAGCGACACGCTCGGGTATAATGGCAGCTATCTCGGGCCGGCGGTCAGGGTGCGTCGCGGGGATGATGTCGCCGCTGCCGTGACCAACGGGCTTGAGGCGAATACGACCGTGCATTGGCACGGGCTTCTGATTCCCGGAGAACTGGACGGAGGCCCTCACCAGGTCATCGCGCCGGGTGCGACCTGGCGACCCACGCTCCCTATTCGGCAGCCGGCAGCGACGCTTCTTTATCACTCCCACGTCCACGGGTTGACGGCCGAGCAAGTCTATTCAGGCTTGGCGGGGGCTTTGCTTGTAACCGATGACGAGGAGCAGGGCCTCGGCCTGCCCTCGGAATATGGCGTGGATGATCTCCCACTGCTTATCCAGGATCGCCAGTTTGAAGATGGTCGTCTCGTCCTGCCAGGCGGCATGATGGTCGCCATGCAGGGCCGACGCGGCGACACGATCCTGGTCAACGGTGCGGTGAGCCCTTCGGCGGTGGTCCCGAACCGATTGGTCCGCCTGCGGCTCGTCAACGCATCGAACGCCAGGATCTACGAACTGTCCTTCAGCGATAAGCGCAGCTTCCACTGGATCGGGACCGAGGGCGGCCTGCTCGAACGGACAGTGGAGATCGCGGCTATAAGCTTGGCCCCGGGGCAGCGCGCTGAGGTTCTGGTGGACTTCACAGACGGCAGAGCCGCCTCGCTTGTGACGGCCCCGGATAGCAACAACTCTATGATGGGCGGGATGGGGACCATGGGACGAAGCGGCGGCACGGGCAACGCCAACGCGCCCGCGACTGTAGTGAGGTTCGAGCCACGGCCGATAGGACAGCCTCAGGCCAGTGGGGCGGTGCCGACCCTCCTCGCATCGCGAGCTCGGCCTGACGCCAGCAAGGCGGTGCGCCGTCGCCGGCTCGTCCTTAACATGGGCATGGGCGGTATGATGGGATCAGGAAGCGGAGGTGGCGGGCTGACGATCAACGGCAAGCCATTCGACATGAACCGCATCGATGAGACCGTGACGCTGGGCTCCACCGAGATATGGGAGGTGTCTGGCGAAATGATGCGCCACCCGATCCATATTCATGGCGTCCACTTCGATGTTCTGACGAGAGGAGCGGCAAGCCTGATATTCTCGATCAGGGGCCTCGTGACACGGTGCTTGTCAAGGAGCCCGTGGAGCTTCTCATTCGCTTCGATCATCCGGCCAAAGGTGTTCCCTTCATGTACCACTGTCATATCCTCGAACATGAGGATAATGGAATGATGGGCCAGTTCAGGGTGTTTTGAAGCTGGGCGATCATTTGGTGTATGCCGCCTTGAGTCTCGGCAACGAGCGCCGGAGGATTGCATCCGGCTGCGGGCATGCGCGAAATCAGGTTTAAGTTACGCGAGGAAGATGACAGTCAACTATAAGCACTTGGTGCCGATCGACCGTCTGGCCGGTCACCGCGATTCTTCTCAGTTGTGCAACAAAACGCGATGAGCCGCCCGCATCTTCATGCCGAGCGCCACTTGGTCTCGCGAGTAGGCTGGCTTCGAGCGGCTCGCTTGGTCGAAGATGCGAATGGACCCCACGGATTTCGCGGACGTGACGGGATACACCTACAGTACCTGGTGAACGGCCTGCCGCCTGAAGCCAACTGAACGGGAGCGTTCCGCACCGGCGAACGCATCCTCCTGCGCTTCATCGCCGCTGGGGCGATGACGTAGTTCGACGTACGCATACCAGGCCTCAGGATGACGCTCGTTCAGGCGGACGGCCAGAACGTCCGTCCTGTCGAGATCGACGAGTCCCGCATCGCTCCGGGCGAGACTTACGACGTGATCGTGCAGCCCGAAAAGCGAGCGTACACGGTGATAGCCGAGGCCATGGACCGCAGCGGCTTCACCCGCGATACACTAGCGCCGCGAGCGGGCATGAACGCGCCCGTACCGACCCGTCGCAAGCGCCCGGTTTCGCGCCATGTCCGACCTGGGTATGGACATGCAGGGCATGGACATGGGCAGCATGAAGCCCGTGGCTGCGTCCGCTGGTGGCCTCGGTGGGCCAAGGCTGGCCGGTGGTCGGCCGTTTGTCCACGGCCCGGACACACACGGCGTCGGCAGCTCGTCAGTCGCTATGGTGGCGCGTAGTCGCGTGAACGAGGCTGGTTCCGGCTTCGATGAGCCCGGCGCGCGTCCTGATCTATGCCGATCTGCGCAGCCTCGCGCCACAACCCGATCAGCGCCGGCCCGCGCGCGCGATCGAACTTCACATCACTGGCAACATGGAACGCTACATCGGGTCGTTCGACGGTAAGAAATATTCAGAAGCCAAGACGCCGATCGCGTTCCGATATGGCGAGCGCCCTCGCCTGGTGCTCGTCAACGACACAATGATGGAGCATCCGTTCCACCTGCACGGTATGTGGATGGAGCTCGAGAATGGCGGCGACGCTCTCCAGCCGCGAAAACATTCGGTCAGCGTGAAGCCGGCGGAGCGGCTCACGTGGCGATCACCGCCGACACAGCCGGCAGATGGGCGATGCACTTCCACCAGCTTTTGCACATGGAGCTGGGATGTTCAGGGTCGAGGAGGTATCGCACGCCCCGGAGGCGCGTCTTGAACCGCTTCGCATTCGCGGCCGCGGCTTGCTTGCTACGACACCCGCAGCGACCTAGGAGGCGAGCCGCCCAGAAGGCATGGCCGGCCCGGCCACACAGCAAGCACCGCCGCCTGCTGCTCCCGGCACGATGGCGGCGGACATGCCAGCCGGACGCGGCCGCGCATTTATCATCTGGAAGTCTACCGAGGTTGGGCGAGTATTTGTTGGCAGCGTTCGTGGCTGAGATTCATCGGATTCAGTCCTTGACCCTTCATCTCCCCGTGATCGTGCGTCGTGCCGACACCCATGGTTTGCTCCATGCGCTCGCAGCTCGCTCGCTGTTCGGCAGTGGCCCTCGTTGTCGCGCATCCACCAAGCGAAACGAGGGAGAGCATCGTCGCTGCTATAACAAGCTTCATATATCGCCTTCCTGTGCTTGATTTATGTGTCTTGCGTGCTCGCGCGCGGTGGCTATCGTCATGTGTTATAGTCAGCAGTGGTGCAAGTTTTTTAGGTGGCGGAGATGCCGCCCTTCTACTGGGGAATGTCTGCTCGGCAGATCGCGTTCGGGCGTCACTGAAGCACTCCTCCCTGTCGACGCCCCAAGACAAATCACCTGAACGGTGGTTTGTAGAAGATCAGAACCGGTCGGTTTTGACGCCCACTCGCCGCGCCAGCATCTCTAAGGGGTTTGCAGGTGTCAAATCGCCGCACCACAATTCCGCCTAAGAATGCTCAGGCTCGCCCGAACGACAGCAATTGAGCGCGCAGCGGATCCCGCGTGTGTAGGTTGAACTCTCATTCCGTCAGAGGCGATCGAGTTACTACGCGGGCCTTAGGCTGGGCGGCGCTAGAAGACGAAGCGGCGGCTGACCGCGGGAATTGGCGCCCGCGGCGGATAGTCATAACGAATTCATGTCGGCGTTCCTACTACCCTAACACCACCGTCCATCGCCCCTCTCCGCCAGATGCTCTCAACTAAACCGACCAGACGCGAAGCGGGGCAATTAATTTTGTTTGGTTTGGGACGCTGGGGGTTAGTCAGGTCGTGCAGGCCTTCCGACCTCTGGGGCGCGACGTGTCGGGTACGGGCGCCGCGCAACTTGTGTTAAACGACCGGACCGCGCCGCGGTCCGGGCCGGCCGATGCGGATCTCACTGTCGCTGTCTTACAGAATACCAATGCCCGGCCGCAAAGCATGCACACAATGGTCACACAGCGTTAGCCTCGCGCAACACGCAATCTGTCCCTCCGCTTTGCCGGCTGCTTGAACGACGAGATCATAGCGGCGCTCGGCCTCTTGAGCGTTTGGCGCGCGAGCTTTCCGATGGTTCAGAAACCCTTTATCGGAAGTGCCCGGAAGGAGTCGGCCGACCGAAACGCGAGCAGGCTGTGCGTGGCGCCGAGCCACTCAGGGCGAGCCGGCTCTAGACCTTCCTGATGAAATGCGGTGTGACGTAGTTTCCTCCGATTTGCGCATCACTCTAGCGAACACGCTTCGCCTTCGGGTTGGGAGGCCGCCTTTACCAACCTCTTCGCTGGGAGCTCGAGAATTGCCCGGATTCCTGGTGAGTTGTCGGTCAGTTCCACGCTCCCGCCATGGACGCGCGCGATCGCGGAGGCGATCGATAGTCCAAGCCCGCTGCCTTCTCCCGCACGGCTCGCATCGAGCCGAACTAACCGCTCGAGCGCCCGCTCGCGGTCAGGGGCAGCGATGCCGGGCCCGCGATCCGCTACGCTCAGCTGCGATGAACTGGCGGAACTTAGTGTTCGTATTTCGACCGGACTTTTGCCTCCACCGTATTTTAGGGCATTGTCGATTAGATTGGCCGTCGCGTGCAGAAGGAGCGCTCGCGAGCCCCACGCGGGCGACGGCTCGAGATCCAGGATCAGCGCCTGACCAAGGGCACCGGCGACGGGCTCGTAAAGCTCATAAGCCTCACGCGCGATCGATGCCAGATCGACCGGCGTGAAGCTCTGGATATTTGCGGCTTCCGCGCTGGAAAGGGCCAGCAGGTCGTTGATCAGCTTGAGGAGTGCGTCGATATCACGCGTGGTATCATCCAGAAGACCGAGAGTAGGCGGGTTGCCCCGCAGGAGCGCCAGCTCGAGTCGCGCCTTCATTCGGGTAAGTGGAGTTTTCAGGTCGTGGGCCATGCCGTCCGTAGCTGCCCGCAAACCGCCGACGGTCCGCTCCACTTCCGAGAAGCAGGAATTGACAACCTCGGCAAGATGATCGAACTCATCGCCCTGGCTGCTGACGGGGAGGCGCTCGTCTAGCTTTCCCTGGAGGAAGCGCTCACCGATGGTGGCAGCGTCGTTGACGAAACGAAGTGTTCGCCGGCTGATCCACCAGCCGAGGCCGAGACCGATCAGGAGCGTCGCTGCCATCGCCCACCCCAACGTCCCGAAGAAGCGCTTGCGCAGCCGCGCTCGTCCATCGGGCGGGTGGGCGACCAATAACCGGTAACCTGGGGCGATCTGAAGCGACTGCCCTTCAATTTCGCGTCGCCGAAGACCTCCGCCGCTTCGCATCGCAGCAGTGAAAACATGCCAGCCATCGTTGCTGAGCGCCTCCGGCCAAGTGGCGAGATCCCCGACGATCACTCGATCATCGGGTCCGGCCAGCGCATAGACGTAATCGCCGGCGAGGGCCGGCGACCGCTGCTCGATGAAGCGCTGCAGCTCGCTCAATCCTCCCCGGCGATACCGATCGACCAGCCCCTGCAACTCTGCACGAGCCGTATGCTTGGCTTCAGTTTCGACCAGCTGCACAGTACCCACATATTGTGTGGTAAGTGCCGCGATGGTGCTGACGAGAGCCGCAAGCGTGATCCACAAAGCAGTGCGCAGGGCCCCGGCATGAGGGCGCCTGCGGCCAGCCCGCCTAACGGGCATCGAGTTTATAACCAACGCCGCGCACCGTCTGGAGCAGCGGCAGATCCCCAGGTGGATCGACCTTCGCCCGGAGCCGGCTGACATGAACATCGATCACGTTGGTGCCCGGATCGAACCCGTAATCCCATACCGCCTCGAGCAGCATCGTCCGGGTGACGACCTGACCGGCGTGACGCATTAGATAGTTCAGAAGCTGAAACTCCTTGTTCAGCAGCTCAATCCGACGTCCCCGCCTCGTGGCGATCCGGCCCAGCAAATCCAGCTCGAGTTCACCCACCGTCAGCCGGGTCGCGGCGGCCGTGGGGCTGTCGCCCCGCCTCACGATCGCACTGAGCCGCGCGACCAGCTCTTGAAAGGAAAAGGGCTTGGCCAGGTAGTCATCGCCGCCTGCCTCGAGGCCGCGCACCCGGTCTTCGACTTGGCCCATGGCGCTAAGCACCAGAATGGGGGTTCGCCGGTGCTCGGCCCTGATCGCTTGTAAGACCGACAAGCCGTCCAGCTGAGGAAGGTTGCGGTCTAGAATGATCGCATCATAGTCGTTGGTGAGCGCGGCCGTCAGCCCGTCGAGTCCTGTGGCGGCGTGATCGACGGCATGGCCGAGCTCGGCCATTCCGCGCTGCAAATAGTCCGCCGTCCGGCAGTCGTCTTCGATCAAGAGCAGCTTCATTTTCTTCCTGCGCGATATTGCCCGTGGATCACGTCGCGGCACCGGCCCGCTTGCAAAATACCCGCTAACGGGATGCTGCTATAGCAGGTTTTGCGACAGGGAGGTGCGCCCCACATCCGCAGTGGCTTCCTTCGGGAGCGATCCGAACGTCAGGCCGAGCTCGGACGCCATCTCATGACGCACCGACCAGCCAGCGATCAGGAGAAGGGCTGCTCGGGTCGTATCTTGCGGCGCTTGGACAAGGCGATCATCGGGCTCCGTCCCCGCGTGAAGCACAGTGAGAAGCGTAACCTCGTCACTTCCAAGGATACGATCGCTTGTTCCAGAAGCGGCGCGCGCGCATGCACAAAAGTCGGCGATGAGTCCGAAGAGGTCGTCGAGAGGAACGGCCAGCATGGCCCCACCGACCGGAGCGAGCCTGCGGTGGAGGTTGGGCAGAGGCGAACTTGCGGTCATGCGGCACCACTTCCAGAACCGAAAGGCGCCGACCGCAAACCGCTCGGCGCCCGCCAGTGGCACCACCAACCAGTGATGCGCCCCGCTCTCCAGGAAAGCCTGTCTTCTCCAGCGCTGCGTGCCTAGCGGAACAATGCTATCGATTTTGGTCAAGGCGGCACACCTCATCGAACTGGGCGACATAGGTTCATCCTCAAATTTTTCGATGACGAGAGGTCTCTCGCCTTGAGACGTACCCGCCGGCGGCCTCGGGGCTGGCCGCCGGCGGTGCTAGCGCGGGTTCTGCTCGACGGTGCTTCGGGGGGCAGGAGACCGCCGAGAGCCGCACCAACATCTCATTGCGTGTGAGGCTTCATTGGGGACATGGGCGACTTGGCGTCAGGACCCATCATCCGGTGATTGGGCATTACCGGCTTCGCGCTTTCAGCAGCCTGTCTGTTTTCCGGGCTCTCAGCCGCCATGCTGCGATGCGCGGAATGGGAAGTCGGCGCCGGAACCGGCGTACGCGGCATCTGCGCTTGCCCCTGCGCCGCCATCGCAGCGGCAGGAAGCAGCATGACCGTCATCGCCAGCATCGAGGCTCGTTTGATCATCTTTCGTCTCCGTTCGGGCGGGGAAATGTTCACCGCTGTCGAAGCTTATGAGCCGGCAACATAACAGCGGCCTGCGCCTTCCATTACAAATCTGTCATACACCTACGTCAGCGTACAAAACTTCAACCGAAGACGATTGTCATGTCAGCCTCCAGAGACATGGCTAACAATGCACGTGTTGGCTGTGCCTCGCGCATGAAGGACTGGATCGTGTAAGCTAATGTGCCGACTGTCGTGAAATATGTGGGCCGGATGAGCAATGCGCCCTGCGGGGAAACATCCAAAAGCGCCGCGATGCTCGCGCCTCCCCAGCCCGTGTAGCCGACCTGAAAACAAGGCTTTTGGGCAAAAAGCCGACCATTGTTCGAGCGCGGTTTGATATCTCTGTTCGGCACCTCGCCCGAACATCGGATCAGGTATTCCTCGACATGACAAAGCCTTCCAAACTCGTGGACGACCCGTCTGCCACCTGCCTATACCAGCCGTATGAGCCGCCTCCACAACGAAAGACATCTCGTGTCCCGCATCGGCTGGTTGCGCGCCGCGGTGCTCGGCGCGAACGACGGCATCGTCTCCACCGCTAGCCTGATCGTCGGGATCGCCGCTGCCTCCGCAAAATCGGGCGACATCCTCCTTGCGGGCGTTGCCGGACTTGTCGCTGGAGCGATGTCCATGGCAGCCGGAGAATATGTGTCGGTCAGTTCCCAGGCGGATACCGAGAAAGCCGACCTTTCAAAGGAGGCGGAGGAGCTCAAAGCGGACCCCGATGCGGAGCATGCTGAACTCGCGCGCTTGTACCTTGACCGCGGCCTGGACGAGGAACTGGCCAGCCGCGTCGCCGAACAATTGATGGCCAGAGATGCGCTATCGGCGCATGCGCACGACGAACTGGGCCTGTCCCCGGGCATCAAAGCCCGTCCGGTTCAGGCGGCGCTGACTTCGGCGGGGACATTTGCTGTGGGCGCGGCGCTACCGCTCCTTGTCGCCGCCCTAACCCCGGTCGCGTTTATCGTGCCGGCCGTTGCTGCAGCTTCCTTGTTTTTCCTAGCAGCTTTAGGGGCAGCTGGAGCTGGCGCCGGCGGCGCTGCCATCGGCAAAGCGACCGCAAGAGTAACGTTTTGGGGAGCGTTCGCGATGGGGCTCACCGCGAGCGTCGGCGCCCTATTTGGTGCGTCCATATAACCTCAGCCAACCGCCGATATCGAAGATGATTTGCCTAGACACGGAAATATAGACCCGTATCTTTGACAAAAGCCGAAGCCAGCAGGAGCAGAAGGGGTAATGACAAGCAGCGAGGATGCGGCGCGGGAGCAGGGTCGCCAGCTTGGCCGGCGCCAATTCCTCCATGGCGCGAGCACCTTTGGCGCCCTTTTGGCTTTGCGCGAACTCACGCCCGGCTACGCTTGGGCGCAGCCCTCCGGAGCGGACGGCGCGCTCGCGCCCGACGCGGCGGGGGTGCTCGACCTGAGCGTCGATGATCTGGCGCTGCGAATCAACGGCCGTGCCGGCGGGGCTCAAGCGATCAACGGAACGGTCCCCGGCCCCTTGATTCGCCTGAAGGAGGGTCAAGAGGCCGTCCTCCGCGTCACCAACCGGCTGACTGAGATCAGTTCGATTCACTGGCACGGGATCATTCTGCCTCCCGACATGGATGGCGTGCCAGGCGTGAGCTTCGGCGGCATCGGGCCGGGCGAGACCTTCACCTATAGATTCCCGGTCCGGCAAAGCGGCACCTACTGGTGTCACAGTCACTCGGGCGGGCAGGAACTGCTCGGCGTCTACGCCCCGTTGATCATCGATCCAGCCGGACCCGATCCGATCGCCTATGAGCGCGACTATGTGGTCATGCTTTCAGACTGGAGCTTCGAATCTCCGGCGACCATCATCAGCAAGCTCAAGAAGCAGGCCGGCTACTACAATTTCCAGCGGCGGACCCTTGCTGACTTTATTCGCGACTCTTCGAAGAACGGTCTGCCGGCGACGCTCGCCGAGCGCCTCTCCTGGTCCCGCATGCGGATGGATCCCACGGACTTCGCGGACGTAACCGGTTACACCTACACCTATTTGATCAACGGACTGCCTCCCGAGGCGAACTGGACCGCGCTCTTCCGGCCAGGGGAGCGAGTGCGGCTGCGTTTCATCGCCGCCGGAGCGATGACTTACTTCGACGTTCGTATCCCTGGCCTGAAGCTGACCATGGTTCAAGCCGACGGCCAGAACATCCGTCCCGTGGAGGTCGACGAATTCAGGATCGCCCCAGGCGAGACTTTCGACGCCATCGTGCAGCCTGACGATCGCGCCTATACTCTCATGGTCGAATCCATGGACCGCAGTGGCTTCACCCGCGGCACCCTGGCCCCACGCCCCGGGATGAGCGCACCAATTCCTCCGCGCCGCCCGCGGCCGATCCGAACGATGGCCGACATGGGGATGGATATGTCGGGCATGGATATGAGCGCTGGAGCGGCAGGGCCGACCGGAATGGAGGGGATGCAGGCCCCGCCTTCACCGTCAAGTCAGCCCGTCATGGATATTGCGGGTCACAACATGCAGGGCATGCCGGAAGTCGACAGGACGCGTGAGGCCGCCGCCGCGACGCGCGAGGCGGTTGTGAACAATGCAATGGCTGGAATGGACATGGGCGGCACCGTCGCCGCTTCTTCCAATCAGCATGCTGCTGCTGGTACGGCATCGACCCCGTTTGTCCATGGTCCCGACACGCACGGAGCGGGTAATTCGTCCATCGCAATGGTCGCCCGCAGTCGGCTCGACGAACCGGGCTCCGGTTTCGAGGCCAGTGACGGCCGGGTGCTGGTCTATACCGACCTGCTCAGCACCGTCCCCCAAAGCGACCAGCGCGCCCCTGCGCGAGAGATCGAACTCCACATCACCGGCAACATGGAACGGTACATGTGGTCATTCGACGGCCGAAAATATTCCGAAGCGAGAGAGCCGATCCCCTTCCGCTATGGGGAGCGCCTTCGCCTCGTTTTCGTCAATGACACAATGATGGAGCATCCGATCCACTTGCACGGGATGTGGATGGAACTGGAAAACGGCGGAGGCGCCCATCAGCCCCGAAAGCATACCATCAGCGTCAAGCCTGCAGAACGCCTCACCGTAGCCGTCACGGCTGACGCACCGGGGCGATGGGCGATGCACTGTCACCTCCTGCTGCATATGGAATTGGGGATGTTTCGCGTGGTCGAGGTCTCGCATCCGTCGGCGGCTGCATCATGATGCGGTTTTTGCTCGGCGGAACCGTGATGCTGGCTGCCGCACCGGCCTGGGCTCAGCACACTGCCCATTCCCAGCCGCCTACCGAAGCTTCGCAACCAGTGCAGGAGGCGCCGGCTTCGAGTACTGGTGCAGCGCCGGATGAGATGCCCATGATGGGTGACATGGAAAACCCGGCCGCCGAGCCTGCGGCCGCGCCCGGCCCACCTGTGACGACGCTCCACAACCTCGAGCCCCAGCCCGGCTGGCCGAGCCCGACGGCGGACGACGGCAATTACAGCTTCGTCCTGCTCGATCTTTTGGAATACCGGGAAAGCGCCGGCCCGGGCTCGTTCCGCTGGGACGCATTTGGCTGGTTCGGCGGAGACTATGAACGGCTCTGGGTCAAGACCGAAGGTGTCCAGAGCACGCGCGCCAGGGATGGCGGCGATGCCGAGGTGCAGCTTCTCTACGGCCGGCTGATATCACCCTATTTCGATCTCCAGGTGGGGGGACGTCTCGCCTCACGTTGGGGGCGGGGTCCGGACCGGATGCGCGCCTACGCCGCCATCGGCCTGCAGGGCCTTTCTCCCTATCGTTTCGAAATCGAGCCGACACTCTTCATAAGCACCAAGGGACAGATATCCGGCCGGCTTACCGGCAGCTACGACCAGTTGCTCACCCAGCGCCTGATCCTGCAACCGAGGTTGGAGGCGAGTTTCGCGTTGCAGAAGGATGAGGCGTTCGCGATCGGCAGCGGCCTCACGGACGCGGAGATCGGACTTCGGCTGCGCTACGAGATCCGCCGCGAATTCGCCCCTTATGTCGGTGTTGCCCACAGGCGTTCCTTCGGGAGTACCAGCCGCCTCCTAAGAGCTGAAGGCGAAAGCACGCGGCAGACCATGATCGTGGCCGGGTTCAGGATCTGGTTCTGATCACCCGATAGACCCGCTAAGCCAAGGCATTTCGAGTTCATCGGGCGGCGCCAACCACATTGACGGTCAGGGCTATGGCGGCGACGTTGAAAATGAATGCTGCCAGCCCGTGGAGCACGACGCGCCTGCGAAGCGCCGGGGTGCATACCGCGACATCGGACACCTGGAACGTCATTCCTATGACAAACGAGAAGTAGCAGAAATCCCAGAAATCCGGAACTTGCGTGCCAGGGAATTTGAGCCCCTCGGGGGGCGAATCCCCCACGCCCCGGTAGTAGACATGGCCATAGTGGAGCGCGAAGCTAACGTTTCCGAATAGCCACGCGGCAAAAAGGGTAAAGATCGCCAAGATCAGCTGACGATCATTATGAGGCCTCGCGTGAGTCAGCTCGACAATGATCGCTCAAGCGACTGCGGCGATGGTCAGCGCCGCTACGAGCATGAGAATCGGGCGGGAGGCGTCATAACGTTGAGCATGTTGACGCAAGCGCTCTGCCGAACCCCGTCGCATGATCATCGCTATGCCGATGAGAAACAGGGCGGCTGCCGCATCGAAAGCTGCCAAAATCGCCGTAGTCAGCCCATATGGCCCCGACAGGAGCGTCGCTCCCATGATGAGCACGGCCACGAAGGCGACGTACAGCCTGACGTGACCCCCGGCTTTCATCCAGCCGGGACCAGAGACCGGCGTTTGTTGTGGTGCACGAGCGCACACGAAGCAATGGCCTGGACGCGTCCAGGCCATTGCTTCTCGATCTCGGCGGCGAAGGCCGCCGGGGTGGCGTAGCCGAGCGAGGAGTGCGGCCGCTCGGTGTTGTAGTCGTCGACCCATTCCCGGACCACGGCGCGGGCGTGCGCGAGGCTGAGGAACAGCGTCTCGTTGAGCAGCTCGTCGCGCATACGGCCGTTGAAGCTCTCGACATAGCCGTTCTGCATGGGGCGGCCCGGCGCGATGTAGTGCCACTCGACCTTTGACTCGCCCGACCAGACCAGCACCGCGTTCGAGGTCAGCTCGGTGCCGTTATCGCTGACAATCATGCTTGGCCGACCACGCTCGGCGACCAGGTCGACCAGTTCGCGTACGACCCGCTTGCCGGAGATCGAGGTGTCCACCACCGCACGCAGGCATTCGCGCGTGACGTCGTCGACGATGTTGAGCACGCGAAACCGCCGGCCGGTGGCAAGCTGGTCATGAACGAAGTCCAGGCTCCAGCGCTGGTTGGGGAGCGCCAGCACCGGCCCAGGTGCCCGCGCGCCCACGGCGCGCCTTCGTCCCTTCCTGCGCCTCACAGTCAGGCCCTCCTCTCGGTAGAGCCGCTGCGTCTTCTTGCGGTTGATGGTGACGCCGTCGCGCCGCAGCAGGATGTGCAGCCGCCGATAGCCGAACCGGCGACGCTGGCCTGCCAACTCGCGCAGCCGTGCCCGCAGATCCTCGTCGCCCCCGCGACATGAGCGGTAGCGCATGCTCGTCCGGTCGGCCCCGATCACGGCGCAGGCGCGCCGCTCGCTCATCCCGAATCCAGCCTGCAACCGCGCGACCGCCTCCCGTTTGGCGGCCGCGCTCACCACTTTTTTGCCAGCAGGTCTTTCAACCCCGCATTGTCCAGCATGGCGTCGGCCAGCAGCCGCTTGAGCCTGCCATTCTCGTCTTCCAGTGCCCGCAGCCGCTTCGCCTCGGACACCTCCAGGCCCCCATACTTGGCCTTCCAGGCGTAGTAGGTCGCGCTCGACATGCCGTGCTTGCGGCACAGCTCCGTCACCACCGCACCCGCCTCGGCCTCCTTCAGAATGCCGATGATCTGCTCTTCCGAAAACTGCTTCCGCTTCATTCCGTCCGTCCCTTCGAGGGGCCGGTCTCTAGGTCCAGGTGGATGAAGAAACGGGGGTCACGTCAAGCCTCGGAAAGCTGCTAGAGCCCCTTTTTCTTGGCTTAGCATCCGCGCCGCCGCCATTCTCGGCGGCGCGTGATTCACTTCCCGGCAAGAGAGTCTTGCTCAGTCCTGGCGGCAGCTCGAAAACCGAACATGCTCTGGAAGATTCGATGTCCCGCCAGCTGGTGCAGGACGGCGAGCCCGGCATGCCCGACCAGATAGGCCCACATCAGCGGCGCTACGGTTTCATGGATCGAAAGAAGCGGTCGGGCAGTGGCGATGAAATAGCCGGCTGCACCTGAAGTGGCCATCACCAGCGCGAGGAGCAGGCCCACTCCATGCACGGCACTTGCCAGCGGACTCTCTTGGGTGAGAGGTATGCGCCCAGCCTTCAGGCTGGAAAGGTGGCTTTTGAGATCCATCCAAAAGGCGCGGAGACGCTTCCCGGAAAACCAGGGAAAGAGCATGCCGAGGTTTGTCTCACCCCGCCTAACGACCGCCCAGAGGAAGAAGACTGTGAGAGCAGCCAGGCTCGCTATTCCCACCCACTCGTGCAGCTCGAAATAAGCGTCTCCGGGACTTCCTCGCTCCGGATGCTTCATCACAAGGCTGATTATAAGCTGGTGCACTACAGCTGCCGCGATAAAAAGATGGAGCAGCTGAGTTAGAGTTGAATGGTAGACAGACTTCGTGCTCACTTTTGTCTCCTTGATGGCGCTACGACATCGCAAAATTAGATCAAGCGACGAAGCGGCAGTCACAGGCGGCACCCGACGGGCGCAGACCCTGAGGATGCACCCAGACCACTAGAGGCGGCAGACCGGATCGAGAAGCTCCCTTGGCTGGCGCCTCTGCTAGTGCCCAGGTGCATGCTGTAATCCTGATCATTGCTCACGACATACATATGCTGCGCGAGGATGACATTGCCCTTCTCCGGTAATTACGAATTTTTCACGAGCGGCGGCAGGCGGTCGTCTCCGCGCCGCCGCGCCCGCACGTCCGGCCAGGGCATCGTGCGCACCGGAGCGGAGGCCAATGAGGATCTGGGTTGATGCGCCGATTCTCGGGCGTTGAATGCGCTCTTCAACTTGGCGGAAGTCTCGACAGCTGTTGGGCGTAAAGACGAACACCCAAAGAGCGCGGTGGGAACGCCAATGGACGTTCCCAAACCTTGCTCTCTTCGAGTCGATCGGAAGGGTTTGCCTCGCTAGCCAAGCCATTTGGGGACGTGTCGGCAATGGGTGGAAAGTGTACACTAGGAGGCGTACATTGCACGTATCCGCTGCGAGATGATCTAAATGCATCATACCCACGATACCCTCCGCCACGAGCACATCTTCCTCAGTCAAGCGCACGAGGCGCACGAGAGACGCACGTTGTACGTGGTGGTCCTTACGGCAGCGATGATGGTGGTCGAAATTGCCGCTGGCTGGCTCACGGGCTCGATGGCCCTGCTCGCCGACGGATTCCACATGGCCACGCATGCGGGCGCGCTGGGGGTAGCCGCGTGGGCGTACTCCTTTGCCCGCAGACACGCCCACAGTCCGCGATTTACCTTCGGCACGGGGAAGGTGGGTGATCTTGCCGGCTTTGCGAGCGCTCTTGTGCTAGCGATCATCGCGGTAGGGATCGGCGTCGAGTCCGTTCAGCGTTTCTTCGAGCCTGGGCAAATCGCGTTTGTCGAAGCGACTTGGATTGCGGTTTTGGGCTTGGCTGTGAACCTTGCCAGCGCCTGGCTGTTGGGCCACGGCCATTCGGGCTATCACAACCATCACGTTCACTCTCCAGGGCATGATCACGGGCGAGACCGCACTCACGACAACAACCTGAGGTCAGCCTACTTCCACGTCCTTGCGGACGCCCTCACTTCGGTGCTCGCGATTTTGGCACTCTTAGCAGGTCAATTCCTCGGATGGGTGTGGATGGATGCTGCGATGGGCATCGTTGGAGCATCGGTCATCGGGCGGTGGTCATGGGGATTGATGCGGGACACTGGCGCAGTGCTGCTTGACGCGGTGCCTAATAACTCTCTGGAAGAAGAGATTCGTGAGGCTATTGAAGATGGAGATGCCCGGATAACCGATTTACATGTTTGGCAAGTTGGGCCAGGCAAATACGCAGCCATCATCTCGTTGTCCGCTCATCAGCCGCTCAGCCCATCGGACTATGCAGCAAGAGTGACTATCCACGACGAGTTGGTTCATGTGACGGTAGAAACCCACTATTGTCAGGGTCTTCACCCTGATTGTCGAAAAGCAGCCTGATTGATTTCGAATTCGTTTTAAGAACAGCAAACGTCGCCAACGGTCGAGCGGCCTACGTCCATCAGTTCAGTAGCACCCGCAACAAACGGATCGGGTGCCCCGAATCCGGCCATTGCGCAACTCAAAGAGCCTGATATCCGACGTCCCCTACCCCATGCAGTCTGTAGCAGTCTTGAGAGGGGAGGTTGCCAGTCGGCATCAAGGCGACGTGTCGGAAGCTTCGCAAAAGTGTGGGCGTAAATGTGGGCGTAAGTTCTTTAGCAGTGATGAAATGCAGTGTCTGCAAGACCATATTTGTGGGGTTCGAATCCCTCCGTCCCGCCATCGCTGCCAAAATAGCAGCGTTTAATCAGTCGCTTAAGGACTGTTTGTTATATCAGCCCCACCGGCAGCCCCACTGATATCGAAGTCGAGGCGACGCCGGCTGCGACAGCCATCTATGTCTCATAGCCTGTGGTGCAGTGAGGCCCTATGAGCGGGGAATCGATGCGCTGGTCGTCGCTCGATTGTAGGCGGCGGATGGGAAGCAAGAGTGCCCGCCGGCCATTTTGTCTCGGCGCGCTAAGTAAGCCCAACTCGCCAACGTAGAGCGGATCCGTTTTGTGGCCCCAATAGCGGTGATTCGGCGAACAAGTCCCTTTCCTAAAGCCAGCCGCTGTCGTTTGGCCGGTTTCGTTGACAGCCCATCCGAACTGGTGCTTTAGATAAGTCATGGGGGCGGCGGTCTCCCCACGAGGCGACAGCCGAAGCATCGCGTCCTGATCTGGTTGTCAAAGGACGCACCATGCCCTCATTGAATAGTATCGCTCCGGATAAGCTCGTCCGACTTATCGGCACCTCTGGTGCACCCACGATTATCGACGTGCGAACCGGCGAAGGTTCGTACCTTATTCCTAGCGGCGTCCGATTGGATGCTGGCAGCGTCGAACAATGGGCGATGTCGGTCGCAGCCTCTACCGTCGTCGTCGTTGATGAGGACGGAAAATCCGCTGCTCATGGCGTCGCTGCCTGGCTCAGAACCGAGGGCGTGAATGCAGAGGCACTGGAGGGCGGCTTTGCCGGTTGGGAGGGGGCGGGCCTGCCTTTGCTGCCGTCCCGGAAGCTGCCGCGCCGGGATGCGCAGGGCTGTACGCTCTGGGTCACGCGCGCGCGGCCTAAGGTAGACCGGGTCGCGTGCCCCTGGCTGATCCGGCGATTTGTCGATCCGCGTGCGCGCATTCTCTATGTGCCGGCGCCCGACGTGATCCGGACCGCGAACGAGCTCGATGCGGCACCTTTCGATGTCGCCGATGAAGCGGTGTTCTGGAGCCACCGTGGCGAGCGATGCACGTTCGACGTGATGGTCGAGGAGTTCGGACTCGGCGCGTTCCCCGCCATCGATTATCTCGCTTCCATCGTGCGCGGCGCCGATACTGGCCGCCCTGATCTGGTGCCCGAGGCGGCCGGGCTGCTTGCCGTCTCCCTCGGCTTGTCGCGAATTTACGCCGACGATCTCGATCAGCTCGAAGCCGGTATGCCCGTTTATGATGCGCTCTATCGTTGGTGTCGGGATGCGCGCGACGAGACGCACGACTGGACCTCGCACAAGCCACGCGAGGTGAAGGCATGAGTGCGGTAGCGGCGGATGCCGCGGTCGCCGTGCGACCGGCACCTGTGACACTCGGCGAGGCATTCTGGGTTTGGTTGCGCGTCGCGATGCTCTCGTTCGGCGGGCCGGCCGGTCAGATTGCGGTGATGCACCGCATCCTAGTCGAGGAGAAGCGTTGGATCGGCGAGCAGCGCTTTCTGCACGCGCTCAACTACTGCATGCTTCTGCCGGGGCCGGAGGCGCAGCAGCTCGCCACCTATATCGGCTGGCTGATGCATCGCGCGAAGGGTGGCATCGTCGCCGGTGTATTGTTCGTGTTGCCCGGCGCCGTTTCGATTATGGCCTTGAGCTGGATTTATGTCCTGTACGGCAGGCTCGGGATCGTATCGGCGCTGTTCTTCGGCCTCAAGTCGGCGGTGCTGGCGGTCGTGCTGGAAGCGGTCATGCGGATCGGCAGCCGGGCGTTGCGTTCCAACGCGGCGCGGCTGCTGGCTTCGGCGGCGTTTGTCCTGATCTTCTTTTTCGGCGTGCCGTTTCCCGCGATCGTGCTGAGTGCTGGCCTGATTGGCTGGTGGGCTGGTAGAGCGGGTCATCCTGCCTTCCGGGGCGGTGGCGGACATGGCTCGGGCAAAGGACCGATCGTCAACGACGCCGATACGCTGCTTGGCGAGGAGCTGCCCGAGCACGCGCGGCCGAACTGGCGCGAGACGCTGCGCACTACGCTGCTTTGGCTTGCCCTGTGGCTGGTGCCCGTTGTCGCGCTCCTGATCGGGCTAGGTCCGGATCACGTGTTTAGCCGCATCGCCACCTTTTTCTCGACGATGGCGATGGTGACGTTCGGCGGCGCCTATGCCGTGCTTGCCTATGTCGCGCAGCAGGCGGTGGAAAATTATCAATGGCTCGCACCTGCTGAGATGCTGGACGGCCTTGGCATGGCTGAGACGACACCCGGGCCGCTAATCATGGTACTCCAATTCGTCGGCTTCCTCGGCGCTTATCGCGACGCGAGCGGGCTCGACCCGCTGCTGGCAGCGACACTCGGTGGGCTGCTTGCGACCTGGGTGACGTTCACGCCGTGCTTCCTGTGGATTTTTCTCGGTGCCCCGTTCATCGAGCGATTGCGTGGCAATGCCGCCGTATCGGGCGCCCTCTCAGCAATCACCGCAGCGGTCGTAGGCGTCGTGCTCAACCTCGCTATCTGGTTCGCGCTGCACACGCTGTTTCAGTCCACGGTGGCGGTGCAGACTGGACCGCTCCATTTCGATGCGCCAGTTCTTGCCAGCATCAATTGGTGGGCGCTCCTGCTTGCCGCAGTCGCCGTGCTTGCTGTGTTCGTTCTGCGGCTAGGCGTGATCGCGACGCTGCTCGCGTCGGCCGCCGCCGGGATCACGCTTCACCTCATCGGCGCGGTCGGCTGATCAGGACGGCAGCACCTCGACCGTCATTGCGTAGGATGCGCGTGGCTGGGGTGGCGCGATCACGCGGCGCGGGCCTTCGGTCGAGGATGCACCAGCCTGTGGCGCTGCCGCCTCCCCTGGTACAGCGGGGTTGCCTCCGCCGCGCGAACCGCCGCTGGACACGCTCACCCACCACATGCCGGCCTCTGGCCAGGTAATGGTCACCTTACCCTGCGCGTCGGTCTTGAGGCTGAGCTGCTGGATGCCGTCGCGATAGCGCACGCCGCCATTGACTGCGCTCACTGTGAGATCGGCAGCGGGCTTCCCATCCAGCAGGAACTGGAAGGTCGCCGCCTTGCCCGCGAGCAGCTCGGTCGGGTGGGTCACCGGCACCATCTCAAGGCCCTTGCCGGTCGGCTTGAACACGGCGGTCGTGGGCTCGCCCGCGGTCGCGAAGGTCTCGATGCGGCTGATGTTGACCGCGCTCCATACCTCGGTAGCACCGGCAGGGACTGCCTGCGCCAGGGTCGTGGGCGTCGTGCCGCGCGGCAGCATCTTGCGCTCGCCGTCGAGCAGGAAGCTACCGCTCACTGACTCGGTGACGATCGAGAGCTTATAGGTGCCGCGCTGGGTGATGTGCAGGTCGAACACTTGCCGCAGACGCCCCTTGGCGCGATTCTCGACTGCGACCGCGCTGCCATCGGGCGCGAGTGCGACCGGGTCCCAATTCTGCGCGGCATGATCGTAATAATAGAGATCGGTCGATAGCGCGGCATCGACCGTCAGCCACTCGTCGCCGCTGCCCGTGAACATCGTTTCGGACGGCAGCATCCAGGAACGCGGCGCCGCCTGCGCTGGAACCGAGGCGAGCATCGCGCACAGGGCGAAGAAGGTGGTGGCGGGCTTGCGGAAGAATTTCATGGTTTCGCCTCTTCAACGCCGCGCGGTCATCGCGACCGCGCCCAGTTCGAATTTGCCGCTCGCCGACGCGGTTGCGCGATTGCCCGACCAGCTGAACGGCAGGCGGACCGCTTCGCGGCCACCAGCCTCACGTGCCGCCTCGACCACGAGCACATACTTGCCCGGTGCGAGCGCGGCCATTCCGCCGCGACCAGCGGAGAAGCTGAGCTTGTGCGTGCCGGCCGGGCGCGTCGCGCCGCTGATCCCGTCGGCGGGCATCTTCTGGGTTCGGCCCGCTGCACGCCACCAGAGCCGGATATCGCGCAGCCATTTGGCACCGGCATTGTTGCGCTTGTCGACATCGTAGAGGACGCTGAGCGTACGCGACGGCGCACCCTCTTTTTCGAGCCAGACTGCGACGTAAGGGCGATGATATTCGGCGACGGTAAGGCGCGGGAGGGTGAATGTCAGGTCGATGGTTTGCGCCGCTGCCTGTGGGGCCACGAAGCCCCCTGACCCAAGCGCCGCCATCGTGAGTCCCGTCAAGCGCAGCTGCATCACATTCCCCCTTTATCGATATAGCCCTGATTAAGCTAACGATTCGCAATTGCAATGATTCGCTTCGTGGTCAGCGCGGCCATCGTGAATGCAGATCGTCGAGCACGAAAATATGCCCGACGCCCTCGCCATGCGCCTGGCGCAGATGCGGGTGATCGGGCGGAAGATCGTCGTGGCGATGCTCGATGACCTCGGGATCGTTGACCGGCCAGATGACAAGCGCGAGCAAAGTCCCCGCCAGCGCGAGCACCGCGGCGGCAAGGAACGCGGCACCCATTCCCCAGCCCGCGCCGATCTGTCCGGCGAGCGGGTAGGCGAGCAACCAGCAAACATGGCTGAGCGCGAACTGTGCGGCGAACAGCGCCGGACGATCGTCAGCGTTGGACGAGCGGCGCAGCAGCCGCCCGCCCGGCGTGACGCTGGCGGAATAAGCAATGCCGAGCACCAGCCATCCCGCGAGCAGCCCATACCAATAGCCGGGCTGCGCATTGAACTGCCATGTCGCGGCAAGCGCGCCGAGCGCCAGCGTCAGGACGGCAGATGCGGCGAGCATCACCGTGCGGTCAGCCACCCGGTCTAGCACGCGCGGTAGCAGCAGCGCCGCCAGCATCGATCCGCCGCCGAACGCCGCCAGCGTGATCGCGACCTCGCTCTGGCCGAAGCCCAGCCCGGCGCGGACCAGCACGGCGGTGTTGACGATCACCATCGCGCTTGCGGCGGCGGCGGCCAGCGTTACCGCAAGCAGGCCGCGCAGACGCGGGGTTCCGAGATAGATCCGGGCACCGCGCGTGGTCTTGTCGTAGATGCCGCCCTTGGCCGGCACCGCCGTGATACGCGGCAGGACGACGCTGACCACTAGCAGCGCCGAGCAGGCGAACCCGACGGCGGTGCCCGCAAACAGCCAATGAAAGTTCATGATCGTGAGCAGCGCCGCCGCCAGCATCGGGCTGGTCAGGCTTTCCATGTCATAGGCGAGCCGAGACAGCGACAGGGCGCGGGTATATTCCTGCTCGTCGGGCAAGATGTCGGGAATGGTCGCCTGAAAGGTCGGTGTGAATCCGGCCGATGCCGATTGCAGCACGAAGATCAGCACATAGACCTGCCACACCTGATCGACGAACGGTAGTGCGAGCGCCACCACCAGCCGGATCAGGTCCATCGCGACCAGGAAGGCACGGCGCGGCAGGCGGTTGGCATAGGCGCCGACGACTGGCGCCACGCCGATATAGGCGACCATCTTGATCGCCATCGCCGTACCCAGCACCGCGCCGCCATTTGCGCCGGCAATGTCATAGGCAAGCAGACCGAGTGCCACGGTCGCAAGTCCGGTGCCGATCAGCGCGATGATCTGCGCGAGGAACAGGTGGCGGTAGGTGCGGTTGGCGAGGATTGCGAACATCATTCCTCCTTTCGGCGCGGGTGCGCCAGATCGTCATGCTTGCGTTGAAAGAAACGGCGCAGCGTATCGGTGCGTCCCTCGGTTTGCGCGGCGAACAGCCAGGCGAATGCCAGGGAAGCGAGCAGCGTCAGAATCACCAGCGTGACGCCATGGCCGTCGGGCGGCAGGCGCTGGCTGTCGATCGCAAGGGCGGCGGCAAAGGCCATCACTGGAAAATGGGTGGCGTAAAACGAGAAACTTGCCCGCGCGCCATAGATCGCCAGCGGGCGAAACGTCGTAATCGTGCCGGGGTTCACGACGATCATGCTGAGCAGGAAGGCGGAAAAGGCGACCGCCAGTGCCGGGTCCTTCCACGTGTCGGCGCCGAAGCGCGTCAGCACCAGCGCCGTTACGAGAACTGCCCCGGTCAATGCCAGCAGCGCCCACGCCTTACTGCGCGACAATGGCTGATTACTGCGCGACAATGGCTGACGTTCTGAGAGCCACTCAGCGATGCCATAGACCGCAGCTCCGCAAAGCCAGCTCAGAAACGCGAGTGCCAGCGTCGGCACGAACCAGCCGAACGCGAGCGTGATGAGCGCAAGCGACGGTCGGCGATGGCGAAATGCCAGCCACAGCGCGGGAAACCAGATGTAGAACCAGAACTCGTAGGACAGGCTCCACAGCGGTCCATTGGTGCCGAACGGCTTGATCAGGATCTGGAGGAAGGCGAGGTTGCCGAGCAGCACTTCCCAGGAGAGATTTGCCGCCACGGTGGTGCGCAGCACATAGGTGTCGGTCAGCCCAAGATGCGTCGGCGAGCGCAACCAATAAAGCGCGATGGCATCGAGCATTCCGCCGATGGCCAGCGTGGCGATCAGGACCGGCAGGAGCCGGGTCAATCGGTCGACAAGATATCCGCGCCACGACCAGCCGCGCGCTGCGCTGCGCACGACGCTGCGCGAAATCCAGAAGCCGCTCAGCACGAAGAACAGGATCACCGCCTGATGCCCAAAGCCCGCCGTGAAATAGGTGGCCTGCACCGCCAGATTCGCGGTCGGCTGATAGTCCCGGATCAGAAGCGCCCAGACATGGCCGAACGCGACGACGAGCGCGAATATCGTGCGCATCGCGTCCATGTAGAAATACGCGCCCTTTGGTTCGGCGAGGATCACCCCCGCCGAACCTTGGGTCGCGACTGGCGGCTGCGCCTCAGACGACCCGACGGACTTCATCATATTCGCCCTGGGTCTTGAGGGTCACGGTGACGGGCGCATCGCCCCGGTTGCGCCAGAACCAGCCATGCTTGCCGTCGAACGCGGCAACCAGCGCGCCTTGTTCGCCAGCCGACTGCTTGCCCTTGCCATAACCGTGATAGTCGATCCCGGGTGCATCGGCGTGAGTGTCGTAGTTCACGACACCGCCCGCGACACTCCAACTGAACGCGATGCTGACGCCTTTCTTGGCAGTGACCTTGACCTCGGCGCCCTGGCCCGGCGCAAGCGTCAGCGTCGTCGTGTCGCTGCGCCCGGCCGTCGGCGCGACGGTGGAGGACGTCGCAACCGGGGTGCTCTGGGTGCCGCCCGCAGCGGCTGTCGTCGCAGCCGCGACGGCGGCCGACTTGTCCATCGCGGCATCGGCGGCGGCCTCCTCGGCAAGTTGCGCCTTGATCTCCCCCATCTGGGTCAGCCCCAGCGCGCGACCGATGCCGGTCGGGTCGATCGCATATTCGGACGGGAGCACGATAGTGACGAGCAATGCACCGGCGACCACGGCGGCGGTAGCGGTCGCCTTGAGCAACTGCCGGCTGGTGGGGAGGTCTTCGGTGCGGGGACGTTGCGAATTGAACATGTGAATATCTCCGAAAAGGGGGTCAGGCGGCGACGAAAAAGCCAGCCAGCTGCATGCCGACCAGCACGAAGCCGGCGGTCATGACGATAGTGTTCGCCGCAAAGGCATGGCGCATGAAGCTCGGCGTGCGACGCCAGAAGCCCATCAGGATCAGGATGCCGCCAAGTGCGAGTAGCTGACCGAGTTCGACGCCGATGTTGAACGCGATGAGATTGGACAGCAGCCCGTCCGGCGAGATGTCGAACTCAATGATCTTGGTCGCGAGGCCAAAACCGTGGAAGAAGCCGAACACCAACGTCGCGACCTTGGTATTGGGCTGGAACCCGAACCAGCGCTGGAACGCGCCGAGGTTGTCGAGTGATTTATAGACCACCGACAGGCCGATGATCGCATCGATCAGATAGGCGCTGACGCTGAAGCCGGTCAGCACGCCCAGCAGCATCGTGGTCGAGTGCCCGATCGCGAACAGCGTCACATAGATGCCGATATCCTTCATCCGGTAGAGGAAGAAGATCACACCGAACAGGAACAGCAGGTGGTCGTAGCCGGTCACCATATGCTTGGCACCGAGATAGACGAACGGGAAGAACAGCACGCCGCTGCTTTCCTGGATGTACCCCTTGTCGCCTTCGGCAACATTGTGCGCGAAGGCGTCGATCGAGAAGAACAGCAGCAGCATTGCCGTGAGCATCAGGCCGATGCGCAATCGTGCGCCGGGGCCGGAAAATAGACGTTGGGACAACATTCGATACTCCTTTGGGGTCTCCCGCGCGCCACCGGAGGAAGCGCGCGGGAGTGACGGCGGTCAGGCGTCAGCCGGGACCGCCGCCGAGGCAGGGGGTTGCGTTTCGGGGCGAGGCTTGCGGCCGTGAACGAGCGCGTAGAGTGCGGGGAGCACGACCAGCGTCAGGAGGGTCGAGGAGATGATCCCTCCGATCACCACCGTTGCCAGCGGACGCTGCACCTCCGAGCCGATGCCGACGTTGAGCGCCATCGGCACGAAGCCGAGCGAGGCGACCAGCGCGGTCATCAGCACCGGCCTGAGCCGCGTTAGCGCACCCTCGCGGATCGCTTCGTTCAGCCCCATCCCTTCCTCGCGCAGCTGGCGGATGAAGCTCAGCATCACCACGCCATTGAGTACCGCGACGCCGGACAGGGCGATGAAGCCCACGCCCGCCGAAATCGAGAAGGGAATGCCGCGCAACAGCAGCGCCGCCACGCCCCCGGTCAGCGCCAGCGGCACACCGGAGAAGACGATCGCCGCATCTTTCAATGAGCCGAACAGCAGGAACAGCAGCCCGAAGATCAGCAGCAATGTCAGCGGCACCACGATCTGCAATCGTGCCGACGCCGACTGGAGCTGCTCGAACGTGCCGCCATAATCGACCCAATAGCCTTCCGGCAGGTCGGCCTGCGCCGTCACCTTCGCTTGCACCTCGGCGATGAACGAGCCGAGATCGCGACCGCGCACGTTGGTGGTGACCACCGCACGCCGCTTGCCGTCCTCGCGACTGATCTGGTTCGGACCCGTGGTCTCGCGGATCGTCGCCACCTCGGATAGCGGCACGCTGCCGCGTGTCGCCGTGCCGTCACCGGGCAAAGGCACCGGAAGACGATCGAGGATCGTACGGTCCTGCCGCATCGCCTCGGGCAGCCGGACGACGATGTCGAACCGCCGATCGCCCTCAAAGATCTGCCCGGCATCCGCACCTGCGGTCGCCGCCGACACCACGGACTGGACATCGGCGACGTTGAGGCCAAGCTGGCTGAGGCGCAGCCGGTCGGGGATGATCTCCACCACCGGCAGGCCAGTCACCTGCTCCGCCTGCACATCCTGTGCGCCCTCGATCCCCGAGACGATCCCGACCACCCGCTCGGCCGCAGCCGCCAGTTGTTCGAGATCATCCCCGACGATCTTGATCGCCACGTCCGAACGGACGCCCGCGATCAGTTCGTTGAAGCGCATCTGGATCGGCTGGATGAACTCATACCGCGATCCGGGCACGTCCTTCTGGATCGCCGCGTTCATTTCAGCCACCAGTTGCGCCTTGGGCTTGCGCGGATCGGGCCATTGATCGCGCGGCTTCATGATGACGAAGGTGTCGGCGACGCTTGGCGGTACCGGGTCGGTCGCGACATCGGCGGTGCCGATCTTCGCGAACACGTCCTTGACCTCAGGGAAGCGCTTGATGCGGTTCTCCAGCGCCGATTGCATCTGCACCGCCTGGCTAAGGCTGGTGCCGGGGATGCGCAGGGCGTGAAGCGCGATGTCGCCTTCGTCGAGGTTCGGGATGAACTCCGATCCCAGCCGCGTCGCGGCAAACCCGCTCAGCGACACCAGTACAACCGCACCGCCAAGCACGGCGAAGCGCGCCTTCAATGCCCAGTCGATCAACGGGGCATACCAGCGTTTCGCCGCGCGGATCGCCGCACTCTCCTTTTCGCTGACCTTGCCGGTGACGAACAGCGCCACCGCCGCAGGGACCAAGGTGAGCGAGAGGATCGCCGCCGCCGTCAGCGCCAGCACCACGGTAATCGCCATCGGATGGAAGGTTTTCCCTTCAACCCCGGTCAGCGCGAAGATCGGCAGATACACGATCGTGATGATCGCGATGCCGAACAAGCTGGGCTTCACCACCTCGGCCGAGGCCGACGCGGTGATGTCGAACCGTTCCTCGCGCGTCAGTAAACGCCCGTGGTGATGCTGCGCCTCTGCAAATCGTCTCAGGCAATTCTCGACGATGATCACCGCACCATCGACGATCAGGCCGAAATCGAGCGCGCCGAGGCTCATCAGATTGCCGGAGATGTCCCCGGCGACCATACCCGTGATCGTCATCATGAAGGTGATCGGAATCACCGCCGCCGTGATCAGCGCCGCCCGGATATTACCGAGCAGCAGGAACAAAACGACGATGACGAGCAGGGCGCCTTCAGCGAGGTTCTTCTCGACCGTGCCGATCGTCGCCTCGACGAGCTTCGAGCGGTCATACATGGTAACCGCCTGGACGCCCGACGGGAGCGACTTGTTCACCGTCTCCAGCCGCTCGGCGACCGCGACGCTGACGTTGCGCGCATTCTCGCCGACCAGCATGTAGATGGTACCGAGCACCACCTCGCGCCCGTCCTTCGTCGCCGCGCCCTGCCGGATTTCCGATCCGATCGTGACGTCGGCGACATCGGCGATGCGCACTGGTGTGCCCTGACGGTAGGAAACGATGATGCCGGAGAGGTCGACCTGTCCGGTCGCCTGTCCCGGCACGCGGATCACATATTGCGCGCCGGAACGCTCGACATAGCCCGCGCCGACATTGGCGTTGTTACGCTCCAGCGCCTGTGTGAGGTCGCTGACCGTCAGGCCGTAGGCCGAGAGCCGCGCCGGGATCGGGGCAATCACGAACTGCTTGCGATAGCCGCCGATCGAGTTGACCTCGGTCACACCGGGCACATTGCGCAGCTGGGGGCGGACCACCCAGTCGTGCAGCGTGCGCAGATCCTCCGCCGTATAGCGCGAGCCGTCGGACTTGACCGCCCCCGGCTTGGCTTCGAGCGTGTACATGAAGATCTCGCCCAGGCCGGTTGCGATCGGTCCCATCGCGGGTTCGACTGTTGGCGGGAGAGCATCGCGTGCACCCTGAAGTCGCTCGTTGACCATCTGCCGCGCGAAATAGATGTCTGTGCCGTCCTTGAAGACGACCGTCACCTGACTGAGGCCCGCGCGCGATACCGAGCGGGTGAACTGAAGGCCGGGCAGACCGGCAAGTGCCGTCTCCACCGGATAGGTGATGCGTTGTTCCGCCTCCATTGGCGAGAAGCCGGGTGCTGGCGTGTTGACCTGCACCTGGACGTTGGTGATGTCCGGCACAGCATCGACCTTGAGCTGCCCGAATGAGAAGACGCCGATGCCGACCAGTAGCAACGCTATGATCAGCACGGCCCAGCGCTGTCCGATGGACAGCCTTATAATGCGTTCAAGCATGGCTGCCGTTCCTTAGTGATCGTGGCTCGCGCCGGACTTTTCGATGTCGGCCTTGATGACGTAGCTGCCCTTGCCGACATAGGCCTGGCCGGGCTTGATCCCGGACTTGACCTCGGTCCACACCGGGCCGCGCGTGCCGAGTTCCAGCATACGCACCTCATAGGTGTCGCCGACCTTGGCGAAGACCACGGTGAAGTCGCGGAACGCCTGCAACCCGTCGGTCTTCACCGCGAGCGGCACCTGCCGTTCGTCGACCGTCAGCGCGCCCTTGACGCTCATCCCGGGCCGCCAGAAGCCGTCGGGATTGGGCAAAGGTGCGCGTGCGACCAGCGCGCCGGTCATCGGATCGGCCACCGGACGGAAGTCGCGAATGGTCGAGGCGACCGTGCGATTGCCCTCGATCAGGCTGAGTTGCACGCTCTGTCCCGATCGCACCCGCTCCATGTCTCGCGGGAACACCGGGAAAGTAGCAGTGGTGCGGGATGGGTCGGCGATGACGTAGATCGGCCCGGTCCCGGCAACGTCGCCGGGATTGGTGCGCCGTTCGGTTATAACGCCGCCCATCGGTGCGGTGACCGCATAAACCTGCATGCTCTCGCTGCTCTCGATCCGCGCCAACACTTGTCCGCGCCGCACTCGATCCCCGACATTGAGTGCTGCCGAGACGACGCGACCGGGGAATTTGGCCCCGACTTCTGCAGTGGCTGCGGGATCGAGTTCGACCCGACCGACCAGTTCGAGCGATTCCCCGATCGTCGCCGGTCCGGCATTCTCGATCACCATACCCGCAGCGCGCGCCGCAGCAGCGGGTATCGTCACGCGGCCTTCATAGGACGGGAACTTCCACGCATGCTTGCGTCCGCCCTCGGTCGCGTTGGCTTCGACATCGAAGCTGTGCGGCTCGACCAGCGTCGCGTTGCCGCGAAGATAGTCTTCCTCCGGCTTGAAGCTGAACGTGGTCACCTCGCCATCGAGGCGGCGGATGGTGAGGTTCGCCTGTACCTCGCCCGGCGCGACCGGCTTGTCGTCGCGATAGGCGTAGAGCCGATATTCGGGCGGCACGCCGTCCTCGAACACGGTGATCTCAAGCGCGAAGTTGCCGTCGCGCAGCATGCGGCCGTTATGCGGGCCGCGCTCGTAATCGCCTTCGGGCTTGGCTTCGCCCTCGGCGGCCGCTTCGTTGGTCGCGGGATCGCCGCCGCACGCGATCAGCGGCAACGGCAGGATGAGCGCCGCGGCAAACGCGGCGTGAAGTCGGGTCATCAAAGTGCCTCCTCGGCAAGAGCGGTGAAGCGGCCGGTCAGGCGGTCGAGCTCGACTCGGGCCTCGTGGTAGCGGCGCGCGGCGGCGATCATGCGCGCATTGGCGTTGGCGAGCGCGGTCTGCGCGCCTGACACATCGACGAAGCTGAAGAAGCCGCGATTGTAACCGACGCGGACTTCTTCCAGCGTCAGCTCGGCATTGGGCAGCACCTGGTCGCGGATCGCTTCGACCTCGTGACGCGATTCCTCAACTTTCTCGGCGGCTAGCGCGATGGCCCGCTCGCGGGTGAAGCGTTCGACCGCAAGATCGGCGTCGACGCGCCGCCGCTCCGCTTGCGCCTCAGCTACCCGCGCAGTGGCGAGACGCCGTCCGCCAAGCGGGAAGGAAACCCCCGCTACGATTGCGACGTCGCCGCTCCCGATGAAGCGCGGGCCAGCCGACAGCGTCGGATCCCGCTTGGCATTGGCCTGTTGCAACGTGACCGCCGCATCGGCGCGCGCACCACGTGCGGAAAAGACCGCCAGATCGGCGGGCGATGGCAGGACCGGGCCGACTGGCGCATCAATCGACAGAAATTCGCCGGTCTTGACGCCGAGTCCGTCGGGCGAGCCATTCCACATTGCCGTCAGGCGCTTGAGCGCGGCGTCGCGGGCGTGGATCGCCAGTTCCAGATCGACCTTGGCTTCCGAGACGCTGGTCGCGGCGCGCATGCCGGCGAACAGCGGGTCCTTCGCCGATGCGACGCGGCGCTTGATCTCGCGCTCAAGCAGCTGCGCGACGGTCAGCCGCTGTCGCGCGATGTTGATCAGCGCTTCTGCCGACTGCACCTCGACATAAAGCCTTTGGACCGACGCGATGATGTCGAGCCGTGTGACAATTGCTTCGGCGCGAACGACATCCATATCGCGATCGACCAGGGCGACGCGCGCTTCGCGCTTGCCGCCCCGCTCGATACGCTGGCTATAGGTGCCGGTGAGCTGAAACTGGTCGTAGAGGTTGCCCGTCGGGATGCCGAAATTCTCGGCGGTGACGTCGATGCTCGGCTGCGGACGCAGCCCAGCCGCTGTGCGTGCGGCAGCCAGTGCTTCGTTTCGCGCTGTAGTAGAGGCAGTCTGTGGCGCGGCGGCGAGTGTGCGCCGAATCGCGTCGTCAAGCGTCAGCGGCTGCGCGTCTTGCGCCAGCGCTGCCGATGGCAGGCATGCGGCCACGACGATCGCGGCCCGCAATGGGGTATACATGGAAAATCTCCTGATCCTTGGAATCCGCGGCGCAGCGCAAGGCGCACGCCGAACGGCGAAGGATCAGGCTGAGGGCGGCTCAGGAAGCGGCGCGAGCGTCGTCGAGCGCAGACGCGCGTCGTCGACGGGCAATTGTCGGTCTCGCGCAAGCCGACGATCTAGAAAGGCATAGTCCGACGTTGGCACGGTGTCGCTCACGACATGGACGTGATGGCCCATGCCATGCGCCTTTCCGGCGTCTCCATCAGCGGCAGATGTGGCCGCTTCCGTCTGGGCCAGTTCGAAGTCGGTCCCGTGATCCGCATCATGATCGTCGTCATGGTGATCAGAAATCTGTGCATGCGCGTGCGACGCGCCATCCAGATGGGGCACGCCAGCACTCATCGGCCCGTGCGACAGCGCGAGCAGAAGGATGAGCAGAGCTGACAATATGCGCCCCATCATGTGACGTTATCACGCGATGATCCCCGGGGCAATGCGGTTCGATGTCTGCTCTGCGCCCTAAAAGCCGTCATTCGACGCCTTGATCGACGATCCCAAAACCTGCCGTTCATCCAGGGCCTCTCGCGCACCGATGAAAGTTCAGACCTAGGACCTTTCAGGCAGTCGGTTCCCGGTGGGCAGCCTGAAGTTATTTGGACGACCTGGCGCATACCGGAACGGCGAGGCGCTTTGCGGCGACTCAGAACTGCGCGATGTTCTGTAACGAAGCCGAGCTCTGCTTGGCCGTCTATTCCACATCGATGTCCGGCAGAATGAACGCGCTCTCACCTGCCTGGTCAAGACCCCAAGCTCGGAGTAGCCGCACCCGTTCCTGGAGCATGCACGCAGCGGCAACGCAAGGATGTAGTGTGTAACGCTACACATTACTTTCGCTTTCTACGATCGCCTGATACAAGACCTTATGACTGAGAAAATCCAACACCCGGGGGCCTATGTGCGTGCGCACGTCATCCCCTCTGACATGAACGTAACAAGCGCTGCAAAGCTCTTGGACGTCAGCCGCCCCACCCTTTCGAATTTCCTGAACGGCAACGCTGATCTTTCGAGCGAGATGGCGGCGCGGCTTGAACGCGCCTTCGGCAAGCCTGCCCGCCAGCTTCTGGATATGCAGACGGCGTGGGACGCAGCCCATGCTGCGAGGTCGAGCATCATCCCCGCGATCAAATCGTATGTGCCCCCCTTTCTGCAGATAAAGGCGCGACGGATCGAGGAGTGGTCCGGCTCGGGCATCACTACGCGCCAGCGCCTCTCGGTGTTCCTGCGCACGCTGGTGAACTCGACCGGCCTGAACCTGAGGGCGGTGAACTTTCCCGGCAATGACCATAGCGAACGTGCGGGCTGGGATGGCCTCATCGAGACTGACGAGGGCACGCCGTGGATTCCGCAGGGCAGGTCCGGCTGGGAGTTCGGCGTCAATCAGGACCCCAAAGCGAAGGCCGACGGCGATTACGAAACGCGCGTCGGCGAAGTCGAGGCGAAAGAGCGGAAGGACATGACGTTCGTCTTTGTGACGCCCCGCGCGTGGCCGGGCAAGGATGCGTGGGTAAAGCAACGCCGGGCCGAGAAGCGCTGGAAAGATGTCCGGACTTACGATGCCAGCGATCTGGAACAGTGGCTGGAACAGTCCATCGCGGGTCAGGTCTGGTTTGCCAACGAGACCGGGCAGGTCGCCGAGGGCGCCATTTCGCTCGATGAGGCATGGAAGAATTGGGCCGCCGACTGCGAACCCGAATTGCGCCCGTCACTGTTCGCCGACGCCGTCGCCGCGTATGCCCCGACGTTGAAGCGCGCCGTCGAGGGCGACGGGTACAAGCCGATTGTCATCTCGGCGGACTCCCGCGACGAGGCACTCGCATTCCTGAGCAGTGGGTTTTCGGAGAATGACCTGGAGCTGGGGCCGTTCCGGGACCGAGTCGTCGTGTTCCGCGAGCCTGGCGCGCTGAGCAAGCTCGCCGCGCAGGTGTCCAACTTCATCCCCGTCATCATGACACGCGAGGTGGAGAAGGAATTCGCACCGTTTCGCGCCGCCATGCCTTCGTTCATCATCTATCCGCGCAATGCCACCGCGTCCGATCCCGACATCGTGCTGGAAACACTCAATCACGAGGCCTTTGCAAAGGCCCTTACGGAGATGGGTCTGGAACACGAGCGCATCGATCAGCTCGGTCGGGAAACGGGCCGCTCTCCCACCGTGTTGCGCCGCCGGCTGTCGAAGCTTGCGGCGATCCAGACGCCCGACTGGGCATCGGACAAGACCGTCGCACAGATGCTGGTTCCGTTCCTTTTCGCGGGAACGTGGCGCGCCGACAACAAGGCTGATCAGGCGATGCTGGAGGTGCTCGCCGGGGATGTGCAGTTCGAGGAACTGGAACGGCGCATCGTCCAGTTGCTGCCGCTGGACAGCGCGCCTGTCTGGTCGGCGGGGTCGTTCCGGGGCGTCGTTTCGAAGATCGACATGCTGTTTGCGATCAGGGACGTGGTCGTCTCGACCGATCTGCAACGTTTCTTCGAGGTGGCCGCACTGGTCCTCGGTGAGGTGGACCCGGCTCTGGACCTGCCCGAGGACAAGCGCTGGGCTGCGAACATCTACAACAAAACGCGCGAGATTTCAGGAGCGCTTCGCGACGGGCTTGCGGAGACGCTGGTCCTGCTGGCCGTATACGGATCGAACCTGTTCAAGGCGCGCCTGAACTTCGACGCCCCCCTTCATGCGGACCGCATGGTCCGCAGTCTGCTGCAACCGCTGACCGCGATCACGCTGGAATCCCAGTCGAGCGATCTGCCGCTGTACTCGGAGGCCGCGCCTGAGACGTTCCTGTCGATCATCGAGGAGGATTTGCGCCAGCCGGAACCAGAGACGCTCAATATCATGCGTCCGCTGGCCGACACCCTGTTCAGCCGGGCACCGCGCACCGGTCTGATCTGGGCGCTGGAAAATCTCGCATGGTCCGAGCGGCATTTCATGCGCACGGTGCTTGTGCTCGGTCGCCTGTCCGAGAAGGTTATCGACGACAACCTCGTCAACAAACCGCGTGGCAGCCTGTCGTCGATTTTCCGGAGCTGGATGCCACAGACCAGTGCCGGGCTGGAGGCCCGGAAGCTCGCGCTGACCAAGCTCGCCGAGAAGCACCCGACCGTCGCGTGGCCGATCTGCATTGAGCAGTTTGAGCCGCATGGCTCGCGCATCGGGCACTATGGCCACAAGCCGCGATGGCGACCGGACGGTCACGGCTACGGCAATCCGGTATCGCTTGGCGAGGGCAATGACTTCGCGTTGCACGCGTTCAAGCTGGCTCTCGAATGGCCGGTGCACACACGCGACACCATCGGCGACCTTGTAGGTAGCCTCGAAGGCATCGACGAAAGCATGAAGTCCGAGGTGTGGAATGTCGTCGAACGCTGGGTGGAAACAGCCAGCGAGGAAGACCGGGCTTGGCTGCGCGAAAAGATCAGGGTGTCGGCATTCAGCCGCCGCGCAGTGAAGCGCAGAAAGGGCCGCGCCAAGGACGGTTCGGATCAGCGCGCGCAGGACCTGTTCGCGAAACTTGAACCTGCCGATCCGGTCCTTCGGCATGAGTGGCTGTTCCGGAAATCGTGGGTTGATGAATCGGCGGGCGAGATGCTCGACGAGGACTTCGACTTCAGGAAGCGGGAGGAGCGCATTGCGCAACAGCGCCTGAACGCCGTTCGAGAGATTCTGGAAGGCGGCGGTATCGACGCGGTGATGAGGCTCGCGAAAACGGGTGAGGCGCAGCACAATATCGGCTGGTCCCTTTCCAAGGCGGTTGGCGATATCGACGCGCTCAAGGCCGCCCTGCGCGCCGTGGTTGATGCCGGCCCCCTGACCGGAACGCGGTTCAGCCTTGTGAAGGGCGCGCTGGTGGAGGCGGAAAATCGTGACGCCGACGTTCTTGGCCCGCTCGTCGCGGAACTCGATGCTGACGGCGCGATGTTCGTCCTGCTGGCCGCGCCATTCAATCGCCGTACCTGGGGCCTTGTCGAGTCCCTCGGGCCGGACGCTGCTGCGCGATACTGGTGGGAGATCGAGCCGGGCTGGAACCGGACGCCCGATGAAGTCGCATACGGCGTCAAGCGCCTGATGGAGGCGGGGCGTCCGCGCGCGGCGTTCCAGTTCGCGCGGTTTGAGATGAAGGAGTTGCCCCCCCGCGACATTTTCAACCTGCTCAACGCGATTGCCAAGGAATCCCGCGAAGCGCCTAAGACCTACATGCTCAGCAGCTATGAGCTGAAGCAGGCGTTCGAGATTCTGAACGCCAGCGGCGAGATGTCGATCGATGAGATGGCCGGTCTGGAGTTCATTTTTATCGACGTGTTCGACGACGACGAGGAGGAAGGCGGGCTGGTCAATCTCCCGCGCCAGATCGAGCGGCACCCGGAGCTGTTCGTGCAGGCCGTGACCTTTGCCTACACGCGCGACGACGAGGCAGAAGACCCGCCCGAGTTACAGGCTGCCACCGAAGAACAGCGCTCGAGCCGGGCGATGGCCTGCTACAGGCTGCTGGGGAAGCTCAGCATCGTTCCGGGACACGATATGGACGGAAATCTTGATGCCGGCCTGCTCGTGAACTGGATCGAACAGGTTCGGGCGCAGTGCGCATCATTGTCGCGGTCCACGATGTGCGATCAATCCATCGGACAGCTGCTCTCTCATGCCCCTGCCGCCGATGACGGTGTGTGGCCGTGCCTGCCGGTGCGCGACGCGCTGGAACAGGTCATGAGCGAACACATCGGCCGCGGACTCCACGTCGCGCTTCGCAACGCGCGGGGCGCCCACTGGCGTGGCGAAGGCGGCGCGCAGGAGCGTGTGATAGCGGCCAAGTATGGTGGCTGGGCGAAGGCGATGGAATACACGCACCCGCGCGTCGCCGCGATCCTGCACGAGCTGGAAGAATCGTATCTCCGCGAGGCGGAGTATGAGGACAATGACGCGAAGATCACACGAAGGATGCGCCGCTGAGGCGCAGCGGCGCGGGGCTAGCCTGCATGCCATGGCATGCGGGTCATGAACCGCGCCGCTCTCGCCGGGGGGATGCAACGGGGGTCAGCATGGCCCCCTTGCCAAGGTGGTGCGGTATTACCGCACACATCTTGCGATCAGCGCGAAGCGCTTCGGTTCGCTTCACTGGCATCATTATGCGCCGCGTGATTTACTGGCTACAGAATGGGCAAGCGATTCAAGGGCGGCACCTGCGCCTATTGCGGGAAGGGCGGCGAGACAGCCGATCACGTTTTCGCGCGCGGGCTTTTTCCTGCCGACAAGCGCGAGGGCATCCCGCAGGTTGCCTCGTGTGAACCGTGCAACCGGGCGAAGTCGGTCATCGAGCATTATCTTCTGACTGTGCTGCCGTTCGGCAATCGCCATGCGGCTTCAAGCAGCATGCTCTCTGATCTGGTGCCAGGGCGGCTGGCGAAAAACGTCCGGCTCCATCGGCAGCTAGCCGAAGGCCGGATGGTGGTCCGGCTAGTCGAGAATGGTGTCGAGCATTCGACGGGCGCTGTCCCTTTCGACGGCGCGCGCCTGTTCGCCTATCTCGGGTTTGTAGCACGCGGCCTTGCCGCGTTTCATTTCGGGCGCATCGTCCCGACCCACTATATTGTCAACGCTGGTATGGTCACGCCGGAGCAGGACAACATCCTGTGCACGCTGTTCGTCGGTCGCTCGCGGGACTACGCGTGCGGCAATCTGGGCGAGGGCGCGCTGCTGTACGAAGGGCAGCAGGCGGTCGATGATCCCGACCTGACGCTTTGGCGCTTCCTTCTGTATAACGGGATGGTCTTTCACGACGACAATGCGAAAGTGCCGATTGCACCTGATCTCTGGGCGGTCGTCTCGCGAACGTCGATGCCGGGCCTCGCCGATGTGTAGCCCGGTCAGCAGGCAAGTGTATGTCGCGCGCTACGGGCGCCTGCGCGCATTATTCTAGAATCTGTGCAGACGCATACCATTCGAGCAGTTCCCCAGCCTCACTGACAGGGGCGGGTCCGGCACAGCGCCCGCCGGGGGCGCTGGCTGGGGACCACGCTCTAGAGTCAGGCGGACATTCTCGGGATCAAATGCGCCCTTTTTCCCCACCAGTACCCGATACTCACGTTGCCACGCCCAGTCGGGCGGCTTGATGCGTCCGACCTTTTCTGGAAGCGCCCAATCAGCGGCTGGAACGGCTTCCACGTCGCGGTAATCGACGGGACCATGATGAACGCACTTGCGTTCCAGCCGAGAGCGCAGGCGAACGGCCCGGTGAATGCGGCGGACGAAAACGACGGGGTCCGTGATCTCGACGCAGAACGGGCTTTCAAATCGGTCTGTCAGCGCCTCCGACCTCTCGGTGCTCATGCAATAGGCGTAAATGTCTTCTTCCCGGACTGAAGATGTAAAGCGCCAGTCCGCCCAGACCTCGGGCGGGCGACCCTCAAAGTTGATCGGGAGGCCGCCCGCAGGCTGATATCGCAGCCGCCCGTCGTTCTCATCGCGCCGTACGTTGGCATCTTCGTATCGCCGAAAATTGGCGAGCGTCTGGAGCCGCAATTGCCCGCCCTCAATCAGCGCAGCGGCAAATTCTTCCCGATCAAAATACCTGAAGATAGATGGCATGGCGGGAGCATATCACGTCGCGCGCGAAGCGCCCCAAGCCGTTCTCCGGCGCTAGTTTTCGTCCGGCCCGTCCGCCTCGTGCATCTCGCCGATACCGGAGCATTGTGATCCAATCGTGCCGCGCGCAGAAACGCCCGGCGGTGGGGTTCCCGCCCATTCAACCGCAGAAATTGGGTCGGAGTGCCGCGTGAAGACACAGATTGGCGATGGCCACTATCGCGCGTCTGTTGCCTGAAAGCTTCCAGTCCTCTCTCGGCTCAAGTTCGGTCGTTGCAAATAAACAACTATCGACGCCCTCACGGCGGCCAGTTCGCAATCCGCTGCACGAGCAAATGTACGGTGCACCCCCGCCACTCCCGGCAACATACCTATCGGGAGTCTTTTCAGCATCCTGAAGACTACAAATCAGCCGCCGAAAGCAATTCGGACAGCTTACAGCGCAGCGCGTCGGCAATCTTAGTAAGGTTGAGCAGTGTCACATTGCGCTCGCCGCGTTCAATTCGGCCGAGGTGCGATCGGTCTAAACCTGCCTCGTCTGCCAAGGCCTCCTGGGAAATTCCTAAACGCTGACGCTCGCTACGAACCGCCTCTCCGATCCTCGCGAGGCGCCCATCCGCGTCAAGTTTTCCGGAAATGCGAGCCACGCGGGCATCATCCGAGTGCCCGGCTTATACGGCCACGGCATTTACGGCCCATGTCGCTTGTGGCATGATTGGTCCTGAGAGGGAGGGATAGTCAGATGAGAATCATTGCAATCGGGGCGATGCTGCTATTGCTCCCGTCGTGTGCCGCCTCGACCGCACGGAAGCTTTGCGAGCGAGAGGGGCTTCCGACCGGGACGGCTGCACACGCGGATTGCGCGCAGCGGCTGCGCAGTCAGTGGATGGCTGAGGCCCGACGAGATCTCTCAGAAGGATTGATGTTAGGAGCCGCTATTGCCGTTCAAGCACAGAATGTTCAGCATGGATCGACCGCTGGGGTTTCGGGTGCGATCTCGACTTCGCAACTGACTTCTTACCGTTGGTCTCCCCAAGGCCGATTGTGCACCTATGCAAATGGAACGGTTCTCAACGTCGGCGCTGGCGGCTGCCCTCAATCAATAAACATTCCCCGCTAGCTCAGCCTTCGCGCTGCATTGATACTTCATGCCAACCCCTTGGCTGTCCCGCAGTCGACGCCGGCAATGAAAGCGTCCTTCCCATACAAAGGAACTTTGAGTTCACGGAGCGAGTATGGGTGGTAGCTAGAGATTGAATCGGTCCTCCCAGGTGAGAATCTCGAACGCGACAACTTCCAGTACTTGATGAGCTAGAAACCGCATAAAATCGTGGGATAAACCCCAATTTACCCCAATTTTACCGCCCAAAACTGCCAACTTCGTCAAGTGCTGCGGCGGGAGCTGCTCTGCTCCGCGAATGACCGGCGAGTCTTCGGACCAAGGTTTTGGGAACGGCCATAGCGTTGGCCAGCGACGGCGCCAGAATGGGTCTGCCTTTGAAAGCCGAGCTCGCGCTTGACCTCGAAGCTACAGCATTTGAGGATGTATTCGGCGACCGAGCGATGATCTTTCGCAAACGCGCCTCCGTCCCGGTCCCGGTGCAGGTAGGCTCGGCTCGAATGGCCGACATGCTTCGTCTTCAGATTGCCTTTGGCCGAGCGACCGCCCACCCGTTTGAACCAGCCGCGCTGGCGCTGGCCAAAGCGCGCGCCAAGCTCATGAGGAACGTGCATCATGATATGGGCATGGACGCCCACCCGTTCCGTGTGTTCCAGCGTCCAGAGGTAGGCAAGCTCCGAGCCGTGGGTGCGGCAAAAGTCGGATGCCAGCTTCAGGAACAGCCGGGTCGCCTCCGCTGCGTTGGCGATGCCAGCGCGTTCCCAGTTGATCGTGAGGAAGCGATTGAGCGGCAGGGTGGTCATGGCAAATTCTGCTGCGGCGAATGCCTCCTTGACCTGATCGTCGCGCAGCTTCGAGGTCGGGGCAGGCCCACGAGAGTGGCCGGCCAACATCGACTTGACCGGGAACTGGATTCCTTCGCGCGTAGAGGGCACTTGGTTGCCGCTCTGGGAAGTGACGGATTTCTCGTCAGAAATGGCTACCATGGTGATGCACCTCGGGAAATTCGGTTCGCACTTTTTCGTCTCCGGGATTCCGGACGCGACTGCGCGCCCGTCAAGCGGAGCGAACGAAACTAGGTTGGAGGATAGTTGCCTCGCGCTATGTGACAGCGCGGCGGATGCCCCACCTACGTGCCGACCAGCTGCTCCAAGGAATCGAGGCGGACGAGGCGGCGGCGACCGACCTTCACGGTCGCGAGTTCCTTGCGGCCGATCAGGCGATAGAGGGTGGCCTGGCTGAGACCGGAGATTTCAACGGCGTCGGCGATCGAAACAGTGATGGGGCGCATTGCGCATCTCCTCAACGGATCATGGATGCGCAGGGGCTAGCAGGGCGAATCAGCGGCAGAGTCACACGCAAAATTCTATGGGGTGATCAGGACCGATACCGACTGAACCAGCGGAGGCCCTCGCTGTCGGTGGTCGGACGCGCCTTGATCGCGAGGCGTGCCATTGCGTGCAACGCGGTGCGCACTTTGCCATCCGCTGCCTTGGCCACGGCTTGAAGGAGTTCGACAAAAGCGCCGTCGTCCGCGCAGCACGGCTCTTTACGCATGTGCGTGCGATACAATTCCGCCAGCATAGCAGCCGTCGTGTGCAGCGCGTCATCTGGAGCCCGCCCACTTCTCGACTTCGGGATCTCGGCCTTCAATCGGGATAAGAGCTCCTCATCCCGAGCGCTTGGAAAGCGTTCACGGAGACGCCGAAGGTCGCGGGTCCCGATCTGGCTGAGTTTTGGTAGCTCATCCCCCCGTTGCAGCACTTCGATCGCTGCGTCGGCCTCAGCAAGCCGCGATGCTCGAGTGCGCTCACGATCCAGCTTCTGCAGATCTCGCAGTCGCTCCGTCAGATCAATAATCTCAGCGACGAAATCGTCGGGACTGATAGCCAGACTGACGACCGCCTCGACATCATCGCGTAGCGCCTGCCGTTCAATTTCCGACAATGGCTCCGTTTCACCAATGTCCAGAACGCCGTAGAATCCTGGATATTCTGCGCTGCGCTCACTCCCCATTAGCGATCTCCGACGTCCAGCAGAAACTTCGCCCACTCTTCCATTAGCGCCCGACGCTTCTCCAGAAGATCACCTCGGCGATAGGCGCGCTCAACGGCATTGGGAATCTGATGCGCCAAGGCTTTCTCCAGAACCTCGTTGGCGAAGTCAGTCTCCTCAGAGCCCCAATCACGGAACGTCGATCGCCAACCGTGCACAGTCGCATTGCTACCCAGCTCGTGCAGAACCTTGGCCAAGCCGGTGTCGCTCAACGCCTTGCCGGTGTAGGATGGGAATACGAGTTCACTGCTCGACCGTGTTGCATAGATGCGCTGGAGCAACTGGAGTGCCGGATCAGAGAGCGGGACAATGTGCTCCTTTCCCATCTTGATGCGATTCGCAGGCACCGTCCAGGTTCTCCGCGAAAAGTCCATTTCGGCCCATCGAGCACCTCGGGCTTCAATTGAACGCGCAGCTGTGAGGATCAAAAAACGCAGCGCATCACGACCAACTGTATCTTCGCCAGCCATCAGCGCACACATGAGCGCCGGTGCCTCCGGATATGGCACGGCGGCGTGATTCTTCTTCGTCTTGGGTTGTGGCGGTAGGCCCATCCGGATCGACTGCATCGGTGCCTCATGGTCGCGATATCCATGAGCTGTCGCCCAGGCGAGCACCGTGCCAATGCGTTGAAGCGTGCGACGTGCGGTTTCGGGCTTCTTCGTCCAAATCTGCTTGAGCGCGACAACGATCATCGGCCCGCTCACCTGGTCGACCGGCAATTGGCCGAAGTGAGGGTAAGCGTATTCGCGCAGTGTCGTGATCCACTGCGCCGCGTGTTTCGGATTCCGAAACCCTGCCGTTCGCTCGCTGTGCGCGACTTCGGCGGCCTCTTTGAAGGTCACCATCTTGCGCTCGGGCTTTTTTTTCTCGGCAACAGGATCAAGCCCGTCGCGGACCTGCTTCCGCAACGAGGCGGCGCGCTCCCGTGCCTCTTTGAGCGACACTTCGGGATATCGGCCAAGGCCGATGTCGCGACGCCGCGAGTTTCCATCCCGCACGCGCGCCAGCCACGATCGCGAACCTTTCGGACTGACTACAAGTATCAGGCCGTCTCCAAAAGAGTGACGACCCGGATCGCGGGTAGCGTTGACCTCCGTCACGGTAGCTGCGGATCGGCGGCGAGGGCGAAGATCGGTATCCATAACCCCACCAAAATTCCCACCAACGAGGTGCGCTGTCAAGCGCATCCGGGATAGGTTAGGGTAGTGTATGAGAACGAAGTATCTCACATTTCGTGGCATTTTGACACGTATGGATAGCTCGGGAGATTGAAGTTAGGCGGACTCCGTCTCCGCCAGCCGCGTTGCCCGAACGGGGCGATCCCACCTTCCGCTGATTGAGCCAGCACGGGATCGGGCACACCGCACTGCCCCGATCGCGACCGGGATCGAGATCACCTCGACCACAGCTTCATGATCAACCGCGCGGGTGGGCGCATATTGGTCGAAGCGGGAATCCGGCGATCGGGACCGATTATGGCGGCAGCGATGTTCTAACCGACGCGTCGATCACCAATGCCGCGCTCCCGCCCGGCTGAAGCAGCGGGAAATTGTTGGTTGCGAACGGCTTGCGCGATGCCCAAAAGTGCGGGTCGGGAATGGCGCGGGGAGTCGCGGTGCGCATCGGTCGTTTAACTGTCGAGCCGGGCGGGCCGCTGTTCGTGGTGGCGGGGCCGTGCGTCATCGAAAGTGCCGACCATGCGCTCGGCGTGGCGGAGACACTGGCGCGGATCGGCGATCGCCTCGATCTCCCGCTCGTCTTCAAGAGCAGCTTCGACAAGGCCAACCGCACGTCCGGCAACAGCCCGCGCGGGCCGGGGCTGGACGAGGGCCTCGCGATCCTCGCGCGGGTCCAGCGCGAGACCGGGCTGCCGGTGCTGACCGATGTGCATGAAACGGTGCAGGTGGCGGCGGTGGCCGAGGTCGCGGACATCGTTCAGATTCCCGCCTTTCTGTCGCGCCAGACCGACTTGCTGCGCGCCGCCGCCGCAACCGGGCGGGTGGTCAATATCAAGAAGGGCCAGTTCATGGCGGCGGACGACATGATCCACGCCGCCGCCAAGGTCGGCGATGCCCTTCCCGCCGGATGCGCGGTCGCGGAGCATGTGATCCTGACCGAGCGCGGCACCAGCTTTGGCTATCACGACCTGATCGTCGATATGCGCAGCCTGGGGAAGATGCGCGCGACCGGCCTGCCGACGCTGTTCGATGCGTCGCATTCGGTGCAGAGCCCCGGCGGGGCGAACGGCAAGTCCGGCGGCGCGCGTGAGTGGATCCCGCTGCTGTCGCGTGCGGCCGCTGCGGCGGGAGTTTCCGGATTGTTCATCGAAACCCATCCCGATCCGGCCAATGCCTGGTCCGACAGCGCGACGGTGTGGCCGCTCGACCGGCTGGAGGCGCTGCTGGCCGATGTCGCGCGCATCCATGATCTGGTCCGCGCGACGGGGATGGCGGATGGCTAGCCTTGCCCGGGAGATCAGCGACGGAGCGGCGCCAGAGTGGGTCGGCACAAGCGTCGAGGCCGATGTCGGCCCGCTTGCTGCGCGCCACTTTCTGTTCCTTCAGGGGCTGCCCGGTCCGTTCTTCCGTCGCCTGGGTGCCGCGCTGCGTGCGGATGGCGCGGCCGTGTCGCGGATCAACTTCAATGGCGGTGACGTGCTCGACTGGCCGGGGCAGGGGGCGATGGCCTATCGCGGTACGCCCGCCGACTGGCCGGACTGGCTTGCTGCCTATGTCGCCGATCGCGGGGTGACCGACATCATCGTGTTCGGCGATCTGCGCCCGGCACATCGCGCGGCGCGGGCGCTGGCCGATCGACGCGGCCTGCGCTTCGTGACGTTCGAGGAGGGATATCTGCGCCCCAACCACGTCACGCTCGAACGCGGCGGGGTCAACGGCCATTCGTCCTTTCCGCGTAGCCTGCACGCGCTGCGCCTGATCGCGGCGCGGGCCGGCGAGTTGGGCGATGAAGTTCCGGTCGCAAATTCATTCCGGCGCCGCGCGAACCAGTCGGCGCTTTATTATGCCGCGACACAGGCGGCTGCCCCCTTCTTCCCGCATTACCGCACCCATCGCCATGCATCCCCGGTGCGCGAGGGGCTGGCATGGCTGCGCCGCTATGCGCGACGCTGGCATGAGCGTCGGATGAGCCGCGACGCGGTGGCGGGGCTGGCCGGGCGCCGCTTCTTTCTGTTCCCGCTCCAACTGGAGGGCGATGCGCAGATCCGGGTCCATTCGCGCTTCGGCACGATGCGCGACGCGGTGGGCGAGGTGCTGGCCGCGTTCCGCGATGCCCCCGCTGATGTCGCCTTGCTGGTCAAACAGCATCCGCTCGATCCCGATGTCGACAATTGGCGCGGCTTCGTAACCGATCGTGCGGCGGCCTTGGGTCTGTCAGCGCGCGTCGTGTTTATCGAGCGCTTCGACCTGATGCCGTTGCTCAAGGTCGCGCGCGGCGTGGTGACCGTGAACAGCAGCGTCGGCCCGCTCGCGCTGGCCGCGGGGGTGCCGGTGAAGACGCTGGGTACCGCAATCTACGATGTGCCGGGCGTTACAGCAGACGTGCCGCTTGACCGCTTCTGGCACAACCCACCGCCGGTCGATACCGAGGCCTTCGCCGTCTTTTGTCGCGCCTTGCGGGCAAAATGCCTGGTCAATGGCGGGTTTCACGGGACGGACGCGCTCGACCTGCTCGTTCGCAATGCCGTCGCCCGGTTGCGCGACCGGTGAACGCCCCGCTCGCCCTGGACCGCGCCGCGACTGCCCGTGGCGTCATGGCGGACCGTTGTGTGACGCTGGACATCACGCGGCTGTTGCGGCGGGTGGGGTATGCCACGCCGACCGGGATCGACCGAGTCGAACTGGCCTATGCGCGCGCGCTGCTCGCGCTGCCGACCGCGCGGTTCGAAGCCGCGCTGCCCGGCCTTGGCCGTCTTGGCTATGCGCGCGCCGCGCTCGCCCGACTGATTGCGCGGGTCGAGCAGGGCTGGGCCGCAGGCGCGTCGCCCGGCATCGATAGGGTTGCGGCGGCGTGGGCCGGGCTGCGTGCGCCGGCGCGTTCAGCCGCCGGCAGCATCCGGCTGATCGTGTCGCACCAGCATCTCGACCGGCTCGACCAAGCGGCGACGCGGCACGGCGAGCGGCTGTGCGTCTATCTCCACGATGCGATCCCGGCGCAGTTCCCCGAATATGCGCGGCCCGGCGGGGCCGACCGGCACCGGCGGCGGTTGCGCAATGCAGCGCGTTTCGCCGATGCGATCCTGGTCAATTCGCACGCCACGGCGCGCGCGATCGAACCCTATCTGGCCGAAGCCGGTCGTCAGCCGCCGGTGATGGTGGCGCCACTGGGAATCGAGCCGCACTGGGCCGCCCGGCCTCAAATGCCATCGGCGGATCCGCCCTATTTCCTGTGTCTCGGCACGATCGAGCCGCGCAAAAACCATCTCCTGCTCCTCCACATCTGGCGCGCCATGGCGCAGCGGTCGCCGGAAACCATGCCCAGGCTGATCCTTGCCGGACGGCGCGGGTGGGAGAATGAGCAGGTGATCGATCTGCTCGACCGCTGCCCCGCATTGCAGGGGCATGTGGTCGAGGCCGGGCGGATCGGAGATGCAGAACTGGCGCGACTGATCGCCGGCGCGCGCGCGGTGCTGATGTCAAGCTTTGCCGAAGGCTTTGGCCTGCCGGTGGCCGAGGCGCTGGCGCTGGGCGTGCCGGTGATCGCCAGCGACCTGCCCGCGCTGCGCGAGACTGGCGGCCACGTCCCCGACTATCTCGATCCCCTCGACGGACCGGGCTGGATCGCGGCGGTGCAGGATCATGCCCGCACCGATTCTTCGATGCGCGCCGCGCAGCTGGACCGGATGCGCGACTGGTCCGCGCCGCGCTGGGACGCGCATTTCGCGCAGGTCTTTGCCTTTCTGGAGGCGCTGTGACCGCCGCGTCGTTCCGTGCCGCGCTGCGGGTGCAGGGCAATGTCATCGGTGCGCTGATCCTGCGTGAGCTGCACACGCGCTTCGGGCGGGCGAATATTGGCTATCTGTGGCTGTTTGCCGAACCGATGCTGCTCGCGGTGGCGGTGGCGCTGCTGCACAGCAATCATGATCTCCCGATCGCCGGGGGCATCCGGCCGATTCCGTTCGCGATTGCGGGCTATGGGCTGTTCATCATGTTCCGATCGGTCGTGTCGCGCGCCGAGACGGTGATCGAGGCCAACCGCCCGCTGCTGCATCATCGCCCGGTGACGATCCCCGACATGCTGATCGCGCGCATGGCGCTCGAAGCGGTCAGCACCATCGTGGTGCTGATCGTGCTGCTCGGCGGCGCATGGGCGCTGGATCTCGCCGATCCGCTGGCGCGGCCCGAGGCGTTTGCCGGGGCAGTGGCGCTGATGTGCTGGTTCGCATTCGGCCTGTCGATGATCGTCACCGCCGCGTCGCACCAGTCACCGGTGATTGGCCGCCTTGTCCACCCGTTGCTCTATCTCTCCATGCCGCTGTCGGGTGCGTTCTTCGCCTTGTCGTGGTTTCCGCAGGGGGTGCGCGACCTGCTCGTCTGGGTGCCGACGGTGCATATCTTCGAACTGCTCAAGGTCGGGCAGTTCGAGGCGTTCGAATCGCGCTGGATCGACCTGCCCTATGTCATCGGCTGGTGCGGCGCGCTGACCTTGCTCGGCCTGCTCGGCCTTCAGCATTTGCGCGCGCGCATCGAACTATCCTGATATCGGAACATCATGTTGCTCACCGACACCCCCGAACCGGTCGCGGAAGACGCCAGGAAAGACCGCTCGACCTCGCTGTTCGATCGGGCGCGGGCGCATCCGTTCATCCTGTTGGTGGTCGTGCCGACGGTGATCGCGGCGCTATACCTGTTTCTGATTGCCAGCGCCCAATATCGCTCGGAGGCGCAATTCGTGGTGCGCGGGCTCGAAAGCCAGTCCGCCCCGGCCAGCGGGGTCGGGCAATTGCTCGGCATCTCCGCCAGCCTGTCACCGGGGCAGCAGGAGGCGCAGAGCATCCGCGAATATCTGCGCTCGCACGACGCGATCCGCGCGCTGCGGGGGCAGGGGATCGACCTGGTCGCCATCTATCGCCGCCCCGGCACCGATCCGCTCTCACGCCTGTGGAGCCCGGCACCGCGCGCCGAAACCCTGCTCGATTTCTACCGCGATCATGTCGATGTGATCTACGACCCCGACGACAATATCACCCGCCTGTCGGTGCGCGCGTTCGATCCCGCAGATGCCCAGCGCGTGGCCCGCGCGCTGCTCGCGCTGGGGGAGAAACGGGTCAACGCGTACAATGCCCGGCTGTTCGACGCCTCGTTGCGCGTCGCCTCGGGCGAATCGCAGCGCGCGCAGGAAGAGCTGGAGTCGATCCAGCGCCAGCTCGGTGGCTTTCGCGAGCGTGAGGGCGACCTTGATCCCGCCGCAACCGGCGCGGGCGGAGGACGCCAGATCGAGGAGCAACAGGCGCGGCTGGATCGCGCCGCCGCCTTGCTCGCGGACATGCGCAGCAAGCTCAGCCCCAACAGCCCGCAAGTGCGCGCGATGGCGGCACAGGTTGCGGCGGCGTCGGCAGCGCTGGACGCGGCGCGGGGACGCCAGACCGGTCAGCCGCAGGCGGTGGCAGGGCGGCTCGGCGAATATGAGGAATTGCGGCTGCAACAGGAGTTCGCGGCCAAGCGCTACGAAACCGCCCGCGCCCGCCTCGAACAGGCGCGCACGCGGGCGGCGAACGAGCAATTGTTCATCGTCGCAGTGGTCGAGCCGAACCTTCCCGAAAAGCCGGCACTGCCCAAGCCGTTCCGGACCACCTTGCTGATCCTGATCGGTTTGAGCGTCGCCTATGGGATCGGCTGGATGCTGATCGCGGGCGTGCGCGAGCATCGCGCTTGAGAGCTGAATTCAGCTGCGCTGAATTGCGGCACCAGCCCGCTCCCCCACCCGGCCACCCATCGACAGGATATTCTGAAATGGGTGGCCGGGTGGGGGAGCGGGCTGGTGCCGCCGAGCCGGCCATGCCGGCTCGGCCGTCAAAAATGCTGCTCCAGCGCACCCTCGATCGAGTCGTAGAAGGTCAGCCGTCCGTCGCTCAACGTCGCGCCGCTGGTGCAATAGGCGCGCAGCGTGTGCGGATCGTGCGACACCATGACCAGCGTACCCCGCTCGCGCCGTTCCATCAGCGCCGCGTGGCAGCGTGCACGGAAACGCTCGTCCCCCGCGGCGGTGATCTCGTCGACCAGGTAACAGTCGAAATCGACCGCGAGCGATGCGGCAAAGGCCAGCCGCGCGTTCATCCCCGCAGAATAGGTGCGGATCGGCATGTCGAGATAGCTGCCAAGCTCGGCAAACGCCTCGACAAAGCCGAGCACCGCGTCGACCGGTCGCCCATAGACGCGCGCGATGAAACGGACATTGTCGGCGCCGGTCAGGCTGCTCTGAAAGCTGCTGCCATAGCCGAGCGGCCACGATACCGACATTTGGCGCTCGACCGTCCCCGAACTCGGCCGTTCCACCCCAGCGATCAGGCGCAACAGCGTCGATTTGCCCGCGCCGTTATGGCCGCAAATCCCCAGCGCCTCGCCGCGCCCGATGGTGAAGCTCGCGTCCTCGAGCACGCGGTGGTGGCCGCGCCGCGTTCGATAGGTCTTGCTCACGCGGTCGAAGCGAATCATCGCGCGACGATAGGCAAGCGCGCGGGCGGAGCACAGGGGTGAAGCGCATCGCGGTCGATCGGCGCGCGGTGCGCTGGCACGAAGGCACCGGCATCGCGCGCTATCGCGCCGGGCTGGCCGATGCCCTCACGCGGCTGCCCCTTGCGGTGGAGCCGATCGGCGATGGGGGCGATGCGGCGGCGCGGGCGGGATGGCGCGACGTGCCGCGCATGCTTCACGGGCGCTCGGCAGCTACCTGCGCCGAACCAGGCTGGCTGGTCCCCGACCTTTACCGCCTTGCCCAGCGCCGCTTCACCGCGACCGGCGCGTTGACGACCCTGACGCTGCCCGACCCACCGGCGATCGTCCACTGGTCGCACCCGATGCCGCTCCAGGTCGCGGGGGCGGCGAACCTCTACACCGTCCACGATCTGATTCCGCTCACCCACCCCGACCTGACCGGCATCGCGCCGCGCCGTCACCGGCGGTTGCTGGAGCGGCTGGCGGGCGTGGCCGCGCAGTTCGTGACCGTGTCGGAATCGGTGCGGGCCGACCTGCGCGCGCGGCTTTCGCTGACGGAAGACCAGGTCAGCTGCTGCTTTCAGGCGGTCGATCCCGGACCGCTTGGCATATTGCCTGCCGGATTGATTGCGGGCGGGTATCTACTGGCGGTCGGTCGCGTCGAATCGCGCAAGAATATCGAAGCGCTGCTCGATGCCCATCGCCGCGCCGCGACCGGGCTCCCGCTGGTGATTGCCGGCCCGGAAGGCCATTGGCGCAGCGCATCGGAGCGCGGGCGCACCCATGCACGGATGGACGGCCCCGACGTGATCCGGCTCGGCTGGCAGGACAATGCGACTGTCGCGGCGCTGATCGCCGGAGCGCGGGCGCTGCTCATGCCGTCGCTCGCCGAAGGGTTCGGGCTGCCGGTGGTCGAGGCGATGGCGCTCGGCGTCCCTGCGCTGGCGAGCGCAACCGGCGCGGCCGCCGAGATTGCCGGGGACGGGGCGCTACTGGTCGATCCACATGACCATTCTGCGCTCGCTGATGCGATCCGCCGGATTTCCAGCGACGTGCCGTTGCGCACCCGCCTGATCGCCCAAGGGCACGAGCGCGCCGCGCAGTTCACCGCTGAATCCTTTGCCGCGCGGCTTGCGGCGCTTTACGAACGCTTTTGGTGAGTTATGAGACCCTTGGGGGCGGGTTCACGATGCGCGTATTGATCGACGGCTTCAATCTCGCGCTGCCCCGCGGCACTGGGGTCGCCACCTATGGCTATCAGCTTGCCGGGGCGCTTAAGGACATGGGCGTGCCGGTCGGGGGGCTTTACGGCCTGCGCGCGCCGTTCAACCCCAAGCTGCGCGATGTCATGTTCTATGAAGCGCTGGGCGGCGAGCATGAAACGCGCAAACCCGGTCGCTTGTCCTTGAGCTGGGTTCGCGAAACGACATTGATGCTGCGCGACCGCCGCGCCCGCGCCATTCCGCAGGACGGTCGCGTGCTCGCACGGCAATTCGCCCACCGGCTGCCCGAATTCGATGGCGGGCTCTACACCGCGCCCGATATTTTCGACCTCGCCGGGCGCAATTTCGCGCGGCTCGGGCTGTTTTCGAACGTGCATGTCCCCGCGCCGGTCGATGTAATGCACTGGACCTATCCGCTGCCGGTCAACCTCTCGGGTGCCGCCAATATCCACACCATGCACGACCTGGTCCCGCTCAAGCTTCCCTATGCCAGCGCCGACCGGAAACGCTATTATTACAAGCTGATGCGCACGGTCGCCCGGCGCGCCGACCGCATCGTCACCGTGTCGGAATCGAGCCGGCGCGACATCATCGAATTCTTCCCCTTTGCCGAGCCCAAGGTCGTCAACACCTATCAGGCGGTGCGCGTGCCCGACGCGGTGCTGCAGGAAAGCGACGACGACGTTGCCGCCGCGATCCACAGCATCTTTAACCTGCCATTTCGGGGCTATTTCCTGTTCTTCGGCGCGATCGAGCCCAAGAAGAACGTCAATCGCCTGATCGAAGCCTATCTCTCGCTCGCGACCAAGACCCCGCTGGTCATCGTCGGTCGCCGCAGTTGGGGCGCGGACGATGAATTGCGGCTGCTCCAGCGTGACGAGGTTCAGCCGCTCAAGGCGACGTTCAAGAATATCCGCCGGATCGATTATCTGCCGCGCGCGCTGCTGATGCGGTTGATCCGCGGGGCAAAGGCGGTGACCTTCCCGTCGATCTATGAAGGATTCGGTCTGCCGGTGCTGGAGTCGATGATGCTGGGCACGCCGGTCCTGACCTCGAATGTCAGCTCACTGCCCGAAGTGGGCGGCGACGCGGCGCTGTATGTCGACCCTTATGATCCGCGCTCGATCCGCGCTGGCCTCGCACAGCTCGACAGCGACACGCAGTTGCGCGCGACCTTGAGCGCGGCCGGGCGGGTGCAGGCGGAGCGCTTCTCGCTCGCGCGCTATCAGGAGCGGCTGGCGCGACTCTATGAAGAGCTGCTCGACGAACGCGCGGCCGCCCAATTCGCGGCCAGGCGCACGGATGGAGTCGCCGCGCATGCGTAGCTTCAGGCTCTGCACGCTCGTCCCGGTGCTGCTTGCGGCATCGGCCTGCGCCACGCTGCCTGCAGGAGCGCCGACCGTGTCGCAGGTGGTGGGCCCTGCGGCCACATCGGGTATCGCCGTGATCGATATCGTCGATACCCCCGCGCCCAGCCAGCCTGTCGCTCCCGCAATGGCTTGGCCGATCGCCGATGCCGCGCCCTGGACCGGCGAGATTGCGGTGGGCGACACGCTGACGGTGACGGTGTTCGAGGTCGGCTATGCGCTGTTCGCCCCGTCGGGGGAGACGAGCGCGCGCGAGGGGGCGGTTCCGGCGGCGGGCGCGCGCACGCTCCCGCGCATGGAAGTGGGCGAGTCCGGGCTGGTCGCCATTCCCTATATCGGCGCGGTCCGCGTCGTCGGGCGCACGAGCGCAGCGGTCGGCGAGGAGATTCGTCAGAAATTGCGCGGCCTGTCGCAACAGGCGCAGGTGGTGGTTGCGATCGAGCGTGGACCGGGGCGCAGCGTCGTGACCAGTGGCGATGTCCGCAACCCCGGTCGTCAGCCGCTGACGCTGGCGGGCGAGCGGCTGCTCGACCTGATCGCGCAGGCGGGTGGGCCGGCAAATCGTCCGGCGGATACGCGCGTGCGGCTGGTGCGCGATGGCCAGGCGGCGGAAATCCGGCTCGATCAGCTGCGCGTCGATAGTCCGGCCAATGTCCGGCTTGCGCCGGGCGACCATGTCCAGCTGATCCGCAGCGTGCGTTCGCTCACCGTGCTGGGCTCGGCCCGCAATGTGGCTGAACTCGCGTTCGACAGCGACACGCTGACGCTGGCCGAGGCGATTGCGCGCTCGGGTGGCCTCGCCGACGACCGCGCCGATGCAACCGGCGTGTTCATCTTCCGCTACGAGGTCGGACCCGACGGCGCGCAAAAGCCGGTCATCTATCGCCTCAACCTGCTCGATCCGCGCAGCTATTTCCTGTCGCAGCGCTTCGAGATGCGCGAAAAGGACGTGCTATTGGTCGCCAATGCGCGATCGGTGCAGTTCGGCAAATTGGTGCAGCTGCTCAACACGCTGGTGACGCCCGCGATCACCGTCGACCTGCTGACGCGATGACACCAGCGGCGCAGCCCGAGGGTCTCGCCTGCCTGATCGGCATCGCGCCGTGGAAACGACGGCGGATCGCCACGATGCTGCGCAACCGCCATGGTCCGGCCATTGCCCGCGACCCTGCGCGCGCCGTCGCGATCGCGCGGGAGCGGGGTGGGGCGATCGGCTGCTGGGCGACGCGGGTCCCGCCGGGACTGGAGGATGCGGCGGAGGACGCGAAGGTGCCGCTCTGGTGGATCGAGGACGGGTTTCTGCGCTCTGCCGGTCTGGGCGCGGCGCTGGTGCAGCCCTGTTCGCTGACCCTCGACAGCCGCCGCCCGCATTACGACCCGACCGGCCCGAGCGATCTTGAAGCGCTGCTCCAGACGGCAGAATTTGGTGCCGCGACCCTGGCGCGTGCCGATGCATTGATCGCGCTGCTGCGGTCGGCGGGACTGTCCAAATACAACCTCTCCGGCGCACCGCTCGACTTGCCGCAAGGGCGTCGCATCGTCCTGGTCCCCGGTCAGGTCGAGGCGGACCAGTCGGTGCGGCTCGGCAATGCCGGGGTGACCGGGATGCTCGACCTCCTCGCCCGCGTCCGGGCCGAGGAGCCCGATGCCTTCATCGTGTACAAGCCGCACCCCGATGTCGTGTCGGGCCTGCGCGCGGCTGGGCAGGGCGAGCGCGACGCCATCGAGCTTGCCGATCTTGTCGCACCTCAGGCCGGCCTGCCCGACCTGCTCGACCGGGTCGATACGGTGCACGTACTCACCTCACTCACCGGGTTCGAGGCGCTGGTGCGCGGGCGCGACGTGGTCGTGCACGGTCAGCCCTTCTATGCCGGCTGGGGCCTGACGCAGGATCGCGCACCGATTGCGCGCCGGACCCGCCGGTGCAGCCTCACCGAACTGGTGGCGGCCGCGCTGATCGCCTATCCGCTCTATGCCAGTGCGCGCACCGGCGCCCCGTGCAGCGTCGAGACGCTGGCGGCGGAGCTGGCGGCGCAAGGATCGGCCCCGCCGCCCGCGCGGTGGCGCGCGCTGGTCGGGCGGCTGGCGGGACAATTCGGCGCCGCGCGCGCCATGAACTGATGGGGATGGAATGAGCGCGAGACCGATCTACGACATCTGGCGGCTGCTGCAGCATCCGCGCACGTTCAACGAGGCGGAGATCCGGTCGCTGTGCCGCACCGCCTATTGCGGCGACTACACCGCGTTGGCGCGCGTGCTGGGTCGCTACAAGATGTTTGTCGACACCCGCGACATCGGCATCTCCAGCCATTTGATGCTCGACGGCTTCTGGGAAATGTGGGTGACCGAAGCGATGCTGCGCAGCGTCCGGCGCGGATCGACCGTGATCGATGTCGGCGCCAATCTCGGCTATTATTCGCTGCTGCTCGCCGACCTCACCGGGGCCGAGGGGCGGGTGTTGTCGTTCGAGCCCAACCCCGCCATGGCGACCCGTGCCCAGCGCAGCGTCGAGATGAACGGCTACGCCCCCTTTGCCGCCGTCCATAACGTCGCGCTTGGGAGCGAAGAGGGCTATGTGACGATGGAGGTGATGACGCATCAGCCCGGTGGCGGTCGCGTGCATGCCTATGAGGGGGAAGGCATTTCCAACGCGGTGCCGCTGCGTCGGCTCGACAGCTTTCCCGATGCGCTCAATGCCGAATTCATCAAGATCGACGTCGAGGGGTTCGAGCAGCAGGTGTGGCGCGGCATGACCGGCATCCTGGCCGGGGGTCAGCCGTTGACCATCTTCATGGAATTCACCGTGTCGCGCTACCCCGACCCGCGCGGGTTTCTGGAGGAGATTATCGGCGAGGGGTTCAGCCTCGAGATCATCGACTATGCTGCCGGGATCCAGCCGACCACGATCGACGCAATCTTTGCCCAGCCGCACAATATCGACCACATGCTGTGCTTCCGACGATGAGGTGCGCGCGACAGCCTCTGTTCATCGCCGCGCGGTCAAGGTGCTGCGCATGCGTGTCTTAGCGGGAGAAGCAGCATGTCGTGGATCGTCTGGCTCGCCATGTCGGTAAGCGGAGCCGGAGCGCCGCTGTCCGTGTCCTGCACCGTTGCGGGGGGCGAAAAGGCCGGGCTGGACGCGCGGGCGGTGTGTGCGCGCTTCGTCGAACAGCTGTCGGCGGCAGCCGCGCGCCCCTATGCGCTGGTGCCCGTCGGGGAGCGATCGGGCGATGGCATGACGGTCTCCCTGCGCGTCGTGCGGTCCGACACCATGGCCGCAGATGTGACGGTGATCGAGCGCGGACGCGCACGTTCGGTCGAAACCCGCATGATTTCATCGTCCGATCGCCCTTTGGGGCTTGACTCCATCGGCTTGCTGGCGCGGGATGTCGCCCGGGCGGCGGCGCTATCGGACTGAAGTGTTACTCGGGGGATTTGCACCGCCTTTTCAAGGATGTCCGGCCGGTCGGATGTCCAGTGAAGGAGGCAGGGCGTGTTCGGAATCTCGACAACGGTTGACGGTGTGACCGACGGTAATTTCGCCGGATTCTCGCGCATCGTCGACGGGTTCGGCGGCGGCGTGCAGCTCGACGGGTCGGTCGGCACCGCGCTGATCCAGCACGCGGAGGTCACGTCCTGCATGTGCGAGGCCTGCGCCAAGGCGCGGCTCGACGACGACGACCTGTTGCCGGTCGAGGTTGCGGAAGACGCGCCGGGCAGCACCAGCTCGACCGATCCCGTGGTGTTCGGCGGCTCGGTCGCGGGTGCGATCGATACCGGCGGCGACCAGGACTGGTATCGCGTCACTCTGACCGCCGGCCAGACCTATACCTTCTGGACCAACGGCGCCCAGGACCCGACCGACACGCTGCTCAGGCTGCGCGATTCGAGCGGCGGCGTGATCGTCACCAACGACGATGGTGGGCAGGACGTGCTGTCGCACATCACGTTTACTGCCACGACCAGCGGCACCTATTTCGTCGATGTCAGCGGGTTCAGCAGCAGTGTTACGGGCTCGTACAGCCTGTTCGCCAGCAATGGCCTGTGGAATCCGGCCGATGCAGTGGCGGACAACCGCACCACCACCGGCACCGTCGCCTTTGGCGGCTCGACCACGGTCAACATCAACGGCCTTGGCGACCATGATTGGTATGCGGTCACGCTGACCGCAGGCACGCGCTATGTGTTCGAAACCTCGGGTTCCGGCACTGTCGATACCTTGCTGATGCTCCGCGATTCCAACGGTGGCGCACTGGGTGAGAATGACGATGGTGGCGCGGGCACCTATTCGCGGCTCGTCTTCACCCCGACCACCAGCGGCACCTATTATATCGACGTCGGCACCTGGCGCGAGCAGGATCAGGGCAGCTTCACGCTGAGCTTCGGCGAAGCTCCGCCGCTCACGGTATGGACCAACGACCAGATCGCCAACCAGCTGACTACGCTATACTGGACGACGCCGCACCATTTTGCGGTGGCCCCGGGCGGCACGCTGACCGTCGATATCACCGGACTGACGGCCAGCGGTCAGACGCTGGCGCGCGCGGCGCTGCAACTGTGGACCGACTTCACCGGCATCAATTTCGTTGAGCAGACCGGCAACGCCCAGATCACGTTCGACGATAATCAGGAAGGCGCGTTCGCCAACGCGTCGTTCAACAGCGCTGGCGTCACATCCAGCGCCACGGTCAACGTCGGCACCGCCTGGCTGACCACCTATGGCACGGGAATCAACACCTATTCCTTCCAGACTTATGTGCATGAAATCGGGCATGCGCTGGGCCTGGGGCATGGCGGCAACTATAACAGCAGCGCCGACTATGCGACCGACGCTGGCTATCTCAATGATGCCTGGATCACGACGGTGATGTCGTATTTCGACGCGCTCGAGAACAGCTATTTCGCCGGGCTCGGCTATACCCGCCAGTTCACGCTGTCGCCGATGGCGGCGGACGCGATCGCGGTTGCCAACATGTATGGCACGGTGACCACGACCCGGACCGGCGACACCACCTATGGCTATAACAGCAACGCCGGCCGCGACATCTACAACGCGTCGCTCTACCCGAATGTCGCCTATACGATCATCGACAATGGCGGGATCGATACGCTCGACTATTCCGGCAACATCTCTAACCAGCTGATCAACCTGCGCGAAGAGGCGTTTTCCAACATCGGTCTCGGCCGCGGCAATGTCGTGATCGCGCGTGGTTCGGTGATCGAGAACGCGATCGGTGGCAGCGGCAATGATTTCATGATCGGCAACGCGGCCAACAACATCCTCAACGGCGGAGCGGGCGCCGATGGGCTGCACGGCGACCGTGGCGACGACACCTATTATGTCGACCGCCTGGACGACATCGTGTTTGAATTCGCTGGCGAAGGCACCGACACCGTCATTTCGACGAGCAACTATTATCTGTGGCAGCATGTCGAAAATCTGACGCTGGCCGAGGGTGCGGGCGATATTTTCGGGGTCGGCAACGACCTTGCCAACACGCTTCAGGGGAATAGCGGCTCGAACCTGCTGATCGGCGGCGGTGGCGACGACATTGTGCGCGGCGGCGACGGGGTGGACTCGCTGTTCGGCGAAAGCGGCAATGACCAGCTGTTCGGCGATGCGGGGATCGATTATCTCGTCGGCGGGATCGGCAACGATACACTGAATGGCGGGGACGGTGCCGATGCGCTCTATGGCGAGGATGGCGACGACATTCTGATCGGCGGGTCCGATTTCGCCACCGACATCCTGGTCGGCGGCGCGGGCAACGATATCCTGCGTGGTGACTCGGGCCTCGGCGATTACGATCGGATGGACGGCGGGTCGGGCGATGACAGCTATTATGTCGATACGCCGAACGATCTGACGTTCGAGGCGGTCGGTGGCGGCACCGATACCGTCTACGCCACGATCAACGGCGCGGGCTATTATCTCAACGCCAATGTCGAAAATCTGGTGTTGGGCGGCAACACGCCGTTCGGCGTCGGCAACGAGCTCGACAACCGCATCACCGGCAGTGCCAGCGCCAACTGGCTGCTCGGCGGCGCGGGCAATGACATCCTCAACGGCGGCGCGGGCAATGACGTGCTGTTCGGTGAGGCGGGCGCGGACACCTTCGTCTTCACCCAGGGCACGGGCGGTGACGTGATCGCCGACTTTGTGGCGGGGACCGACCGCATTGACCTGAGCGCCTATGGCCTGACCTGGCAGACGGTGATCAACTCGATGCACGAAAATGGCGGCACCACCGCCATCGACTTGGGCAATGGCGATTTCATCGTCATCAACGGGGTTGCGCGGGCGAGCCTGTCGCAGAGCGATTTCATTCTGACGGCGTCGAGCGAGCCTGTGGTCAAGAACCTGGCCGACGTTCAGGACGAGATGGTCGGCGTTGACCTGTCGGCCGCGCGCGACGGCGGCATGAGCGCGTGGGAACAGCCGCATGCTGGCTGGTATCTGATCGCCTGACGCGCTTTGCCCGGGCGACCGGGTGAAGTTCGCTGCATCAGGGATCGAAGCTGCGCGTCCCGGGTTGGTTGGCAATGGATAGCCAACCCGGAAGCAGCGCATCGACAGGGCAGGATGACGCGGAGCCGATGCCTCCGGGCTCGGCGCAACATCGCAGCGCGTCTCCGCTGGAGCAGGCCGGCCAATATTTCGACCTGTGGCGGCTGCGCGTGCCGCCACGTCACTTGAACGAGGCAGCGGTGCGCGCGCTGTGCCGCAATGCCTATCTTGGCGGCGACATGGCGGTGTGCCGGGTGCTTGGCCGCTATCGCATGTTCGTCGACACACGCGACGTTGGCCTGTCCACCTTCCTGCTGCTCGACGGTTATTGGGAGATGTGGACGACCGAGGCGATGCTGCGCTTCATCCGACCGGGGATGACCGCCGTCGATATCGGTGCGAATCTCGGCTATTTCACGATGCTGATGGCCGATCTGGTCGGGCCGACTGGGCGCGTGGTGGCGTTCGAGCCCAATCCGCGCATGGCCGAACGCGCGCGGCGCAGTGCACACGTCAACGGCTTCGCGCCCTTTACCCAGATCCACGAAGTCGCGTTGAGCGACGAACCAGGCGACACGGTGATGTTCGTGCCGCCGACCGAACCGAAGAACGCCCATTTCAGCCAGCCCAGCGGCCGCGACGGCGAGATTCGCGTCCGCGTCCAGCGCGCAGATGCGTTCAATGCCCTGCGCGACGCCGATTTCATCAAGATCGATACCGAAGGGGCAGAGGATGCCGTATGGCGCGGCATGGCCGGACTCCTCCGCCGCAACCGCCCACTGACGGTGTTCATGGAGTTCACCCCGGCGCGCTATGCCGACGCGGCGGGCTTTCTCGACACGATCCTCGCCGATGGCTTTGCCCTCCACCGGATCGACTATTTCGATCCCGAAGTGGTCCTGCCGACGACGCGCGAAGCGGTGCTGTCCGCGCCTCCGCATGAGGATCAGATGCTCGTCTTGATCCGGTAGCGGAGCACACCGGGAGGCGCGCCGATTGCCTTCGCCACGGCGGCGGTGCATGGATTGCGGACTCAACCCATTGGGGCCGTTCGATGTTTGCGTGTTCCTTGCCCATTTCGGCGGTCCAGCCTGATGCATGATCGCGTCGCGGCGCTGGCGGGTGACGATCTGCGCGCCACCGCGCACCGGGTGCTGCGCGCCGAACAACGCGCGCTCGCCCTGCTCGACGACAGTATCGACGACACGGTGATCGAGGCGGCAGCGACGATCGCGACCTGTGGTGGCCGTGTGCTGACCAGCGGGATCGGCAAATCGGCGATCGTCGCGCGCAAGCTCGCCGCCACGCTCTGCTCGCTCGATGCTCCCGCGCAGTTTCTGCATGCCGGTGATGCGCTGCACGGCGATCTCGGCGCGATCCGGGGCGAGGATGTCGTGGTGGCGTTCAGCGCATCGGGGGCGAGCCGCGAACTGGTACGGGTCATCGAGCATGCCCGGCATCTCAGCGCCGCGACCATCGCGATCACCGCGTCCAGCCATGCGCCGCTCGCCTTGCTCTGCGACCATGTTCTGCTGATTCCGCACTGCGACGAAGGCAGCGGCGACTATGCTGCACCCATGGCGTCGACGATCGTGTCGATGGCGATGGGCGATGTGCTCGCATTGCTGGTGGCGCAGTTGCGCGGCCATCGGCGGAGCGCCATGCACGCGCTGCATCCCGGCGGCGATCTCGGGCGCAGGCTGCGTCCGCTGGCGCAGATCATGGTGGGCGGCGACCGCCTGCCGCTGGTCCCGGTCCAGGCAATGGGCGCCGAAGTGGTGCGTGAGATTACCGCCAAGGGTCAGGGCATTGTCGGCGTCACCGATGCGACCGGCCAGCTGATCGGCGCGATCAGCGATGGCGATATCCGGCGGCACGCGATGGACGTGGCAACGCTCTCGGCCAGCGCATTGATGACCCCGCACCCGGTCACGATCGACGCCGCCGCCGATGTCGCGCAGGCGCTCGACCTGATGCGCATGCACCGGATCTCGACCCTGTTCGTGGTCGATGCCGGGCGCGCGACCGGTCTGGTCCATATTCAGGATCTGCTGCGTGCCGGCATCCTCTGACGCACCGCCGCCGCGCGTGCTGGTGGTGGTGCCCGCGCGTTATGCTTCGCAGCGTTTTCCCGGCAAGCCGCTCACCCTGCTGCGGGGTCCTGATGGCGTGCCCAAACCGCTGATCCGGTGGAGCTGGGAAGCGGCGATGGCGCTGCAGGATCGTGCTGAAATCGTGGTTGCGACCGATGATCTGCGCATCGCCGATGTCGTGCGCGGCTTTGGCGGTGCGGTTGCGATGACCGCGACCGATCTGCGCAACGGGACCGAGCGCTGCGCCGCCGTGCTGGAGCAGCTGGATGAAGACCCCGATCTGGTGATCAACCTGCAGGGCGATTCGCCGCTGATCCCGCGTGCCGCGCTCGATGCGCTGATCGACGCCTGGGTCGCCGCGCCCGCGCCGGTGCTGACCCCCTGGATCGCGTGCGACGGTGCGCTGGGCGGACAATTGGTTGCAGATCATCAGGAGGGCCGGATCGGTGGCACGACTGTCGTTGCCGATGCCATGGGTCAGGCGCTCTATTTCTCCAAACGCCCGATCCCCTATGGGCCGGGCGACGGGTTGAAGCTGCATCTCGGCCTCTATGCCTATACCCCTGCGGCCTTGCGTCGCTATGCCGCGCTCCCGCCGGGGCCGCTCGAACTGGCCGAGGGGCTGGAGCAATTGCGCTTCCTCGAACATGGCACCGCGATCCGGTTGGTCGAAGTGACGCGCCCGCCCGCGGGCTTCTGGGAAGTCAACAATCCCGCAGACGTGACGCTGGTCGAACGCGCTTTGGCGGTGCGGGCATGACGGACGCTTTCCCCCGGCGCCATTCCCCTGTATTTGCTGAGGCCGGACCGGGGACTGGCGTGGCGAGATGATGAATTTGCGAAGCCGCCTCGGCGAATCCGAACTGCGCGATGCGCTGCGGCGCGTGCGCGGAGGGCTGTGGGGGATCGTGGCGCTCAGCGCGATGGTCAACATCCTGATGCTGACCGGATCGATCTATCTGATGCTGGTCTATGACCGGGTGCTGCCGGGGCAGCATCAGGCGACCCTGATCAGCCTGTTCCTGATGGTGATCGTCGCCTTTGCCTTTTATGGCGCATTCGACGTGATGCGCGCGCGCATGCTCGCCGATGTCGCCGCGTCGCTCGACAACAGCCTGATCGGGCGGGTGCAGCAGATCGAGGGGCGCGTCGCGCTCGAACGGCCTGATGCGAAGGAAATGGTCAGCCCGACCCGCGATCTCGACCAGCTGCGCAGCTTCATCGCCAGCGCCGGGACGCCCGCGCTGATCGACCTGCCCTGGATCATCTTCTTCCTGCTCATACTGACCATGGTCCATTACTGGCTGGGCGTGGTGACGCTGCTGGGGATGCTCGTGCTGGCGGGCCTGACCGCAGCGGCCGAGCGGATCAATGCCCGCCACCTCGCCGCCGTGAACGAAGCTGGCGCACGCCGCCGCAGTCTTGGCGACCGGCGCTGGCGCCATGCCGAGCTGATCGCCAGCCTCGGCATGCGTCAGCGGATGGTGACGCAGTGGCAGGGCGCGCACGCGACCTTCCTGCGCGAACAGGCAGCATTGACCGACGCGACCTCGACCCTAACCGGGGTCAGCAAGGTGCTGCGCATGTTCCTGCAATCGGCGGTGCTGACCGTTGGTGCGGTGCTGGTGATCGATGGCAAGGCGACGGCGGGGATCATCTTCGCCAGCTCGATCCTCGCCGGGCGCGCGCTTGCCCCGGTCGATGCGGCGATCGCCAATTGGCGCGGCTTTGTCGGTGCGCGGCAAAGCTGGTCGCGGCTGTCGAACCTGTTGCGCCAGCTCCCCGCCCCAGTGCAGGCGCGCACCAGCCTGCCCCCGCCCAGCCAGACGCTGTCGGTCGAGCATCTGACCCTCACGCCGCCCGCGGCCACCCGCACCACGGTCAGCGACGCCAGCTTCCGGCTGCAGGCGGGGCAGGCGGTCGGCATCCTGGGCCCCAGCGGTTCGGGCAAGTCGTCGCTGGTACGCGGCGTGATCGGCGCGTGGAAGCCGGCGCGCGGCCATGTGCGGCTCGACGGCGCGACGATCGATCAATGGGATCCCGACGAGCTCGGCGCACATATCGGCTATCTGCCCCAGTCGGTCGAGCTGTTCGCCGGCACGATCGCGCAGAATATCGCCCGGTTCGAACCCGACGCTCCGCCCGACCTGGTCTTCGCGGCGGCGCGTGCGGCGGGGGTGCATGACCTGATCCTGCAGCTGCCCGATGGCTATGACCTTGAGGTGGGCGAGGATGGTGGCCAGCTGTCCGCCGGCCAGCGCCAGCGCATCGCGCTCGCCCGCGCGCTCTATCGCGACCCGTTTCTGGTGGTGCTGGACGAACCCAACTCCAATCTCGACCATGAAGGTGAAACGGCGCTGATCCGCGCGGTGGAACAGGTGCGCGCGCGTGGCGGCATCGTGCTGATGGTCGCGCACCGGCCGGCGATCCTCGCCGCGGTCGATCTCGCCCTGTTCATCCGCGGCGGCACCGTCCAGGCATTCGGTCCGCGCGACGAGGTGCTGGCCAAGGTCACGCGCCCGCGCGGCGCGGCCGAGACGGCGAATGTCGCGGTTCTCCCGCAACGCGGCGGATCGGCATGAACGCGCACAGCCCGATCGACGACGATGCGGCCTATGAACTTGCCGATCCCCGCGACGCCGACGCGCGGCTTCAGCGTCGTACCCGCCGCGCCTTCGCCCTGATCGGCTTCCTCGTGTTCGGCCTGTTCGGCCTGTCGGCGATCCTCCAGGTCGGCGGCGCGGTGATCGGCATGGGCGAGGTCGTCGTCGATTCGAGCGTGCGCGTGGTCAGCCATCCCAATGGCGGGGTGCTGCGCGAGGTGCTGGTGCGCAATGGCGATCGCGTGCGGCAGGGGCAGCTGCTGGTCCGGCTCGACACCAGCGTCACCCAGGTCGGGTCGGAGTCGGCGTCGCAGGGGCTCGAGCAGCTGCTGATCCGCCGCGCCCGGCTTGAGGCGGAGCGCGACGGCGCGGCCAGCATGCGGCTTCCGCCCGAGCTCACGCGCAGCGGCGACGCGCGGGTGCGCGAGCTGATCGCCCGCGAACAGGGGCTGTTCGCGCTGCGCCGGGCCGAACTGAGCGGCACGCTCGACCTGCTGCGCCAGCGGATCGAGCAGCTCGACAGCGAAATCGCCGGCTATCGCGTCCAGATCGACGCCGCCGACCGCCAACTCGTGCTGATCGAGCCCGAGCTGGAAGGGCTGCGGCGGCTGCACGAAAAGCAGCTGGTGACGATCAACCGGCTCAACAGCGCGGAGCGCGCGGCGGTGCAGCTGGAGGGCAGCCGCGCAGCGCTGCAATCGAACATCGCGCAGGCGCGCGCACGCATCGCCGAAACGCGCGAGCAGATCCTCAACGTCACCAAGAATATGCGCAGCGAGGCCGCGACCCAGCTCGCCGATGTCGTCGCGCAGATCAACGAACAGCAGGTCCGTGTCGCGACCACCGCCGACGCATTCGCCCGCAGCGAGGTGCGCGCCCCGCAATCGGGCACGGTCGACAAGATCGCCTATACGACCGTCGGCAGCGCGGTCCCCGCCGCCCAGCCGATCCTGCAGATCGTCCCCGACCGCGACACGCTGGTGATCGAGGCGCGGATTCGCCCGCAGGACGTCGATCAGGTGCGCACCGGCCAGGACGCGCGCATCGTATTCTCCGGGCTCGACCGTCAGGCGACGCCCGACATACCGGGCAAGCTGATCTTCGTGTCGCCGGAGCTGACCCGCGACGATGCCACCCGCCAGTCCTTCTACCGCATCCGCGTGCGCGTCGATGCGGCGGCGCTGACGCGTAATCCCAATATCGCGCTCAAGGCGGGGATGCCGGCCGAAGTGTTCGTCTCGACCGGCAGCCGATCGATCCTGTCCTACCTTACCAAGCCGCTGGTCGATCAGCTCCGCTACGCGCTGCGCGAAGGCTAAGCGGCACGGAACGCCCCGGCGCGCTGCGGTGTTGTAGCGGCATGGACAGGAAACGGATCGTGGCGCTGCTGGTGCCGGTCGTCACTCTCGCTGCCTGTGGGCAACCCGACCCGCAAGCCGTCACACCGAGCCCGACGCCGACGGTGACCGCGCCGTCCGCGCCAGCTACTCCAGCCTCCCCGACACCGGCCACAGCGGAACCTGCGCCCGCCGTTGCGCCGACCCCGGCTACAGCGTCGCCCACCCTTACCCCCGACGCAGAGTGGGGCGAAACCGGCGCGCGCGATGTCCTGCTCGATTTCGCCCGCGCCATCGAATTGGGGCGCGTCGATCAGGCCTGGGCGCTGCTCAGCCCCGCCGATCGGCGCAAATGGACCCGTCCGGCGTTCCGCGCGCTGTTCGCGGACCTTGACCGGCCGACCGTCGCGGTCCCGACGGGCGTGATCGAAGGGGCGGCTGGGTCATCCTACTACACCGCGCCGGTCACCATCACCGGCACCGATCGGTCCGGGCGACCGGTACGGATCGAGGGGGAGGCGGTGTTACGCCGCGTCAACGATGTCGACGGATCCACCCCGGCCCAGCGCCGCTGGCACTTCCAGTCGCTCAGTCTCGACTGGACGCACTGACCGACCCCACGTTTCCGACTCGCAAACGTCACCGGGCGCTGGCATCCGGGGATCATGCGAAGCCTGATCCTCCTCGTCGCCGCCACGATCGCAGCGCCCGCCGTGGCGCAGCTGCGCGCCGTGCCGACTCAGCCCGACTCGGAAGCAGCCGCGCTGCGCGGGGTCGAGGTGATCCTGATCAACGAAGGCACTGCCCCGGTCGCGGCGGAAGGGCCGCGCACGATCGAGGTGACCGCAGCCGACGGCACGCGTCTGATCCTTGAACGCCTGCCTGCACCCGCCGCAACGATCGCGCCGGGCAGCTTTGCGAAAGCGCGCTACGTGCCCACCGGCTATGCCGCCCGTCCGGTGACCAAGCCGCTGCCCGGCGCGCCGCTGCCCGCCGGGGTCGGCGCACCCTGGACCGCCGACGCACCCGCCGCCGCACCGCGCAGCGCCGAGGCGGGCGAGCGTGAGGCACCGACATCGTCCGGCACGCGATCGGGCTTTCTCGACCGGTTCACGCCGCACGAACCTGTCTATGGCGCGTTCGGCCTGGGCGATTCGGGCGGCAAGCTGCAGGTCAGTTTCGCGTTTCAGCCGATCGGTGGCGACGGCGCGTTCAGCCATCTGCGCTTTGCCTATACCCAGACGATGTTCTGGCGCCTCGACCTGCCGTCCGGGCCGTTCACCCACACGACCTATTCGCCCGAAGTCTATGTCGAGCGCGCGGTCGATCCGACTGCGACGATTGGCCTTGGCTGGCGGCACGATTCGAACGGGGAGGGCGACGCCACCTCGATCGATTCGAACCGTATCTTCCTGCGCGCGACCAAGGCCTTCGACCTGGGTGACAATTGGCGCGCCGAAGTGACGCCCCAGGCCTGGGTCTATGTCGGCAAACAGGGTGTCGCCCCCGATCTCGACCGTTATTGGGGTAATGGGTCGCTCGGCCTCACGCTGGTCAAGCCCGACAGCCTCAAGCTCGCGCTCACCGTGCGCGGCAGCCCCGAGAGCGGGCGCGGCGCGGCGGAACTGTTCGCGTCGTACCCGCTGGCGCGGATCAGCGACAGTCTCGGCTTCTATCTCTTCGCCCAAGGCTTTACAGGTTATGGTGAAGCACTTGACGATCATCGCCGTCGCGACAGCCATGCGCGGATCGGGATCGCCCTGACGCGATGAATTTGTAGGAGAGACCCATGCGCCTGAAGCTCGCTCTTGCCGCCCTGATGCTGCCGCTGACCATGCCGGCCAGCGCCGCACTCGCCCCGGGGGCCAAAGCACCCAATTTCACGGCCAAGGGCGCGATCGCCGGGCGCGATTTCACCGTGAACCTGGCTACGCAGCTGAAAAAGGGGCCGGTGGTGCTGTATTTCTTCCCCGCCGCCTTCACCCCCGGGTGCAGCGCCGAGGCGGCGGCGTTTGCCGCAGCAGTCGACGATTTCAAGAAAGCCGGGGCCGTCGTGATCGGCATGTCGGCCGATCCTGTGGATAAGTTGCGCGACTTTTCTGCCAAGGACTGCGCCGGAAAATTCGCCGTCGCCAGTGCCAGCCCGGAAGTCATCCGCGGCTATGACGTCGCGCTGGGCCGTCAGATTGGGGGCCGCGACGCCACCAACCGCACCAGCTACGTGATCGCCCCCAACGGTAAGATCATCTACGCGCACAGCGACCTCAGCCCGGCGGACCATGTGCGCAACACGCTCGCCGCCGTGCGCCAGTGGCGGGCGACCCGGAAAAGCTGATCCGTAACTGGGCTGGCTCGTTTCACCGGATATTAGCAGTTCCGGCTTAAGTCCGGTGCCGAACGGAGCGGCGCAATGGGTGGGCCCCTTGGTGAAACGGAGGACGGGTTGGTGAGGCTGGCGAGGGCGTCACGTGTGGATGAGGCCGGGGATCCCGCGCGTCAGCTGTACGATCGCATCGGCCGGTTCCTCTTCGACCAGCGGCTCGAACCGAGCCCCGCCAATTTCGCCTTTGCCTGGCACCTGCTGCACGATCCCGATGGCGCGCTCGCTAAGGCGGTCGCGAACCTGACCGAGGGTGGTGTTCGGCTGACGCAGCGCGACATCGAATCGCTGGGCTGCGAACCGCCCGCCAATGCCGCCAAGGCACGTGAGAAGGTCGATGGCCTGGTCGCGAAGACGCAGATGCAGGTCGAGGGCTTTCAGGACATGGTGCAGGCGATGCGCGCCGAGACCGCCGGCTTCGGTCGCGACCTCGCCGCCAGCGCCGACGCGATCCGCCGATCGGGTGACGGACCAGTCGGCGTCGCGCTCGAAGAAGTGTCGCGCATCACCGGCGCAATGCTGGAGCGCGTGCATCGCGCCGAATCGCAGCTGGAAAGCGCGACGCGCGAAGCGAGCGAGCTGCGCAGTGCGCTGGAAGAAGCGCGCGACAATGCCCGGCGCGACGCGCTGACCGAATTGCCCAACCGCCGTGCGTTCGAGGAAGCGTTCAGCGCGCAGCAGGCGTCGGGCGCGCGGCTGTGCATCGCGGTGTGCGACGTCGATCATTTCAAGTCGGTCAACGACCGTTTCGGCCATGCCGTGGGCGACCGCGTATTGCGCACCATCGCCCAGGCGCTCAGCGAAACCTGTGTCGGTCACCTCGTCGCACGCCATGGTGGCGAGGAATTCGCAATCCTGTTTTCCGGCATTGGTATCGCCAAGGCGCGCGACATCATGGAACATGCGCGGTCGATGGTGGCGTCCAAACGCTATCGCCTGCGCGAATCCGACCTGCCGATCGGGGAGATTACGTTCTCGGCGGGCCTCACGCGCGTTCATATCGGTGAATCGCTCGCCGACAGCTTCGCGCGCGCTGATGGCAAATTGTACGAAGCCAAGCATGCCGGGCGGAATCGCGTGATCGGCGGCTGATCATTGGGAAATTACGCCAACCGGCTAGGGATTTTTTCCCAATCTTCCCGACAATAAAATTACAATTCCTTGTAAATCAGTGACTTATCGAAACTGGCACGGTCCCTGCAATCTCTCTGGCATCCCCGGCGGACTGATCCACCGGGAAGCAAAAGAGGGAAAAACATCATGGCACTCCGTTTCGAAAACTTCGCCCGCTCCGCCGTCGCTCTGGTCGGCGCTGCTGGCTTCACCCTGGTGATGATCGCCAACACCGTCAGCCTTGGCCCGGTCGCCTGATCCGCTGCAGTCTCACAGGGAGTAGATAAAATGGTTCGTCAGTTCTTCGTCGCGCTCGTGTCGCTCGGTCTCACCGCCGCCATGGTCGCCACCACCATCGCACCCCAGTCGGCAGGCTTCATCGCCTGACCGGCGGGGTGCGCCCCCGCTTCACGCGGGTCGCGCATCCTCCGCCTGTGCGGGTTCGCCGTCCCCGCGCCTGATGAAGCTGATCCGCCCCTCGGGCTCCAGGATCGCCCAGGCAACATCGCGGACATGGGCAATGCCCGCCAGCCGCATTTCCGATTCCACCTCGCGCCGCGTCAGCCGGTCGCGCTTCAGATTGGCCTCGATCAGCGCGCCGTCGCGAATCAGCACGCGGGGCTCGCCCTCGATCGCCCGCTCCGCGCGCGGCCAGCGATAGCTGACCCAGCCGAGCACGCTCGCCCAAAAGGCAAAGGTCGCGATCGCCAGCGTTGCCCCGGTCAGGCTGAAATCATTATGCGTGACCCCCTGCTGGATCAGGTCGCCCAGCACCACCAGCATCACCAGCTCGAACGGCGTCATCTGCCCCAGTTCGCGCTTGCCCATCAGGCGCAGCAGCCCGAACAGGATGGCAAACATCACGCTGGCCCGGATCACGATATCCATCAGGGTAGCACCGTGATGTGCAGCGGGATCGCCGCCAGTGGGCGCTCGCCATCCAGCACGGCGATCTTCCCCTCGGTGCCGGCGAACAGCGGCGGGTTGATCTGGCCGTCGATCTTGATGTCGAGCGTTTCCCCCGGCTTGAGCGGACCATAGTCGAAGCGGAACCCACCGTCCTTGACCGATTCTTCGCTCGGTGCGGGGATCATCGTGTTGATGGTCATATCGCGCCACAAGGTCGCATCGACCGCGATCACTGCCTTCTCGATCGGTGCGCGCGCGGTCACCCGAACCAACGTTTCGAAAAACACCCCGTTGCGGACCACACGCGGCGTGCGGACTTCCAGCGTGGCGGCATGGGTAGTGGTAGTGAGCGGTCGCGCCTTGCCGCCGCCGAACACACCCAGCAGCGCCGCGATCATCAGCGCACTCAGCAGGATCAGCGCTAGCCACCGCCGCCGACCGCGCCCCGTCCCGGTTGTCGGATCGGCATGCGCCGGGACGATGCCGTCGGGATAAGAGGGGGCGGGTGCATCGCTCATCCCGACCGTAACGAACGGCATGTCGCCCGGTTGCGCGGAACCGCTTGCGCCACGCCCGGTTGATACGCCGGGCGGGGCACGACTGGAGCACAGCATGACCGACACCGCCGAAATGATCCACGAAGACGCGCTGCCGGGCGAGGAGCGGACGCTCGATCCCAAGCCCGAATGGCAGCCGCGCTATCCCGGTTCGGGGCGGCTCGACGGCAAGGTCGCGCTGATCACCGGCGCGGACAGCGGCGTCGGCCGCGCGGTCGCGGCACTGTTCGCGCGCGAGGGCGCCGATATCGCCATCCTCTATCTGCTCGAAGACGCCGACGCCGAGGAGACTAGGCGCATCGTCGAGGCAGAAGGTCACCGCGCGATCCTGATCAAGGCGGATGTCGGGTCAAAGAAGATGTGCGACCGCGCCGTCGCGCAGACCATCGACGCCTTCGGACGGCTCGATGTCCTCATCAACAATGCCGGCGAACAGCACCCCGACAAAGACATTCGCGACATTACCGAAGAGCAATTGCTCCGCACGTTCCAGACCAACATCTTCGGCATGTTCTATTTGGTACAGGCGGCGCTTCCACACCTGAAACCCGGTGCCGCAATCGTCAATTGTACATCCGTCACCATGTACCAGGGCTCGGCCGAGCTGCTCGACTATTCGAGCACCAAGGGCGCAATCACCGCCTTCACCCGCTCGCTGTCCGAAAACCTGATCGAAAAGGGCGTTCGCGTGAACGCCGTCGCGCCCGGCCCGATCTGGACGCCGCTCAACCCCTGTGGCGGCGCGTCGCCGGAAAAGCTTGAAACCTTCGGCGAAGACACCCCGATGGGTCGCCTGGGCCAGCCCAATGAGGTCGCCTCCGCATTCCTGTTCCTTGCCTGCGAGGATGCCAGTTACATGTCGGGACAGGTGCTGCATCCCAATGGCGGGATCATCGTCAACGGATGATCCAACGGGCTGATTGACCGGGATCGCATGGCGGCGCATCTGGTCCGCCATGCGCTTCTTCTCCGACAATGCCGCCCCCGCCTGTCCCGAGGTAATCGCGGCGCTCTCCGCCGCCAATATTCAGGACACCGCCTATGACGGTGACCGCTGGAGCGCGGCGCTCGATGCGCGCTTTTCGGCGCTGTTCGGGACCGAGGTTGCGGTGCTGTGGGTTCCGACCGGCACCGCCGCCAACTGCCTCGCGCTCGCCTCGCTCTGCCCGCCTTATGGCGGGGTGGTGTGCCACCGCGAAGCACATATCCAGATGGACGAGGGCGGCGCGCCCGAATTCTACACCCACGGCGCCAAGCTGATGCTGGCCGACGGGGCGGGCGCGAAGCTGACCCCCGATTCGATCCGGGCCGTGCTCGATGCGGTCAAGCCCGGCGTCCACTGGGTGCAGCCGCACGCGATCTCGATCACCAACGCGACCGAATATGGACTGGCCTATAGCCCGGACGAGGTCGCGGCGATCGGCGACCTCGCGCGCAGCCGCAATCTAGCCTTGCACATGGACGGCGCGCGCTTTGCCAATGCGGTCGTGCATCATGAGTGCGACCCGGCCGATGTCACGTGGCGCGCCGGGGTCGATGCGCTGAGCTTCGGCTTCATCAAGAATGGCGGCATGGGTGCCGAAGCGTTGGTGTTCTTCCGCCCCGACCTCGCCGAAACCTGCAAGATGCGGCGCAAGCGCGCGGGGCATCTCCAGTCCAAGGGCCGCTTTCTCGCCGCGCAGCTGATCGCGATGCTCGACGACGACATCTGGCTGCGCAACGCGCACGCCGCCAATGCCGGGGCCGCGCTGCTGGGCCGGGCCGCGCCGCACCGGCTGGTGCACCCGGTCGAATCCAACGCGGTGTTCGTGCGGCTTAGCCCAGACGAGGCCGCAGCGTTGCGCGCGCAGGGTTTCGACTTTTACGACTGGGGCGTCGGCGAAGCGCGCTTCGTCGTTGCTTGGGATCAGGACGAAGCGGCGGTCGCGCCACTCGCAGCGGCGCTCGCCGCGCTGTGAGCGAGGGCACGACAACGGCCCCGCGGCCCAATTCCACCAAGCTCGCGGTGCTGATTCCGTTCGGCATCGTCACCCTGATCTGGGGATCGACCTGGCTGGTCATTACCGGCCAGCTCGGCGTGGTGCCGCCGACCTGGTCGGTCACCTATCGCTTCCTCGTCGGCGGAATCGCGATGCTCGCCTGGGCGGCATGGTCGCGCCAGCCTTTGTGGCTCGATGCGCGCGGCATGGGGTTCGCCGCGCTGCTCGGGCTGATGCAGTTCGTGCTCAACTTCAACTTCGTCTACCGCGCAGAGATGCACGTCACCTCCGGCCTCGTCGCCGTGGTGTTCGCGTTGCTCCTCGTGCCCAACGCGATCCTGTCGCGCATCTTCCTTGGCCAGCGCATGGGACGGCAGCTGCTGGTCGGGTCGGTGGTGGCAATGGCGGGCGTAGCGCTGTTGTTCATCCATGAAATCCGCCGTGACCCTCTCGCGAGCGGCGAGGTTTATTACGGCATCGGCGTCACGCTGCTCGGCGTCATGTGCGCGTCGGTCGCCAACATCATGCAGGCGACCGAGACGTCGAAACGCTACCCGATGGCGACGACGATCGCGTGGGCAATGCTGCTCGGCGCGGGCATGGACGGCGCGTTCGCCTGGGCCACGACCGGCCCTCCGGTGTTCGAATGGACCGCGACCTATATCGCGGGGGTCCTGTATCTCGGCATTGTCGCGTCGGCCGTGGCCTTCCCGCTCTATTTCGGGATCATCCGCGTGATCGGCCCGGCCAAGGCGGCCTATTCCAGCGTCCTGATCCCGGTGATCGCAATGCTGCTCTCGACGCTGTTCGAGGGCTATCGCTGGTCGCTGCTGGCGGGAGCGGGGGCGGCGCTGGCCGGGGTCGGGCTGGTCGTTGCGCTCAAGGCGCGCAGGCCCGCGCGGTAATCGGGAAAGCGCGGCCGCCAGTTCAGCACGCGCTTCGCCTTGCCGTTAGCGACGCGGCGGTTCTCGGCATAAAAGGCGCGCGCCTGCGGGGACAGCTGCGCCTCGGCCAGCGGCACGAGCGGCGGGACGGGCAGGCCCAGCACGCGGCACCCGAACGCGATCACATCGGACTGCGGCGCCGGTTCGTCGTCGGACAGGTTATAGGCGCCGGGCGGCGCATCGAACCCGGCAATGACCCCGGCGGCAAGGTCGGTGACATGGATCCGGCTGAATACCTGCCCCGGCACGTCGATCCGCCGCGCCTCGCCTGCACGAATGCGGTCGAGCGGCGATCGGCCCGGACCATAGATGCCGGGCAGGCGAAACACCCGCGCGCCCAGCTCCAGCCACGCCGCATCCGCCGCCGCGCGCGCGGTGCGGCGCCCGGTCCCGGTCGGTGCGCTTTCATCGACCCACGCGCCCTGCGCGTCGCCATAGACCCCGGTCGAGGACAAATAGCCGAGCCACGCCCCGCTCTTGCTGAGCTCGGCACCATAGGTCGCCAGTACCGGATCGGCCTCGCCCGGCGGGACCGAAGAGAGGATATGCGTCGCCTGCGCGATCTCGAACCGCACCCGCTCGGAATCGTCAAAGCCAAGGTTACCCGCGCTCCCCGTCGCCACGATCCGCGCGGCGGGCAGCGCGGCGGCGATGTGCCGCGCACTGTATCCAAAGCCGAAGATCAAGAGGCGCATAACGCCGTCCCGATCCCGTTCAGCTCACTTCGCGCCATAGCCGTTGTACAGCGTCCCGAAGAAATCGCCCTTCTTCCACGCCGGACGCGCATCCGCGTCGGCGATCTCGCGGGCGATCGCATAATTGGCCTCGATGAAGCGGACGCCCTGATCCCACAGGATTTCGGGATTGGTGATCTCGTCCGACGGGCGGTGATAGCGGGTCGACAGAAAGCGGTCGAACGCCTCGCGGCCGACGCCCGCCATGCCCGGCCACAGGAATACCGACGGGATCCCCTGCTGGACGAAGCGATAGTGGTCGGAGCGGACGAAGAAGCCCTGTTCCGGCATCGGATCGGTGCCGACGCCGACGCCGACGGTCGCGGTGGCGCGCGCCACGGTCTCACCCAGTGTCGAGCGCGCCGCGCCGAATGCGATCATGTCTTCGAACTTGTACGTGATGACCGGCATGTCGAGATTGACGTTCGCGACGATCTTGTCCTTCGGCACGGTCGGGTTGTGCGCGAAGTAATCGGCACCGATCAGCCCCTTTTCCTCCGCCGTCACCGCCAGGAACATCACCGACCGGCGTGGCGGCTTGCCCGATGCCTGGAAGCGCTTGGCCTCCTCGATCAGCGAGGCGATGCCCATCGCATTGTCCATCGCGCCGTTATAGATGGTGTCGCCCTTCGCATCCGCGCGACCGACGCCGACATGGTCGAGATGCGCGGTCAGCACGACCACCTCGTCCTTCAGCGCAGGGTCGCTGCCCGGGATGATCCCGGCGACGTTGCTGCTCATCACCATCTTGCGCTCGGTCTTGAGCGCTGCGGCGAGCGTCGCGCGCGTCGCAAAGGATTTGAGCACCGGCTTGCCATCCGCGACCGCCTTGGTCGCGGCGGCCCAGCCCTTGTCGTCACCGAACAGCTTGGCCGCGCCAGCCGTACTGATCGATGCCAGCGTCGGCGTGCCCTTGGCGGGGAGGTGGCCATTGCCCTGCGCATCGGCCCAGGTCATCCGCCACTCGTCCCAATAGTCGACCATCTGCGCGAATGGGCGACGCGACCCCGGCGTTTCGATCAGGATCACGCCCGCTGCACCCTTGCTCGCTGCAATCGCCGCCTTGTTCGCATTGCTGCCGAAATGCGCGCGTTCCTCGCCGTCGAAGCTGCCGGGGGCGCCGCCAAAGATGGCGACGATCTTACCCTTCACATCGACGCCCCTGTAATCGTCGCGCTTATACTGCGGCGCGACGATGCCATAGCCGACGAACACCACGCCGGCATCGATCAGCGTGCTCAGCTTTTCGGGATCGCCACCGGGGATGTAATCCTTGCCGAACTCCAGCGTCACCGGCGTACCGCCGCGCGTGACGGTCAGCGTGCCCTTGTCCGCCGGGCGATAGCTCAGCAGCGGGACGGCCTGGAGATAGCTGCCCTTGTCCCCGGCCGGACGCAGCCCCGCCGCATAATATTGCGACGCCACATATTCCGCAGCGATGTCATATTCCGGCGATCCGGCGTCGCGGCCCTTCATCGCGTTGGAGGCGAGGAACATGACATGCGCCTTCATCGCCGCCTCGGCGGGCGGCAGCGGCGCGTTGACGCGGGCATTATCCTCGGCGGTCGTGTCGGCGGGTGCCTTGGCGTCCTGCGCCAATACGGCGGGCGGCGCGATGATCAGCGAGAAAGCGAGCGTCGAGTGCAACAGGCGGAACTTGGACAAGGTGTCGAACTTTCGTTTGAACCAAAGAGGGGGTGAGGCGTAGCATTCCGGCGATACACCGCAATCGAATTTCTTCGCGTGCGGCACCCTCTGCTCGCGCGTAAAGGCCCACAGATGATCGACGCACTCGACGCCACGCCCGCCCTGCAATCCCGTGTGATCCGCCGTGCGGACTATGCGCAGCCCGACTGGCTGGTGCCCGACATCGACCTCGATTTCGACCTGGCGCCGGGCGGAACTCGCGTCCGTGCGCGCCTGTCGGTGACGCGCAACGGCGCGCATGATCGCCCGCTGCGGCTCGACGGCGACGCGCTGGCCCCGCTCGCGGTGCGGGTCGATGGCGGTGAAGCGGTTTGGGAGATGGACGGCCTGACGCTGGTGATCGACCTGAGTGGCGACGCTCATGTGATCGAGACCGAGGTCGAGATCGTCCCCGATCGCAACAGCCAGTTGATGGGCCTCTACGCCTCGGGCGGCAATCTGTGCACCCAGTGCGAGGCGGAGGGGTTCCGCCGCATCACCTTCTTCCCCGACCGCCCCGACGTGCTCTCGCGCTACCGCGTGCGCATGACGGCGGACAAGGCGCGCTATCCGGTGCTGCTCGCCAATGGCGACCCGGTGGCGCAGGGCGAGGGCGAAGGCGGCAAGCACTGGGCGGAATGGCACGACCCCTTCCCCAAGCCGAGCTATCTGTTCGCGCTGGTCGCGGGCGATCTCGCCGCCAACCGCGCGACCTTCACCACCGCCAGCGGGCGTGAAGTCCAGCTCGCCATCTGGGTCCGCGAAAAGGACCTGGCGAAGACCGATCACGCGCTCCACGCGCTCAAGCTCAGCATGGCGTGGGACGAACGCGTCTATGGCCGCGAATATGACCTCGACGTGTTCAACATCGTCGCGGTTGATGATTTCAACTTCGGCGCGATGGAGAATAAGGGGCTGAACATCTTCAACAGCCGCTACATCCTCGCCGACCCCGATACCGCGACCGATTACGACTATGACGCGGTCGCCGCCGTGGTCGCGCACGAATATTTCCACAACTGGTCGGGCAATCGCGTCACCTGCCGCGACTGGTTCCAGCTTTCTCTCAAGGAAGGCTTCACCGTCTATCGCGACCAGTGTTTCTCGGCCGATCAGGGATCGGCTGCGGTCAAGCGGATCGAGGATGTTCGCGGCCTGCGCGCCGCGCAGTTCCCTGAGGATGCCGGACCCTTGGCCCACCCGGTGCGCCCGGACGACTATATCGAGATCAGCAACTTCTATACCGCGACCATCTACAACAAGGGGGCTGAGGTGATCCGCATGATCGCCACGATCCTGGGCACGCAGAAGTTCCGCGCGGGCAGCGACCTGTATTTCGACCGGTTCGACGGCACGGCGGCGACGTGCGAGGATTTCGTCGCGTGCATGGAGGAAGCGAGCGGCGTCGATCTGACCCAGTTCCGCCTTTGGTATTCGCAGGCCGGTACCCCGCGTGTTTCGGCCAGCCTCGAGCATGAAGCGGACAGCGCGCGCGCCACGTTGACCCTGCGCCAGAGCGTGCCGCCGACCCCGGGCCAGCCGGTCAAGCAGCCGATGCTGCTGCCGCTGCGAATCAAATTGTTCGGCAGCGACAGCGCCGCGCCGCTCGCCGACGAACGGCTGGTGCTGCTCGATGCTGCCGAGACACAGATCGCCTTCGAAGGCGTGACCGAGCGCCCCGTGCTCTCGGTCAATCGCGGCTTTTCGGCGCCGCTGATCGTCGACACCAACCGCAGCGCCGCCGACCTCGCCTTCCTCTCGGCGCATGATGACGATCCTTTCGCCCGCTATGAGGCGATGCAGCAGCTGATGCTCGACACGCTGGTCGGCGCGGTGACCAAGGGGCATGTCGATCACGCCCCGGTGATCGCAGCTGTGGCGAACACGCTCGCCGATCCCGCGCTCGACCCGGCCTTCGTCGCCGAAGCGGTGCTGCTCCCTTCGGACAGCTTCATCGGCGATCAGCTCGCGGTGGTCGATCCCGAGCTGATCTTTCAGAAGCGCGAGGCGTTGCGCCGCGACCTCGGCCGTGCGCTCGAGCCGCAATGGCGCAGCCTGTATGAGGGCGTGCGCGCCAACCGCTTCGAATATTCCCCGGCGGGCAAGGGCGCGCGGCGCGTCAAGTCGGTCGCGCTCGGCTATATCAACGCCAGCGGCGCGGCGGACGGGCCGGAACTGGCGTTCGCGCAGTTCGAGGCGGCGGACAATATGACCGACCGGCAGGGCGGGCTGATGGCGCTCGCCAACCTCACCGCCGACGCCGCCGACGCGCGGCGCGTCGCGGCGCTCGACATCTTCTACCAGCGCTATCGCGACAATAGCCTCGTGCTCGACAAATGGTTCCAGACTCAGGCGCTGTCGACCCGGCCCGACACGCTGGTCGCAGTACAGGAGCTGGCGCAGCACCCGGACTTCACCCTCGCCAACCCCAACCGTGCCCGCGCTTTGGTGGGCGCGTTCGCGGTCAATCAGCGCGCCTTCCACGGTGTCGATGGCGGCGGCTATCGCTTCGTCGCGGATCAGCTGATCGCGCTGGACAAGCTCAACCCGCAGACCGCGGCAAAGCTCGTCCCCCCGCTCGGCCGCTGGCGCCGCTTCGACGCCGCGCGCGCCGCCAAGATGCGCGCCGAACTGGAACGCATCCTTGCCCAGCCGGGGCTGAGCAAGGACATGACCGAGCAGGTGAGCAAGAGCCTGGAGGGGTAACCCGATCCTACCCCGTAAGGGGGAGGATCGTGGCTGTCAGGCCATCACGTTACGCCCGCGCGCCACCGTGGCGCTATGCCCGATCCGCGCGGTCTTGCTCGGCGTCAACACGGTATCGACGAACATCCAGTCGTTGCGCACGCTGTTCGGCGTTACCGTCACCGCCATGTAACCGCGGTTCGACGTATCGCACCATTTGAGCTCGGGATTGGCGCCGACCAATGCCCGCGCCACGACCTTGGGATCGATCTTGAGCGACCCTTCATAGCCGGGCGAGCTGACCGACTGGCCGGCGAATTCGACACCCGCAGGCTTGCCGTCCTGAGCCAGGTCATAGGCCCAGGCATTGTGGCTGTCCCCGGCCAGCACGACGAGGTTCGCGCCCATTGCCTGTGCCGACGACAGAAACCGCGCGCGGGCCGCCGGATAGCCGCCCCAATTGTCGAAGTTCATCGGCAGCCCGGCGGCGCTGAGCGCGACACCCGCCTGCACATAACGCTTGGCGCGTTCCGGCGCGTCGGGCGCGATCCAGCTCATGGCCTCACGCGGAGTCACGGTCTTGCCCATGATCGTGCCGAACCCGACCATCTGCCAGCGCGTGCCGGCCTTGACCGACCGCGCCATTTCCTGCGCGAGCCAGGCTTCTTGTTCCCAGCCCATCATGGTCATCGCCTTGTCCTGCCACGGACCGTCGCGGAAGGCGGCGATGGCGGCGGCGGAATCCGGAGCCATGAACAGCGCGGCGGCTTCGCGGGGCTTGGTCCGGCCGATCACGCGGGTTTCGGTGCGGAACAGGGTCGCCAGCGATCCGATCGTGTAGGATTTCCACGGCTCGTCCGACACCGGCATCCATTCGCGCCACGCCTGGAACGCCGCCGCCTTGCGGATGCTCCATTCACCTTCGTTCGCCTGGTGGTTCTGCGCGCCGCCTTCCCAGCTGTCATTGGTCGTTTCATGGTCATCCCACTGCACGATCATCGGCTTGGCGGCGTGGAGCGCGGCAAGGTCCGGGTCGGCGCGATAGCTGGCGTAACGCAGGCGATAATCGGCGAGGTGGATGATCTCGCCATCGGGCAACGGCCAGCGGCCGTCGACCGCACCCGACGCGGGGGCGTAACCACCCTTCTGATATTCGTAGATATAGTCGCCAAGATGGACGGCGAGATCGATATCGTCGCGCGCGGCGGCGTGGCCATAGGCGTTGAAATAGCCAAAGGGCAGGTTGGAGCAGGAGAAGACCGCGATGCCGAAGCGGGCAGCGCTGCCCTGCGGCAGCGTCTTGGTCCGCCCGACCGGCGAGAAGCTGCCATCGGGCGCGACGAAGCGGTAGAAATAGCGCGTTCCGGGCTGAAGGCCTGTGACAGTGATCTTGGTCGTCCAGTCGCGCCACGGACCGGTGATCGCCTCGCCGCTGGCCACGATCTTGGCGAAGTCTGCGCTCGCCGACACCTCGACCCGCAGCTTCGCCGTATCCCCCTTGGCGACATAGCGCGTCCACAGCAGCATCGACGTCGCCGACGGCTCGCCGCTCGCGACATTGTGCGTAAATCCATCGACGATCCAGTTCGGGCCCTGCGCGGCAAAGCCGGGGATCGCATAGGCGCCAAGGCCCAAGGTGCCGGTGAGGATCAGCGAGCGGCGGTCGATGCGAACTGTCATGGCGGGTCTCCCGTGGATGCCGTCCCTTGGCGCGCGTGCATGTCCGGTTCGTGACAGTTCATCTTCGCGGGTCTAGACCAGCCTTTAGCTGATCGTATCCGGAGTGACCTTATGCGCAAACTCGCGCTCGCCGCCCTGCTTCTCGCCACTACCGCCTGTGGCGGCACGCCCGAGGGTAATCAGACCGTCGCGCAGGGCGAAGGCTATGACCTCGCCGCGCAAAAGGCAAAGCTCGCGGTCATCCAGATGCAGACCGACACCAGCTTCTTGACCGCCGAGGAGCGGCAGGTGGTCAATCTGCTGATCCGGGCGTCGAACGTCATGTCGGACATCTACCGCGCCCAGCGCGACGCGAACTGGCGACAGACGCGCGCCGCGGTCGCCAAGGAGGGCGACGCGCTTAAGCTGGAGATGGTCGACCGCTATTTCGGCCCGTGGGACGAACTCGCCGACAAGCGTGCTTTCTGGGGTAGCGGGTCGATGCCCGAGGGTGCGGGCTTCTACCCGACCGACCTGACGCGCGAGGCGTTCGACGCCTATCTCGCCGCCAATCCGGGGGAAAAGGCGGCGCTCACCAGCCCCTACACCGTGGTCGTGCGCGACGGGGCGAAGCTCAAGGCGATCCCCTATTCGGTCGCCTACAAGCCCGAACTGACCAAGGCGGCGGCGTTGCTTGAAAAGGCGGCGGCGATCACCACCAACCCCAGCCTCAAGAAATTCCTGTCGCTGCGGGCGAAGGCGTTCCTGACCGACGAGTATTACGAGTCGGAACTCGCCTGGATGGACCTCAAGGACACGCCCATCGAAGTCGCGATCGGGCCCTACGAAGTCTATACCGACCGTCTCCACGGGCAGAAAACCGCGTTCGAAAGCTTCGTGACGCTCAAGGACCCCAAGGAGTCCGCCGCGCTCGACAAATATAAGCGCTATCTGCGCGACATGGAGGCGAACCTTCCGGTCGACGACGCGATGAAGAACTTCCAGCGCGGCTTTGAATCGCCGATCGCGGTGGCGGAGCAGATCCGCGGCGGCGGCGACAATGTCCCCGGCGTTCAGACCATCGCCTTCAACCTGCCCAATGATGAGCGCGTGCGCGAGGCGAAGGGTGCGAAGAAGGTGATCCTGTCAAACGTGCTCGGCGCGAAGTACGACCGCATCCTCGCGCCCATGGCCCCGCTGGTGCTGGTCCCCGACCAGTCGAAGCTGGTGGTGAAGAAATATATGCAGCTCGGCACGCTGTTCCACGAGCTGTCGCACAGCCTGGGGCCGGGGACGATCACGGTTGCGGGCAAGAAGACGACGGTGAGCGAGGCGCTGAAGGATCAGGCCTCTGCGTTGGAGGAGGCCAAGGCCGACGTCATGGGCGCGTGGAACATCCTGTTCATGATGGACAAGGGCGAAATCCCCGCGGCGGAAAAATCGCAGCTGTTCGCCACCTACCTCGCCGGCACCTTCCGCTCGATGCGCTTCGGGATCGAGGAAGCGCACGGGCGCGGCGCGGCGATGCAATATGGCTATATGAAAGCGAAGGGCGCGTTCGTCTGGGACGAGAACACCGGCCGCTACCGCATCGACAACGCCAAGTTTGAAGCCGCGCTGCGTGACCTGCTGCGCGACATGATCGTGTTACAGCACAAGGGCGATTACGCCGGGACCAAGGCGTTCATGGCGAAATGGGCGGTGCTCGACGATCCGGCCAAGCGTGTAATCGCGTCGATGTCGGCGATCCCCGTCGATATCCGCCCGGTCTATCCCGACGCAGTATGAGCCCGCGCCGCCCGCCTCTTGTCAGGCGGGTGGCAATCGGGGAAGGGCGAGCGCCGCCGGTCGCGGCAGGTCGGGAAAGGTTCAGGGTGGCGGTCAGCCAGGTTTCGCGCGCGGCGACCGCGCCGGTTGGGTTCATGCAGTCGGACCGGATGGTGCTGGCACTGCTAGCACTGCTCGCAGTCGCGGTGCGCTTCATTACCTATGGCAATCCGGCACTGGGCTTTGACGAGCAATTCTACCTGCTCGTCGGGGATCGCATGGTTCAGGGCGAACTGCCCTATGTCGACATCTTCGACCGCAAGCCGATCGGCATTTTCCTGATCTATGCCGGTATCCGCTGGCTCGGCGGGGAGGGGTTCGTTCAGTACAAGCTGGTCGCCACGCTGTTCGTGATCGCGACGGCGTGGCTGATCTACCTGCTCGCGCGCCAGCGGGCCGAGCGCTTCGGCGCGGGCCTTGCCGCTGCGCTCTACATCCTCTGGCTCAACCTGATGGAGGGGGAGGGCGGGCAGACCCCGGTCTTCTACAATCTGCTAGTGATCGGCGCGGCGTGGCAGTTGTTCGCGGCGCTGCGCGCACCCGACCGGCTGGTGCCGCGCGGGGCGCTCGCGCTGCTGCTAATCGGGCTCGCGTTGCAGATCAAATATACCGTGGTGTTCGAAGGCATGTTCTTCGGCCTCGCCTTTCTGTGGCTGGCGTGGACGCAGCGCATGGCGTGGGGCCGGCTCGTCGCCTTTGCCACCGTCATGGTCGCGCTGGCACTGCTTCCGACCGCGCTGGTCCTGCTCTATTACTGGGGTGTGGGAGAGGCCGACGCCTTCATCTTCGCCAATTTCAGCTCCAACGCGTATAAGGAAAACGGCTCGTCCCTCGTCCAGCTGTTCAAGCTGGTCGAGCTGAGTGCGCTGTTTCTGCCGCTGGGCGTGGTGGCGGTCGTGGGTCACCGCGCAATACGGGATAAGATGGTGCGACCCGATGGGCAAATGGTGCGCCTCTGGCTGGTCGCATCCGTGCTTGGTGTGCTGCTCTACTGGCGCTTCAGCGCTCCGCACTACGCAATCCCGCTCCTCGCCCCGCTATGCGTGCTGCTGGCGCCGGCACTGGATGCCAGGCCCCGACTGGGTGCCGCAATCGCCGCACTGGCGCTGATCGCAGGACAGGTCGTGCAGATTCAGTTGGCTGCGATGAAGGGTGGCGACGCGGCAATGCGCGCGGTCGCTGCGGCGGCAAAGCCGGATCGCGGCGTCATCTTTGTCTATAACGGCTATCCCGGCCTGTACCTGCTGACCGGGTCGCCGCTGCCGTCGCGTTGGTCGTTTCCGGGGCATCTGAATACGCAGGATGAGAATAATCCGCGCGCGCTCGGGGTCGATCCGCTGGTCGAGACGCGCCGGATCCTCGACGCGAACCCGGACGCCATCGTCGATACCTTTCCCGCTTATGCGCTCGGCAATCGCGAGACGCGCGCATTGCTGCACCGCGTGATTGCCGAACGCTATCGCCCAGTCCTGTGCGTGGCGACGCGCGACCGCACGCGCGTTATCTATCGCCAGAAGCGCGAAGCCTGGCCCGTCGATCTCAGCGCCTGCCGCCCGGAGGTGTTCGCGCCCGTCAAACCCTGACGCCGCGCGGCGGTTCGGCCAGCCAGCGCGAATAGAGCTCGACCAATGCGATCGCATGGTCGCGATCGGACAGCACTTCGCCGGCCGCCTGCCGCGCCGCCGCACGCAGCGTCACCTGATCGCGTGCGAACAGCCGCTGAATGGCACCGGCGCAGGAGCGGGTGTCGCGTGCGCGATAGGTTTCGGCAAAGGCGGGGTCCGCGACCTCGGCACAACCGCCCTCGTCCGGCACGATCAGCGGCAGGCCGCTCGCCAGCGCCTCGCTTGCCACCAATCCGAATGGCTCCTGATCCGACCCGTGGATAAAGGCGTCGGCGCTGGCGAGAATGCGGCTGAACCGGTCGCGGTCATAGACCGGGCGGAACAGGCGGATATGGCGGTTGCCGCCGATCTGCCGTTCCAGCGCCTCGCTCTGCGGGCCCTGACCCAACAGCATCAGGCCGACCGGCACCTCTGCGCCGGCCGCCTGCACTGCGTCGATCACCAGCGGCCAGCGCTTTTCCTTGTGGTGGCGGCCCAAGCCGATCAGCAAATGCCCCTCCGGCGGCAGGTCGAGCTGCGCGAGCATCGATGCACGCAGCGCTTCGTCGCGCAGGCTGGGCGAGAAATGGTTGCGGTCGATCCCCAGCGGCATCGCGGCGTCGACGCGCAGCCCGCGCGCGCTGTAGCGCTTCGCCAGCGCCGGACCGTTGGTCACGAACGCATCATATTTGCCCAGGAACTTGTCCATGTAGCGGGTGTACCAACCGAAAATCCGCTCGATCCGTTCGGGGCTGGCGACCCCCTCCAGCCAGCGGTGCGGATAGGCGCCCATATTGTCGTTATGCGCGAAGAAGATCTTCAGCGCATCACCCTGCCAGTCGCCGATGAACCAGGCGGGCCGCCAGGGCGAGCTGTTCTCCACCACGTCCGGCTTGATCTGGTCGAGCAGCCTTGTGACCGCTTCGGGCTCGTTGAACAGCCAGTAATTGCGGTCGAGGATCAGCGGAGGCGATTTGACCCAATAGATGCGCCCGCCATCTGCGCGATCCTCAATCCGGTCCTCATGGAACGGCGCGATGACGATCAGCTCATGGCCAAGCTCCGCCATGATCCGCACCTTGCGGTCGAGATAGGTGCGGACGCCGCCGCCAGTCGGCGAATAATATTCGTTGACGTCGACGATCCGCACCGGTGTTCAGCTTCCGCTGGGTGAAAAGCCGGACAGGCCCCGCACATATTGCAACTTGATCGTGATCGGCGTCGCGCTCGCGCCGACCGTGACGATCCCATCGGCCAGCTTGGGCTTGCTGCGCCCCAGCTTGCGGTTGCTGGGCACGCCGGCCCCGTCCTTCCAGATGTTGAACTTGTTCGCGCCATCGCGGTCATGGGTCAGGAACAGCGCATAGCGGCCCGGGCGCGGCGCCTTGATGCACAGCACGATGTTGCCCGACTTGGGCGTGGGGGCGAAGCTGCGGTGGAACAGCTTGCCTTCCTTCACCAGCACATGGTCGTCGCGCAGATAATCGCCCTCGACCGCGGGGTAGAGTTCCAGCTTGAGCCGCCCGGTCCGGTCCTTGATTCCCTGCACATTGACGCGCAGCGCGGGCACGTCGCCCGCAGCGCACGCGGCGGCATCCTCACCGATCGCGGCCTGCGCCGATGCAGCATTGGGCCAGGCGACCGCAGCGATCAGAGCGAGCGAAAGCGGGGCGGCGCGGCGGGCGAAACGGGGGGTGGTCATAGATCCTTCCTAAACAAACCAAGCAGGCCGAATCCTGCGATCAGGATAGCATGGAACAGCAAAGTGAGCGCTGCCATGAACGACAGCATCTCGGTCAGCGCGTCGCCGCGGCCGATCAGCAAAATCGCAAAACTGGCAAACACCACTTCCTGGCTGGGGATCAGCGGCAGGCGTGAAACGAGCATGCGCGCGGCGGCGAGCAGAACCCAGGTGCCAAAACCCACGCCGGGCAGCGCCACCGCCCAGGCCACCGCGATCAAGAGCGAATCGGCAAGCAGGCGCGCGACATGGATGCCGAACACTTCCCACAGCTCCTTGCGGCCGAGCGAAAAGACGCGGCGCGAGAGCAGCAGGAAGGGCAACGACATGCCAAGCACCACGGCTGCCGAGATCAGGCCGGTCTTGAACTCTGCCGGGCTCAGCATGTCGGTCGCCAGCGGCAGCGCGATGGCCACCAGCAGCAGCGTGATCGCATTGCCCGCCAGTGCGGACAGGATCGACACGTCCTTCACCGCACCAAATGGGGCCGCGACCATCTTGGTCCGCTGTCGCGCCCAGGCATAGAAATAGGCCTCGCCCGAATAGCCGAGCACGACGTCGTTCGCGATCCGCTTGCGGTTGAGCGCGATCATGCCCGACCACGGAATATTCCATAGCTTGCGATAGATGATGAAGTCGAAGGTCGGCCCGACCATGTAGCGCAGGACAAAGATCAGGTAGAACAGCCAGCTCGCCGGGGCGGTGCGGGTCAGCCCCGCCAGTCCCTGGTCCAGCAGCTCGTGCCCGATCCCGACCACCATCAGGACCGACAGCACCGCGCCGAGCCAGGTCGGCCAACGCCGCCGGATCTTGGCGATCGGTTCGAGTTCGGCGAGTTCCGCGACGACCGGCTTGGGCGCGGCACCGGGAAGCGTATCGGTCGTCAAGGATTGCGCTCCTGGCGGTTCCACATCAGCCAATCAGGCAACCCCTGCTCGTACCCCGGTGAAGGTGCAACATGTCTCGGAAAGGTGGCCGCTATGCAAGTGGGGGTGAAATGACCCGAGATTATGGTTTCAACGCGGGGTGATTTGGGCTTTAACAAGGCACGCTGCAAGCCCATGCCCCAACCAAATCACTCCGCCACCCATATCCTGAGCTTTGCCCAGACCCTGAAAGGGGGCGGGGTCGAGCGTGCGATGATGCGCATGGCGAACGGCTGGGCCGAAGCCGGGCGGCGCGTGACGCTGGTGATCGGCGATGCGCGCGGCGCGCTGGCGCACGAAATTCCGCCCAATGTCGAGGTGCGTGAGCTTGGCGATGCGCGCTATCGGGCGATGTTCGGCATCGCTGATATCGTGCGCGAAGTGCGTCCTGACGCGATCTTCTGTCCCGGTAATCACTATACCGCCGCCGCCTTTTGGCTGAAGCGGCGGTTGGGCCAGGCGTGCCCGCCCATGGCGGCGCAGGTCTCCAACACGTTGATCCGCCCCGATCTGCCCCGCGCAGTGGGGTTTGGCTATGCGCTGTGGCTGCGCATGCATCCGTCGTTTTTGGATGCAATCGTCGCCATGACTCCGGCCACGGGCGAAGAGGCGGTGCGCGAGATGCGCATCGATCCCGCCCGCGTCGTGGTCATCCCCAACCCGCCGGCCGTGCCGATCCCCGGCGCGCCGCTGCCGCCCATGCCGGACGGGCGCTTCATCCTGGGCGTTGGACGGCTCGCTCCCCAGAAGAAATGGGAACGGCTGATCGCCGCGATGCCGCGCCTTGCCGACCCCGACGTCAAGCTGCTGATCCTGGGCGAAGGCGAGGAGCGCGAACAGCTCGAACGGCTGGTCGAGCGGCTCGGCCTGTCCGACCGCGTGGCGATGCCGGGCCATGCTCCCGATCCGCTTCCCGTGATCGCGCGCGCCGATGTCGTGGCGCTCACGTCCGAATTCGAAGGCGTGCCGGGTGTGGTGCGCGAGGCACTGGCCGCCGGCACGCCGATCGTGGCGACCGATTCGAGCGTTGCAATTCATGAACTGATCAACTGCGCTTCGCGCGGCTCGGTCGTCCCACCTGGCGATCGCGCACGGCTGGTCGGTGCGCTCAACCACTGGCTGACGCCGGGACGGCAGCGGCCCGAACCGCTGGTCGAAGAGGGGCCGGAGCCGATCGGGGCGTATCTGGAGTTGTTCGATCGCCTGGTCGCTCAGCGCGGGCGGTAGCTCAAGCCGATCCACAACGTGCGGGGACTCGCGCGCTCGACTATGCCCGTCCCGCTCACGCCAGTTTCGATCCGCGCATCGGTCAGATTCTCACCCCGTGCCTCGACCGCGAAACCCTTCGCCACCGGTACGCGAATCACGGCGTCGAACGTGAGTGCATCGGCCAGCGCGCGCACGTTGAGGTCGTCCTCGAACTGCGCCGCGACATAGCGCGCCGTTCCCGAAACGCTCAGCCGATCGCCGCTATAGCCGATATGGGCGGAGAGCTGATGCGGCGCAGTCTGCGCCGGGCGCCGTCCGTTCAGCGGCGCGGCGCTGCCCGACGCCTCCACCCGCGCATCGGTATAGGCCCAGGACGCGCCCGCGCGCCACGGCCCGGCCTGCCACGTCAGATCGGCCTCGATCCCCCGCGACTCGATGGCGTCCAGATTCTGCCGCACGCGATAGACGCCGCCCGCTGCGACGAAACCGACGCCGGGAAAGGTCCCCGGCCCGCTGCCCAAAGTGACGTTGCCGATCGCATTGTCGAGTCGGTTGAGAAAGGCAGTGGTGCGCAGCGTGAAGCCGTCGGCGGGGGTCAAGTCGACCCCGACCTCCACCCCCCGCAGCCGCTCCGGCGCAAGCTGGGGGTTGGCGGCGGTCGCATCCGTCCCCGCGCGGAACGGGCGGTAGAGCTCGTTGAGGGTCGGCAAGTGCCAGCCGCTATAGGCCGCGCCTCGCAGCTCGATGGCGTCGCTGGCCCGCAACGCAGCGGCAAGCCGCGCGCTGCCTTCCCACCCGGTGCGATTCGGCGCGCGGCTGTCGGTCAGCGGCGCGCCGCCGGTCAACAGCGCCTCGAACAAGCGCCCGTCGCGGATCGTCCAGCGATCGGCGCGTCCGCCCGCCGTCAGCGTAAGCGCGCCGCGCTCCAGGCTCAGATCGGCGAACAGCCCGGCGGTGTTGCTCTCACCCCCCGCCACGCGGCGGCGCGTCGGCGCACCCGCCACAAAGCTGTAGAGCTCGTTGGTCCGCCCGCTCACCATGCGCAGATCGCCGCCGGTGCGCAGCGTCCATCCGCTGCCCAATGGTGGCTCGATCTCGACGCGCAGCCCGGTGCCGGTCGCCGGCACATGCTGGTCCAGCGTCGGGCTCGCGGCAGTGCGCGTCGCATTCACGCTGGCAAAGCCGGTGGCGAAATCGCGATGCTGGAGCCAGCCGGTCGCCGCCCAGCGCCAGCGCCCGTTGCCGATCAGGCGCAGGCTGGCATCCGCCCCGCGGCTGTTCACCGGGGTAAAATCGGTCCCGCGATCACGCTGATCGGAAAAGGCCGACAGGTTCGCCTGCAGCTCGATCCCCGCCGTCAACGGCGCGACGCCGCGCAGAGCGATGCTCGCCTGTTCATAGGGCGCGGCACGGTCCGCTGCGCCGCGCTGGCCCTCGATAATCGGTACGAACCCATCGCCGCGCGCGAACTGCACCGCCCCGGTCACTTCCCCCGCGCCCAGGCGCGCGCCGCCGGTTGCGACCAGATCGACCGACTCGCGGCTGCCGAAGAAGCCGGTCAGCGCGACCGGCCCCAGCGTTTGCGCGTCAGCGCTGAACAGCTCGACCGTCCCGGCCAGTGCACCCGCACCGTGATAGCCGCTGCCGCCGCCGCGCGTCACGCGCACCCCGCCCAGCCGTTGCGGCAGCATGGCGGGGAAGGGGACCCAGCCGCCGAACGGATCGGCCTGCGGCACCCCGTCGAGCAGCAGCAGCGCCCGGCTCGACGCGTTGCCGCCGAGCCCGCGCAGGCTGATCCCCTGTGCGGTCGGGTGCGATGAGCGCGAATCGGCGCGGCGGAACTGCGCCGCCCCGGCGACATCGCGCAGCACATCCTCCAGCCGCCCGCTGGCACTGTCGGTCAGCCGTTCGCGGTCGATCTCGACCGTCGCCAGCGCGGCTTCACCCGGCGGTGCGTCCAGCCCCTGTCCGACGATCACAATCTCCTGTGCGGCGACTGGCAAGGGCAGGGTAAGGAGGAGCAGCGGGGCCGCGCCCCTCATGCCGGCTTCGCCCGCTCGGGGCTGGCGGCGGCAAAGGCCTCCAGCGCGCAAGCGGCGGCATCGGCGGCGCGCAAGGTCGGGAACGCATCGAGCGGCGTGTCGAACCGCCGCGCATTATACATCTGGGGCACCAGCATCACGTCCGCGATCCCCGGCGCGGTTCCGCCCAGAAAAGGCCCGTCGCCGGCCTTGGCCGCCGCTAGCGCCTCCAGCGCGGTGAAGCCTTCGATAATCCAGTGGCGATACCAGTCGCCCTTCACCGCCTCATCCGCACCGAAGCGCGACTCGAGCGCGCGCAGCACACGCAGATTGTTGAGCGGGTGGATATCGGCCGCGATCACCAGCGCCTGCGCCATCGCATCGGCGCGCGCGATCGGGTCGGCCGGGATCAGCCGCGGTTCCGGATAGGTCGCATCCAGCCATTCGATGATCGCCAGGCTCTGCGTCAGGATGCGGCCCTCGCCAATCTCCAGCGCGGGGACGAATCCCTGCGGGTTGCGCGCCAGATGCGCCTCGCTACGCTGCGCTCCCTGCACCAGATGCACCTCGCGCCGTTCATAGCTCACGCCCTTGAGGTTCAGCGCGATGCGCACGCGATAGGCGGCGCTTGAGCGGAAATAATCGTACAGAATCACGTCAGCTCACCCTCGTCGGCACCATAGCCCGCTTCAATCGCCTGTTCCGACCGCCGTTCCAGCGCCACCTTGATCATCGCCACGATCGGATCGGCGAGCGCCAGGCCGAGAAAGCCGAACAGGGTGCTCATCAGAATCTGCGACGACACGGTCAGTGCCGGCGGCATGTCGACCGTGCGCTTCGCCACCAGCGGCAACAGCACATAGCCGTCGAACGTCTGCACCCCGAAATAGATCGCGATCGCCCACAGCCCCTCGCTCTGCCCGGCGCTGAAGCCGACCGCGACCATCAGCACGCCCGAGATGAACGCCCCGATATTGGGGATGAAGGCGAGCATGCCGGTCAGGATGCCGAGCAGCAGCGCCATGGGTACGCCCGCGATCGACAGCAGGATCCAGGTCACGATCCCTTCGAACACCATGCCCAGCAACCGCCCGGCGAGCAGCACGCGCATCGTCCGCGCCATCCGCGCCAGCGTGATCGCGAACTGGTCGCGCGACGCCATCGGCACCATCCATTGCAGTCCGCGCTCATAAAGGCGTGGCTCCATCGCCACGAACAGGCCGATGACGAGGATCATGATGAAGCTGGCAATCGCGCCGATCGCGCCGCCGATGAACGATGTCAGCCGCCCGACCGATCCCAGCGCCTCCTTGGCCAGCCCGCTCAGGTCGGACGCCTGCGGCATCAGGCCCAGGTCGCTCAGCCACCCGCTGATCCGCATCGCCTGCGTTTCCAGCGTGATCCGCAATTGCTCGGCCTGCGCCACGATCTCGACCCCGGTCAGGTAGATGACGCCACCGATGAACGCGACGACGCCGATCACCACGATGGTCAGCGCGAGGCCACGCGGGATCGGCACTGCGCGCCGGATCAACCGCGCCCCGCCATCCAGCATCGACGCGACGACCAGCCCGGCGAAGATGAGCAGCAAAGGCTGGATCAGCAGCACGATCAGCGCGGCGGCGGCGGCGAGTCCGAACCACACCGATGCGCGGCGCATCTCCGCGCGCATCACCGGATCGCGCATCTCGTTCGGGCCGGGCGTCTGGGTGACGCTCACGTCCTCCTCGGCGGCGCTCGCCATCGGCTTACTGTGCCGCGCTATCGGGATGCAGCGACGTGCCCGCGCGGCCCGACCGGAACGATCCGAACCAGGTGAGCGGGTTCCAGTTTGCGCTGCCATCCAGGCTGAAGGTGATGAACTCGGCGCGCCCACCGATATTCTCGATCGGCACCGGCCCGCCCAATCCCTCGGACTCACCCTTCGCACTCATCGCGGGCGCGCGGCTGTCCGCGCTGTTGTCGCGATTGTCACCCATCAGCCACACATGGCCGGTCGGGACGCGGATCGGGGAAAAATTATCGGCGCTGGTCAGGCCGATGTCGATGGTGTCATAGCTGACGCCGTTGGGCAGGGTCTCGCGGACGATCTCGACATTGCAGACGCGCGCACCAGCCGCGTCGCGCGCCAGCGCGTCGGGATAGTGGCGCGGGTCGCAGGTCAGGTTGCCATCGACCTTGAGCGCCCGCAGGCCCAGCTTCTCGCGCTGCACCGGTCGGCCGTTGAGATACAGGATGCCGCCATGCATCTCGATCAGGTCGCCGGGCAGGCCGATCACCCGCTTGATATAGTCGGTTCGCACCACGGGATGGCTGACGATGACAATGTCGCCGCGTTCCGGCAGGCTGCCGAACAGGCGCCCCTGCACGAATGGCAGGATGTGAAAGGTCGGGGTGACATAGCTGTATCCATAGGGATATTTGCTCACCACCAGCCGGTCCCCGACCAGTAGCGACGGCATCATCGACTCCGACGGAATGTAGAATGGCTTGGCGGCCAGGCTGTGAAAGCCGAGCACGGCGAGCACCAGCCAAAAGATACCGCGCGCCTCGCCCCACCAATCGGTGCCGCTGCGCGTCTCTTCGCTCTCGCTCGCCAATGCCAGTTTTTCGGCCATCCCGTCTCTCTTACTCGCCCGCCACGGGCAGCGCCTCGATCACCACCAGCGCCTGTGCCCAGGGATGGTCGTCGGTCAGCGTCAGATGCACCTTCACCACGTGTCCCGCGGGCGTCATCGCGTCAAGCCGCGCCTTGGCACCCCCGGCCAGCGCCAGCGTCGGCGCGCCCGACGGCGCATTGACCACGCCGATATCGCGCATGAACACGCCAGACTTGAAACCGGTCCCGACCGCCTTCGAAAAAGCCTCTTTGGCAGCAAAACGTTTCGCGAGCGTTGCGGCATAGCCCATCGGCCGCCGCGCCGCCTTGCGCAGCTCGACCTCGGTGAACACGCGCTGTTCGAACCGCATGCCGAACCGGTCGAGCGACGACTGGATCCGCTCGATGTTGCAGAGATCGGATCCGATGCCGATGATCATAAGATCGTCGCCCCGGCGAAGGCCGGGGCCGCCATGTTGCAGGCGTGTCCGGTGCTGCGAGCGGCCCCCGCCTCCGCCGGGGGGACGAACGACCCGCTCACCGCGCCGCATCCATCAGATCGCGCATCCGCCTGACCACCGGGGCCAGCCCGTCGAAAATTGCCTCGCCAATCAGGAAATGCCCGATATTCAGCTCCGCCAGCTGCGGAATCGCCGCGATCGGCACGACATTGTCGAAGGTCAGGCCATGCCCGGCATGCACCTCGATCCCGTTCTTCGCGGCCAGCGCCGCCGCGTCGGCGATGCGGCGCAGCTCGGCGGTCTGCGCTTCGCCTTCCAGCTCGCAATAGCGCCCGGTGTGCAGCTCGACCACCGGCGCGCCCAGCCGGATCGCCGCTTCGATCTGCGCCGGATCGGGTTCGATGAACAGCGACACGCGGATGTTCGCGCCCTTGAGCTCGCTGACCATTGGCGCGAGCACATTATGCTGCCCCGCCGCGTCCAGCCCGCCTTCGGTCGTGCGCTCCTCGCGCCGTTCAGGCACGATGCACGCGGCGTGCGGGCGGTGGCGCAGCGCGATGGCGAGCATTTCGTCGGTCGCCGCCATTTCCAGGTTGAGGGGAATCGTCAGCTCCGCCGCGAGCCGCGCGATGTCGTCATCGGTGATATGCCGCCGGTCCTCGCGCAAATGCGCCGTGATCCCGTCCGCCCCGGCCTCCGCCGCCAACAATGCCGCCCGCACCGGATCGGGATAGCCGCTGCCGCGCGCATTGCGCACGGTGGCGACATGGTCGATGTTCACGCCAAGGCGCAGATGGCCGGTCATTACTTGGTCCCCTTGCCGCACGCGGCGGCGCTCAACAGGTCGTGCGAGAAACCCGCGCCCTGCCACACTTCACCAAAGGCAAAGGGGGCGCGGTCCGAAAAGACGATCACCACGCGACGAATGTCCGGCAGGATGAAGTTGCGAACCTCGATTCCCCCCACGCCACCGCGTCGCTCGACGATCCGCACCGGCTTGGCGCACCCCTTGAGCGGTGCTTCGAACACCCATTGGCCGAGCGCCATATAGCCGAGCGCGGGATCGCCCTGCCAAAGCGTTGCCAGCGCATCCGGCGGGATCAGCCTCCCCTCCATCAGCGCAATGTCGAATTTCGCCAGCGCGTCGGTCGAGCCATACAGCCCTGCCGCAGCACCATAGCTGGCGAGGTCGATCGCCGGCTCGGGCTTGCCATCGATCGTGCCCATCCGCGTAAACGCTTCCCCCGGATAAGCGGCAAGAAAGTCGATCTCGAGCGGCTTGGCGATGCGTTCGTCGACGAGCGTTGCCCAGCTCTTGCCGGTCACCGCCTCAAGCAGCGCGCCGAGCACCAGATAGTCGCAATTATTGTAGGACCAGTTTCCCCCCGGCGTCCCCTTGACCGGCCCCGCGCAATAGCCGGTCAGCGGATCGCGGCTCCCGGTATAGCCCGGCTGATAATAGGATGGGAAACCGCTCGTTCCCGCCGGGCTGTCGTCGGGATTAGGCAAACCCGAGCGATGCTGCAGCAATTGGCGCACCGTCACCGTAGCGGCATTCGCGCTGCGGAACTTGGGCAGATAGGTGGCGATCGGGCGATCAAGGTCGATCCGGCCCTTGGCGACTTCCTGCATCACCAACACCGCGACAACCTGCTTGGTCACCGATGCCCAGCGCCACGTCGCGCCATCATCACCACCGCGAAAGGGCTGTGGGAGCAAGCCGACATAGCCCCAGCCGCCGCCCTCCGGGTCGGCAATCTGGATATCGCCGCTGAACGCCGGATCCTCGACCAATTTAGCGAGCGCGCGCTCATCGACCGGCGGCGCGGTTTGCACCGCGGTTGCCTGCATCAGCAGAGCTGCAAGCGCAGCGTTCACGCCGCCGCCCGGCTGCCCGGCTTGATCGCCGGGATCGCCGCCAGCTCGGGGGGGAGCGCGTCCGCCGCGTAGCTCGGCACGTCGAGTCGGATCAGCGGAAAGAACGGGACGCCCAGATCGGCGGTGCCGTTCGACCGATCGACCAGCGAAGCCGCTGCGATCACCTCGCCGCCGGCTTCGGCAATCGCCTTGATCGCCTCACGACTGGAGAGCCCGGTGGTGACGACGTCTTCCATCATCAGCACCTGTTGCCCGGGCGCCAAGCGAAAGCCGCGCCGCAGTTCGAAAATGCCGGTGGGGCGTTCGACGAACATCGCATCGACATCGAGCGCGCGGGCGACTTCCTGTCCCGCAATCACCCCACCCATTGCGGGGGAGACAACGGCGGTGATCCGCGAACGCAGCTCGGCGGGGATGTTCGCCGCTACCGCCTCGGCCAGTCGCGCGGCGCGGCGCGGGTTCATCAGCACGCGCGCGCATTGCAGGTAACGCGGGCTGCGCAGCCCCGACGACAGGATGAAATGCCCTTCCAGCAGCGCCTCTGCCGCCCGGAATTCGCCCAGCACCTCGTCTTCGGTCACGCGTCCACCCCGCTGTTGTTGTCGCCGGGCATCTAGGGTTCGGGCGGTCCCCCCGCAACTACGGTATCAAAAAGAGCAGTCGACACGCTTGAGGCGGACGCGCGAGGTGCTATAGGCCAGCCTCGACGGGCGAATTGCGTCCGCGCGACCGGCAAAGCCGGCGCCCCCGCACAGGGGCCAGAAGGACAGGGGTTTATTGAGACGATGCGCATGCATGGATTGAAGGCGATCGTGCTGGCTGCGGGCCTCGCGCTCGCCGGGGGCATGGCCCAGGCTCAGGCACCGGCCGCAGCGGCGCCCGAAGCGCCCGCGCCGGTGACGGTGGCGACTCCGGCCGCGGCTCCCGCGCCGGGTAGCCCGGTCGAGCAGGCCGCGACGGCTGCTCCCGCGGAAGCGAAGGTTGCTGATCCGACGCTCAACCCCGACGGCACGCACAAGAACGGGCCGGTCGCGGGCGTCGGCATGCCGGTCGACGGCAAGCTCGGTATTCAGCCGCAGGCGACCAAGCTGGGCGAGAGCGCGGCCGGTTTCCACAACAACATCCTGCTGCCGATCATCACCGCGATCTCGATCTTCGTGCTGATCCTGCTGGCGTGGACGATCGTCCGCTATCGCCGCAAGGCCAACCCGGTCCCGTCGAAGACCAGCCACAACACGCTGATCGAGATCATCTGGACCGCGGTGCCGGTGCTGATCCTCGCCTTCATCGCATGGCCGTCGATCGCGCTGCTCGCCAAGCAGTTCAAGCCGGCGCCCGACAATGCTGTGACGATCAAGGCGATCGGCAACCAATGGTATTGGTCGTATGAGTATCCCGACCATGGCGGCATTTCGATCACCGCCAACATGCTCAAGGAAAAGAGCGAAGTTCAGGCCGGTCAGCGCTTCCGCACCGATGTCGATGGTCCGCGCCTGCTCGCGGTCGACAACCGCATCGTCGTGCCGGTCGGCACCCCGATCCGCCTGATCGCGACCGCCAATGACGTGATCCACAGCTGGGCGGTCCCGGCATTCTGGATCAAGATGGACGCCATCCCCGGTCGCCTCAACGAAACCAGCTTCACCGTCGACAAGCCTGGCGTTTACTTCGGCCAGTGCAGCGAACTGTGCGGTGCGCGTCACGCGTACATGCCGATCGTGGTCGAGGCGGTCGAGCCGGCCGTGTTCGCGCAGTGGGTCGCGGCCAAGGGCGGCACGATGCCGTCGGCCGCCAAGCCCTCGGCCGCCGCTCCGGCGCAGCCGGGCAGCGACGCCGCCGACGACACCGCGACCCCGGCCAACGCCATCGTCGCCACCGGCAATGCGACCGTCGAGGCGACCGAAACCGGCGCCACCACCAATCAAGCCGCCACCGGCAACACGGACCAGTAAGCCATGACCGACGCAGCACGCGACGCGCACGCCTTTACGGCGCATGACGACCATCACGACACGCATGCGGACCATGTGCCGGGCTTCTTCGCCCGCTGGTTCCTGTCGACCAACCACAAGGACATCGGCACGCTCTACCTGATCTTCGCAATTCTCGCGGGGATCATCGGTGGTGCGATTTCGGGCGTGATGCGCCTTGAGCTGGCCGAGCCGGGCATCCAGCATCTCGGCTATGTCGCCGAATTCGTGCATGGCGGTCCGCAGACCTTCGACGAATCGCTGCACTTCTGGAACGTGCTGATCACCGCGCACGGCCTGATCATGGTGTTCTTCATGGTCATGCCCGCCATGATCGGCGGCTTCGGCAACTGGTTCGTTCCGATCATGATCGGTGCGCCGGACATGGCGTTCCCGCGCATGAACAACCTGTCCTTCTGGCTGCTCGTCCCGGCATTCGTGCTCCTGCTCGCTTCACCGTTCTTCGGCGGTGGCGCGGGGACCGGCTGGACCGTCTATGCCCCGCTCTCGACCTATGGTGAGCCGGGGCCGGCGGTGGACATGGCGATCCTGTCGCTGCACCTTGCCGGTGCCAGCTCGATCCTGGGCGCGATCAACTTCATCACCACCATCTTCAACATGCGCGCGCCGGGCATGACCCTGCACAAGATGCCGCTGTTCGTGTGGTCGGTGCTGATCACCGCCTTCCTGCTGCTGCTCGCGCTGCCGGTTCTGGCCGCCGCGATCACGATGCTGCTGACCGATCGTAACTTCGGCACCACCTTCTATGATCCCGCCGGCGGCGGCGATCCGGTGCTGTACCAGCATCTGTTCTGGTTCTTCGGCCACCCCGAAGTGTACATCATGATCCTGCCGGGCTTCGGCATCGTCAGCCAGATCGTGTCGACCTTCAGCCGCAAGCCGGTGTTCGGTTACCTCGGCATGGCCTATGCCATGGTAGCGATCGGCGTGGTCGGGTTCGTCGTGTGGGCGCACCACATGTTCACGACGGGCATGAGCGTAAACGTGAAGATGTACTTCACCGCCGCGACGATGATCATCGCGGTGCCGACCGGCATCAAGATCTTCTCGTGGATCGCGACGATGTGGGGCGGGTCGATGAGCTTCAAGACCCCGATGGTCTGGGCGATCGGCTTCATCTTCCTGTTCACCGTGGGCGGCGTCACCGGCGTCGTGCTCGCGAACGGCGGCGTCGACGATTACATGCACGACACCTATTATGTGGTCGCGCACTTCCACTATGTGCTCTCGCTGGGCGCGGTGTTCGGCCTGTTCGCCGGCTTCTACTACTGGTTCCCGAAGATGTTCGGAAAGATGTACAGCGAACTGCTGGGTCAGCTGCACTTCTGGGTGTTCTTCGTCGGCGTGAACGTGCTGTTCTTCCCGCAGCATTTCCTGGGCCTTCAGGGCATGCCGCGCCGCTACCCGGACTATCCGGACGCCTATGCATACTGGAACGAGATCTCCAGCTGGGGCTATGTGATCATGCTGGCGGGTATGGCGATCTTCTTCGTCAACCTGTTCTGGTCGCTCGCCGCGGGCAAGAAGGCTCCGGACAATCCTTGGGGCGAAGGTGCAACGACGCTGGAATGGACCCTGTCCAGCCCGCCGCCGTTCCACCAGTTCGAAACCCTCCCGGTGATTGCCGACGACAAGCATCACTGAGGTCGGTCACGACTGAAACACGAAACGCCCCGGGGGAAACTCCGGGGCGTTTTGGTTTTACGGTCGTGTCCCAGCCTATTCGCTGTCGCGTTTGCGATCCCGCGCGATCCGCGCGCTCTCCGCTTTCAGCGGGCGTGACACTGGGCAAACCTGCTGCACATAGCCATTCAGCGTGTTTGCCAGCGCGTCCGGCACGAGCCGATAATAGACATATTGCCCGCGCTTCTCGCTGCTGATCAGTCCAGCGTTCTCGAGGACCGACAGATGCTGCGACACCGCTGGCTTCGACATGTCGAACCGCGCGGCAATTTCCCCCGCGCTCAGCTCAGCCTCGGAAAGATAGGCGAGAATCTTGCGGCGCGGAGCCGACGCCAGTGCTTCGAAAACCTTCTGCATCGCTGACAACCTATGGCCTCAAGCGACGGTTGACAATGGGAATTAGATAATTAAGTTATTACCTAATTAGTTGGGAGCCGACAGCGATGGCCGTGTTTGACGACGATCCACCCGTTCGCTCCATCATTGAGCTGCCCGGCTGCTCCCCCGTTGAAGGCACAGTGCGTTGGGATCCAGCGATGTCGATCTGGAACGGCGCGATGCTCGGCATCGCGCTTGTTGGCACCCCATTGACGTTCAGTTGGAGTGCCTTTGCAGTCTTCACCGTGCTCACGGGGGCAACGTTGCTCGCGGGGCACAGCGTCGGAATGCACCGCCGATTGATTCATCGCAGTTTCGACTGTCCACAATGGCTTGAGTTCGCGTTGGTCTATGCTGGCGTTCTCGTGGGTCTGGCGGGGCCGATCGGGATGATCCGCACGCATGATCTGCGGGATTGGGCGCAACGCCAACCTGACTGCCATCCCTATCTGGCGCACCGCGAATCGATGCTCAAAGACGCATGGTGGCAATTGCACTGCCGTCTCACCCTCGATCAACCGCCCGGCTTCGATGCCGGATCTGCAGGCGAAAGCCTGGCCTATCGCTGGCTTGAAAGGACTTGGCGCTGGCAACAGCTTCCGCTTGCCCTCGTTCTGCTCGCGATTGGCGGATGGGCGTGGGTGATCTGGGGTATCTGCCTGCGGGTCAGTATCTGTGTAACGGGCCATTGGTTCGTTGGACACCTCGCCCATCGTCGCGGGCCGCAAAGCTGGCTGGTGCGCGATGCCGGGGTGCAAGCCCATGACGTCCCCTGGGCAGCAATCCCGACAATGGGGGAAGCGTGGCACAATAATCACCATGCATTTCCAGGCTCGGCGCGAATCGGCATCCACCCGGGCCAGAGCGACTGGGGCTATGCCTTCATCCTGCTCCTCGCCCGACTTGGGCTGGCATGGAACATTCGCACGCCCGTCGGCATGGTTGCGCGCCGGCGCAAGCTGCAACCTGTGTTGCCCTGACCCTTCCCCCGCGCGCCAACCACGCCTATAGCGCCCCACAAATGTCCGTCGCCAACCACGCCCTGACCATCCCCGCCGACTGGCGCGATTTCCTTGCGCTGACCAAGCCGCGCGTGATGAGCCTGGTCGTGTTCACCGGCCTGTGCGGCATGCTCGCCGCGCCCGTCGCGATTCATCCGGTTATCGGCTTCACCGCGATCCTGTGCATTGCACTGGGTGCCGGTGCATCGGGCGCGCTCAATCAATGGTATGAGGCGGACCTCGACGCCAAGATGAAGCGGACGCAGAGCCGCCCGCTGCCCGCCGGGCGCATGGATCGCCAGTCGGCGCTGCATTTCGGCGTTGGTGTCGCCGCGCTGTCGGTGATCCTGATGGGGCTGGCGGTCAACTATGTCGCGGCCGGCATCCTGCTCGGGTCGATCCTGTTCTACGTGCTGATCTACACCGTCTGGCTCAAGCGCCGCACGCCGCAGAATATCGTGATCGGCGGCGCGGCCGGGGCGTTCCCGCCGCTGATCGGCTGGGCGGCGGCGACCGGCGAGATTGCGCTGCTGCCCGTGCTGCTGTTCAGCCTCGTCTTCCTGTGGACCCCGCCGCATTTTTGGGCGCTCGCGCTGTTCGTGAAGACCGATTACGCCAATGCCGGCGTGCCCATGCTGCCCGTAGTGGCGGGGGAGCGCGCGACGCGGATTCAGATCGGCCTCTACACGATCCCCATGGCGGTGGCGGCGGTCGCACCCTGGCCGCTCGGCCTGACCGGCAGCCTCTATGGCTGGACCTCGATTGCGACGACCGCCTTGTTCGGCCTGCTCGCGCTGCACGTCGCGACCCGCATGGCCAGCGACGGCGACACGATGAAGCCCGAAAAGCGGCTGTTCGCCTATTCGATCTCCTACCTCTTCATCTTGTTCGGCGCGGTTGCCGCCGATAGGATCATGGCATGACCCCCGAAGACCAAGACCTGATCCGCGCCCGCCAGAAGTCGCGCGCCCGCGTGCTGGCAGTGCTGCTGTTCGCCTTCGTCATCCTGGTCTTCGCGATCAGCATCGTGAAGATCCAGATGGGCATGCCCCTTCGCGCGCAGTGAGTCTCCGATGATCGCAGCCCTCCCTCAGGATCCCAAGCTCCGTACCGCGATGCTGGCGGTGCTCGGCGTGCTGGCGATGACCGGCCTCGCCTTTGCCAGCGTCCCGCTCTACCGCCTGTTCTGTCAGGTCACCGGCTTTGGCGGTACGACCATGCGCGCTGGTGCCGCGCCCGGCGCGGTCGACGGCAAGATCACCGTCGCGTTCGATTCCAACGTCAGCCCGGCGCTGAGCTGGCAGTTCAAGCCGGAGGTGGCGTCGGACACCATCGCCATCGGTGCGCGCGACATGGCCTTCTACACCGCGACTAACGCCGGGACCGTGCCGATCACCGGCACCGCGACCTACAATGTCACGCCGGAGGCGGCGGGGAAGTATTTCAGCAAGATCCAGTGTTTCTGCTTCACGGAGCAGACGCTGCAGCCCGGTGAGACGGTGCGCATGCCGGTGATCTATTTCGTCGATCCGAAGATCCTGACGGATCCGGATACGAAGGACATTCAGAAGATCACGCTCTCCTACACATTTTACCCAGTGGATTCCGCCAAGCCCAAGGGCTAGGGGAAGTCGCAACAACGCCAGAAACGAACAGGGACGGACGATGGCAGGCGCCAAGAACCACGACTATCACATTCTCCCGCCCAGCCCGTGGCCGATGCTCAGCTCGCTCGCCGCTCTGTGGCTGGCGGTCGGCGGCCTCATGTACATGAAGGAGCATCCGGCCGGTTTCTGGGTGATGATGTCCGGCCTTGCCGCCGTGCTGTTCTGCATGGCGTCGTGGTGGGTCGACGTGATCAAGGAAGCCAATGCCGGCGACCATACCCCGGTCGTCCAGCTGCACCTGCGCTATGGCATGATCCTGTTCATCGCGTCGGAAGTGATGTTCTTCGTCGGCTGGTTCTGGGCATGGTTCAACTATGCGCTGTTCCCCGCCGCGATCGCCGTCAGCGGCGAACATGCCAGCGTGGTCGAAGTGGCGCAGAACATTGCCGCGCAGTTCCCGCCCAAGGGCATGGAAGTGCTCGACGCGTTCCAGCTGCCGTTGCTCAACACCTTCATCCTGCTCCTCTCGGGCACCACGATCACCTGGGCGCATCACGGCCTGATCCACAACCAGCGTGGCGGTGCCATGCGCGGCCTGTGGGGCGCGATCGGCGTGGGTGAGAATGACGTGGTGAAGAAGGGCCTGTGGCTGACGATCATCCTCGGCCTCGTCTTCTCGGCGGTGCAGGCATATGAATATGCGCACGCCCCGTTCGTGTTCGGCAAGTCGAACTATTCGTCGGCCTTCTACATGGCGACCGGCTTCCACGGCTTCCACGTGATCGTCGGCACCATCTTCCTGATGGTCTGCCTGCTGCGCACCTATCAGGGCGATTTCACCCCGCGCCAACATTTCGGCTTCGAAGCGGCGGCCTGGTACTGGCACTTCGTCGACGTGGTGTGGCTGTTCCTCTTCGTCACCGTCTATGTGTGGGGCGGCTGGGGCGCGCCGGTCCACGGCTGATGGACCACAGCGCACCTCCGGTCACGGAGTCGGCATTCAAGGGGGCGTGTCCGCAATGCGGCGCGCCCTCTCTGTTTGCAGGCTGGGTAAAGTTCGCCGATCGCTGCCCGAACTGCGGGCTCGATTATGCCGCGTTCAATGTCGGCGATGGCCCGGCGGCGTTCCTGACCCTCATCATCGGCACGATCATCGTCGCCCTGTCGGTGTGGCTGGAACTGGCTGCCGAGCCGCCGGTCTGGCTGCACCTGCTGATCTGGCCGCCGGTGACCGTGGCGCTGGTCGTGTTCAGCCTGCGCTGGGCCAAGGGGGCGCTGCTCGCGCTCGAATATCGCAACGCCGCGCGTGAAGGGCGGCTGAAGGATCCCGAGGCGTGAAACTCCCGCTGTTTCCCACGATCCTGGTCGGCCTCGCCGTCGCGGCGATGATCGGCCTCGGCATCTGGCAGCTCGACCGGCGCGGGGAAAAGGCGGTGCAGCTCGCCCGCCTGTCCGCCAACCGCGACCTGCCCGCAATGACCTTCCCCAGCCCCCCGGTCGGCGACGACCATCTGTTCCGCCGCGCCGGGCTGATGTGCCTCGAAGTTGCCAGCTGGAGCGAACAGGCCGGCCGCGACGCGACCGGCAAAAGCGGCTGGCGCCACCTCGCCGACTGCCGCACCGGGGCGGAGGGGATGAGCGTCAAGGTCGACATGGGCGTCAGCAGCGCCCCCGGCGTGAAGCCGGCATGGAAGGGTGGAGCGGTCACCGGCACCATCACCCATGCTCCCGATTCGACCCCGCTGCTCGCCTCGCTGTTCGGCAAGCGCCCGCCGCGCAACCTGATGCTCGTCGCCGACGCCCCCGCGCCGGGCCTGTCCGCCAGCGCCCCGCCCGACCCGTCGAGCGTGCCGAACAACCACCTCGCCTACGCCGTGCAGTGGTTCCTGTTCGCGGGGATCGCGGTGGTGATCTACCTGCTCGCACTGCGGCGGCGGCGGCAGAAGAAGAAGGCTTGATTGCGCACGAAGGCGCTAAGGCACGAAGAGATTTTGTTCGCGCAGAGGCGCAGAGGCGCAGAGGCGCAGAGGCGCGGAGCGTAAGGCTCGCGCGACGCGCTCTAACTGTGCCGCCGAAGCAAGCGGAACGATGATGTGATCTGAGCCGCTGACGCGGCGGCGAACATCTCTGCGTCTCCGCGCCTCTGCGCGAACCAATAACCTTCTTCTTCTCTTCGTGGCTTCGTGCCTTTGTGCGCCCCCAAATCCCGCACCCACCACAGCCGCCCAAAGCCAGACTTTCTTGCCCCATCCGGCAACCGCCGCTACCCCGCCCGCCATGCGCTACCAGAGCACGCGCGGCACCGCGCCCGAACTCGATTTCCGCGAAGTCACCCTCGCCGGCCTGGCGAGCGACGGCGGCCTTTACGTCCCCGTCGAATGGCCGCGCTTCACGCCCGACCAGATCGCCGACATGGCTGGCCTGTCGTACGTCGAGACCGCCGTTCGCGTCATGGCCCCGTTCGTCGCGGGCAGCCTGACGGAAGCGGAACTGCGCGACCTGTGCACGCGCGCCTATGGCCGGTTCAGCCACGACGCGGTGACCCCGCTGGTCCAGCTCGACCACCGCCACTTCCTGCTCGAACTGTTCCACGGCCCGACGCTGGCGTTTAAAGACGTCGCGCTCCAGCTGCTCGGCCTGTTGTTCGAAAAGTTCCTGACCGGCACCGACCGGCACTTGACCATCGTCGGCGCGACCAGTGGCGACACCGGATCGGCGGCGATCGACGCGGTGGCGGGGCGTGAGGGGATCGACATCTTCATGCTCCACCCCAAGGGGCGGGTCAGCGATGTCCAGCGCCGCCAGATGACCACCGTGCTCGCGCCCAACGTCCATAACATCGCGATCGAGGGCAGCTTCGACGACGCTCAGGCGCTGGTGAAGGCGATGTTCAACGACGCGGACTTCTCGGGCCGCTTCCACGTCACCGCGGTCAATTCGATCAACTGGGCGCGGCTGATGGCGCAGGTGGTCTATTATTTCTACGCCGCCGTCCGCCTCGGCGCCCCGGCGCGCGAAGTCGCGTTCAGCGTCCCCACCGGCAATTTCGGCGATGTCTTCGCAGGGTACGTCGCGGCGAAGATGGGCCTGCCGGTCGCCAAGCTGATCGTCGCGACCAACGTCAACGACATTCTCCACCGCGCGCTGTCGAGCGGCGATTATTCGGCGGGCACCGTCACGCCCACCGCCGCGCCGAGCATGGACATCCAGGTCAGCTCCAACTTCGAACGCCTGTTGTTCGACCTGGCCGGGCGCGATGGCCCCGCGCTTGCTGCACAGATGGCCGGATTCGAATCGAGCAAGGCGATGCGCCTGACCAACGCGCAGCAGGAGGGCGCGGCATCCTTGTTCGCCAGCGACCGGATCGAGGCGGACGACATGTCGCGCGCCATGGCCTGGGCGCATGCCCGCGCCGACGAGATTCTCGACCCCCACACCGCCATCGGCCTCGCCGCCGCGCAGCGGGTCGCGCTCCCGCCGCACGTGCCGATCGTCACCCTCGCCACCGCCCACCCGGCCAAGTTCGACACCGCGGTCGAACGCGCCACCGGCATCCGCCCGACCCTGCCGCCCCGCGTCGGCGACCTGTTTGACCGCGAGGAACGCTATGACGTCCTCCCCGCGACGTTCGCGGCGATCACCGGCTATGTGGCGGAGCGGGGGACGCCAAAGGCTTAACGTCCGTTTGCCCTGAGCTTGTCGAAGGGCCGCAGCCTGCCCTTCGTGAGGCGCGGGACACGCCCTTCGACAAGCTCAGGGCAAACGGGTTATGGGGCACCCCATGAACCTCATCACCCTCACCGGCGAGCCCTGGAGCGACTACGGCCTCGTCGACTCGGGCCATGGCCGCAAGCTCGAACGCTATGGCGATTACCGCTTCATCCGGCCCGAGCCGCAGGCGATGTGGTCACCCGCGTCGCCCGACTGGGACGCGCACGGCGAATTCATGCCCGCGCCCGATGACGAGGGCGGCGGCCGCTGGGTCTTCACCAAGCCGGTCCCGCGGGAAGGCTGGCCGCTCGCGTGGAAGGAGGCGAAGTTCACCGCCCAGACCACCCCCTTCCGCCATCTCGGCTTCTTCCCCGACATGGCCCCGGTGTGGAGCTGGATGCGCGACCAGACCGCCGGGGTCGATGCGCCCGAGGTCATGAACCTGTTCGGGTATACCGGCGTCGGCACGCTGGCGATGGCGGCAACGGGCGCTAAACTCGTCCATGTCGATGCGAGCAAGAAGTCGGTCGAGGCTGCGAAGGGCAATGCCGCGCTGTCGGGGATGACCGACAAGCCCGTCCGCTGGATCATCGACGACGCCGCCAAGTTCGTCGCGCGCGAAGTGCGTCGCGGCCGCCGCTATGACGGCATCCTGCTCGACCCGCCCAAATATGGCCGCGGCCCGACCGGCGAAGTGTGGCAACTCGAACGCGACCTCCCCGGCCTGATCGCCGACTGCCGCCAGCTGCTCGACAGTGAGTCGCGCTTCCTGTTCCTCACTGTCTACGCGATCCGCATGTCCGCGCTGGCGATCGGCGAATTGCTCAACCAGCATTTCGCGGACTTGGGCGGCAAGGTCGAATGCGGCGAACTCGGCGTGCGCGAAGAGGCGCGGGGACTGGTGCTGCCGACCGCCATCTTTGCGCGGTGGAGCAGGTAGTTACCGGAGGCGCTTCGCCTTTGGTCCGGTAGGGCGCCCAGCATATTTGCAAAGTGCGTCCGCGACATGTGTCAACTTTAGTAGCTTACGGCGCGCCTTCATTGCGCGTGCGATCCGAAGCGCGCGATCTTTGGGCAATTCCGCCGGGATTCTGACCTTGTAGTGCAAATACCCGAACTTCCGCCGTCGAGTGACGGGTTCAAGGAGCAGTCGGTTACGAGCGCAGAAGCGCCTGCGAAGAGCCAGACGGTCCTTTCTGCCGCCGATCATGCAGTTGGTCGCTATGGAATCCGTCATTTACCCCCGCCCCATCCGCATCGCCGCGCCCGCCACGAACGGGCACCCGGCCACCAGCAGCAAGCTGACCGCACCCAGCAGCTTCACCGCGCTCGGATCATTCCCCATTGTCCCCGCGCCAAAGATCAGCAGCGGCACCGCGAAGGGGAGCATCACCAGCCCCGCCACCGCGCCCGCGCCGCGCAGCCCTGCCGTCAGCGCGGCGGTCGCGACGCCCAGTGCCGCCAGCCCCGGCGTGCCGATGAGCAAACTCAGCCCCGCCGCCAGCGCCTGTTCCAGCGACAGATTCAAGAGCCCGCTCGCCACCACGCACGCCAGCAGCAATGCTGGCGCAAAGCCCAGCCAATGCCCGACGATCTTCGCCGCCGCGACGCTCGCGTCATTCCAGCCGCGCACGCTGAGTTGATCGAGCACCCCGCTCTCCAGATCGGGCGCGACCAGCCGCTCGACCGGCAGGAGCGCGGCGAGCAACGCCGCCGCCCAGATCACCCCGCCGCCGATCCGCGCCAGCAATTTCGGCTCCGGCCCCACCGCAAACGGAAACAGCACGGCCACCAACAGGAAGAAGGCGATCGGCAGCGTCAGCCCGCCCGCCGCCCATGCCCGGCGCAGTTCGCGCGCGACCAGTGCGCCGAATCCGCTCACGCGCCACCCCCGATCAATATCTCCCGCGCGCCCTGCATGCGGATCGGCAGATGCGTCGCCACCACCGCGATCCCGCCCGCCGCGCGGTGCGCCGCGATCAGCCCGCCCAGCACCCCGATCGCGCCGTGGTCCAGGCCGTTCGCCGGCTCGTCGAGCAGCCAGATCGGCGCCCCGCTCGCCACCACCCGCGCGATCCCCACACGCTTGCGCTGCCCGGTCGAGAGCATCCGCACCGGCACCGGAGTGAGGTGCAGCAACCCGACCGCCTCCAGCGCCCCCTCAACCGCGTCGCGCCGCCCATCCAGCCCGGCCCAGAAGCGCAACGCTTCCCCCACCGGCAATTCCGGGTCCAGCCCCGCCGCCTCGGCCAGCAATGCGCGCTCGCCCGTCACCGAAACGCGCCCAGCGCTCGCCTTCAGCAGCCCAGCGATAATCCGGATCAAGCTCGACTTACCCGCACCATTCGGCCCGGTCACCAGCACCCCGCCACCCGGCTCCAGTGCCAGATCGAGCCCCTCGAACAGCATCCGCCCGCCGCGCGCGCACGCCACGCCCTCCAGCCGGATGCCGCAATCGCTCACGCGACGCTGTCTTCCAGCGCGTGCATGGCGTCGTCGCTCAGCCCGAAATGATGCCCCACCTCATGCACCACGACATGCGTGACCAGCGCCTCCAGGCTCACTCCGGTCTCGACCCACTCGGCGAGCAGGGGAACGCGGTAGAGGTGAATCGTGTCGGGCTGCGGGATTTCGCCGATCGCGAACCCCTCCTTCTCGCCCACCGGCCGCCCCGAATAGAGGCCGGTCAGCTCGAACGGATCTTCCATCCCCATCTCGCGCAGCGTGTCGTCATCGGCAAAGTCTTCGACGATCAGCACGATGTCGGGCAAATGGCTCGCGAACGGCTCGGGAATCCGCGCCAGCGCCGCGCGGGCGAGCGCTTCCATCTGTTCCGCACTCGGCGCGAAAGTCTCGGTTTTGTCTGCCATCAACCCGCGCTATGCCGCACCCAGCAACGGAGGGGAAGAATGGTCGAACAACTGAGCCAGGCGGAACGCGACGACGCGCTCGAAGGGCTGCCCGAATGGGACCACGACACCGGCCGCGACGCGATCACGCGCAGCTTCACCTTCGACGATTTCAGCCAGGCCTTTGCCTTCATGACGCAGGTCGCGCTGCTCGCCGAAAAGGCCGATCATCACCCCGAATGGTCGAACGTGTGGAACCGCGTCGACGTCCTGCTGACCACGCACGACGCCGGCGGCCTGTCGGGCCGCGACATCGACATGGCGCGGGCGATCGACGCGCTGGTTGACTAAAGCCCGACCTTAGCCGCCAACCACCGCGCCGCTTCGTCCGGCGACTTCTTGTCAACGTCCCGGTCGACCATCAAATTCGCCTCCCGCATCGCCGCGACCGGGATCCGTCCGACCAGCGGCCGCAGCGCCTCGACAAACCGCGCATCCTCCACCCGGTCCGGAGCGACCAGCAGGATCGCGTCATAGCCGGGGATAGCCCCCTTGGGATCGTCCAGCACCACCAGTCTGTCCGCCGCGATCCGGCCGTCGGAGGAAAAGGCCGGGATCACATCCGCGCTCCCGCTCGCCAGCGCACGATACATGAAGGTCGGCTGATACGGCCGCGCCGACTTGAACCTCAGCCCATAGGCATCGCGCACTGCGCGCCATTCGGGCCGCTCCAGAAACTCGACATCGGTGGCCAGGTCCAGCCCCGGTGCCTGCGCCGCCAGATCGGTCAGCGTGGCAATCCCGCGCCGCCGCGCATCCTCACCGCGCATCGCAAAGGCATAGGCATTTTCGAACCCCAGCGATCCGAGCATGCCGACGCCATGCTCGGATCGCGCCCAGTCGCCCACGCCCGACACGATGGCTTCACGCGGCGGCACATCGCTGCGCTGCATCTGGTTGGTCCAGATCGTCCCCGAATAATCGACATAGACATCGACATCGCCCCCAGCGAGCGCGCCGAACGCCACGGCCGACCCCAGCCCCTCGCGATACTCAACGCGATACCCCGCCGCCTCCAGCCGCTGGCCGATCAACCGGGCGAGGATGAACTGCTCCGAAAAGCCCTTCGCGCCCACCACCATTGTCTGCCCGCCTGCCGCTGGGGCGAGCGCAAAGGCGGCAGCACAGATCGCGGCGAGCAGCGTCCCCGCGCTCATCCGCACCAGCAACGGCTTGCGGTTGCGGATGCCGCCCTCGGCCACGCTCAGGATCAGGTCCACCCCCAGTGCCAGTGCCGCCGCGCCGATGCACCCGGCCAGCACCAGCGCCCAATTCTGCGTCTGCAATCCGGCAAAGATCAGATCGCCCAGGCTCGGCTGCCCCACGGTGGTGGACAGTGTCGCCGCGCCGATCGTCCACACCGCCGCCGTGCGAATACCCGCCATCACCACCGGCGCGGCAATCGGCGCCTCGACCAGCCACAATTTCTGCCGCGCGGTCATCCCAACGCCGTCCGCCGCTTCACGCAACGCCGGATCGAGCGTCACCAGCGCCGTCGTCGCATTCCGCAACACCGGCAGGATCGCATAGAGCGTCAGCGCGAGCAGCGCGGGCAGAAATCCCAGTGCCGGCACCCAGTCGCCGACCACGCCGCGCAACGCCAGCAGCACCGGGTAGAACAAAGCGAGCAGCGCCAGCGACGGGATTGTCTGGATCAGGCTCGCCGCGCCGAGCACGACGCGCCCTAAAGTGGCGTTGCGCGCTGCCGCCACGGCCAGCGGCAGGCTGATCGCGATGCCCAGCGCCAGCGCCGCCATCGCCAGCAGCAGATGGCTCGCCATCAATTCGGGCACGCGGGTAAAGGCGTCACTCATGCCTTCAGCGCCTCGAGCGCGTCGGCCTGGCGCATCGGCACCGCGATCAACGCCTGCGCCTCCGGCCCGCCTTCGCCGCGCGCCAGTGACGCCGGGGTCGCATCGGCAACGATCCGCCCCGCCTGCATCACCAGCACCCGGTCGGCGAGCAACAACGCCTCGGCCATGTCATGCGTCACCATCAGCGTGGTCAGCCCCAGCCGGTCATGCAGCGCACGCACCGCGCGGCCCAGTTCGGCGCGGGTGACGGGATCCAGCGCGCCGAACGGCTCGTCCATCAACAGGCACCCCGGCGCGGTCGCCAGCGCCCGCGCGACGCCAACCCGCTGGCGCTGTCCGCCCGACAGCTGATCCGGCATCCGTTCCGCAAGCGCACCTGGCAGATCGACCAGCGTCAGCAGCTCCGCGACTCGCGCGCCCGTATCGCGCTCCCCCGCAATACGCAGGCCGATCGCGATATTCTCGGCGACAGTCATGTGCGGAAACAGCCCAACGGACTGGAAAACATATCCGATTCGGCGGCGAAGCAGATGCGGGGCCGCTTGATCAACCGGCGCGCCATCGATTGTCACCGTGCCGCGATCGGGTGCGATCAGCCGGTTTATCGTTTTGAGAAGCGTGGATTTTCCTGAGCCCGATTGTCCAACCAGCGCCACGAAACTGCCCGAGCTGATGGTCAGCGATACGCGATCGAGCGCGATCGTGCCGCCAAATGCCTTGGAAACGTCACTCAGGGCGATGGCGGGTCCGGTTTGTGCTGGCATCGCAGCGCATTGTGCGGAATGATCCACTCTAGGTCAAAAATATACAGGAGGGGACGCCATGCAGGCGATCTTCATCACCGGTGGGGGTTCGGGAATCGGGCGTGCGGTTGCGCGCTACTTTTCTGCACAGGGCTGGCGCGTCGGCCTTGCCGATGTCAGCGAGGCCGGGATGGCCGAAACCGCAGCGCTGCTCGGCGATGCAGCGGTCTCGACGCACCTGCTCGACGTGCGCGACCGCGCGGCTTGGGACGTCGCGCTGGCCGAGTTCGCGGCAGTCGCCGGGCGGATCGACGTGCTGTTCAACAATGCGGGGATCGGCGTTGGCGGGGTGTTCGCCGACACGCCGGTGGATGAGTTGCAACGCTGCGTCGACATCAACCTGATGGGCGTGGTGTGGGGTGCGCATGCCGGGCATAAATATTTGAAGGCGTCGGGCGGCTGCCTGCTCAACACCGCGTCGGCGGCAGGCATCTATGGCACCGGCGGGGTCGCGATCTATTCGGCGACCAAGTTTGCGGTGCGCGGCTTTACCGAGTCCCTCGACGCCGAATGGGTCGCCGACGGCATCCGTGTGCGCGCGCTGCTGCCCAGCTTCATCGATACCGCGATCCTCGACGGCCTGCCCGTGGGCAGCAATTCGACGATGCGTGAACGGGTCAAGGCCGCGCGGCTGGAGTTTACGCCGGTCGAGGAAGCCGCCCGCCTTGCCTGGGAAGCGGTGCACGGCGATCAACTCCACACCCTGGTCGGCAAGACCGCGCGCCGCATGTGGTTCGCATCGCGCTTCATGCGCGGGTCGATGCGCAAACAGGCGCGCGGCGGCAAGTGAGGGCGGTCCTCCTCGCCACCGCCGCACTCGCGCTGACCGGCTGCGCGGGGCAGGGCAAGGCGACCGACCCGCAGGACAGCTTCATGCGGGCAATCGCGGCGCATTGCGGCAAGGCCTATGCCGGGCGCGTCGTGACCACCGATGCGGCAGACGCGAGCTTCGCCAGCCAGGCTTTGGTGATGCACGTCGCCGCATGCGAGTCCGACCGCGTCCGCATCCCGTTCCATGTCGGCGAGGATCGCTCGCGCACCTGGGTGCTCACCCGCACCGCAACCGGGGTGCGCCTGAAGCACGACCATCGGCATCAGGACGGCACCAGCGACGTGCTCACCATGTATGGCGGCGACACCGCCACGCCCGGCACGCCAGAGCGACAGGAATTCCCGGTCGACGCCGATTCGAGCGCGCTGTTCCGCGCCAATGATCGCGCCGTATCGGTCACCAATGTCTGGGCGATGGAGGTGACGCCGACACGCTTCGCCTATGAACTGCGCCGACCCGGCCGCCATTTTCGGGTAGAGTTCGACCTGACCCAGCCGATTGCGACTCCGCCGATGCCGTGGGGCTGGCAAGACTAGAGTCGTTTTCAGTTAGGCGGCACCGGCCCGCTCCCCCACCCGGCCACCCAT
>NZ_JAIXHL010000010.1 GCF_030145815.1 Sphingomonas sp.
GCGCGGGGGACCAGTGCCGCTCAGGCGGCGCGGCTGACCGCTCCATCCGCCGCAGCCGCTCGCAAGCGAGCTGGGGCAGGTAGAGCGAGGCGACCCTTGCCATCGCAGGCCTCGACAATGAGAGAGAAGGGATTGCCGCCGCGCTGGCGGACGAGATCGACCGACCAGCAGGGACGGCCGACACCGGCATGCGGGAGCGCCACCGAGGGAGCGCACCCGATCCGCCACCGCGTGCAGGCAGCCGAAGGCATGTCGAGCGGGTCGCGCGCGGCCCGCGCCCAGCGGCGCAGCAGCAGCAAGGGCGTACGCCCATCGGCGGCGGCGAGCTGGAGGCGGCGGGTGGCGGTCTGGTCGGCGGCCTTCACTTCGGCGACCACCGCCGCGAAACTGCCCAGGCGCAGGCAGTCCTCGGCGAGCGCCAGCGCCATCACCTCGTCGCGGCCCTCGCAATAGAGGAGTTTGTCCGGCGGCAGCCCGGCCTGCTCGAGCCCGGGCGCATAGAGATCGAAGCGGGTCAGCGACCAGGCGACCGTCGCATTCGGCTCGGCCGCGAAGCGCGCGGCGGCACCGGCAACGAACAGGGTCGCGGCGGCGTCGTCCCCGAGCGTCGGCGAGGCGGCGGCGACTTCATGGAGGCCGCCGCCGTTGAGCCCGCCGCCGCCCAGCCGCGTGTCGATCGCCTCGATCCCGAACGGCAGCAGCGGCGCGCCGCTTGCCACCGGCACCGCGATTCGCGCCTTCAGCTCGGCGAGCAGGCGTGCGCGTTCGGTCTCGGCAAGGGCGGCATCGGTTGGCATAAGGAAATAACGACTCGTTCGTTCCCTTTATGTTCCGAGGAATCCCGGCATGCGTCAAGGCAGGCAGGAGTCCGGCCAGGCGGGGGCGGCGCGCCAAATGCTTCGCCGCGCACAGAAAATTGCCATGCCGGCCTTGAACCGCATGGACAAATTGATCGCGCGGCGCGCAGATTGGGCCGTAGTTGGATAAAGTAGGGGACTCGAGATGAGCGGGGAAAACCTCGCCGCGGAAGAAGTAACGCCAGCGCCGATCACAAGGCCGCTTCATCTTCTCACGACCGATATTCTGCTGGCGGATCTCATCTCGGGCCGCGCGATTGCGACCGATCAGGGCCAGGCATTTTCGCTCGCCACCGATCATGCCCGCGCCGTGCTCAACTGGTACCGTCTCAACCGCGCCAAATGGGCGGCCAACCTCGCGCTTTCGGACTGCGAGGCGATCGTCGACAGCATCGCCAAGGCGCCGCCGGTCCTCGCCGCCCAGGCCGGCGCCACCGCGGCCACGAAAAGGACGCTGCGCCTGGTCAAGCTGGTCGCGCACCGGTTCGGCGGCCTGCACGCCTATGGCGACGCCGCCGGCGCACCTGAGGATTTCGTGTTCGAGCCCGACAAGGCGATCACGCTCTTCGAAGGCTGGAACGGGTCGGGCAAGACCTCGATCGCCAATGCGATCATCTGGTGCCTGACCGGCAAGATCCTGCGCGCCCAGCGCCTGCCCGACGATGGCGACAAGGAGTATAGCTGCACGGTCGACCGCGACGATGCCGACCCGACCGACCATCTGCTCACGCCGGTGACGCCGCTCCCGCAAGGCGGCGTCTGGACGCCCGACGCCTCGGCCAAGACGGTGCCGGCCGACACCTGGGTGGAGTTGAGCTTCGTTGATGAGGACGGCAATGCGCTGCCGCCGATCCGGCGCACGCAATCGCGCAAGCCCAACGGCAAGCTTGCCGAGGACGCGCCCGACCCTGCGCAGCTGGGCGTCGACCCGATCGCGTTCCGCATGGGGACGACGATGCCGGGCATGCTGCCCTATCTCCAGGTGGGCAGCGCCTCGGAGCTGGGCCAGGCGGTGGCGAAGCTGACCGGGCTCGCCGACCTCGTCGACCTGGCCAAGCATGCGGGCAAGGCGATGACCCGCATCTCCGGGCCGATCACCACCGACCGCAAGACCGAGCGCGACACGATCGAGCAGCAATTCCTGCTGGAGCGCCGGGACCTGGAAGAACGCATCACCGCCTTCCCGGACATGAAGCCCGAAGCGGCGCTTCCGCGCATCGCCGATACCGATGCCGAGGACGCGATCGGCCAGCTGCTCGTGCATTTCGATACGCTCAAGGCCAATGGCCTGGCGGCCGCGAAGGAGGTGCTCGGCGACGGGTTCGACGCGGAGAATGCCGAGCAGCGCGCCGATCTGGAATCCTGCATCGCGCCCGCGAGCGAGCAGCTCCAGAAGATCACCAAGCTGGCGAGCATCGAACGGCTCGCGCGGCTGAAGCTCGATCCCGCCGACGCGGAAGCGGCCGGGACGCTGCTCGGGCAGCTACACGAGGAAGCCGGCACGCTGGCGGAATTGGCGGGCAACCCGACGCTCGCCCGCCGTACCCAGCTCTATGCGCGGGTCGCGGCGTGGAAGACCGAGCATGCCGATCCGCACGACGCGCATTGCGCGGTGTGCCGCGCGCCGCTCGACGGGGTGATCGATCCCGAAACCGGCATCGGCGTCGGCGAGCATCTCGAGCAGGTGCGCAAGGACAGCGCGCTCATCTCGCGGACCATCAAGCAATGGGCCGAGCATTGGACGGGCCTGCTCGCGCGCGACCTGCCGGCGCCGCTCCGCGCCGAGCTCGATCGCGACCTTCCCGCGTCGCCGGGCGAGCTGTTCCGCGCCGGGCTGACCGAGGAGCTGTTCGCGACCGATCCCTTTTCGGGCACGCTGGCGGCGCTGCGCCCGGGCGTCGAGGCCCTCGTCACGACGCTGATGGCGGACCTGCCAGCCTTCGAGGAGCCGGAGGCCAAGGCGCTCCCCGCCATTCTGCAGCCGCACGTCGCCGCGCTCGAAGTGACGCTGGGCCGGATCGAACGCGCCACTGGCTTTGTCGGGTGGATGACCGCGCATCGCGAGGCGATGCTCGCAGCGCTGAGCGCGGTGCGCAGCGGTCCGGAGGACGGCGAGGCGCCGAGCGAGGCGATCGGGCCCAAGCTCGACAAGCTCGACTTCATCGTCAAGGGCGTCGCGCCGATGAGCGCGGCGATCGAGCTGACCGGGCGCATGGCGAAGTCGCTCGCCAATTACGGGCGCAAGCTCGAGCGCATCCAGGCCTGCCAGGATGCCGCCGCCGCGCTCGAGACGATCGTGCCGATGGGGAGCCTGGCGCAGGCCCAGGTCGAGGGCCTGCGCGAGCAGCTCCACGACCGCGCCGAGTTCTGGCGGGACCAGCTCTATCGCAGCGCCACGAGCTTCGCGCCGGCCCCGCGCCAGACGCTGATGGACGCGAAGGGCGTGATCGACATCCAGGTCGGCCGCGACGGCGTCCGGGCGCCCGCCCAACATGTCTCCAACGCGTCGGCGCTCAGGGCCGGGCTGTTCGGTTTCTTCCTCGCCTTTCGCGAGAATGTGCTCAAGAACAGCGGCGGGCTCAGCCTGCTCGTGCTCGACGATCCCCAGGACCTGCTCGACGTCGAGAACCGCCAGCGCCTGTCGAGCACCGTGGCGCGGCTCGCCGCCGGCGGCGCGCAGATCTTCGCGACCACGCATGATCGCCAGTTCGCGCGCACCCTGGTCGCCGAAGCCCGCAGCAAGGACCTGATCGAGCACCGCGCGATCCATCCGGTCCATGCCTCGCGCGCGACGATGGAGACGTCGCTCGCCAAGGAGGATCTCGACCGCAAGCGCGAGGACTTCCTCAAGCATGTCGACAGCGCGCCGCACGCGCAGGATTATGCCAACGAGGCGCGCATCTATCTTGAGACCCGGCTGGGCGACCTGTTCGACGACCCCGCCTATCCGGCCTATTCGGCGGCGATCAAGGCGCCGACGCTCAACCCGCTGTTCGACCGCCTGCGCGGGCTCGTCGGCAGCAAGGCCAACGACCTGTTCATGAGCCCGGTCCTGACCAAATTCTGCGCCGACAAGGCGATGATCAGCGGCGCCGAGCCGCGCCGCATCCTCAACGAATCCCACCACAACAAGACCGGGATCAGCTATGCCGACGTCCAGCGGGTTGATGCCGACCTGAAGCGCCTGCGCATCGGCATCGAGGAGGTCCATGAGGAATTTCGCCGCTACCGCCTGCGGGAGAAGCTGACCGAGACCCAGCCCAGCAACGTCGTGGCGCTGCGGCCCGCACGAGTGCCGAAGCTCGAGATCCCGGTCTGCCAGGACATCGCCGCGTTCACGCGCCACATGCCGAGCGGCGGCAGCCAGGCCGAGGATTGCGAGCTCTTCTCCACTGCCTGGTTCGAGGACAAGAGCTTCTTCTTCGTCCGGCACAACACGCTCGGCTTCGCGATCCCCTCGGGCGCGGTGGCGATCGTCGAGAACGAGCCCTCGCCGGGGCGCGATCACAATCTGGTGATCGCCCGCCGGGGCAAGCAAATCTATGCCCGCCGCCTGCTGCGCCCGGCCAATGGCGACGGCCTGTCGCTCGCCGCCGAGGCGCCGGATCCGCAGCAGAGCCGCCCGACATTGGCCTTCGCCAATCACGGCACGGAGATCCACCGCGTCGTCGGCGCGCTGTTCGTCAACATGCCCCCGCCCGAGGGAAGGGACGAAGCGACCGAGATCGACAGCGTGCCCGCGCTCGCGCGCGTCGAAGTCGCGTACCGGGTCCGCGAGGAGAGCGCGGTGCCGCTGGCGCTGCCCGGGCAGACCAGCCTCGGCGGCCCCCGGCTTACGGCGCAGGACCTGAACGGGCGCGAAGGCGAGCTGGTCGCGGTCACGCTCGACGACGGCACCAGCATCTTCAAGCGGGTCGGCCAACGCGTCGGCGGCGGGCTCCACCATCTCCGCCAGTTCGAAACGATTGGGGGCTTGGGCGAGTCCGCCGTGATCGCGACCGAGCAGGTCGAGGGCGGCCCGGACCTGCCGGTGATGCTCTTCGCCCGGCCCGTGATCGGCGTCATCTACGATCTCTGATCCGCGGCGCCGGGACCAGGCGAAAGCAAGGTCGGCTACAATGCAGCCGGTCTCGATGAAAACACGGGCAGTGATGATTGCCAGTGCCGCGCAAATGCGCGAAGACGAGGCGCAAGGCCGGGTTCCAACACGCTGGTGGCTTCGCAACGTGACTTGAGGATCGCGAGCGAGATCATCACGCGAGGGACGCGCACGCAGAATGCGAATTTCTTCCCTGCCGATCGTATCTGCCTGGATGGGAACCGAGCTGTCCTATCTGGAAAGGCTCTGCCTGGCATCGATGGTCGCTGCGGGACATGAGACCATCCTCTATTGCTACGATGACGTGGCCGGCGTGCCCAATGGAATCGAGGTCCGGGACGCGGCCAGCATCCTGCCGAGGGAGCACTTCTCGAAATACGCCAATGGCAGCTATGCGCTGGGCAGCAACCTGTTCCGCTACAGGCTCTTCGCGACCTTTCGGTGCCTCTGGGTGGATACCGACATGCTGTTGCTGCGCGCGATCCCGCCGCTCGGCGACCATGTATTCGGATGGGAGGATGCGCGTTACATCAACACCGCCGTCCTCGGCATCCCGCCCGACAGCCCGATGCTGGACGATCTGCTCGCGCTGAGCACCCAATCGCCCTTCTTCGCGCCCTGGTGGGACGAAGAACAGACAGCCCGGCAGGAAGAGGCAGTGGCGCGCGGCGCGCCGCTCGGCCTGCCGGACCTGCCTTGGGCGACGACGGGACCCAAGCTGGTGACCTATCTCGCGACCAGGCACGGTGTCGCAACCTCGGCGCAACCGCCCGAGATCTTCTACCCGGTGCATTGGCGCGACCACCGCCTGCCGTTCGAGGCGGGCGACGAGGTGAGCGCCCGGCTGGGGGAGCGCACAGTGGGGGTCCATCTCTGGAACCATATGCTGGGCAGCCTGAAGGCCAACCCCGCGTCGGACTCCTTCATCGCCGACCAGTGCCGCGCCCATGGCATCGCCCTGCCCGGCGGGCCCACCGCGCATGGATGAGCTCGCCGCCTTGGGCGCGAACGGGTTCTGCGTCGTCCCGCGCGTGTTCGACGTCCCCGCCATCGACCGGATGCGCGGCACGATCCTCGCTAATGCCGGCATCATGAGCAACACCAGGCCGACCGAGACCGCGCGGCATCTCGCCGGCTTTCACCGGTTTCCGGACCTGGAAGCGATCCACACCGCGCTCTCCACCGATCCCCGGCTGCGCGGGGTCCTCGACCGCGTCTATCGCGGGGGACAGATGATCGCGCTCGGCCTCAGCGACATCACGATCAACCGGTCGCAGCCCTGGCATACCGACCTGCTGCGCGGCGCCTATGCCAAGCACCTGACGCCCGAGATCTGCTGGGACACCGCGGAGCCGCCCTGCCTGAAGGCGGTCGCCTATCTCCAGGACGGGACGTCGCTGCACATCGCCACGGGATCGCACCGCGTACCGATCGCGCTTTCCGACGACCGAAGCGCGGTGCCCGCGGCGGACGCCGCGATCGAGTCCATCGCGGCAAAAGCAGGCGACGTCATCCTCATGGACATCAGGACGATCCACCGGGGCTCGACCGAGGCGGAGATGGCAGGGAAGAGCCTGGGCGCCGACGCGAAGATCCTGGTCTCGACGGTGTTCGGCGACCGCTATTCCCGGCTGACCCGGGCGATGCAGACGGGCAATGCCGAACGGACGGTCGATTGGGACGTGCGGCACAGGCCCGTTGGCAACGCGGCCGCGGCGCCCTGACGCCTTGGGAGACCCCTGCGATGCAGCCGCTCGTCACCATCTCGACCATCACCGCCAATCGCCGGCGCTTCTTCCCGCACACCATCCGCAACGTGCTGACCCAGCTCGGGCAGGGCTTCGAGATCGAGTGGATCATCGTCGAGGATGGCGAGGAGACGGTCGAGGACCTGGTGTCGCACCTCGATTTCGTCCGCTATGTGCGCCTCCCAGGCAAGCACGGCGTGGCCCACAAGCGCAATGTCGCCAACGACATGTCGCTGGGCCAGTTCGTCCTCTATTTCGACGACGACAATTTCGCGTTCCCGCACCGCACGATCGTCTCGGTCAACGAGCTGGCGCGATCCAATCTCGCAATGGCCGGGTCATCGGACATGCTCATCCTCGATCGCCGCAACTGGGAGATATTCCAGGTCGGACCCTATTCGGACATGCACGCGACGCTCGGCACCTGGTGCGTGCGGCGGGAGATCTTCGAACGCACGCGGTTCGAGGACACCGATCTGGTGGGAGAGGAAGTGGCCTTCACCAGGAACTGGAGCATCCCGATCCTGCAGCTCGGCGCGTTGAACACGAGCATCTCGTTCAGCCACGGTGAGAACACGGTTCCCAAAGGCGACCTCAAGGAAGCGTGGACGCCGAGCTGGGTGCCCGAGACCTTCATCGGCTGCGCCGAGACGCTTGCATTCTATCGCTCGGTTCCCGGACGCACAGCCGACGCCGGGCAGGATTGAACATCCCGCCGCGCGGCGCGACACGAATTGCAGGCGTGAGCCGGGTTCAGGCGCCGATATGGCTGGCCGACCGTGCGCCACCACTCGCGAGCGCCCATGCAGGCACGCTGGCGTCGATGCGACGCGCGATGCCGTTGCCGGACGCATCGAGACGCGGGGCAATGCCATTGCCGGATGCGTCGAGGCGTGGCGCGATCTTGGTGCCGGAGGCGTCGAGGCGCGGTGCGATACCGTTGCCGGAAGCGTCCAGCCGAGTAAGTGTCCGGTTACCCGATGCGTCGATAGTTGCGTTGTTCGTCATTGGACTCACCTCCACGGCCGCCCCATTCGAGCGTCAACTATGCGGCAGCTTGGAATGGGGAGCAAGGATCATTCGCACTTCGCGCTGCAACCGCGCCTCTGCTTTGCGACTGCCAGCGCTGGACTATCGCTCCGTCTCGCCGTTAGCGCGCGGCCGGGCAGATCCGCGCCAACTGGCCGTCATTGTCCCACCATGGCTTGTAGATGGCCTGGCCGCGCGACAGCTGCCAGCAGCTGAGGTCGGTGCCGCCCGCGCTGACCAGCGCCAGCGTTCGGCCATAATGATCCTGCCCGAACCGCCGCAACGTGACCGGCCCGCGCGCCAGCGCCGCGCGCAGCGAGCGCGTCGAGGCATAGGGATCGCCCGGCGCGCAGCGCCGGCCCTGCTGGCAGTGGCCGGGCAGCTCGGGCGCGTCGATCCCGAGCAGGCGGACGCGCTCGGATCCGCAGCGCAGCGTGTCGCCGTCAACGGCGACACAGCCGCCGGGCGGCACCGGTGCTGCGAGGAGGAGCAACAGGGAGATCAACATCGGCAAAGTCCTCGTGGTCGGCCATCAGGCCGCGGGAGGGAAGTCATGCCCGCAACAGCGCAAGCGTCGCGGGGTCCGGAACGCCCGCGAACCAGCGCGCGAGCGCGGCGCTGAACAGGGGGCTCCCGCCCGCCTCGATAAACAGGGTCAGCGACGATCGCAGCTTGACCGCGTCGACCTCGCCGAACACGGCCCTCGCGGTAACGCTGGTATCGGTGATGTCCTGGAGCGCGCCGACGCACTCCACCAGCCGGGCGCCGAGGACAGGATGCGCCAGATAGGCGCGAGCCTCGTCAAGTGAGCGGATGGCGTAGAAGCGTGCGGTGTCGCTGCGCCCCAACCCGGCGAGCTGGGGAAAGACGAACCACATCCAGTGGCTTCGCTTGGCGCCGCGGCGGATCTCGCCGAGCGCGGCCGCATAGACCGGCGCCTGCGCCTCGACGAAGCGGTCGAGCCCTTCGGCACCCGCCATGGTCAGCCCGGCAGGCCCGCCGCGGCGCGCAAGGCGTCGAGCCGGTCGCGGCAGACCGTCTCGACCAGCATGCGCAGGCGCGTGACGGCGTCGGTGATCGCGTCCAGGTCGGCGACCTCGATCGCATAAGCGTCCGAGTAGCGCGCCTCGACATAGGCGCGCTTGACCAGCTCGAAGCGCCGCCGCTCGATCCGCGCCGCGCGCGGCCAGGCGGGGATCAGCCGGGCTTCCTTGTCCTCGGCGAGGGATCGGAGGAATTTGATGTTGTGGGATCGGGGAAAGTAAAAGGTGCACACCAGCAGATAACAGGCATAGGCGCGCTCGGTCGCCTGATGGAGCAGGAAGGCCGCGTCCTTCAGCTCGCCTTCCTGCGCGGCGAAGGCGGCAAGCTTGATGGCGCTGTCGGTCTTGCCCAGCCAGTCGACATAATAGGCCGCCGCCATCTCATAGGCATCGTTCGCCGTCAGCGGCTGCGGCGCGCTGAGCGCATGGCCGGGCAGCTCGTAGAGCAGGATGCCGTCGCGGGCGATGTCGACCCAGAAATACTCGCCGCGCTGGAGCGCCTTGTTCACCTCGTCGAGGGTGTGGACGATGATGTTGACCGGACGGCCAATGGTCTCGTCGCGCAGGATCTTGTCCTCGGCGATGTACCAATAGTCGGCGATGTCGGTCAGGTCGGGATGGCTGACGATGATCAGCAGATCGAAGTCGGACTGATAGCCGTTCTCGGGCTCGTCGACCCAGTCGTTGCGCGCGTAGCTGCCGAACAGGATGATCTTGAGAATCTTGCCGTTCTTCTTCCAGGGCTGGGTCGCATTGGCGATCGCCTGGACGAACTCGTCGATCAGGGTCTGGGCGGCACGCTTGAGCTCGGCTTGCTGACGGGCTGGCAGATGATCGACGTCGGAACGCATCGCGCCAGCCTAGGCGAAGCGGCGGCAGGTTAGAAGCCGCATCGATCCGGGCCGCTCAACCGTAGAAAATCCTGCAGACGCGCATCGAGAGCGCGCGGTAGCGATCGCCGCCATCGATCGTCACCCGCATTCGCACCGAACCGCTTGGCACCGAAAATGTCCCGTAGGAATTGGCGGCGGTTGCGGGCGTGAAAGCGCCTCCCGCGCGCTGCCATTGAATGCTCGCACCAACGTGATGATTGGTATTGTTGCCAGCGGCGTCCGCGTCGCTGACCTTGAACCCGATGCCGCCAAAGTCAGCGGCCCGGCCCCGGCAGAAGCGAACGGTAAGGACCAAGGGTTGGCCCAGCTCGCCTACGGCACAAGACGGCCCCGGGGAGAGCCGCCGCGCCTCCGCCGGGCTTGTCACACGCACCGCATCGACACTCGGCATTTCCTCCAGGGTCGGCACGCAGGGCTCGGGTGTCGCTTCCGCGACTTGAGGTGCCACTGGTTGCTCCGGGTCGCGTCCGGGCGGGGGATTTACCACCGTGTTTGCGCTGCCGGAATCGTTCGATACGGGCGTCGATGGCGCATCCGTCGGAACGGAACCCTTGTCCACTGTAACGGGGCTCGACGGTGACGCGGAGCTGGGCGTCTCTGCAGGTTGATCTGGTGTGATGCCGGATCCGTGGTCGCTACGCGCACTGTCATACGCGGCATAAAGGCCGCCCGCGGCAAGAATCAGCCCAAGCACCGCAACGATCATGGTTTGCCGATGACGGCGTTCATCCGGATCTTTGCTGTCGGCCACGCGAATCCTCCCGGGTTTAAGGGTGGCACGATACCATGTTTGACTGTGCCTTAAGTGGTGCTTCGGCTCTGATCATAGCAATGCCGCCTGGGCCGGCGCGGGCGGATAGACGCGCACAGGCTGCAGGCTCCCCTTGGGCAGGAGCTGGAGCACGTCCGCGGCCGGAACCTGCGGGTCGAGCCAGGCCGCCCAGCGATCGCGCGGCAGGGGCACGATCTGGCGGTGGTGGTAGGGCGCGACATCCTCGCCCGCGTCGAGGGTCAGCATGGTGAAGGCTTCGCCGACCGGGCTCTCACGCCAGATGCCGGCGATGCAGAACCAGCGATGATCGGCCATGGTGAAGAGCCATTTGTCGAGCCGTTTCTGCTTCGGGTCCTCGGGGTCGGTGAACTCGTAGAAGCCGTCGGCCAGGATCAGGCAGCGCTTGTCGCCGAAGCTGCGCCCCTCGGCGCGGTAGTTGTAGACGGGCTTACCCTTGGGGCCATGGCCGGGCCAGCTCCACCGGCGGTTGACCAGTTCGCCGCCGCCACCGGCGGCAGCGCGGACGATCGGCGCGACATCGGTGATCTTGATGTCCTCGCGCGCCGCGACATTGGGCGTTCCCTCCGGGAGGTCGATCTTGATCTTGAGATCCTCGAAATCCTCCATGATCGAAGCGATGTCGACCTCGAGCCGGTAATCATTGCACATCGCCGACCCCTGATTTGCGCCAAAGCGTCGTTCGCATTATGTTCTCACCATGAAAGCGAGTCCCTTCGAGTCGGAAGCCGCGCTCGGCACCCGCCGCCCCATCATCCGGCGGAATCCCGACAACGCGCAAGAGGTCGAGATGGTCGAGGCCGGCTGGGGCCTCCAGCCCTGGGACGGCCAGGGGACCAAGCCGTTCAAGTTCATCCGGTCCGAAGGCAAGACTTTTCCCACCCATCGCTGCCTGATCCCCGCGAGCGAATTCCAGGTCAAGAATGGCGACCGGCGGTTCCGGGTGACGCTCGAGGACGGCAACTGGTTCTACCTGGCCGGTGTCTGGCGCCCGGCCAATCCCGACTGGCCCATGAGCTTCGCAGTGGTGACGATCGAGGCCAACCCCGACGTCTTCTTCTATCAGGAGCGCCAAGGCGCGGTGCTGCTGCGCCGGCAGAACATGGCCTGGCTCGACCTGAGCGTGCCGCAGGAGGAGCTGCTCCAGCCGCTCCCGCCGCGCAGCTTCACGGTCACCGAGATCGCGCCGCGCGCGCCCGAGCTGCGCCAGGCCGAACTCTCCTTCTGAGGATCAGGGACATGTTGCCCATGCAAGCCGCCGCCACCCCGCGCGAGACACACGAAAGCCCGACCGATATCCTGAACGCCGTGTCGGTCAGCGGCCCGCAGCTCGAGGCGGCGCTCGAGGTGCTGGCCGCGCTGCCGGCGCAGCTTCGCGCCAGCCCGCACGCGCAGGCGCTCGCACTTCAGGCCTATGCCCGCGAAGCGGGGTTCGCGGAGGAGGCCGCCTCGGCGGCGCTGCATGCCCGCGTGACCGCGCTCGCCAAATGGACCGTCGCGCACGACCCCGAGCGCCAGTCGGACGCACGCTCGGTGCTCGAAGCCGCCGCGCGCTTCCCGCTCGGCGACACCGAGGCCGGCATCGGGTTCGAGCCCGGCGGCTTCCAGGAACTGATCCTCTTCATCGAAGATCTGCCCTTCTGACCCCCGCCACTCAGATCGACGGCCAAGAATCGAGCGTGCCAGCAGGATGCACGACGGTGGCGGCGCGTGCATGAGGGCAAGGTACCCGAGCTGCCCGCAAAGTTTCTGCGCCCAGGTGCCGACAGCGTGAGGGTATCCGCATAGCTTCGGAGGATCACCCAGCCGGACCTGAGAATGGAAACCGAATTGACCGACCCGATCACTGCCTGTGAGGATGCGATACGTGCCGAGCGCGCGTACAATGTCGAGCATGCCATCTACGCGAGCGAGAATATCGTGTTCGACCGCCTGCTCCTGCGTAGGCATGAGCTCACCGACGCCTATTGCGATCTGCACGCCAAGTTCGGCAACCATCCCCATGCGCTGACCATCTTCGCACGGGCGCTGGCCGAGGCCGCTGCATTCTGGAACCCTCAAGAGATCGAAAAAGCGCGCCAGGGTCGCGAGCGGCTGGGAAAAGTGAACCAGCTGATCGCGCTGAAGGCCGCCGAGCTGGCGGCGCTGCTCGACGAGCGCAGCGACCTGCGCACCCATTCGGGGTTTGCGGACGACAGCTTCTACCACATCGTCCAGGCGATCGACGCCGCGGGATCGGGAAATTCCCTGTACGGCAGTTATGTCCGCAAGGAACTTCGCCGCCTGAAAGGGCAGTTCGACCTCAAATACTGGCCATCGCCGAGCGCTTGTGTCGCTGCGATCGGACACGATGCCGAACGTGCCGAACTCGAGCCGACGGATCCCGTTACCGCGGCCGCGACCGAAGGGAGCCGCGCGTCGCTCGCCGACTTCTTCAAGGCCTGGTTCGAGGCGATGGCGGAGAACGGCACCGACGACGGGGGCTTTCTCCCGAGCGGAGTCAGGCTGACCGACAACAGCTATGCCTCATTCGCGAACTGCGCGCTCGACCTTGAGGCCGAGCATCTGGTCGATGGCCCCTATGTGAAACGCCTGCGCCAGCGCGAACGCGAGCGCGCTACCGCCTGAGGGAAGGCTTCGTGTTTCCGGCACGCGGGAGACGAGCGCCGGCGGCCACGCCAAGGCACCGCCGCCCCTCCTCTTTCCGGAACTCCGGGGGCGTTGCGGGGGGCCCGCCCCCCGCAGAAGGGGTATGGCGAGACCCCGGCTCGCCATCAGGGGAAGGCCTTCCCCTTCCCGGAATCGCCCAAGTCTCTACCGTTCAGCCATCGCTCGCCTCAGGCGGCGGCCGATAACTGAAATCGGTCTTGATCTCGGCGTCGAACGACCAGTTCCTCGCGTCGAGCGAGTCCATGAACCCCGGCACCTCCCCTGAGCTGAAGAAGCGTGCGGGCTCGAACCGGAAGCCGCCGCACGCGTCGGCGAAATCGTCATCGTCGAACAGCCGATTGATCTCGAGATTCAGCCGCTCGGACGCCTTCAGATAGGCGCGCTCGGTCAGCGCCTGGGCATGCTCGAGCAGGCGGTGCAATGCATAGGCGTCCTCGGCGCGAAGCAGCCGCCGTTCGTTCGGATAGCTGATCCCCATCGTGTCGTCGCCCAGGACGAGAACGACGCGGTAGTCCTCCCACGCGCCGCCGGAGACATAGTGCGCGAAATGCTGGTCGCGCAACGCAAGGATCCGCTCATGCTCGGCGCGCAACTCGGCGGGCAAGCCGCCGCGCAGGTCGAGGGTACTCCGATCGCGCCCCTGGCTGTGGACCGCGCGGGCATAGAGAAACAGCGAGGTCACAAAGAGCGAGGCGCAGAGCAGGCCCTGTGCCTCGGTCGCGGGCTCGCCGCGCTCGCGCTGCGCGGCAAAAGCGGCCTGCTGGTCCGAGAGCAGCTGCATCGAGGTCAGCGCGCGGTGCAGGTCGAAGCGGATCGACACCATCGAATGGGCATTGCGCACCAGCTTGCCGAGCAGCTTGTAGCGCGGGCCGCTGCCATGCGCGTCGACGAAGCTGCGCAGGTCGATCAGGAGCGGCGCGTCCGGCATGGCGGTGGGCTCAGCGTGGCGCCGCGATCTGCAGATCGAGCCGGGCGATCTGCGACCGGAGCGACTGGATCCATTGCCGCTGCGCGCCGCGCAGCACGCCCAGCGCGCGCTCGACTTCGGCGACGCGCTCGCCGGCCTCGACCTTGGCCGCGGCGCAGCGCGCCTCGATCTCGGCCCATGCCTCGTCCGAGTAATCATGATCCTCGTCATGCTGGTCGTTATGGTCCGCCCAATGCGCTTCCCCGAGCGTCGCGACGAGGCGATCCAGCACAGTCTTGAGCGCGGCCTTGGCGGCTTCGATCTCGGCATGCTCGGTGTCCTTGAGCGTGACGAGATACCAGTCGAGCACGCCGTGGAGCATGTTCTCGACATGGTGCGCGTCATGGGGATCGATGTCGACCGGCTCGCCGATCGGATCGCGCGTAACCCGGTCCGCGACCGACATCGGCTCGCGAACCGCCTTGTCCACTTGCGCGTGGCGCTTGAGCGCGTCGCGCAGCAAGTTGGCGAGCGTCTCGCGGTGCGAGATGCGCGTCTGAAGATTGCTGTCCTTCAGCTGCCGCCAGACCGGTATGCCGGCGACGACCGCGACCCCGATCGCGACGATGCCGGTCAGCAGCGTCTGAAAGTCGTAGATGAAGCAGCCGATGCTGCTCAAAATACAGTGGCCCGCCTGGCTGCAGATTGTCATGCCGTCTCCTGAACGACGGCAATAAGACGAAGCGAGAGGAGTGAACAGATGGCGGGCAACAGCTTCGGGCTGACCGACCGGGACTATGCGGTGCTGCTCCTGGGAGACGCCGACCTCGAAGCGCAACTTCGCGCCATCCGCGGCCAGCTGCACCGGCAGGCCCAGGCGGACGCGGCGCTGCAGGACGACATCGCCGACATCGCCAGGCGCGCGAGCAAGGCATCGGGCGAATATGGCATGCACCTCGAAAATGGCTGGGTCGACGAAATGCACGGCTCGGTGTTCCAGGATGCCGCCCATTCGGCCGCGGCGATCGGGATGCTCGCGCCGCTCCTCGAAACGCTGTTCGTCGGCATCTTCGCGGGCATCCGAGATATCGAAGCGCCTGTGCGGCCGGTCACGCCGATGGGCGCGCGCGCCGCACACGCCGCGGACCCAGACTTCTGGGATCCGCATCTCGTGTTCAGCGAGACGGGGCGGACGAGCAAGCAGGTGCTGCGCGGCATCTGCGAACTGGTCGAGGCCACCGGGCTCACGGCGCACATGCCCGCCGACTATCCCCGGATGCTCGGGGCGGTCTTCGGCTATCGCAACAAGATGCTCCATCACGGCTTCGAATGGCCGCCGGCCGAGCGCGCGAAGTTCGAGGCGACGATCGCGCGCGAGGGCTGGCCGGCCGACTGGTTCGATCGCTCGCAAACCAATGGCGAGACCTGGATCATCTATATGAGCGACGTGCTGATCGGCCATGTGCTGGCCCAGATCGACGCGATGCTCGACGGCATCGGCGCGTTCGTCCAGGCGCGCTACCCATGACCTCCGACCCCGCCGATGTCGTCGCGGCATTCGAGCGCGAACCGCTGCTGTTGCCCTGGCCGGCCGACGGCAATGCCGGCGGCTTCCTCCAGTTCGACACCGGCGCCCAGTGGCGCGACTTCATCGCCGGGCTCGGCATCGACGCACGGATCCCCGATATCGTGCGCATCAAGTTCGACCGCGCCCAGCGCCTCTATTTGTTCGGCTGGATCGACTTCGGCCTGATCAAGGCGGGTGAGCTCGCAGCGCTGATCGCGCTCGAGCTGGCGCTGATGGACCGCTACGGACATGCCATCCCCAAGCGGAAACGCAGCTTCGCGACGCTGCTGCTCCATATGGTCCAAGTCGATGGGCTGACAGAAGCCCAGGTGCCGATGTGGGTCCGGTGCGGCGGCGGCGGGATCGGCCAGCTGACCGGCGACAATCACCCCTCGCTTGCCGAACGGCGCAACCTGCTCGCGCATGGCGATCCGTTCGACGGGTTTCCGACCGGCGGACTGCTCGAGCTGGTGCGCGACCTGATCAACTATGCCTATCGGAGCTATATCGCCGAAGCGGCGGCGCTGGGGAGGCCCGGCTAGGGGCCCTCAGTCGTCGATCTGCAGTACGAGCAGGTCAACGAGGTTGCCGGGCCGGTCGGAACAGACATGATCGATATGGATGGCGAAGCCATCGCCTTCGTGGTCGCGGACCCGGCGCACCAGCGCCTGGAAGGAAGCAAGGTCGGCGTCACTGCCGCTGGCGGGCTTCAGCGACGCGCCGCCCTCGGTCCGGGTGAAGATGAAATTCCCGCCAACTTCTGCAAGCTCATCGATGAATGCCAATGCCGATCCCCTTTTCGGACCATGTCTTGGACGGGGCGGCCCGCGGTGTCCAGCGGTCGCAGGTGGCGGGCACTATCCGAACGATGCGAAATGGCGCGGAGCGGTTGCCTTGCCGTATCATGACACCGGGCACTCCATCCAGGCGCCCCTCGCAATCCATTGTCCACGATGCGTCGACCTACTTACGCAATCCGACGATTTTCGTTATCACTTGCGAGCGAAACGCGTGAGATCTGCTGCCGGTATCAGCGTAGACCGGCTCGCACCCATCTGATCCGAAGGGCACGGCTGACGCTCAAACGCCTTGGACCACGCTTGCAGGCTCTACCGGCCCAAGCTCCGCAGGAACGACGCGATTTCCTGTTTCGCGACCGGCTCGGTCAACATTGGTGCATGGCCTATCCCCGGCACTTCCGCGACTTGCAGGTGCGGAGCAGCTTTTTTCATTCGCAAAGCAATTTCCGGGGTAATGAGGTCGGAAATGGCACCGCGGACGAGCATGACCGGACGCCGCCGGGCGAGGCGACGAAACATCAGCCAAGCGAGCCAGCCGGGCGCCTTCACCTTGCCGCGGCGAATCGGCTCCATGATTCCGGTGTCGTAGTTCAGGACGATTCTGCCCTGGTCTTCGCGAAATGTGGTTTCGGCGAAAGTGCGCCAATCGGCGTCCGAGAAGGCAGGATATGCCGCTCCCCCTGTGCCCTTCACATAGTCGACCGCCTCGGCCCAGCTGGTGACGTCTGTGGATTTGCCCGCGTACGACATTATACGTTTGAGGCCTTGCGGTGCGACGATCGGTCCAACATCGTTCAATATTGCTGCAGCGATCGCCTTTGATCTGATGGCGGCAACCGCCATCGTGATGATGCCGCCCATCGACGTACCGATAAAGATCGCTCTGCCGATCCCCAATGCATCCATCAGGCCAAGAACATCCTTGGCATAGGTCTTGGGAAGATAGTTTGCCGAATTGGCGTCATAATCGGATTCGCCGCGTCCCCTCACATCGGGAACAAGCACACGATATCCAAGCGAGGACAGCCATGGCGCCACTTGCGCGAAATCGCGGGAATTCCGCGTCAGGCCGTGCAGGCAAATGATCGGCAGTCGAGCAGGTCCCTCGACCGCTGCATAGTCACGCGCGAAAAGCGTCAGGCCGTCAGCCGTTTGCCATTCGCGATCGCTATAGGCGGTCGAGGATCCCCGGTCGTTCATATTAGAAGTTGAAGGTGAACGTGCCAAACACCTGGCGCGGGTTACCGTAGAAGGCAGTCAGAACGCCCTCCTTGCCAAGCGCAGGAATCGTGTTGCCCGTGGGCGTCTTGGCGACTGCTCCGGTGACCGGATCGGCGACAACGAACGTATAGCCCGACGTGATATAGTGCTTGTCGAGCAGGTTCTTTCCGTGAATCCCGAAAGACCAGCGGCCACCCGGCGCGCGATAGGTCAGATTGGCGTCGAAGAGCGAATAGCCGGGCTGGTCGATATAGGGGTTGGGAACCTCGAACTGGTATGTTTTCGAGCGGTACGACCAGGTGGTCGAGGCATCGATTGTTCCCCTGCCCAGCGAGGTCGAATACGCCAGCGTGGCGCTCGCGGTCCACTCCGGCGTGTTCTGAACCTTGCGGAATGCGGAGACATCGGTCGGACGCGGCGTCGTCGACCCCGTCGGGGTGATGTTGGCGATATATTGCTTGAACTTGGCATCGATGTAACCGAGCGATCCGGAGACCACGAAGCCGCCACCCAAGCGGGCGGTGCCTTCCGCCTCCAGGCCCTGGAACCGAGCCTTGCCGGCGTTGCTTGTCACACCGCAAAAGCTGGGAAGACCCGAGACGGTGCAGGCTACTGAGCCAGGAATCTGGACATTCGTGTAGTCGGCACGGAACCCGGCGACCGCAATCGTAAAGCGACGGTCGAACAATGCGCCCTTGTAGCCGACTTCATAGCTGTTGACCGATTCCGGCGCGAAGCTGAGGAAGCTGGCCACTTCGTTTTCCTCGACCACCCCGTTGCCGTTCAGATCCGGCGCGTTGACACCCGCACCGCGAGGGTCGAAGCCACCGCCCTTGAAACCCTTCGAGTAGCTGGCGTAGATATTGTGATCGGGGGTGGGCTTGAAGCTGACCGACGCGCGCGGCGTGAATTTCTCGAAGACGCGCGTCCCCCTGAAATTTGTGCCTGGCGCACCGAACGCGACACCCGCGCCCCCGAACACGGGAGATCCGCCGCCAAGATAATTCTGACGGAGGATAGTCGCCTTGCGCTCGTCCCAGGTGTAGCGCCCACCCACCGAGACGCTGAACTGTGGCGTCAGATCGTAGGTGAAATCTCCGAAGCCCGCTAACGTATTGGTGTGGACATCGGCGCTCGTGAACGCCGTCAGTCCTGATAGCGTCGTAAAGATCCGAACGTCGAACTGGGTCAGCGCTGACGCATCGAGATAATAGCCGCCAATCAACCCATGAAACGGACCCGATTCGATCAGGACCTGAACTTCCTGACTGAGCTGCTTGTTATCGTAAATCCCCGGAACATCGACATCGACCGTCGGAAGAGCGTCGAAGTCAATGGGTGAGAAGCTCTTGTCCTTTCGGTAGGCGGTGATCGAACGGAAGGTAAGGTCCGAAGTCGGAGTCGCCTCCATGAACAGCGACACGCCCCAAGCCTTGATATCCTGCTTGGGCGAGTTGAGGCCACCTTGCGTGTCATAGACGTTCGCGAGAACGGGCGTGTTGGTGAACTGGCTCGGGATCAGCCGATACCCGTTGCGCGGATCGGACTTGTCATGGGTGTAGTCGCCCGAAAGACGCGCGAAGAAATTGGTGGCGTGGACCTCGGCGGATAGCCGCCCAGCCCAGAGATCCTTGTCATAATTGTCGAGGCCGGTGGTCAGGTTCCTGCCGAAGCCATCGCGTGTCAGGCGCGCCGCCGACCCGCCGATGCGAAGCGTGCCATCGCCAACGGGAACGCTCCCTGTGACGATGCCGTCCAGCTGGTTGTAGGAGCCGTACGTGCCCTTGACGCTGAGCGCAGCTTCGGCGGGCAACCTCTTGGTGACATATTTGACGGCGCCGCCGACGGTGTTGCGGCCATAGAGCGTCCCCTGCGGCCCACGCAGGACCTCGATGCGCTCGACATCGTAGATGTCGAGAACCGCTGCCTGGGGCCGATTGAGGTACACATCGTCAAGATAAATGCCCACGCCCTGCTCGAAGCCCGAAACGGGATCCTGCTGGCCAATGCCGCGGATGAATGCGGAAAGGGTCGAGTTGGTCGCGCGCGAGTTTTCCAGCGTCACGTTCGGAGTGGTATTACCCAAGTCGGTGATGTCGATTGCACCGGACCGTTCCAGCTGGGCGCCGCTGTACGCGGTGATCGCGATCGGGACGCTGATCAGCGTTTCTTCGCGCCGGCGGGCAGTGACCACGATATCGCCGGGGTTCTCCTCGGCCTGGGCCGATTCCGAAGGCGGAGCAGAATCAGGCGTCTCTTGGGCGTACGCCGCGCTCGCAACGAGCGAACATAAGGATGCCCCAATGCAGAGAATGGCACGGGCGGTCGGATTATACGCTTTCATGGTCCCCTCCTTGCTCGCCGGTTCGCGATTCCAGCAAACCTGAACAAGCGCGATTGACATGTCAAATTATTTCAACACACATTGAATTACGCGAAACTCAGCGGGGAGTGGAGATGCCTGGTTCGCCTTTTGGTTCGTTCAACGAAATTATCTCTGCGCATGCGCGCCATCGGCCGCGCCAGCGGGCCATCGTGAGCGCGGAAGGGATTCAAACCTGGCAGGCGTTCGAAGCGCGTACGCGTCGTGTGTCCCAATCGATGCTTGAGGCAGAACTTCAGCCAGGCGACAGAGTGGCGCTGCTGATGGTGAACGGCGCTGCAATGGCTGAGGTCATTGTCGCCTGCCTGCGCGCGGGATTGATTGCGGTGCCGCTCAACCCGACCGTCACGCAGAGCTCCCTCGCCGCCATGATTGCCGATGCCGGCGCGAGAGTAGTCATTGTCAGCAACGAGTATCGCGATCGCCTCGACGAAGCGGTGGCGGTGCACCGTATACTGGCGGGAGGCGACGCCTTGGGCTGGGTGAGCTATTCGTCCTGGCAGGAAAGCTCGAGCGATCGCCCCTTGCCGCCTGTCAGCCCCGAATCGGCATGCAATATCATCTACTCTTCGGGCACTACTGGCAGGCCAAAGGGAATCGTCCATTCCCATCGAGCCAGGCTGGACTGGGCCTATGATATCGCGGTGGCGCTGCGGTTTTCGCCAGGCGCCCGAACGCTCATGACGATCGGCCTGTATTCGAACATTAGCTGGGCCGGCATCCTCGCGACGCTATTGGTCGGAGGCACCTTGTTCATTCATCAGGGCTTCGACCCTGAGCGGGTTCTCGAGACGGTCGAGCGTGAGCGCATCACCAACATGGCCGTGGTACCAATCCTGTGTGCCCGACTGATTGAATCCGAGACGTGGTCCCGCACCGACAAGAGCTCACTGATCGGCCTCATGTCGTGCGGCGCTACGTTGCCCGTTTTGGTCAAGCAGCGGCTCATGGCTGAACTGCCTGCGGGCGTCATTGAACTCTACGGCCTGACAGAGGGAATAGCGACGACGCTGGAGCCGGACGACGCCGAAGGACGAATTTCGTCTGTCGGCCGGCCGATCACGGGCTCCACGGTTGCAATTCTGGACGAAGACGGCAACCTGCTGACCGAAGGCGTCGGCGAGGTCATCGGTCGATCTCGCTATGTCATGGACGGCTATTGGAACCTTCCCGAGTTGACGTCGGAGGCCATATGGATAGATGAACAAGGGCTGCCCTGGCTGCGGACCGGTGACGTCGGGCGCATCGACAGCGACGGATTCCTGTCGATCGTCGATCGCAAGAAGGACATGATCATTTCCGGGGGCCAGAACATTTACCCTGCCGATATCGAAGCGGTGTTGGCGTCGCATCCGTTGGTAGCAGATTGTGCTGTAATCGGAGTACCTGACGAAGTTTGGGGAGAAACTCCGCTCGCACTGGTCGTTTTGCGGGAGGGCGCCGAAGGGGCGGCTGTGCAGGCCTGGGCTAACGAGCGCCTAGGGCGCCGCGAGCGGCTGGCAAGGATCGAGGTCAGAGAAGAGCTGCCGCGCAATGCAAATGGGAAGATCGTGAAGAAAGACCTTAGGCAGCCTTACTGGGCGGAGGCGGCGGCTACCTAGAGATGACTGCGCCAACGAAGGGAAAACGCGGGCGTCGCCCGCGTTCATCGAAAGATGCCAGTGGCCATGAATTGCTACTGGACACCGCGGAAGAGCTATTTGCCACACACGGCTTCCATGGAGTGACGGCACGCGAGGTGGCCCGTTGCGCGGGGGTCGATGCTGCGCTCGTCGTCTATTATTTCGGAAACAAGCATAAACTGTTCGAAGCCGTCTTCATGCGGCGAGCGCAGATCATCAACCGCGAGCGACTGGTTGCCCTGGATGCATATGCTGCGGCAGCCGGACCCGAGCTGAGCGTCGAGGGATGTATCGATGCCTTCATCCGTCCGGTGCTGCATTGGTCGATGAACGGCGGGCCAGGATGGAAAAGATTTTTTGCGATCACGGCGCAGGTTAACAACACCGCACTTTGGGGCGGCGAAACGATGGGCAGGTATTTTGACCCGGTGGTTGAACGGCTTGTGGATTTGCTGCGCATCGCGCTACCGGCTGCGAGCGATGAGCAACTCTACTGGGGCTATCACATGATGACGGGGGCGCTTACCCTGTCGCTCTCCGAAACGGGGCGCATCGACCGTCTGTCTCACGGACGATGCATGTCGGGTGATCTGCCGACGCTGTTTGAACGGTTCGTACCCTACGCCGCCGCAGGGTTCCGTGGACTGGTCGAAGGCTGGAGGCCTAACCCCCTCTAGCATTATCCGGCGAGCGCAATGGTCTCGTTGATAGGCATTCACCGAATGACATCGACGACTTGCGTTTCGTGCCGCGCTCGTCGCTGCCAGACCATCCTTTGCGTTGCCCACAAGAATTTGATGATGGACGGGGATCACGACCTTGAATTCGACGAATAGGGGCCACGAGACCGCCTTCCAGCAAACGCGCTACGGCCAACCGCGGCGCACTCGCCTGTGCTGTGAACACTTCGCTAGCTAGATATGCTGCACATCGACCACCTCGTAGAGATGGGGCGAGGGTTTGGCATATAGCAGGATCGGCGCCATGTGCAGCAGCGCTTTCGGAGTCCGCATCATGGCATCGAAATCTTCTTTCGACCGCCATTGCGCGTAATTGACGACGCGCTTGCCGTCCAAGCTTTTGTGGATATTGGCCGAAACGAAACCATCGAGCGAGCGTATCGTTGTCTCGGTCGCCTCGATCAGGGCGGCGACCAGCTTATCCTGATGCTTTGGCTTAACCGTAAACACGTTGACCAGCGTGATTGGTGCAAGACCCGGCTCGATCGTTGTTTTCGACACCATCTAAGAGCTCCTTCAGAAGACGAACGGATGGGGCGACCTGTGTTGCTGCCGAACGATGCAGGCTAACATTTGGTTGCCGAGGCGAACACCGAGGTAGAGATTACGCGATGCTCAGGAAGGCGACAATTTTGTCGCGCCGCGAGCGCCGCCCGTCAGCGCCGATCCAACTCGGCCAATTTGCGGGCCATCATTTCCGGAACACCAGGGACGTGGCCCGCGATCATGAGCGCCGTATTCCGCAATCGCCGACCGATGTCCGATCGCATCGTCGCCGCACGCGTCATCCGGTCGGTGATGGTCACGACGTCCTCGGCCACCCGACGCCTTTCCCGCGCCCACGCCCCCAAGCCGGCCGAACTGCCGTGCCGCAAGCAGTTCAGCAAGGGGTCCGCGAGCGCGATAGCGTCCTGGATGCCTGTATTCATGCCCTGACCTCCCGCCGGGCTGTGGACATGCGCGGCGTCGCCACAAAGGATCGTTCGGCCCTTAACAACCTTCTCGGCGATCCTGTGCGCGAGATGAAATCGTGAACTCCAGACGATCTCCTTGATGCGCCCAACGCCCCGCGTAGGACCTCTGTCGGCGAGCAGCCTCTCCAGGAGCGGCGCATCGGGATGCTCGGGTGCTTGATCGACAGTGGCGACGATGCGGAAGCGATCGTCAGGCAGCGGCGCGATCACGACCAATCCATCGGGCGAAAAGAACAGGCTCACTTCGTCGCGCGATAGCGGCCAATCCAATTTCACATCGGCAAGCGCAAAGACTTCTTCATAGTCCTGCCCCTCGAAGGCGATGCCCGCGGCATCGCGGACGACGCTATGGGCTCCATCGCAACCGATCACCCATTGCGCCGAAAGCTTGGTCACGCCGCGATCGGTGCGGACGGACACGATGGCGTCGCCGTCCGTGCCTTCGACCGAAACCACCTCCGCACCGTGGGTGATGGCTCCACCGATTGCGGCGAGCCGACCGCGCAGGACTGCTTCGGTCTGATCTTGGGGGCACATCAACGTGAACGGATACGCAGTCTTCAAGTCTGCGAAGCCGACCTCTATCAGCACCTGATCTCGGTCACGGACGCAGAAGGTGGGCACTCGGATACCTCGATCGAGAAGATCCGGCACGACATCCAACGGCGCGAGCATTTCGAGCGTGCGGGCGTGGACGACCGCTGCGCGCGACGTGTTGGCAGTTTCTGTCCGCTTTTCCAGCAAGACCGGCGCCGCACCGCGTTGATGCAGCGCGATCGCCAGACTGAGACCGACCGGGCCGGCGCCCACGATGACGATTTCGGTTTGAACAGGCAGTTCGGTCATCACGGTGCTCCGTATGCAAACATCTGTTTGCATCTACCAACCTGCCGCCAATTCTGCAAACCTGCGTTTGCAAATCGGGAGGGCACACTGATCAAACCGATGAAATCGCAGCTCACGCGCGACCGCATTGCCGTCGCCGCGCGCAAGATTTTCTCAGCACAGGGCTTCGATCGGGCGACGATCCGGGCGATCGCCGAAGAGGCGAACATTCACGCGTCCATGGTGATGCGCTATTTCGGGTCAAAGGAAGCCTTGTTCGCGACCGTGGTTCGGTTCGATCTGCGGCTTCCAGATCTAACGACGATCCCAAGCTCCGAGTTGGGAGAAGCGCTCGTGAGGCATTTCCTCGAACGATGGGAAGACGGTGGTGGTGGTGAACTGGCGGCCCTGCTTCGGGCCGCGGTCACGCATCCGATCGCGCGAGCGCGAATGGTGTCGATTTTCGAGGATCAGCTGGCCGCGGCATTGCGCCAGACGGGCGACCAAGCCACCGCGCCCCAGCGCGCCGCCCTGATTGCATCACAGATGCTTGGTTTGGCGATGACGCGCTATGTCCTCGGCTTCGCGAGCGCGCGGGCAATGGATCGCGAAACGATCGTCAAAAGACTAGCTATGACGATCCAAGCCTACCTTCAGTGACAATTTATTTTCGTTCCCCGCGAAAGCTCCCACTTAAAGAGCAAAGACCGCCCCGTGCAGGGTTCAGCGCTTGTTGCGCCAGCTCCTGGAGATTGCCGAGTATCGCGTGGGAATGGCTTCGTTGAGCATTGGCCGAATGCGGGCTCTACCGGGTAAGGCAAGCACGATGGGCTGCAGAGGCGCATCTATCCCTCTCGGGGAAACAAGCCCTCCACTTGTCGCTGTGTTAGTGCCTTGATCGACTCCGGAAGACTTGCCTGCAGGCTCGATGGCCCCGGCAAGCGCGCGAGCGCGGCGCGATTGAGCCGATAGGACACGAGCTGACCATACAAACCCGCCGCGAGCAGCGCCGCCTCGGAATGCGACGTCGCGGGTTTCTGCAAGTAGCCGATCAGTGCGGTAAGCGTCTGCAGTACCGGCAGCATCGCGGCGTATATGATTTCGAACGCTTCGCTTGGTTCTACCTGCTCACGAATGACGAACAGCACCCACCGCTCAGCCTCCGGCGCAAACAGCATATCGACGATCGCATCGAGGATCGTGACCAGGGCGGCGCGGATTTCCCCGGTGCTCGGGCGATTATCGAGGGCGCTACGCGCTTCCGCCAGCACCGGCTGCAATTGCGCCTTGATCTGCTCGCTGATGTCGGTTGCGCAGGCTCGGTAAAGCTCCTCTTTGCTCCCGAAATAATACGTCACTGCCGGTGCGTTCACGTCCGCCAACGCAGCGATCAGCCGCGTCGTGGCGTCGCGGCCGTGCTGGCCGAACAGTTCGATGGCGGCGTCCAGCACCCGACGGCGGACCGCCGCCCCGCGTTGATATCCACTGGTGACAGGATGCCGACGTGGCATTCGTTCGCCGTTCCCGTTTGACCTCGTTGCTCCGGGAACGTTGACACATCACCAACGTTTCACCAAATGTATTACAAGCGCTAGACATTGGGGTTCTCAATGCGAAGATCGATTGTGATTGTCGGCGCCGGTCCGACAGGATTAAGCCTCGCGCTCGGGCTCGCGCGGAATGGTGTCGAGAGCGTTGTTCTAGAGCGCAAGACAGCGCTCGATCCGCACTCCCGAGCGACGGTGATCCTGCCGCGCACGATCGAGATACTGGATCAGCTCGGTGTGGCTGATCGATTCCTCGAGGAAGGCAACCGCGTTCCGCACATTCGGCTGCGTAACGCACCCGATGGACAGCAACTGACGCATTTCGACTTCACTGACCTGACTGGTGAAACAGCGCATCCATACGCGATAGCGTTGGCGCAGGATCGAACCGAACGAATCCTGCTGGACGCCGTCCAGGCGACGGGCCTCGTCGACGTCCGTTTCGGCGTCGAAGTTGCCTCCCTGTCGATTGGCGATGATGGCATCGACGTGACGGCCCACCAAGCCGGTGCCCACACCTCCCTGGCCGCCGACTTTATCGTCGGTGCGGATGGGGCGCACAGTATCGTCCGCCATGCAATGGGAATCGATCTCGCCGGAAAGACCTATCCGTCGCGCGCTCTGCTCGCCGATATCGAGGTTCCCGCCGCCCGCGAGCAGGCCGACTTCTGGCCGACGCTATTGCGCGAGGCCGGACTCGTGGTCGGCATTCGCTTCGGGCCGCGCATCTTCCGCATCGTTGCCGACGCGATCGACGACCGTGTCGATGAGTCCAACATGGATGCCGAGGTCGATCGGCTATCGCGGCTGCTGTTCGCGGCTCCGCCAACGCGCGTCGTCTGGCGCGCGATCTATCAAAAACATCAGCGTTGCGTTCCGACTTTCCGGCGCGGCCGTGCCATGCTGGCGGGCGACGCCGCTCACCTCAACAGCCCGGCTGGCGGTCAAGGGATGAATTCGAGCATCCAGGACGCGCACAATCTCGCGTGGAAGCTCGGGCGTATCGTGACCGAGGACGACGCTGATGTCGACGCGCTGCTTGATTCCTATGCTGGGGAAAGGCGCGGCTATGTCATCGAGCAAATTCAGCCGTTCACCGATCGCGCTGAATGGTTTGAGACCGCTCCCTCATGGCTCCGGGCGCTGCTAGTGACGGTTGGCGGCCGTATCACGGGTGCCGACCGGACTGCGCCAGCGATGGCGCGTCGCCTTTCGATGCTCGACACCCGCTATAGCCGCTCGGTGCTGCTCGTCGGCGACGATCGCGCTGTGGGAAAACGACTGCCCGACGTGCTTGGTCCGAACGGGAAGCGCCTGCTTGCGGGTAATCGAGATGCGGTAATTTTACATTCGCAACGCGAAGCGGCCGCTGCCGCCCTTGGCGAGGCGCTGTCGCTGCCTGTCATTGATGGCGACCTTGCAATGCTCGCCGAGTTTTTTGGTGGTGATCGCTATATCGCACTGATTCGACCGGACGGAATTGTCGGTTGGGCGACCGCAACCGGCGCCCCGTCGATCGCCGCGTGCCGGCATGCGCTCGGGGGCATCGGAATGAAGTGATACTCCCCGGACACCGATCAAGAGGACGTTCTTCGTCTAACCGCCTGCATGTTACATTCGCGCCAGGCAGCGTGCGATACGCCAAAGACACCTGGATGCGCGATCCCGAGCATCGCTGGGAATATTCCGGGTTTTATGCTGAACTCAAGTCTATGCAACCGCATCTTCTCCGGCGCCGACTCGCGCGACTGAACCAGCACGTGTCGCCTGTCGGCGAGCAGGGGGGGATATTGCGCTTGGGCCTGTTCCGAGCCCAGATGCCGGCCGGATTCGCCGAAAGGTTCAGGCGCCTGTGGTTGGCCGGCCACTGTTTCCCGGTTGGTTGGGCAAAACGGTGAAATTTGCGAGGATCGTCGAATTGATCACAAGAACCTCTGCGCTGGTCGAAGAGACGACCGGGCCCTTTGGCACAATCCGTGTGACGCTACGTTGAGGGTCGTTGGCGGCCCGCTTGCTGGCGTTAGCGTGATCGAGTTCGCCGGGATCGGACCGGGACCCTATTGCGGGCAGTTGCTTGCCGATCTGGGGGCGGACGTCCATGTTTTCGAACGTCCCGGGGGAACTGGCTGGGCTAACCCGGTTACCGAACGCGGCAAAACCAAAGAGTCGATAGATCTTCGCGATCCGGCAGGACGCGAAATCGCCCTCCAGGCGATCGACAATTCGGACGTACTGATCGAAGGCTTTCGCCCTGGCGTGATGGAACGTCTCGGCCTGGGGCCCGATGTGGCCCTTGGCCGCAATCCGCGGCTCATCTACGGCCGCATGACGGGTTGGGGGCAAGATGGCCCACTGGCCCATAGCGCTGGCCACGACATCACCTATCTTGCCCTGACGGGAGCGCTCGCCGCGATCGGTCCGGCCGACCGGCCACCAACCCCTCCGCTCAATCTCGTGGGCGACTTCGGCGGCGGCGCGCTTTTCCTTGCACTTGGAATCGCGGCAGCCCTGTTCGAGCGCGAGCGCTCGGGCGAAGGGCAGGTGATCGACGCCGCGATTGTAGATGGCGTCGCTTCGCTGATGTCGTTCTTCGCCGGGTTGCAAACCAACGGCGGATTATCGCTGGCGCGCGACAAGAACCTGCTTGGCGGTGCAAATCCATTCTACCGGTGCTACGCTTGCGCGGACGGAAAATACCTCGCGGTCGGGCCACTCGAGCCACAGTTTCGCGCGGAGTTTGTCCAGCGCATAGCGGGATCCCCGGATCTCGACCACAACCTCGACTGGCCGGAGCAGTGTGATCGTCTTGCCGCAATCTTTGCGACGCGAACGCGGGACGAATGGGCGAAGCATCTCGAGGGGACGGACGCATGCGCGTCGGCCGTTCTGGAACTGGATGAGGCCACCGAACATCCGCACATGAAGGCGCGTGCGATCTACACCCTCGACGCCGGCGTTCTGCATCCCGCTCCCGCTCCGCGATTTTCCCGGACTTCAACCGTGCTCAACCACGTCCCTGACCCATGACCAGTGCATAGCGTCGATCAGAGTGTGACGCAGACGGCTTGCACCCACAGGCTGCCTTTCGCCCGCATGCCAAGTACGTCAATTGCGGGCACGCCCGGCTCGAGCCAGGCAAATCAGCAAGTGTGCGGCGGCGGCACGATCCGAAGGTGGTGATAGCGCGCCACGCCATCGCCCGCTGCAAGGGTTAGCATCCTGCAGTCCAAGCCGCCGGGCCCGGCAGCGTTCCACGCCCGTGTCACGGCGACCGCCGATTGGACCGCCGCGCACGACCTGAGCGTCAGTCGGACGCACGCTCGGTGTTGCAAGCCGTCGTACGCCTTCCAGTCAGCGACACAAAGACTGGCGTCGGCTCAGAGCCGGGCGGGTACCAAGAGTTCATCCTCTTCATCGACGACTTGCCCAGGCGATCGCCCGCGTCGGCGGCGGACCTCGACACGGACACGCGTCTGCCCCGGTCGCAAAAGGGCCGAGTTGGAATGTCGGAACGGGAGCTTCAGGAAAGCTGAACCCATGGTGTGATTCGGACCGGAATCACGGGGCGGATATCGGACTTGCCTCTCCCCTCCTGTGCAGGAGTGCCCAGCAGCCCGAGCGCGCAACATGTCGAAGGAAATCGCAGAATGTGGTTTGACTTCGCCAGTTCGCGGCGCCTTTAGAAGCGTATCTCGCCCGGTCGACAAAAGCGTCGCGAAGCCGCTCCGACCGATAGCAATCCCGGCCCTTCGAATCGTTGAAACGCGCGCATACAACCCACTTGAGCGGGCGAAAATTATCGATAATATGGAAGAATGCTCCTTGGCGCCACGTTCCCACCTCTCTGTGCTCCGCTTGTGCAAAGCGGAGCACAGCCTTTTCACAGAGACAACGCGCCTTCAACATGAACGCTCGACACTGTCAGCTGAGCATCTTGCGAGGTCGGGCGACGAAAGAGGGCCGCATTGCCGCGTTTTGTCTCCTGCGGTCTTCAGCAGGAACGCACCGCTTGGGCCTGATGCCGAAGATAGAATGTTTGGATAGCGTTTGTTCACCACGCCACGCAGCGGATATCCCGAGTGCGGTGCGAAACTGACCGATGGGATGATATGCCTGCCAAAGAAGACATAGAGGAGAGCGCACCGACCCAGGATCGGGTCATCGCGCGCCTTCTGACCGACGACATCGTCGAGTGGCGGATTCCGCCGGGCTCGTGGCTGCGAGAGCGGGAAATTGCCGCGCGCTTCGGCGTGAGTCACGCTCCGGTCCGAGAAGCCTTTCGTCATCTGTCGCGAATAGGGCTGGTGAAGGTGGTACCTTGGCGCGGTACGCACGTCATCGAGATTGATCAGCATGCGGCGACTGAAGTCTACGAGCTATGGAAATCGCTATTCGGCGTGGTGTGCCGTCTCGCCGCCGCCGAAATGAGCGATCGCGACGGCCGCGAACTGATGCACCGGCTCGTCGAGTACAAGGACGTAACTCAGCGCACCGAAAACACCTTCGAGCACATACAAGTGTCAAACCGCATCGGCCGCTTCATCGCCAAGCGAAGCAACGCGCCGCTCGCGCTGGAACTACTTGACCGGATCGCTCTGCTCGCGCGCTGGCAACACAATGTCTACACCGGCAGCTTCATCGAGGCCCATGGCAATGAGGCGGGGCGGCGATCGGCAGTCCTCTACGAAAAGCTTTGCAAGCATATTGTTGCCCGCCAGGCCGAGGATGCCGATGCCACCGCGCGAGCGCTGATCTCGGTAACGCAAGACAGCTTCGGACAAGCGCTCGAGGAATATAAGGCAGCGCGTGCGAAGACGAAGCCGGGCCGTCGGCGAAGACAAGCTGTATGAGGCGATTTCGGGCTGACCGGCGAACGGTACTGAAATCCGGAGTTGGAGTGCCGCTGGCGCTTGCTGCCGGCCGCGGCACCGCAGCCTCGAACGATCTTCCAATGTTCAGTCGCGATCGTCTGTTCGCCGATGTCAAAACTTTTTCGGAGGCTGGAAACAAGCGATCTGGCGGTGCCGGCGATCGCCGGACTGCGGACTGGATAGCCGAAAGGCTCGCTCGGTCGGGCTTCTCGGTGGAGCGTCAGCGGTTTGACGCACCCTGGTTCGAATCCAGTGCATGCGAGCTCACGATCGGGGAGGCCGCGATCGGTCTGCTCGCACAGCCGATCCCCGCGACGACATCGGCCGAGGGTATTGTCGGCAGGCTGTGCCTGGCCGAGTCGCCGGACCGTCTCGATGGCGCCATTGCCGTTGTGCGCCTACCCTACCGGCGCTGGTCCAGTCTCCTCGACGGACTGGTCAGCCATGCCGTCGCAGACGTGCTCGAGCGTGGAGCCGAGGCCGTCATCCTCGTCACCACGGGACCGACAGGTGAGGCTCTGCTTTTGAACGCGCCGGCCGATAGGCCGGCCGCACCGCGCCCTGTCGCCTTGCTCGCCCCCAAGCTGGCTGGTCCGGTTATCGAGGCCGCACGCTTTGGACGGGTTGCGCGATTGGTCCTTACCGGCAGAGGGGGAACCCGCCCGGCGGAGAACGTCCTTGGCCGTGTGGTTCGACCGGAAAGGCCGTGGCTGGTTGTCTCGACGCCGCGGTCGGGCTGGACCGACTGCGCAGGTGAGCGCGGGCCTGGCGTCGCGATATGGCTTGCGCTTGCCGAATGGATGCCAAAAATATTCGCGCGCCACAGCTTGCTGTTCGTCGCCAATAGTGGCCATGAATATGAGAACCTGGGGGCTTCCCACCTCGTTCACGCTTTTGGACCGCCCCAGGCGGAGACTGAATTCTGGCTGCATCTCGGCGCCAATGTCGCGACGCGCGACTGGCAGGAGATTCCCGGTCGCCTCCTACCGCTACCGAGCGCGGATCCCAATCGGTTCCTCATGACCTCACCTGATCTGGTCGAGCATGCGCGGGCGATCTTCAAGGGGCAGCCCGGCATCGAGATGGCATACCCCTCCAGCGAGGGGACGGCGGGCGAACTGAGCGAGATCGTCAAGTCCGGCTATCTGCGCCATGCCGGCATCTTCGGCGCGCATCGCCACCATCATGCGGCGACCGACACGCTGGCAACCATCGCTCCTGACCTGCTCGCCATCACGGCGCTCGGGCTTCGCGCTCTCTTGCTTCGCGCCGTTCCCCCCACTCGCTGACCGGACGACCCTGTCCGATTCTTTCCGGCTTGACTCCGCGCGCGCAATGCACAAAATTATCGATAATAATGAGAATAAATTCGGAGGGGATTTATGGGACGCCAGACGCACTTGCTTCGCTGTTCGGTTGCACTTTGGACCGTGGCGGCCTGCCCGGCCTTCGCCCAGGACCGGCCGCCGTCCGCCTCACCCGATGACAAGGCTGCAGCGCAAAGCGACAATGGTGAGATCGTCGTCACCGCCCGGCGGCGCGAGGAACGCCTCGCAGATGTCCCTACCGCTGCATCTGTAATTGACGCAGCATCTCTGAATGACCGCGGCGGCGCGACCGGAAGCGGAGAACTGCTCGCCGACCAGCCCAGCGTGCGCTTCAACAATCTCAATTCGTCGATCACGTCGGAAATATCTATCCGCGCTTCGTCGACTGCTCGCGCCACTAACGGTGATCCCAGTGTGGGCCTGTATCGCAATGGCGCATATATTGCGGGCGGCCCCGTGGGCGGGCGAAACTTCACCCGCCTTGATATGGTCGATATCGGTCGGGTTGAAGTGCTGCGCGGTACGCAAGGCGCCCTATACGGACGGAACGCCGTCGGCGGTGCGATCAATATCATTTCGGCCGAGCCAGAGTTCAACGCGTCAGGCTGGGGGAGCGCACGCTACGGTTTCGAGAACGACAGCCTGCAGGTCCAAGGCGTGGTCAATCTTCCCATCGCCGAAGGTTTGGCGCTTCGCGTGAGTGGCGACCTGGTCGAGCAGGACAAGGGCTTTTTCTACAACCCGGACAACGACGTCTACTTCGACCAGCAAAAAGGCCATGGCCTGCGTGGCCAGCTTCGCCTGAAGCGCGGACCGGTGGATGCGGTCGTCATGGCCGAGACGCAGCGACTGACGACGCCGTCCATCCACTACCAGATCTTCATCCCTGCCGGCACGGCAGGGTTCCCCGGCGGATATATCCAGGATCGCTTCGTCTATCCTTGGAGTACCGCGCCGCGCGCTTCGCAGGATGTGGACGCGTTGCAGACGATCGTGCGAGTCGATCTCGGCGGCGCCAACCTCACATCGACTACCTCGTATCGCAAACGCCACAGCGAGTACGACCTCGACAATGACGCGATCAGTCCGACTGAGCTCGCCCGCGCGCGCGCCGCGGGGCAGATCGGAGCAGCGACTCCCCTCGACCCTAGCGCCGCTTCCTATGTCGTAGACACCACCGACAATTTCTCGCAGGACATCCATGTCACCGGCGATGCCGGCCGCTTGACTTGGCTGGTCGGCGGCGAAATGCTGTTGCTCGACAGTGACTTTTCGGTAACGACGACCCGCACGCCGACAGTCGCCAATACTTCGCCAGGCAATATCGCGCCGGCCCGGATCAATTTCGAGAGCTACGCCGCCTACGGGTCGCTCGGCTTCGACATCACCGACGGTCTCAATGTCACGGGCGAGCTGCGCTACACGCAGGATAGCCGCAAGATCTCGGCACGACTTTTCGATCTTGCAACCGGCTTGCCGACCGGTGGTCCGTCGCGGATCATCGACGACCGCATCAGCGCAAGCAATCTGTCCTACAACGCCACCTTGTCGTACAAGCTCACGCCCAACGTCCTGGCCTATGGCAAGGTCGGCAGCAGCTACCGAGCGGGCGGCTTCAATACAAGGCTTTCGGATCCGCGTGCGCCGTCGCCGGTCCAGGTGCTGTTTGGCAACGAGAACAGCACGTCCTACGAGCTAGGTCTCAAAGGTAGTCCAGTACGGCGCGGATATTTCGCCGTCGCAGGCTACTACACGCAGCTCAGCGATCTGATCGCGCAGGTCGATGATGGCTGCGCGTTGACCAACCCGACCTGTCCGGTCGCGGCCGTTGCCTATCTTACCAATGCCGGCAATGCGAACAGCTGGGGGATCGAGGCTGAGTATAGCCAGGGTTTCGATCTGGGCTCGGGCAGCGGACGCCTGTCGCTGAGCGGCTCGCGCCAGGGCGGCAAGGTAACAAGCGGTCGCTATGACGGTCTGAGTCTTGCGCAGGTCCCTGACTGGCTCGCATCAGCAAACCTTAACCTTCGCCAGCCGGTGTCCGAAAACGTGGCGCTCACCGCCAATGTCCTTGTCAGCGGACAATGGGGCGGCAAGCAGGAGCTCACGGCGACCTCCGTAAATCTCGACGACTATGTGCTGGTGAACCTGCGCGCAGGTGTCGATTTCCGCAATTTCAGCATCACCGCCTTCGCCAACAATCTGTTCAATCAGGTATATTTCGTCGCACAGGCGCCGACGATCAACCGCTACAGCCAGCCGCGCGTGATTGGCGTGGAGGGGCGCCTGAAATTCTAAGGATATTCCCTGTAGCAGGGCTTGATCCCGAGCGGGGGCCGAGGTTGCCGCCAGCATTCATTGCGCTGGCGGACACCGGACTATTGATGAGCGGGGCCGTAATCCAGAATTCGAGTTCGTGGCGCGTGGCGCCGTCTTCGCGGTCTGCGTGCATGTTGAACGCCGAAGCCGACCGTCGCTGCGCCGGCGGCTTCTAAACGCGTTCGATTGCTGGCAGCCGCCACCTCAGGGAACGCAGTTCCGGTCGAGCGAGATAGGCTCGGAATAGCGGCCGAAATTCATCTGACGGCACGGGCAGCCAGTTCGCTGCCATTGCGCCTTCCGGCCGAGCCTGCTGCATCAAGATATCCAGTGACCCGTCCCGATTACGTACCAGACCCTCGGTGCGGTCGCCAATCGAGTATCGCGCCTCAGCGTTGGGCACGAGGAACAACCGCCCGTCCGACTCGAGTTGATACATGGTGACCGACCAGAAGGATTCAGCCGGGACACCGCCAGGAGGTAAGCGAAGGCGATAAGCGTGTTTCCCGGAAAGGGCCATCCCCGCAGCGTCCTCGAGGGCGTGCGCATAGAAGGCTTCTTCGGGAGGCAACGCCGCAAGGCCGAAAAGCGCGGTACGGGCACGCGTGAGGTCATCTGAGCCATAGTCGCCGGTGTTGGCAAGCGAGTAGCTCCAGCCGTTGGCTCGGCGTTCGCGGCGCGGATCGGGCGCTCTGAGAAGGGTCACGCCTGTGTTGATCGCCGCCGGCCAAGCCGAACGCAGCGCGCCATCCAGATCGTGGAAGGCGCCCAAGACGCCGCGCATCAACCCGGTGCCTCGGTGGCGCAGCGCGCGTGACACCCGCGGATCGGTGGCGGGACAACGGGCCAACATGGCATTCACGACAGAAAGAAAATTCGCGGGATCGCGCCCGTCAGCCGGCGCCACAGGGAGGAGCTGCCCCGAGGGCTGAAGAGCCGGAGGAATCAGCTCCAGTCGATCCTGGTGCGCATGCACCGCATCATAGTCGCCCGGTCCGCCGACGAGGATTCGGACGAGCATCCAGACATCAGTGGTTGGTGCGGCGATCTTCTTGCAATCGGATGGAACGGGACCGAGCCAGCCCGGTGGCACCAGGACGAATCTCCCGCCGCGCCCCTTCGTCGCCCTAGTCCCGATGAAGTGGAAATTGTCCGTGAACGCGTCCATCAACGCAACACTGAAATAGCGATCCTGGATGTCCGGAATCACGATAACGGCAGGGCCGCCCGAGAGGTCTATCCTTGCACTGCTGACGAGACAGTCATTGTTCGTTGCGGTGATCGCGCGCGAAGACGCGTCGCTCAGGGTCCGGCGGTGCTGGATCTGATTGAAACGGCCGGGCGGAAATGCGGCGCTGGGGCCGGCCAGACTGTAAGCCGTCCGGGCAAACTCGAACAAGGGAAAGCCGCTGACAAAGGCGGCAGTCAGGTCGGGCATGGCAAGCGAGGCTTGCGCGGCCCGAATGCCGATAGGGGATGAGGCGGCCATCATCAATTGAAGCGCAGCGCGCCGATCGAGCTTCGACATTCTATCGATAATTTCCGCCATGCGGCGCCATATTGCTTGGCGGAAACGCGAGAGTCCATGCTATTATCGATAATAATGGCGAAAACTGCTGGGAGGATCGCAACACATGTTCGAGAAGAGGCTGTCCTGGTGGGCATCGTTGCTCGTTGCGCTCACGGCAAACGCACCTGCCCATGCGCAGCCGGTTCATCGCGCCCCGGTCCATACACCCCAAGGCTGGCTACAAGGGTCTTCTGAGCGTGGCGTCGAGCGGTTTCTGAACATTCCATTTGCGGCCCCTCCCGTCGACGAGTTGCGCTGGCGACCACCGGTCGAGGCGGCGCGCTGGACCGGAGTTCGCGACGCGACCGCGATGGGCCCCGCCTGTCCCCAGCCAGTTCGTTCCGCGCTGGTCGCAGGCGGGGTGGCGGACCACCAGTCCGAGGATTGCCTCCAGCTCAACATCTGGCGGCCCGCAGGCGGCAGGCATTTACCCGTCATGGTCTGGATCCACGGCGGTGCGCATGTCCTGGGCTCCGGCACCTTTCCGGTGTTCGACGGTACTGCCCTTGCCCGCCAAGGCGTTATCCTCGTCACGATCAACTACCGGCTGGGAGCCCTTGGCTATTTCGCGCACCCGGCACTCACCGCCGAGGCACATCGCGGCGAGCTGTTCGGCAATTTCGGGCTGATGGACCAATTGGAAGCCCTGCGCTGGGTGCAGCGCAATATCGGAAGCTTTGGCGGCGACCCACGCAAGGTGACGGTGTTCGGCGAGTCTGCCGGAGGCATCAGCATCACCACGATGCTGGCCAATCCTGCCGCGAAGGGATTGTTCGCACGCGCGATCGTTGAGTCCAGTGTGCCGACGCTCGAGCCCCAGACGCTGGAGCAGCAGGAGGCGCAGGGAATGGAAACGGCCGAGCGAGCTGGCTTGGGCAAGGGCGCATCGGCGGTTGAGCTTCGGGCCCTTTCCATTGAAACCCTGCTGAAAGCTTCGGCCGGCCGGTCTGGCGGAATGGTTGGGCCGTTCATCGACGGAAGGCTCATTCGCGAAGCTCCCTGGCGTGTTTTCGCGCGCGGCGAGCCAGTCGATGTTCCGCTGTTGATCGGTTCCAACAGCAATGAAGCCAGCGTCATCCTGGCGATGGGCGTCCCGCCGGCGGCAGCACGCACCTATCTGGGAGATGACGATGACGCGGTGCGTCTTGCCTATGGTGTTCTTCCTCCTGCGGAACTTGCAAGGCAGGCCCTGGGCGATGCATGGTTTGTGGCGCCGGCCCGCTGGATGGCGATGAGGACTCAGTCGGGCGCACCCTCATGGCTGTACCATTTCGACTATGTTGCCGCCGGGCGCCGGGACAAGTCGTCAGGGGCGCCCCATGGCTCCGAAATTCCGTATTTGTTTGGAACGCTGGATTATTTCGCTTCTCTAGCCGGCCCGATCGATGTGGAGGATCGTCAGTTCGGCGAGGCGATCTCAACCTGCTGGGTGGCCTTCGCCAAGACCGGCAAACCAGGCTGCAAACTCGTCCCGAAATGGCCCCGTTACCGCAGCAGCGAGGATACCCTAGCCCTGTTCAGCCCAGCATCCAGGCTCGCCAGCGGGTTTCGACGCGCGCAGATCGATCTGCTTCTCAAGGTATGGCAGGCGCGAACTGGCGGCTCCCGACAATGACAGGGCGGCGTGACTGCAGCGCGGCGGGCTTCGCATCTCAATCCCCGACAAACGCTTTGCGGCATCGGCATGCGGTGTTCCGGACCATCGCCGCCATGATTTGGAACGATGAGGCGACGATGACCTGCAACGCCCAGAACTGGAGTCTCCTAGGTTCCGAATTTGATCGTTGCGGCAAAGCCGCCGGCCGGAGGACTGGCAAAGTGGACCGTGGCACCGCATTGCGCAGCCAGAGCCTTGACGATCGCGAGACCCAATCCTGCACCGCCAGTCGCTCGGTCGCGTGAGGAATCGATCCGCCCGAACGGCTCCCCCAAACGCGCCAGAGCGCTAGCCGGCACGCCCGGTCCGTTATCTGAAACCGTAATTTCAGCAGCGTTCAGCGTTGCCGTCGCCGAAACGACGACCGCCGCGCCGTAACGCTGACCGTTATCGATCAAATTGTTGACCATTCGACGAAAGGCCATCGGGCTGACTTGCGCGGACAATGGCCGGGCGTCGACAAGCAGCGTCACGGCTTGACCCAATTCTTCGCGCAGTGCCGCGATGGACTGAAGCTCCGGTCGCAAGTCGATCGGCGCGGCCCGCATGCGGTCCCGTGCCTCGATTTGGGCAAACAGCAATGTGTCATCAAGCAGAAGCGCCATTTCCTCCAAGTCGCTTCCGGCCAGCGCTCGCTGGCTTTCATCCTCAATGAACTCAGCCCGTAGCCGCAGCCGCGTTAGATAGGTGCGCATGTCATGGGCGACCGCAGCGAGGATGCGCGTCCGCTCCTCGACAAGCCCGGCGATCCTGCCCTTCATTTCGTTGTAGGCGGCCGACAGGTCGCGCAATTCCGAAGACCCGGTCACGGCGAGGTCAGGTGCGTCTAGCCGAGATGCGAATTGTCGAATTCCGGCCGACAGGCGTGACAGCGGGCGCATCGTCTGGCGGACGGCGAGAATAAGTCCCGCCAAGATGACCAATCCGCCCAAGACGCCGAGTAGAGCGCGTTGGCGCAAGAAACCCATCACCATCGCAGATGGCCGGCTATCGATCACCAACGTGCCGCCGCTCCTGAGTGATACGGCCAGCGTGAGCGGCGAGACCAAGCGCGCGTGCCAAGGGCTTTCACGCACTATCCCGGCGAAAAGAGGTGCACTACCCGACATCCGTACCGTCCTGCCCGGCAAGGCGGCGCGGTAGCGGTTGAGCAAGTCCGGGTCCACCGGCTCATCGACCATCACTCGCTCCGCGCGATCGACCCGAGCATGATAAAGGGTGCTGTCGAAAACGGCGAGCAGACGGGGGCGGCGCGCAGGCGCAACGCTATCCAGTGCTTCCGCCATCGCTGCGACCTGATCGGGCGGCGGCAGATCCGCATGCTGGCGGTCGCCGATCGGGCGCTGCAATACGGTCGCGGTGAGAACGACGGCCTGAAGCAGCACAAACCCCGCAAGGAGCAACACCGTGATCCTGAAGGTCAGATTTCCACCGCGCATCACAAGCGCCTTACTGGTGCGGCCAGGACATAGCCGCCGCCGCGAACTGTCTTGATCAGCCCGCGACCCTCGGGGTGTATCTCTAGCTTTCGGCGGAGTCGACCGATCTGGACATCGATGCTGCGGTCAAACGGCGCGGCATTGCGACCGCGGGTCCAGTCGAGCAGCTGGTCTCGATTCAGCACGCGCTGCGGATGCGCGATCAGTGCTGCAAAAAGATCGAACTCTCCCGCCGTGATCTCAATCTCCTGTCCGTCCGGACCCAGGAGGGATCGGCGGCCCGGGTCAAGCAGGAAGCAACCGACGCAGAAGCGGGCTTCGATCGTTGTCGCGGAAACGCGATGCGCCTCGCGCGTGCGCCGCAGGATGGCCCGGACACGCGCAACCAGCTCCCTCGGATTGAACGGCTTGACCAGGTAGTCATCCGCGCCGAGCTCCAGCCCGACGACCCGATCTATGTCGTCACCGCGCGCCGTTACCATCAGCACGGGGACATCGCCCTCGGCGCGAAGCCGGCGGCAGATCGAGAAGCCATCCTCACCGGGCAGCATCACATCGAGCAGCACCAGATCGATCCGTCGCCGCGCACGCAGACGATCGAGACTTTCGCCGCTACGGCATATTTCCGCCTCGTACCCCTCACGCCGCAACAGCCCGGCCACCAGCATGCCGATCTCGGAGTCATCCTCGACAACGGCAATGCAGGTCGCGGATGCGGCTACGGATTCCATGACCAACCATTTGGACCGGACTGGCATCCCGCGGAAGTGGGCGCGTAGCCGCGTTACACTTCGTTACTTGCGGTTATGCCCGCGACACGTTTCGCTTACCCGCACAATCCATCTGGAGATTACGGACCCAAGTCCGGTAGCAAAAGGATCAATCACATGTTCATGCTGAAAACTGCCGGTGCGCTCGCGATCATCGCGTCGTTCACCGTCCCGACTGCCGCCGAGGCACAGCGGGTTCACGGCCGTGTCGTCTCCCTCCAGGGCGCAAACGGCCGAGGCGGCGTCATCACTACATCGGTGATCCGCGGCGGTGGCACCGTTTCATCTGCGCGCAGTGTCCAGACCAACCGCGGCCATGGCGCCACGACGGTGCGCAGCCGCAGCCGCTCCGACGGAGTCTTTCAGGGCAGCAGGACCACCACGATGAACAACGGCGCGAGCTTCGGGCGCGACACGATGGCGACTGCGAACGGCAACGGCAGCGTGAGCCTCACGTCGACGCGGACTGGCCCAAGAGGCAGGAGTTCGACCGTATCGGCTACTGTCCGCGCGACCCGCAACTGACATCGATTGGGCTGCGCCCGCTGTGTCGGCGGGCGTGGCCAAATGAAAGGAAACGCTCCAATGCAGTTTTCCGCAATGCTCGTCGTCGGCGCCCTTCTTGCCGGGATCACCTCCAGCGAGGCCAGCGCGCAAAGCCGAATGATAGCGGCCTTTGAAAAGGCCGACGTCAACCACGACGGTGTGATCACCCGCGCCGAATTTGTCGCCGCGCGAAACGCCCGCTTTACCGACGTCGACCGCAACGGCGATGGAGTCATCAGGCGAGACGACTTCTCGCGGCTGATCGCCTTCCGGCCAAAGGCCGGGATTTTGATCGACGAGATGATTGCGGAAGGTGACCTGAACCACGATGGCGTCGTTACGCGCGCCGAATACTACCAGGCACCGACCACCGACTTCGACCGTGCCGACACCAACCGCGATCATGTCATTGATCGGGCTGAACTCGAGGCGATGATCGCCAGGACGAAAGCGCGGCTGTGATGGACAATTTGATTGCCAGGTCACCGTTCTGGCTGGTGGTGATGCTATCGCTTATTCTGGTCGAGCTCGTGTGGCGCATGCGCACCGAGCGGGGCTATGATGGCCGTTCCGCATTGACTACCTTGGGCTTGGTCGCCGGCAACATCCCGGCGGCAGCGCTCAACGGAGTCATGCTGGGATCTGTGTTCGGCGCTGCATGGGCAGTGGCTCCGATACGCCTGCCGCTCGATGACTGGCGGACCTGGGCGGCAGGGTTCGTTGCCGTCGAATTCGCCTATTATTGGTTCCACCGCCTCAGCCATCGCGTTCGCTGGCTCTGGGCCAGCCACGCTGTGCATCACTCGGCTGAACAATTGACCCTGCTCTCGTCGTTACGACTTGGCTGGACAAACCTGCTGTCGGCGGGATGGCTCTGCTATTTGCCGCTCGTACTCCTCGGCTTTGACCCCCGGCTCGTGATCGGCCTACTCGCACTCGATCTGCGCTATCAATTTTTCCTTCATACAGAAGCCAGGATCTCGCTTGGCCCCCTGGAATGGATACTCAACACGCCAACCCATCATCGCGTCCACCACGGATCGAACGCACCCTATCTCGACCGAAATTATGGAGGAATCGTGATAGTCTTCGATCGCTTGTTCGGGACTTTCGCCTCGGAGCGGCATGACGAACCCATCCGATACGGCCTGGTCGGGCGCCAGGCAGAGCCGAATCCAATCAAACTGAGCTTTCGGGAGTGGCGCGAGATCGCGCGAGACGTAGCCGTCGCGCGCAGCCTGCGCGGCGCGCTACACGCCATGTTCGCGCCACCCGGCACGTCCTCCCGCACCGACTGACGCACCGCGGCAGCCCAGCGGCACCACGAGCTTCGCCGGGCTATGCGAAGCTTCCCGACATGCTGGTGGCGTTCCCTAGCCCCCTTGGCGTTCCCGCCACGCGTCCTCCCGCGCGCCGGATCTGCATAGGCAGCCGCCGATCTGGCAAGCCCGCCGCTACTCCTTCAGGGCGCGAACTGGGCGCGGAAGGGCCGAACCGTCGAGCGCGCCCGCGAGTAGGTCAGCGACGCACGCCGATAGTTTGCAGGAACGCGAAATCGGACCAGCCGGATTTTTCCCCGCGGGTGAGCGCGGCGATGTCCAGCCTTGCTTGCCGGACGATCGTCAGCCGAAGCGAAGGAATAACGTACATACGCTGGTCTCCGGCTCCCGCAGCAGTGACGATGTCTACCGGAAGGTCGGCGGCGTGCGCGCCGAGATCGCTTCCCGCCGTAACCGGATCCGCCATCTTGGGGCTGTGCGGCAGCCACCAGGTCAGGCCGTAAGCGGGATTTAGGGCGCTCGGTTGAAATAGCGCGTCGAACGCGGCCGGGTCGACCAGCGGCTTCCCCTGCAGTCTTCCGCCATTCCGCACGAACTCGCCTAACTTGGCCCAGTTTCGGGAAGTCAATGACGCGCCTTGCGGCAGCAGCGGGTTGCCATCGGGACCGTCGCGCCAGCTTCCGATCGTCAGGCCGATCGGATCGAGTATTCTGCGCTTCAGATAGTTGAGCGGGTTGCCGTCCAGCCCCTTGGCGATCAGCTTGCGTCGCATGATCTCGCCAAAGAGCTGCATGGGAGTGGGGCCATATTCAAATCGGGTCCCAGGGGTACTGGCGAGCGGCGCCCGTACCGCATCGGCATAGCTCGGCGGCCGACCGATCACGCCGCCTTGACCAGCTGACATCGACAATAGCTGCCGCAAGGTTATCGTCGATTTTCGCGGATCACCCTTCCATTCGACCAGCGTATCCGCAGCAAGCTCATCGAGCGTCAGTAGGCCATCCTGGACGGCAGCCGCAGCCATGATGCCCACGAAGCTCTTCGTCCCCGACCAGAGTTCGTTAGCGGTGGAGGCGTTGCTTCCAGTATAGACCTCGCAAACGATCTTGCCGTCCTGAAGCACCAGCACCGCTATGCCGCGGTGCGAAGCAGAATAGCGTTCGGCAGCCGTGCATTGGCTGGGGGTTACCTGCGCCGCGGCGACCGTCGGAAGCAAGGCGAACGCGACCATCATACCCATCCGGTACATTTCCATCTCCCAGCAATTATTATCGATAATAATGCCCTAGGATCGCACTTGGCGCCAGCCCTTGCACGCATCTGCGTCGATGATTCTCGGAAAGGAACCGGTTTCCTGGCGTTTCTCGCAAATTGGCTTCGTTCTTCGATGGACTACCAAAAAAATGGAGCGGTCGCGAGGCGCACGCTGCAGCCGGTACCGGGCCGTGCGGCTGCGGCCGTGTGACCGCAGGGCCCCGAAGGGGATTCTTATTGACAAGCCATCCGATCGAGCGCCAAATAATTATCGATAATTTTCGGGCATCGAGGCAGTGTGCGGCGCCCTCCCGCGTCGCCTCCGTCTTGCTGCACAAATGCCAGTTCGTCACTGGCCCGTACGGAAAAAAGGGGAACGCTCGGCGACGTTCCCGATCGGACCAATTCCGCCGACGGAGGAGAGGAACCATGTCCCGGAAAGCTCGCTATTTCGCTTGCGCGTTTTTCGCCGTTGGGTCGGCGGCCTTTGCTGCGACCTATTCTTTTCCAACAGCAGTCGCACCTTCTGGCAGCGTCTTCGTACCCGCGTCCGCGCCAGCGAAGACCGCGGCTCTGCCGCCTGCGCCGCCGAAGTCGCAAGCATCGACGCTGTCGGCGCCGGATTTCAGCGCCGTTGATGCCGCTTTCCAGGCTTCTCAAATCGTTAATGGCACACTCATTATCGGCACCGCCGACGGTGTGATCCACGAATACACCAAGGGTAATTTCCAGCCTGACAAAGCCTATCCGATTGCGTCTTCCTCCAAGTGGCTGACCGCTACGCTCTTGGTCAGGATGGCGCAGGCAGGCAAGCTGTCGCTCGGGGATCATCCCTATCCGAAGCTGAGCTACTGGACGAGCAGCGCCGGTGATCCACGAAGCCAGGTGACGCTAGGGCAGACCCTGTCGATGACTTCCGGCTTCAATGCTACACCCCTCGACATCACCTGCGTCAACAATGGACTGGTCACACTCCAGGCTTGCGCGCAGACCATATACAATGGCGGTATAGACACTGCGCCCGGCTCGACTTTCTCTTATGGTCCGGAGCATCCCCAGATCGCCGCAGCCATCGCCGAGGCGGCGGGAGGCAAGTCATTCAACCAGCTATTTGCCGAGTATGTGACGACGCCGCTCGGTATGGGATGCACCCGCTTCGTCGAGTCCATAACGTCGGTGTTGCTCCATACTACAGGTCGAGCATGCAACTATGCGTATGCCGCCAATGCGAACACCTGGGCTGCGGGGGGCGCGGTGTCGAGCGCGCGCGATTACGCCAAGCTGCTGCATGCCTTCATGGGCACCAGCTTCATCACAGATATGGACGGCTTTCTTGCCCCGCGCACGCTAACGCTCCAGCGCGGATTTATCCCGGGGTCCGTGGCGTCTTCAGATTGGCACTACGCCTTGGGCTCCTGGAATGAGTGCGATTCGACCAGTTGGAATTCAATCTGTGCCGCGGACAAGATCAACTCGGCGGCAGGCGCCTACGGCTGGATGCCGTGGATTGACCGCAAGAACGGCTATTTCGCCCTGATCGCCACCCGAATCGTCGTCGGCTCCGGCGATGCCACCTCGGTGCCAGTCGAGCAGCAGTTGCAACCGTTGATCGTCGCGGCGCTGCAACCCTGATCCAAACCGGGCCGGGCGCGGCAGAGCCCGGCCCGCTACGATGTGAACGGTTCGTGAGGCGAGCGGCAGTCGCGCGTCAAAGGGAGGTAGGCGCGCTCTACTTGGCCAAGCGAAATTGCGCGTGATGTTTGCCGAACCGCATCTACCGCATCAGACCTTGCCGACTCCTTCCTGCTGCAGAACGGCGTCCCGTCACACGCTTTCGCAATCACGCGATAATGCGAGGCGGAGCGGCAATCCGACGCTCTCCCGTCCTTCACGCACACCCCCTATTGTGGGGCGACCGATGTCAGGATCTGTTGCACGCGACCTCTTTTGCCGGCGGAGGTTCGCGTCAGCCGGCAGGTGATGAGAGGATCGCGCCATGCTTTGCGCGGATCGCCTTCTTGTCGATCTTACCGGTCGCGGTCATCGGCACGGACTCGAAGATAATGCGATCGGGCATCCACCATTTGACGGTACGTTCCCCAAGCCACGCGGTAATCATCCGCTCTGTCAGAACGGCGTCTTCATGCTTTTCCACGATCAAAATCGGGCGCTCTTCCCATTTTGGATGGAATACGCCGACCACCGCTGCGACTTTTACGCCCGGACAGGCAGCAGCGAGATTTTCGAGGTCTATCGAACTGATCCACTCGCCGCCCGACTTGATGACATCTTTGCTGCGGTCGGTCAGGCGCAGGAAGCCGTTTGCGTCGATCGTCGCGACGTCGCCGGTGTCAAACCATCCATCGACATCACATGCGCTGCTTTCGCTGTTGAAGTAGCGCTCGACAACCCAGGGACCGCGCACCATCAACGCGCCCGCCGATTGCCCGTCATGAGGCAGGCTTGATCCATCATTGCCGATGATGCGGAGTTCGATGCCATATTGCAGTCGCCCCTGGCGGCTCCAGATGAGCTCGCTCATTTCCTCCGGACCAAGGGCGGCGATTCTCGGGGTCGGAGACGAGAGTACGCCGATCGGCGAGGTTTCGGTCATGCCCCATAGCTGGCGAACCTCGACGCCATGGTCCTCGCGAAACTGCGCGGCCATCGAACGGGGCACCGCCGAACCGCCGATGACAATCCGCTCCAGCGATCCTGTCGTCTCGCCCGTGCGCCGGAGATGATCGAGATACATCGTCCATATGGTCGGCACGCCGCAGCTGAACGTTACACCTTCGTCCGCGATCAATTCCTGCAGGCTCTCCCCGTCCATCCGATCTGCAGGAAAAACCCACTTCGAACCGTTGATCGTGCCTGAGAAGGGCAAGCCCCAGGCCGTTGCGTGATACAGCGACGAACAGGGGAGGATGACGTCGAAAGCAGAGAATCCGAACGCACCCGACTGGCCTCCCATCATGGCGTGGAGCACGACGGAGCGATGCGAATAGAGGACGCCTTTCGGATCCCCGGTCGTTCCGGAAGTAAAACAAAGAAATGCTCCGGCATATTCGTCGATTTCCGGCCAACCGATACTGGTTGAGAACGGCGCGATGCGCGCGTCATAGTCGTCAGCCGACAGCATCACATAATGTTTGACCGCCGGAATTGAGGGGCGCAGCCGGTCAATGATCGCTGCCATGTTGCGGTCGTAGAGGAGAACATGGCTGCCGGCGGTGTTGATCGTGTAGGCGATGTGATCGTCGGGAAGGCGCGGATTGGCGGTGTGCAACACCGCACCGATGCCGGGAACTGTGAAGAAAAGCTCAAAATGCCGATGCGTATTCCAGGCAAGCGAACTGACCCTGTCGCCCGCCGCGACTCCGAGACTTGCCAACCAATGCGCCCCTTGTGCAGCACGGTCATGACATTGTGCGTAATTGCCGCGCCAGATCGGTTCACCGACTGAACGCGAGACGATTTCCTGCTCAGGATGTGCAATCGCGGCGAATTGAAGGATAGCGCTTATGTTGAGCTGGCGGGGTTGCATGAGCCCCGGGATCGTGCCTGCCAGCATCAAATTCTCCTCTCTGCCGTCATAAACCTAAAACTTCCCTGGGTAACCAATCAGGGTTGTTGCGGCGCACTTTGTCTAGCCCAAAAATGGGTGCCGGACGGGCCATAGGCATGAGGCAGGCGCCTCGAAGCCAAACCCCATGGCAGTAACCTCGGGCCAATTTGAGACCATCGGTGCGCGCTGATCGCAACATGCGCGGAATTACCGCCGCAGGTTATGTTTGAGCCCTGCAACGGTCGATCGAGCGTGACGTCGTGCATTAAGCGCGGTCTTCGCGTCCGGAAGTGCGTCGACTTCGTAGGTGCCGCCGTACTCGCGTCAGGCGGTTCTGTTGTGGCTTCGACCGGCCCATGATCGTATCGGAGCCAAAAGCCCTGCCAGTCGGAATGGCGAGCACAGAACACAGGCGAAGGACTGCCGGAGATCGGTACAACTCCCTCGATTGGGCGATCACAAGCGGCACGATCCAGACTTGCGGCTATGGCTGCAACATTGCGATCGCATGCTCTCGCAACGCTGGCCACAGGAGGCGAATTAGCACCCTTGGCCAATTCCCGACCTTCACCCTACCATCAATTGGAAACCGAGAATTGAAAACGGGCTGGTTTCATTAATGACCGATCACCCTAGCGAATTGGCGGCACACAAGCCCTATCATATGAACAGAGCCGCCGACGCACGGTTCGCCATGATTCGCAGTCGTTGTATAGGTCGAATGCGAAACACCGCTAGTGGAAATCGTGCAGCATTTATGTCCTGTCGGCATGGACATAAGCAAGGCATGTTGGCATAATGCCACCTAGCGGTTTACATTTTGGTCCCGGATGCCCGCGGGGTCCAACGGAAGCACTCGAGGCATATGCCGTCGCCATCAATAACCCTCAGACGTCGCGACAACGGACATTGCGTTGCCGTTCTAGAAGGCGACTGGTTGACCGAAACGATCGACGGATTGGCTGCGTCCAAAGTTACCGAGCAGGTCGCGGAAGCGCAGGCATTCGATCTATCGCAGCTCGGTCGCCTCGACAGCGCCGGTGCGATGATGATCAGCGAACTGGCTGGTGAACGAAGCCTTCCACCTGCACCTCGAGACGACGCACAAATTCTGTTCGACCTGGTCATGAAGCAGGATCTCTCCGCACATCCCAAAGTGCGGGATCCGTGGCTGGATCGCATTGGCAAGCACATGGTCGGCGCCGCCGAGGAGGCGCTTGGCACGGCTAGCTTTCTTGGAAAATTGGAAGTGGCGCTGGCCCGGTCTGTTGTGCACCCAACCCGAGTCCGGTTGACCTCGCTCGTCTCAGCCATGCAGCATGCGGGGTTCGAGGCTCTCCCGATCATCTGCATCATGACGTTCTTCGTAGGCGCGGTTGTCGCGCTGGTCGGGAGCGACCTTCTGGACGATCTCGCCGCCTCGGCGCTGGTCGTTCAACTCGTGACGGTGTCGATCCTGCGCGAGTTCGGCGTTCTCATACCGGCCATCCTCCTCGCCGGCAGGTCCACTTCGACCTTCGCAGCACAGCTTGGTGCGATGCGGATGAACCAGGAAGTCGACGCGATCGAGGTAATGGGCATCGATCCAATCGACGCTCTGGTCGTGCCGCGTGTGATTTCAATGCTCATCGTGATGCCGCTCCTGGTTTTCGCCGCAATGATCGCGGGAATCGTCGGCGGTGCAGTCGTGAGTTGGGCCACGATGGACATTTCGCCGACATTCTTTGTGGAGCGCATGCTCAACACGGTGAGCATACGTCACTTTTGGGTCGGAATGGCAAAAGTCCCCATACTGGCGCTTGTCGTGGCGATCACTGGCTGCCGCCAAGGTCTCTCAGTGGACGGCGGCGTGGAAGTGCTTGGAAGGCGAGTCACCACCGCGGTCGTTCGGGCGCTGTTCTCGATCATCTTTCTTGATGCGATCTTCGCGGTGATTTGCAGCGAGCTCGACTTTTGATGCAGGAAACAGACGCCAAAGCAGCTGCCGTCGATGTCCGCGATCTTTGCAGCGCGTTCGATGATCTCGTCGTGCACGAGCATCTCGATCTACGCGTTCCCTATGGCGTCGTGATGGGGATTGTCGGAGGATCGGGGACGGGCAAGTCCGTACTTCTCGAAACCATGCTCGGGCTTCGCAGGCCGCAGGCGGGCAGCGTGACGCTTCTGGGCGCCCCCGGCGACATAGCGATGCGGTCCCGCGACACCGACCGGCGGATCGGCGTGATGTTCCAGAACGGAGCGCTCTTCTCGGATCTTACGGTGCAGGAGAATGTCGAGGCGCCACTGCTAGAACATACCCGCATCCGCGGTGCACTGCTCGCGAAGCTTGCGACCATGAAGATATCGCTTGCCGGTCTCGATCCGGCGGTGGCGTGCCGGAAACCGGGTGAATTGTCTGGTGGCATGCGCAAGCGGGCCAGTCTGGCACGCGCGCTGGCCCTCGATCCCGAACTCCTGTTCCTGGACGAACCCACATCGGGACTGGATCCGATCAGCGCGGCAGAGTTTGACGACCTCATCGTTACCCTCTCCAAAGCGCTGCGGCTGACTGTGGTGATGATCACGCACGACCTCGACAGCCTGTACGCGACCTGCGACCTGGTCGCGGTCCTGGCGGATAAGAAGGTCGTGGCTGTGGCGCCTCCCGCGGACCTTGAGCGCTCAGACCATCCATGGATCAGGCAATATTTCTGCGGCGATCGCGCCCAGCGCAAAAGCAAGAGGGACCGCTGAATGGAACGGCATGCTAACTATCGCCTCGTCGGAGCGATCACCGTTGCACTGTTCGTTGCAGCGCTGGCCTTCGTTTTCTGGTTCGGACACACCAGATTTGCGAGCGAATATGACCGGTATCGCATTGTTTTTCAGGGGCCTGTGCGCGGCTTGAGCGAGGGTGGGGATGTTCAGTTCAACGGAATAAAGGTTGGTGAGATCAAGCGGATCGAGCTGGACCCCAGGGATCCCAACCGCGTTGTCGCGCGCATCAGCGTCCGAGCTGATACCCCGGTCAGGATTGATTCGATGGCGTCAACCGAATCCCAGGGGATCGCGGGCACAAGCTATATCCAGATCACAGCAGGTACGCCATCGAAGCCATTTCTGCGCGACGCATCGAAAGACGAAGAGCCGCTGATCAGGGCGCAGGATGCCTCGATGCAATCCCTGCTGGAAGGCGGGGGGGAACTTGTCGCACGGGCGTCGGAGACGATCAACCGGGTCAACCGGGTGCTCTCCGACGAGAACATCAGCAATTTTTCCCTGGCAATAGCGGATGTGCGAGCAACGACAGCCGAGTTGCGCGAGCGAAGAGGCATGTTCCGAAAGGCCGAATCCATGTTCGACCGGCTCGATCGCGCAGCAGCGGACATCGAGAAGACTTCTGCCTCGGTGCGACGGACGGTCGATGGAGACGGGAAGCGCGCCTTCGCGGATATTTCTGCTGCCGCTGCCGACCTTCGGTCCGGAGTGGCCGATGCGCGCAAGGTGATTGCCCGCCTGAACGTCGCGGCGGCCGGCCTGGCGGGCGAGGATGGCGGCGGGCTCAAGCAAACGCTGGATTCGTTGAGCGGCGCCGCGCATTCGCTCGAGGGGCTGGCGCGACAACTGCAGACCAGCCCCCGTGAACTGCTCTCACGTCCGTCCGGTCAGGAAAGGAAGATCCCACAATGAAGTCTCTGCTAGGCGCCCCCCTAATCGCGATCTCAGGCTTGCTCCTGAGCTCGTGCGGCATCCTGGGAGGCGGCGGAAAGGCGTCATTGTATCGACTCAGCGCTAATCCGGCTCCCACGGCTCAGGGTGGATCGGGAAGAACGCCGATTGTCGTAATCAGGCCCGTCTTGCCTCCGGGCGCAGCCACAGATCGTATTCTCACGCTGGACCGTAATAGCGCGTCCTATGTTGCGAAGGCGCGGTGGATCGCGCCGGCGGACGCAATGATCAAGGACATGCTAGCCCAGCAGATCAATGGAACCTCCTCTGGATTCCGCGCGGTCGAAGGGAACGGCGGACGATTTATTCTGGCGACGCGGTGTACCGATTTTGCGGCTTATTATGATGGCGGCCCAAAGGCTCCCCCTCATGTTCGCGTCAGCTGCGAATTCGAGTTGCGCACGGTCGGCGTTTCGGAGGCGACCGCAAGCACGGTGCTGAATGCGGAAGCGATTGTCGGCGAAGATCGCGTGTCTTCGATCGTGAGTGCATTCGACGCGGCCACGCGGCAGATTTCCTCGGATTTGATCGCCTGGCTCGACGCGCGTGCGCGATAGCGCCGGCTCGACGACAGTTGTTACCCAATGCCGAATTGCGAGCCCCACGGCCAATCGAGGATGCCGCGATTGACTTGGGATGCTGCTGTGTGACAATTGCTTGTCGGTAAGAGAGGCTGACCAATACGACAGAACTCGGTCGGTGTTTGCAGATGGAGCTGCGTATGACGAAGAGCTGAGCAGAAAGGCTGTCGTCGGGCAAGCCTGCGCATGTCGAAGTCCTGCAAAAGCCATATGGCGGCGCGCCGCAGGGTGCAAAAATGCTTATCGCCACGCCCCGCATGGTGGACGATTATATGCGAAGCTTGCCCACCGGCTCACGTCGCACGATTGCGCAAATGCGGGCAGACCTTGCAAGTGCCAATGGCGCAGATCTGGCCTGTCCTATTTCCACGAGCATATTCGCGCGTATTGCCGCCGAGGTGGCGCTGGAGGAGCTGGAGGCCGGCAAACAGTCTTGCGACGTAACGCCGTTCTGGCGCGCCATCGGCGAAGACAGTCCGGTTGCGAAGAGGCTCTCGTGCGGTCCAGCATTCATTCGGACGCAGCGGGACTTGGAAATGGCCTAGCCGGCCCAGCGTCCAGCAGCCCAACCGATTGCCAGCCCGCCAATCAGGCCGCTCGCGAGGATAGGCGCATAGGCTTTAGTTATTACCGCATCTGGAAGGCTGACCAGAAGTCCAACCAACGCTCCGATCAGCCAAGGCGAAATCGGAAGCTTGACGAGCGGAATCAGGAAACCAATTGCGAAACGGCTCAGGAAGGCGCCCAGGAGCGCAGTCTTCTTGTCCGGAAAATCCATCGGAAGCATCAGCGCCACGTCCGCTGCCCCAAAAAGCAGGCCGGCAAGCAAGCCGAACAAGATTGGATTCATGGCCTTCTCCCTAATCCGAGTTTACAAAAACAGGGGCCGAAGTCCAGCAACTGACGCGCGAGGCGCCGTCAACACCGGATGATCACGAGTGCATGGCGTTTCCTGCCAGTTCTGCTCTTGGCGCTCCCCCAATAGCAAACTGTCGCTTCGTTGGGATCGACAGGATGGCGTCGTCGACATCGGCGCGATCAGGGGATATCGTTGCGCGGAGAACGCATCGACGCGGAACGCTGAAACGCGAGACACAAGTGCGGTGCCCGCAATACCCCTTGATGTCTTACCGCTTCGTCGCAGGCCGCATCCGGCGTTGTGCTCAGCGGCGATATTTTTCCCAGACAAAATGAAGGGCAGCCGCACTGAACATGATCGTGCCCAAAATCGGCTGGTCGCCGGCGAGAATTGCCCCGGCAATCGTCAGACCGGCGGTGAGCACGTTCGGGTCGGCGACCCGGACGCTCATCTTGGACGCCTGTGGAAGAACGATGCGGACCGGAAGCGTCCCAGAACGTGCAGCCGTCTCCACGAACCCCACCAGGTCCGGTGATGCTGCCGCCAACCGCCCTAAATTCGCAAGGAGCCGCCGACCACCGACCTTTAGGTCGGTGGAGATCAACCGTTCACGCATGAGCTCCCTTGCGATCGGCATTGCGCGCGCGGCTATGTCGAATTCGGGATCGAGAGCCCGCACAAATCCTTCGGCAGTGAGGAGTGTGCGCAGTAGCAAGGCAAGATCGGGGGGAAGTGCGAGCCGGTACTCTCGGAGCAAGGTGAATACACGCTGGAATATCACGGACAGCTCGATCTGCCTAAGGACGGCGCCGCGAAATTCGCCGATCAACTCTTCGATATCCCTCTGCAATGCGCGTGCATCTACGGCATAGTCACCCGACCAGCGTAGCAGGACATCCGCCACCCCGCGTGCGTCGTCGCCCGCTATGGCCAGTACCATGGACACCAGTTCCGAGCGTCGCATCGGCGTTAGCGTGCCGACCGCGCCGAAGTCGATGAACGCTATTGTGCCATCTGGCAAAATAAAGACGTTCCCAGGATGGGGGTCGGCGTGAAAGCGTCCGTTAAAAATGATCATCCGAAGGACGGCGTCAGCATAGCTGCTGGCGGCCGCTTTTGCGGCTGGTTGATCGATGCCCTCAACGATGGCGGCGCGGACGGACTGACCGATAAGCCTCTCCTGAAGATTCACGCGTCGACCAATGTGATCCCAAAAGAACCGTGGCGTGCGGACCCCGAGCGTGGAGAGATAGGCGCCGATACTCTCACACGCCGCAGCCTCCGCGCTGAGGTCCATTTCCTGCGACAGTCCTTCGGCGAAGAATCGCAAAAGCTCATCTAGCTTCAGGCGACGCAACTCTGGTGATCGTCTCTCGGCCAGCCTAGCGATCCGACGCAGGAGCCTTAGATCGGCGTCCACTCTCTCCGCAATGCCAGGACGTCTCACCTTGACGACCACTTCGGTCCCATCGTCGAGCATGGCGCTATGGACTTGCGCGATTGATGCTGCGGCAATCGGGATCCTGTCGAAACGCGTGAATACGGCGTCAAGCGGGGCACCGAGTGCGGCAACGAGCTCGGGCTCGATCTCCTCGAAGGGGAGCGCCTGCACCTGATCCTGAAGCGTCGAAAGCGCTGCCACCCATTCCGGCCCCAGCAGATCCTCGCGCGTGGCAAGTACCTGCCCGAGCTTCACGGCGACTGGCCCGACGTCGCGCAGCAGTGCGACCATGCGCCGTGGGGCATCGGGCTCATGTGAATTGCCCACGCGACCTGAGGTCAAACCGATCCGCGCCGCCAATCCGCCGAGGCCGTGGCGCACAAATATCTTCGTCAGCTCGGCGAACCGCATGCGCTCGCCAATCGGCACGTCCTGTTTTGCCGTCATAGAATGGATTCTTCGGTCGTCGGCGCCCTTGGCAGACACCCACCGAGAAACAACTCGATCCCGCGACGGACACGCTCCTTCGCGGCTATATCATATGCGGCCGGCGCGAGGCCGAGCGCCGACCGGCGCATCGGCGCGACCACGACGAGCGTTACAAACTGTTCGGCGGCGAAAACTGGGTCGGCCAGCGCTAGCTCGCCCTTTGCATTCGCGTGAGCGAGGATGCTCGCTACCCACTGCACGGCGCGCTGGAAGCCGAATTCGTGAATATTCGCGGCGAGTGCCGGGAAACGGACGGCCTGCGCGATGACGACTCGCTCCATCGAGGCAATTCGCGCCGTCAGCAGCCATTCCAACAGCACGTCTGCGATCGCGTGTAGACGGGCAGAGACGTCCAGGCTTTCATCGTCGGTTGGCTCGAGTGCTCGAAGCTGGGTATCGATCTCGTCGAGGATCACGGCTTCGAACATCCGGGCCTTGCTACCGAACCGGGCGTAGAGCGTGCGCTTTGAAATTCTGGCCCGTTCGGCGATCATGTCGGAGCTGGCGCCGTCGAACCCGCGTTCGAAGAATACGTCTCGCGCGCTCTTCAGGATGTGCAGCGTAAGGCGTGCCGCATCGGTTGCTGTGGGCCTGCCCATCTTTCGCCCTCGCCGCTGGCGATCTTGACGCTCTACGCTAACCACGGCCTTCCTCTCCGCACTCCCGCCGCCGAGGCTTCGGAACCAGGCTGGACGGCAGATTTCTCTGCCTTTCAAGAATGTGCCAAAGACCAACCAGACGCCAGCAGCAGCCGTCAACCCCTGTTGAATATCTCTCGTGCTCGGGCCACGTGCCCGACGGGTTCTCACGACGCGTTCGGCGACCAGCGGAAATGCCGGCGCGGTCTCGGTGGGATCGCCCGCGACGCCCGGCCGCACGCTACTGGCCAAATGGCGGTCAAGCACAGCCAAGTTAAAGGCCCTCGTCATGCCTTACGATGCACCGCCGGTTTCGCGCAACTCCGCCACGGCCGGGTCAGCGTCCCGGAACGTTGGTCGACAGGCGCGGCGTTCCAGGCCCCGCGACCGGTTTCATTTACGGTCAGGCGACCGCACCGGAGCCGGTACGGCGCGCGACATGAGGGTGCTTTTTTTTCTTGAAGTTTGGAAGCTTCGGTGCACCGAACCGGAGGCCGGACTGGTCGATCTGTTCCGCACGTTCGGCAATGCCTAGCGCTTGGCCGCGGAGTGAACGAACCTCGGCGGTGATATGTTCGCTGCGAGTCTCCGCCGCTCTGATCGACGGCCGTGCCGCGCTGACGCTGCGCTCAAATCCTTCGATACCTTGTTGCGCGCTCCGCAATTTCTTGTCGGCGCTGCCAAGTTGGCCGCCCGGGTTGGCTTTCATTCGAGCGCTCAGCCGATGCGCACTATCCCCGGCGCGGTCGAGCGAAATGCCGAAGCGCGAAATCCTTCCACGAGCTCCCTTCAGCGAGTCTGAAATGCGCGTCGCGCGCCCGGGCCACGCTGTTGAACTCGCCGCGAGAGCCGCCAGCCGCTCGCGCGCGCGCTCTTGCCCGCGGGAGTCAAGATTGCCGGAGACTTTGTCGACCGTACGGCTGATTCGTTCGAGGGTCGCCATCGGGTCTCCACCTGATCCGATCAGGCCGCCCTTCCGGGCCGGGATCACGGGCAGCGTTGCGTCATCCTGTGAAACGATCGGAGGCGCGCCTTTCTGCGATCCATCGAGCGTGATGGTAGCCGCTCCGCCTACCAGGGACCTGGTGATCGACGCCTTCACGCCTTGCAGGATCGGAACTTCGGGATCGAGCCGGACGGTCACAAACACACTCGCCGGATCCTTCGCAGTGAGCCGCACACTGGTAACCGCGCCGACCGGCACACCCGAATAGTTGACGGACGACCCCTTTTCGATCCCCGCCACGCTATCATTGAATTGAATCAGATATTCGCGACCGGCAGGATTTGTCGCCGAGAAGAGCCAGGTCGAAAAGGCGATCAGCGACGCGAGGAGGATGCCGATCACGGCAAGGACTAGCAACCTGTTCGATCTGGTCTCCATAAACGCGTGGCTTCAATACCGATCGCTCTGCACTATGTAAACCGTCCGGTGTAGTTCTTGCCTTTCCATGGAGACCGCTTTTCGGCTAGGAAGCCGAGCTCGGTCCTGAATGCGGAGACCCCTTTGCCCGTTCCATTCGAACTCGGGATGGTCGCCATTCCCTGGAGTACCGCGTTGGGATTGGAGTTGCTGTCTTCAGGTGACGGCCTTGCGGCGTTGCGCATGGCCTGGCGCCACGACCTCTGTGATCAGCACGGCGGAGCAGCCAGTGGCGGCGTGGCAACTCTGATTGACCATGGTTGCGGCGTCGCTGTCATGTCCAAGCTCGTGAAGCCCGTGTTGATCGCAACCTTGAACCTCAAGATCGACCATATTCGTGCTGCCACCCCGGAGCGTCCCGTCACGGTATGGGCTCACTGCTACAGGGTTTCAGCGAGCAGGGCGTTTGTGCGCGCCGAAGTATGGGACCAGGATCCTTCGGACGTCTTCGCCACCGCGCAGGGCGTTTTCTCGCTCAGCCAGCCGAATGCGGCCTAGCATCATGGACACTCGCCTCACCGCGATCATAGCGTCCTCGCCTTTTGGAGCGAGGCTTGGAGGAATGATCTGTTTAGAGGAAGACGGGTTGACATGGAGACTGTCGCCCGGTCCCGATCTGATAGGAAACCCGCTTATCCCCGCCATTCACGGAGGCGCAGTAACGGCGTTCCTCGAGCTCGCATGTGGGGCCGTCGTGGCGCATCGGCTTGAGCTGTTGGTGCTGCCACGCCTAGTCAGCGTCAACGTCCAGTTTTTGGCCCCTACCCGGTTGCGGGATCTGATCGCACGGCCGGTCATTCGCCGGATCGGAAAACGGGCGGCGGTGGTTCACGCCGACACTTGGCAGGAAAATCCCGGGGCGCCGGTGTGCACCGCGCAGTGCGATTTCTCTTTGTCACCGTTGTGATGGTGAACTCGCAACAACCGGAGCGAGCGCGAGCCGTCCAAGCATTTCAACGAGTTGCTCCTCTTCGGCAGCTTCTTCGCTGGTCACCCACCATACCACGACGTTGATCGCACCACCGACGAGGTGTGTGACAGCAAGGGTGCGCGGCAGCGCAGGATCCAGCGCGAGCGGCAAATGCTCGGCGCGGGCAATTGCCTGGGAAGTAATATCCCTTCGCGTCCGTTCTCCACCGCCGATCAGGATTGCTGCGATGGACCGTCTCTCCTCAGCGATATATGCGGCGGCGGCCCTGAGCAACGCGCCCTGATCGCCCGAGGAAAGCGCCGGCCCTAACCGCTCAACGATCTCGCCGATCATGGTTTCGGAAACCGCCACCAGCAGCGCATCGACCGAAGCGAAGTGCCGGAAGAACGTCGCATAGCCGATGCCGGCTTCGGCGACGAGAGTCTGCACGGTCACATGCGCGAGCTCCATCCTATGCAGGGTTCGGAATAATGCTTCGCGGAGTGCCGCCCGCGTTCGGAGAAAGCGGGGATCCACGGAACGTTTTGACGAAATTTGCATTTATGATACACAGTATATCATAGTTAGTTCCGTTGTGTCGAGGAGCCACCGCCGCCGCGTAGGCATCGGGGACAAACGCGCAACCTTATTTTGAGGAGGATGGCGGCATGGCGTCGTTCGCGATAAACACACCGCGTGATGACCGGAGAAGTGACGCTGTTGTCAGCAGGGGTCGCGAATGCCCAGTGATGGAGTTCGATCAGGCGAGAGCCCTCTTGCGCAACGATACTCTGCGTCAGGCTGGCTTTCGCGCGGATCTGATCGAACGGTTTGGCAATGAGCGCTTCGCGCCGATCATCTTTCTACACGGAGAGCGGCATCGAGCGCAGCGGGCCGCGACCGCCCGCTTCTTCTCGCCGCGGGTGGTAAGCACGCAATACCGCGGCGTAATCGAGCGGGAGACCGCCGCCTTGCTCGAGCACTTCGTGCGCGAGCGGGAGGTAAATCTGGACGATCTAAGTCTGCAACTTGCCGTTTCAGTCGCAGCGGAGGTCGTGGGCCTTACCGACAGCGATCGAGCGAGTATGGCGCGTCGACTCGATAGTCTGTTCGATGACGGTGCGGCCAACAGCGCGGGGACAGTATTGGATTTTGCTCGCTTCTTGAGAACACAAGGACGCATGTGGCACTTCTACCTGCGCGACGTCCTCCCGGCAGTGCGCGCGCGTCGAGCGAATCCGCGCGAAGACGTCATCTCTCATCTGTTAGCGCAAGGCTATGGACCGCGTGCGCTGCTGACAGAGTGCGTAACCTACGCCGCCGCCGGAATGGTGACCACTCGCGAGTTCATTACCATGGCCGGATGGCACCTGTTGGAGGATGACGCCCTTCGCGCGCGTTTCCTGGCCGCCGACGAGATCGAGCGTATCGACATCCTGGAGGAAATCCTCAGGCTCGAGCCTGTGGTGGGCATGCTACGTCGTCGCGATCCCGAAAGCGGGAAGTCGTTCGCGATCGACATCCGGGCCGCGAATATCGACGAGCGCGCGATGGGCGGCTGCCCGATGCGCCTTGATCCCGACCGTCAGCGGGCGGATCGCGTACCTGGTCCAGGACTGGCATTCGGGGACGGTTCGCATCGGTGCCCTGGAGCCAGCATCGCGTTGCTGGAGGCCGCCATATTCCTGACGGAATTGATGAAGCTTCCCGGCATTCAGATGAAGCGGGAGCCGATGCTGCGGTGGAACCCGCTTGTGACCGGCTACGAAGTACGGGGATGCAGGATTACAATGAGCTGTGTCACCTGATTAAAGGGAGCGACAGAGGCCGTCTGGGCGGCGCCACATTCCGGCATGACGCGGCCCGGCGGCATCAGAAGGTAAAGGTTAACCCGATCGCAGCAGACAGCTGTTTGGCGTCGCCGGCATCGGACACGATCGGGCTGCGCTTATATTTTCCGAGCAGGCGCCCATACATCACGCCTCCGCCCACACCCAAACCCCGGCGAAGATCTCCGGTGAGACTTTGCAATGCAAATGCCGTGACAGTGTATCGTTTCCAACCACCGTCGTCGATCGCATATGCCGGAAGACCGCTGGCGAGCGAGCCGGCAGGCGACACCGCGAAATAGGTCCTGCCGTAGTCTTTCCCGACATAATCCGCCGATGCTCCGATCGACACCAAGGTGCTGCGCGATAGCGGTGTGGCGTAGTATATTTGCGGAGTCACGACGTAGCTGTCATGAACATTTGAAACGTCCCGGACATAGGCCACGCGAACCGTCAGCGTGTCATAATCGCTGGTAATAAGACCGGTGCGGGTGATGCCTACATAACCGCCTGCCTCCCACGCCGTGCCGAGCTTCCCCAGCGCACGAACCCGCAGATCCTTCACTTCTCCCGTGCGGTCCAAGCGCGCGGCTCCGATCACGCCAAGTTCGAAATTCGTGCCGGGCCCTGACCTGCTTGGAACGAGGTTGAAATAGAGCTGCGTGCCACGCGTGAAGAAATCGTGTCCCGCCACTTTGCCGACGATTATGGCGCCAGGCGTGATGCTGTTCTCGTCGGCGCCTTCATAGTCCGGCAGTGTCGCGGCGCCCACACCGATCGTCACTCGCGACCGGTCTTCATCCGGGGCCTTCTCACTCTGTGCCTTGGCAGCTGATGCCGCAAGGACACTGACGGCGGCCAGTGCCAGCAACATCGCGCGCGCTTGCTGCCGGCGATGCGGTTTTTGATCCGTGACCTTCATTTTCGGTAAAACCCCTTATTTCAGCGAAAGCGGTGGAAACCCAATGCCAGCTTCACTAAGGTACGGAACGGTTTACATATCCTAAGGTTCCAGAATGGCGACTGACCATCCGACATCTGACACGGCGGTGCATCTTGAGGAGCCTGGACAGACACAGGACGATCCCGTTGGTCCGGCAGGTGCGAAAACTGCTACCAGCAAGCCCGGTCTGCTCATCCGCTATCCAATCATCCGCGTGGCACTCATCGCGGCCCTGATCGCTGGCGTCGTCGTCGCTGGATTGTGGTACCTGAACTACGAGCAGAGGGGGCAGTACCGTCAATCCACCAATAACGCGTATGTGCGCGCGGACTTCGTCACCATTTCCCCCAAGCTCGGCGGCTATGTTGAGCGCGTCCTTGTCCGAGACAATGAACCGGTTCGCCGAGGTCAGTTGCTCGCAGTAATCGATGCGCGTGATTACCGCTCCGGAGTTGCAGAGGCTCAGGCCCAAGTCGCAGCCGCCGAGGCGGGTATTCGCACCGCCCGGCGCGCGCTCGACGAGCAGCGTGCTTCGATAGCGCAGGCAGATGCGCAGGTGACTAGCGCTGCCGCTGCCGCTGCAGCCGCAACTGCCGAGGTTCGCCGTTACGAGCCGCTTGCACAATCCGGAGCCGAATCGCGCGAGCGATTGGCCGCGCTGGTGCTGGACCGTGATCGGGCAATCGCCAATCTTCGCGCGCAACGCGCCGCTGCCGTCGCCGCGCGGCGTTCGCTAGTTACCCAGGATGCGCGAATCGGCCAGGCGCTGGCGCAGCGAGGGGCGGCCCAAGCGCAGCTCGCGAGAGCCTCGACAGACCTGGGATCGATCGAAATCCGCAGCAGCATTGATGGTGTGGTCGCGGACAAGGCGGTGCGCCCGGGCCAGTTCGTCCAGCCTGGAACCCGGCTGATGTCGATCGTGCCAACCGACCAAATCTATGTCGAGGCGAACTTCAAGGAAACCCAGGTCGCGCTGATGCGTGTCGGCCAGCCGGTGGCGATCAAGGTCGACGCGTTAGACGGCGTCGAGCTGCGCGGGAGAGTCGAGAGCTTCTCTCCCGGGACAGGTGCGCAGTTTTCGCTGCTGCCGCCCGAGAACGCGACGGGCAACTTCACCAAGATCGTCCAGCGTGTGCCCGTGCGGATCAGTATTGAGGCCGGTCCGGAAGCGCGCAATGTCCTGCGGCCCGGACTTTCGGTGGAGGTCACGGTTGATACGGTAAGTGCCAAAGGTAGCCGAAAACGCATTGAGGAGGAATCCGAGCGCCTGAGTCGCGATGACATGCGGAAGCGGCCGTGACGGTTGCTCAACGTGCCGGCGCGCGCGATTGGATAGCCGTCGCCGCGGGGACCATTGGATCGTTCATGGCCCTGCTGGACATATCGATCGTAAATGCTGCCTTGCCAACCATTCAGGGCGAGATCGGCGCAAGCGGAACCGAGGGGACCTGGGTCGCTACGTCTTACCTGGTCGCGGAAATCGTGATGATCCCGCTCAGCCCGTTTCTCGTCCGGCTGTTCGGCTTGCGCAATTTCCTGCTCGGGGCGGCTGTGTCGTTTACAGCCTTCTCGGTGGTTTGTGGGCTATCGACGACATTACCCATGATGATCGCGGGGCGCGTGGGTCAGGGTTTTACTGGCGGCGCCCTCATCCCTACGGCAATGACAATCATCGCGACCCGTCTTCCGCCATCGCAGCAGCCGATCGGGACGGCGGCGTTCGGTGGGACGGCTATCCTGGGGCCTGTGCTGGGGCCCATCATAGGCGGTTGGCTGACCGACAATTACAGTTGGCACTATGCGTTCTTCCTGAACGTGCCGGTCTGTGCCGGGCTTGCCTTGCTGCTGCTGTTTGGACTCGATCACGAGCGCCTGCGCATTGGAGAGCTTCGTAGGGCCGACTGGCTAGGGATCGCGGGGCTAATCGTCGGCTTGGGGTCACTCACGGTGATGCTCGAGGAAGGTCAGCGCGAAATGTGGTTCGAATCCGCCATGATCGTGAAGCTCGCCATCGCGACAGTTTTCGGTTTCGCTCTTATCACGGCGGGACAATTGCGGGCTGAAAGCCCGGTACTGAAGCTCAGGCTGATCTTCAGTCGGGCTTTCGGCAGTGTTTTCGTGCTCAGCCTGGTGATCGGTGTCGTACTTTACGGCGTCACGTTCCTGATCCCTCAATTTCTCGCGATCAATGCCGATTACAGCGCACTACAATCCGGCCAAGTAGTCTTCATTTCCGGGGTTCCCGCGCTGCTTATGATGCCATTCCTGCCCCTCGCCATTAAATATCTTGACGTGCGGCTTGCCGTCATCGTCGGCATGGTGCTGATCGGCGCAAGCTGCGCGATGGACTGGCATCTCACAACGCAGTCTTCTGGCGGCGACATGACCAACTCGCAGTTCGTGCGCGGGTTCGGGCAGATTTTCGCGATGATGTTCCTGAATCAAGCGGCCATCAGCGCAGTGTCTGCCGAGGACGCCGGCGACGCATCAGCGCTGTTCAACGCCGGGCGCAACCTTGGCGGGTCAATCGGACTGGCGCTCATGGCCACGCTGCAGGACCGCCAGACCTTTATCCACTTTCATCGGCTTGGCGAGATGGTTTCGGCTAACGCCGTGACGACGCAAGAGTGGTTCATGCGCGCGATGGCGGGGCCGGGCGGAGAGGCTGGCGCCTACCGACAACTCGCCGGCCAGATGCTCCGGCAGGCAACCGTGATGGCCTATAACGACTTGTTCTTCGCGCTCGGCGTCGCAATCGCGATCACCACGCCGCTCGCGCTGTTCCTCCGCCCGATTCCCTCCGGCACGCAGATGGCAATGCACTGATGATGTCACGAAAACTCTTTCTGATCCCGCTGCTGCTGGCGGGCTGCACCGTCGGCCCCGATTATGGCGGTCCGCATATGGTCGCAAACGCCGAACGCGCAGGAGCCCAGTTCCGCCGCGCAGATGCTTTGCAGACTGTTCCGCAGCCGCCGCTTGCCCGCTGGTGGACGTCCCTGGACGACCCGCAGCTAACTGCACTGATCGACCGCGCACTGGCGGCCAGCCCGGACATCGCAATTGCCGAGGCGCGAATTCGAAAGGCGCGCGCTACTTATCGCGAGCAGCGGGGTAACCAGCTACCGAGCATATCCGCGACTGGCACTGCGATCGTCGCGGACCTACCCGCCGGGTCACTGGCGCTTCCGTCGCAGGGCGCGAAATCCGATCGTATCAGCGCGGAATTCTACAATGCCGGTCTAGATGCATCTTGGGAGATCGACCTGTTTGGCGGCCGCCGGCGTGCCGCCGAGGGAGCCAGTGCGCAGGCTGAAGCGGCGGAGGCGGACCTGGCCGATGTACAGGTGCGACTGTCGGCGGAAGTGGCAAGCAATTACGTAACGTTGCGTGAGTTGCAACAACGTTTGGTTCTTGCTCGACGTTCGGCTGAGTTGCTGGCCCAGTCGCTCGCGCTTGTCGAACAGCGCGAGCGGCAAGGGGCGTCGTCTCGTGACGACGTGGTGCGACTGCGCACGGAACTCAGCCGTACGCAAGGCGCGCTGCTGCCACTGGAGGGGCAGATTGCCGTCACGCTGGACCAGCTGGCTTTCCTGACCGGCGACGAGCCGGGTGCGCATGACGCGGCCCTTTCAGCACCCGCTGCAATTCCTGCCTTACCGGCGAGCGTCCCCATCGGCGATCCGGCGTCGATGCTGCGCCGGAGGCCAGACATCCGAGCCGCTGAGCGCCGCCTTGCGGCCGCGACTTCCAGTATCGGCGTGAACGTCGCGAGGCAATTTCCGTCGATCAGTATCATGGGCATCATCGGCCTGGGCGGTCCTAGCATCGGTGACGTCCTCGATACCGGCAATGTGTCCACCTTGCTGCTGCCGCGCATCAACTGGAGCTTTCTTGACTTTGGTCGCAACCGCGCGAGGGTGGACCAGGCCCGCGGCGATCGCGACGAAGCGGAGGCGCAATATCGCAAAGCCGTGCTGGCGGCCTTGACTGATGCCGAGACCAGCCTGTCCCGGTTCGGCAATCAGCGAGAAAGTCTCCTGTCCGCGTACCGGAGCGCCGAAAGCGCCCGTGAGTCTGCTCGCTATGCGGCCCAGCGATTTGATCGGGGGGCAGTCCCGCTCACCATGTCACTCGATGCAGAACGCACGGCTCTGGCGGCGACCCAGTCCTCAATCGCCGCGCAGGCGGAGCTTACCCGGGCTTTCATCGCGCTCCAAAAAGCGCTGGGTCTAGGATGGGGGGAATCCAATCCTTAGCGATGAAAGGCGCGGAGCGTCGACACAGCAAACGTTGCCGCAATCACGTTGCATGCCCGATCTGCCGGGACGATCCCGTATGGACATCCTGCCGAACGCGTCATTCGCGACCCTATCCGCAACTGCGATGAGCACGGCGTCTAGTTCGAGCCGAGCGACCGAGGCTGGGGCGCAAAGTCCCCTCCACAACCCAAAACCGGGCCAGACACGCCCAGCTCGCCGGATGGGAACTGACAGCCCAGTCCGAGCCGCGCCGACTTTCTACGATCAGGCAGCAAGCGCAGTCTCAGACGGAGCAGCGGTATGCACTCGCTGCCACGCGGAGATCGCATCCGCCGAATAAACGACACGGCGGCCGATCTTTCGGAACGCCGGCCCCGTACCTTGCCAGCGGTAGGTCTGCATCGTTCCGACCGTGAAACCGAGCTTGGCAGCGGCTGCGCGCGTATCGAGCCACTGCGTGCGGATAACCTCCCCCAACACTGGATCAGGGGTCGGCAGCTGACCTCCGGCATCCCGTGCCCAGAAAGCCTCGAACGGGTCCTCGCCGCCGTCTTGCGCGGCGCCTATCTCGACACCTTCGCCGAGGCAGCGAGCAATTTCCTCCGAGATTCGCTCTGCTGCGGACTTGAGCGGATGATCCGAGAGGTGAGTATAGCGCTCAGTCGTCTTGGCGCTGCGATGCCCAAGCAATGCGCCGATGATCAACATGCTGTCGCCGGTCGCTGCCCCTATCGAAGCGAAGCTGTGCCGCAGATCGTGGATCCGAACATCCTCCAGGCCGGCAGTCGTCCGCACGCGGACCCAGACCGATTGCAGATCGGTGACATGGGTGCCGTTCTTCTTGCCGGGCAACAGATAGGGATTGCCGTCGACTGGTGGCGTCGTTGCGATGATCCGCATCGCGGGGCCGCCGAGATGCACGACTTTCGCGCCGGTCTTCGAATCGGGCAGACGCAGACAGCGATGGTAGCGGTCGATATAGGCGTGCTTCAGCTTGAGGATCTCGTTCTTCCGGCAGCCGGTCAGCACAAGCAGGCGCAACGCGGCAATCGCGTACTGGCTTTCCACTCCGAGCGCGGCGGCCGCGGAAAGGGCTTCTCCCAAACGCGCCAGCTCGGCGGGCGAGAGGAAACGCTCCATCTTCTTGCCGGGGAACCTGCGCACGCCGATGGCAGGATTGTCGGTGCGTAGCTTGCGCTCCACCGCGACGCCGAGCATCGCGCTAAGCGTCGTCACGGACTGGTTCGCCGCGCCCTTGCCGCCACGGACGCGAGACAGTCTCCTATTGCCCTTCTTGACCGTCCGCGCTGTCTTCCCCGCGGCGATGTCGCGAAGCATCTGCTCGATATCGCTACGCTCGATTTTTGACACTCGCCGCTTCCCGAGCAGCGGGAGGATATGATTCTCGATATTGTTGCGCGCCTGTCGGATCGAGCTCTCCTTCGCGGTGAAGAGCGTTTCGTTCAGGTAGACCTCGCCAAGCTCCGAGATATCGAGTTCTTTACGCTCGTTGATCTTTTCTTGTTGAGGGTCGATCCCGTCTACAATTTTACCTAAAAGGCTCTGCGCCTCGGAGCGTGCAGTTTCAGGCGTCCAAGGCGAGCCGTGGGAGCCAATCTTGAAACGCCGCTGACGCCCTTCGAAACGGTACTGGAGGACATAGGTCAGCTTGCCCGCCTGAGAAATTCTCAACCCAAAACCATGGACATCGCTGTCCCAAAGGAAACGATCGGTGCCGTCCGCGGAGAGACTATCAACGATCCGCTTCGTGATTCGAATGCGCTCGGCGGACATGCTATATTACTCCCAACCCAGCCGCTGCTTCTCCAAGGCATCCGAAATTTGGAAGCAGATCGGAAGCAAGCGGCAGAATATCGTGGGTTGGATTGTCGTGTTGACGGCGATGTGAGTCAAGAAAAAATGGCGGAAATCGTAGGTTTGGATATATTAGCGCAAGTAAAAAAGCGTCTTGGTAAGGCTGAGGTCGTGAGTTCAATCCTCACCGGCAGCACCATTTTCCCCAATCCTGTCCGACGGTTGCGGGGCCGTGTGTGCGGCACGCGGGGAACCGCTTGGCCCTCCACTCATTGATGCGCGGCATCAACAGGAGGATTACCCAATGAAATCGATGTTCAAGGCGGCGCTGGCCGGTGCCGGACTGGTTGCGCTGGCGGCGTGCGGCGGTGCCGACGATCGCGCGGCGGACAATGTCGAGGCCAATGCCGAGGCGATGGCCGACAATCTCGAGGACCAGGCCGACATGGCCCCCAACGAGACGATGGAAGAGGCGCTGGAGCAGCAGGCCGACAATGTCGAGGACGCAGGCGAGGCCAAGGCCGAAGCGATCGACGACGCCGACGACGCGCGGATGGAAAACCGCGCAAACTGATCGAGCGGGGCGATTACTGAAGCCGCTTCTTCGCGTTTCAGTTCGATTTCTTCAACCACCATATGGGCGGCATAGCTTCACAGGATGCCGCCCATGTCGCGCGATCTGACCAAGACGTTCACCTATCTGTCGATCCACCTGACGGTCGGGTTCAGCGTTGCTTATGCCTTTACCGGATCGGTCACGCTGGCTGGCGGGATCGCGCTGATCGAGCCGTGCATCAACGCGGTCGCTTTCTTCTTTCACGAGCGGGCGTGGCAGCGGTTCGATGCACGGCGCGCAATGAGCGGGCGGATTGCGATAGCCTGAGCTTGCGTCCGGAGCATCACGGGCGCACTCTGACACCGGTAACCCTTCCCGGAGTATCGCGATGCGCTTCCTTGCCCTGCCCCTGATCGCACTGGCCGCATGCTCGCCCGCCGACAACGACGCGGCACCGGCCAATGGCGTTCTGGCCGAGGGCCCGGAGGCGGTGATCAGCAATGTCGCAGCGACCGAGCTGCCCGACGGGGTTGCCGAACTGGCCGAGGCGACGGTGCCGGGGATGCGCATCTCAGAAGCCGAGCGCAAGGACCGCGACGGGCGGACTTACTATGACGTCGAGGGCACGCGGCCCGATGGCAGCGAGGTCGAGATCGACATGCTGGTTCAGCCCGACGGGTCGCTCAAGGCGGTCGAGGTGCAGCGCGATATCGCTTGGGCGCAGGCCCCTGCCCTGGTTCGCGCCGCCGCCGCCGCGACCGCCGATGCCTTTACGCCCGAGCGCGTGATCGAGAGCCGGCAGGTGGAGGACGGACGGATCCTCTATGAGCTGTTCGCGCCGGGCAAGCCCAAGGAACCGGCGATGGAAATCGCATGGGCCAGCGGGAAGGCGACGCTGCTGACCGAACGCGCGGTGCACTGAGCGCGTTATTTTCCCCCGGCGGCCGTGTCGAGATCGCCCTCGATCCCGCGCTTGATCTCGCCGCGTTGCGTCGCGGCGCTGCGCATTGGGGCGGCGGCGTAGAGGCCGCGCAGATAGCCCAGATCCCATTTGGTCAGCGTCACCGGCACTTCGGCATCGTCGGGGGCGTCGAGGATGGTGAGGATGGTGGGCGCGGACACGCCCTTCACCTTCTCCGGATCAGTCTGTGCCAATGTTCGCATCGCGGCATAATCGGCGATCTGGGTCGGACTGAGGCCGACCACCGAGTCGAGCTGAATCACCACCACCGCGGCGATGAAGATCGGGCGCATCGTGCTGCTGGTCCGTGACGGGGGTAGCGGCGAGTTGAGTTCGTACTGGCTGGTGTCGGCATTATACGCGACCGGCGTTCCGCTACGGTCGAGGCGGCCTTCCAGATGCCAGGCGGTCGCCGGGCCGGCCTGTTTCGGGGTGCGGATCGGCATGCCATAGGCGTCGCGGAAATAGACGGGGTGCGCCTTTTCAAGCGCGGCGACCATCGCCTCCTTGTCCGCAGCGAAGATGACCAGCGCGTTGGGCTTGCAATCGGCCTTGTCCGACACCGCGATCCCCGCCGCCTTGGCAACCACCCGCATCCGCGCCGCAATCTCGGCATTGCGCGCCGCGCTCAGGCCCACGGCACCGGGGCAGACCGTGGTGCGATCAAACCGCGCCATCGGGTCGCGTCCCGGCACATTGGCGAGCGCGCGGACATAGTCGCGGATCTGCTTGTCGCGCTGCTCGCGGGCGGTGATGACGACATCGGCCTGATCCGCAGCCTGCTGCGCAAGGGCGGGGGCGGCGAGGGCGCAGAGGGTGGCGGCGGTGACGAGGAGGGTACGCATCAGGGATACTCGATCGTTGCAGCGCCGGTGTATCACTGAAGCAAGACACTTTCAAGACGGGGGCAGCGCGCGGAAGTTTACACTGGCTTTACACTATCGCGCATCCCCGCCGCGGCGTTGGCGGGGGCGTGGGCGTGGGTCGCGGTTGCTGAACGGGTCGATCGCATAGCATTCGTCGGCGAACTCGGCATCGGTGAGCGTGCCGCCGGCATCGCGCTTGGCGAGCGCGGCGCGGCCGCGGGCGGCGCGCGCGGCGGACTCCTGCGCGGCGCGCTGCGCGGGTGTCGGGGATGGCGCCTGTTCGCTGAGAAAGTGCGGGAGCTGCCCGTCCGCGATGTCGGCGAGCGCGAGTTCGTCGGCAAGGGTTTCGGGGTCGAGCAGCTGTTCGGGCGGCGCGGGGAGCGCGGGCTCCATCGCGCGCAACGTGGCGTCGAGCGTGGCCGCTTCAGGCGCGGACGCGGGCGGCGCGGCTGTGCGGTCGCGGCCATAGCGTTCGGGCTTCAGATGGCTGAGCAGATATTTGAGCAGGCGATTGTCATGGACCAGCCGGGTCGCGACGACATTGCCGTCGCGGTCGAGCACCTCCTGTTCCGTCCCCTCGATCGCGCGTTCGAAGGCGATATCCTCGATCAGCCCCGCCGCCTGATGCCGCGCGGCATCCCAGGCGCGGGCAAAGGCGGCGCCATGCGGGGCGCGGCGCAGCTGATAGGCGCTGGCGCGCGACATGCCGACCGCATGAGCCGCGACGTTGACCAGGCCGGTATCGGCGAGCGTTTCGATGAAGCGCCGCTGTTTCTCCGGCGTCCAGCCATCGTTGCGCGGGCGGCGGCGGACGGGAACCCAGCGATAGTCGGCGGGGTCGTAGGCGGGCGCGGCGTCGGGCGTGCGCGTGAGCGCGGTGCCGGGGTCGTCGGGCTGCGCCGGGCCGGGCACGGGTGATTGCGTCGCCGGGGCAAAGGGGTGCGGAACGTGCTTCATCCGACAGGGTGAAGCGGATTTGGCGCGTGTAGGACAGGGGCGGCGGGGCGTGTTGGATGGATTGCGGGCGGGGTGTGGCGTGGGGGCATCCATCAGGGGTACGGAAATCGAGGCATGAGATTGGCGAGGGGGCCGGTTGGAGCATTGACATATGCATGCGGGGAACATATAGGGAACATCGGTTTTCATAGCGGAAATATGCAAGCTGTCGCAGAGTGCTGGACAGACGAAGAAAATTCGACTCTATCTTTAAGGGCGCTGGGGCGATTCAAACGGGGGGCGAGGTGCGTATGTCGGAACAGAGCAGGACTGCGGCCGAGACGCAGCGTATCGCTGCAGAAAAATTGCGCTTATTGCGCGCTGTGGTAGAAGACCGGGTCAAAGAACACCGCGCAGCCACTAATAATAGAGTGGCGCATCCCGGAGGATAGCAATGTCGAATCTGCTCTATCGCAAATCTGATAGCAGCAGGTACGTTACCGAGGCGGGATCACAAGAGCAGTGGCGGGATGAATTCCGTCGAGATTTCGCGAGGGTGATACACAGCCCCAGTTTCAGGCGGCTACAGGGGAAAACACAGCTCTTCCCTGGCCACGAATCAGATTTTTTTAGAAACAGGCTCACGCACTCACTAGAGGTGGGACAAATCGCCGAGTCTATCGCTTGTTCGATAAACGGCAGGCAGCCTTTTTTCGAGAACAACCCCATTAATCCGCGGATCTGTCTTACAGCCGCGCTGCTACACGATATTGGGCATCCTCCTTTTGGTCACAATGGGGAGGAAGCACTAGACGAAGCCATGCGTCCTCACGGTGGCTTTGAGGGCAACGCGCAAACACTGCGTATCGTAACTCAGATCGAGAAGAAAAGGTTCACTGACGAAAGCTGCCCAATTAATCGCCGTGCAGGCTTAAACCTCACGTACCGAACCCTTGGCGCGCTACTTAAGTACGACAGGGTAATACCTGCCAGTCGAGACAAAATGGATAAAGTTCGAAAGGGGTACTATTTTGAAGATGCTCCAATTGTATCTGATATTAAGAAACATGTCACACCGACATTAGCAGAAGGAAAGCATTTTAAGACTATTGAGTGCGCGATTATGGATATCTCGGATGATATTGCATATTCGACCTACGATCTCGAAGACTCTTTTAAAGCTGGATTTTTGACGCCATCGCGCATGCTGTCGAGCGACCCCGGGCTCCTAAAGCGGGTTGCGGCAAAGGTTCGAGATGCAGTTGGAACAGCAAATTTCAGTGATTTTGATGTCTTACGGACGCTACTTAGCCTGTTTGAAGGCTCAGTCTCAGCCCCCCGCGATCTCAGCCCAGATGAAACCGACACAGTTATCGAACACATTTCATCAGCGCTGGAGATTTCGTCGCAGCTAGAGAGCATAGCGAGCGATGGAAATGTGAGAACGCAATTCACTGCAGATCTGGTAGGCCAGTTTATAGGTGGCGTGTCAGCAGTCGAAGACTATGAGAATCCGCAACTAAGCAAAATTGTTGTCGACCCAGAAATATTACTAAAAATAGAAGTCTTGAAGAACTATACGTACGAGGCGACGATTTTTTCTAGTAAAGTAAAAATATCTGAATACAGAGGAAAAGAAATCGTCGAGGGGATTTTTAAAGCGCTGTCCGAGCCTAGGGGAGATTTACTTCTACCGGACGACGTTTTAAAACTGGTGAAAGCTAGCGATGGGAATGTGCAGCGGCGCATGAGAATCATATCCGATTATATTGCGGGCATGACTGATCGTTATGCGGTGGAATTTTATGCTCGGCTCTATTCCGATGGCGGCCAGAGCATGTTTAAGCCCCTGTAATAGGTGTCCCTTAGCGAGGAGCTTTAATCGTGCTCCCGCCCGCCGCTCCCCAGATACAACTCCCGCCCCATTTCGTCATACACCCGGCTCATCTGGGCCATGCCCTCTTCCGCCTGCGCCACATCGACCGGCCGCGCCGCGATGAACGCGTCCGCCCCCTGATTCTGCTTCGCCGCGAAGTCCCGTACTTCCTGCGTGATCTTCATCGAGCAGAATTTCGGGCCGCACATCGAGCAGAAATGGGCGGTCTTGGCGCCTTCCGCTGGCAGGGTCTGGTCGTGGTACTGTTCCGCCGTATCGGGGTCGAGCGACAGGTTGAACTGGTCGCGCCAGCGGAATTCGAAGCGGGCGCGGCTTAGCGCGTCGTCGCGGACCTTGGCGGCGGGGTGGCCCTTGGCGAGGTCGGCGGCGTGGGCTGCCAGCTTGTACGTCACCACGCCGACCTTGACATCGTCGCGGTCGGGGAGGCCGAGATGCTCCTTGGGCGTGACGTAGCAGAGCATCGCGGTGCCGTACCAGCCGATCATCGCGGCGCCGATGCCGCTGGTGATATGGTCGTATCCGGGGGCGATGTCGGTGGTGAGCGGGCCGAGCGTGTAGAAGGGGGCTTCGCCGCACGCCTGCAGCTGCTTGTCCATATTCTCCTTGATCTTGTGCATCGGCACATGGCCGGGGCCTTCGATCATCACCTGGACATCCTGTTCCCAGGCGCGTTTGGTCAGTTCGCCAAGCGTGTAGAGTTCGGCGAACTGCGCCTCGTCATTGGCGTCGGCGATGCTGCCAGGGCGCAGGCCATCGCCTAGCGAATAGGCGATGTCGTACGCCTTCATGATCTCCGTAATCTCGTCGAACTTCTCGTAGAGGAAGCTCTCACGGTGATGCGCCAGGCACCATTTGGCCATGATCGAGCCGCCGCGCGAGACAATGCCGGTGACGCGCTTGGCGGTCAGAGGGATATAGGGCAGGCGCACGCCGGCGTGGATGGTGAAATAGTCGACGCCCTGCTCGGCCTGTTCGATCAGCGTGTCGCGGAAGATGTCCCAGGTGAGGTCTTCGGCGATGCCGCCGACCTTTTCGAGCGCCTGATAGATCGGGACGGTGCCGACTGGCACGGGGCTGTTGCGCAGGATCCATTCGCGGGTGTCGTGGATGTTGCGGCCGGTGCTGAGGTCCATGATCGTGTCGGCGCCCCAGCGGATCGCCCACACCATCTTGTCCACCTCTTGCGCGACGTTCGACGCGACGGCGGAGTTGCCGATATTGGCGTTGATCTTGACCAGGAAGTTGCGGCCGATCGCCATCGGCTCGCTTTCGGGGTGGTTGATGTTGTTGGGGATGATCGCGCGGCCGCGGGCGACCTCGTCCCGGACGAATTCGGGGGTGACATAGTCGGGGATCCACGCGCCCCAGCTTTCGCCGTCGCGGACATATTCGGCGAGCATCTGGCGGCCGAGATTTTCGCGGGTGGCGACATATTCCATTTCGGGGGTGACGATGCCGCGGCGGGCATAGTGCATCTGGCTGACATTCATGCCGGGCTTGGCGCGCAGCACCTTCTTGCGCACGTTCGGGAAGGGCTGGACCCCGCCGCTGCGGTCGGGGCCGAGCTGGCCGTTATCCTCGGGGCGGACTTCGCGCTGGGCCACTTCCTCGACATCGCCACGTTCGCGGATCCAGTCGCGGCGGAGCTCCTGAAGCCCGGCCATGATGTCGATGCGGGCATTGGGGTCGGTATAGGGGCCGCTGGTGTCATAGACGCGGACCGGGGGCTCGCCGCTGGACGGTTCGAGATGGATTTCGCGCATCGCGACCTTGCGCGGGCCGACATGGATCTTGGTGGAGCCGCGGATGGCGCCGGTGGTGACGGCAAGTTCGGTCTTTGCGGGGATGTCGGCCATGATGTTCCTCTCCAGGTGGAGGAAACGGACCATGGGTGCGGGCCGCTCCCTCCCTACGCCGGTGTCAACCGGATCAGGTTCAGCGGGTCGAAGGCTCCTGCCCTCCTCTCAAGCGCGGAACGGCGCTCCCCCGGGGATGGGGCGGGTTGTAGGGGGTGTCGGGGAGAAGGTCCAGCGGGCTATTCGGGAACGGGTCCGAACACCTCGTCCCCGAAGATCAGCTCGGTGCGGTTTGCGTCCACCTGTCCCCATGGCGCAAGCGCTCCAGTGGATTCGACCTCCCACACCGAGCCGTGCTGGCGCAGAGTCAGCGTCAGTCCGTCGATCGTGGTCGCCGCACCCGAGCGGAGCGGAATCCTGTGGGTGCCGAGGGTATGGAAGGCCGTGTCGGGCAATCCCTTCACATCGAGTGGTGCGGCGGCGCTGGTCTGTTTGACCATACGCTCCACCGAGATCTGCATGCCATCCGCATCGAGCTTCACGACGCGGAGCCGCCGGATCGCGATCAAGGCAGGGAAATGGGGATCGACCACGCCCGGTGCGATCGGCTCAAGCTCCACGGGCGCGATTGCGACGTCGCGGGGCTGAGCGCGCGCAGGATAATAGGGCAGGAACCGTGCGGTCCGGTAGCGCCCATCAGCGTCGCGGCCGTGCAGGCAGATGACCGGAAAGATGTTCCCCGCCGCATCCTGGGCCGGCGTGTAGGGCTTGTACGGCACATTGCGGGCGCACGGCCGACTCCCGTCCGCCGCATCGGTAAGGTGCAGGAAGCGCGTCTCCGCCTCTAGGATCGTGTTGAACGGGGCACCGATCGCGATCGGCGCGGCCACACGCCATCGCCTTTGTTCAATCCGCACCTGTTGCTGCGCCAGAACCGCCCCCGGCGCGACATCACGGGTTGCGGGTGGAGTCTGCGGCTGTTCCACCGCCTCACCGAACTCGATATAGCCAAAGGATCGGCGCGATTTGCTGGTCTCGCGCCGGATCATCGCACCCTTTGCGAACCCCATTTTCGCGAATTGCTCCGGCGTCACGCCGAGCGACTCCGGCGTGGCAAGGACCAATTCTCCATCCTCCGCTTGTTGGGCGATGGCGGTGGTGGACAGGGCAAGCAGCAGAGTAGCGGCGGCGGACAGGGGATAGCGCATGGCACCACCGTAGCGGCCGCCGCGCCTGATCGGCAAGCCGCCCGCCGCAACCATCAGAAGGTCAACGCCAGTCCGGCACCCGCCGTCCACTGGTGTCGCGATCCGGCGATGGCGACGAGGGGCGAATCCGCGACGTCGCCGACCAGCTTCTTGTAGGTGCCGCCCGCGATCAGGGCGAGGCCCTTGGTCAGGTTGCCGGTGAGCGAATGGGTGAACATGCCGCCGAAGGTGATGTCCTTTTGCCCACCGTCCGGCGTGTAGGTGGGGAGGCCGCTGGCGAGGCTGCCGGCCGGGGTGACGCCGAAATAGGTGCGGGCGTAACGGTCGCCCACCACTTCGGCGCTGGCGAACAGGGTGACCAGCGCCTTGGTGCTGAGCGGGGTCATGTAGGTGACCGACGGGGTCCACACGCCGCTGCGGTGGATGCGCGTCACGTCGTGGCGATAGCTGACGCTGACGGTCAGCGTGTCGAAATCATGGATCACCCCGGTCTTGGCGAGCGCGCCATAGCCGCCAACCTCGACCGCGGTGTCGATCTCACCCAGCGCGCGGACCCGGGGATCTTCGATCGCGTCGCGGTTGGTGCGGTTCAAGTTGATCACCGCGACCGGGCCGAGCTGGAGGTTCCAGTCCTTGCCCGCAACATCAGGGATCAGGTCGAGGCTGGCGCGGTTGCCGAGCACGGTGAAGCTCATCCCCGCCACGGTGCCGTTGGCGGCGGGCGCGGGCACCCAGCGATTATCGTCAGACCCCTCATAATCGGGCAGCCACACGCCGCCCGCCGCGATGGTCAGGCGCGCGCGGGCTTCCTGTGCGACCTCGGCCTGTTCGGGGGTGGGCGCTTCATCCTGCGCAAGTGCGGGCGTCGCGACGATAGCGGCGAGGAAGGCGGACAGAACGCGGATACGCATGACGGTGATTCCCTGAACCTGTTTCAGGGGCGCAACGCTGCACTGCGGAAATGGATGCATGGGAGCCTGAGCCGGGCTTTAAGCGGGTAGTCAACAGATGTCGCCGCGCGACTCTGGCGCAGGGCGAATTCTCAGCCTGGGACCGTCAGCTGCGAACCGTGTACCGCGTCATCGATCTTCTCGATGATGAAGTCCCCGAATTCTCCGCCACGAAAGACCACCTCCCACGTGCCGATCTGCACTTCCTTCACACGTCCATCATTGTCGAATCCGGCAGCAAAACCCGCAAAGCCGTCTCCGAAGAGGATCAGGTCTGCAGCCTCCCCTGATACGTCGCCGAAGATATCTGTCGCCAGAGCCGGACCGGAGTAAATCATGTATCCGGCGCTTCCGATTTCACCCCAACCGATATCGGCAAGGAAACGAAGAAACCGATCTGGAATCGCAGGATATCGATCAGCAAGATCGCTGAGAGTAGGCGCGTCGACCTTTTTCATCGCACCGAGGATTTGAGCAAATTTTGCGTCGGTGCCGAGTGCGTCGAATTGTTTCATAACCCAGCCCCGGCTCAGCGCTTCAATGCCTGCTCGACGCGATAAAATGGAGCCTCACAGCATATACTTCATCTTCACCTGCTGCTTCGCGCCGTCGAGGGGGAAGCTGGCGGAGGTGAATTTGGGCGGGCCGAAGGTGATGGTGGGGTTGCGGCTGAAACCGAAGCCTTCGCGCGGGATGCCCATCATCGTGTCGAGTTTCTTGTTGCTGTTCGCGTCATGGATGACGGCGACGGCATAGTTGGCGCTGGCCAGCCCTTCGAACCGGGTCGCGGGGTGCGCGGCGGAGATGGTGCGCGAGATCGCGCGCGGGTCGTCGCGGCAATCGGGGAAGCTGTCGGGCCGGGCGGTCAGGCAGATCTGCAGCACGCCCTTGGCATTGCGCAAATTGGTGATTTCAAGGTCGAAGCTGCCCACCGGCGAGGCCGCCGGGAGCAGCAGCAACGCTGCGGGCAGCAGCGCGCGCATGTGATTTTTCGAAATCGCCGATCCCCCGGTCGGTGCCGCACAACCGGTCCCAGAAACGAAAATAGAGACCATAGTTGCACCCATATTGCTCATGGTGCCGCTGATGATGGCTCGCGGTGATCAACCACGCGCCCAGTGGCCCCCGCCACATCATCCGCGGGAACACCTCCCACCCCATGTGATTGGTTACACCCATAAGGGTCATGATTCCAAGCACCAACGCCAATGCGCCGACATGAATGGGAATCGCGAAGACCAGTGCCGGGATCACCACCGCGCCGGTCAGCGCCTCAATCGGGTGGAAGCTCATCGCGGCCCAGGCGGTGGGCGGGCGGCTGTCGTGATGCACGGCATGCGCGATGCGGAACCAACGCGGCTGATGCATCCAGCGATGCGTCCAGTAAAACCAAGTGTCGTGCACGAAGAGATAGAGAAACACCGATAGCGGCAGATACCAGAGCGGATAGGCCGAGACATCGGAGTAGATCCGCGTCCAGCCCAGATTCTGCCACCCCCAGGCGACCACGCCGGCCGGGATGCCATAGATGGCTGCGCTGGCCAGGCTCCACAGCAGCTCGCGCCGCATCTGGCGGTCGAGCCCCGCATAAAGCCCCGGATGCCGGACACGCGTTGCCCAGGCGAAGGCGCCCGAGACGATCAGATAGCGCACCCCGACGATCAGCGTCATCGCGAGTGCCGACAAGAGGATGGCGAGCCACATGCAGCCGCTCTACATGAAAGTCGTGCCCGCCAACAAACGGAGAAACCCGTAATTTCGCCCGTCATTACCCGCTTCGCGCCCAGTCCCACAGGACGGTTGCATATGGGCCATGCCTTTTCGGCGATTGCGGCGCATGATTTCGCGCGGGCGCGGGGTGGCGCGTTCCTGCTGCGGATCGAGGATATCGACGGGACGCGCAGCCGGGCGGAGCATGTCGAGACGATCCTGGCGGACCTGCGCTGGCTGGGGCTGGAATGGGATGGCGATGTGCTGTTCCAGTCAGCGCGGCTCGATGCCTATCAGGCGGCGCTGGACGATCTGCGCGAACGCGGCCTGATCTATCCGTGTTTCTGCACCCGTGCCGATATCGCCGCGAGCGCGCGTGCGCCGCACGGGCCGGAGGGGTTGGTGTATCCGGGGACGTGTCGAGGGTTGGTTGGGTCGGATTTGACGAAGCCGCATTGCTGGCGGCTGGATATGGGGGCGGCGCTGGATACCTTCACATCATCACTGTCCTTCACCGACTCGCGCTTCGGCACAATCGCCGCCGACCCGGCCGCGCATGGCGATGTCGTGTTGGCGCGCAAAGATGCGCCGGCGTCCTATCACCTCGCCGTCACGATCGACGATGCGGCGCAAGGCGTCACCGATGTGGTGCGGGGCGAGGATTTGCTGCCCGCGACGCATGTCCATCGCTTGCTGCAGGAACTGCTCGGACTGCCCGTGCCGCGCTATCACCACCACCGGCTGCTGACCGGGCCGGATGGCGAGCGATTGGCCAAGCGTCATGGCGCGCCGACGCTGGCGGCGCTGCGCGAAACCGGGGTCGATGGGCGGGCGCTGGCGGATGCGTTGCGGCGGGGCGAGGTTCCGGTTGGAATCGGCGCGGCGAAGGACTAGATTAGCGTCATGCAGCTCTTTCTGGTCCTTCTGCTCGTCGCCGCAATGCTGGCCACCGTCTTCGCCCTGATCAAGGGGATCGTCGCGTTCCTGCGCACGACCGAAGCGGAACTCAAATCGGGCGAAGGACCGAGCGCGTCGGCCCTGAAATCGAACAAGGCGATGCAGCAGCGCATCCTGTTTCAGGGGATCGCGATTGCGATCGTCGCGCTGCTTCTGTTGATGGCGAGCGGAAAATAAGGCGCGAGCCGCGCCGATGGTCAAGCTCAACAAGATTTATACCCGTACGGGCGACGACGGCACCACCGGGCTCGTCGACGGATCGCGTGTTGCCAAGCATGACGCCCGCCTTGCCGCGATGGGCGATGTCGATGAGGCGAATAGCGCGATCGGCGTGGCGATTGCGGCGATCGGGACGGGCCATCCTGCGCCGCTGTTGACTACCGTGCAGAACGACCTGTTCGATTTGGGCGCGGACCTCGCCACACCGGGCGAGAATTTCGAGCCGGACGAGATGACGCTACGCATCGTGCCGGCGCAGGTCGCGCGGCTGGAGGCGGCGATCGACTTGGCCAATGGCGCATTGCCGCCGCTGACCAGCTTCATCCTGCCGGGCGGATCGGCGGCATCGGCGGCGATCCATCTCGCGCGCGCGATCGTCCGCCGGGCCGAGCGCAGCGCGACCGCGGCGGCGAACATCATGCCGGTCAATCCGCAGGCGGTGATTTATCTCAACCGTCTGTCCGACCTGCTGTTCGTGCTTGCGCGCGAAATGAACCAATCGGCGGGTGGCGACGTTTTGTGGACGCCGGGGGCGCATCGCTGAGCTGAGGATTTGACCCTCGTCGCGTTTCGGGTTAGGAGAACGAAATGCGAACGAAGGCGATGCCCGCCGCGTGCTGCACAACGCTTGAAGCGCGGTTTCGCGCAGTGCGGGGGCTTTCCGCCGATCTGGTCGCGCCTTTGTCCGACGCGGACGCCAGCGTGCAATCGATGGACGATGCATCGCCCGCCAAATGGCATCTGGCGCATACGACCTGGTTCTTCGAGACGTTCGTGCTGCGCGATTTCGTGTCGGGCTACCGGCTGCACGACGATCGCTTCCCGTTCCTGTTCAACAGCTATTACGAGGCCGAGGGGCAGCGCCATGCGCGGTCGCGGCGGGGCATGGTGACGCGGCCGTCGCTGGCGCAAGTGCTGGACTATCGCGCGGCGGTGGATGCGGCGCTGGTGGCGGCGTTGCCGGAGTTGCCGGAGGCGGCGTTGGCGCTGGTGGAGCTGGGCTGTCACCATGAGGAGCAGCATCAGGAATTGCTGCTGACCGACATTCTGCACCTGTTTTCGTGCAATCCGGTCGAGCCGGCGATGTGGCCGGGCGAGCCCAAGGTGCCGGTGGCGATGCCGGGACCGATTGGATGGATCGAAGGTACCGAGGGTGTCGCCGAGATCGGTGCGCAGGGCGATGGCTTTGCGTTCGATTGCGAGGGGCCGCGGCATCGCGTGCTGCTGCACCCGCATGCAATTGCCGACCGCACGGTGACCAATGGCGAATGGGCGGCGTTCATCGCCGATGGCGGCTATCGCGATCCGCGCCACTGGCTGTCGGATGGCTGGGCGTGGGTGCAGCGTGAGGGCATCGACGCGCCGCTCTATTGGGAGCAACGCGATGGTGGCTGGACGCGCTTCGGGCTGGATGGACGCCGCGCGATCGATCCCGCCGCGCCGGTGACGCATGTGAGTTTCTTTGAGGCCGATGCCTATGCCAGCTGGGCCGGCGCGCGGCTGCCGACCGAGGCGGAGTGGGAGGTTGCGGCGGCGGGACATGACCCGGCTGGCGGCAACCAGCTCGACCGCGCCGGACCGGTCGAACCGCGCCCTTCCCCGACTGGCCCCGCATTGTTCGGCGATGTGTGGGAATGGACCGGCAGCGCCTATCGCCCCTATCCCGGCTTTACCGCCGCCGAGGGCGCGGTCGGCGAATATAATGGCAAGTTCATGAGCGGGCAGTGCGTGCTGCGCGGCGGCAGCTGCGCCACGCCGCGCGGCCATGCGCGGGCCAGCTACCGCAATTTCTTTTATCCGCACCAGCGCTGGCAGTTCACCGGCGTGCGCCTGGCAAAGGATCTGTAATGCTCAAACAGGAAATCGAGGATGGTCAGGCGGGTCTGGCCGACCCGGCGTTTCGCGCCGATGTGCTGAATGGCCTGGCGGCGCGGCCGCGCGCAATTCCGGCGCGCTGGTTCTATGACCGGCGCGGGTCGGAGCTGTTTGAAGATATCACGCAGCTGCCCGAATATTATCCTACGCGGACCGAAGCCGCGCTGCTCGAACGCGTGTGCCCGGAGGTGGCACGCGAGACCGGCACCGGCGGGGCAGTGATCGAGTTCGGATCGGGATCGTCGGTGAAGACTCCGGTGCTGCTGCGCGCGGTGCGGCCGGCGGCCTATGTGCCGATCGATATTTCGGGCGACTTCCTGCGCGATTCGGCGCGGGAGATCGCGGCGCAGTTTCCGGTGATGGCGGTCGAGCCGGTCGAGGGCGATTTCCTCAAACCGCTCAAGCTGCCCGCCGGGATTGGTGGCCTCGCGCGGCTGGGCTTTTTCCCCGGATCGACGATCGGCAACATGGCGCCGGTTGCGGCGGTGGACTTGCTGCGGACGATGCGCAGCTCGCTGGGCGAAGGATCATCGCTGCTGATCGGGATCGACCGGATCAAGGACCCGGCGGTGCTGGTCCCGGCTTATGACGATGCGGCCGGCGTGACGGCGGCGTTCAATTTGAACTTGCTGGAGCGGATCAATGCCGAGCTGAACGGCACCATCCCCATCGACGCCTTTGCGCATGTCGCGCGGTGGAACGAGGATCGCGCGCGGATCGAGATGCATCTGGAAGCGACGCGCGCGGTGGCGTTCGAGGTTGACGGGCGCGGCTTTGCGATGGCGGCTGGAGAGACGATCCATACCGAGAACAGCCATAAATATGGCGACCGCGATGCGCGGTTGCTGCTGGCGGCGGGTGGATGGACGGTGACGCGGGCGTGGAGCGATGAGGCCGGGCTGTTCGGGCTGTATCTGGCCGAGGCGCGGGCGGTGGAGATGGCGCCCTAAGGCTCCACATTCCCGCTCGCGCGCCAGCGGCCGCGCAGCAGCTTTGCCGCGAGGGCGGGAGCGCCGGGGCGGACGAACAGCCAGTCGCGGATCGCGGGACCGGCGTCGGCGCCGATCACGCGCTTGTAGCCGCTGTCGCCTGCGCCCCAGTCGACAGTGGTGATGCCGTCCTCGAGCGCGCGGACGAGGTTGCGGTAGTAGAGTAGCTTCCCCGGCGAATGCTTGGCGACGGCGGGGTCGTAGCTGTTGGCGATGGCGTATTTGAGCGAGCCGACGTTGAGGTCGAACGAGAAGGCGGTGGGCGCGCCGTCGATGCGCAGCACTGCCGCCCACAGCATGTCGGCGATCACCGGGTCCTGCGCCGCCGCGCGCCAGAAGGCGCCATGGCCGACATCGGTGAACTTGGCATCGCTGCCGTCGGTGCGGTCGGAGATCCAGCTCTTGCGCTCGATCTCCGCCAGCGCGTCGAACGCCGGCGCAGTCCAGTCGGCGCCGGAGACAAAGCTCCAGTCGGGTTCGCCATGGTCGGCGAGATGCTTTTCGTGGAAGCGGTTCTTGCGCAGCGTCGAATTGCGCGGCCAAATGCCCTCGGCCTGCAGCGCGGCCATGTCCAGCAGGAAGCTTTCGGCGACAAAGCGGTCGAGCGCGACCCAGCCGCGCGTGGCAGCGGCGGCGCGTAGCCCTTCGAGCGCGGGGTCGCCGTCATAGACCGGACCGATGCGCAGCGCGTTGGCGTGGCGCGCGAGCCGGTCGAGCGCGACTTCGAACGCTTCGGTCCCGGCATCCTGCGCGACCGGAAAGGAGCGGAACGGCCAGTAGCAGCCGGGCACCTGCACGATGCGGAGCGGCATGGGGCCCGTGGCGACCAGCGGCAGCGCAAGCAACGGCGTCCCTTCGCGCAAAACGGTCAGCGTGCGCGCTTCGCCACCATAAGCGTGGAGCGCCGCGGCGAACCAGCCATAGCGCAGGAAGCGGTGCGTCGGCGCGGCGGACGCGGCGACGCTGTCGATCGCGCTCGCCAACCCGTCGCCGATGCTGGCAGTCAGCAGCGGCGGCAGGCGCGTGAAGTCGGCAAGCGGCATCGGCTTCGTCATGCGCGGCGGTCTAACGCCAAGTCGTTACGAATGGGTTGGCGGTAACGGGTTAGCGCCATAAGCTAACCCGATGCAGGCCCCCATGATCTCCACCGTTGCCGCGACGATCCAGATTTCGATCGCGCCCGTGTTCCTGCTGGCGGGCATCGCCGGCATCTTGAACGTGCTGGTCGGGCGGATGGCGCGGGTGGTGGACCGCGCGCGCAAGCTGGAGCAGCTGCACCCGGTGTCGACCGGTGCGGAGCATGAGCGGCATGTGTGGGAGCTGCGCCTGATCGACCGGCGGCTGTCGGTGATCAACACGTCGATCTGGCTGTGCGTGGCCAGCGCGATCGCGATCTGTCTGGTCGTCGCACTGCTGTTCGGGGCGGAGATCGTCCATCTCGACATCGGCGTGGTGGTGGCGGCGGCGTTCATCGCGTCGATGCTGTTGCTGACGTCGGGGCTTATCGCGTTCCTGTTCGAAGTGCGCCTGTCGGTGCAGGCGGTGCATGTGCGCGAGGAGTTGCTGGAACGGGATCGGGCGGGTTAACGCCGCTCCCGCGCCTGTGCCACGGCGCGCTTGAGCGTGGGCAGGTCGACCAGACCGGGGACGAGATAGCGGCCGACCAGCATCCCGGGCGTGCCGCTCAGTCCCAGCGTGCGGGCATGGCCGTTGGTGCGATTGAGCAGCGCGTCGATCTCGCCCTTGCGCTGGGCTTGATCGCGCTGCAGCCGGGCCCAGTCCACACCGGCAGCATCGGCGGCCGCGCGAATCTTGGCAGCGTCGATGCGGCCCGATTGCGCGATCAGCGCGCGGTGGAAGGCGAGGTGCTTGCCCTGAAAGCTGGCGGCGATGGCGGCGCGCGCGGCGGGGCCGGAGCCGCCGCCGAGGATCGGCCAGTCGCGATAGACCACGCGGACCTTCGCATCGCTCGCCATCAGCGCGTCGAGCGTCGGGCTGAAGCGGCGGCAATAGCCGCACTGATAGTCGGAGAAGACGACGATGGTGACGTCATGGCCACGCGGCGCGACGGTCGGGGCGAGCGGGTCGTTGCGGATCCTTTCCCGGATCGCCTCGGCCGCGTCGCGGCGGCGGGTGTCGCCTGATTCGGAGACGCCCTCGTCTTGCGCTGCGGTCGAAAGCGGGAGGGTGAGCGCGAACGCGGCGAGCAGGAACTTGCGAAGCATCCGCGCGCCTTAGCGCAGCCGCGCGGTCATCAGGAAGCGTTCGCGGCTTTGCGCGGCCTTGCGGCGCAATTCGCTGATCTCGCGCTCTTCGGTGGCGTCCAGCATCGCTTCGAGCAGGCGGTTGAAATGCTGGCGCATCGCGATGCGCGCGGCGCCGGAGTCGCCGATGCGCAGCGCGTCGACGATCGCGGCATGCTCACGCTGGCGGGTGCGGCCGTCATGCTGGCAGACGCTGGCATAGGTCGTGCGCACTTCGGGCATTTCGGTGCGCATCCGCCACAGCTGCTGGATGACATGGATCACCGCCTGATTGCCCGAGGCCGAGGCGATCAGCAGGTGAAATTCCTGATCCGCCGCGGTCGATGCCGCGTCGTCGGTATCGTCGCGGCCCATGATCTCGAGCAGGTCGTCGAGCCGGGCGAGCGTGTCGGGGGAGATGGTCGACGCGGCGAGCGCAGCGGCTTCGCTTTCGAACAATGAGCGCGCCTCGGTCAGTTCGAACGCGCTGACCTGGGGCGGCGCGTCGGTCGCGGCGGGCTTGCCGTCCGTCACATAGACGCCGGAGCCGGTCTTGATCACGATGCGGCCGATCGCCTGCAACGCGATCTCTGCCTCCCGGATCGTCACGCGGCTGACGCCGAACCGCTCGGCCAGCTCACGCTCGCCGGGCAGACGGGTGCCGGGGGGGAATACGCCCTGATCGATCAGCGCAGTGATCTGATCGGCGATCCCCTGGTATAGCCGGTCAGCCATTGCGCTCCTCACCAATTCGCATGGCCCGATCCTTATTGCCTTCACACCAAAGCGCAAGCAGAGACCGGGCGAAGCGAACCGTCCAAACTACAGCCGGAAGCGCGCGCCGAGGAAGTAGCGCGGGCCATAATAGTGATACTGCCGGATGCTGCCGGGAACCGGCATGTCGGTTACCTTGGGCTCGTCGGTGATGTTGGTCGCCTCGGCACGCAGCGAGATGTTGCGGTTGATATTGTACGAAACGCGCAGGTCGACCGTCTGATTGTCGCGGACATAGCGGTTCTGCGAATTGCCGCCGACGAAATCCTGATAATATTGCGAGCGGTAATTGTAGATGCCCTGGATCGAGAAGCCGCCGGTCTCGTAATAGAGTTGGGCCGAGAGCACGTGCTTCGAATAGCCGTTGAGCGACGCGGGCGGGATGATGCCCGGCGTGATCGTCCCGGTGACCGGGTCGAGCGTGTCGCCCAGGCGAATGTCAGGCGATTCGAAATTGGTGTCGGCGAAATTGTAGCTCACCTTGCCGCCGAAACCGTCGAGCGGCTTGGGCAACCATGAGAAGCGGTTAGCGATCGTAACCTCAACGCCCCAGAGCTGGCTCTTGTCCGGGCTGTTGGTGGTCTGGATCACCGGGACGCTGACCGTCTGGCCGCCGATCACGAACTCTTCGTTCGTGACGAAGGGCATGAAGCCGCCGCCAAATTCCTTGAAGTAAATCGTCGCGGCAAAGATCGAGTCGCGATTGGGGTAGTATTCAAGCGCGATGTCGCCGTTCCACGACATCAGGGGCTTGAGCGACGGGCTGCCGGTGGCGCGGATTTCGTTGATCGCGTCTTCGATCGTCGTGCCGTTGACATCGAGGCTGAAGTTGCGGCCGGCCCCGAGCGCGCTGGGCGCGGGACGCGACATCGCCCGATAGACGGCGGCGCGCAGCAGCAGGCGGTTCGGCTCAAGTTCGAAAATCGCGTTCACGCTCGGCAGGAAGCGCGTGGTTTGCGCCTCCAGCGTTACCGTGTCGAACGTGCCCGGAGTCGGCGTCAGGCTGATCGTGCCGTCGGGGTTGTTGACGACGGTGAACGCGCTGCGCAGGCCGATCGAGGTCAACTGGGTGTTGACGACGCGGAGACCGAAATTGCCGCGGATTGGGGTGCCGCCCAGCTCCGACTGATATTCAGCCATGACATAGCCGGCGAGCGTGCGTTCGGTTACGTCGCGGTTGAGCGGCGAGCGCAGGTCGGCGGGCAGGCCAGGATCCTCCGACCCGGCATATTCGCGCATCAGGCAGATCGGATCGAACGTCGCCCAGCTGGTGATGGTGTTGCCTTGCGCCGCATCGAGGAAGCCGGTCTGCGGGAATGCCGTCCGGCACAGCTGGTTGATGCGGCGATCCTCGGACATCGCCGGGTTCAGATTGAGTTCGTTGCGGACGTCATAATCGGCGAACGTCTGCTCGGCCCAGCGCGCACCGACCTTGACGCTGCTGATGAAGCCGTCGAGCCGATAGGTGCCGTCGGCGCGGAAACCCCAGATTTCGTTCTGGCGCCGCGATTCGTCGCGGCGAGTGCGCGCGTCATCCCAGAACAGGTCGTGATTGGTGATGTCGAAGCGCGGGTCGATCGTGATGGTAGGCGCGAAATTGCCCGGGAGCACTTCGTAGCGATAGGGGATGCGCTGATTGTTCACCGCAGTGCGCACGCCGTTGACGTCGAACGCGTCGGTGCGCAGGCGCACCTGCCGCTCGATCTCGGTCCGGATCGTGCGCGAATAGGCGCCGTCGAGGTTCAGGGTGAAGCGGTCGCCGAAATCGAGGCGCAGATTGGCGCCGACGCCCAGATATTCCTCGGCACGTTCCAGATTGCTGGCGGTCGATTCGAACGAGCTGGAGCCATTGAAGCTGCGCAGCACGTGATTGTCGTCGAACACGACATTGGTCAGGCTGCGGCGCATTTCGGAGATATTGAAGTCGCGGCGGTTCTCGACGAACGTGCGGTCGGAATATTGCGCGTCGACATTCAGCTCGACCCGGTCCGAAAACGCCCACTGCACCGCGCCGAAGATCGCGTCGCGGCGGTCGACTTCGCTGATCTGACGCCAGGCGATCGAGTTGGGGACGAGATAGAAGGGCGTGCCCGCCGCGACCTGGGGCTGGGTCACTTCCTGGCAGTTGTTGTTGATGACGGTGACGTTGCCGTTGCACGCGACCCAGGTCGAGCTGCCCGCCATGGTTTCTTCGGGGTTGTTGGTGCTGTTGCGCTGCGCGCCGAGCGCGATGCCGACATCGCCCAGCCCGCCCAGCTTGAACTGGTCGACATAGGACAGGGTGCCGCGCCAGCCCCAGGCCGACGATCCGGTGACCTTGTCCTGATAGGGGCTGTAATTGGCCTTGATCTCACCCTGCACGCGCATCTTGCCGAAATCGAGCGGGCGCAGCGTGCCGATATCGATCGTGCCGGCGACGCCGCCTTCGACCAGATCGGCCTGTTGCGACTTGTAGATCTTGATGTTGTTGACCAGTTCGGATGGGAACTGGTTGAAATTGACCGATCGGTCGCCCGATCCGTTGGTCGCCTCACGCCCGTTGAAGGTCGAGTTGCTGAGGAACGGGCCGAGGCCGCGCAGCGCAATTTCGGAGGCGTCGCCCTTTTCGCGGTGCGTGGTCGCGCCGGTGATCGTCTGAATCGCCTGACCCACCGATAGCGCGGGCAGATCGCCAATCTCGTCGGTCGACAGCGCATCGACGATTGCGGTCTCGCGCTTCTTGACGTCGATCGAGGTGCGCAGCGTTTCGCGGATGCCGGTAACGACGACCTCATCCTCCGCCGCAGTGTCGGTTTCCTGCGCGAGTGCGGGCGCGGCGACGAGCAGCGGCAGCGCGGCTCCAGCCAGCAGAATGTTGCGAAGTGCGCGCGGCGCGCGTGCCTGATCGAGCATGGCCATCAGCCCTCTCCCCTGAGTTTATCTTATGATCGCACTGGTCGCCGGTCTGGACGATTCTGTCAACCGGTTATTTAGTCCTATTTCAGTAATTGGTCCTACCAGTTGGTCAAGGCACCAGTTGCGAAGCGAGCGCAGGGACCGCACGGGCGAGGTCGTCGGCCATCACCCGCGCGAACACCCCCGCCCCGGTTTCGCCGAGATGGGTGTAGTCGAACTTGCGGGTGTGCTGCCCGCGCGCGCCGCCGGGGCGGGTGGGCAGATCGGGTTCGCGTGCGTCTTCGGTCGAACGCTGCTTCAGCGTCGTACCGGCCTTGGCGGCAGCGCGTTCCTCTGCGGTCGGTTCGGCCTGGGCGAGCGCCAGCGAATCCTGGGCACCGAGCTTTTGCACGATCGCCGCGCTGCGGCGGTTGAGGTCGACCAGGGGGGTCTTGGTCGCGGCGGCGACCTTGCGCACTTCTTCCGACCATTCGTCGAGATTGTTGTCGAGCTTGCCGTTCTTGAACACGCGGCGCGTGAGCGGGGTGACGAGCACGGGGATTGCCCCGGCGGCACGGACATCCTCGACCATCTTCGTCAAGTTCGCAGGGAATTCGGTGGTGCGGTCGGTCCAGCGCTCGGGCGCGCTCGACTGGTCGTTATGGCCGAACTGGATCAGCACATAGGTGGCGCGGTAGCCGGGCACCTTGGCCTCGGCCAGTGCGATGTCCCAGCTGCCCTCTTGCCGGTAGCTGCGGGTCGAGCGCCCGCCGCGCCCGGCGTTGAGGCACGCGACCGAGGATTTGACGTGGCGCGCGCAGAACATCGACGCCCAGCCGCTCGCCACCGCCATCGTCGAATCGCCGACCAGCACGATCTTGTACGGCTGAAGCGGTGGTGCGTCGGTGCGCTCCTTGGTCTGCGCCTGGGCGGCGGCGGGAAGGAGTGCGATGGCAGCGGCAGCGGTGAGCAAGCGGATCATGAGAAGGCCAGTCCCCCGTTGATGTCCATGTTGAGCCCGGTGAGGAAGGCCGCGTCGTCCGACGCGAGAAAGGCGACGGCGGCGGCGACCTCATCCGGGTGGCCTTCGCGGCGCAGCGGGGTGTTGCCGGCGACGGCGGCGCGGCCCTCGGGCTTGGAGAAGATGTCGTGGAAGCTGGTGCCGATCAGGCCGGGGCACAGCGCGTTGACGCGGATGCCCTGCGGTCCGAGTTCCTTCGCCCAGCTGCGCGTCAGCGTGGTCAGCGCGCCCTTTGACGCGGCATAGATGCTCGCGCCCGGCCCGCCGCCATCGCGCGCGGCCTGCGACGACAGGTTGACGATCGCCGACCCCTTGGCGAGGTGCGGGAGCGCGGCCTTGGTGACGAGGAAGGCGGATTTGAAATTGAGGTCCATGACGGTGTCGAAGAACGCTTCGTCCATCTCGGCCAGCGTCTTGCGCGCGACCATGCCGCCCGCGCAGTTGACCAGCACGTCGACCGTGCCGCCGCCGAAGTCCGCCGCTGCGGCGATCAGGCCGGCGACTTCGTCAGCCTTGGTCACGTCGGCGCGGTGGAGCAGAGCGGTGCCGCCGGCGGCCTGAACCGCCGCCAGCGTGTCCTGCGCCGCCGCTTCGTCGCCGCGATAGTTGATGACGACCTTTGCGCCCTCTGCTGCGAAGCGCAGCGAGATCGAGCGGCCGATATCGCGTCCACCGCCGGTGACGATGACGAGCTTGTCCTTGAAACGCATTTATGCCCCTTGGTCTTGAGTGTCGGATTGAACGGGCTCGATGCGCCCGCCGATGAAGATGCAGATCAGCGACAGCGGCACGAGCGCGGCGCCGAGGATGAAGATCGGTGCGAAGCTGACCTTGGTCATGGCAGGCACCAGCCAGGTGGTGATCAGCGTGCCGGCGACCGCCGCCGTGCCGCTGATCCCCGCGAGCGAGCCAACCGCGCCGCCGCCGAACCAGTCGCTGGGCAGCGTCTGGATATTGTTGATCGCCACCTGAAAGCCGAACAGGATCGCGGCGATCAGCAGGACCGCGTAGAGCGGCGTTGCGGCGGTGGCGGTGAGCAGCAGGGCCGGGAGCATGATGATGCAGCCCAGCGCGATCACGCCCTTGCGCGCCTTGTCGGTGCTCCAGCCGCGCTGGATGAGCTTGCCCGACAGCCAGCCGCCCGACAGCGACCCCGCCATCGCGCCGACGAACGGCACCCAGGCGAACATGCCGATCTGCTTCACGTCGAAGCCGAAGCTTTCGTTGAGGTAGATCGGCAGCCACGAGACGAACAGCCACCAGATCGGGTCGAGGAAGAAGCGGCCCGACATCACCGCCCAGGCCTGACGATGGCGCAGCAGCTGGCCCATCGACGGGGCGTAGCCGGCAGCCTTGGGCCCGCCCGCCGCCTCGTTCGCGCCGAGGATATGCTCACGCTCGGCCTTGCTCAGCCAGGGGTGGGCATCGGGATCGGACTTGTAGACCCAGATCCAGGGGAGCAGCCACAGGAAGCCGAACACGCCGACGATGATGAAGGTGGTGCGCCAGCCGACAAAGCCGAACAGGATCGCGATCAGCGGCGCCGAGACGATCGCGCCGAGCGAGGCACCGGCGTTGAAAATCCCCTGCGCAAAGGCGCGTTCGGAGCGCGGGAACCAGGTCGCGTTGGCCTTGGCCGCGCCGGGCCAGTTGCCCGCTTCACTGATGCCGAGTGTCGCGCGCAATATGCCGAGGACCAGCATCGAGCGGACCAGGCTGTGCGCGGCGATCGACAGCGACCACACCACGATGGAGATGGCGAAGCCCATGCGGGTGCCGACCACGTCGAAAATCTTGCCGAAGATCGACTGGCCGAGCGCGTAGAAGACCATGAAGATGGTCACCAGCAGCGCGTAATCTTCCTTGTCGGCGCCGATGTCCTTAGCGACTTCGGGCCACATCACCGCGAGCGCGTTGCGGTCGATGTAGTTGATGACCGTCGCGATCGCGATCAGGCCGATGATCCACCAGCGGAACCCGGATTTCATTTGCTCTCTCCATCGAAGCGGCCGACCGGGCCGCTCCAGTCGAGCTTGCGCCCGTTCACGGTGACGCTGTGCGCCTTGCCCGCGGTGGTGTCGGTGGCGATGGCGATCAGGATCGTCTTGCCGTCGGTCAGGGTGATGGTGGCGACGCGCGCGCCGGCACTTTCGGTGAGGGTCAGGCCGGCCACGCCGCTGCGGCTGCCGGTCGTGGTCTCGGTCGCGGCGTCGTAGCGGCCATGCGGTTCGAGCAGGCTGAGGAACGCGGCGTCCCCTGCCCCGCTCAGCCGCTGGATCAGCACCGGTTCGCGGCGCAGGTTGAAGCGCGGGTCGTTCGCGCCGCTTTCCGCGACGATCAGCTGCGCGCCGGGGGTCGCCATGCGATAGCTGTAGAAGCGGCCCTGATTGATCCAGGTGACGCGGCCCTGCCCGTTCGCGAGCGGGCCGGTCGCATCGACCCAGAGGTGCTGATAGCCATTGGCGCTGCCCAGCACCGGGCGGGTCGTCACGTTGGACGCAAGCTTGACGTCGGTGTCGATGATGTGGCCGGCGAAATGCAGCGGCAGGTCATAGGTCGCCTTGCCCGCATTCTTGACCGTCATCAGGTCGAGCACCAACGGCGACCCCTTGCCCATATCGACCTGCACCAGCGCGCGGCGGAAGGTCACGCCGGGATAGGCGCCCGCCATTTCGCCGATGCTGAAGCGCAGCGGGCCTTCGCCGACGAACGCCAGCTGGGTCGGCGCGATTTCCTCGGCAGGCGCGAGCTGGGCGTCGAAATGGCTGGTTTCGTTGACCACCAGCGTGTTGTGCGCGACGGTCTGCTTCCCCCAGCTTTCGTTTTCGGGGAGGTAGCGGCCGCCGGCCTTCGCCTCGATATTCAGGAAGCGCGCGGCGCCGTAATCGGTCACCACCGCCTGGCCATTGTCGTAGAGCAGCCAGTTGAGCTTATCGAAATGGCCATGGCCCATGCCCTGCGCCGTGTTCTTGGCGACCACGACCTGCGCGTTCTCCTGCGGGCCGGAGCGCAGGATGGCGAGCGCGCCGTCCTTGCCCTGTGGCCCGTCGCGCAGCAGGGTCGAGGCAAAGGTGAACGGCTTGGCCTTGCCGCCAGCGATGTCGCGCGCGACCGCGAACCCCTCGGGCGAGAGCGCGACCTTGCCCTGCCATTGCGCGATGCCGAGCAGGCCGGGATCGGCGCTGGCGGCATAGCCGATGGCGACGCCCTGATAGAGCTCCTCGGTCTTGAGGCTCTTGTCCGGCATCGCGTCGTTGATCGGGAAGAAATAGCCGCCGTAACTGGTCTGGATCGCGGTACGGATCGCCTTCAGGACGATGCCGTCGCGATAGGCGAATATCTTTCGCTGCGGCTCGTTCGCCTGAATCGCCTGAGCGAACACGACGAAGGGCTGGAGGGCGTAGCGCTGATAATAAGGCCCTTCGGCATAATAGCCGTCGGGGGAGAAGAGCAGGTCGAGCTGGCGCAGAAAGCCGACCTTACCGCTCCGGTCGCTGCCCTTCAGCGCCTGTTCCACTAGCACCGGGTCGCGCAGGACATAGCCCGCCATGCCGACCCCGGCATTGGCCCAGGTCGAATGATTGTGGATGCGGTCGAAGGTCCGCGCCTCGCTGGTCAGGAATGCGGCCATGCGGCGGAAGACCTGATCGTCGATCGTCTTGCGTTCGGCGGGAGTCAGGTCGGCGCGGACGGCGTCGTAACCCTGGATCGCATGGACCAGCCAGACGCTGTCGTTCAGGCTTTGCCAGAACAGCCGGCCGGGGACCTGATCCGACGCGGCGGGGTGGTTGGCGAGCGTGGGGTAGAGTTTGGCATAAGCGAGCAGCAGGTCGCGGACATAGTCGGCGTAGCGGCGCTCACCGGTGAGGCGGTAGAGTGCTCCGGCCTGCTGGATCAGCTTGTAGTTCGCCTTGTGCCGTTCATGCGTCGGCCCGCCGCCGCGATCCTTGGGCACCGGCACGTCAATCCCGGCGCGGATGCCGGCATCGACCGATTTGCGCGCAGCGGCGAGTTCGCGGGCGAATAACGGGGCGCTTTGCGCTCCGGCGGCCATCGCGCGATAGGATTCGATACTGGTCAGCACCGGTGCGGCGTCCTGCGCGAACGCTGGCGCGGCGCTGGCGAGCAGCAGGGCGGCGAGGGTCGTGCGGATCATCGCAGCGCCTCCATCTGATTGTCGGCAAGGACGATGTCGGGCGTCCCCTGCGGGTAGAGGCGGGTGATCGCCGGTTCGGGCGTGGCGGCGAAAACATTGGCGGTGATGCGGATCACCGGCGCGCCGACGCTGTTGGCGATGGCGATGGCCTTGGCGCGATCGAAGCGGTTGCCGCTGATCGCGACATTCTGGACGCCCGAGAGGCGCACCGCGCCGCCGCCGGTGACGCGGTTGCCGGTCATGACGAACCACGGACCGAAGGTGCTTTCATCGGTGCCGAGCCGCGCGACATCGGCGATCGTCGCGACATCGGTGAAGTCGCTGTCGGCGATGGTGATGCGTTCGGCGCTGTACAGGCCCTTGCTGCCGGTTTCGGCGGCGGCGGCGATCACTGCGCCGGACACCTTCGCGAAGGTCGAGCGGCGGATTTCGATGCTCTCGGCAAAGGTGCCGGGGGTGGTCGCGATGACGTCCGCGGCGTCGCGCACCGCGACGTCGGTCAGCGTCACGCGATAGTTGGAAATGCTCACCGACTGCGGCGCGCGGATGAGAGCGACGCGCTCCGCAGTCGGTGAGGCAGCGGCGCCGGAGAGGGTGACGCCGCTGAGGTGAAGGCTGCCGCCGGGGGTGAGCTGAAACAGGGTCGGCGACGCGCTGTCGAGGATCGCCGTGCGCGGGCCGGAGACGGTGAGGCTGTGGCCGACGGGGATCGGTGCGGTGACGCGGTGCGTGCCGGGGGCGACGCGGATCGTGTCGCCGGGGCCGGATGCCGCCACCGCCTGTGCCAGCGCGCCGGGGGCGGCGTCGAGCGTGCGGCCGGTGCTGGCGGGGGCGTCCTTGGGATACCAGGACGGGCCAGCCTCTTCGCGCTTGAGCATGACGAGGTCGCGCGGCGCGCCGGTGGCGGCGAGCGCGGGATCGGCGGGATAGAGCAAGCCATTGGCGGCGCGGACCAGCTTGATATCGGCCTGCGCGAAACCGGTCAGGCCCTTGGGCGACGGACCCGACTGGACGTTGCCGGCCATGGCGATGCCCGCTGCGTCGCCCTCAACCCGGACGATGTCCTTGCCCGATGCGGTGTAGATCAGGTTGCCCGTAAAGCGGCTCGATACCGGCGGCGCGCTGCGTTCGGCATCCGCGCCCGCGCCAAAGGTGATGCGCGCGGCGTCGATGATACTGTTGCGCTCGATCACCGCATTGGCGACCTGATGATAGCGGTTGACCGCCGAGTCCGGCACGCCGTTCATCACCGCAATCGCGCTGAGGAACGAAGTGCCGGTGACATTCTCGAGGTAATTGTGCCGCACCACCTGATCGCGATTGATCACCCGGATGCCCCCGGTCGACGCCTTGCCGCGCCCGAGGAAGATGTTGCGCTCGACCAGATTGCCGTTGCCGTGGCGCAGCACGATCGCGCCCTGCGATTCGACCACCATGTTGCCACGGATGATGTTGCCGCCGGATTTGACCGAGACGATCTCGACCTCGCCATCGCAGCCTTCAAACCAGTTGTTTTCGACGATCGATTTCGAGTCGCTGAGCGATTCGTCGCTGGTGCCGATGCGGATCGTCTCGCCGCCATTCGAGCCGAGCGGGGGACGGGGCCCGAAGAAATTATGGTCGATGCGCGCACGGTTCTCGCCCGGTTGGCCCTTGGGCCGGATCACCGCGAGGGCGACGCCGCCATTGCCCTTGCCCGCGAACCAGCTGTGGTCGACGCGGTTGTCGGTGCCATAGATCGCGACCCAGATATCCTCGGCGCGACGATCGGGGTTGGTGAAGCGATCGACCACGATGCCGGTCAGGCGGGTGTGCGACGCGGGCGTCTTCGAATCGCGGCGCAGCGCGATCAGCTCCTTGGTTGGGGAAAACCCGTCGCGGAAGACGAGGTTAGAGACGACGAGGTGTTCGCCGCCGATGCGCAGGTTGGACTGGCCCGACAGGATTACCCCGCCCGGCGTCTGCGCGGTCAGCGTGATCGGCTTGTCGGCGGTGCCGCGCCCGGTGAACACGATCTGAAAATCGCGCCACACGCCGTCGCGCAGGATGATCGTATCGCCGGGCTTCGCCTTCTTGACCGCTGCGGCGTAGGCGGCGGGATCGGTGACGAGATGGTCGGCTGCAAACGCGGGCAGCGGGGCCGCCACAACCGCACAGGCAATGAGCGCCGCAATCCGCATCCCGATCCCCTCAATCTGTTCTCTATACCCATTGGACTAACCAATTGGTCGGAACACTTCAAGGGGGCTTCATACCATTTCGTCGCGTTGTGTTGTTTCAGCAGAGCTGAAACGGGCGGCACCGGCCTGCTCCCCCACCCGGCCGCCCATATGATACTTCCGTTGGGTGGCCGGGTGGGGGGCAGGCCGGTGCCGCAGTCCAGCGCAGCTGGATACACTTCCGCTCAGCCGCGCTCGACGATGCCCAAGTCCAGCTTCTCGCCTGCCGCCCCGCGTTCATAGCGCTCTGCCATCGCCTCATGCGCGCGCCGCACGGCCGGGTCGGCCGCCGCCGCCGCCCGCGCGCGTTCCTCGGCCGCGCGGGTTCGATAATAGTCGATATCGGATTGCATGGTCTGTCCTCCTGTATTGCAGAAGGTAGCGTGCATGCTGACGCGATCCGGCTAACCGGTGTTAATTGCCGTCAGAGCGGGTCGGGATCGAGATAGAGATAGTCGGGATCGAATTCGGCGATGGCGCGCAGTGCCGCAGGGTCGGTAATCTCGACCCGACCGTTGCGGAAGGTCAGCACCCCCATTTCACGCAGCCGCCGCAGTGAGCGATTGACATGGACAGGGGTCAGGCCGCGGCATTCGGCGAGGTCGGTCTGGCTGAGGTCGAGCGCATAGCCGTCGCCGTCGCCCAGCCCGACCAGGTTCAACCGCACCTGTAGCTCACAGAACAGATGCGCGATCCGGGCAAGCGCATCGCGAACCCCCATCGACAACACCCATTCGCGATGCATCGAGGCATCGAGATTGGTCGAGAACCAGTAGAGCCGCCCGAGACGGGGAAAGCGCTCGACCAGCTCGGCAATGCGGGCATGTGGAACCGGCGCGATCCGGCACGGCGTCATCGCCATCAGCGCATGGTCGAGCCGCTTCAGCGTGAAGCTGTGCAGATCGGCAAAGTCGCCGGGGATGTGGAGCGCGGTCACCTGACGCTGGCCATCGCGAAGATCCTTGTAGCGGGCGGCGATGCCGTCGAGGATCAGGATGCTCTGTTCCAGCCGCACCCCCGGCTCGATAAAGGTGCGATGCGCCGGGACATCCAGCGCCGGGCCGATCGTGGCGCGGATCGCCTGCTCCTCCTCCGCGCTCAGCGGGTGCCGGGCGCGGATACGGGCGATGTGGCGGGCAATCATTTCGGTCACGTTGCGACAACGCGCGGCCCGCAGCTTGGGTCCGCAATGATCGGAACCGCGCATGGGCTGGCGGGTCGTTATTCAGTCAAATATGCTTGGGTCGCGCCTGGGCAGCGATGGTGCCCGGGGACGGAATCGAACCGCCGACACTGCGATTTTCAGTCGCATGCTCTACCAACTGAGCTACCCGGGCACGGGATGAAGGCGCGCTCTTAGTCGCGGGGTTGGCCGCTGTCCAGCCCGCTTTGCAATTCTTCGGGATCGGCCGGGCGACCGGGGATGCGATAGCCTTCGCCCAGCCATTGCAGCAGGTCACGGTCCTTGCAGCCGCGGCTGCAGAACGGCTTGAACTCGGGTGCGGGCTTGGCGCCGCAGATCGGGCAGATGGCTTTCATGTCGCTTCCACAAAATGGGTGCGCCCGCCGGTTCGGCGGTGGAGCTGGGCGATCCAGTCGGGCTCACGCGCGATCCGGCGCAGCAGCGGCGCGGGGAGGATATGGGTATCGGGCGCGGGCGGGGGAAGGCGTTCGAGGCGACGCAGTTCGGCCCGAAGCGCCGCACCCACGGGATCCGCCGCGATCAGTTCGGGCAGCGACATGCGCGTCTTGCGGCGGACGATCTGGAGAAAACCGAAACCGTTCATCGCGGTCCGCTCGAACGGCTGGGGCAAAGCGGCGTCGATCGCCTCCCCCACCGCATTGCGTTCATGCTTGTTGGCGAGCGTCGGGAAATCGACCCCGGCCGACCCGGCAATGTCGAGCCGCTCCATCGCTGCCGCAACGGCGTGCGCCGCGTCGATCGACAGCGGCCCCAGCGGCGGGCCGCCATCGACATCGAACAGGTTCATGGCCGGAGTGAGCGACAGCAACAGCGCGCCGCTGGCAAAGCGGATTTCGCCGGTGCGGGCCTCCTCCAGCACTTCGGACCAGCCAACTTCCTCCAGCGCATCGGGTTCGTGCGGGTGGCAGTGGCGCACGGGCAGGCCGGTGGCGGTGATGCGCGCGAGCAGGTCGGGGCCGGGCGCGGGCGCGCTGTCGGGTGCCGGAACCGCCTTGGGCAGCTTGACCCGTCCGCGCTCGGCGACCGATTCGCGGACGATGCGGACGGGAAAGGATGCGCCCTGCGTCACCCCCTTGGGCAGCGGGTCGCACAGCGCCTCGTCCCCGTCGGGCAGCATCACCTTGCCGGTGCTGCGGTCGATCAGCCTGGCGATGGCGACGGTGTCGGCGCGCAGGCCGGGCAGTTCGATCCGTGCCTTGCGGATGGTGCCGCGCGCGACCAGCGCGGCGCGGTTCTCACCGATCCCGGCTTCGTAGAGCCACTCAGCCAAGGTCGTAGCCAGCCGTCTCCAGCAACGCGCGGGTGTCGTAGAGCGGCAGCCCGACCACGCCCGAATAGGTGCCGGAGATGAAGCGGACGAACGCCTCGGCGCGGCCCTGAATGGCATAGCCGCCAGCTTTGCCCAGCCCCTCGCCGCAAGCGATATAGCGCTCGATCTCGGCCTCGCTCAGCCGCTTGAACGCGACCACTGTGTCGGACAGGCGCACGCGGGCGCGGCCATCGAGGCCGATCAGGCACACCGCCGACAGGCAATGATGGCGACGGCCGGACAGCTTGGTGAGCAGGTCGCGCTGCACGTCTTCGCTCTCGGCCGGGGGCAGGATGCGGCGGCCAAGCGCGATCGTGGTGTCGCCGGCCAGCACGATCTCGTCCTCGCCCCGCTCGACCGCGCGCGCCTTCGCCTCGGCCAGCCGCAGCGCGTAAACGCGCGGCAGCTCCGCCTTTAACGGGTTCTCATCGATATCGGGAGCCGCCACGCGATCCGGCACAACGCCGATCCGCGCCAGCAGATCGCGGCGGCGCGGCGAGGTGGAGGCAAGCACGAGCCGCATCGGCCCGGACTTACTTAAAGCGATAGGTGATGCGGCCCTTGGTCAGGTCATAGGGCGTCAGTTCGACGAGCACTTCGTCGCCCACCAGCACGCGGATGCGGTTCTTGCGCATCTTGCCGGCGGTGTGGCCGAGAATCTCATGGTCATTCTCGAGCTTCACACGGAACATCGCGTTGGGGAGGAGCTCCACAACGCGGCCGCGCATTTCAAGCAGTTCTTCCTTGGCCAAACAAACCTCTTGGTACGGATCGGAAAAGTGGCGGTGCCTTACTCTCCCCGCGCACAAAAGAAAAGCGCGGCGATGACGCGGCGCGGCGCCGGGCAACAAATGGTTTCCCGCTGTTCGCTTGATGCCGCGCGCGTTCGTCGCCAAATGGGGTCCATGCTGATCGAAACCGAACTGACGCCCAACCCGGCGACGCTCAAATTCCTGCCCGGCCGCACCGTGATGGACAGCGGCACGCGCGATTTCGCCACGCCCGAGGAAGCGGAGGTGTCGCCACTGGCCGATGCGCTGTTCCGGCTGGGCGACGTCACCGGCGTATTCTTTGGCCGCGACTTCATTTCGGTCACCGCCGCACCCGGCGTCGACTGGGCGGGGCTGAAGCCCGATGTGCTCGGCATATTGCTCGACCATTTCAGCGCCGACATGCCGCTGTTTCGCCAGGGCAGCGCGGGCTTCAGTGTCCCGCCGCCCGAGAGCGACTTCGCCGACAATCCCGAAGACGCCGACATCGTCGCGCAGATCAAGGATTTGATCGAGACCCGCGTGCGCCCGGCGGTGGCGAATGACGGCGGCGACATCGTCTATCGCGGCTTCGACAAGGGCAAGGTGTTCCTCCAGATGCAGGGCGCATGCGCCGGCTGCCCCTCATCGACCGCGACGCTCAAGAACGGGATCGAACAATTGCTCAAATATTATGTCCCCGAAGTCACCGAAGTGCGGGCCGTCTGATGGGTACGCCACTTGACGACGCCGCGCTCGACACGCTGTTCCGTACCGCGCGCACCTATAATGGCTATCTGCCCGGCGACGTAACGCAGGCGGATATCGAGGCGATCTATGACCTGGTGAAGATGGGGCCGACCTCGGCCAATCAGCAGCCGGCGCGGTTCGTGTGGTGCCTGTCGCAGGACGCCAAGGACAAACTCGCCGAGTGCGCGACGGGCAGCAATCCGGACAAGATCCGCGCCGCTCCGGCCGCGGTGGTGATCGGCATGGACCTCAACTTCCACGTAGAACTGCCCTGGCTGTTCCCGCATACCGACGCCAAGAGCTGGTTCGAGGGGCCACAGGAAAAGCGCCGCGACAGCGCGTTCCGCAACGGCACGCTGCAGGGCGGCTATTTCATCATGGCCGCGCGCGCTTTGGGCTGGGACACCGGGCCGATGTCGGGCTTCGATCCGGCCAAGGTCGAGGCGGCGTTCTTCGCCGACCAGCCATCGGTGCGCGTCAACTTCATCTCGACCTTTGGCAAGGGTGATCCCGCGACCATCTTCGGCCGCTCGCCGCGCCCCGATTTCGGGAAGTTCAACAAGATTGGCTAGAACGCTCGTCATCGAGACTGCCACCGCCGCCTGTTCGGTCGCGTTGATCGAGGGCGGCGCGCTGATCGCCGAACACCATGCCGAAGTCGGACGCGGCCATGCCGAGCACCTCGTGCCGATGATCGCGCAGCTGCCCGATGGCGGGCGTGCCGACGCGATCCTGGTCGATTGCGGGCCCGGCAGCTTCACCGGCATCCGCGTCGGCATCGCGGCGGCGCGCGGCCTTGGCTTTGGCTGGGGCGTGCCGGTTCATGGTTTTTCGTCGCTTCCACTGGTCGCGGCGGGTGCGTTCGCGCTCAATCCGGGTAGCCAACCGCTGGCCGTGGTACTGGAAGGCGGGCATGGTGAGGTGTTCATGGCCGCCTATGACCGCCAGTTCGCGCAGATCGCGCCCTTTGCGTCGCTCAAGCCCGATGCCGCGCTGGCGCAGCTGGGCGGGCGGATCGCGGTCGGCAATGGCGTGCGCCACCTTGCCGCGCTGAATGACAGCCTCGACCTGCGCGAAGCACTCCCGCGTGCAGCCGATGCGCGCCTGCTCCCCGCTGCGCTGACCAGCCTGCCGCCGCGCCCGATCTATGGCCGCGCGCCGGATGCCAAGCCCAAGGCAGCATGAGCACCGCGCCTTGTCCGATCGAGATCGTGCACGGCCAGCCGGCCGATCTGCGCGCGGTGAACGCGATCATCTCCGAAGCATTCGACCCGCGGTTCGGCGAGGGCTGGACCCCCAGCCAGTGCATGGGGATGTTGGCGCTGCCCGGCGTGTGGTTCACGCTGGCGTGCATCGACGGGCGGCCGGTCGGCTTCGCGCTGGCGCGCACGATCCTGAACGAGGGTGAACTGCTGCTGCTCGCCACCCTGCCGACGATGCGGCGGCGGGGGATTGGCGGCGCCTTGTTGCGCGCAGTCATGGCCGATGCGCGCGACCGCGGCGCGGACCTGCTGCATCTTGAAGTGCGCGCAAACAACGAAGCGGTCCAGCTCTACCGTAGCGCAGGCTTTAACAAGATTGGTGAACGTCGCGACTATTATCGCGGAAATGACGGCAAGTTATTCGACGCACACACATTTTCGAGATCGCTCGACTGATCACACCAAAAATCGGACAGAATGACTTGCAAAGCCAGTTGCTTGACGTGATAGCGCCTGTGACGGCCCGTAAATCTTATCGCCGCCGCGTTATGTGAAAGGACGAAAATGGACACGCAGAATGACCTGCAGGAAACGCTGATCACGCTCACTGCGGATATTGTAGCCGCACATGTCAGCAACAATAGCGTGGCAGTGTCTGATCTTCCGCTGCTCATTGCCAACGTTCATGGCGCGCTTACCAATCTGGGTAGCGCCAAGCCGGAACCCGAAGTGAAGAAGCAGGAACCGGCAGTTTCGATCCGCTCGTCGATCAAGCCCGACTATATTGTCTGTCTGGAAGACGGTAAGAAGCTGAAAATGCTGAAGCGTCACCTGATGACGCATTACCAGATGACCCCGGACGACTATCGCGCGAAGTGGAACCTGCCCGCCGATTATCCGATGGTCGCCCCCAATTATGCCGAACAGCGCCGCACGCTGGCCAAGAAGATCGGCCTCGGTACCAAGCGCCGCAAGCGCTGACGCTGTTTGCCGGGTGCGCTGACGCGCACCCGGTGACGGCACCGGCCCGCTCCCCCACCCGGCCACCCATCGGCAGGATATTCTGAAATGGGTGGCCGGGTGGGGGAGCGGGCCGGTGCCGCATGCGCCGAACGGCGCATCAAACTGGCCACCCTCTCTTTTCCCCGGCGTCGCTTGACGCTACATCATCCCCATGAACCGCAAGATCGACCTTGAAGCGCTGTGCCATGAAAAGGGCCTGCGCATTACCGAACAGCGCAAGGTGATCGCGCGCGTCCTGTCCGAAGCGGACGACCATCCCGATGTCGAAAAGGTCTATGCCCGTGCATCGGCGATCGATCCGGGCATTTCGATTGCGACGGTCTATCGCACCGTGCGGCTGTTCGAAGAGGCGGGCATCCTCGACCGCCATGATTTCGGCGACGGCCGTGCCCGTTACGAGCCCTCGCCCGAGGCGCATCACGACCATCTGATCGATGTCGAAACCGGCAAGGTGATCGAGTTCGTCGATCCCGAGCTAGAGCTGCTGCAGAAGCAGATCGCCGAACGGCTGGGCTTCCGCCTGGTCGATCACCGCATGGAGCTGTACGGCGTCGCACTCGAGCGCAAGCCCTGAGACCATGACCGACGGCGTCGATCCGCGGCGCCACGACGCCGCCCTTGGGCTGCCTACCAAGCTGACCCCGGCGGAGAGCTTTCGCTTCTGGCGGCGGGTCGGGCTGCTGCTGCTCGCGGTGTTGACGCATGTGCCGATGCACTATCTGTGGCGGCTGCTGCGCCTCTCCTCGCCCTGGCCGCGCTGGTTCCTGTGGCGTGCGGGACGCATTGCCGGCGCGCGGATCGAAGTGGTCGGCACGCCGCTGCGGCGAGACGTCTTCTATGTGTCCAACCACTTGTCCTGGATCGACATCCTTGCGCTGGGCGGATCAAGCGGCACCGCGTTCGTCGCCAAGGCAGAAATCGGCGCGTCGCCGGTGGTCGGCTGGCTCGCTGGTCTCAACCGCACCGTCTATGTGAAGCGCGAGAACCGCATGGGCGTGGCCGAACAGATCAACGCACTGCGCGACGCACTTGCCGAGAACTGGGCGATCACCGTGTTTCCGGAAGGCACGACCACCGACGGCAAGTCGCTGTTGCCGTTCAAGACGCCGATGCTGCGCGTGCTCGAACCCCCGCCGCCGGGCGTGATGGTCCAGCCCGTGCTGCTTGATTATGGCGCGGTCGGCGAAGAGATCGGCTGGGTCGGCGAGGAAGGCGGCATCAACAATGCCCGCCGGATCCTGTCGCGCAAGGGCAGCTTTCCGCTGCGCATCCATTATCTCGACCCGTTCGACCCGACCGAGTTCCCCGGGCGCAAGGCAATTGCCGCGGAGAGCCGCCGCCGGATCGAGGATGCGCTGGTCGCGACCCTTGGCGGGCCACTGCGGCCGTTCGCCTGGACCGTCGCGCCGGTTAATTACGCCGGACCCGCTGCGTCCGCATAAGCCGTTACCGCCGCCGTCGGCCGGTTTTCTGCACCACCGGCTCCATCGGGGCGAACACGACCCCCTCGGGCGACACCGACTGTGCCCCGGTCGATGCCGGGATGATCACGTCGTTGCTCGACGTCACCACATCATAGTCGCCGGTGCGGAAGGCGGCGAGATCGGCGCGCAGGAACGGCGGATCGGCGCGCTTTGCCATCTGGGTCGGCGGCAGGCGCGGCGCGCCGCGACGGACGCGCGGATCGACAATCTCATAATCCACCACCGACACCGCAGTGCCGAGCGCGGTCACCTCGAACAGGCGGCGCGCAAACTCGCGGGGAAAGCGGATGCAGCCATGCGAAGCGGGATAGCCCGGCAGCTGCCCGGCGTGCAGCGCGATGCCGGTCCAGGTCAGCCGTTGCATGAAGGGCATCGGCGCGTTGCTGTAGATGTTGGAGCGGTGATGCACTCGCTTTTGCAGGATCGTGAACTCCCCCACCGGCGTCGCCTTGCCCGGCTTTCCGGTCGATACGGTCGAGGCCGCGATCAGCACGCCGTCGCGGTAGACATAGGCGACCTGACCGGGAATGCTGATGAGGAGCGTGACTCCGGATGCCCCGCCGGTCGGCTGAAACGCCGCATCCTCGATCCAGGTCCATTGGCCGTTGCGGAGCAGAATCTCGTCGCTGCCGCTGGGCATTACCTGCTGGGCCGCGGCTGGAACGGCGACGCACAGCGCCAGACCGACCGAAACCGCCCGCATTGTCCGCGTGACCGCAGACCCCATCCCTACACTCCATTGTTACGCGGGCGACTGCACCCACTATCTATGGTTAACGCGGACAGGACAAGGTGGTGCCGCACAGTTTCCGCGCACAGGACGCGCAGACGAACCCGTTGCCCGATTCGGGACAAGTCTCGACCAACCGCACCGAGTCTGCGGCGAACCGACGGCGAACTGTGGACTCCCTTAGGACGAATCGGCCGCGACCTGCGCTATAGTGGCTTTTACGGATAGCGAAGTTTGTGGGGGCACAGAGGACGCATGGACAAGATGACCGACGCTGCGGCTTCGCGCCGCGCCTTCCTGAAATCCGCCGGCATGATTGCCGGTACGGGTCTGCTCGCCAGCTGTGCCGCGCGCAGCGTGACGACGGCGGCGCTGCCCGCCGCGCATGTGCCGGTCCCGCCACCGCCCGTCGCCACGCCGGTCCCGGCCGCACCGCGCGCGGTGGCCAGTGCGCCGCGCGGCGTCCGCCCCGAATTGTTCGAACGCGCGGTCGCCGCGCTCCAGCAGCATTCGAGCCGCATCCGCCAGCAGGACCGGATCGCGATCGCCGATTTTTCGCTGCCCAGTTCGCGGTTGCGTTTCCACTTCGTCGACATGATCAACGGCGCGACGCGCTCGATGCTGGTCAGCCACGGCATCGGGTCAGACCCCGAACATACCGGCATGCTTCAGCGCTTTTCGAACGAAGTGAATTCCGAAGCGACGTGCGAGGGCGCGTTCCTCGCCGCCAATTATTATGTCGGCAAGCATCAGTTGTCGCAGCGGCTGATCGGCCTCGATCCGACCAACTACAACGCACTCGACCGCGCGATCGTGGTCCATGGTGCGTGGTATTCGAACCCCGACATGATCGCCAAGCACGGCAAGCTCGGCCGCAGCCAGGGCTGTTTCGCGGTGGGTGAGCGCGACCTCGACACGCTGTTCGCGCTGCTCGGCGAAGGGCGGATGATCTACGCGACCAAGGTGTAAGTGGCGCGCGGCGCAGCGCTGCGCTACCACCGCCGCATGAAGGGCAAACACCGCTTTCACTCGATCCACGCGCAGGGATTCGTGCGCGTCGGTGCCTGCACCCCGAGCGCGAGCGCGGGCGATATCGCCGCGAACACGGCGTCGCACATCGCTTTGGCGAAGCAGGGCGATGCGGCGGGCGCGGACCTGTTGCTGTTCCCCGAGCTTGGCATCACCGGCTATGCGATCGACGATCTGCATCTGCAGGACGCGGTGCTGCGCGCGACCGCGCAGGGCCTCGCCGACCTCATCGCCGCGAGCGCGAAGCTCAAGCCCGTGCTGCTGGTCGGCGCGGCGCTGGAGCGCAACGGGCGGCTGTATAATTGCGCGGTGGTGATCGCACGCGGGCGCGTGCTGGGCGTGGTGCCCAAAAGCTATTTCCCCAATTACCGCGAATATTATGAGAAGCGCTGGTTCGCTTCGGGCATTGGCTTGTCGGGCACGATCGAGCTGGCGGGCCAGACCGCGCCCTTCGGTACCGACCTGATCTTCGCCGCCAGCGACCTGCCCGATTTCACCTTCCATGCCGAGATTTGCGAGGATTTCTGGGGGCCGCTGCCGCCTTCCACCTTTGGCGCGATGGCCGGAGCGCTGATCCTGTGCAACCTGTCGGCCAGCAACATCGTCATCGGCAAGGCGCGCGAGCGGGCGTTGCTGTGCGCGGCGCAATCCAGCCGCACGGCATCGGCCTATGTCTTCTCCGCCTCCGGGCCGGGGGAGAGCACCACCGACCTCGCCTGGGACGGGCAGAGCCTGATCTACGAGCTGGGCGAGTTGCTCGCCGCATCGGGGCGGTTCGACCTTGAGGACGAACTGATCACCGCCGACATCGACGTCGCGCGGCTGCGGCAGGAGCGGATGCGCTTTGGCACGTTCAACGACAACGCCGCCGCCGCCGGCCATCCCGAACAGCGGTTTCGCCGCATCGCGTTCGATCATCAGCCGGGCTTCGACGATATCGGCCTGCACCGCGCCGTCGCACGCTTTCCGTTCGTCCCCAACACGCCCGAAAAGCTGGACGAGGACTGCTACGAAGCCTTCAACATCCAGGTCGAGGGGCTGCGCAAGCGGATCGTTTCGACCGGCCTCGGCAAGCTGGTCATTGGTATCTCCGGCGGGCTCGATTCGACCCATGCGCTGATCGTTGCGGCCAAGGCGATGGACCGGCTGGGGCGACCGCGCAGCGACATTCTAGGCTTCACCATGCCGGGGTTCGCGACCGGCGAGGGGAGCAAGGCCAATGCCTGGGCGCTGATGAAGGCGCTCGGCATCACCGCCGAAGAGATCGATATCCGCCCCGCCGCGCGGCAGCTGCTGACCGACATGGGCCACCCCTATGCCGATGGCGAGCCGGTGTATGACATCACGTTCGAGAATGTTCAGGCGGGTCTGCGCACCGACTATCTCTTCCGCCTCGCCAACCAGCGCGGCGGGTTCGTGCTCGGGACCGGCGATCTGTCGGAGCTGGCGCTCGGCTGGTGCACCTATGGCGTCGGCGATCACATGTCGCACTATGCGGTGAACGCGGGCGTGCCCAAGACGCTGATCCAGTTCCTGATCCGCTGGTGCGTCGCGACCAACCAGTTCGATACGCAGACCGATGCAGTGCTCGAAGCGATCCTGGCGCAGGAAATCTCGCCCGAACTCGTCCCCGCCGACGCCAGCGGCGCGATGCAGAGCACCGAGGCGAAGATCGGGCCGTACGCGCTGAACGATTTCTTCGTCCATTATGTCGTGCGCCACGGTCTCGCGCCGTCGAAGATCGCGTTTCTGGCGTGGCATGCGTGGCGCGATGCCGATGCGGGCGAATGGCCGCTGGGCGTGCCGCCGCATCAGCGCGTCGCCTATGACCTGCCCACGATCCGCCACTGGCTGGAGAAATTCCTGATCCGCTTTTTCGCGCAGAGCCAGTTCAAGCGCAGCGCGATTCCCAATGGGCCAAAGGTGTCGGCGGGCGGCGCACTTTCCCCGCGCGGTGACTGGCGTGCGCCGTCCGACGGAGTGGCGGGGCCATGGCTGGACGAGCTTGAGGCGAATGTGCCGAAAGGATAATATGCGGCCATGAACCCATTCCTTTGGGGCTTTCGTAGCGGCTGGCGGAGTGTCGGGCAGCGCCAGCTGCATACGGCCCGGGTCGCCGGATTCGTGCTCGGCGGCGGCGTCGCGATCGTCTGTCTGCTCGCTTAAGTCGCCAACCGCTCCAGCCCGAGAATCGTATCCGCTTCATGCGCCGGTTTGTCGGTGCGGATGCGGCTAATCCGGGGAAAGCGCATCGCGAGGCCCGATTTGTGCCGATTCGACGCGTGGATCGAATCGAACGCGACCTCGAGCACCAGCGTCTTCTCAACCTCGCGCACCGGCCCGAACCGCGCGGTCGTATGGTTGCGCACGAAGCGGTCGAGCCATTTCAGCTCTTCGTCGGTAAACCCGAAATAGGCCTTGCCCACCGGCAGCAGCTCGCCGCCCTCGGTCCATGCGCCGAAGGTATAGTCGGAATAGAAAGACGAGCGTTTCCCGCTCCCGCGCTGGGCATACATCAGAACGCAATCGGCGGTCAGCGGATCGCGCTTCCATTTATACCACAGCCCGACGCGCCGCCCCGCGACATAGGGCGAGTCGCGCCGCTTGAGCATCACCCCCTCGATCGCGGCGTCTCGGGCACCGGCGCGAAGTTCTTCCAGCGCAGCGAAATCCGCCGCGTCGATCAGTGCCGAGACGTCGAACCGCTCCCGGTCGAGCGGCGCGGCGAACGCCTCCAGCCGAGTGCGGCGCGCATACCAGGGCAGCTCGCGCAGATCCTCCCGCCCGTCGAACAACAGGTCGTAGAGGCGAACGAAGGCGGGAAACTCCGCCAGCGTTTTCGCCGACACCACCTTGCGTCCCAACCGCTGCTGCAGCGCGTTGAAGCTGCCCGCCTCACCCCCCTGCGCTTCACCGCGCACCAGCAATTCGCCGTCGAGCACGCCCGGCGTTGCAAAGGCGCTTGCCACGTCCGGGAAGCTGGCGGTGATGTCGTCGCCCGCACGGCTGTAGAGCCGGGTCTCCCCCGCGACATGGACGATCTGGACGCGAATGCCGTCCCATTTCCACTCGGCGGCATAGTCGTTGAGGTCGACCTGCGTCTCCTCCAGCGGGTGGGCGAGCATGAACGGGCGGAACACCGGCACATCGGTCGTGGTCGGCTGCGGCCCGCGCCCTTCGCCCCAATCGAACAAAGGCGCATAGGGCGGGGTCAGGCCGTGCCACACCTCCTCCACCGCATCGACATCGACCCCGAACGCCTCGGCGAACGCGGTCTTGGCGAGCCGGGCGGATACGCCGACGCGCAGGCCGCCGGTGGCGAGCTTGAGCAGCGCATAACGCTCGTCCGCCGCCAGCCGATCGAGCATCGCGCCAAGCGCGGCGGGTGCGTCGGAGCGCGACAGGCTGGCGAGCCGATCGACCACCGCGCCTAATGTCAGCGGTTCGGACTCGGGCGGGGGCGTCATCGGCTCCGGCCAGATCAGCGCCACGGTTTCTGCCGTATCGCCCACGAAATCGCGGCTCAGCTGAAACAGCACCGGGTCGACCCGCTCACTCACCAAGGCGCGGATCACGGCCGGCTTCACCGCCGGCAAGTCGAGCGTCCCAGTCAGCGCCGCCAGCCCCCAGCCGCGATCCGGGTCGGGCGTTTCGCGCAACCATGTGCCTATCAGCCGCAGCTTCGCATTGCGCGATCGCGTGTAGATCAACCGGTCGAGCAGGTCGGCAAAGGCGCGCATGGGGCCTCAACATGGCGCGATGCGACGGGTTCCGCCAGATGCGCGCCAATCCCCCTCGCGGAGCACCGGACTTCACGCTAGCGTCAAGCCACCGGAAAGGTCGGCGCGCGATTCGCGTGCGCCGTGGGAGGGATTACCAGATGAAGACCCTGTTGCTTGCCGTCGCCCTGTCGGCCCTGCCGCTCGCCCCCGCGTCGTTCGCGCAGGACGCAGCCCCCGCACCGGCCGCACCGGCCGCCGCTGCCGCCAAGTATAACCTCGACACGCCGATCCAGGACATCGTCGCAAATCCGGCCGCGAAGGCTGCGCTGGACGGCGTGCTGCCCGAAGTGTCGACGCATGAGAGCTATGAGATGTTCAAGACCATGAGCCTCAACCAGCTCAAAACCTATGCCGCCGACAAGCTGACGCCCGAAGTGCTGGCCAAGACCGAAGCCGCGCTTGCTGCGGTGAAGTAATGGCTTGGCCCCGGATGCTACGGCGTCCGGGGCTAATCCTCGCGCGTGATATTGAGCGACCGCGTCACGCGATAGTCGAGCACGCCGACCACGAAATACACCGCAGCTTGCATCAGTCGCGTCCAGAACCCGCTGCGCGCACGGTGCAGTTCCCGCGTCACCTCCAACGACCGCGCCACCTCCGCATCGACATAGGCGCGGACATGCGCTGCGAACGCAGCATCGTCGATGCGCAGCATCACTTCCAGGTTCAGGAACAGGCTGCGCATGTCGAAATTGGCCGATCCGATCTGCACCTTGTCGTCGATCACGAACAATTTGGTGTGCAGCTTGGTCGGCAGATATTCGAACACCCGCACCCCGCGCCGCAGCAGCCCGCGATAGGTGAAGCGTGCGGCGTGCAGCGTCAGGTGATTGTCGGTGATCGACGGCACCACCACCCGCACCTGTCCGCCCCGCCGCGCCGCGCGGCCGAGGCGCAGCAGCATCGCCGGGCTCGGGAAGAAATAGGCGGCGAGAATGTCGATCGCGCGCGCATTCTTCATGTCCCGCCGCACCGCACGCGCCCATGGGCTCAGCCGCCGCGTCGGCCCGCCGAGCAACCAGCGGAGTTGCCCGTCCGGCTCGCTCCATTGCGACAGCGCCTTGCGCAGGGCGCGCAACGGCGCGCGCGGGTGCAGCGTCCAGTGCCATAATGCATCGAAATAGCCGGTCATCCGCGCCGCTGTCGGCCCGGCGACCAGCAGCCCCAGATCGCGCCAGCCATCGCTGCCCGGCGCGCCGAAATAATTGTCCTGGATGTTGAACCCGCCGATGATGATCCGCGCATCATCGCTTTCGCCATCGGCCAGCGCGATCTTTTGGTGGTTGCGGAGCAGATAGCGCCGCCCCCAGCGCGGCACGAAAAAGCACACGCGCCCGCCCGCCGCGCGCAGCGGTGCAAAGAAATCGCGATCATAGGCCGGGTCGCTGCCGAGGCCATCGACGATCAGCGTGACCGCGACTCCGCGCTCGACCGCCGCGATCATCGCGTCGCGCACCCGCACCCCCACCGCATCGTCGGAGTAGATGTAGTAGAGCAGCCGCAGCGAGCGGCGCGCGCCCGCGATCAGCTCCAGCAACGCATCGAGCCGGCGCGGCCCGGTATCGAGCAGCTGCAGCCGGCTGCCCGCAATCGCGAATACCGGCTGGGGCGGCGGCTCGGGCGGCAGGCCTGCGGCAAATCCGGGCGATGCGTCGGTGGCCAGCTCCATGGCGCACGGGATTGCATGCCTGCCCGGATCGCGCCAGCCCCGGCGCAGCGCTGGGCGATTTCCTTGACTCGCGCCGCCGTACCGCCTAGATGGCCGCCTTTCCTGTATCTCTGCCCAAAGGAAGCGTTCCATGGCGCGCGTCACTGTCGAGGATTGCGTCGACAAGGTTTCGAACCGTTTCGATCTCGTGCTGCTGGCGGCTCAGCGCGCGCGTCAGATTTCCGGCGGCGCGGAGCTGACCATCGATCGCGACCGCGACAAGAACCCGGTCGTCGCGCTGCGCGAGATCGCGGAAGAGACCGTGCGTCCCGACCATCTCGAGGAAGCGTTGGTCGGCAGCCTGCAGCGCGTGCAGATCGACGATGAAGAAGCGCCCGATGACGTCGGCAGCCTGGCCGCATCGGCCGAGGCGCTGCGCCTCACCGCCGCTGCCCCGCCGCGCAACCAGAATCTGGGCGCCGATTACGACGGCTAAGCCGCGCGTCATCGCTGCCAGTCGAAAGGCCGCTGCCCCACCGGGCGGCGGCCTTTTCGCATTGCGTGGCAGGGCTTTGCTCCACTCTGGTGCAAGCTCCTGATTTTACGCTTGCCCCCTCTCGATCCGAATCGGACAGTATCGTGTCCGAATCGGGGGAGTCGGCATGGGGGTGGAGCAGACGACCCTGTTGGTCATCGACAGCATCGCGCGCGAAGCGATGCTGTTCGCCGCGATCGGATTCCTGATCGGCGGGATCGACGATCTGCTGATCGACTTTGCCTATGGCATCGCGCGCATTCGGGCCCGGTTGCGGCACGAGCTGCCCCGCAGCCTTGCCGCCGCACCGCTGCCGATGGCGGTGTTCATTCCCGCGTGGGACGAGGCGGCGGTAATCGGCGCGATGCTGCGCGCGACGCTCGCCCGCTATGGCGCGGGGGACTATCGCATCTATGTCGGCACCTATCCCAATGATCCCCCGACGATCGCGGCGGTGGCAGAGGTCGCCGCAACCGACCCGCGGGTGCGGCTCGTGATCGGGCCGACGCCGGGGCCGACGACCAAGGCCGATTGCCTCAACGCGCAGTGGCGCGCGCTGTTGCGCGACGAAGCGGCAGGTGAGCCGTGCGCGGCGATCGTGCTGCACGATGCCGAGGATCTGGTCCATCCGGATGAACTGCGCGTATTCGCCGCCTGGCTGACCGATCATGACGCGGTGCAGCTGCCGGTCCAGCCGCTCGCCGATGCGCGCTCGCCGCTGGTCGCCGGGCATTATCTCGACGAATTCGCCGAGAGCCACGGGAAAAATCTAATCGTGCGCGCGGCGCTCGGCGCGGCGATCCCCTTTGCCGGGGTCGGCTGCGCGATCGGGCGGGAAATGCTCGGCCGGATCGCCGACAGCCGTGACGGGCAACCGTTCGACGCGGCCAGTCTGACCGAGGATTATGAGCTGGGCCTCACCGTCGCCGCGCTGGGCGGACGGACGCGGTTCGTGCGCGCGCGCGCCGCGAGCGGAGAGCTGATCGCGGTGCGTGCCTATTTCCCGGCCAGCCTCAACGCGGCGGTGCGGCAAAAGGCGCGCTGGCTGACCGGCATCGCGCTGGCCGGATGGGATCGCGTCGGGTGGCAGCGCGGCGGGTCATTCGGCGAGCATTGGATGCGGATGCGTGACCGGCGCGCGACGCTGGCGATTCCGGTGCTGGCCATCGCCTATATTGCATTGGTCGCATGGGGCCTGTCGCTCGTCGGGCATTGGCTGGCGGGGACGCAGAGCCCCACGCCGGATGTGCCGGTCGGCTGGCTGCTTGCGGTCAATGCCGGTCTGCTCGGCTGGCGCGTGGCGATGCGGATCGCATTCACCGGGGCCACGCATGGCTGGGTTCAGGCGTTGCTGGCAGTTCCCCGGGTGCTGGTCGCCAGTCTGATCGCGCTGCTCGCCGCGCGCCGGGCGATCGCGATATATTGGCCAACGTTGCGTGGCGACCCGGCGCGCTGGGACAAGACCGCGCACCACTTCCCCGACACGCAGGAGCGCGTGGCGTGACCGCTCAAGCCGCGCCCGGCCGCGGCCGTCCCTTGCGCTTCGTCGCCATGGTGGCGGTCGGCTGGGCGGCGATGCGCGTGGTATTGCTCTGGCCCGAAGGCGCCAGCCTGCCCGAGGCGATCGAGGCGGCGATGCCGCTCCGTCCCGCTGCCGCAGCACCGGCGATCCGTGCGGTGGAGCCTCCGCCCCCGATAGTCGCGCTCCGCCCCGCCATGGCGCGCACCGCAGTTGCGCACGCCGCCACCGGCACCACCGCCGCAATCTCGCCGCCACAGGCCAGTTTCGCGATGCTGAACTTGGTCTCCTTCGGCACCGAGCGGGCGGCGGCTGACAGCGTCGCGCCGCTGCCGCGCATTCCCGCCCCGCCCGCGATGCTCGCCCCCCGCGCGACGCCCGACCGCTGGCAGGCAAGCGCATGGCTGGTCACCCGGCGCGGCGCGGGCGTGGGCGGAGCGATGCTGGGCGGTGACCAGGCCGGGCTGCGCATCGCGCGCACGCTCGACCGGCGCGGGCGGCTGGCGCTCTATGCACGCGCAACCACCCCGCTCGCCGGCAACGGGCGCGAGCTGGCGCTGGGCGTGGAGTGGCGACCATGGCGCGCACCGATGCGCTTCCTCGCCGAACAGCGGCTGGCGCTCGACGGAGGCAAATCGGGGCCCGCCGTCGCGGTGGTCGGCGGCGTCAGCGGCATCGACCTGCCCTTCGTCTTCCAGCTCGAAGCCTATGGTCAGGCCGGTGCGGTCAAGCGGACCCGCGTCGAACCCTTTGCCGACGGCGCGCTGCGGGTGACGCGCGACATTGCGGCGGTCGGCACGGCCCGGCTGGCGCTGGGGGCCGGTGCCTGGGGCGCGGCGCAGCGCGACGCGGCGCGTATGGATATCGGCCCGACCGCCGTCACCACGGTGCCGATCGCCGGACAGCCGCTGCGCATCGCACTCGACTGGCGCGCGCGGGTCGCCGGCGATGCGCGTCCCGGATCGGGGCCAGCGCTCACCCTCGGCGCGGATTTCTAGAGTTGGATTCAGCTCCGCTGATTGGCGGGCCGGCGCCGCAGCCATTTCAGCCGTGCTGAAAACAATCTATCGCCCGCGCGCCCTTCCGCAGTGCGGCGTGAAGGGCTAGGCAGGACATCCTCATGGACCTGTATCTCCCCATCGCCAGTCTCTCGGTCAACGCGCTGGTCATCGTGTTGCTGGGGCTGGGCGTCGGGATGCTGTCGGGTATGTTCGGCGTGGGCGGGGGCTTCCTCACCACCCCGTTGCTGATCGTCTATGGCATCCCGCCCACCGTCGCGGCGGCGTCGGCGGCGAGCCAGGTGACCGGGGCGAGCGTGTCGGGCGTGTTCGCGCATTTCCGCCGCAACGGCGTCGATTTGCATATGGCATGGGTACTGATCGGCGGCGGCGTGCTCGGCTCCGGCGCGGGCGCATTGCTGTTCCGCCTGCTCCAGGCGAGCGGGCAGATCGATACGGTGATCGCCCTGCTCTATGTCGTGATGCTGGGGTCGATCGGCTGGCTGATGTTGTCCGAATCGCTCGGCGCGATCCGTTCGGCGCGGACCGGAGCGACCGCGCGCGCGCGACGGCGGCGGCATCATCCGATGGTCGCGGCACTCCCGCTGCGCTGGCGTTTCTACCGCTCGGGCCTCTACATCTCGCCGCTCGCGCCACTCCTGCTCGGCTTTGCCACCGGTATTTTGACGATGCTGCTCGGCGTCGGCGGCGGGTTCATCCTGATCCCGGCGATGCTCTATCTGCTCGGCATGCCGGCGCAGGTCGTGGTCGGCACCTCGCTGTTCCAGATCCTGTTCGTCAGCGCCGCCGCGACCATGGTGCATTCGGTAACGACCAAGGCGGTCGATATCGTCCTCGCCGCGCTGTTGCTGCTCGGATCGGTCGTTGGGGCGCAGCTCGGCGCACGCTTTGCGGCGCGGACAAAGCCGGAATATCTGCGCCTTGCGCTGGCGATCATGGTTCTGCTCGTCGCGCTGCGCATGGTCGCCGGCCTCGCCTGGCAGCCGGACGAAATCTACTCGGTAGAGCTAGGATGAAGCTCCCGCCGCTCCTCCTCGCACTCACCGCGCCGCTGCTGCTGGGACAGGCCAAGCCGACGCTCGTCCCCGATGTGTCGCAGCGCGAGATCGAGATCATCTACTCCTTCACCGGTGCGGAACTGCTGTTGTTCGGCGCGATCGTTCAACCGGGCAACACGGCCCCGCGCCCCGGCGATCCGCCCACCGACATCGTGGTGGTGGTCAAGGGGCCGACCGAATCGGTGCTGGTGCGCGAGAAGCAGCGCGTGGCGGGCATCTGGGTCAATGCCGACCGCACCCGCTATCGCTCGGCCCCGTCCTTCTACGCCATTGCCTCGTCGCGCCCGATCGACCGGATCGTCGATGCGCGCACCCGCGCCATCTACGAGCTCGGGCTCGATAGCCTCCAGCTCTCCCCGGCATCGGGCGCGGCGCCTGCGGTCCAGTCGCGCTTCGACGCGGGGCTGGTCGACCTCAAGCGCCGCGCGGGCCTTTATTACGAGGCCCCGGGCACCGTCGAAATCACCGACAATGTCCTCTATCGCGGCCGCATCCAGATTCCGGCGCGCGTGCCGGTCGGGCGCTTTACCGCCGAAACCTTCCTGATCCGCGACGGTCGCGTGCTCGCCGCAGCGGTGCGCGAGATCGACATCCGCAAATCGGGGTTTGAGCGTTGGGTGGCGGGCGCGGCCGAACAGCACGCAATGCTCTACGGCATCGCCGCAGTGCTGCTGTCGATCGGCTTCGGCTGGGCTGCGGGCGCCATTTTCCGCCGATTCTGAGCCGTTGGTGGGCCGCGCCGGCCTACTCCCCACGCGAACCACTTCTTTACTCCCGTCTCGTAGAACCACGGTGTTTTGCAGGGGGAGCAGTAGCGCGTGATGACTGAAGACATGGGCGGCCATCGATTCGACCGCATCCGTCCGGCCTCTGAGGTCAGCGACGCGGCGAGTCCCGCAGCGGCCCATGGCATCGGCGTCGTCTCGGCAATCGGCGGCGCATCGAGCGAAGTGGTGTTCGACCGCGCCGCACTCGAACCGCTTGCCACCAGCGCCGATCCGGCGGTCGCCGGGGCCGGTACCGTCGGCAGCCAGATCAAATTGCGCGCGGGCAGCAGCTGGCTGATCGCCAATATCCGCGCACTGCGACTCGACGAACGCAGCGGCGCAGTCGTTGCGCAGGTCGATTTCCTGGGCGAGGGCGACGAGGAAAAGCTGACCGGCAAGCTCTACAGCTTCCGGCGCGGCGTCACCCGCTACCCGGTTCCCGGCACGCCGGTCTTCCCGGTCTCGACCGCCGACTTGAAGCAGATCTACGCCGCCGACGACCGCGCGCATATCGAGGTCGGCAATGTCTATCCGACCAAGGATATCCGTGCCGCGCTCTATATCGATTCGATGCTGGGCAAGCATTTCGCGCTGCTGGGTTCGACCGGTACCGGCAAATCGACCGCCGCCGCGCTGATCCTCCACCGCATCTGCGAGCTCGCGCCGCAGGGCCATGTCGTGATGATCGATCCCCACGGCGAATATTCAGCGGCGTTCAAGACCAACGGCGCGCTGTTCGATGTGTCGAACCTCGCCATGCCGTACTGGCTGATGAACTTCGAGGAACATTGCGAAGTGTTCCTGACCACCGACGGGTCGGACCGTCAGGTCGACGCCGACATCCTCGCGCGCTGCATCCTGATGGCCAAGCAGAAGAACCGGCTCGCCGCCGAGTTCGGCAAGCTGACCGTCGACGCGCCGATCCCGTATCTGCTGTCGGACCTCACCCAGATCATCCAGCTCGAAATGGGCAAGATGGACAAGGCGACCGACACCGCCCCCTATCTGCGGCTCAAGGGCAAGATCGACGAGATCAAGGCCGACCCGCGCTATACCTTCATGTTCAGCGGCATGCTCGTGTCGGACACGATGGCGAGCTTCATTGCCCGCATCTTCCGCCTGCCCGGCGACGGCAAGCCGATCTCGATCATCGACGTGTCGGGCGTGCCGAGCGAGATCACCAGCGTCGTCGTCGCAGTGCTCAGCCGGATGGTGTTCGACTATGCCATCTGGTCGCGCGGCGAGGCACAGCGCCCGATCCTGCTCGTGTGCGAAGAGGCGCACCGCTACGTGCCGAACGAGCGCAACGCCGACGGATCATCGGTCGGCCGCATCCTCAGCCGCATCGCCAAGGAAGGGCGTAAGTACGGCGTCTCGCTCGGCCTGATCACCCAGCGCCCCTCGGATCTGGCCGAAGGCGTGCTGTCGCAGTGCGGCACGATCATCTCGATGCGCCTCAACAACGACCGCGACCAGGCGTTCGTGCGCGCCGCGATGCCCGAAGGCGCGCGCGGCTTCCTCGACGCCATCCCCGCGCTGCGCAACCGCGAGTGCATCATGGTCGGCGAAGGCGTCGCCACCCCGGTCCGCGTCGCGTTCGACGCGCTGGAGGAAAACAAGCGCCCGGCATCGGGCGACCCGCTCTTCTCCGAACTGTGGCGGCATATGGGTGGGGAAGACCAGATCCTCGACCGCACGATCCGCCGCTGGCGCGCGCAGGGGCGGTAAAAGCCCCCATCGTCACCCCCGCGAAAGCGGGGGCCCATCTCCCGGACTGTCCAGGATTTGCGCCGGCGCGTTTGCCGATCGTGCAGGAGATGGGCCCCCGCTTTCGCGGGGGTGACAGTCTGGGATCAGCGCGGAATTTTCAGCACATAACGCTCCGGCGCCAGCGCCTCACCGCGCGTAAACGCCGCTGCGCGCACCGCACCCTTGAACGGGCTTACCGCGTTCATCCGCATCCCCACCGACGCCACACCCGGCGCCTGCGGCACAAAGGCCAGCTCGGCCCGCGCCTGCTCCACTCCGTTGACGAAGGCGCGATAGACCCGCCCGTCATAGCTTTGCGCGACATGGTGCCAGCGCCCGACCGGCCAGCGCTTGGCCGCATCGATCAGCGGCGCGCGATAGCCGGGGCCGAGCAGGAAGGTGTCGAGCCACCATTCGCTGCCCTCGGTCCGGATTTCGAACAGCATCCGCTGCCCATCCTTCGCGGTCGCGGCCGACCCATCGCCGCTCTCCAGATGGAACCAGCGCTGCTCGAACGTGCCGCCATCGGGACGGAACAGTGCCTCGAACGTGAAACGCGGCGTGCCGGCGAGCGGATGGCGCGGGATCAGCAGCTGATCGCGCACCCCGTCGAACAGCATGGCCTTGCCCAGCGGACTGTCGATCAGCTGCGGCGCGCCGATCACCCGCGGGGTCAGCCCGCCGATGCGCTTGAGCGAATCGAATTTCCAGAGTTCCGCGCGACGCTTGGCGACTGCAGGCGCAGCACACGCAAACGCCGCTCCGGCGATCAGCGTGCGACGACCGATCACTCGGCGGCGTCGGTCTGGGCAGGCTTGTTCCGCGTGCCGCCGACCGGCACCGCGAGCAGCTGCGCCAGCTTCGACTTGAACGCGCGCAGATCGTTCCCGCCCAGCTGCTGGACCACCGAGAAGCTGACCGAGCGCGGGTTGATCGCCACGCCGTTGCGATAGAGTTCGTAGTGCAGATGCGGCCCGGTCGAGATGCCGGTCGAACCAACATAGCCGATCACCTGACCCCGGCTGACCCGCTGTCCACCGCGCACCGCGATCCGGCTCATATGGCCATAGCCGGTGCCCATGCCGCCGCTGTGATTGAGTCGCACGAAATTGCCATAGCCACCATTGCGCCCGGCAAAGGCGACCACGCCGTCATTGGCCGCGCGGATCGGCGCGCCATAGGGGGCAGCGATGTCCATGCCCTTGTGCATCCGGCTGAAGCCCAGCACCGGGTGACGCCGCAAGCCAAAGCCCGAGCTGATCCGCCCCGACGTGGGCATCGCCATTGTGCCCTTGCGTTCGCCCGTGCCGCGCCCGTCGAACCAGCTGACCTTGCCGCCGTCTTCCCAGCGGACCAGCTGGACCTTGCCCGCGCCGCCGCCGTTCAGCCCTGCGTAGAGCAGGTTGCCGAGCTGCACCTCGCCAGTCGCGGCGCGCGCCTGTTCGACGATGATGTCGAATTCCGCGTCGGCCCCGACCCGGCCAATCGGCGTGCGGGTGGCGATCGACCGGATATAGGCTTCCACCGCGCGCGACGGCGCACCGGCGGCGCGCGCCGAGCGGTACAGGCTCTCCCCCACCCGGCCACGGATGCGCAGCGGGGTGTGATCGACCGCGATCGGAATTTCGTTGAGCGCCAGGCCGGTGGGCGTGCGCACCAGTTCGAGGCTGAGGTCGAAGCGCGCCCGGAACGCCAACTTCTCCAGCGGGCGCGGCGCGGACTTGTCGACCCGGCGGCCGAGCGTCAGGTCGAGCTGCGTCCCCGATTTGAGGTCGCCCAGCGCCATCGCGCCGCCGACCAGATTGGCGGCAGTGGCGGCTTCGCTCGTGGCGACTCCGGCCCGCGCCAGTGCTGCCTGCAATCCGCCGCCCGATCCCAATGTCACGCTATGCTGGATGATCGGCCGCTCCGGCGTATCGGTCAGCGGCGTGACCAGCCGGTTGGCGGCCAGCTTCGTCCCGGTCACGCCACCCTTGTCCAGCGGCGCGATCGACTGCGCGCGCATCAGATCGGCGCTGGCGGCATGGGCCGAAGGGACGCTGCCAAAGATCGGACGTTCGAAGCCGGGCGACAGCAGATAGACGAAGGCGCACAGCCCGGCGCAGGTCGCGGCGCCGCGAAACCATTCCGGGCTGCCGATACGGGAGCCGAGGTCGGGGACCAGTTCGAAATCGGGATAGCGTTCGCGAAACCGCTCGATCATGCCGGGCTTGCGCACATCGACGCCGCGCCCGAACGACAGCGCAGCAGCACCACCCGATTGATCCGAACCCTGATCGCTGCGCAGAAACAAGGCGCGCTGCCCCCACTCACAATCGTTTGAACGAAGTGCCGTTCCCCCGGCGTCGGCCCGAACGGTTGTGGATAGTATATGCTAATGTCAAATTAAGCAGGCGCGGGTCGCCCGCTTCTTGCGGCGAGTCGTGCCGGTGCGGGGATGGGGCGTGTTGTTAACCGAAATTGCTAGGGAAACCCCCGCGCGGTGCCTTGCGCCGCGCTCGACTCGGGGCAATCTTGTCCGGTGATGGCGCGTTCCCCGAACAGCCCGGTCACTGCGGTGCTCGGCCCGACCAATACCGGCAAGACGCATCTCGCGATCGAGCGGATGGCGGCGCATTCCAGCGGCATCATCGGCTTCCCGCTGCGCCTGCTGGCGCGCGAAGTCTATGACCGCATGGTCGCGCTCAAGGGGCCGAAGGAAGTGGCGCTGGTCACCGGTGAGGAACGCATCGTCCCGCCCGGCGCGCGCTGGTTCCTGTGCACCGCCGAATCGATGCCGCTCGACCGCGAAGTCTCCTTCGTCGCGCTCGACGAGGGGCAATTGGGCGCGGACCCGGAGCGCGGCCATGTCTTCACCGACCGCATCCTGCGCGCGCGCGGTCGCGACGAAACGATGATCCTGGGGTCGGACAGCCTGCGCCCGGTGCTGCGCAAGCTGGTTCCGGACGCGGAGATCATCACCCGCCCGCGCTTCTCGACGCTGTCCTATGCCGGCGCCAAGAAGCTCTCGCGCCTGCCCAAACGCTCCGCCATCGTCGCGTTCAGCGCGGAGGAAGTCTATGCCGTCGCCGAAACGCTGCGGCGGTTGCGCGGGGGCGCGGCGGTGGTGATGGGCGCGCTCAGCCCCCGCACCCGCAACGCGCAGGTCGCGATGTTCCAGGCGGGTGAGGTCGATTATCTCGTCGCCACCGACGCGATCGGCATGGGCCTCAACCTCGACGTCCATCACGTCGCCTTTGCCAGCCTCAACAAGTTCGACGGCCGCCGTCAGCGCCGCCTGACCATTGCCGAAATGGCGCAGATCGCCGGGCGCGCGGGCCGCCACCAGCGTGACGGCACCTTCGGCGCGCTGGTCGAAGAAGGCCCCGGCGCGTTCACGCCCGAGGAAATCGCCGCGATCGAGGGGCATCGCGTCCCCCCGCTCGACCATCTCTACTGGCGCGAGGGCGAGCCGGACCTCAGCAGCATCGCCGCGCTGATCGCGAGCCTGGAGGCCAAGCCCGACCTGCCCATGCTGCGCGCCGCGCCCGAGGCAACCGACCTGATGGTGCTCAAGCGCCTCGCCGACGAGGATTGGGTGCGCGACCGCGTCCGCACGCCGCGTGCCGTTGCGCGGCTGTGGGCAGCGTGCGGCCTGCCCGATTTCCGCAAGCTGGGCCTCGACCCGCATGCACGCTTCGCGTCGCGCGTGTTCCGCCATCTGAGCGAGGGGCGCGGCCATATCCCGCATATCTGGTTCGCGGACGAAATCGCCCGGCTCGACCGCGTCGATGGTGATGTCGAAAGCATCGCCGGGCGCATCGCCGCCGCGCGCAGCTGGGCCTATATCGCGCACCGCGCCGACTGGCTGGAGGACCCGGCGCATTGGGCCGACCGCACCCGCGCGCTGGAGGAGAAATTGTCCGACGCGCTCCACGCCAGCCTCACCCAGCGCTTCGTCGACAAGCGCACCACGGTGCTGCTGCGCCAGATCGGTGCGGACGCCTCGCACCTTCCCGTGGTGATCGGGGCCGAAGGCGAGGTGACGGTCGAGGATCATGTGCTTGGCCAGCTCAACGGTTTTCACTTCGCGGTATCGCCCGATGCGCGCGCCGCGGACAAGCGGATGCTGCTCGCCGCCGCCGAAAAGGGCCTCGCCCCCGAACTGCGCCGCCGCGCCGCCGCGCTCGCCGATGCGCCGGACGACGCACTCTCGCGGGTCGGCGACGAACTCCACTGGCAGGGCGTCCGCGTCGCCCATCTCGACTCCACCGCCAATCCGCTGCGTCCCGCGATCCGGCTGTGCCGCACGCTCGACGTGCTGGATGTGCGTGAAAAGGCTGCCGCGCAGGCACGGGCTGCCGCCTGGCTCGACGCGCGGATCGCCGCCGACCTGCCTGATCTCGCCAAGCTCGACGCGCTCAGCCGCGATGCTGCTGCGGGCAGCCGGGTGCGCGCGCTCGCCGGATTGCTCGTCCAGGCCGGCGGGCTGATGCCGCGCCGTGCTGCCGGGGCATTGGTCGAGGCGCTCGATGCCGATGATCGCAAGCGGCTGCGCAAGGCGGGGCTGGTGATCGGTACGCTCGACCTGTTCATGCCCGGCCTGCTCAAACCCCGCGCCGCAGCCGCGCGCCGTGCGCTGCTGAACCTTGGCGATGGACCGACAGATGGCGCCAGCGTCCTCGCCCGCACCGCACCCGGCGCAGCGCTCGACCATGGCTATCGCCCGCTGGGGCAACAGGCGGTGCGCATCGACCTGGCCGAACGGATCGCCCGCGCGGCGCATGACTCCAGAAAGGGCCGCGCGCCCTTCGCGCCAGACCCTGCGCTGGCCACATCGATGGGCCTGACCTCCGACACGCTGGCGCGGCTGATGGCGCAGCTCGGCTTTCAGGCGCTACGCGGACGCGAAGGCCAGCCGCAGCGCTGGGTGTGGAAGGGGCTGACCCCGCTCGCCAAGCCCAAACCGGCCCCGCGCGACAACGCCTTTGCTGCGCTTGCGGACCTGATCGATGGCTGACGCGATGCGGCTCGACCGCTTCTTGTGGTGGTCGCGCATTTCCGCCTCGCGCAATTTTGCCCGCGCGCTCGCCGAATCCGGCCATTTGCGCATCGACGGACGGCGGGTCGAGCGGGGCCACCTTCCCGTGCGGCCCGGCAACATCCTCGCCTTCGTCACGCATGGCGGAAAGGTGCGCGTGGTGCGGATCGAAACACTGCCGCACCGGCGCGGTCCACCCGCCGAAGCGCGCGACTGCTACACCGAACTCACCGCGGGCGCGCCCGTCGCACAAGATTGAGAACGTATCGCAGAAAGCGTGTCTTGATTGACCTGACGCAGCGGCTTGCATAGCAAAAGGCGATAGAACACCGCCCGGACGGGGCGTTTGAGGGGCCGAACCTGCCATGACCTATGTCGTCACCGACGCCTGCATCCGCTGCAAATATATGGACTGCGTCGAGGTGTGCCCGGTCGACTGCTTCTATGAGGGCGAGAATATGCTCGTCATCAACCCGAGCGAGTGCATCGATTGCGGCGTGTGCGAGCCCGAATGCCCCGCCGAAGCGATCCTGCCCGACACCGAGAGCGGTCTGGAACAGTGGCTGGAACTCAACAACACCTTCTCCGCGCAATGGCCCAACGTCACGCGCAAGGCCGACCAGACCCCGGCCGACGCCGACGAGCACAAGGGTGAAGAGGGGAAGTACGAGAAGTATTTCTCGCCCGAACCCGGCGCGGGCGACTGATCTTCAATCGCCCTTTTCGAGCGACTTCACGATTTCCTGCCATTTCGCGCGCCGCGCGGGATCGGGGTCCTCGGCGGCAGCGATCCTGAGCCATCCAACCCATTCCGGCACGCGTGCGCGGTTCACGACTTTGCCGTCCGGCGAAATCTCCTTGTAGATCGCCTGGGCGACGTGGATCGCCGCGTCTTTGCGCCCGCCGTCATAGGCAACGCGCCACCAGCGTTCTGCCGCAGCCCGGTCGAACGGCGTCCCGTCGCCATACCAGTGAATTTGCGCCACCAGAAACGCCGCATTCGCCTGTTTCTGTTCAGCCGCAGCGGTCAGCCAGCGTCGCGCCGCGACCACATCCTTGGGCACGATCTTACCTTCAAGCAGGAAGATGCCATAATCCGCCTGAGCATGCGCGTTTCCCGCCTCCGCCGCTTCGCGACACAGCGCCACGCCGCGCGGCGCATCGACGGGGCCGCCTTGCCCGGCAATCAGCAAATTGCCGAGCGCGCACTTGGCCTGAACCCAGCCAAGCTCCGCCGCCTGTGCGTACAGCACCCGACTGCGCGCCAGATCCTTGGGGCGCCCCTCGCCGCGCTCATGACACAGCGCCAGATTGTGGGTTGCGTCGCCGCGCTTGCCCGCGCCGCGCTCGAACCAACCACAGGCTCGCGGCACATCGACGGGAAGCCCAAGTAGGCCGAACATCAGCGCTTCGCCTAGCAACTCCGCAGCGACGGCATCGGTGGCGGCGAGCGCCTCAAGCTCCCGGGCAAACGCGCTCGCCGACATCGATCCGCGTCGATCGACCAACGCGCGAACCGCAGGCGTCATCGTGGCCTCGGCGGAAGCATCGGGCGACGGGATCGCAAGGAGGAGGAGCAGTGACAACATGCACGAACTATGGTCGGATCGAACATGGCGCGCAATCAGCCTCACCCCGGACTGAGCGCAGACAATGGAGTCCAATCCCCACCAATTCCGGTGTGGTAATTTTATTGCATCTGTGTTAAACAGCGCGCCGAACGTGAGGAATCGCGTTTCGGTACTGGAGACCGTTGTTGATTTGCCCCGAACCGGCTTCACCCGCCCGGTAACCGCACCGGGCCTGTGGCGCAATCCCTTCAGGGGCGTGAGTTCAAAAGAAAGGCTTCCCGCACATGGCTGCCAAGGCGCTGTCCTTCGATGTCGGCGATTATGTCGTATACCCCAAGCACGGCGTTGGCCGTGTGATCGAACTCCAGAAGCAGGAAATCGCGGGCATGCAGCTTGAGCTGTACGTGCTCCGCTTCGAAAAAGAGAAGATGACCCTCCGCGTTCCGACCAACAAGGCGGAAAGCGTCGGCATGCGCAAGCTGTCGAGCGACAAGACGCTGCGTGAGGCGCTCGACACGCTCAAGGGCAAGCCCAAGGTCAAGCGCACCATGTGGTCGCGCCGCGCGCAGGAATATGAAGCGAAGATCAACTCGGGCGACCTGGTGTCGATCGCCGAAGTGGTCCGCGACCTGTTCCGCGCCGACGACCAGCCCGAGCAGAGCTATTCCGAACGCCAGATCTTCGAAGCCGCCGCCTCGCGCCTCGCGCGTGAGCTCGCCGCGATGGAGCAGATCGACGAAAAGGCCGCGCTCGAAAAGCTGCTCGACATCCTCCGCGCCTCGGCCGCGATCTACAACAAGGACAAGGCGACCGCCTGATTGGGTGATGCCGATCCGTTGACGACAAGGGCGGTCCTGCGGGGCCGCCCTTTTTGTTTGCACCGTCTGTGCGCAGCGTGTATTATTGAAACAACACACATTGGAGAGAGCCGATGAACCGCTTCCGCATCGCACTTGTCGCCACCGCCGCATTGTCGCTGTCGGCGTGCAACTTCGCCAACGGCATGAGCGGCGACGTCGTCCAGCCGAGCGGCCAGGGCGCGACGCGCACTTTCCAGGTCGCCGACTTCACCGGCGTGTCGCTGCGCGGCGCCGACGATGTCGAAGTACGCACCGGCGCCTTCGCTGTCACCGCCGAGGGCGACAGCGCACTGCTCGACCGGCTCGAAATCCGCAAAGATGGCGACACGCTGCGCATCGGGCGCAAGGATGGCGAGTGGAACTGGGGCGGCGACAAGGGCGCAAAGATCATCGTCACCCTCCCCGCGCTCGCCAGCGCTGACATTGCCGGGTCGGGCGACATGACGATCGACCAGGCCAAGCGCGATTTCGATGGCGCCATTGCCGGCTCCGGCAACATGACCATCGCCGCGCTGGCGGGGGGCAAGGCCGATCTGGCGATTGCCGGATCGGGTGACGTGACGATCTCCGGCGGGACCAGCTCCGCGCTCGACATCTCGATCGCCGGGTCGGGCAACGTCACCGCGACCGGCCTCAAATCGGCCAAGGCCGATATCTCGATCGCCGGCTCGGGCAATGTCCGCGCGCAGGTGAGCGGGCCGGCGGATATCTCGCTGATCGGATCGGGCGATGTCGAACTGACCGGCGGCGCAAAGTGCTCGGTCAGCAAGATGGGCTCGGGCGACGCGCGCTGTAGCTGAGTCACGTCACTTGCGCGGGGCGGGCAATCGGTGCGATGCCCGCCTGATGCGCTTGCTTGCTCTCCCCATCCTGTTGCTCGCCTCGGCGGCGGCACCCGTTCCGCAGGCGTCGGAGAGCAACACCGTCATGCTCACCGGCTTCGGACGGCTGCGCGTCGATGGGCCGTTTCTGGTCAAGCTGATCGATGGCCAGCCGCCCAAGGCCGTGATCACCGGCGACCGCCGCGCGCTCGACCGGGTCAGCGTCCGCAACATGGGTGGCCAGTTGGTGATCGGCCCACGCAACCAGACGTTCGAGGGGTGGAGCGAGGCGAGCGGACCGCTGACCATCACCGTCGGCGCGCGCGGGCTGCGCGGGATCAACATCAATGGCGGCGGATCGGTCGAGGTCGACCGGATCGGCGGCCAGCGCGTCGATCTGGGCGTCAATGGCGCGGGCTCGCTCAATATCGCACAGCTCGACGCGGATCAGCTTGCGGTCACGCTGACCGGCACCGGCGCGGTGCGGATCAAGGGCGGCCTGACCCGCTCTGCCCGGTTCGGCAGCTATGGCGCGGGATCGATCGACGCGACAGGGATGACCGTCAACGACCTCATCGTCCAATCGCAAAGCGCCGGGGACAGCCACTTCACCGCCCGCTACACCGCGCAGATCGCGACGCTGGGCACCGGCGCGGTCCGCGTTACCGGCAACGCCGCCTGCCTGATCAGTGGCCCCGGCCCGGCGAGCTGCACCGGCAAAACTGAGCGGCGGAAGTAAACCCCTCCCTGAAAGGGAGGGGTCGGGGGTGGGTGCGCGCGTCTGCGCGCCGAGTAGGCTCAAACAGACCGTGCGGCAAAACAGCGGCAATCGAGGCATCGAGCCTCGCTTGCCGCTAAACCCACCCCTAGCCCCTCCCTTTCAGGGAGGGGAACCGCCGGGGTTCACGCCGCAATCGGAAAGCGCAGCAACCGGTCCTCGAGCGCGACCAGCGCCTGCGCGCCGCGCCCGACTGCACGGACGATCTCCGGATGATCGACGTCGAGTCCCCCGGTCAGCGCGCCGAACGCAGGCAAGATCAGCTTGGTCCCGCTCGCCACGAAGCACCGCCGCGCCACCGCCCGTCCGCGCGCCCGGATGCGCAATTTGGGATGGAAATGCCCGGACAATTCGGGCCGCAGCTCGCCCGGCTCGGCCTCGTGCCGCAGCAACAGGCCGTCGACCTCCGCCTCGATCAGCACGCGCCCGCCGCAATGGTCGATCGCCGCCTGCTCGGCCAGCGCCGCATCGTGATTGCCGGTGATCCAGGTCCACTCCAGCGCCCCGGTCAGCGCACGCAACTTCACCCGCGCCGCCTCCGGCAACCGCTCGCACCCGGCCGAATCGTGGAAGCTGTCGCCCAGGCACCACAGCTCGCGCGCGTCGGTGCGTGCGACCAGCGCCGCGAGCGCATCCAACGTCGCCAGGCTGTCATAAGGCGGCAGCAGCTGCCCCCAGCGCGCGAACCAGCTCGCCTTCTCGAAATGCAGGTCGGCGACGATCAGCGCGCGCCGCGCCGGCCAGTATAGCGCCGCCTCCGGCAACGCGCACAGATCATGACCGGCGAACGAAAAGGGAACCATGGTCCCGCTATCGCCGCGCCGACGCGCGCCGTCAACCGATGCGCGATCCGGTGGCCGGTGTGGGATTGCGATCCATCACGAACCGCACCCGGCGCGCGGGAAAGTCGATCTCGACCCGGCGGAACGCACGCAACGCGTCCATCCCCAGCATCAGCGCGGGGCGATCCTCCAGTCCGAAATGCGCAAAGGGCGGGATATCGGCAAAGGCGACCGGCAGCCCGCTCATCACCACCCCGCCCATCCGCACCCGACCCGCGACATGGTAGTTCAGCGACAACTTCTGACCGGTCACGCTGGTCAGCTCGATCGGACCTTTCAGGGGAATACGCCGCAACCGCCGCTGCAGCGCCAGATTGCCCATGCTGATCTGCGATCCGGTATCGAGCACCACCGTCACCCGATGCCCCTCGAACTCCGCCTCGGTCACGATCAGCTGGCCGAGCCGGCTGCGCGCGACGATCACGATCTCGTCGGGATCACGGTCGCGTGCCGCGCCATACTGCAATTTGCGCGACGGCCGCACCGCCATCTCGCGCTTGGCAAAGTCGATCGAGACCATGTGATCGCGCAATTGCTCGATACCCAGCAGCCCGTGCCCGCCGAGATGCACCTCTTCCAGCGCCGGCGCGTTGAACGCGCGCCGGTCGCGCACCGGCCCGACGCTGAGCGAGGGGACGACCACCGTCTCGACCCGGGCGGTGCCGGTCATCGTCGTCAGCCGCACCTGCGGCCCGGCGGCAAGGCCGAGCTGCCCCGCCAGCTGGCGCGACACGACCGAGCGTTCGGCACCGGTATCGATGATGAAGGGTCGCGGCGGGGCGCCACCGATCGACACCGGAACGGTCATCCGCGTCGCGATCGACCCCAGCGCGACGGTCTTGCCTTCTGCCTCTGCGACCGGGGACGGCGGCGACGATTCTTCCGGCGCGGGTTGCGCGCCGAACGCTGCAACGAGCGGCAGGATGAAGAACGACCGCATCGCACGATCCTACACCGCGCCATGCTGCGCAGCAATTGCCGTTGGTCGAAGGGATTTTGCGGTTGAGCGATGCTCAAACGGTTGCGGCACCGGCCCGCTCCCCCACCCGGCCACCCAACGACAGTGTATTCTATGGGTAGCCGGGTGGGGGAGCGGGCCGGCGCCGAACTGCGCCGAAAGGCGCAGCAAACTCAATCCACCCGCATCGCCTCGACCGCCAGCGCCTCGGCCTCGATCAGCATCGCGTCCTCCGCTGCGCCCTGCGCCACCGTCTCGCGCCCGATCATGATCAGCACCGGCACCGCCATCGGGCTGACGCGATCAAGGTCGACATGCACCATCTGCTCCGCCGCGGTGTCGAGCAGATGCGCGAGCCGCCCGACATCGGTCATCCGCGCCCGCGCATCGGCCCAGGCCGCCTTGAGCAGCAGGTGATCGGGCTCATATTTGCGCAGCACGTCATAGATCAGGTCGGTCGAAAACGTGACCTGCCGCCCGGTCTTTTTCTTCCCCGGCTGCTGCCGCTCCACCAGCCCGCCGATGATCGCGACCTCGCGGAACGCCCGCTTGAGCAGCGCCGACCCCTGCACCCAGTCGACGAACTCATCCTCCAGGATATCGGGCGAAAACAGCGCCACCGGATCGGTGATCGGCTCCAAGCCATACACCGCCAGCGCATAATCGTTCGCAACGAACCCGATCGGTTTCAGCCCCAGCGCCTCCATCCGCCGCGTCACCAGCATGCCGAGCGACTGATGCGCGTTCCACCCTTCGAAACTGTACACCACCATATGGTGCCGCCCCTCGTGCGGGAAGGTTTCGACCAGCAGCCGCCCCGGCGCGGGCAATTGCGAGCGATATTGCTGCACCTCCAGCCATTCGCGCACATCGTCGGGAAAGCGCGCCCACTCGGCCGGATCGGCCAGGAATCGCCGCACCCGCTCCGCCAGTGTCGAGCTGATCGACAGCCGCAGGCCCGTGTACGACACGATCCGCGCCGGTTTCGCGGTCGCGCGCACGATCACATCGGTCAGCTCGACCCGCTCGACCTCCACCACCATTCCGGCAAAGAAGAAGCTGTCGCCGGGCGACAGCTGCGACCCGAAATTCTCCTCGACCTTGCCCAGCCGCCGCCCATTCTTGAACCGCACGTCGAGCATCGGCGATTCGACGATGATCCCGGCGTTCAAGCGATGCTGCGCAACAAAGGCCGGCTTGGTCACCCGCCACAGCCCGTCCGGCGTGCGCGTCAGCCGCTTGAACTTATCATACGCCCGCAGCGCATAACCGCCATCGGCGATGAAGTTCAGCACGCGGTCGAACGTCTCGGCATCCAGCGCCGAATAGGGCAGCGCGCCCTGCACCTCGCGCAGCAACGCCCCGGCCTCGAACGGCGCGGCGCACGCGACCCCCATCACATGCTGCGCCAGCACGTCGAGCGCGCCGGGGCGGAAGATATCCGGATCCAGCTCGCCCGCCTCGACCGCGTCGAGCGCCGCACGCGCCTCGAGATATTCGAAGCGATTGCCCGGCACGAGCACCGCCTCGCTCGATTCGTCCAGCCGGTGATTGGCGCGCCCGATCCGCTGCAACAGCCGCGAGCTGCCCTTGGGCGCCCCCATCTGGATCACGCAATCGACATCGCCCCAATCGACGCCGAGATCGAGGCTGGCAGTCGCGACCAGCGCGCGCAGCTTGCCGTCGGCCATCGCCTGTTCGGCCTTGCGCCGCGCCTCCAGGCTCAAACTGCCATGATGCACTCCGATCGGCAGCTGCAGGTCGTTGGCCTTCCACAGATTCTGGAACACCAGCTCGCACAGCCCGCGCGTATTGCAGAACACGATCGTCGTGTTGTGCGTTTCGATCTCCGCCATCACCTGCGGGATCGCATAGACGCCGCTATGCCCGGACCATGGCACGCGCCCTTCGGGCAGCAGGATCGCGATATCGGGGTCCGCCCCCTTCTCCCCCACCACCAGCTCGACACTGTCGATGTCGCCATGCGGCGCGAGCCAGGCGCGATAGCCATCGGGGTCCGCCACCGTCGCTGACAGCGCCACCCGCCGCATGCCCGGCGCAATCACCTGCAACCGCGCCAGCGCCAGCGCCAGCAGGTCGCCGCGCTTGCCCGTGGCAAAGGCATGCACCTCGTCCACCACGACCGTCTTCAGCCCCCCGAACATCAGGAAGCTGTCCTCGTACGACAGCAACAGGCTCAGCGATTCGGGGGTAGTCAGCAGGATCTGCGGCGGCCGCGCGCGTTGGCGCATTTTCTTCTCATGCGACGTATCGCCGGTGCGCGTCTCGACCCGGGTATCCAGCCCCATCTCCGCGATCGGGGTCAACAGATTGCGCTGCACATCGACCGCCAGCGCTTTCAGCGGCGAGATATACAGCGTGTGCAGACCTTCAGTGGGCGCTTCGATGAGTTCGGTAAGGGTGGGCAGGAAACCCGCCAGCGTCTTCCCCGCCCCCGTCGCTGCAACCAGCAGCGCGTGCTTCCCCGCCCGACCGGCCGCCAGCATGTCCAACTGATGCCGCCGCGGCGCCCATCCGCGCGCGGCGAACCAGTCGGTCAAAGGCGCGGGAAGGTCGCTCACATCGCGGGTCTTAGCGCAGGCCTACGGCTCGCGTCGCGTATCCTCTTCATTCTGCGCGTCGTACATCTGGCGCGTCGCTTCCTCGGTGCGCTGCTTCTCGCGCGCGCTCGTCCGATTGTGCAGGATCGCCCACAGGATCACCGCTGCCAGGATGATCGGACCCAGGATCGTGATCACGCCCCAAAGGCCGCCGCCGCTGTCCACCATGTCATCATCTCCTTCGCTTCCGCTCCAACGAAAGCGATCCGCGATTGATCCGACTGGAACCGAGCGGGGCGCTCGCGCATATCGCATCCATGGCATTGGGCGACTGGATCACCCCCCATCCGGAAGGCATCCATGTCCCCGCCGCGGACATCTGGATCGACCCGTCGCAGCCCAAGCCGCGCGCCTTTGTCACCCATGGCCATGCCGACCATGCGCGCGGCGGCCATGGCGAAGTCTGGGCGACCCCCGAAACGCTGGCGATCATGGACGCACGCTACGGCCCCCAGACCGCGCACCCGGTCGCCTATGGCGAGACCGTTCGCATGGGTGACGTCGAGATCGGCTTCGTCCCCGCGGGCCATGTGCTGGGCAGCGCCCAGATCGTGCTGGATCATCGCGGCGAGCGCATCGTCGTCTCGGGCGACTATAAGCGCCGCCCCGATCCCACCTGCGAACCCTTTCGCCCGGTCAAATGCGACGTGTTTGTGACCGAAGCGACCTTCGGCCTTCCCGTCTTCCGCCATCCCGAAACCACCGACGAGATCGACAAATTGCTCGCCGCACTGCGCGCCGAACCCGAACGCTGCGTGCTCGTCGGCGCCTATGCGCTGGGCAAGGCGCAGCGGGTGATCGCCGAGCTGCGCGGCATGGGCTTCGACGACCCGATCTACATCCACGGCGCGCTTCAGCGGCTATGCGACCTGTACATCGACCATGGCGTCGCGCTCGGCGAACTGCGCCCCGCCACCGGCGTCGCCAAAAAAGAGCTTCAGGGCCGCATCATCCTCGCCCCGCCCGGCGCGCTCAACGACCGCTGGTCGCGCCGCCTGCCCGATCCCGTCACCGCGATGGCGAGCGGCTGGATGACCGTCCGCCAGCGCGCGCGCCAGCGCAACGTCGAACTCCCGCTGATCCTGTCCGACCATGCCGATTGGGACGAACTGACCACGACGCTGCGCGAAATCGCGCCAAAGGAAGTCTGGGTCACCCACGGCCGCGAAGACGCGCTGGTCCACTGGTGCCGCAACCACCAGATCAAGGCGCGCGCGCTGGAGCTGGCGGGCTATGAGGACGAGGATGACTAACCGTCGCCCCGGCGCAGGCCGGGGCCGCCAGGTTTTGCGCTATTCCCTCACCACATGGCGGCCCCGGCCTGCGCCGGGGCGACGAATGATGTAGAGCGATTCGCATGACCCACCCCCGCAACATCGTCATCCTCACCGGCGCAGGCATCTCCGCCGAATCCGGCGTCGCCACCTTTCGCGGCCCCGGCGGGCTGTGGGAGGGGCATCGCGTCGAGGATGTCTGCACCCCCCAGGCACTCGCGCACGACCCCGAGCTGGTCCACCGCTTCTACGACGAGCGCCGCGCCAATCTGGCCACGGTCGAACCCAACGCCGCGCACCACGCGCTCGCCCGGCTCGACGCGGAGTGGCAAGGCGAGCTGCTGCTGGTCACGCAGAATGTCGATGACCTGCACGATCGCGCCGGATCGAAACGCATGCTCCACATGCATGGCGAGCTGAAGTCCGCCCTGTGCGCGCTGTGCGGCGTGCAGAGCGAATGGCCCGACCCGCTCCCGCCCGGCACGCCATGTCCATCCTGCGACGCCCCCGCGCTGCGCCCCGACATCGTGTTTTTCGGCGAGATGCCCTATCACATGGAGGTGATCGACGCCGCGCTGGCCCGCGCCGACCTGTTCGTGTCGATCGGCACGTCGGGCGCGGTCTATCCCGCCGCCGGCTTCGTGCGCACCGCGCGCTACCACGGCGCCGACACGCTGGAACTCAACCTCGACCGGTCGGAAGGCAGCGCGTGGTTCGCGGAAAGCCGCCTCGGCCCCGCCGGGACGCTAGTGCCTGAATGGGTGAACTCGCTGCTCGTCTAGTCGACCCAATCCAGCCCGATCTCGCGATACAGGCTGCGGTCCTCTTCCCAGCCCGGCCGCACCTTCACGTGCAGGAACAGCTGGACCTTGACCCCCAGCAGGTTCGCCAGTTCGGCCCGCGCGCGCGACCCGATTTCCTTGATCTTCGATCCCCCCTGCCCCAGCACGATCGCGCGCTGCGTCGGCCGTTCGACCAGGATCTGCTGGTAGATTTCGACCGACCCATCGGGCTTTTCGGTGTAGCGTTCGGTCTCGATCGCCGTCGCATAGGGCAGCTCGGCGTGGAGCAGGTGATAGAGCTGCTCGCGCGTGATTTCCGACGCCAGCATCCGGTCGGTCGCGTCCGACACCTGATCCGCCGGGAAATGCCACGGCCCCTCCGGCATGCGCTTGGCGAGCTCCGCCTTCAGCTCCGCCACGCCGTCCCCGGTCGTCGCCGACACGAAGAACGTATCCTCGAACTCGGCCAGCTCATTCAGGCTCGCTGCATGGCCCAGCAGGCGCGGCTTGTCGGCGATATCGACCTTGTTGAGGATCAGGATCTTGCGTTCGCGCCGGTCCTTCAGCCCTGCGACGACGCTGCGCACCTTTGGCCCGATCCCGCCCTTGCCATCGACCACCAGCGCGATCAGGTCCGCGCCCTGCGACCCTTCCCACGCGGCGGCGACCATCGCACGGTCCAGCCGCCGCGCCGGATCGAAAATCCCCGGCGTGTCGACCAGCAACAGCTGCGTATCGTCTTGAATCGCAATCCCCATCAGCCGCGCGCGCGTTGTCTGCGCCTTGGGGCTGACGATCGCCACCTTCTGCCCGACCAATGCGTTCACCAAAGTCGACTTGCCCGCATTGGGCGCGCCAACCACGGCGATCAGGCCGCAGCGTTGATTATCTACAGTCAAATTTACTCCGTTCGCCCTGAGCTTGTCGAAGGGCCGTTCTTCCCCTTCGCCAACGCCGAAATCAAATTCCAATCGCCGCGGATCAGCGCCATCTTCTTGGCCCGGCTCCATCCCTTGATGCGACGTTCCATCACGAACGCCTCATGCCGGGTGGGAAACTCCTCGCACCATACCAGCTTCACCGGCAACAGCTTCGAGGTGAAACCTTCGAACCATCCGCGCTCATGCTGCGCCAGGCGGACCTCCAGATTGTCGGTATGCCCGGTATAGAAGGCACCGCCACGACAATGCAGCATATAGGTCCAGAATGGCATCTGCACAGTAAGAACGAAGAACGGCCCTTCGACAAGCTCAGGGCGAGCGGGAAGATGTCAGCGGGTCAGCCTATCGAGCAACGCCGCCGCCGCCGCGGTCTCGGCTTCCTGCTTGCTCGACCCCTGGCCCTCGGCTTCGGCCAGCTTGGCGATCTCCGCCTTTACCCGAAAGCGCGGCGCGTGGCCCGGTCCCGAACGCTCGACCAGCACATAGTCCGGCGCGCGGCGGTTGTTCGCCGCCGCCCATTCCTGCAGCGCGGACTTGGGATGCTTGGGCGCCGCCGACTGGCTATCGATCCGGCTGTCCCACAGCCGCCGCACCAGCGCACGCGCCGCGTCGAACCCCTGATCGAGGAAGGTCGCGCCGATCAGCGCCTCCATCACATCGCCTAGCACATTGTCGCTGTCCGACGCGCCATCGTCGCGCGCCTGCTTGCCCAGCCGCAAATGCGCCGGCACGCCGATCTCGCGCGCCACCTCGGCGCACATCTGTCCGGTGACCAGCGCGTTGAAGCGCCGCGACAATTTCCCCTCCGGCTCGCCCGGAAACCGCGCATACAGCCATTCGGCCAGCGTCAGCCCGAGCACGCGGTCGCCCAGAAACTCCAGCCGCTCGTAATTGTCCGCGCCCTGGCTGCCATGCGTCAGCGCACGACGATAGACCGCCAAGTCCTCCGGCGCATGGCCCAGCACCCCGGCCAGCCAGCCGGGCAGGTCGTCACTCAAAAGCCTTCCCCGATCCGCTCGAACCGCGCCGCGCTGAACCAGGTCCAGGGCAGCACCCATTGCGCGCTGCCATCGGTCGACCAGAAATTGACCACCGCCTTGCCCTGAATATTCTCCATCGGGACAAAGCGGATGCCGCCGCGATTGGTGCCGGTCGAATCCATCACCGGCTCGAACCGGCTGTCGGCGCTGTTGTCGCGATTGTCGCCCATCAGGAAGACATGGCCCGCCGGCACGGTGAAGACCTGGGTATCGTCGCCGGTGGTCGGCCCGGAATCGAGCACGTCATAGCTCTTCCCGCCCGGCAGCGTCTCGCGATAGCGCGGGATGCGGCACACCGCCGTGCCATCCGCCGCCGTCTCAAGCGTGTCCGCATCGCACTCGGCGTTCGGCGTCATCGGCAGCACAAAATCCGCCACGCGCTGCTTGGGAATCGCCTGCCCGTTCAGGATCAGCTGACCGCCGCGCATCTGGACCGTGTCCCCCGGCACGCCGATCACGCGCTTGATCCAGTCGGTCTTCGCATCCGGCGGCGCCTTGAACACCACCACATCGCCGCGCGCCGGATCCTTGGCAAAGATGCGCCCCGGGATCAGCGGCAGGCTCCACGGCAGCGAATGCTTCGAATAGCCGTAATTCCACTTGGTGATGAACAGATAGTCGCCGACCAGCAGGCGCGGCAGCATCGACCCCGACGGGATGCTGAACGGCGCGAACACGAAACTGCGCACGATGAACACCAGGATCACCAGCTTCACCAGGAAGCTGATCGTATCCCGCAGCTCGGAGCGCGGCTTCAGGGTCTCGGCGGGGGCGGCGGGCTGCGCCGTGGCGGAATCGTCCATGGTTCTGCTGTGCTTTGGGTGTGTGGCATCGTCAAGGCACCTTTGTTTGGTTTGCGGCACCAGCCCGCTCCCCCACCCGGCCACCCATCGGCAGGATATTCTGAAATGGGTGGCCGGGTGGGGGAGCGGGCCGGTGCCGCGCTTCGGCAACGCCGAAGCCCAAAACAAACGCCCCCCGCTTTCACTCCCCCACCCATCACGCTACACGCGCCGCGACCCAAAAGGAGACAGGCACATGGCGACCCCCGACTGGAGCGCGATCGAATCGCTGCCGCGCACCCCGCTCAAGGACCTGTTCGCCGCCGATCCCAATCGGCTGGCATCGCTCAGCGCCGATGTCGCGGGCATCCATTTCGACTTTTCCAAGACGCATCTCGACGCCGCCGCGCTCGACGCCTTTACCGCGCTGGCCAAGGCGACCGACCTCACCGCCAAGCGCGACGCGCTGTTCGCGGGCGAAGCGGTCAACGTCACCGAGGGCCGCGCCGCCGAACACACCGCCGAACGCGGGGAGGGCGCCGAGGACAGCGTCGCCCGCGCCGCCGCCTATCACGCCCGCATGCGCGGCCTGATCGACGCAATCGAGGCGGAGGCGCTCGGTCCGGTCCGCCACATCCTGCACATCGGCATCGGCGGCTCCGCGCTCGGGCCGGAGCTGCTGATCGACGCGCTCGGCCGCGACATGGACCGCTATGACGTCGCCATCGTTTCCAACATCGACGGCTGCGCGCTGGAAGAGGCGATCGACGCGTTCGATCCTCACGCCACGCTGATCGCGATCGCGTCGAAAACCTTCACCACCACCGAAACCCTGCTCAACGCCACCAGCGCGCTCGACTGGATGCGCGAACATGGGGTCGAGGATCCCTATGGCCGCGTGATCGCGCTCACCGCTGCGCCGGACAAGGCGGTCGAATGGGGCGTCGACGAAACCCGCATCCTGCCGTTCGCCGAATCGGTCGGCGGGCGCTATTCCTTGTGGTCGTCGATCGGCTTCCCCGCCGCGATCGCGCTTGGCTGGGACGCGTTCGAAGCGATGCTCGATGGCGCGGCCGAAATGGACCGCCATTTCCGCCTGACCGATCTGCGCAGCAACGCCCCCGTGCTCGCCGCCTTCGCCGACCTTTATTACACCCAGAATCGCGGCGCCCAGACGCGCGGCGTGTTCGCCTATGACGAGCGCCTGCGCCTCCTCCCCAGCTATCTCCAGCAGCTCGAGATGGAATCGAACGGCAAGTCGGTCACCGCCGACGGCCAGCCGGTCGGCCGCGCTACGGCACCAATCACCTGGGGCGGCGTCGGCACCGATGCGCAGCACGCGGTGTTCCAACTGCTGCACCAGGGCACCCACCTGATCCCGCTCGAATTCCTCGCCGTCATCGAGGGCGGCGACACGCTGGCCGAGGATCATCACCGTGCGCTGCTGCTCAACTGCTTCGCGCAGGGTGCGGCACTGATGGCCGGTCGCGCCAATGCCGATCCCGCCCGCGCCTATGCCGGCGACCGCCCGTCGATGACGCTCCTGCTCGACGAACTCGATCCCCGCACGCTTGGCGCGCTGATCGCCTTCTACGAACACCGCACCTTCGTCAGCGCGGCGCTGCTCGGGATCAACCCGTTCGACCAGTTCGGCGTCGAGCTCGGCAAGGAAATGGCCAAGGCGGCGGAGCGCGGCGGACAGGAGTTCGACCCCTCCACCGACGACCTCATCCGGCGGGCGTTCGGCTGATGTCCGACGAAGACTATGTCTATGACGAGGCGAGCGGCGAATGGGTCCCCGCGTCGCAACTCGCAGCGTCTGCTGAGGAAGTGGTCGAAGTCCGCGACTCGGTCGGCAACCTCCTCGCCGACGGCGATCAGGTGACGCTGATCAAGGACCTGACCGTCAAAGGCGCAGGGCAAACCCTCAAGCGCGGCACCCTGATCAAATCGATCCGCCTGACCGGCGACCCGCAGGAGATCGACTGCAAGTTCGACGGCATCAAGGGACTGGTGCTGAGGGCGGAGTTTGTGCGGAAGCGGTGAGATAAGCAGCGATAGCAGACGTAAACGCGCAATTAGAGCGCGGCAGAAGCCATCACATAAATGCTTGTCGGCTCCCGATCCAAGAAGAGCACGATAGGCTGCTTCGTAAATGCGAAGCAGCCGAGTCCCCCTGCAAAAACGTGGAGATCGTTCCCGCTCCACCTCACCTTCAATGTCGGGGCAGGTGTCGGAAACACGGCTCGCACTAAGTAGGGGCGAAGGCGGCGACCGGTTGACGGCGGTACATTCGCACGCCCTAAAAATTTGACGACGCTACTTGGACTTAGAGCCACAGCATCGCGCTTTTCGAGCATAGCCTCTGCCGTGGAGACGCTCCGACTCACAGGCTGCACGAGAGAGCCGTTAACTTCGGCCCCATCCTGCCACGCCGCAGGCTTTCGCAGCCACTCGTTCTTCATCGAAGCGCGACACTGCGTCTGTGCTTCGGCGGCGCGCGGCACGCCATTAACCGCCAAGGTCAGCACGACACCCACGAGAATTCGCAACTGCATTCATTATTTTTCGCACTTGGAAAGTGTGTTGTCTACCGCACGGCGACCCCGGCACAGGCTGAGGCGATAAGCAAGGGGACCCACCCCCTCCGTTGGCAATCCCACCCCAGCCCCCTATCTCCCGCTCCGACGACCCAACAGGAGCCCCCAATGCCCGATTACGACTACGACCTCTTCGTCATCGGTGCAGGCTCCGGCGGCGTCCGCGCGAGCCGCGTTGCCGCCGCCCACGGCGCGAAGGTCGCGATTGCCGAGGAATATCGTGTCGGCGGCACCTGTGTCATCCGCGGCTGCGTGCCCAAGAAGCTGCTCGTCTATGGCGCGCATTTCGCCGAGGATCTGCACGACGCGCGCCGCTTTGGCTGGAACGTGCCCGAATGCGACTTCGACTGGACCGTCCTGCGCGACAATGTCCTGTCGGAGGTCGACCGGCTCAACGGGGCTTACACCAACACGCTCGACAGCCACGGGGTCGAGATCGTCCACGAACGCGCCACCGTCTCCGGCCCGAACCAAGTCACGCTGGCGAGCGGCCGCACGATCACCGCAGGCAAGATCCTGATCGCGGTCGGCGCGCGTCCGCTGGTCCCTGCCTGCCCCGGCCACGAACATGGCATCACCTCGAACGAGGTGTTCCACCTCGACGCGCTGCCCAAGCGGGTGCTGATCGCGGGCGCGGGCTATATCGCCAACGAATTCGCCGGCATCTTCAACGAATTCGGCAGCAAGGTGACGCTGATCAACCGCTCGGATGTCATCCTGCGCGGCTATGACGAGCAGATCCGCGACCGGCTGCTGCAGATTTCGATGACCAAGGGCATCGATTTCCGCTTCCACGCCGAATTCCGCGGGATCGAGAAGAACGCCGACGGCAGCCTCAAGGTCAGCATGACCAACCATGACGATATGGAGGTCGACTGCGTCCTCTTCGCCACCGGGCGTGTCCCCAATACCGATGGCCTGGGCCTCGCCGAGGCCGGGGTCGAGCTGGATGCGAAGGGCGCGATCGTGGTCGGCGCGGACAACAAGTCGAGCGTCGAATCGATCTATGCCGTCGGCGACGTCACCAACCGCGTCCAGCTCACCCCCGTCGCAATCCGTGAGGGGCAGGCGTTCGCCGACACCGTGTTCGGCAACAAGCCGACCACCGTCGACTATGGCTGCATCCCCTCCGCCGTGTTCAGCCACCCGCCGATCGCCGGCGTGGGCATGACCGAGAGCGAGGCGAAGCAGAAATTCGGCGCGGTAAAGGTCTACACGTCGGACTTCCGCGCAATGAAGAATGTCCTGGCGAACCGCAACGAACGCGCGCTGTACAAGATGATCTGCGAGCCCAATTCGGGCAAGGTATTGGGCCTCCACATGATCGGCCCCGACGCGCCCGAAATCCTTCAGGCAGCTGCAGTCGCGGTCAAGGCGGGCCTGACCAAGGACGATTTCGACCAGACCGTCGCGCTGCACCCGTCGATGGCCGAAGAACTTGTGCTGATGAAATAGCCCGTCACCCCAGCGCAAGCTGGGGTCTCAGGCGGCAGGCGAATCCCTCGCGAGACCCCAGCTTGCGCTGGGGTGACGGTTATTACTCGGCGCGCAACAACGCATCCGCCTCGCTGTCCGCCTCGCCCTCACCGGCAATCGCCCGCGTCGCGCCCACATCCATCGCGACATTGCCAAGCGTGCGGAAGATGTCCGGAATCGTCTCGACCGCAACCAGCAGCCCCAGTGGCGCGATCGGCACGCCCATCGCGATGGCGATCGGCGCGATCGACGAGACGAAGCTGATCGTCCCCGGCAGCCCCACCGCGCCCATCGTCGTGATCGCCGCCGCTGCCCAGCCCGCGGCGATCTGTCCCGCGGTCAGCTCGATCCCGAACCAGTGCGCGACATAGATCGCGACGGCAAAGTTCATCGCCGGCCCGGTCCAGCGGAACAGCGCCACCGCCAGCGGCAGCACCACGCCCGCGCGCGCCACCGGTACGCCCAGCGATTCGGTCGAGCGCAGCATCGCGGGCAGGCTGGCGAGCGAGCTTTGCGTCGATGCCGCCACCACCTGACTCGGCACGATCGCGCGGATGAACCGCCCCGGCGCCACCTTCGCCACGCCCCAGGCGAACGGCACCGCGAGCAGCCACAGCACCACGCCGACCGTGCACAGGATCGCGACATAATGCAGCAGCGCCCCGAACGCCGACGTCCCCGCCCGCGCGCCGACGACATAGGCGAGCGCCCCGACCCCGATCGGGCCCAGCCACAGCACCCAGTTGATCACGACCAGCATCGCATTGCCGATCGCCTGGAAAAACCCGGTCAGCCGCTCGCGCTCCTCGACCGGCAACCGCGTGATCGCAAAGGCGAACACGGTGGTGAACAGGATCATCGGCAGAAACGCATCATTGACCGCCGACGCGATCGGGTTCGACGGCACCAAGGCGACGAGGAAGGCGGAGAAGGGTGGAATCTCGCCGGTCGGCGGCGCCGTGCCCAGTGCCTCGCTCAACGCCGTGCCAAGATCCGCGCCCAGCGGAAACGCCGACAACAGCCCCAGCGCAATCGCTCCACCCAGCGCCGAGGAAATCCACAACAATATGATGAAGGTAATGAACGCCCGCGTCGCCAGCGTGCTCGCCCGCGCCGCCTCCGCCGTCGCCGCAATGCCGGTGATCAGCAGCGACACGACCAACGGCACGATCGTCATCTGCAGCGCGTGCAGCCACATCGTGCCGATCGGCTGGACCCAATCGGCGGCGACCAGCGCGCGCTCCGGCGCCAGCGCGGCGGCGATCACCCCGATGGCCAGCGCCAGAATCAGTGCAACGAAGATACGGGTTGCTTGCGACATGCTCGCCCTTGCGAAAAAGCGGCGCTATGACCGCGCCACGTGAAGTTGGGCAACGTCGCAAAGCAGGCGGATATGGCAAGAAAATATTTCGGAACGGACGGAATCCGCGGCGCGACCAATGCGGGCCACATGACGGCGGCGATGGCGATGAAGGTCGGCATGGCGGCCGGCAAGCATTTCGTGCGCGGCGATCACCGCCATCGTGTGGTGATCGGCAAGGACACTCGTCTGTCCGGCTACATGATCGAAAACGCACTCGTCGCGGGCTTCACCAGCGTCGGCATGGACGTGACCTTGGTCGGCCCGATGCCGACGCCCGCGGTGGCGATGCTCACCCATTCGATGCGCGCCGACCTCGGCGTGATGATCTCGGCCAGCCATAACCCCTATGCCGACAACGGCATCAAGCTGTTCGGCCCCGATGGCTATAAATTGTCGGACGAGGATGAAGCGGCGATCGAGGCGCTGATCGACGCCGAGGTCGAGCTCGCCCCCTCGTCCGAGATCGGCCGCGTCCGCCGGGTCGATGACGTGAAGGGCCGCTACATCCACTTCGCCAAGGCGACCTTCCCCGCCGACCTCAGCCTCGACGGGCTCAAGGTCGTGGTCGATTGCGCCAATGGCGCCGCCTATCAGGTCGCACCCTCCGCGCTGTGGGAGCTGGGCGCCGAAGTCGTCGCGATCGGCGTCTCGCCCAATGGCAAGAATATCAACGACCAGGTCGGCTCCACCGCGCCGCTCACCCTGTGCGAGACGGTCGTCGCATCGGGCGCGCATATCGGCATCGCGCTCGACGGCGACGCCGATCGGCTGATCGTCGCGGATGAGCATGGCCAGGTCGTCGATGGCGATCAGCTGATGGCGGCGATCGCCGGTGGCTGGGCGCGCCAGGGTCGGCTCGCGGGCGGCGGGCTGGTCGCCACGGTCATGTCCAACCTCGGCCTCGAACGCCATCTCGCCGCGCAGGGCCTCGGCCTCGTCCGCACCAAGGTCGGCGACCGCCACGTCCTCGAAAAGATGCGCGCCTCGGGCTATAATGTCGGCGGCGAACAGTCCGGGCACATCATCCTGTCCGACTATGCCACCACCGGCGACGGCCTGATCGCCGCGCTGCAGATCCTTGCCGAGATCGTCCGTGCCGGCGCCCCGGCGAGCGAAGTGCTCCACCGCTTCGACCCGCTGCCCCAGCTGTTGAAGAATGTCCGCTTCTCCGGCGGCAAGCCGCTCGAACATGGCGCGGTGCAGGAGGCGATCGCCGCAGCGGAGGCTGAACTGGAAGGCACCGGCCGCCTCGTCATCCGCCCCTCGGGCACCGAACCGGTGATCCGCGTGATGGCCGAGGGTGAGGATATGGCACAGGTCGAGGCGGTGGTGGACCGCATCTGCGACGCGGTGCGCGCGGCGGCGGCCTGAGCGCGATGGCCGCCGCCATCGCCCCCGGCACGGTGCATCCGGTCTCGGACGATGTCGCGGCGGCACTGCGCGCGGATGCCGATCTGCTGGTGCGCTGGGAAAGCCTGACCCCGCTCGGGCGCAACGAATTTCTCTGCTGGATCGAGGATGCGAAGCAGGCCGCGACCCGCACCCGCCGGATCGAACGGATGGGCGACGAGCTGCGCGCGGGCAAGCGCCGCCCCTGCTGCTGGGCCGGCTGCATCCATCGCACCGACAAGGCACCGGGCCCGTGGCAACAGGCCGTCCTGATCGACGGCACGGCGGCAAAGCGGTAGCATGATCGTGGACTCGGACTGGCAGCCCTTCCACACGCTCGACCTCGCCGCACAGGGCCATTTGCCCGATGGCTGGGCAGCGCAGGTCGCGGCGCTCGCCGATGCACCCGAACGGATCGCGATCATCGATGCGCCCGGCTGGAGCTTCGCGATTGTCGAGGGCGATGTGATCCGCGCGCGCCTCCCATGGTTCTGGCACCTGTATCACGGCGTGCTGCGCGATTTCGCCAGCGCCAGCCTTGGTCAGCCGGTGTTCGCCAGCAACCGGCTGAGCTCGGCGACCACGCTCAACATCCTGCGCGGCGGCGGCGCGACCAATGACTGGCATCGCGACGCCAATATCGTCACCGGGGTGTTCTACGCGGTCGTGCCGGAGGGCGCAGGCACGCTGTCCTTCCGCGACGGCGACGAGCGCACCGCCACCCTCGCCCCCCGCCCCGGCCTGTTCACCTGTTTCCCCGGCGCGATCGAGCATCGCGTCGATCCCCTGCCCGAAGGCGGCGAGCGCCTCGCCATCGCGATGGTCTACCACGCCAGCCCCACCGACCAGCCGCCCGCGTTCGGACGGGACGTTTACACGCTTTAGTCGCCCTGCCGCTTGCGGGAGGACCGCCAATAACTCCCCTCCCGCTTGCGGGAGGGACTGGGGGAGGGCATGTCGTTGTCCACGGCGCACCTGACCGGCACAATCCTCCCCCGCCAAGGGGAGGTGGCACGCGCAGCGTGACGGAGGGGGAGAAGCACAGAGGCAAGAGGTGACAGGACACAGCCGTCCTCCCCCTTCCGTCGCCTTCGGCGCCACCTCCCCCTTGCGGGGGAGGATCGTGGAGTTTCGATACAACCCAAGGACGTCAAATGCTCGAAATGCGCCCCGACTGCGAACGCTGCGGCACCGATCTTCCCGCCGATCAGGGCGGAGCGTTCATCTGTTCGTTCGAATGCAGCTTCTGCGCAGACTGCGCCGATCAGCTGGACGAAACCTGCCCCAATTGCGGCGGCGAACTGCTCGACCGCCCGGCCCGCGTCGGCGACGCGCTCAAGAAATACCCGGCCAGCACCGCGCGGCGCTTCAGCGGGAACGACAATTGACCCGCATCGCGGTCATCGGCACCGGCGCGGTCGGTGCGAGCATCGCCGCCTGGCTGATCGCCGCGCCGGGCCATGACGTCACCCTGTGCGCACGAACCCCGTTCGAACGGCTGCGGGTCGAAACGCCCGATGGCGTGCTCGAAAGCACCCCGCGCCTGTTGACCGCCCCAACGACCGCCCAACCCGTCGACTGGGTGCTGGTGGTGACCAAGACCTATGACGCCCCCGGCGCACAGCTCTGGCTCGACCGGCTGGTCGGCCCCGACACCCGAATCGCGATCCTGCAAAACGGGGTCGAACATTACAGCCGCTTCCCCACGCTCGACCCGGCGCGCATCGCACCCGTCATCGTCGACATCCCCGCCGAACGCCGTGCGCCGGGCGATGTCGTGCAGCGCCGCAACGGCAGCCTCACCGTCCCCGACGACGCCGCCGGCCGCGGCTTCGCCGCGCTGTTCGCGCACAGCCCGATCGACACGATCCTGACCGACGACTGGCTGACCGCGGCCTGGCGCAAGCTCGCGGTCAATTGTGCCGGCGCGGTCAACGCCCTCACGCTCCAGCCCGCCAGCATCGCGCAGGACGACGAAGCCGCCGATCTGATGCGCGCGCTGATCCGCGAATGTGTCGCCGTCGGGCGGGCCGAGGGCGCGAACCTCCCCGACGACCTGCCCGACCAGGTGGTGAACGGCTATCGCAATGGCCCGGCGGATTCGATCAACTCGATCCACGCCGACCGCCTCGCAGGTCGCCCGACCGAGGCCGACGCCCGCAACGGCGTGATCGCGCGGCTGGGGGAGACACACGGCATCGCCGCCCCACTCAACCGCATGGCCGATGTGGTGCTGCGTCTATCTGCCCTCTCCCCTTGATAGGGGAGAGGGATACCGCAGCTTGGCAGCTCGCTGCCTAGCGAAGGTTGGGAGAGGGTTAGATCGGCGCGCAGCGCCGATCGCGCGGTCCAATCCTCGCCCGCAAGGGGGAGGTGGCAGGCGCAGCCTGACGGAGGGGGAGGACGGCGATGCCCTTGAGCCTCTTGCCCCAATCCTCCGACCGGCGTGCTTCCTCCCCCTCCGTCGCCTTCGGCGCCACCTCCCCCTTGCGGGGGAGGATATAGCCACCCCACCCTTTCCTACAGCCCCCGGCCTGTGTCATGGCTTGACCACCATGTCCGCGACCACCCACCCTCGCTCCCATCGGCTTGACGCCCGCGTCGCGCTCCGGTCGCGCGACTGCCCAGCACCTGTCGCTTCCCCGGCGCGAACCGGTCGCCTACCCGGTGTCCGCCTGTCGCGTCGCCGTCGCGCACCCGTCGCCCGGATGTCGCGCCCCTGTCGCGTCGGTGTCGCGTCGCAGGCGCAAACCCGCCCGCTCACGGTCGCCTCACACCGACACACCCCCATTTTTGTCAGCATCGTCCGGACAGTCGCGCCATGAGCATCCCCCGCATCCTCATCATCGCCGGTTCCGACTCCGGCGGCGGGGCCGGAATTCAGGCCGATATCCGCACCGTCACCATGCTCGGCGGCCATGCGACGACCGCAATCACCGCGATCACCGCGCAGAACACGCTCGGCGTCACCGCCATCCACCCGGTGCCGGTCGAGATCGTGCTGGCACAGATCGACGCCGTCACCTCCGACATCGGTTGCGACGCGGTGAAGATCGGCATGATCGGCTCGGCCGAGATCGCCCATGCCGTCGCCGACCGGCTGGAGGCACTCGACTGCCCGATCGTGTTCGATCCGGTGATGATCGCCACCAGCGGATCGGTGCTCGCCGACCCGGAGACGATCGCCGCATTCGAACGGCTGATGACGATCGCGTCCGTCATGACCCCGAATCTCCCCGAACTCACCGCACTCGGCGGACGTCAGGCAGTGCTGGCCTATGGCTGTCACCTCGCCGAAAAGGGTGGACACAAGGAGGGGCCGACGATCCTCGACCAGCTCTATGCGCCGAAAGACCGGCTGGTGATGGAGATCGAGGCGGAGCGGATCGACACCCCCGACACGCATGGCACCGGCTGCACCTTCGCCGCCGCGCTCGCCACCGGCCTCGGCTCGGGCCTGTCGATCGGCGACGCGTTCATTCAGGCGGTACGCTTCGTTCGCCTCGCCATCCTCAACGCGCCGGGATTGGGCGAAGGCCATGGCCCGGTCGGTCATGCGCTCGGCATGGTACCGTTCGACGTGGTCGATGGCGCGGACGAAGACGATGCCTGACCTGACCTTCGAGCTGCGCCACGCCGTCCGCGGCCCGGTGGCGGGCGTGGACGAAGCCGGCCGCGGCCCGCTCGCCGGCCCGGTGGTCGCCGCCGCCGTGATCCTCGACCCCGCCTGCATCCCCGACGGTATCGACGACTCGAAAGCACTGACCGCAGCCAAGCGCGCCGCTTTGTGCGAGGCGATCCTCGGCTGTGCCCGCGTCGGCATCGGCATCGCCAGCGTCGAGGAGATCGACCGGCTCAACATCCTGTGGGCAACGATGCTCGCAATGACCCGCGCCGTTGCCGCGCTCGACCTGTCCCCCGCCTATGTGCTGGTCGACGGCAATCGCTGCCCCGACTGGCCCCACGCCAGCGAGCCGGTGATCGGCGGCGACGCGCTCTGCCTGTCGATCGCCGCCGCATCGATCGTCGCGAAGCACCGCCGCGACTGCATCATGGCCGAACTGGATGCACTCCACCCCGGCTATGGCTGGGCCAGCAACAAGGGCTACGCCGCGCGCACCCATCAGGAAGCGCTGCGTACCCTAGGCCCCACCCCCCACCACCGCCGCAGCTTCGCCCCGGTGGCACAGGCGGAGCTCAATTTCGGACCAATGGTCCCCGCTCTTTGACATGAAGGAAAAGGCCCGCCGCCGCACCTGAGTGCAACGACGGGCCTCCTTTCCTCCCCAGGAAATGGTGACGGCGTTTACGCCGCGAACTGGTTCATCGTGTTGTGAACGCCGCCGGCCTTCAGCGCGGCCTCACCTGCGAAATACTCCTTGTGATCATCGCCAATGTCCGACCCGGACATGTTCTGGTGCTTCACACAGGCAATGCCCTGCCGGATCTCCTGCCGCTGCACGCCCTTGACGTAGCCGAGCATCCCCATCTCGCCGAAATATTCCCGGGCAAGATTGTCGGTGGACAGCGCCGCAGTGTGGTAAGTCGGCAGGGTGATCAGGTGGTGGAAGATGCCAGCCCGCGCCGCCGCATCCTTCTGGAAGGTGCGGATCTTCTCATCGGCCTCTTCCGCCAGCGGCGTGCCGTCATAGTCGACGCTCATCAGCTTCGCCCGGTCATAGGCCGAGACATCCCGCCCCGCTTCGCTCCAGGCATCGAACACCTGCTGCCGGAAATTGAGCGTCCAGTTGAAGCTCGGCGAATTGTTGTAGACCAGCTTGGCGTTGGGAACGACTTCGCGGATCCGGTCCACCATCGACGCGATCTGCTCGATATGGGGCTTTTCGGTCTCAATCCACAGCAGGTCGGCGCCGTGCTGCAGGCTGGTGATGCAATCGAGCACGCAGCGATCGGCCCCGGTCCCCTCACGGAACTGGAACAGGTTCGATGGCAGCCGCTTGGGCTTCATCAGCTTGCCGCCGCGGTTGATGACGACATCGCCATTGACGCCCGACAGGTCGGTGACCTCCTCGCAATCGAGAAAGGCGTTATACTGGTCGCCGAGATCGCCCGGCTCCTTCGAGTAAGCGATCTGCTTGGTCAGCCCGGCGCCGAGCGAATCGGTCCGCGTGACGATGATCCCGTCATCGACCCCCAGCTCCATGAAGGCGTAGCGACAGGCACGGACCTTCGCGAGGAAGTCCTCATGCGGCACCGTGACCTTGCCGTCCTGATGCCCGCACTGCTTCTCGTCGCTCACCTGATTCTCGATCTGGAGCGCACAGGCCCCGGCCTCGATCATCTTCTTGGCGAGCAGATACGTCGCCTCGGCATTGCCGAAGCCCGCATCGATATCGGCGATGATCGGCACGACATGCGTCTCGTAATTGTCGATCGCATTCTGGATCCGCGCCGCTTCCACCGCGTTGCCGGCATCCCGCGCCGCATCGAGATCGCGGAACATCATCCCCAGCTCCCGGGCATCGGCCTGCTTCAGGAAGGTGTAGAGTTCCTCGATCAGCGCCGGAACGCTGGTCTTTTCATGCATCGATTGATCGGGAAGCGGGCCGAAATCGCTGCGCAGCGCCGCGACCATCCAGCCGGAGAGATAGAGGTAGCGCCGCTTGGTGCTGCCGAAATGCTTCTTGATCGCGATCATCTTCTGCTGCGCGATGAAGCCGTGCCAGCAGCCGAGCGACTGGGTGTAAGCCGCCGGATCGGCGTCATAGGCCGCCATGTCGCGGCGCATGATCCCGGCGGTGTACTTCGCAATGTCGAGCCCCGTGCGGAACCGGTTCTGCAACCGCATCCGCGCCACCGATTCGGCATCGATGCCGTCCCAGCGGCCCTGCTGGGCGTCGATGGGCTTGGCGGCCCGGGCGATCTCGTCTTGATAGGTCATTGCGGCACCTCGCTTGAATTGCGAGTGTGACTATTCACTTGTTCGGTGGATTACCGACGAATTCGCGCGCCGAACTGGTCGCCAAGTCGTGCCACCGCGCGGCAATGTGCGTTGTTTTGTAAATTTATGACATTTGGAGCCCGGCCAGAATCGTCCTCGGCGAGTCTTTTTCGCCACACCCCAAACCTAGTGCCTGTGGATAACTTTCGGACTCAACATGTGGATAAGTCCCGAAATGTTCCGGCAAGTTAACGGAATCCCAAGCCTTTTCGTTAACCAATGTTCGCTTGACGGAGTCCAGCGTTCGTGGCGTTTCACCGGTTCAACGGGGTTTGGAGTGGTTAATGGGGGTCATCGAAAAGGTCGCTAAGGCGACGCAGGCAGCGGTCGAGGTGCGTACCCGCAGCTGGGTCGACGTGCTCCCGCTCGATTCGATCATCCAGCAGGATTGTATCGAAGCGATGCGCGCCCTGCCCGCCGCGTCGGTCGACATGATCTTCGCCGATCCGCCCTACAACCTTCAGCTCGGTGGCGACCTCAACCGCCCCGACGGCAGCCATGTCGACGCCGTCACCGACGAATGGGATAAGTTCGATTCGCTGTCTGCCTATGACGCGTTCACCCGCGCCTGGCTGGCCGAGGCGCGCCGCGTGCTCAAGCCGAACGGCACGATCTGGGTGATCGGCAGCTATCATAATATCTTCAAGGTCGGCTCGGCGATCCAGGATCTGGGCTTCTGGATCCTCAACGACATCATCTGGCGCAAGGCAAACCCGATGCCCAATTTCAAGGGCACGCGCTTCACCAACGCGCATGAAACGCTGATCTGGGCGTCGATGGGCGAGAAGTCGAAATACACCTTCAATTATCGCAGCATGAAGACGCTCAACGACGAGCTTCAGATGCGCAGCGACTGGGAATTCCCGATTTGCGGCGGGCAGGAGCGGCTGAAGAAGAACGGCACCAAGGTCCACCCGACCCAGAAGCCCGAAGCGTTGCTCTACCGCGTCATGCTCGCCTGCACCAAACCGGGCGACATCATCCTCGACCCGTTTTTCGGCACCGGCACCACCGGCGCGGTGGCCAAGCGCCTGCGCCGTCACTGGATCGGGATCGAGCGCGAAGGCAATTATGTCGAGGCGGCGCAGGAGCGTATCGCAGCCGCGCTGCCGCTCGACGAGAGCGCCGTCACCACGATGATGGCCCCGCGCCAGGCACCGCGCGTCGCCTTCGGCACGCTGATCGAAACCGGCTATCTCAAGCCCGGCACCGTGCTGAGCGATGCCAAGCGCCGCTGGCGTGCGGTGGTGAAGGCCGATGGATCGCTGCTTACCGATTGCGGCGTGGCGGGATCGATCCACAAGGTCGGTGCGACGCTGCAGGGCGCGCCGTCGTGCAATGGCTGGACCTTCTGGCACCATCAGGGCGCCGAACGGCTGGAGCCGATCGACACGCTGCGCCAGACCTATCTGCTCGCGACACAGCCCTGATCCGCGCTAGAGGGGGTGTATGACCTTCTCCCCCTCAGCCCGCCTCTATCTCCGCCCCGTCGCGCCGGTCGACAGCCCGATCGGCTATGACGGTCAGGTCGCGCGGCTTGCCGGGGGACTGAGCTGGTTCGCGGCCTATGAGCTGATCGCAGTCGAGGACGGCCGTCGCGTCGCGCAGCAGCTGGTCCCGGTCGAACGCCTGCCCGGGCTGCTCACCCAGCTGCCCGACGCGCAGGCCGAGCGCCTCCGCACCCTCGCCGCTGCCATCTCTGCCCCGCGCCCGGTCATCCGCGCGGGTGAGCGGACGCTGCGGCTCGATCAGCCGCTGGTTGCGGGCATCCTTAACGTCACCCCGGACAGTTTCTCCGACGGCGGCAAACATGGCGGCGACGCAGAGGCAGTGGCGCAGGCCGGGTTCGACATGGGCGTCGCGGGTGCGTCGCTGATCGATGTCGGCGGCGAATCGACCCGACCGGGCGCCGAAGCCGTGTGGGAAGGCGACGAGATTCAGCGCGTCGTCCCCGTGATCGAACGGCTGGCAAAATCCGGCGTCCCCGTGTCGATCGACACGCGCAAGGCAGCGGTGATGGAAGCGGCACTCGCGGCGGGCGCGCACATCGTCAACGACGTCGCCGCGCTTGCCTATGATCCGCGCGCAGTCGAAGTCGTGGCGAGTGCTGGATGCCCGGTGATCCTGATGCACTCGCCCGACCCGGCTCAGTCACCGCATGGCGGCGCCGGCTATCGCGATCCACTGATCGAAGTCTTCGACTGGCTGGAGGTGCGGGTCGATGCGGTGGTCGCAGGCGGCGTCCAGCGCAGCAACTTGCTTGTCGATCCGGGCATCGGCTTTGGCAAGTCGCTCGCCGACAATCTCGCGCTGATGAACGGGCTGACGCTGTTCCACGGCCTGGGCCTGCCGATCATGCTGGGCGCGAGCCGCAAGCGCATGATCGGCGCGCTGGATCATGAGGCGCCGGTCGAACGCCGGCTCGGTGGCTCGGTCGCTCTCGCAATCAAGGGCGCCGAAGCGGGGTGTCAGCTGCTGCGCGTGCATGATGTGTCCGAGACGGTGCAGGCGGTGCGGGTCTGGCGGGGGATGAAGGATCACGGGCTGGTCGGCCAGCCGCGCTGAACGGGATTAGATCCAACCTGCCTCCCGCAGTGCTGCCACCCGCTCACGCGAGACCGGCGCGCGCAGGCCGTTGGTCAGCTCCAGCCTGACATTGCGCCCGTCGCGCTCGACCGCGGCGACCGCCGACTGCGCGACCCACCAGCTGCGATGCACCTGCATCCCCGGCACCCCGGCAAGCTCTGCAATCGCATCGCGCATCCGCATCAGGATCAGGTCGCTGCCCAAAGCGGTATGCGCGCGAACATAATGATCCTCCATCTCCAACGCGACCAGCGTCGTTCCGAGATGGGCCGGCAGCCGATCCAGGAACGGCGAACGTGGCACCACGATATCTGCCGCTGGCTCGCCAGCAGGGTCCGATGCGCCCCCCTGCCCCGGCGACGGCGCGACCACACCGCGCGGGCTGCGCAGGTAGAGGAGCAACGTGACCGCTCCGCCGATCACCAGCACCTGACCGTACCAGATCAGCGCGCGGTCGATACTATCGGGGACCCGGCATGCGCCGGAGCAACTGGCGGACCAGACCAGCACCGTCATCGGCACCGTCGCGACCAGCGTCGCCACCACCCACATCGGCCCGATCGGAAGCTGTAGCCGGTGTCCGAGCCAGCCCGCCGCTGCGCCGATCGGGCGATAGATCAGATAGCCGGCGACGATCAGCGGGACCCAATAGAGCAGCCGCCACCCGAAACTCGCCGCGAAGCTGCCGAACGGTCCGATCAGCGCCAGCACGACGCCGATCGCGACCATCACCGCAAGTTCGATCAGGATCTGGCGCACCGCCGACATTTCTTCCCCTTGGTTCACCCCACGCCTCTTATCGCCCGTTCGCGATGCGTGAACAGGCATTTACGTCACCGTCCACGAATGGCGCGCGCCGCTCACGCAACCGCGATTGCGACGTCGGCGTGGTCGAGCGAGGCCCTGTCCCGACAACCCAGATGGAGCCTTTCATGCACGCCGCAACCACCGCCCCCCTCCATCGCCGCCCCCCGCATGTTGGCGGGTTCGACCTGTCGCCGACCTGGCGCGCGCTGATCGCGGTCAGCGGCGGCGCGATGACGCTGGCGATTGCGATTGCCCTGGCAAAATGGGCGCTGGGCCTGACGATCGACCATGGCTCGACCCACCACCTTGCGGTGATCATCCATGTCGCGACGGTGATCCCGGCGGTTCCGCTGGGCCTGTATCTGATGCTGACCCGCAAGGGCGGCGCGCGGCACAAGCTGCTCGGGCGCATCTGGATCGCCCTGATGGTAACGACCGCGCTCGCCGCGATCTTCATTCGCCACATCAATGACGGGCAGTTCAGCTTCATTCACCTGTTCGTGCCGCTGACGCTGATCGGGGCATGGCAGACTGTAGCCAGCGCGCGCCGAGGCCAGCTGCGCAAACACCGCAACCACCTGCTCGGCCTCTATCTGGGCGCGCTGATCATCCCCGGCACCTTTGCCTTCGCCGGCAACCGCCTGATGGGCGCGTGGCTGTTCGGTTAGTTGAGGGGACCGGGGCGGGTGCGCTGATCGACGTAGGTGCGCTGGACGTTGAAGGCGCTGGACCGCGCGTCACGAAACCGGTCGCGGCGACGTTCGGCCTCGGCGGCGATCTTTTCGAGGCTTTCGACCAGATCGTCGAGGTTGCGCCGCTTCTCGCTCGCGGTGGCGTCGCGGCACTCGTCCATGCAGGCAGCGACCAGATCAGGCACGCGGCGGCGAATCACATTCGCCCAATCGACCGCGTCCGTCGCAAGCGGATCGCTATCGGCGATGGCGAGCAAGCGCGCGCAACTGGTCCGTGCCGCTGCAACACGGCTGACCGCCCAATCGGCTTCGGTCGCCGTCAACGTCCACGCCGCCTCCAGCGGATCGTCCGGATCTTCGGCCTGCCCACGGCGCAGCCGATAGCGATCGAGCTTTGCGCGCAACCGCCGGATGCCGAACCACGCCCCGAATGCCGCGGCACCCGCAGTCACCAGCACTACGGCGATCGCCGCAAGCGCGAGAAAGGCGGCGACGAAGACAAGGAAACGCAGCATACCCGATTATATGGGATCGCCCGCGCGCTTCGCCAGTGTCACAGCGTATAGCCGCCGTCCGCCAGCAACGTCGTGCCGGTGATCAAGGCAGCTTGATCGTTCAGCAGAAATGCGATCTGCTCCGCCACCTCCTCCGCCTTGGCATAGCGGCCTAGCGGCGTGCCCATCGCCGCCAGCTCTGCGAAGGCGGCATCGCGACCGATCTCCGCCACCCGATCCGCGAACATCGGCACTGCGTCCCACACGGGCGTTTCGACCCCGGCGGGCGCGATGGCGTTGACGCGGATGCCATCCGCCGCGCCCTCCTTTGCCGCGACCTTGGCGAGGTGAAGCAGCGCCGCCTTGGAGCAGCCATAGGCGGCGACCCCCGGTTCGGCCTTGATCCCCGCTGCCGACGCGGTCAGCACGATGCTGCCCCCGCGCCCGCCCATGGCGCGCATCGCCGCGCGCAGCGTCAGGAACGCGCCGTCGAGATTGACTGACAGGATGCGCCGCCACTCGGCAAAGTCGAGCGCGGTGATCGCACCCGCTCCCGCCACTCCGGCATTGACCACGGCGTGATCGACCCCGGTGAGGTCAAGGCCGTCCCAAAACGCCGCATCCGCGACATCGCCGACGACGCGGTCACAGATCGCATCCACCTGCACCGCCGCCAGCGCGGTGGCGTCGCGGTCCACCAGGATGAGCCGCGCCGCACCCTCCGCGGCCAACAATTTCGCCACGGCCAGCCCAATCCCCGAAGCGGCACCCGTTACGAGGGCGCAACGTCCTTCAAATCGTGTCGTCATCGCGCTAGCATAGCGGCAACCGGCGGTTTGACGAAGCGCCCTTGCCCGTGGAGACCAGCATGAACCCCTCTGCAACACGCTATTCGGGCGGAGCGATCCTGCTCCACTGGCTGATCGCCGCGTTGCTGCTCGCCAATGTCGTCATCGCCTTCACGATGGAGGATGCGCGGGGCCTGATGCCGCTGCACAAATCGATCGGCATCACTGTGCTGTTGCTGACGCTGGTGCGGATCGGATGGCGGCTGACCCATGCCGCCCCGCCGCTGCCCGCGACGCTGCCGTCATGGGAGCGGCTTGTTGCGCGCGTCACGCATGGCGCCTTTTACCTGTTGTTGCTGGTCATGCCGCTGCTGGGCTGGGCGTCGGCATCATCCGGCAAATGGGGCACCGGCGCGCTGTTCGGAGTAATCCCATGGTTCGACCTGCCGATCGGCAAGTCGCACGACCTGCATGAGGCGATGGGCGAAGCGCATGAACTCGCCGCCTATCTGACGATCGCGCTGATTGCGCTGCACGTCGCGGGCGCGCTCAAGCACCAGCTGATCGATCGCAACGCCATGCTGTCCAGGATGCTGCCCGGCCGCTGAAACTCAGGCCGCGTTCTGGTCGATCCCGAGTTCGCCCAGCTTGCGGTAGAGCGTCGAGCGCCCGATGCCGAGGCGGCGGGCAACCTCGGTCATGCGCCCACGATAATGGCCGATGGCGAGGCGGATCACGTCTGCCTCGATCTCTTCGAGCGCGCGCAAGTTTCCGTCGGGCTTGAACAGGGTCACCCCCGCCCCCTGCGCCGCGCCGCCATGCGATTGAGCGCCACCTGCCGGGCGACCGCCCGCGAGCTGGGCGATTTGCGGGAAGTCGGCGCGAGTCAGCGCGTCGCCGTCGCACAGCACCGCCGCGCGGAACAGCGCGTTCTGGAGCTGGCGGACATTGCCCGGCCAGTCATAGCCGCCGAGCAGCGCCAGCGCGTCGTCGGTAATACCGAGCGGCCGCAACCCCGGCTGTTCCGCGATCCTGGCGAGCAGATGGCGGGCGAGCGGCGCGATGTCGCCGGCCCGGTCGCGCAGCGGCGGGATCGTCACCTGGACGACGTTGAGCCGGTAATAGAGATCCTCACGGAACCGGCCCTCCTCAACCTCAGTCAACAGCGTCTTGTTGGTTGCGGCGATCACGCGCACATCGACCTGCGACGCGTGGCGGGCGCCGATCGGCTGCACCTCGCCCGACTGGACCACGCGGAGCAATTTGACCTGCGCCTCCAGCGGCATCTCGCCGATTTCGTCCAGGAAGATGGTGCCGCCATCGGCCTCCTGGAACCGGCCGATCTTGCGTTCGAACGCGCCAGTGAACGCGCCTTTTTCATGCCCGAACAATTCGGATTCGACGAGATTGGCGGGAATCGCGCCGCAATTGACGCGCACGATCGGCTTGGTGTGGCGCGGGGACGCGGCGTGGATCGCCTCGGCCACCACTTCCTTGCCGACGCCGCTTTCACCCTCGATCAGCACCGGGACACGCGCCCGCGCCGCTTTGGCCGCGATCGCCAGCGCGGCGCGGAATTGCGGCGCAGAGCCAACGATCTCGTCGAACGCGAGATGCGCCGACATCTTCTCGGTCAACGGGCGCAGCTCGCCCGCGACCTTGGCGCCCACCGCACAGTCCAGCGCGGCGAGCAGGCGTTCGGCGGCGAGCGGTTTGACCAGGAAATCGGTCGCCCCCGCGCGCATCGCACTGACCGCTGCGGCAACCGAGCCATTGGCAGTCAGCAACAGGATCGGGAGCATCGGGCGATTGAGGCGCAACTCGGCGATCAGCGACGCCGCATCGAAATCGGGTGCCCAGTGATCAAGGATGATCGCGTCGAGCGCCATCCCGTCGGGCGTGCCGAGCGTCGCGACCGCAGTGTCATGGTCGCTGGCAAAGATCGTGCGCCATCCGCGCCGCGCCGCAATGGCGGCGATCAGCCGACGCTGGGCCGGTTCCTCGTCGATCAGCATCAGCTGGCGCTGTCCGTTGCGCGTCATCTCAAAACCCCCAACCTGTCTCGCCAAATTTGTCTCTGGTGTCCCTAATTCGGTCACCCTGCATAAGACGGTCGGGTAAAGACGGGCTTAAGCCTGACTAAAGCGCACAGGGGTTGAGGGGCGCGCGACCGCTGTCTAAGACAGGAACCATAACAGCGTTACGAGGGGAAGACGCATGGCCCAAAGCGGCGACATGAAGGCACATGAAGCGACCTATGGCGGGTTCATGCGCCTGTTGAAGGTCGGGACGGTCGTCAGTGTGATCGTCACCGCGTTCGTCATCTGGCTGATCGCAGCCTGAGGTGAAGATCGCGGTCCTCAAGGAGACCGCCGCTGGAGAGCGGCGGGTCTCCGCGACGCCGGAAACCGTCAAGAAATTCGTATCGCTGGGTGCTGCTGTCGCAGTCGAACGCGGTGCGGGTGACACCGGTTTCCTGTCCGATGCAACCTTCGAAGCTGCCGGGGCCACCGTGGGTTCGCGAGCCGAGGTGCTGGCCGATGCCGATATCGTGCTGGGCGTGCAGGGTCCCGACCCGGCGACGCTGGCGGGAATCAAGCCGGGTGCGTGGCTGGCGGCGGGCCTCAACCCGTTCGGGGAGCGTGCACGCGTCGATGCCTATGCGGCGCTCGGCATCGAGGCGCTGGCGATGGAGTTCATGCCGCGCATCACGCGTGCGCAGTCGATGGACATCCTGTCGTCCCAGTCGAACCTGGCGGGGTACAAGGCGGTGCTCGATGCCGCGAGCGAATATGGCCGCGTCTTCCCGATGATGATGACCGCAGCGGGCACCGTGTCCGCTGCCAAGGTCTTCGTCATGGGTGTCGGCGTCGCCGGGCTTCAGGCGATCGCCACCGCCCGCCGCCTCGGCGCGCAGGTGTCGGCGACCGACGTGCGCAGCGCGACCAAGGAGCAGATCCAGTCGCTCGGCGCCAAGCCGATCTTCGTCGAAAATGTCGCCGGGATCGAAGGTGAAGGCTCGGGCGGCTACGCCACCGAGATGAGCGACGAGTACAAGGCCGCCCAGGCCGAGCTCGTCTCGTCGCACATCGCCAAGCAGGACATCGTCATCACCACCGCACTGATCCCGGGCCGCCCCGCGCCCCGCCTGATCAGCGACGCACAGATCGCGTCGATGCGGCCGGGCAGCGTCATCGTCGACCTCGCGGTCGAAGCCGGCGGAAATGTCGAGGGCGCGGTCGCGGGTGAGGTCGTGGAGAAGCACGGCGTCAAGATCGTCGGCCACCGCAACACCACCTCCCGCCTGTCGAGCGACGCCTCGGCGCTGTTCGCGCGCAACCTCTACAACTTCCTCTCGGCCTTCTGGGACAAGGAAGCGGGTAAGCCGGTGCTGGACGACGAGATTGGCGGCGCGATCCGCCTGACGCAGGGCGGCAAGGTGGTGAACGCGAGGTTGCTGTAAAATCCTCCCCGGAACGGGGAGGGGGACCGCCGAAGGCGGTGGAGGGGGAGCGAGGCAAATGCAACGGCCCGAGGTTTCCACCGCACGAAAGCTGAGAAGGACCATGACGTTGCCAGAGGTCCTCCTTTGGCAGGAACTGAGAGGAAATCGCACCGGGTTCAAGTTCCGCAGGCAGCATCCCATCGGCCCATATGTCGCCGATTTCTGTTGCCTCAGCGCCAAGCTCATCGTTGAGATCGATGGCGAGGCGCACGGTGGGGAAACGGGCCAGGAACGCGATCGACGACGCGACAAGTTTTTGAACGATAACGGGTACGGGGTCATGCGGGTGCGCGCGGTGGATGTTTTGGGAAGTATCGAGGCTGTAATCGCCGCGATCGCTTCCCGTGCCGCGCTCCCCCTCCACCATGCTTCGCATGGTCCCCCTCCCCGTTCCGGGGAGGAATAAATGGACTTCATCTCGATCCTGTCGATCTTCGTGCTGGCGTGTTTCGTCGGCTATTATGTCGTGTGGTCGGTGACCCCGGCGCTGCACACGCCGCTGATGGCGGTCACCAATGCGATTTCCAGCGTCATCATCGTCGGCGCGCTGATCGCGTCGGCGGCGGCGGGCAGCGAGACCGCGAAATGGCTCGGCCTGATCGCGGTGGCGCTGGCCAGCGTCAACATCTTCGGCGGGTTCGCCGTGACCGAGCGGATGCTCGCCATGTACAAGAAGAAGGGCTGAGCCGATGCATGAAGCTGCTCCGCTGAACCCCTGGGTCGCGCTTGCCTATCTGATCGCAGGCGTGTGTTTCATCGTCGCGCTGCGCGGCCTGTCCTCCCCCGCGACCAGCCGTCGCGGCAACCGTTTCGGCATGGCGGGCATGCTGATCGCGGTGGTGACGACGCTCGTCACCCACGAGATCGCATCCTTGCCCGAGATCCTCGGCGCGATCGCAATCGGCGGCGGGTTCGGCTGGATCGTCGCGCGCAAGATCAAGATGACCGACATGCCGCAGCTGGTGGCGGGCTTCCACTCGCTCGTCGGCCTTGCCGCGGTGCTGGTCGGCGTCGCCGCCTATCTCAACCCGGAAGCATTCGGCATCGTCTTCCCCGAAGGATCGTCCAATGCCGGCCTGATCCTGCCGGTCAGCCGGATCGAGCTGGGGCTGGGCGTCGCGATCGGTGCGATCACCTTCTCCGGATCGGTCATCGCGTTCCTGAAGCTCAACGGCAATATGGGCGGCGCGCCGATCATGCTGCCCGGACGGCACGTCATCAACCTCGGCACGCTCGCCGCGATCCTCGGCCTGATCGCGTTCATGACGGTTGAGCTGCGCGCGCCCGAATGGGTGTTCTGGACCGTACTGGTCCTGTCCTTCGTCATCGGCTTCCTGCTGATCATTCCGATCGGCGGCGCGGACATGCCGGTGGTGGTGTCGATGCTCAACAGCTATTCGGGCTGGGCAGCCGCCGCGATGGGCTTCACGCTCGGCAATACCGCAATGATCATCACCGGCGCACTGGTCGGCAGCTCGGGCGCGATCCTGTCCTACATCATGTGCAAGGCGATGAACCGCAGCTTCATCAGCGTGATCGCGGGCGGCTTCGGCGGCGACAGCGGCGGCGCAGGTGCGGGCGCGGCCAAGACCGACCGCCCGTGGAAGCGCGGCAGCGCCGAAGACGCAGCCTTCCTGATGAGCCAGGCCGAGCAGGTCATCATCGTGCCCGGATACGGCATGGCAGTGGCGCAGGCACAGCATGTGCTGCGCGAGATGGGCGACAAGCTGAAGGAGCATGGCGTCCGCGTGAAATATGCGATCCACCCGGTCGCGGGGCGCATGCCCGGCCATATGAACGTGCTGCTCGCCGAAGCGAACGTCCCCTATGACGAGGTGTTCGAGCTGGAGGACATCAACAGCGAGTTCGCCCAGACCGACGTCGCCTTCATCATCGGCGCGAACGACGTGGTGAATCCGGCGGCAAAAACCGACAAGAGCTCGCCAATCTATGGCATGCCAGTGTTCGACGTGAACAAGGCCAAGACGGTGTTGTTCATCAAGCGCAGCATGGGCGGTGTCGGCTATGCCGGCGTCGACAATGACGTGTTCTACCAGGACAACACCATGATGCTACTCGCCGACGCCAAGAAGATGGTGGAGGAAATCGTTAAGTCGCTCGACTGAACATGTCCGGTCCCGGTCGCGCTTAATCGCTTGATATCCAGGCACGACCGGGACAGCATCCCCCTGCAACATTTGGGGGATGGGCAATGCTGAGTGTCGGGCGGATTCTGGAGGGCGCGTTCGGGCTGGTCCGCGAACGGTATGTGGCGGTCGCGGTGTGGATTGGTCTCTACTTGGCCGTCAACATCGCATTCATGCTCACGATAATGCCGATGATGGGCGCGACGATGAACCCGGCCGCCGCGACCGACCCCGGCGCGATGTTGGGAGCGATGCTGCCGATGTTCGCGCTGATCCCGGTTTTCTTTGTGGTCGCGGTCGTCCTCTATGCTGCCGCGATGCGCGCCGTGCTGCGCCCCGATGCGGGTGGAATCGCTTATCTGCGGCTCGGAATGGATGAGCTGCGGCTGATCGGGTTGAGCATTATCTTCGCGATTGCCGGCACGATCCTGATGTTCGTCATATCGCTGGCGCTTGGCCTGGTCGGCGTTGGGATCGCCGCCAGTGGCGAACCCGGCGTCGGATCGGTGCTGTTCAGCTTCCTGTTCATGATCGGCATCTTCGCGGTCATGATCTTTTTCGTCGTCCGCTTCTCGCTTGCCTTCCCGCTCACCCTGTATCGGGGCAAGATCGTGATCGGCGAAGCGTGGACGCTGAGCAGCGGTCGGTTCTGGAGCCTGTTCGGCGCGGCGCTCGGCATTACGTTGATCATGATGATCCTCAACATCGCGGTCTCGATGTTCACGATGGGCAGCTATTTCTACGACCTGATGAGCGCGGCCGGCGATCCTGAGGCCGTGGCGCTCGCGGCGGAAGCGCAAGCGCAATCCTATGCGCAGTTCAGCCCGGTCATGATCCTGTCCTCGCTGGGCACGGCAATCGTCGCGGGGCTGGGTGTCGCACTCACCGGCGGAAGCGTCGCGACTGCAGCCAAGCTGTTGCTCGCGGACGAGGATGAGGATGCCGAGGACGTATTCGGCTAAGCCGCTTGCCATAGTGCATCCATAATGGAGATAACGGGCGGCAGACCGGTTGAAATCGGAGACGCCTTGTGCTGACGCGCCGCCCCGCCCCGCGATTACATCCGCATTGCAGCGCAAAGCGGAGGGATTGCGATGAGTGACGCCATGACGGGTACCGAGCTTGCCGCCGATGCTGCGCGCGTCCTGATCGTGGCACCGGCGGCGGCGCAGGAGCGGCATCGCGCGGCCGTTATGGCGAACGGCGCGCGCGTGCTGGGCGCGGTTCCTCCGGACGCAATCGATGCGGCGCTCGCCAGCCTGATCGCCGCCGAGATGATCGTGCTCGACGGCACCGGCGTCGATCCTGAACGGATGGCGGCGAGCGCCGGGCGGATTGCCGCCTGGACCCGCGACGGCGACTGCCGGATCGTGGCTTTGCTCGACACCGACGCACTGGACCTTGCCGCGCCGGTACTGATGGACGCCGGGGCGGTCCTGCTCTGCGATCCGTCAGCGTCCGACTATGCCGCCGCACTGGTCCGAGCGAGCGCTCCTCCGGGGGCGCGGCTGCACGACGCGACGCAGGAGCGCGAGGCCGAACGGCTGCGTCTGCTCAACGAAGAAGTGGCGCGGCTCGCCGCCGTGCTGTCCGACTTTGCCGCCGATCCGATGCGGCGCGAGCTGCGCGAGCCTGGCCGCGGCTATCGCCCCGAACCCGGCGGCGCGCCCGATCCGACGCCGCGCACCGTCCGGGCCACCATCCGCGCCCGGCGGCTGCGCGACCAGCATTTCACCCCCGAGCTCTTCGCCGATCCGGCCTGGGACATGCTGCTCGACCTCTATGCCGCGCGGCTGGAGGGAAGTCGGGTGTCGGTGTCGAGCCTGTGCATCGCGGCGTCGGTGCCGCCGACGACGGCGCTGCGCTGGATCGGGACGATGCACGATGCCGGGCTGTTCGAGCGCGAGGCCGATCCCGGCGACCGGCGGCGGGCGCATATCATGCTGTCGACGCGCGCAGCGGAGGCCATGCGCGGCTATTTCACCGCCGTCGCGCGGCTGGGACTGCTACCGATCTGACGATCAGGGGTCGAAGCGCAGCACGTGCAGCGGCTTGCCGACCTCGCCAAACTGCACCTCGCTCGGCGTCTTGCTGAGAAAGATCCGCGCCGAGACGGTGGGTGTCACGTCCTGATGCAGGCCGAACCCGGCGTGGCTGCCGGCATCGACATCGACCTTTCGGACGATCGCCGCATCCAGATAGCGCTCGTCGCGCCGCGCCACCGCGACCGAATTGAGCAGCCCGCGTTCGGCCACCGGGACGACGACGACGAAGGGCGACCAGGTGCCGGACACCGGCCACACCTCAACTTCCAGCGCCGATTCGCGCGGATAGAGTTCGTAGCCGAACGACGAGGGTGCGCTGGGCTGGACGAACGGCTGGTCGGACATGATGGTCTCCGGTGGTGAGCCCTGATGGATTCGAACCATCGACCTACTGATTAAAAGTCAGTTGCTCTACCGACTGAGCTAAGGGCCCCCATGCTGGGTCAGGCGCTGCACCTAGGGGCGCAGAGGCGGCGGGTCAACCGGGGAGGCGGGCTGCGAGCTGGCGGATGGTGCGTCCGGTCAGCGGATCGCGCCAGTCCGGGACGATGCTGGCCAATGGGCGCAAGACGAAGTCGCGCTGGCGGAACAGCGGGTGGGGCACGGTGAGGCCGGGGCTGCTCCATGCGCCGCCGGACCAGAGGATCAGGTCGAGATCGATCACCCGCGCGTCCCAGCGGCGACCGCGGCGGCGACCGAAGCTGCGCTCGATCTGCTTGAGCCGCGCCAGCAGTTCGGCGGGGGTTTCGGCGCTCTCGATCAGGATCGCGGCGTTGGCGAAACGGCGGCGTGAGGGGCCGAGGGGGGCGGTTTCGATAACCCGCGACTGCGCGACCACCCCGCCGATCGCCGCGATCGCCGCCGCCAGCTCCTGACGCGGGGAGCCATGGCAGCCGCGCCGGTTCGACCCCAGCGCGATGACATAATGGTGGGTTGAGGCGCTCACCCGCCCCGCCTATCCCGGAGCGATGATCCCGCCAAGTCCGTTGCCCGAGACCGAGCCGCCGCACGACTGCCCGCGCTGTCCCCGGCTGGTGGCGTTGCGACAGGAGTTGCGGGTTGAGTATCCCGACTGGTGGAACGCGCCGGTGCCGGCATTCGGGGACCCCGATGCATGGCTGGGCATTATCGGGCTGGCACCGGGCAAACATGGGGCGAACCGGACCGGGCGGCCCTTTACCGGCGATTTCGCGGGCGACCTCATGTTCGCAACGCTCGCCAAGTTCGGGTTCACGGACGGCAACTATGAGAGCCGCGCGGATGACGGGTTGCAGCTGAACGGCGCGATCATCGTCAATTCGGTCAAGTGCCTGCCGCCCGAGAACAAGCCGACGCCGGAGGAGGCGCGGACCTGTCGGCCGTTTGCGGAGGCGCAGGTCGATGCGCTGCCGTATGCGCGCATCTTCATCGCCTTGGGCCAGATCGCGCATCAGAGCGCGGTCAAGATCCTTGGCGGCAAGCTGCCCAAATGCCGGTTCGGGCATCTGGCGGAGCACCGCATGCCCGACGGGCGGGTGCTGATCGATAGCTATCACTGCTCGCGCTACAACCAGAATACCGGGCGGCTGACGGCGGAGATGTTCGAGGCGGTTTTTGCCCGGGCATTGGAGCTGCGCGGGACGGTGTGAGCGCCGGAAGTTTACACTGACTTTACACTGTCGCGCAGGTCGGCGGCGGGTCGCGGGGCGCTTCACTGGCATGGCGGTCGTCCCGAATCAGAGGGACCATCCAGATATGCCGGAGCGGGGCTTGTAGGAAAGCGGTTTTCGGGATCATCGACCCTCCCCCGCGAGGGGAGGTGTCAGCATCGCTGACGAAGGGAGAGGATGGGTATCGGCTTGAGCCTATAGGACATCGCCGTCCTCCCCCTCCGCCAGGCTGCGCCTGCCACCTCCCCCTGGCGGGGGAGGATTATTGGATCACACGTCCTCGACCATGCGCCGGTACAGCTCTGGCCTTCGGTCGCGGAAGAAGCCCATGCCGGCGCGGTGCTTGCGCGCGCGGTCGAGGTCTAGCGTCGCGGTGAGGACGCCGGTTTCCTCCGCCCCGAATTCGGCGATGATGTCGCCCCATTCGTCGCAGATGAAGCTGTGGCCGTAGAAACGCTGGTCGCCCTCGGTCCCGATGCGGTTCGACGCGATCACGGGCACGACGTTGGACACGGCATGGCCGATCATCGCGCGGCGCCACATGCGGCTGGTGTCGAGATCGGCGTCATAGGGTTCCGACCCGATCGCGGTGGGGTAGAAGAGCAGTTGCGCCCCCATCAGCATCATCGTGCGCGCGGTTTCGGGATACCATTGGTCCCAGCAGATGCCGACGCCGAGCGCCGCGTCGTCCGCCGGGCCGTCCCATACCTTGAAGCCCGTGTTGCCGGGGCGGAAATAATATTTCTCCTCATAGCCCGGGCCGTCGGGGATGTGGCTCTTGCGATAGACGCCCGCGACCTTGCCGTCCGGGCCGATCATCGCGAGGCTGTTGTAGAAATGCGGTCCGTCCGCCTCGAAGAAGCTGGTGGGGATGTGGATCTGAAGCTCCGCCGCGAGCTTCTGCATCGCCGTGACGGCGGGGTGGCTGGCGAGCGGTTTCGCGGTGGCGAACAGCGCCTCATCTTCGACCCGGCAGAAATATTCGCCTTCGAAGAGTTCGGGGGGCAGGACGACCTGCGCACCCTTCCCCGCCGCCTCACGCACGAGGTCGGTGACGTTGGCGATGTTCTGCGCCGTGTCGGTGGTGAAGGCGAGTTGGAGCGCGGCGACGGTGATCTGGGTCATGTGGGGGTATTTAGGGGGTGGGCCTCCCTTCGTCACCCCGGACAGGTGGCGAACGTCATCATAACCGTCACCCCAGCGAAAGCTGGGGTCTCTGGTGGCGGAGGCGGGCAATTGCCTCACGAGGCCCCAGCTTTCGCTGGGGCGACGGATATGAGTGGCGGATCACGCGATCTGGTCAAACAGGTCCTGCCAATCCGGGTTGGTCCGCTCGATCAATTCGATCTTCCAGCCGCGCTTCCATGCCTTGAGCGCCTTCTCCCGGCGAATCGCGTCGTCGATGCTGTCATGCCATTCGACCAGCACCAGTGTCTTGATGCCGTATTTTCTACAATAGGCCGATCCCTTGTCGCGGCGATGCTGGTCGATGCGCTCGGCGAGATATGCAGTGACCCCGACATAGAGCATCCCGCGCTGCTTGCTGGCCATGATGTAGGTCCAGCCGCCGGGCATGGCGTCAGCGTTGGACTTGCCGAGGGAGACCCCAGCTTCCGCTGGGGTGACGGGAAGAACGAGGCGACGCCCAGATTTTCACCGCGGAATCTGCTGCGAGATGCAGTGGAAGCTGCCGCCGCCCGTCAGGATATGGTCCGCGCGCAGGCCTACCGCCTCACGACCCGGGAACAGCGCGCCGATCGTTTCAACCGCCTTGCGGTCATTGGGCTGGCCGTAGACCGGGACCACCACTGCGGCGTTGCCGATGTAGAAGTTCATGTAACTTGCCGGGACGACCTCGCCCCCCTGGATCACGCGGCCGGGTGAGGGGATGGGAACCACCTCGACCCCGAACGCCTCGGCACGGCGTTTGGCGTCGGCATAGACCAGCCAATTGGGGTCGTTTTCCTCCGGCACGGGAATCGCCAGCCGGTTTTCGCCAACGAAGCGGGCGAGGTTGTCGACATGGCCGTCGGTGTGGTCGTGCGCGAGGCCGTTGCCGAGCCACAGCACGCGGTCGAACCCCAGATCTTCGCGCAGCCGCCGTTCGGCCTCAGCCTGCGACAGGCCGGGATTGCGGTTGCGGTTGAGCAAACATTGCTCGGTGGTGACGACCAGGCCGGTGCCGTCCCAGTCGATCGAGCCGCCTTCCAGAATCCAGTCATGTTCGACCGTGTCGATCCGCTTCTTCGCGGCAAGGCGGCGGCCGATATCCTCGTCGCCGGCATATTCATATTTCCCGCCCCAGCCGTTGAAGCCGAAGGCGTGGCCGACCCCGGCGCTATCGAGGATCACCCCGGTGTCGCGGAGCCAGATGTCGCCGAACGGGGCGACCACCACCTTGGCCGTATCGCCGACCAGCAGCGACGCGGCCCCCGCCGCCTCGTCATCCGCAGCGACCAGCAGCACCTGTTCCCCCGCCCCGCCGGCATGGACCGCGCGGGCGAAGGCAGCGACCTCCGCGCGCGCGGCGCCGAGCGAGTCCCACAGATCGGGATGGCTGGGGAAACCGATCCAGACTGCCTTGTGCTGCGCCCATTCGGGGGGAAGGTGCGTGGTCACGGTATTACTTGGCTCCTGCGCGGGATTTGTCGCGGGCGGCGCGGAATTCGTCGCCCTCGACCCAATTCGGCCACTGCGCGGTCATGGCGAGCATGCGGCCGACGGCGTAATAGACCTGAAGATCCTTTTCCGCGCCCGCCCAGTTCCACTTGGGGTCGAATTCGTCCTTCGGGCCGTGGTAGCGGTTCTTCTCATAATCCGCCGCGGCGGCCTTGCCCGCTTCCTTGCCGCCCTCGATCAGATCGTCGCCCGCGTCGAAATAGAGCATCGGCACGCCATGCTTCGCCAGCATGAAATGGTCGGAGCGGTAGTAGAAGCCCTTCTCGGGCGTCGGTTCGGCACTGGCGACGCGGCTCTGCTTGGCGAGTGCAGTGGCGAGGTAGCTGTCGAGCTCCGACTTGCCCATGCCGACCACGACGACATTCCTGGCCGGGGGCGTCAGGTTCATCGCGTCGATGTTCACCCCGCCGACGGTCTTCGCCAGCGGATAGACGGGGTTGTCGCCATAATATTTGGAGCCGAGCAGGCCCGATTCCTCGGCCGTGACGGCGAGGAAGACGAGGCTGCGGTCGGGGGCGCCGGCGTCCTTGTTCGCCTTGGCGATGGCGATCAGCGCGGCGGTGCCGGTGGCGTTGTCGATCGCGCCATTGCAGATGTCATCGCCATCGGGCGCGGCTTCGCAGCGGCCGAGATGGTCCCAATGCGCGGTGTAGAGGACGACCTCGTCGGGCCGCTTGGCACCGGGGAGGATGCCGATGACATTCTTCGACGCGTGCTTGCGGATGACATTGTCGAAGCTGACCGATGCCTTGACGTCGCCGAGCGGGACGGCCTTGAACCCCTTCACCTTGGCGGCGGCGGAGAGCTTGTCGAAATCCTGACCCGCGCTGGCGAACAGCGCCTTGGCCTTGTCCAGCTGGATCCAGCCATTGGCGGCGGTCTGGTCGGCATGGCCGTTGGCGGCGTCGGCGACCTGCTGCTCACCGGTCCAGCTCGACTGGACGACGTTCCAGCCATAGGCGGCGGGTTGCGTGTCGTGGACAATCAGCGCGGCGGCGGCCCCCTGACGCGCGGCCTCCTCATATTTGTAGGTCCAGCGGCCATAATAGGTCATCGCCTTGCCGTTGAACTCGCCTTGTTGCCCCTCCGTTTGCCAGTCGGGATCGTTGACCAGGATGACGACGGTCTTCCCCTTCACATCGACCCCGGCATAGTCGTTCCAGCCCTTTTCAGGCGCGTTGATGCCGTAGCCGACGAACACGACCGGGCTGTCCTTGACCGCGATGTTCGGGGTCACGCGATAGGTGCCGGCGACGAATTCGGGGCCGTATTTCAGGGACATCGGCTGGGTGCCGCCGGTAAAGGTCAGCGGCGAGACATTCTGCGCGGTGATCGCCACCAACGGCACGTCCTGGAACCAGCTGCCGTTGTTTCCGGGCTGAAGTCCCGCTTTCTGGAACTGCTCGACGAGATAGGCGAGCGTCTTGGCCTCACCCGGCGTGCCGGGGGCGCGGCCCTCGAACGCGTCGGACGACAGCGTCTGCGTCGCCTCCTTTATCACGTCCATCGGCATCGCGGGGAGCGCGACATCGGGGAGCGCAGTCGTGTCGGACGCAGTCGAACAGGCGGCAAGGCCCAGCAGGGCGAGCAGCGCAAGGCGCATGGGGCATCTCTCCAAAGATGTGATGCCGCGACTATTGGCAGGGGGTGGCGGTGGGGGCAAGCGGTGCCCGCGTCCTGCGGGGTTGCCCGGCGGTCCGGACACGCGTTAGGGTCGGGCGCAGGGGGACGAAGATATGCTGCGATTGTCGTTGGTTACCGCGCTGACTTGTTACAGTGTGCAGGCGTCGGCGCAACAGCTGGATGCCGCCGCCGCCTTTGGCGCGCGCGAATATATCGAGCAGGCGAGCCTGTCGCCCGACGGCCTGCGCCTGGCCTATGTCACACCGACCCGTGGGCAGGCGTCGGCGGTCTATGTCCTGCCGGTTGACGGGTCCGCGCCACCGAAGGCGATCGCCGCCGCCGACGGCAAGCCCGAACGCATCGCCGGGTGCAATTGGGCGAGCAACACGCGCCTGCTGTGCACCGTGTACGGCGTGATCAGCATCGACGGGACGCTGGCGATTTCGACGCGGATCGCGGCGATGGATCATGACGGCGCGAATATGAAGGTGCTGAGCCACACGCGCGGGACGGGCGACCTGCTGGGCTATGACACGTTCGGCGGATCGGTGATCGACTGGAACCCCGGAGTCGATGGCAAGGTGCTGATGATGCGCCAATATGTGCCTGAATCGAGCACCGGGACGCGGCTGGCCCAGACCGCCCAGGGGATCGGCGTCGATCTGGTCGATGTGTCGACGCTCAAGGTGAGTTCGGTCGAGCCGCCGAGCCGCGATGCGGGCGAATATATCACCGACGGCAAGGGCATTGTACGCCTGATCGGGCGGCGTGCGTCCAAGGACTATTACACCACGGGGGTCAGCCACTATTCCTATCGCCGCGCGGGCAGCACCGCATGGCAGGCGCTCAGCAGCGTCGGTCCCGATCGCGCCGGATTCGATCCCTATGGCGTCGATCCGACGCTCGACATTGCCTATGGCCTCAAGCGGGTCGACGGGAAGATCGCCGCCTTTTCGATCGCGCTTGACGGCACGCTGGGCGAGAAGCTGGTGTTTGCGCATCCGGAGGTCGATGTCAGCGGATTTGCGCGGATCGGACGCAACCGGCGCATTGTCGGCGTCACCTACTCCACCGATGTGCCGTCGGTCGAATATATCGATGCCGGTATCGCGCGCCTGATCCAGTCGCTGCAGAAGGCAATGCCGCATCTGCCGCTGGTGCGGGTCATCGATTCGAGCGAGGACGAGAACCGCCTGCTGATTTGGGCCGGCAGCGATGTCGATCCCGGTCGGTTCTTCCTGTTCGATCGCAAGGCCAAGGCGCTTCAGGAGCTGGCGCTGGCGCGGCCGCAGCTGGAGAAGGTCAAGCTCGCGCCGATGCGGCACATCACCTATCCCGCCGCCGACGGCACGATGATCCCAGCCTATCTGACGCTCCCGGCCGATGGGAGCACCAAGAATGTCCGCGCCATCGTCCTGCCCCATGGCGGCCCGGGCGCGCGCGACGATTGGGGGTTTGACTGGCTCACCCAATTCTACGCCAATCAGGGCTTTGCGGTGCTCCAGCCGAACTTTCGCGGGTCGGCGGGCTATGGCGACGCCTGGTTCGAGAAGAACGGGTTCCAGAGCTGGCGGACCGCCATTGGGGACGTAAACGATGCCGGGCGCTGGCTAATCAAGGAAGGCATCGCCGACCCGGCCAAGTTGTCGATCCTGGGCTGGTCCTATGGCGGCTATGCGGCGCTGCAATCGGCGGTGTCCGAACCCGGACTGTTCAAGCGCGTCGTGGCGATCGCGCCGGTCACCGATCTCGACCGGCTGAAGAGCGAGAACCAGAATTACAGCAACTATCAGGAGGTCGTGCGCTTCGTCGGCAGCGGGCCGCATATCGAGGAGGGATCGCCGGCGCGGCACGCCGCGAAGATCAAGGCACCGGTGCTGATGTTCCACGGAACGATGGACCGCAATGTCTCGGTCTTTCACGCCGAGCTGATGCAGAACCGGTTGAAGGCCGCAGGTGCGCAGAGCGAGCTGGTCGTGTTCGAGGGACTCGACCATTATCTCGACGACAGCGACGCGCGCACGCAGATGCTGCGCAAAACCGCCGAATTCCTGAAGGCGCCCTAGAATCGTTTTCAGTTGGGCGGCACCGGCCCGCTCCCCCACCCGGCCACCCATAGAATACACTGGCGTTGGGTGGCCGGGTGCGGGAGCGGGCCGGTGCCGATTCAGCTTTGCTGAAAACGACTCTAGCGCCGGTCATTCGCACAACGAAAAAGGGCGGCCCCGCGGAACCGCCCTTTTCCGTTTCGTCGCGATGAGCTGGATCAGCGCGAGTAGAACTCGACGACCAGGTTCGGTTCCATCTTCACCGGATAGGGCACTTCGTCGAGTGCCGGGACGCGGGTGAAGGTAATCTTCGACGCGCCGTCCGGAGCGATGTAGTCGGGGATGTCGCGCTCGGCCAGGCTCTGCGCTTCCATGACCAGCGCCATCTCACGCGCCTTCGAACCCAGCTCGACCGTCTCGCCGACCTTGATGCGGCGCGAACCGATGTTGCACTTCTCGCCATTGACCTTGACGTGGCCGTGGTTCACCAGCTGACGCGCGGCGAAGATCGTCGGCGCGAACTTGGCGCGATAGACGATCATGTCGAGGCGCTGTTCGAGCAGCCCGATCAGGTTCTGGCCGGTATCGCCCTTCATGCGCGACGCATCTTCATAGGCGCGCTTGAACTGCTTTTCGGTCACGTCGCCATAATAGCCCTTGAGCTTCTGCTTGGCGCGCAGCTGGATGCCGAAGTCCGACATCTTGCCCTTGCGGCGCTGGCCGTGCTGACCGGGACCATATTCACGCTTGTTGACGGGCGACTTGGGGCGACCCCAAATGTTTTCGCCCATCCGGCGATCGAGCTTGTACTTGGCGCTGGAGCGCTTCGACATGATAAATTCCTAACAATTGCAACGACGTTGACCCGGCCAGATAGCCTGATCGCGATTCCGGTATCGCCTGTGCGTGCGCACAGGGCCGCTGCTTCACCGGAGTGCAGGGCCGATTGCGAAGGCGCGCGCCTAGACCTGCGACGCGCGTGAGTCAAGCTGGAGCGCGTCAGCCGCCGCTGGGCTGAGCGTAGGGGGTCCAGGCGTCGCGGCCCTCGCGCTCGGCGCTGTCGATCACGCGATCCTTTTCGGTCCGCGCCGCAGCTTCGCGCGATTCCCACTGGGCGCGGGTCAGGCAGACATATTTGGCAAGTCGCGTGCCGACGGTGTTGTCGCGACGGCAGATCTTCTTTTCCTTGACCGGTTTGGCGGCTGCAGGTGCGGCGTCCTGCGCGATGGCGGGCGTCGAGATCATCGGAGCGGCGAGCAGCAGCGCGCCAAGGGCAAGTCCGGTCTTCATCTATATTCCCCTGAGCAAGGTTGCGCACAGGATGCCGCAGCAACCCATTCTGAACAAGCGCTAACTTTACTCAGGCGCGATTGCGCTTCTTGCCTTCCAGCGCGGACAGCACGCCGCGCAGGGTGCGCAACTCCTGACTGGTCCAGCCCGGCTTGGTCAGCAGGTTGCGCAGCGTCAGCTTGGTCGTCGGCACGCGATCGGGCGGGAAGTAGTAGCCGGTATCCTCAAGCAGCATGTCGACATGGCCGATCAGCCCCTCCAGCTCCGCCTGCGGTGCGGGGGGATCGAGGTCGGTGCGCGGCGGCTGGGCCAGCCCCTGCCCCTTCGACCATTCATAGGCGACGAGGATCACCGCCTGCGCCAGGTTGAGCGAGCCGAATTCGGGGTTGATCGGGACGGTCAGGATCGCGCGGGCGAGCGCAACATCCTCGGTCCCCAGCCCCGAACGCTCCGGGCCGAACAGGATGGCGCTGCGCCCGACCGCGCCATGAATTTCGGCGGCGGCTTCGACCGGAGTCACCACCGGCTTGGTCACGCCGCGCTTGCGCACCGTGGTGGCAAAGACGTGCGGGCAATCGGCCACCGCCTCGGCGACGCTTTCAAATACCTGCGCGCGTTCGAGCACCACGTCCGCGCCGCTCGCCGCCGGACCCGCCGACGGGTTGGGCCAGCCGTCGCGCGGGGTGACCAGCCGCATTTCGGTGAGCCCGAAATTGAGCATCGCGCGCGCGGCCTTGCCGATATTCTCGCCGAGTTGCGGGCGGACTAGAACGATGACCGGGTTCACTGCTTGCCGACCTCGCTCACATTGCTGGCGAATTCCTCGAAATCCTTGGCCTCGCGGAAGTCGCGATAGACGCTGGCGAAGCGGATATAGGCGACCGAGTCGAGGTGCTTGAGCCCCTCCATCACCATTTCGCCGATGCGCTTGGTCGGCACTTCGGTCTCGCCCAACGTTTCGAGCTGACGCTGAATGCCGGAGACGAGCTTTTCGACCTGGGTCGCGTCGATCGGGCGCTTGCGGCACGCCAGGCTGACCGAGCGGATCAGCTTGTCGCGGTCGAACGGCTCGCGCTTGTCCTCCGACTTGAGCACGAACAGCTCACGCAGCTGGATGCGTTCGAAGGTGGTGAAACGCGCGGCGCACGCTTCGCACTGCCGCCGACGACGGATCGCGGCGCCGTCTTCGGTGGGGCGGCTGTCTTTAACTTGCGAGGCCTCGTGGCCGCAGAAGGGGCAGCGCATTAACCCCTCTCCCCTTCAGGGGATAGGGTGGTCGAGCGAAGCGAGACCGGGAGAGGGGGCTGAAGGAGAGCGCATCGTGCATGCCCCTCTCCCCGGCCCTCTCCCCTGAAGGGGAGAGGGAGAAAGGGCATCACGCCTCCGGGTAGATCGGGAAGCGTTCGCACAGCGCGCG
>NZ_JAIXHL010000011.1 GCF_030145815.1 Sphingomonas sp.
CCCGCCGAACAGCGCGTCAAGTGCCTGCTGGGCGGGGCCGCCGGCATCCTGCGGGCGCGGCGCACCCGGCTGGGGCGGGCGCATCGCGAAGTCGGGCGGGATCACCAGCGGCGCCTGACGCGCCACCGCGAATTCGTCGGGACGCTTGCGGTCGCCCAACATGCCGCTGCCACAGCTGGCGAGCAGGGTCGCCGAGCCGCAGATGGCGGCAACAAGCACGGACTTACGCATTGGCATTCTCCACAGGGGCGCCGGTGTCATCGGCCTTGGGTTTCTCACGCACGAACAGCGCCCGGATGAGCAGGATCAGGACGCCGATGGTAATCGCAGCATCGGCGACGTTAAAGACCAAAAAAGGGCGCCATTCGCCAAAGTGCAGATCGGCATAGTCGACGACATAGCCAAAGCGCACGCGATCGACGATATTCCCCAGCGCACCGCCCAGCACCAGCGCCAGCGCCAGCAGGTCGTGGCGGTTCTGCTCGCGCAGCATCCACCAGCCCACGCCCCCGGCAATCGCCGCGGTCAGCGCGACCAGCGCCCAGCGCATCGTGTCGGTCTCCGCCGCCAGCAGGCCCAGCGACACCCCGATATTGGCGACGAAGCGCAGGTCGAAAAAGGATACGACCTCAATCGCCTTGCCAGGCGCGTCGATGCCCAGCCCCTCGACCACCCATGCCTTCATCGCCTGATCGGCGACAAAGATCAGCAGGGCGAGGGCGAAGCCGATCGTGCGGTTGCGGTTCATCGATGCCATGTCTTTCACGAAACTACCGAGTCGCAGCGGTGGCACAGCATGCCATCGGCTTCAACCTCCGGAAGCAGACGCCAGCAGCGGCCGCACTTCTTATGCTCCGTCCGCTTGACCGCAACGCCCGCGCCCTCGCCATGATGAACATCGGCAACGATGAACACCTCGGCCAACTCCGCCGCCGGGCGTAGCAGGTTTGGCACCGTCACCTCGGCCTCCAGGCTGGAACGAATCACCTTCTCGCGCCGCAGCGGCTCGATCGCCTCGGTCACCGCCTCGCGCAACCGCCGGATATCCTCCCACTCCGTCGTGACGAGATCGTCGCCGGGCAGCGCCGGAAGCTCGGGCCATTCGAGGAAATGGACCGACCCATCCTCGGACGGGAAGCGCGCCTGCCACACTTCCTCGGCCGTGAAGGCGAGGATCGGCGCGGCATAGCGCACCAGCGCGTGGAACAGCGTGTCGAGCACCGTGCGATACGCCCGCCGCTTCGGGCTCTCCGCAGCGTCGCAGTACAGGCAATCCTTGCGGATATCGAAGAAGAAGGCCGACAGATCTTCGTTCATGAAGTCCGACAGCGCACGCGTATAGCGGTTGAACTCGTAAGCCTCCGCCGCCGCCTTCAGCTCGACATCGAGCATGCCGAGCTTGTGGAGCACATACAGCTCCAGCTCGGGCATCGCGTCGACCCCGACCTTCTCCGCATCGCTGAACCCGTCGAGCGCGCCGAGCAGGTAGCGGAAGGTGTTGCGGATCTTGCGATACGCGTCCCCGGTGCCCGCCAGCACCTCCTTGCCGATCCGCACATCCTCGAAATAATCGGTCTGCGCGACCCACAGCCGCAGGATGTCCGCGCCGCTCTCGCCGATGATCTTGAGCGGATCGACGACATTGCCGAGCGACTTGGACATTTTCCGCCCCTGCCCGTCGAGCGCGAAGCCATGCGTCAGCACCGCGTCGTACGGTGCCCGCCCGCGCGTCCCCGCGCTCTCCAGCAGCGACGACTGGAACCAGCCGCGATGCTGGTCCGACCCTTCGAGATACAGGTTGGCGCGCACACCCTCGCCATAGCGCGCCTCGATCACGAAGCTGTGGGTCGATCCGCTGTCGAACCACACGTCGAGGATGTCGTTGACCACCTCATACTCGGCGAGATCATAGTCCGGCCCCAGCAACGCCTGATGATCCGCCCCGAACCACGCATCCGCACCCCCGGCACGGAATGCGTCGAGGATGCGCGCATTGACCGCGTCGTCACGCAGATAATCGCCGCTCTGGCGATGGACATAAAGCGGGATCGGCACACCCCACGCACGCTGGCGCGAAATCACCCAGTCCGGACGCCCCTCGACCATCGCATGAATGCGGTTGCGGCTCTTCTCCGGCACCCACCGCGTCCGCTCGATCGCATCGAGCGCGAGGCCGCGCAGGGTGGGGGAATTGGACGGATTGACCACCGGCCCAAAACCCGCAGCTCCCGCAAAGCCCGGCAGTTCCGCGGCGACATCGCGCCCCGTCGCCCCGGCGGAGGCCGGGGCCGCCAGAGGCTCCTGTCCCGCGACAGCCGCATCGCCCGCGCCACCGCTGGCGGCCCCGGCCTGCGCCGGGGCGACGGCTTTATTGCCATCCATCGGAATGAACCACTGCGGCGTGCAGCGAAAGATGATTTTCGCCTTGGACCGCCAGCTATGCGGATAGCTGTGCGCGAAATCGTCCGACGCGGCGAGCAGCGCCCCGGCGGCGCGCAAATCGCTGCAGATCGGCCCGTCGCTTGCCACAAACTTCTTGTTGATCACCGATCCCTGACCGCCCAGCCACAGCCAGTCGGCGCGGTACAACCCCGCATCGTCGACCGCGAAGACGGGATCGATGCCATGCGCCTTGCACAGCAGGAAATCGTCCTCGCCATGATCGGGCGCCATATGGACCAGGCCGGTGCCCGCGTCGGTGGTGACGAATTCGCCGGGCAGGAACGGACGCGGTTTGGCAAAGAAGCTACCGAGATGGTGCATCGGGTGGCGGGCGGTGGCGCCGGCGAGGCTGGTGCCATCTACTCGGCTCATCTCTACGAATTCGATCTTCGGGCCACCGGCTGGGATCTGTGACAAGATGCGAGCAGCAAATGTCTCCACTAGATCGGTCGCGACCACAAACCGGGTATTCACGATCCAATCTAGGCCGTGCCAAGCAAAGCCCTCGAAGTCCTCGTCGTCCGCGGTCGGACTCCACTCACCACGAGCTTCCACAATCGAATAAACGATGCCCTCGCCATAGGCCAAAGCTTGGTTCACCGGGATTGTCCAAGGCGTCGTCGTCCAGATCACCGCATGCGCGCCGATCAACTCATCTGCTGTCGCATCGACGATCTCGAACGCGACGTCGATCTGCGTCGAGACCACATCCTCATATTCGACCTCGGCCTCGGCCAGTGCGGTCTTTTCGACCGGCGACCACATCACCGGCTTGGCCCCGCGATACAGCTGCCCCGACTCCGCGAACTTCAGCAATTCGCCCGCGATCGTCGCCTCGGCGTCGAACTTCATGGTGAGGTACGGATCGTCCCAATCGCCCATGACGCCCAGCCGCTCGAACTGCCCGCGCTGCACCGCGACCCATTTCTCGGCATAGGCGCGGCATTCGGCGCGGAATTCCGCCGCCGGCACCTCGTCCTTGTTCAGCTTCTTGGCGCGATACGCTTCCTCGATCTTCCACTCGATCGGCAGGCCGTGACAGTCCCAGCCGGGGACATAGGGCGCGTCCTTGCCCATCAGCGACTGGCTGCGAACGATGATGTCCTTGAGGATCTTGTTCATCGCATGGCCCATGTGAATGTCGCCATTCGCATAGGGCGGACCATCATGCAGGATGAACCGCTCCCGCCCCGCGCGCTGCTCGCGCAGCCGGTGATACAGGCCCAGCTTGGCCCAGCGCGCCAGAATCTCCGGCTCCTTGGCGGCAAGGCCGGCCTTCATCGGAAAGTCGGTCTTCGGCAGGAAGACGGTGTCGCGCCAGTCGCGTGCGGTGTCGGGTGTGTCGGTCATTTGCGGCGGGGATTAGCCTGTGTGGGGCGGTGGGGGAAGAAGAAGGTTTTTGGCGCGCACAAAGCCACGAAGGCGCGAAGAGAAGAAGAAAGGTGACTCACGCGGAGGCGCGGAGGCGCAGAGAGGCTTCGCTTAGCGCGAAGCGCCTGAATCCGACTGGCCGTTCCACTCGCCGATGGCGCGCGATGTGGGCCGCTCGCGCGGCAAGGGCAGTATCTTCGCGCCTCCGCGCCTCTGCGTGAACCAAATCTTCTTCGTGGCTTCGTGCCTTTGTGCGCAATCAATACGCCAGCGCGGCCTTCGCATCCTCGCAATCGCGCGCAATCTGCGCCTTCAGCGTGTCGAGATCGTCATATTTCGCCTCGTCGCGCAGAAAGTCGATCAACTGCACCTCGACCATCTGGCCATAGAGATCGCCCGAAAAGTCGAAGAAATAGGGTTCGAGCAGCTCCTCGGGTGGATCGATCATCGGGCGGATGCCGAAATTCGCCACCCCTTCCACCATCCGCCCATCCGCCAGCCGCGCGCGCACGGCATAGACGCCGTAGCGCGGGCGCAGATAGCTGCCGAGCCGGATATTGGCGGTCGGATAGCCCAGCTGCCGCCCCAGCTTCGCACCCCCCTCGACCACGCCCTCGATCGCAAAGGGCCGTGTCAGCAGCGCCGCCGCCTCCCGCGGCTGGCCCTGGCGCAGCGCATCGCGGATGCGGCTCGACGACACAACCTCACCCTCCGCCGCGACCGGCGACACGGTATCGACGCTGAACCCCAGCTCCGCGCCCAGCGCGGCCAGCACCGCGACATTGCCGTCGCGCCCCTTGCCAAAGGTGAAGTCCGCGCCGGTCACCACGCCCCCCGCGCCGATCAGCTCGACCAGCCGCTGCTGCGCAAACTCCCGTGCCGACAGGCTGGCAAGGGCGGCATCGAACCCGAACACCAGCATCGCGTCCGCACCCGCTGCGGCAAACAGCCGCGCGCGCTGGTCCAGCGTGGTCAGGCGAAAGGGCGGGGTATCGGGCCGGAAATGCCGCACCGGATGCGGATCGAACGTCGCGACGATGACCGGACGCCCTTCATCCCGCGCACGCGCCACCGCCCGACCCACCACCGCCTGGTGGCCCCGGTGAAAGCCATCGAAATTCCCCAGCGCAACGATCCCGCCGCGCAGATGCGCTGGGACCGAAGCCGCTCCGTCCAGCCGCTCCATGCGCGGGGGCTATAGTGCGAAGGGCGAGGCGTGCAAATCCTCCCCGGAACGGGGAGGGGGACCATCCGAAGGATGGTGGAGGGGGCCCGAGGCAACGGCGTCCGTTGCCGTGGGGCCCCTCCGTCAGCGCTACGCGCTGCCACCTCCCCGTGCCGGGGAGGATTTAGTTGGCCGACGCCATCCCCGCCCGGATCACCCGCAGCACATTGCCGCCCATCACCTTGCCGATCTCCTCCGGCGTAAACCCGCGATCGACCAAAGCCTGGGTCACATAGACCAGCTGCGCCGTATCGAACCCGGTCGTCACCGCACCGTCGAAGTCCGACCCCAGCCCGACATGGTCGATCCCCACCAGATCGCGGACATGCGCGATTGCGGCGGCGACCTTCTCCGGCTCGGTCCCACAGATCGCCGCGTCCCAGTATCCGATGCCGACCACGCCACCGGTCTTTGCCACACCGCGAATCTCGTCGTCGCTCAGGTTGCGGTTGACCTTGCACACCGCCTGCACCCCGCCATGGCTGGAGACAACAGGGCGCCTGGCCATCTTGAGCACCTCGGCGACGGTCGCGTGGCTCGAATGGGCGATGTCGACAATCATGCCGAGCTGCTCCATCCGCGCGATCGTCTGGCGGCCGAGCGGGGTCAGTCCGCCCTTTTGCTCGCCATGCATCGACCCGGCGATCTCATTGTCGAAGAAATGGACGAGGCCGGCCATGCGGAACCCGGCGTTGTAGAGCCGGTCGAGATTCTCGAGTCTGCCCTCCATATTCTGGAGCCCCTCGATCGACAGCAACCCGCCGACCGCCTTCTGCCCCGCCGCCCGCGCTGCCAGCAGCGCATCGAGCTCTCCCGGCGATCGGATCACATGCAACCGCCCCTCCGACCGCGCCGCCGCGCGCTCCAGCTTCTGGGCATGGAACAGCGAGCGTTCGAGCAGCGAGGTCCAGGTGCGCGGCGGCTGCAACTGCGCCACCGCAAGCAGCGTGATATTGTCGGTCTCGGCGGAGTTGGCGTCGTAATTCTGGCCCTTCGGCGTCTTGGTCACCGACGAAAACACCTGCAGCGCGACATTCCCCTCGATCAGCCGAGGCAGATCGACATGCCCCCGCGACGCGCGCTCCAGCACGTCTCTTTTCCAGAGCAGGGTGTCCTCATGCATGTCCGCGATCTGCAGCGTCGCGTGGAGCTTGCGGGTCGAGTCGGTGACGGTGGGCAGCTTGGTCGCGACGACCCGGTTCATGTCCTTTTCGACGATGCCGGGGGCTAGGATGAGGAAGGCGGCGACGGCCACCGCGATCAGCGCAAGTGCGCCCCAGAGCCATTTTTTCATCGCATCCCCTCCCAAGCTCGTCATGCCGGACTTGTTCCGGCATCCACCGCGCCGCCTATCCGATCGCTTGGGGTTCTGCGGCACAGTGGACCCCGGCACAAGGCCGGGGTGACGATCAGGGCAGGCGCTCCAGCGTCACGAAGCTGTATGCGGGCCGTTCGCCCTCGGCGGGATGGTCTTCCCGCGCCACCTGGCGCCACTCCGCCCCGAACGCCGGCACCACCGCATCGCCGTCAGGCGACACATGCACCTCGGTCAGCTCGACCCGCTCCGCAAGCGACAGAAATAATGCGAAAATCTCCGCCCCACCGATCACCGCGACATCGCCGTCGCCCGCGACCTGCAATGCCTCGTCAACCGAATGCACCACCTCCGCTCCCTCCGCGCGCCAGGCGGGATCGCGGGTCAGCACGATATGGCGACGGCCGGGCAGGGGGCTCGGAAACCCCTCGAACGTCTTGCGCCCCATCACCATCGGCTTGCCCATGGTCTGCGCCTTGAACCGCTTGAGGTCCGCCGGCAGCCGCCAGGGTAGGTCGCCATCGACCCCGATCACCCCATTATCGGCCCGCGCCAGATGAAAGGTGATCAAACCGCCACCGCGCCTTTGATATGCGGCTGCGCGACATAGTCGTGCAGCGCGAAATCCTCGAATTCATAGGCATCGATCGACGGCGGACGGCGCAGGATTTCCAGCCGCGGCAGCGGCCCCGGCGTGCGAGTCAGCTGCAATTCCGCCTGTTCGACATGGTTGGAGTAGAGGTGGCAATCGCCCCCGGTCCAGATGAACTCGCCCACCTCCAGATCGCATTGCTGCGCCAGCATATGGGTCAGCAGCGCATAGCTCGCGATGTTGAACGGCACGCCCAGAAAGATGTCTGCGCTGCGCTGATACAGCTGCAGCGACAGCTTGCCATTGGCGACATGGCACTGGAACAGGCAGTGGCACGGGGCCAGCGCCATCGCGTGCAACTCGCCCGGATTCCAGGCGGATACGATCATCCGCCGCGACGCGGGACTGGTCTTGAGCGTCTCGATCAGCTCCTTGATCTGGTCGATATGGCGGCCGTCCGGCGCCTCCCAATCGCGCCATTGCTTGCCATAGACCGGGCCGAGATCACCCTGTTCATCGGCCCATTCGTCCCAGATGCTGACCCGGCGGTCCTGCAGCCACTTCACATTGGTGTCGCCGCGCAGGAACCACAGCAATTCGATGAAGATGGATCTGATGTGCAGCTTCTTGGTCGTCAGCAGCGGAAAGCCCTCGGACAGGTCGAACCGCATCTGGTGGCCGAACACGCTCCGTGTCCCCACGCCGGTCCGGTCATTCTGCACCGCGCCATGGCGCAGCGCGCGTTCCATCAGGTCGAGATATTGCCGCATCGTCGATCAGCCTAGCCGAGCCATCGGGGGTCGCCAAGCGCGGTCAGTCCATTTTGGCGGTAATCCGGTCCGCACCGGGGCGAGTTGCGCTCGACCCGGCAGAGCCGCCGCGCGACGTTCCCCTCATGGCTGGCGCGTTGTCCGTTCTCTCCCCGGAAGCTCCCCCCGACGCGCTGGCCAGCCGGCTCGCGGCGGAGATCGCCGATGCGCAGCATGAGCTTGCAGTCTTCGCCTTTTGCGACTCGCGCGGAATCGTGATCGGTACCCGGCGCATCACTTCGCCCTGGGCGGATGCGGTGGAGCTGCCGCTGCGCCGGATCGTCGCCGATGCGGTTCTGCTGGACGCGGCGCGGGTGTTGATGGCCCATAACCATCCATCGGGCGAAGCCTGGCCCAGCCGCGCCGATCGCATGGTCACCGCCCGCCTAGCCCGCGCGCTTGCGGCGGTGGATACGCGGCTGGTCGATCATGTCGTGGTGGGGCGGGGCGGTGCGATGTGGAGCTTTCGCGCGGCGGGGTTGCTCTAGATAATCCTCCCCCGGCGGGTAGAATAGCGAAAGTGCTTACTCGTCGCCCATCGGTGCGCCGCTCGCCTTGGCGCTCGGGCGATTGGGGCAGGGCTTGATTGCGGACGGCTCAGGGCGCGGCCCCTCGGCCTTGAACATCGCCAGATATCCGCCGGCCGAGGGCATGTCGCGAATCGCGACTTGACGGTAGCCGACGGCAGCAAATTCGCATTTCAGCAGCGCGCGCGGCGTGCCGTGATTCTCCGTCGCGCGATCCGCATCGACTACCACCACCAAACCGTCGCGGCGCAGCGAGGGACGCATGCGCCACAGGAATTCGTAAGGCGATTCGATCTCGTGATACATGTGCACCATGAACACGCGGTCGAAGCTGTTCTCCGGCAGCTTCGGGTCCTCCGGCTCGCCCAGCCGCACGCTGACATTGTCGAGTCGGTCGCGCGCGACGCGCTGTGCGAGTGCATCGCGGACGCCCGGCACGATGTCCTGCGCCAGCACGCGGCCCTTGGCCCCGACCCGTGCGGCCAGACGGACGGTGTAATAGCCCTCGCCCGCGCCGATATCCGCGACCGTGGTGCCGGGGCGGATGTCCGCCATGTTCATCACCGTGTCGGCCTCGTTCAGTCGGTCGCGCGCCTCTTCGGTCGACCAGCGCGACGACACGATCGGTGCGACCGGGCGGTCGGCGGCGGGGAATGCGAGTTCTTCGCTCGGTTCCGGCTGGGGGCGCGGGCGCGTCTCGTCACAACCGGCAAGCAGCGCCGCCGGGATCAGGAACAACGCAGCGCCGGCCAGTCTCAATCGACATCCTCCACCTCGACCGTCTCGCCGGTCACGCGCTGTGATAGCGCAGCTGCCATGAACGGGTCGAGAGCCCCGTCGAGCACATCGGACGGTGCGGTCGATGTCACGCCGGTGCGCAGATCCTTCACCAGCTGATAAGGCTGGAGGACATAGGAACGGATCTGGTGACCCCATCCGATTTCGGTCTTAGCCGAATAGGTGCCGAGCGCCGCCGCCTCCCGCTTGGCCAGTTCGGCTTCGTAGAGGCGCGCCTTCAGCATCCCCATCGCGGTCGCCCGGTTCTTGTGCTGCGACCGGTCCTGCTGGCTGGCGACGATGATGCCCGACGGCACGTGCGTGATGCGGACCGCCGAATCGGTGGTGTTGACGTGCTGCCCGCCCGCGCCCGAGGCGCGATAGGTGTCGATCTTGAGGTCGCTTTCGTTGATCTCGATATCGATCGAATCGTCGATCACCGGATAGACCCAGACCGACGAGAAGCTGGTGTGCCGCCGCGCCGAGCTGTCATAGGGCGAGATACGGACGAGGCGGTGCACGCCGCTTTCGGTCTTGGCATAGCCATAGGCATTCTCGCCCTTGACCAGCAGCGTCGCGGACTTGATGCCGGCCTGCTCGCCGGCGTGATAGTCCATCAGCTCGACCTTGAAGCCATGACGCTCGGCCCAGCGGGTGTACATGCGCTGCAGCATTTCGGCCCAGTCCTGGCTCTCGGTCCCGCCAGCGCCCGAATGGACCTCAATATAGGTGTCGTTGGCGTCGGCCTCACCCGACAGCAGCGCCTTCACCTTGTCCTCCTCGGCGCGCGCGGCGAGTGCGGCGAGCGCCTGCGTGCCCTCGCTCGCCATGTCCTCGTCGCCCTCGGCCTCGGCCATCTCGATCAGCTCGCTGGTTTCAGCCAGTTCGCGCTCGATCGCGCGGGTCGCGGTGATCGATTCGTCCAAGCGACGGCGTTCGCGCATCACCTCCTGTGCCTCGCGGGGCTTGTCCCACAGGGTCGGGTCCTCGACGCGCGCATTCAGCTCGTCGAGCCGGCGCAGCGCCTTGTCCCAGTCGATGAAGCGGCGCAGCAATGCGAGCGCGGCGTTGATCTTGTCGGCATATGCCTGCGCTTCGGCGCGCATCGGGAAACCTTTCAAATAACCTTCGTTGCCCCGGCACAAACCGGGGCCGCCATTCACTCTCGTCGCCCCGGCGCAGGCCGGGGCCGCCACGTCACATCGACCAACGTCCCAACGAATCCCGAGGAAGCGCCTGCCGCCCGCCGGTTGCCTGACGCTGGCGATCCCGGCCTGCGCCGGGATATGGTCCGCGCTGACGCGGCCCAGGGGCCCGCGCCAGCGCGGACCTAGTAGATTCCACCCTCGCGTTGCAAGAAGTCGCTGTCGCGCGGTCCGTCCTGCTGCACCGCTTTCTTCTTTACCTCGGCCTTGGGGGCGTCCTCTTCGCGGCGGCTGCGGCGGCGCGGTTCGCTCTCGGGCTTGAACGCTTCCCAGATTACCGCGCCCTTGGGATCGGTGCCGGGCCAGGCGCCGAAGACCCGCTTGCCGGTGGTGCGGTCGATGCGGACCATGCGGATGCCGGCCGGCGCGGTGAAGGGCAGGACGTCCTCCTTCTCCAACGCCTTTTGTGCGAACGCCTTGAAAATCGGCGCGGCGATCGTGCCGCCTTGCGCATAGCCGCCCAGATTCACTGGCGTGTCATAGCCCATGTACAGGCCGGCGATCATCTGCGGCGTGCCACCGATGAACCACACGTCGCGCGGACCGGACGAGGTGCCGGTCTTGCCCATGATCGGGCGGTTGAGGTCGCGCAAGACCGTGGCGGTGCCGCGCTGAATCACGCCTTCGGTAATGTGCACCATTTGATACGCGCTCATCGCGTCGAGCACCTGGCGCGCGCGATTGACCGGGCGCGGCATCGGCTTGCCATCCCAATCGGGCATATTGCAGCGGTCACACGGGCGCCAGTTTTCCGGCCACACCACCTTGCCATGGCGGTTCTGCACGAAATCGATCAGCGTCGGATTGAGCGCGCGGCCATGGTTGACCAGGATCGAATAGGCGTTGACCATCCGCGTCACTGTCGTCTCACCTGCGCCGAGCGCATAGGAGAGATAGGGCGGATATTTCTGCTGGCTGACGCCCATGCGCTGCATCAGGTCAACGACCTTGTCCATGCCGGTCTGGTTCGCCGCCTGCACGGTCATCAGGTTGCGCGATTGTTCGATGCCCCAGCGCATCGTCTTCGGCCCCGCACCCCGCGTATTGCCGAAGTTGCGGAAGCATTTCTCGCCCAGCGCCGCGCCCTGCCACACGCAGAACGGGCCATCGACGATGATCGACGCCGGGGTCATCCCGTTTTCGAGCGCGGCGGCATAGACGATCGGCTTGATCGTGGACCCCGGCTGGCGCTGCGCCTGGGTCGCGCGGTTGAACGCCTGCACTGTCGCGTCGAAGCCGCCCTGCATCGCCAGGATGCGGCCGCTGCGCGGGTCCTGCACCACCATGCCACCCGAAATCTTGGGCACCGATCGCAGGCCGAACACGCCGCCCTCGGGCGCGACCGCGATCACATCGCCGGGCTTGAGCGCCGCAAAAGCGGTGCCGCCCTTGCCCCGCACCGGCATTTGCGCACCACCGCGCGGCAGCACGCCGGTGCGGCCATCACCAAAGCCGATCTGCGCGCTGCCCGCCGTCTTGGAAATGACGATCGCCGCGCGCCAATCCTCATAATCGAGGTCGATATTCTCGTTGAGCAAGGCGCTGCGCCAGCCATCGCCCTCGAACGGCTTTTCGCGCATCGGCCCGGACCAGCCGCGCCCGCGATCATAGCGGAGCAGACCGTCACGCAGCGCCTTTTGCGCGGCCTTTTGCAGTTCGGGATCGAACGACGTGCGGACCCACAGGCCGCCGGCATAGACGCTGTACGGGCCGTCGGTTTCCTCGTCGCCGAACTTGTCGATCAGCTGGCGGCGCACTTCCTCGATGAAATAGCCGCCGAGCGGGTCGGTCTTGGGCGTCTTGCGCGGCACCGCACCCAGCGGCGCGCTGACTGCGGCATCATGCTGCGCCTGATCGATATAGCCATTTTCGCGCATCTGCCCGAGCACCCAGTTGCGCCGCTCGATCGCGCGCTTCTCGTGCCGCTCGGGCATGTAATTGCTCGGGCCCTTGGGCAGGATCGCGAGATAGGCGAATTGCGGAATCGTCAGCTCGCGCACGCTCTTGTCGAAATAGGCGTTTGCCGCGGCCTCGACCCCGAACGCGTTTCGCCCCAGCGCGATCTGGTTGAGGTAGAGTTCGAGGATCTGCTCTTTCGACAGCGAATTTTCGATGCGGAAGGCGAGGATCGCCTCGCGCGCCTTGCGGACATAGCTGACCTCGTTGGTCAGCAGCAGGTTCTTCGCCACCTGTTGCGTGATGGTGGACGTGCCGCGCGGCGTCTCACCGCTGGTCAGCCCCTGCCACGCCGCGCGGACCAGGCCCGGATAATCGACGCCGCTATGCTGGAAAAAGGTCTTGTCCTCGGCGGAGAGGAAGGCGCCGACCAGCAGCTTGGGATATTCCTCGTACGACAGCTCGACCCGGCGATCGCGGGCGTAGCTGCGCAGCGGGGTGCCGTCACCGGCGCGGATATTGGTCGGCAGCGGCGGCTCGTAGCTGCGGAGCTTGTCGACTGACGGGAGGTCGCGCAGGAACAGCGCCCACAACACGATCGTCCCGACGCCCGCGAGCAGCGCCAGCCACGCGAGCAGCTTGAACCACCAGGTGCGGCGGATCGCCGCAAAGCGGTCGCCAGCATCCTCACGCGTGAATTTCAGCACGAAATTGGGTTGGGTGTCGTCCGCCATCGGGCGCGGGGTTTAGCAGGAAAGCGCCGCCTTGCCAGCGGGGGATGCGACGGGGTGAGGGGAGGGGGATTGGGACTGCCCGCGTCATTCCTCCCCTGAGCTTGCTCAGGGGAGGGGGACCGCCCGCGCAGCGGGTGGTGGAGGGGCGGCCGCGCAGACGGCCGTGAACAGCTCGGCAAAATTCCGCCCTCTGCGAGGCGGCCTCTTCGTCAGCTTCGCTTCCACCTCCCCTGCGCGGCAGGGGAGGAATGCAAGGGCCTCCTACCGCGCGGCCATCCGCGTCGCGAAATGGATCGCCACCGCGCGATCAACGCTCTGTGCCACGCGCTTGCGGCCTTCGGCAGTGTTGAGCAGCGCGACGTCGTTCGGGTTGGAGATATAGCCCGCCTCGAACAGGATCGAGGGCATGTCGGGCGCCTTGAGCACCAGCAGCGACGCCATGCGGTGCGGGCTGTCCTTGACCGGGATCAAGCCTTGCGCCTCCCGACCCAGCAGCCGGGCGAACTTGGCCGATGCGTTCATCGTCTCGCGCTGGGTCAGGTCGATCAGGATCGATGAGACGTCGCGATTCGTGCCCGCCAGATCGATTCCGGCCAGGATGTCGGATTTGTTCTCGCGCGCCGCCAGCCGTGCTGCCTCCTTGTCGGACGCCACTTCGGACAGCGTGTAGACCGTCGCCCCGCTTGCCCCGGGATGCATCGCCGCGTCGCAATGGACCGAGATGAACAGCGCCGCGCCCAGCGCACGGGCGACCTCGAACCGGTCGCGATGGACCAGATAGCGGTCATCCTCCCGCGTCAGCGCGACGCGCACCCGGCCCGACGCGACCAGTTCGTCGCGGATCGCCTTGGCAATCTTGAGCGCCAGCTCCTTTTCCTGAATGCCGTCGGCGGAAATCGCGCCGGGGTCATGCCCGCCATGGCCGGGGTCGATCACCACCAGCGGGCGATCATCGTCGGCGCCATAGATGCGCGGCATGGCAAACGGCATCGGCTTGGGTGGTACCGGCACCGACACGCTGTAGCTGTGCCGGGATGATGCCCGCACGAAGCTGAACGGTGGCAGGAAGCTCAGCCGGCCTTCGGCAGCGGCGCGGGCGAAGCGCGCCTCGTCCACCGTGCGCAGTTCCAGCGTCAGCGTCGACCCGTCGGCGCCGAACTTGCCATCGGTGACGATTGCCGGGCGCGCCAGATCGAACACGACGCGCGCGCCATCGCCCTGCGCGGCCTGTCGCACTGAAGCGACCGGTCCACGTGTCTGCTCGGGCGCAGCACCGGGGCGCGCACCCATCAGGTCCAGCGCGATCCGGTTCGGACCTGCCAGAACGAAGCTGCTGGCACCGGCGACGCGTTCGTCAAACCGGATGACGATCCGGTTCGACTGCACGTCGATGGCACGTATGGTTCCTGCCCAACTCGGCGCGCCGTTTAAAAACCCGGCGAGGAGGGCAAGGAAAAAAGACACCCGGGCGATATGCCGCGCCGGGCTGGGGGGGGTCCAGCCCAAAAGCATGCACTCATACTCACAAAATATATTCTCCCTGACGCGACCGGAATAATCACCCGGACCTTCCGGCGCGGTGAAGCCTTGCGGTTAACCCGGCATTCGGCATCTTTTTGCCGGCAAGCGGCAAAGGCTTGCCGGGAGCGGAGCGTTGTTTTTGCATCGCACGCGAAATGTTGCCGCGCGGCCACACCGATGCTAGGCATCGTGTCGACCGATCCCGATTTGGGTTATTCGGTATCCATCGCCGGGCGCATTTGGCCCGGTAATTCAGGTTGACGCTGCATGAGGCAATTTCCGTCCATCCCGCATCGCACCGCTCAGGCGGTCGCGCGCGAGGCGGCGGAGGCGGGCACCCACGGGTCCGGCCGTGCCAATGCAGCAGAGGCATCACCAAACCCCTGCGCCCCCAATTTGATGGGGCGCAATCTTGTTCGCGCGCCGCGGCTGACACCCGCCTGGCGCGCCCGGAGACCAACTAATGACCATGCGTATGCTGATCGACGCACGCCACCGGGAAGAGACCCGCGTGGCCGTCGTCAAAGGAAATCGAATCGAGGAGTTTGATTTCGAGAGTGCCGAGCGCAAGCAGCTCAAGGGGAATATCTATCTTGCCAAGGTGACCCGCGTCGAACCGTCGCTGCAGGCGGCGTTCGTCGAATATGGCGGCAATCGCCACGGCTTCCTGGCGTTCAGCGAAATCCACCCCGATTATTATCAGATCCCCAAGGAAGACCGCGAAGCACTGCTGCGCGAAGAGGCCGAGCATGCCGCCGAGGAAGCCGCGCTGCGCGAGGCGGACGATAGCGACGATCACGACCATGACGACGAGGATGGCGACGTCGAAGTGGTCGAGCGTCCCTCCGACGAAGACGAAGAGGGTGGCGAGACTGCCGAGGGCGAAGGCGAGGGCGATAATGGCAAGGGCCGTCGCCGCCGTGGTCGCAAGGGCAGTGACGATCAGGTCGAGGCGCTGCGCCAGCGCCGCATGAATCTGCGCCGCCGCTACAAGATCCAGGACGTGATCCGCCGCCGTCAGGTGCTGCTGGTTCAGGTCGTCAAGGAAGAGCGCGGCAACAAGGGTGCGGCGCTGACCACCTATCTGTCGCTCGCCGGCCGTTACTGCGTGCTGATGCCCAACACCGCGCATGGCGGCGGGATCAGCCGCAAGATTAGCTCCGCCGCCGACCGCAAGCGTCTGAAGACGATCATGGCGGACCTCAAGCTGCCGCCGTCGATGGGCTGCATCGTCCGCACTGCCGGGCTCCAGCGCACCAAGACCGAGATCAAGCGCGACTTCGACTATCTCGCCCGGCTGTGGGACGAGATCCGCGAGAAGACGCTGCAATCGTCCGCGCCGGCGCTGGTGTATGGCGACAGCGACCTGATGAAGCGTGCGATCCGCGATATCTATAACAAGGATATCGACGAGGTGATCGTCGAGGGCGATGAAGGCTATCGCCAGGCCAAGGACTTCATGAAGCTCCTGATGCCGAGCCACGCCAAGAAGGTGAAGCATTACAGTGACGCCGTGCCGCTGTTCCAGCGCGCCGGGGTCGAGGAGCAATTGTCGGCGATGTATCACCCGGTGGTGCAGCTGAAATCCGGCGGCTATCTGGTCATCAACCCGACCGAGGCGCTGGTGTCGATCGACATCAACTCGGGCCGTTCGACCCGCGAACATTCGATCGAGCAGACCGCGACCGCCACCAACCTTGAGGCCGCGCAGGAAATCGCGCGCCAGCTGCGGCTGCGCGACATGGCCGGCCTCGTCGTCATCGACTTCATCGACATGGATCATTCGTCCAACGTCCGGAAGGTCGAGAAGGCGATGAAGGAGGCGCTGAAGAACGATCGCGCCCGCATCCAGGTTGGTCGGATCAGCGCGTTCGGTCTGATGGAAATGAGCCGCCAGCGCCTGCGCACCGGCGTGCTCGAGGCCTCGACCCGCCAGTGCCCGCATTGCGAAGGCACGGGTCTGGTCCGCACCGCATCGTCGGCGGGCCTGTCCGCGCTGCGCCTGATCGAGGATGAGGCGGCACGCGGTCGCGGCTCGCACATCACGCTGCGCTGCAGCCAGGAAGCGGCCTTCTACGTCCTCAACAACAAGCGCGCCGACATCGCCGAGATCGAGGATCGCTACGGCGTCCGCGTCGAGATCCTGTCGGACGGCGAACTGGAAGGCGCGCGCATGTCGGTCGAGGCGAGCGGCCCGCCGCCCGCGCACGCGCCGAAGTTCGCAGCCGCGATCCAGGAGATCGAAGAGGACATCGTCGACGAGATCGACGAAGAGGAAGACGAAGAGGAAGAAGAGGTCGAAGCCCGCGCCCCGCGTGAGCGTCGTGACCGTGGCGAGCGCGCCGAGGGTGACGGCGAGGGCCGCAAGCGCCGTCGCCGCCGTCGCGGACGCCGCGGCCGTCGCGAGGATGGCGATGCGCCGCATGGTGAGGGTGCCGAGCAGGGAAGCGACGGCGAGGACGCTGACGAAGGCGCTGACACCGACGCTGATTCGGTCGAGACGGTTGACGCCGGTGCGGATGCTCCGGTCGCCGCAAGCGAAGGCGAGGGCCGCAAGCGCCGCCGTCGCGGTCGTCGCGGCGGTCGTCGCGGCACCGGCGGTGAGGATACCGGCATCGAGTCCGGCGCCGCCGACGCTGAGGACGCGGCTCCGGTCGAGGCCGAGGTTGTCGATCCGGTGACCGAGCCGGTGGCCGAGGAAGCCCCGGCCAAGCCGAAGCGCAGCCGTCGCAAAAAGGCGGATGCCGACCCGGTCAGCGAAACGGTCGAGGCGGCCGAGCCAGCTCCGGTGGACACTGCGGTCGAGGCCCCGGTGGCCGAGGAAGCGCCCGCAAAGCCCAAGCGGACGCGCCGCAAGAAGGGCGAGGAAGCTCCCGCCGCCGAAACCGCACCGGTCGAAGCGCCGGTGGCCGAGGAGGCGATCGAGGCTCCCGTCGTAGACGAAGCGCCTGCCAAGCCCAAGCGCAGCCGTCGCAAAAAGGCGGACGAAGCTCCGGCTGCGGAAGTGACGCAGGACCTCGCTCCCCCGGCCGCAGATGCCGACTCGGCACCGGCTGAGGCCGTTGAAGCTGCGCCGGTAGAGGCGGCCGCCGAAAGCGGGGAGAGCGACTCCGCGCCGCGTCGCGGCGGCTGGTGGCAGCGCACCTTCGGGGCCTGATCGCGAAAACAGGGGCGGGGGCCGATGCTCCCGCCCCTTTTTTCATCGCGGGTTCATGGCGCCCGGGCCAAGCCGCCAAAATGGCGTCCCGTCGTGCCGACGGTTGATCGCGGGGGAAAAACCACCATGATGGGCGGCATGAAGCGGCTTGTATCCCTGTTCGCGCTGCTGCTGCTGTGCATCACCAGCCCAGCCTATGCCCAATCGATCCTGCGCGACGCGGAGACCGAGGCGCTGCTCGCCGATATGTCGCGCGACATCATCAAGGCGGCGAACCTGTCGCCCGCCAATGTCCGCATCGTCCTGATCAACGACCAGTCGATCAATGCTTTTGTCGCGGGCGGACAGACCGTCTACATCCATTCCGGCCTGATCGACGCTGCCTCCAGCGCCAATGAGGTGCAGGGCGTGATCGCGCATGAAATCGGCCATATCACCGGCGGCCACGTGCCCTTGGGCGATCGGATGGGGAAGGGCGCGACCGGCATCACCATCCTCAGCCTGCTGCTCGGCGCGGCGGCGATGGCGGCGGGTTCCGCTGACGCCGGGATGGGTCTGATGCAGCTCGGGCAGCGCGCCGCGATGGGCAATTATCTCGCCTTCAGTCGCGCGCAGGAGGCGACGACCGACGCCGCCGGAGCCAAGTTCCTGTCCGGCGCGGGCGTCAGCGGGCGCGGCATGCTCGATTTCTTCAAGAAGCTGCAGCAGCAGGAATATCGCTGGGGCCTCAAGCGCGGCAGTGACACCAGCTATGTGATGAGCCATCCGATGTCGGGCGACCGCATCGCCACGCTGACCGCCGATCTTCAGGCTGATCCGGCATGGAACAAGCCCAGCGATCCGCAGATCGAAGCGCGGTTCAAGCGCGTGCAGGCCAAGCTGCGCGGCTATGTCACCGAGCCGAAGGATACGCTGCGCCGCTACCCGGCAACCGATACCAGCGTCACCGCGCGTTATGCCCGGGCCTATGCCTATCATCTCGGCGGCTATCCCAAGGAAGCGGCGGGCGAAGCCGCGGCATTGGTCCGCGCCGAACCCGAAAACCCCTATTTCCTGGAGCTGGAGGGGCAGATCCTGCTCGAATCCGGCAAGCCGCGCGATGCGCTGGCCCCGCTGCGCGCCGCAACGGCAAAGACCAATTTTCAGCCGCTGATCGCCACCACCTTCGGCCATGCGCTGCTCGCGACCGAGGATCCGGCGCATCTGGCTGAGGCAGAGACGGTGCTGCGCCAGTCGGTGGTGCGCGACAAGGAAAACCCGTTCGCCTGGTACCAGCTCGGTATGCTGTATGAGCGCAAGGGCGACAGCGCGCGGGCTGCGCTGGCCACCGCCGAACGTGCCAGCATGATCGGCGATATCGGTCGCGCGGTCCCCAGTGCACAGGCGGCAATGGCCGGATTGCCGCAGGGTACTCCCGACTGGATTCGCGCGCAGGACATCGTCATGGCGGGCCAGGCGATGATGCAGGACAGGAAGCGCAAGTGATCGAAAAACTGGCGAAGAGCCCGCTGGCGCTGGCCGGCACCCTGGTGCTGTCCGGCGTGGTCGGGGGCCTTGTGGTGGTCGGCGTCCAGGCGCTGATCCCCGATCAGGCCGCGCGCGATGACAAGGCGATCGGTCAGGTCGTACGCAACTATGTCCTCGAAAATCCGGAAATCCTGCCCGAAGCGATGAAGCGGCTGCAGGAGCGCGAAAGCGGCAAGGCAGTCGCCGCCAACCGCGCCGCGATCTTTGACGCCTATGCCGGGGCGTGGGAGGGCAATCCGTCGGGCGACGTCACCGTATCGGTGTGGATGGACTATGCCTGCGGCTATTGCCGCGCCAGCCTGCCGATGATCGCGCGACTGGTGGCAGAGGACCCCAAGGTCCGCATCGTCTATCGCGAGCTTCCCGTGTTGAGCGAGGGCAGCCGCGTCGCCGCACGCTGGGGCCTCGCCGCCGCCGAGCAGGGCAAGTTCAAGCCGTTTCACATGGCGCTTTATTCGGGCGGCCAGTTGAGCGAGGCGTCGATCAATGCCGCCGCCGCCACCGCCGGGCTCGATGTCGCGCGCGCGCAGCAGGCGATCGGCAGCGCCCCGGTCGAGGCGGAGGTCGCGCGCAATCTCGACGTCGCCAGCAAGCTGGGCGTCACCGGCACCCCCAGCTGGGTGATCGGGGAACAGGTCATTTCCGGGATGGTGCCGTACGAGGTTCTGAAGGAAGCCGTCCAAACCGCCCGGCGCAGAGGGAAATAGCGCCCCGGCCTTGTTCGGGCTTTGTCCCATCCCTAGATGGCGGCCTCCACATGCAGGGGGCCATGCATGCAACCCATTCTTTCCGTTCGGGCCGTCAGCAAAACCTATGCCTCCGGGCATCGGGCGCTCGGCGCGGTCGATCTCGACATCAACAAGGGCGAGATTTTCGCGCTGCTCGGTCCGAACGGCGCGGGCAAGACGACGCTGATCAGCATCATCTGCGGCATCGTGACGCCCTCGTCCGGAACGATCAGCGTCGGCGGGCACGACGCGATCGCCGACGCCCGCGCCGCGCGCATGATGATCGGGCTGGTGCCGCAGGAATTGTCGGTCGACATGTTCGAAACCGTGCTGGCGACCACCCGCTACAGCCGCCGCCTGTTCGGTCGCCCCGCCAATGACGCGCACATCGAACAGGTGCTGAAGGACCTGTCGCTGTGGGACAAGCGCAATTCCAAGATCATGGAGCTGTCGGGCGGAATGAAGCGCCGCGTGCTGATCGCCAAGGCGCTGGCGCACGAGCCCGACATCCTGTTCCTCGACGAACCGACCGCCGGCGTCGATGTCGAACTGCGCCGCGACATGTGGAAGCTGGTCCACCGCCTGCGTGAACGCGGCGTGACGATCATCCTGACCACCCACTATATCGAAGAGGCCGAGGAGATGGCCGACCGGGTGGGGGTGATCAACAGGGGTGAATTGCTGCTGGTCGAGGACAAGGCCGTGCTGATGAAGAAGCTCGGCAAGCGCGAACTCGACCTGTCGCTGGTCGAGACGATGACGGTGATCCCGCCCGAACTTGCCGAATGGCAGCTGACGCTGACCGATGAAGGGACGCGGCTGCGCTACACCTTCGATGCGCAGGCGGAGCGGACTGGGATCCCCTCGCTGCTGCGCAAGCTCGGCGAGCTGGGCATCGCGTTCAAGGATCTCGACACATCCAAGTCGAGCCTTGAGGACATTTTCGTCGACCTTGTGGCGGCCAAGCGGGAGGAAGCGGCGTGAAGGGATTCAACCATCACGGCGTCTGGGCGATCTATCGCTTCGAAATGGCGCGCGCGCTGCGCACCCTGTGGCAGAGCCTGGTCACGCCGGTCATCACGACCGCACTCTACTTCGTCGTATTCGGCGGTGCGATCGGGTCGCGGATGCAGGAGCTGGACGGGGTCTCGTACGGCAGCTTCATCGTGCCCGGCCTGATCATGATGAACCTGTTGCAGCTGTCGATCTCGAACGCGTCGATCGGCATCTACTTTCCCAAGTTCACCGGCACCGTGTACGAGCTGCTGTCCGCGCCGGTGACGGCGTGGGAGATGGTGATAGGCTATGTCGGCGCGGCGGCGACCAAGTCGATCGCGATCGGCCTGATCATCCTGTTCACCGCGATGGCGTTCGTCGATGTGCCGATCGCGCATCCGTTCATGATGCTGACGATGCTGGTGCTGACCGCAGTCACCTTTTCGATGCTGGGCTTCATCATCGGGATCTGGGCCAAGGGGTTTGAGCAATTGTCGTTCGTCCCGGCGCTGATCGTCACGCCCCTGACCTTCCTGGGCGGCGCATTTTACACGATCAACATGCTGCCCGAGCCGTGGCGCACGGTGAGCCTCGCCAACCCGGTCGTCTATCTGGTCAGCGGCTTTCGCTGGGCATTCTTCGACAAGGGCGATGTCGCGATTGGCGTGAGCCTGGGCTTCACCGCCGCGTTCCTGATCGTCTGCCTCGCGGTGATCGGCTGGATCTTCAAGAGCGGCTGGCGGCTGAAGAACTGACGGGCACCAGCAGCGGCCGCAGCACCAGCGCGTTGAGGTTGAGCAGCGCGTGGACCAGCATCGCGAACCATAGCTGGCCGGTGGCAAGGTAAAGGATCGCAACCGTCACGCCGACGAGTGCTGATGCCGCGACACCCGCCCAACCCTGATAGCGGTGCGCATAGGCGAACAATGCCGTGGCGAGCGCCATGCCGAGCAGCGCATCGCCCGTGACCAGCGCCGCGAACAGCGGCAGGGCAAGGCGGAAGAATAGCTCCTCGACCACGCCAGCCGTGACCCCGAGCGCGGCGGTCCAGCCGGTCTCGCCGGCCGTGCGCGGAAGCAACGCAGCGAACTTTCCCGACATCAGCTGCCGCTGACCGCGATGCGCGCGCCACCAAGCGATGCCCAGCCCAATCACTGCCCCGGCCGCAAATCCCGCCAGCACTGCAACCTTGAGATGCACGACATTGTCGCCGAACCCCGCGAGCCGCCGCGCGCCGGGGATCAGCGGCGCAAATTCGGGCGGCAGTACCGCGAACGCATCCCAACGGCCGGTGAGCAGCAGCGCGACCAGCGCACTCGCCCCGAACGCAAGCGGCGCCCGGAGCATCCAGCGGCGATAACTGGTGATCCGGTCGACGGGCGCCCGCCCGCTGCGGTCGCCACGAATATACCAGAGATACGCGCCGATCAGCGCGATGAGCAGGACGGCGTCGAAGAGCGCGACGCCCATCAATCGATGCGATGCTCGCCCTTGACCCAGCGCACCGTGCCGCTGCTGGCGCGCATCACGACGCTCTCGGTCGTCATCTTGCCCTTCTTCCGCTTCACGCCCTGCAGCAGCGACCCGTCGGTCACGCCCGTCGCGGCGAAGATGCAGTCGCCCTTGGCCAGTTCCGACAGGTCATATTGCTTGTCGAGGTCGGTGATGCCCCATTTGCGCGCACGGCTGCGCTCATCCTCGTTGCGGAACAGTAACCGGCCCTTGAACTGCCCACCAACGCAGCGCAGCGCGGCGCAAGCGAGCACACCCTCGGGCGCGCCGCCCTGGCCCATATAGACGTCGATCGTCGTGTCGGGATCGGTCGTTGCGATGACGCCAGCGACGTCGCCATCGCCGATCAGCACCACGCCGCAGCCTAGCGCGCGCAGCTCCGCGATCAGCTTTTCATGGCGCGGGCGGTCGAGCACGCATGCGATGATCTCGCGCGGCTCCACGCCCTTGGCGGCGGCGATCGCGCAGATATTGTCGGTGACCGATTTGTCGAGGTCGATCACGTCCGGCGGATAGCCCGGGCCGACCGCGATCTTGTCCATATACACGTCGGGGGCGTTGAGCAGATTGCCCTCCTCGGCAATGGCGAGGACGGCGAGGCTATTGGGACCAGCCTTGGCGCAGATCGTGGTGCCCTCCAGCGGATCGAGCGCAATGTCGATCTTCGGCCCCTTGCCCGGCGCCGATCCGACCTTCTCACCGATATACAGCATCGGCGCTTCATCGCGCTCACCCTCGCCGATCACGACGGTGCCATCCATGTACAGCTCGTTGAGCGAAGCGCGCATCGCCTCCACCGCGGCGGCATCGGCGGCCTTTTCGTCGCCGCGACCGGTCAGCGTCGACGCGGCGATGGCGGCGGCTTCGGTCACACGGACCATTTCGAGGACGAGAACGCGGTCGAGAACCTGGCTGGCGGTTTGCATGGGGCTGGCGGATCCTGTTCTGCCTTGGATGATGGCGGCGATAGGAGTGCGAGGCAGGCTTGTCGATGCCCGCCAACGCTGTCATCGCGCGCAAAATTCACATTGGCGTGCGATTGGTAACTGGCGTTACGGACTCGTTGACGCGATCCATCTTGCAGTGCAGCACGCGCGACATGGCCAGTGCACCCCCGATCACCAACAATCCCGATGTCCGTTTCCTTGGCCGCGTCCTTGGCGACGTGATCCGTGCCTATGGCGGCGAGGCGCTGTTCCGGCGGATCGAATATATCCGGTCGGCGTCGGTCGACCGGCATCGCGGAATTGCGGGCGCGGACTCGATCGACCCGGGCCTCGATAGCCTCAGCCTCGACGAAACGCTCGATTTCGTACGCAGCTTCATGCTGTTTTCGATGCTCGCCAACCTGGCCGAGGACCGTCAGGGCATTGCGGCGGAGCCGGGCGCGGACATCGAGCATGCGGTGGCCAAGCTCAAGGAACATGGCATCGGGCGGGATCGGATCGCCGAACTACTTGCCGATGCGCTCGTCGCGCCGGTGCTGACCGCGCACCCGACCGAGGTGCGGCGCAAGTCGATGCTCGACCACCGCAACCGCATCGCAGAACTGATGCGGAAAAAGGATCAGGGCGTCACCGAAACGCAGGACGGCGATCTGGTCGATGAGGCGATCGTGCGGCAGGTCGCGCTGCTGTGGCAGACCCGCGTGTTGCGGTTCGAGCGGCTCTACGTCGCCGATGAGATCGAAAATGCGCTGTCCTATCTGCGCGACGTGTTCCTGCCGACCCTGCCCGCGCTCTATGCCCGGTGGGACCGCGCGCTGGGCAGCCGCGTGCCGGCCTTCCTGCGCCCCGGTAACTGGATCGGCGGCGACCGCGACGGCAATCCGTTCGTTACCGCCGATTCGATGCGCCTCACCATGGCGCGCTCGGCCGAGACGGTGCTGACCTATTATCTCGACGCGGTCCACGCGCTGGGCGCGGAGATTTCGATTTCGGCGCATCATGCGCAGATCGACGCCGGGGTGCAGGCGCTTGCCGACGCCAGCGGCGACGATGCCGCGAGCCGCAGCGATGAGCCTTATCGGCGGGCGATCTCCGGCATCTATGCCCGCCTCGCCGCCACCTATCGCGATCTCACCGGCAAAGCGCCGTCGCGTCCCGGCGCGCTGAAGGGCGAGCGTTATCCCGACCCGGCGGCGTTCCGCGCCGATCTGTCGGCCATCGCCAAGGGGCTGGCCGCGCAGGGTGGCGAGACGCTGGCGTCGAGCGGGTCGCTCGGGCGACTGATCCGCGCGGTCGATATCTTCGGCTTCCACCTCGCCACACTCGATATGCGCCAGAACAGCGCGGTGCATGAGCGCGTGGTCGCCGAACTGCTCAAGGTTGCCGGGGTCGAGGCCGATTACACCGCGCTCGACGAAGACGCGCGCATCGCGGTTCTCCGCCGCGAACTGGCGAGCCCGCGCCCGCTGACCAGCCGCTACGCCGACTATTCCGACGAAACAGCCTCGGAACTCGCAATCGTCAATGCCGCTGCCGAGGTCCACGCCCGCTACGGCCGCGCGGCGATCAGCCAGTATATCGTGTCGATGGCGCAGTCGGTGTCCGACCTGCTCGAAGTCCATGTCCTGCTCAAGGAAGCCGGGCTCTACATTCCGGGCGAACCGGCGCAGGCGCATATCATGGCGGTGCCGCTGTTCGAGACGATCGGCGATCTCGAAGCCGGTCCCGACATCATGCGCGCCTGGTTCGCGCTGCCCGAGGTCGCGGCGATCGCCACCGCGCGTGGCCATCAGGAAGTGATGATCGGCTATTCCGATTCGAACAAGGATGGCGGTTACCTCACCTCGACCTGGGGGCTGAGCAAGGGATCGACCGCGCTGCGCCCGGTGTTCGAGGAGGCCGGGATCGGCATGCAGCTGTTCCACGGCCGTGGCGGCGCGGTCGGGCGTGGCGGCGGATCGTCCTTCGCGGCGATCCAGGCGCAGCCGCCCGGCACGGTGCAGGGCCGTATCCGTATCACCGAACAAGGCGAGGTGATCGCCGCCAAATACGGGACCCGCGAGAGCGCACAGACCAATTTGGAGGCGATGGCATCAGCGACTCTGCTGGCCAGCCTTGAGCCGCAACGGCTGTCGGATGCCGACGCCGCGCGGTTCGAAGCCGCGATGGAAGAGCTCTCGACCACTGCGTTCAAAGCCTATCGCGGCCTCGTCTATGGCACCGACGGTTTCACCACCTTCTTCCGCCAGCTCACCCCGATCGCCGAAATCGCCGGCCTCAAGATCGGCAGCCGCCCGGCGAGCCGCAAGAAGAGCGACGCGATCGAGGATTTGCGCGCGATTCCATGGGTGTTCAGCTGGGCGCAAGCGCGGGTCATGCTGCCCGGCTGGTATGGCGTCGGACAGGCGCTGGCGGCCTTCCCCGACCGCGGTCTGCTGCGCGAGATGGCGGCGGGCTGGCCGCTCTTCGCCTCGACGCTGGCGAACATGGAAATGGTGCTGGCCAAGTCCGACATGGGCATTGCCGAGCGCTACGCCGCCTTGGTCGAGGACCGCGCGCTTGCTGACGGCATTTTCGGCGATATCCGCGATGGCTGGCGCACGACGCATGACCAGCTGCTCGAAGTGACCCGCCAGACGCGGCTGCTCGAAAAGCACGCCGCGCTGGAAACGTCGATCAAGCTGCGGCTACCCTATATCGAGCCGCTCAACCTGCTGCAGGTCGAGTTGCTCAAGCGCCATCGCGCGGGCGAGACCGATCCGAAGATCGAACAGGGCATCCTGCTGTCGATCAACGCGATCGCGACCGCGCTGCGCAACAGCGGCTAAGCGGTCTCGATCAGGAGTCCGCGCTGGCCTTAGCCAAAAACTGGCGTGCCGAGACGTTCATGCGCAGCACGCCCCAGCTGTCGATGCCGATCGAGTCCAGCGGCACTTTAGTTGCGCCCCGGCTGTGACGGATCACGACGCCGTCTGCGGCGACCGTCTCGATCTTGCCAATACGATACCCCTTTCGATCGAGCACCACTTCGTTCGACACGAGGCGTTCCATCGGCGCATCGCCGGTACGAACGCGCTGGGGAGCCAGAAAGGGTGAAACCGGCGTCGGCGGAATGCCATACATGCCCGCATCGGCATTTCCGGTATGGGTCGGGCCGACAAGGTTCTGCGCCGTAACGGGCGCGGAAAGAGCGACGAGGGGAAGAGCAATTAGGGCGTAGCGCATATCGACTCTCCGGATTGAGTAGAACGCAGCGGACACCGTTTTACCTGAACTGCAGATTAATCGAGGAATGGTGCCGCAATCTCCGGTCGCACGCGCACGAGTCGCCCGGTGGCGCGATCGAGCATCGCCCAGGTCGATACCGCCTCGACCTTCACCCGGCCATCGGCATCGGTGAAGCGCATATGGCGGTCGAACCGCGCGCCCTTTGGCGGATCGGGCACCCAGGTTTCGGCCGTCACCGTCTCGCCAACACTCACATTGCCGCGATAGTCGATCTCATGCCGCGTCACGACCCAGACATAGGCGTCGCGATGCTCGGGTGCGGCGACCGCAGCCCAGTGTGAAACCGCCACGTCCTGAATCCAGCGAACCCACACCGCATTGTTGACATGGCCAAGCTCGTCTATGTCCTCGGGCGCGGCGGTGATCGTCTTGGTGAAACGGGGCATCATTGACGTTTACGGTAACTTCGCCGCGCTGCAAACAGGCGTTGGATCAGTCGATCTTCATCCGTTCGTTACCGACAAAAGCCAGCTTGGTGACACCCGCGCGCTTCACCTGGGCCAGCACGTCGTCGAACCGCGCATAGCGTGTGGCTTCGTCGGTCTGGATCAGCAACGCGCGGTCGGCCGCAACCCCGGCTGCCAGTCGCCCAGGCAATTGCGCGTCCGTCATCCGGGCGCCGTCCCAAAGCAACGAACCGTCGGCGGTGATGTCGAGCCGATGCGGTAGGCCCGGTGGGGTAACGCTGTCGCCCTGCGGCAGGTCGACTGGCACCTTGTGGGTCATGCTCGGGATGGTGACGATCAGCATGATCAGCAGTACCAACATGACGTCGATCAGCGGGGTGATGTTGAGCGCGCTGAACGGTTCGGCATCCGCAGCGCGGCGATAGGCAAGAGCACGGGGCATCGATACCTCCTCACATAACGTGATGATGTATCATGCCACAAGCGGGGCCGAGCGCAACGATTAACCGCGCTCATACTTCCAGTTGCGGCGCTTGCCGTCGCGAATCCACGCGATTGCCTCGGCCACGCGCTTGTCGCGTGTCGCGTCGCGCTTTGCTTCGGCGATCCACTCGCAATATTCGCGGCGACAGCTTAGTGGAAAGGCATCAAACGCGGCGACGGCTGCAGGATCACGCACCAGCGCTTTGGCAAGAGCAGCGGGAATTTCGGCTTCGGCCTTGGGCACTGTGGCGGCCCGTCGCGGCACCACGCCCGACTCGATCAGTGCGATGACGGAGCGGATCTGCGCCTCCATCGCCGCCGCGTCGGGAAAATCTGTGAGCGATGTGATCCGGCCGTATTGGCCCATCGCTTCACCCTCTTTCCCGGTCGCCGTCTGGTCGCGGTTCCAGAAACCAAAGCCGGCATGGGCTTTGAACGCGGCCATGTTGGCAAGCGGGCGGCCACCATATGAAAAGAACGGCATGCCCCATTTGATGCTTTCATCGACCTCCGTACAGGCGGCGTGGACGCGTGCGCGCAGCCAGGTCAGGATCGGTCGGGCTAAGTCGGCCTGTCGGTCGATATAGGCGTCAATGCGCGGGTCCGTGGCCATGGCGCGGCTCCTCTCCACGCCACGGTCGGTCGTGACCCGCGCTCTGTCAATCGGCCGGTGTTACGGGTTCAGTGTTATGGCCTCGGAATCATCGATATCGTCGTCGTCGATCTCGCCGTCCTCGAAGTCCTCCTGCAGCGAATCCTCGATCGCGTCTTCATCTTCGTCGGGGTCGCCAATGGCTTCATCCGCCACGTCGTCCGCTGCCAGCAGGACCGCATCTTCGTCTTCATCCGCATCGATCTCCGCACCGAGATCTGGCGCAAGATCGGTCAGCAGCGTGCCGTTGCCGGGGCCGCCGACCGTTGCTTCCAGAATCTCCGCGCGCTGGCTTTCGTCATAGCCGTCTTCGTCATAGCCGTCATCGCCGGTTCCATGACCTTGCACCTGGTGACCACCCATTGCCGTCTCCTTGCATTCAACTGAAGGCGCGAACGGTGGGCGGGGCGGCTGGTTCCGTGCGGTGCGACGGACGGCGTCAGCTGCGGCGAAACAATTTGCCGCGCTCGGTGACGAACACGATGACCAGCGCCGTCAGGCCCAGCGTGGTGAAGCCGATATAGAGCGGCACGGTCGTCCCATCGAAGGCCTGGCCGATTACCGCTCCCAGGACAGCCGCACCAAGCGTGGCGATGAATCCCTGAAGGCTCGACGCGCGCCCGGCGATCTCGCCCATATTCTCCATCGCCATGGCGGAGAAGTTCGAGTTGGCGAGGCCCATCGCGGCCATCATCGGCGCCTGCAGCACGATGAAAATCCACAGCGTTTCCCCGTAAAACAGGATGATCGCGAGGTGGATTGCCGCGAGCAGCGTGGTCGCGACGATGGCGAAGTGTGACAGGAAGCGCATCCCGAACCGCATCACCAGCCGCGAATTGGCAAAGGCGCTTGCCGCCATCAGCCCGGCGATCGATGCAAACACCACGGTCAGCAGCTCGGGCCGCTTGAACACGTCATAGACGATTTGCTGGATCGAACCGATGAATGCGAAGAAGCAGCCGGAAATGGCGCAACTGGCAAAGGTATAGCCCACGGCCCAGCGGTCGCGGAACATGATGCGGTAGCCGCGCCAGATTTCCTTGAGGTCGAGCCGATTAACCGAGGCTGGGTCCAGCGTTTCGGGCATGCGAATCAGGAACCAGGCCAGCACGATGGCGGCGATCGTGCCAATCCCCGCGAAGATGATCCGCCACGAATCGAACAGCATCACCATCAACTGGCCCCATGCGGGCGCGAGCACGGGCACGACCATGAAGGTCATGAACGCGAGGCTCATCACCCGCGCCATCGCGCGCCCCTGAAAACAGTCGCGCACCAGCGCCACCGTGACGACGCGGCCGGCCGCAACCGCCGCGCCACTCGCAGCACGCGCCACCAGCAGCAGTTCGAAGCTGTTAGCGCTCGCTGCGACCAGGTTCGTCACGACATAGAATGCCAGCGCGACGCCGATCACCGGCTTGCGCCCGAAGCGGTCGGCCAGCGGCCCGTGGACCAGCTGCGCGACGGCGAAGCCCAGCATGAAGGCGGTGATCACATATTGCCGGTGGTTCGGCTCGCTCACTCCCAATTGGTCGGCGATCGCGGGCAGGGCCGGCAGCATCGAATCGATGCCGAGCGCGGTCAGCGCCATGATCGACGCGATCAGCGCGACAAACTCGCCCATCGGGATTGGCGACCGATTTTCCGGCGTCTTGGCCTCGGCAGACTGGGTAAGCGCGTCCATGCGCGGCCCATGCCGCATTGCAACCAACGCGTCACCCCCGGGATTTGACCTGTGCACAAAAGCGCGATAGTGTATTGTTCAAATAACACGCTTGGAGTTTTGCGATGAAACCAATCTGGCTTGTGCTTCCGGTCGCGGCCGCGCTCGCCGCCTGTGGCGGGGATGGTGAGGGGACCAGCATCTCGATCCAGGGCGACAATGGATCGGTCACCGCCCAGGCCGACAAGGACGGCAAGGTGTCGGTCAAGGCACCGGGCTTTGAAGGCTCGATCAAGCTGCCCAAGTTCAACATCAGTGCAGAGAATTTTGAGATCGACGGCGTCAAGCTCTACCCGGGCGCGACCGTCTCCAGCCTCAACATCGACGATCGGCAGGACGGCACCAAGTCGGGCGGCGTCAATGTGACGTTCGATGCTCCGGCCGATGCCGCGCGGGTGCGCGACTGGTTCCGCGAGCAGATGGAGGGCGCCGGCTTTACCGTCACCGGCAATCGTGACGAACTGACCGGCAAGACCAAGTCGGGCAGCCCCTACACGCTCAAGATCGACGGCACCGGCGATGCAAAGAGCCGTGGCACGCTGACGGTTTCCGGAAACTGATCCACTAATCCGTCGTCCACGCGTAGGCGGACGGCGCAGCGGGAGGGGTGCATGGCACCGCGCCTCTCCCGCGCTTTTCCATCCGGAATTTCCCGCCCCTGTTCGAGTCTGATCAAGGCGACTATTTGAGGGAGATTCGTTTCCCGGAGTCGCTTTGCAATGCCCGATACCATTCTCGCCGAAGTCCCGCTCGTCAGCCTCGCCGATCAGGCCAGTGACCCGCAGGGATTTGCCGCCGCATTGGGTGGATCGTTCGAGCGGTTCGGCTTTGCGATGGTGTCCGATCACGGCATCCCGCAGGACCGGATCGACCGCGCCTGGGCGATGACCAAGGCGTTTTTCGACCTGCCCGAGGATGTGAAGCGCAGCTATTTTGTCGCGGGCGGTGGCGGCGCGCGCGGCTATACCCCGTTCAAGACCGAGATCGCCAAGGGCGCCACCCATGTTGACCTCAAGGAATTCTGGCATATCGGTCGCGAGCTGGCGGCGGGGCACCGCTTTTCGGAACTGATGGCCCCGAACATCTGGCCCGACCAGCCCGCAGGCTTCCGCGAGACCTTTATCGAGCTGTTCGCGGCATTCGACACGGCCGGCGACAAGCTGCTCTCGGCGATCGCCGTGCATCTCGGCCTCGCGCCCGACTGGTTCGATCATGCCGTGAAGGACGGTAATTCGGTGCTGCGTCTGCTGCACTATCCGCCGGTCACCGAGGATGCGCCGAACGTGCGCGCGGGCGCGCATGAGGACATCAACCTCATCACCCTGTTGCTCGGTGCTGAGGAAGCGGGTCTGGAGCTGCTCGACAAGGATGGCGAATGGCTGCCGGTCAAGCCGCCCGAAGGCGCGATGGTGGTCAATGTCGGCGATATGCTGCAGCGGCTGACCAACCATGTCCTTCCCTCGACCACGCATCGCGTGGTCAACCCGCCGGTCGAGCGGCGCGGTCATTCGCGCTATTCGATGCCCTTCTTCCTCCACCCCGCGCCCGATTTCCTGATCAAGGCGCTGCCGCAGACGGTGACCGCAGAGAATCCCGAGCGTGAGCCGCCGATCACCGCGCACGACTATCTGGCCGAACGACTGGCCGAGATCGGGCTGACGAAGAAATAGAAAAAATATCTCCCCTCCCGGTAAGGCCCGGGAGTATGGGCGGAACAGTCGGCTCGGGCGATGCCCGGGCCGTTGCCGCTTACAGGGATGAAGACATGACCGAACCGCTCCGCGTTGCACTGGCTGGCCTTGGCACGGTGGGCGCGGGCGTCATTCGTCTGATCGACGCCAATGCCGACCTGATTGCACGCCGCGCAGGCCGACCGATTGAGATCGTCGCAGTCTCAGCGCGCGACCGGTCCAAGGATCGCGGCGTCGACATCACCCGGTTCGACTGGGTCGATGACATGCGCGAGCTGGCGCAGCATCCGCGCGCCGATGTCGTGGTCGAGCTTATCGGCGGGTCGGACGGCCCGGCACTGGCGCTCGCCCGCGCGACGCTGGCGGCGGGGAAGGGGTTGGTCACGGCCAATAAGGCGATGATCGCGCACCACGGCCTCGAACTCGCCCATGTCGCCGAACAGGCCGACACGCCGATGAAGTTCGAGGCCGCGGTCGCGGGCGGCGTGCCGGTGATCAAGGGGCTACGCGAGGGTGCCGCGGCGAATGTAATCGACCGCGTCTATGGCATCCTCAACGGCACCTGCAATTTTATCCTGTCGAAGATGGAGGCGGAGGGCCGCGACTTTGCCGAGGTGCTGGCCGAGGCGCAGGCCAAGGGCTTTGCCGAGGCGGACCCGAGCTTTGACATCGACGGCGTGGATGCCGCGCACAAGCTGTCGATCCTCGCCAGCCTTGCCTTCGGCACCCAGCCGGCGTTTGGCGATGTGGCGATCCACGGCATCCGCAACCTGCTCGCCGCCGATATCGCCGAGGCGGCGGCGCTGGGATATCGTGTGCGCCTGCTCGGGATCGCGGACCTCAATGGCGACGGGTTGTTCCAGCGCGTCCACCCGCACCTCGTCCCGCTCGCCCATCCGCTCGCGCACGTCACCGGTGCGACCAATGCGGTGGTGGCCGAGGGCAATTTTGTGGGCCGCCTGTTGTTCCAGGGCGCGGGAGCCGGAGATGGCCCCACCGCTAGCGCCGTGGTCGCCGACCTGATCGACATTGCCCGCACCGAATTTGGCCCGCCCTACGCCATGCCCGCTGCCAGCCTCGCCAAGGAACCCGCCGCGCCGAGCGGGGAACGTCGGGGCCGCGCCTATCTGCGCTTCACCGTACCCGACAAGGTTGGCGTCCTCGCCGAGATCGCGGCGGCGATGCGCGATGCCGGTGTGTCGATCGAATCGCTGATTCAGCGTGGCGCGATGGCCGATGGCAGCGTGCTGCTCGCGATCGTGACGCATGAGGGGCCGGAGCGCTGCGTCGCGCAGGCGCTGGAAAAGCTGCGCGGCTCACAGAGCCTCGCGGGCGAACCGATGTGGATGCATATTCTGGGCGAGTGAGAACGTCTTAGGGTGCTGGTTCGCGTTTGCGCACCACCTTGCCGTCAAATCCGACACCCACGGTCACGCCCACCATCCCCTTGCACTGGGCAAGGAACGGGCCGGATACGCCGCACTGAAACATCGTGTCCTCCAGCACCCGCTCTGTCTGTGCGGGGCGATTATCCTCCGCGCGGGCTGTGACGAACGGGACGCGATATTTTTTGTCCGCATCACGCAGCGCGCAGATCGTCACCTCATCGGGGTCGGCGGTCTTTTCGCAGGGAATGGCGGCGCGTGTCTTTTCGCGATGGATGCGCAGCAGCGAGTCATCGGCACCGGACTGGAAAGCGAGGGCAAGCAGCAACAGGGACATGGCGTCGAACCTCCCGGTGCGACGATAGCATGGCCCTTACATGCCCGAAACGGGAATCAGTTGGTTGCGGTTGCCTCAGCAGCGTCCGCCAGCGCGATCTCGACCAGCGCGCGACCGCGGCGGACGATGCCCAGCTCGCGCGCGGCGGCTTCGGACAGGTCGAGAATGCGGCTCTTGTGGAAGGGCCCGCGGTCGTTGACGCGAACGATCACGCTGCGTCCGGTCGACGGATCGGTCACGCGCAACTTGGTGCCGAAGGGCAGGCTGCGATGCGCAGCGGTCATGTCGCTGGGGTTGAAGCGCTCACCGCTGGCGGTGCGGTTGCCGGCGTGCGCGTCACCATAATAGCTCGCCATGCCGCTGGCGAGGACAGTGGCGGTGCCGGAGGCAGCGGGGGCAGGCGCGGCGTCCTGCGCTGCGACAGGCGCAGCAGCGGTCAACATCATGACAGCGATGATCGAACGCATTGTCCCCGGCCCCTTTCGGTCCGGGGGTGAAACAGACGCGGCGCCGAACGGCAATCCGTCCAGCGCCGCGCTGTTTGGATTCTTCTGGACTAAACCGATTGCGTGGATAGGGATCCACCAAAAACGTGACTTTCGCGTGATCCTCCGACACGGATTGCGTGTCTAGGAATGCCGATTGCGTGGATAATCCCGAGATCCGAAACCGATTGCATGGATATTCGCGCCAGCCCTCATCAACGGACGCAGCTTAGCGGCCATCGAGAACCTAGGCCAGAACGCAGTGACGCCCTTGCCTGTGACGACGGGCTGCCCGCACACAGCGCGCAGCAGGGCATGCATCGGCCCCGTCCCCCGTGGCGGGCTTTCCAGCCAGCCACGCGCCTCCTCGGCCGACGCGTAGCGGGACCGGAAGGACTTCACCGCGTCCATCCTCACCGCCTCGAACCCTTCGGCCTTCAACAGCCTCCGACGCTGAAGTTCGGAGATGGTCTGCGGCATCCAACCCAAGGCCTCCGCAAGGCGGCGCCGAGGCATCTCGCCCCGCAGCACCGGCCATAGCTCGGATGCGGACGCCGGATCGAACAGCAGCCCCTGAAAGCCCGCCACGTCCTGGCGCCGGCCGGCGGGCAGCAATCTGCCTTCGACCACGCCGACCATGACCTCGGCCCCCGCGACGCCGCCCGCCTTTGCGAACGGCGCCGGCGCGAGCAGCCCGGCCGTCGGGACGACAGGCACGCGATCGAACAGCCGCGCGATCCGCCCGACGTCGTTGCGCCACACAAGGCCGAAATGCCCCGGAGCGGGTGGGATGAGGCAACGCAAAGAGCCCCGTTCGATCGCCAGTCCCATCATATGCCGGTCGAAGCCCAGCACTGCCTTCATCTCGGTCGATCTCATCGTCCCCTGAACCGCATCCTTGGCACCCAGGAGTTGCACGCGATCGAGCAAGGTTGGGCCCGACGGCGCGAGCTGGAAGTCGGGATCCAGCGCGACGAGAATGTTGGCGAGGAGAGACTCGGCGACGCCCACGATCTTCGCAGCCTGCGTGAGCGAAAGCCGCTCACCGTCGACCACGGCCCGACCGAAGAGCCGCGCTCGCGCGCCGCTTAGTCCGACGTTCGAGCGCGCGTGGGCGAGCACCTGGTCCCGCACGGGCTCCAGCGCCGGGTCCGTGTTCAAGGTCAGGAAGCGGTGGAGACCGCCGTAGCCGGTGTTGCAGACGCTGCCTCGCGACCGGTTGCGGACGACGATTTCGTCGAGGACCCGCTCGAGCTCCGCATCCCCGGCGAGCAGTATCCGCCAACCCAGCGAGCGGGCCTCAGCCAGGCGAGCAGCGTCGGTTTGACGACCACTGCCGGCCCTCTCGTCCATCGCCGAACTCCCCAGGATGCGGCACAGCTCCGCCGCGACGTCCGGCGGCATCGCGTCCAGTTGCCGATGCACGATTACCGGGGCGAATCCCAGCCGTCCCAGCAGCCAAGCGTCGTGCCGGCACGCGTCGCGCGCGACGGCGGTGTCTGGAAGGCGCGCCGCACCGCAGCGGCACCTCCCAACCGGAACGCGCTCGTCGAGAGCGTGGCCGCATCCGCCGCACGCCGCCACGAGACCGACCCCGTGCGTCGGGCAGGTCGATATAGACGGCACCTGCCACCATCCGCGACGGTAGGCGCGGAGATCGATGCGCTCCGACGAGAAGGCCTGCAGGTCCTTCCCGATGCAGGCGGGGCAGGTCCGGCCGGGCAGGGTGCCGCGGCGACTGAAGGCGACGCCGGCCACGGACATCTGGCCGCCGGTCATCCGCGTCGGGGTAGCCGCATCGATGCCAGACGCGTCGAAGCCGCTCAGGCGGGCCGCGACTTCGATCCTCGTTTCGCGGTTGAGAACCTGCTTTATCCTCAGGTGCGGAGTCGACCGGAGCAGATGCCCGACGTCCCGCATGCCGTTGGCGAGCGACAGCCTGACGAGGACGGACATCGCGGTCTCGCAATCGCGATGTCCGACCCTTCGAGGCGCGGGGCGGACATCGGGAAACCGCGCCCATGCGTCGGAAGCCGCATCCTCGGTCAATGCACCGTTCCGACCGGCCCCGGCAGGTCCGAACGGCGGAAGATCGCCTGCCGATGCGTGGCTAGGGGCCACGCCGGGCGGATGCCCGCGTCGGCGAGTTCGGCGACCAGTCTGGCCGGCGACAGCCCCCATTCCCGCGCTAGTTCGCCGCCGACCACGTAGGCCGACCTGAACGCCTCAAGGTCCGGTCCGGCTATCAGGCTGTCGGCGCCCCGGACAAGCGTGCCGTCGCGGATCAGCGCGCGGACGCACTCCGGGTGCAGCCCCAGCGACTGCGCCGCCGCGGCGCCCGTGTAGCCGTCCGGCCTCACGCGCAAGGGACAAAGGTCGGCCGTGCGAACGACGACCGCGGCGAGACCCTTGCCGTCGCCATCCTGCCACGCCGGGATGCAGCCCTGCAGCAGGACCTCGACCACCCGGCTCATGGGAACGGACGCGGCGACGGTCGCCACGGGTAGGGAAGACGTTCTGCCAGGAGCCGACCCGGCGCACAGCTGCCTGCCGACCGCAGCCATCAGCCTCTGGGCAGATGCGCGGAAGCCCTCCTCGTCGGACAGGTCCACCAGGCCGGCCTCGGCCAACCCCATCAGCGCCGATCGGCCGACGCCGAGCACCTCCTTCGCCGCACGGCGGATCGCGCCCTTGCGCCTGCCAGCCAGCGCGACGACGCCCGGATCGAGCGCGAACGGGACGCCCCGGCGGGAGCCAGGAGGGATGGCGCCCGCGTCGTCCAGCATCCGCCGCATGCGCTCGATGGCGACGCCGGCGCCGGCGGCCGCCTGGGTCAGGTTGATCGTGGGCGCCGGACTCGCACCCAAGCGCTCCTCATCAGCGGCGATCACGCCGTTCGCCACGGCGTGATCGCGCAGGACGTGCCGGTATGCCGCCGTCGTGGGATCGTCGGTCCCGAGCCATTCATCGTGGAGCCAGCCATAGGCGCCGCCCAGACCGTCGGCCGCGTCGCCGGCGCGCCGGGCGAGCAGACGGTCGAGGACGTCGTCCAGTCCCGCGGCACCGGCTGCGGCACGGCGGAAGCCCTCCACGGAGAACTCCAGCGCGGGAACGCCGGCCGTGCTGTTCTCCGGTGCTGCGTCGAGCCCTGCGCGCCCCAGCTTACCGCACATCCGAACAGCGTGGCGAAGCGGCAAATCCTCCAGCACGGCCGGGCGCTCGAAATGCCCGACGCCCAGCCGCGCGGCGACGTATCGGCCGAGCGGGTCGTCGAGCGGCGTGGAAGGCACAGTCAGGTCCGCGCGGCAATTCGGGCACGCGAGCCGACGGGCATCGCGCCACCCCAATGGCGCGGAACATGCGTGGCAGGCATCGACGAGCGCCACGCCATGCTCGGGGCACGCCGCGATGGAGCGGACGTCCCAGATCGAACGATGGCTCGCCAACCAGTCACCCGCCAACCCGAGACGCTGCGCCTCTCCCACGTCCGCAAGGAGGCATTCCGGGCAGTGCCGACGCCGGGCGATCGACCAGTCGCCCAGCGACAGCTCCTCTCCCGCGATCGTCACCAAGCGGTCCGGCGCCGACACCACCGGGGACCACCAGGCCACTGCGGTAGGCGAGAGGCCGGAAAGCTCGGCGATCCGCGCGGCGTCGCGACCGGCCAAGGCGTCGCGGAGCTGGACGCCGAGCGAGGTCGCGAATGACGTCACGACGTGCCGCCCGTTCCGGGCGGAGAGCCTGAGAAGGGCGCCGTGGCCAGGTTCCTGCGGCCGCGTGCGAAGACGCAGGGGGATCGTCACTTAAGCGCGCTCTGAGGGTCCGCCCCGGCACCCTTCATGCGGCGGTCGAGCCGACGCCGCGGCGGCTCGACCAGCTGCTGGGCGATCCGCTGCTCGAGTATGCCGCGCAGGCGGTCCTGCGGGCATTTGAACGGGTTTGTGGCCGCATCGATCCGCGCGCGTCCCGCCGCCGCCAGCATGGCGGCGATGTCCGCTCCCTCGTCGAACTCGATGTCCTTGTCGAACGCAATGTCGTCGGGCGCGACCGACGCGCCCGACCAGGAAGCGTCGATGTCGGCGAGGAGGTCCAGGTCGATCCGTCCCAGACCGCGCAGGTTGGCCAGCAGGAGCGCGTGCGACAGGTATTTCGTGACGATGCCGATGAGTCCTCCCGACGCGGCGTATAGGCGCCGGGCGACGTCCTGGTGCGATATCGAGGACTGCAGGTGCTTCATCGTGTTCTCCTCGACTGCGGCGAGGAAGGACATGAACTCGAGGCGATCGGCGACGTTGCCGAAGTTGTAAGGGCGGAGGACGACGTCGGGGAAAAGGCGGCGGCTCAGCTGCAGCGAGCCACGCAGGTCAGCGAGCTCGTGAAGGCCGGAGAAGATCAAGCTGCAGCCGAGCCTGTTAAGCAGCGACTTGATGAACTCGGTGACATCGGCCGCTTGGCGAGACGCGAGGATGTGGTGCGATTCGTCGAGCAGCATCGTGGCCACGCCCAGCAGGTCGACCTTGCCCATGAGATCCTTGATGATGTCCTCGGCGGACAGCGACTTCTCCGCCCGGTAGCCGAGCGACGAGTAGATCGCGTCGACGACCGCGCGCAGCGTCGGGGCCGGCGGGATCTCGACCACCGCGACGGGCATCACGATCCCGTCGTCGGTCTCCTGGGACTGGTGGATGTTGAGGAAATGCTGGACGACCGTCGTCTTCCCGGCACCGGCCGAACCCAGAAGCAGCATGCCGCGCGCCCGGAGGCGCTTGCCGTCGCGCCGGTGCAGTGCCCTTGCGTGCAGCACCGACATCGCCTCGACCGCGTCGTCGAACATGCGGTGCGTGACGATGGTGAGCTCGAGGTCCGCGACGGCGTCCATCGCGGGGTTCAGGTCGATGGGCTGGTCGGTCATCGCAACACCTTCTTCGCGCGGGCCAATCCCGACAGGATGGCCTGCAGATCCTGCTTCCTGGGCGGCGCAGGTTCTTCAGCCGCGCCAGCCGGGGGCACGGCGCCGCCATCGCAGAGGACGCCATCGGCCGCAGGCATGGCACCGACGAGTTCGAGTTGCGGCGCGCCCTTCACGCCATCCGCATCCATGTCGCCGTCGAGGGGTGCGGCACCGCCGGCGGCGACCGCGCCGCCCGCCGCACCGGGGTGGGCCGGGATCCCGGCCCCTGCGGCCGCGGCATCCCCGGTCGCCGGAGCGCCGGCGCCGGCCGGCATCTCCAGGCCGTTGGCGAGAACGGCCAGCCTGCCGTTGTTCCCGGCCACGTCCGTGGCGAGCGCGCCGACCGACAGGAAGCGCAGCGCCCGCCGGCCGTTGAGCGTGCGCGCCTCCTCCTCGCACTGCAGGCGGGCCCGCTCCAATGTGTCCTCGGTGACCTCCTCACCCTTCGGCGTGAGCTTGCGGGCGAGCCGGTTGATGACCCGGTTCGCGTAGCGGCTCCGTCCCTTCAGCGCCGCCGCGTTGGTCGCCGGCACCTGGCGCCAATCCCCGCCGAGGTTCACCCAGATGAAGCTGCGGTCGTAATACTCGGCGATGACCTCGACCGGCTTCCCGCCCTCGTGCGTCCTGCGGTAGGCCTCGAGTTCCGGACTGACGTAGTGATTGTTCTCGAACAGGATGCCCGTATTGCCAATCACCCTAGTGATGCCGCCCTCGCCAAGCATGCGGAACACGTTCTTGAACGGCGGCGGCACGCGAACGCCGCCGTCTAGCGCGTTCTCAGCGAGCTCCCGCCACCGCGCGCGCGGCGACGTGCCCAGCGTGGCGTGTTCCTGCTCATGATAGTCGTCGACGATCCACCGGACGATCATGCCGGTCAGCTCGCCGAGGCCGTAACGGGCCCGCGCCTGCGGATCATACCAGTCGGCCGCCTTCGCGCGCGTCGAGCCCTCCAGTCGGGACATCACTCGGACGCCCAGCGTCCCGAAGAAGCGCTCGACGGTCGCCTTCAACCACGGGGCCCTGCCCGGCAGATTGACGATGGCGAATTTGAGCGCGTTGCCCGCACGCTGGAACGCCTCGCTTAAGAACTCGAGGCCGCGGTCGGTGATGAGCATGTCGAAGCCGCCCATGCACGGCCAGTCGTTCTCCGTGCCGATGCCCGTCAGGACCTTCGGCAGAATGGCGTGCAGGACGGCGCGGGCCAGCGTCTCCCCGCTCGGCGGGTCGAAGCCGATGTGGATGCCGACGATCATCTTGGTCGCCCGGCAGATCAGGACGGTCAGCCACGGACGGGCGACGCGACCGTGGCTGTCCATGACGAACACGTCGAGCAGGCAATGGTCGACCTCGACCTCCTCCATCGCGCGCTCGGGCAGGGGGCGCCGCTGGAAGATGTGGAACTTAAGATACGCCATCCGCGGCCCGAAGCGGGCGCGGTATTCGTCGAAGGCGTCGTAGCGGTCGCGGAGGAACTTGTTGAAGGTGGTGATCGAGACGGTCGGCAGCTTGAGCGGTTCGAGCTTCTCCCTCATCCGGTCGTAGGCATACTTCTTCGTCGACGTCAGCGTGACGCCCGGCTTCTCGTCGTCGGCCTGCTCGTCGGATCGACCCATATAGACCGCGCGGCCGGCCCACTCCATCGCGCCGTAGACGCAGCGCACGTCGGCGTCGCTGGCCTGCTCGCCGCGACGATCCTCGAACCGGGGCCGGTGGTCGCCGCGCAGGTGGTCGCGCGCGAGCAGGGCGCGGACGTCCCGGCCCGCCTTGTCCCACAGCAGCCACCATTTCTTGACGGCGCTCTCGCCCAGCGCGAACGTCGGGACCGGCGCCTCGGCGAGGACGTTGGAGCGCACCTTCCGCCGCTTCGGCGCCGCCGCCGTTTCGGCGGCGTCTATCGTGGCGCGCCGAAGTTCCCATTCGTTCGCCTTCTCGGCGGTGATCTCGTCGGCGGCGCGCCTATAGGCCTTGTATTTGCCGACCCCTTCGGCTCGGAGTTCGTCGACACGGGTGACGTATGTCTCGCGGCACTGCGCCTCGAACCGCTTCGAGAGCGGCCAGCGGTCGAAATCCGTCTGCAGCATCTCGGCGAGTGCCTCGTCGATACGCGACAGGTCCGCCGGCCAGTGCTCCATGCGGTGGTCGCACCAGGCGGCGTATATATGGTCATGCGACCAGACCTTGTCAGGCTGACCGTTCAAGGAAGAGGTGAGGTAGCCGTCCCGCAGTCGCCTCTCGACACGCCACAGCATCCGCCCCGCGACGCCGTCCGGCATCGCGATCGTGTCGCCCTTCGCCATCCTGAATGTCGTCTGCGCCATCTTCCGTCCTTCAAATCCAGCCGCGCGTCCCGAGGCGGACTGCCGCCTCGCCGTCGATGTGGCGCGCGAGATCGACGGCCAGGACCTTCAGGCCGATGAGCGCCAAGGCCATCCGCCAGCCCTCGCGGCCGCCCCCAAGCAGATCGACGACCTCGCCCATCGCCGAGAAGGCGCAGCCTCGAAGCGCCGCGCAGGCCTCCACCACTCCGGCCGAGGTGGCGTTCTGGGCATTGGACCAGACGAGCTTCGCGTTCGGGAAGAGCGGCTCGGCCTCGATGTCCTCCTCGGTCCAGATGACGAAGTCCTCGCCGAGCGCGCCGAGCGCGCGCTCGATCGCGCCCTTGCGCCCGTCGAGGTCCGGTGACTCGCGCAGCTTCGCGAGCGGTTTGACCTCGATGCAGAGCGGCCGCGCCAAGCCGAGCAGGCGACCGTCAGGTGTATAGAAAGAACGCCTGCCGCCGACCTCGATCGGCAGGCGGAGGGGCTGCGGCTGATACTCGCGCACCCACGGCAGGACCGACACGACGATGTGCAGGTTCACGTCCAGCCGACCCTCGCCGTGAAGCGGCGGGCCGGCCAGAGGCACGGGAACGCTGCCCGTCGTGCACGACGCCGCGCGCCGGCGCACCTCGCGCACAGGTCCGTTCGAACCAACCCGGCGGCGCCTCACGCCAGCCACCCGTCCGAACGCCGCATCGCAATGGAAACCGCCACACAAACACCTAATTCCGTGAATTTGCGTCTAAGTTAGGTTGTGTAATGCCTAAGTCAAGCGAGCGGCGTGCACCCGCAGTTGACCACCATCAAGAGAAACCGGCATGACGCCGTCGTCAATGGACGCCGCGCGCGCGATCATCGCGCGCGTCCGCAGCATCGAGGCCCTGTTGAAGGACGAGGAATTCCTTAGCCAGATGGAATGGCGGATGCTGCCGGTCGCGAAGCAGGACATCGTGCTGCGTCGGCTATGCGCGCTGCGCGACTATGACCGGCTCGACACGCCGACCACGGTCGACGCGCTCAAGGCAGCGAAGGCGGCGGGCGTGGCCATCGCCCGCTTCTACCAACTCTTGTCGCACTGGCGCGCGAACGACCGGTCGCCCTTTTCCCTGGTGCCGCATCAGAGCCTCGGTGCGGAACGGCCGACGCGGCTCGCGGCCGGTGAGACGGCCAAGGCGATCACCGCGTCCATCGCGGAACTCCTTCGCACCGATCCGCTCGCCGCAACGGGCAGGGTCATCGCGCACGTGCGGCGGACCTGGAAGGGCCCGGGCGAACTGCCGACTGACACGGCGCTGCGAGCCTTTCACGAGCGTGTAATCCGGTCCGCTCGCCCGGTGCCCGGCACCTTGACGCTGAGCACCCCCGGGCAGCCGCTGGAGGAGGACGTGGTGGCCGAGCGCCTCGGCGAGACGCTCGTGATCGACCATGTCGCCATCAAGGGGCTGGTGGCTCAGGAGGACGGACTGCAGCCCACCGTGACCCTTGCGATCGACCTTTGGTCGGGAAGCGCGCTCGGCGCCGCCGCACTTGCCGGTCCACCGTCGCCCCACGGACTCATCCTCGCGCTGGAAGAGGTCTCGCGGCGGCTGGCCCGACCGGGTCGAGCGGGCTTCCACGGTGACCTCCCGTCGGGACCGAAGCCGAGGCTCGTCATCGCCACGACATTCGCGCGGCGATGGTCGGGGATGGTGGACGCGCTGCTCGCCGCCGGCCACGAGGTCGTGGAACGCCGCGACGTGTTCCTGCAGCAAGGCGGTCCGGCGCGCCGGCTGCTCGGGATGCGCCTCGGCAGTCTCGACCTGGCGAGGCGTGCCGACCGGCGCAAGCCGTTCAATCCCAGGACGACCGCGGTGCAGCCGATGTATTCGATCCAGGAAATACTCGGGGAATGCATCGAGGAGATGGTCGACCAGCGTGTGCCGGCCGACGCTTGGGCGGCAGTCCTCCCGTTCGACACGTCGAAGCTACGGGAGACCGGGCCCTGGGACGAAGCGAGCGAAGGCGGACACCCGGACGCCGCCGCATCGGCATCGACGAGCGAGGAGCGCGAGGTCCGCAGGGAACTCGAGGCGCTCGCCGCCACGCATACGCCGGGCGGCGCGCACGCCGTGCGCATCGGTCGACGTCGTGACGGCGCGTGGCACATGACCGTGACTGTCGCCGATCCCGCCGCCCGGGACTCTACCTTCATAGAGCTTGCGCGACGCGCGATGCGGCTGTCCGCTGAACACGGCGTGCCGATCGTGGTCGACGTCGAGACGAACACCTGACGGCCCGAAGGGCCGGAACGGATGCCCCGAATGAACCAGCGCGCGGTCCGAGCAAGAGGACCATCGCGTTCGGCACGGGAGGGCTTGGACCTGACGTGACGCCGGGAACCGAGGACCCGCAGATCGGATAACCGTGCGTCGGCCTCCAACTCCGCGAACATCGCGAAGTGGATGGGGACGGATCCAGTTCGACGCGCAGCACGCCGAACAGCGTATCGAACCTGACCGGCCCGATCCGCGCCTCGACCTCGAGCGGGTGATCCAAGACTTAGAGGCAGGCCCAGTCGTCTCGCGCCTGCATGAAAACTGTCCCGTGGCCGAAGCCGCGCCAGTGGACGGCCTCGCGGTCACCAGTAGCCGTGCTGATGACGAAACGCCGATATGGCTACCGGACGCGGCTGAACTGGGCGGCCGGACGAGCCGAGAGCGCCGGTGAGCGCGGCCACCGCAGAGCGGGCTCGGTCCGATCGACGAGCCGGACGATCGACTCGCCCCGGGACGAGGGACAGCAGGAACGGCGACGCCGAGCGCACGTTCGTCCCGATCTTCTGCCGGAAGAGGTCGCGGACCGCTCCCTCATGGACGTGGGACACCTCGTCGAAGGCAGCGCGGACGACCGCGCGCGCATCCCTGATCCGGCGCCAGTCGGTCGCCTTGGTCGGGTCGGTGTGGCGATAGGTCCTGAAGGGTAAATCCCATCGCCACCGTCCTTCGCCAGGCCGGTCACGACTTCTGCGTCGACGACGCGTAGCGTTCGTGCCAGGTCACCCTCTTCACGATGGGTCCCAGGGCGCGGGGCCTCGCCTCGGCGGAATAGACGTGGCCAGCGAGCCACCACTCCTTCTCGGTGCGCCGCGCGTCGGGCACCTCGCGCTACCAGCACTTGAAGTCGCCCTCGGCGTCCCAGCGCTAGCCCCGCAGGCGCAGCTCGTCCTTGAGCTCGAAGGCCGCGCCGACCGCGCGAAAGTGCCAACTCGGCGCGCGTGCGGTGGCGAGCATCTCGGCCAGCGCGGTGCCGCCGTTTGGAAACGGCTGCCGCAGGATCTGGATCACCGCATCGACATCGTCACCGGCACGATGCGCGCCGTGGAAGAAGGAGCATCGCGCCAGCAGCCACCCGAGCGACCGGCCGTCAAACCCCGCGGCACGCCAGTCGATATCCGAGCAGCTGCAGGCCCAAGCGAGGCCGGCGGCCGCGGGCAGGCGACGCTCGATGTGGGGTCGATCGAACCGCGCGTTGTGCGCGCAGACGAAATCGGCCGACTTCAGCAGCCGGACGGCCGCCTCGTCGTCGATGACCTGACCGGCCACGTCGGCGTCGGTCAGTCCGGTCATTCGGACTATGTCGGCCGGCAGCACTCGACCAGGGTCCTCCAGCCAAGAGTAGCCGCGGTCGATCTTGACGATCACACCATTCGGGTCTGCGCGAAAGCGACGGAGGGCCAGCTCGATGATCACGTCCTGATCGGCGATGCCCGTCGTCTCGACGTCGACCGCCACGCCGATCACCGTGTCGACGCGTCCGCCTTCGCCCGTCTCACCCTCGCGCACGTCAAGGCGGCGGAGCAGCCGCAGATCATCGTCGCCGTTGACTGCGTGCAGCACGTCCGGCGGGAGAATCCCGTCGCTCATGATAACCTCCGATGCAATTGGCACGGTGCGGCCGGGCCGACCGGGAAGCCGACTGATAGCCCGGCGAGGTCGACTCAGCCGAGGAACCGCTGCTCGACGTTGAGGTCGAGGCCCGCAGCCAGCGGCGAGACCGGATCGTCGGCGACGAGCGCGAGGGTGTTGGCAATGGCCGGCGCGACGAGCGCCTCGACCATCGGATCGCTGGCGTCAAACCCCTCGACGATGATCGCGTCCGCCGCCGCGTCACCCATGCGGCAGAACAGGCGGTCGGCGACCTCCGCGTCATCGACCGCAAGCGAGGCATGGAATGCGTGCAAGGTCTCGAAGCCGTCGCGCGAGACGACGGTCGCGGTGAACAGCCGCGGCGGCGGCGCGGGCAGCGAGGTGGGGATTACAGCCCTGCCGCCGCCGCTGCGATGGGGACGATCCGGCGGGGCGGCGGCGAGCGTGGACGCGTCGCCTTCGAGGAGGTCGTCGACCTCCTCGGCACCCATGTCGAGGTCGAGCCCGAGCCCGTGCACCAGCACACCGCGCAGGAAGGGCCCGCGCCTCCGGCAGGCGTCGATCGGCGCCTCGCCGCCGAACATAGTGCGCGGCGCAAGCATCCACGCCATGGGGTCAACCCCGGTGCCGTCGCGCTGGAAGCGGGCACCCGCTTCTGCGGCGACAGTCGCGACGCGGCACATCCCGCGCCGGGTCGCGAGGAACGCCTCGTCGCCGGGCAAGTCGTAGTCGATAGGGTCGATGGTCGCGATCGGACGATCGCGCCCGGGGCCCCGCGCCGCGGAGCCAAACTGGATGGTGGCGGTCATGGCCATCTCCGGTCGCCGTGTAGAAGTCGTGTCCGGGGCGCTCGACGACCTGAGCGGGCCAGACGCGCGCAGGATGGAAGCAGCACGCCAGCCTTATATATCGATGAATCCAGATATATCAAGACATCACATTTATCCGGAGTTGGGTCACGCCCGTCCTTGCGGATCGCGATTGCTCGGGTTACATCCGGATACATGGAGATGACCGAGGCGATAATGACAATGAGCGCGCTGGCACAGCCCACCAGATTGCGGGTGACGATGACGCTCGCGAGCGAGTTCCCCAAGGGCCTGCCGGTAGGCGAACTCGCGGCAAGGGTCGACACGCCCCAAAACACCATGTCCGGTCACCTCGCGATACTGTCTCGCGCCGGCCTCGTCGCGACGCGACGAATCGGGCGGATCGTCGAGTATCGCGCCGAACCTGGGAGCCTCCGCTCCCTGGCCGAGTTCCTGCTCGCCAACGCTCCTGAGGAGAGCTGATCCCGTCCAGAACCGGTGAGCCTCGACGGTGCTGCTCCGGACGTCACCGGCTGCGCGCGACGCAGCGGGGTGTCCGCACAACGGTTCTGCCATTGCGCCATGCCTCATCGAGCGCGAAGCGGGCGCCCGTCTCGTGCGGGAGAACAGTTCGGCCCTGTGCTCCCGTGCTCGCCTACGACCACCTCGACGACGCCATAGTGCGCGCAAACGACAGCCCCGACGGCCTGGGCGGCACCGTCTGGACCTCGGACGTCGAGCGCGGGATCGCCGTCGCGTCGCGGATCGAGAGCGGCACGGTGTGGGTGAACAAGCATCTCGACCTCCCGTTCAACGTGCCCTTCGGAAGCGCGAAGCAGTCCGGCATCGGGCGTCAGCAGCGCATCGAGGCGATGGAGCTTCACGCAGGTAAGGGTCGTCAAGGCCGCGCTGGCATGAGGCATCCGCCCGGCGAGAGGCGCCATCGTCCCCCGAATCCAAAGCCCTGACCTTCAACCTAGTTTAAGCCTCTCAGGTTGGACGAGCGGGAATTCAAGGAGAACGAGAATGCCTTTCGTGACCCAGTGACGGAAACGAGATCTTCTACAAGGACTGCGGTCCGAAGGACGCTCAACCGATCCACTTCCACCATGGCTGGCCGCTCAGCGCAGATGACTGGGACGCGCAGATGCTGTTCTTCCTCGGCCAGGGCTTCCGCGTCGTCGCCCATGACCGGCGCGGCCATGGCCGGTCGAGCCAGGTGAGCGATGGCACGACATGGACCACTACGCGTCCGACGCTTCCGCCGTCGTCGAGGAGCTGGACCTGCGCAACGTGATCCACGTCGGGCATTCGACCGGCAGTGGGGAGGTGGCGCGCTACGTCGCGAACCATGGCCAGTCCCAGGGATGCGTCGCCGCAGCCGTGCTCATCAGTTCGGTGCCGCCGCTGCTGGTGAAGACGGACGCCCACCCCGACGGCGTCCCGATTGAGACCCTCGGCGGCTTCCGCGAGAAACTCACAGCCAACCGCAGCCAATTCTACCTCGATGTCCCCTCGGGGCCGTTCGGCATCAGGGCCTTCTCTGAGACGGACCAGACGGAGGACCTGCTGGCGATCGCGGTGCCACGCTCATCCTCCAGGGAGACGGCGACCAGGTCGTTCCCTACAAGGTCGCCGCGCTGAAGCAGCACGAGCTAATCCGGGGCGAAGCACGTTGAGGCAACGAATCTCTAGTTAAGAGCGGAATCCAGCCGCTCGTTAGCGACCTGGCAAGATCAGCGCATCCATTGATGATGGTCGAAGCGAGGTGCAATCACTGGAGATGTGAAAATGAATCGTGAGTTTGAGATTTTCGGGAAACTTGAAGCTGCCTGGGCAAAGGTCCTGAACCTTGCCGAGAAGGATGGGGTGCGTGAGTATTTCTCGGATGGATGCGCATTCACCATCTCCGAAATACGACGACTCAACGGCGGGGCGGCGAGCTTCGTTGCAACCTGCACCGTCTGCACCCGGGGCGGACTGCGTATCCCCGTTTATGGGGAGTTCGTCGAGAGCGGGGATCGATCGGATCTGGACCCACACGCGTTCGCCCTGACCATCTACGCAGCCGCCAGACAGCTGATCAACGACAGCCTCGTTCATGAAAAGAAGAAGGCGGAGCTCAAGTCGATGATCGAAACGAAGCTGGCAGGAGCGCGTCTCGAAGGCATCCAACTAGATCTGGTTTCTATTACCGAACTGCCTGTCCTGGCTTCACACCCCAACCGCGACGGAGAGATCTACTTCGATATCGCCATTTCGGAGGGTGGCGACGACGGCGCGATCGACACGTTTCACCATGATGCGGCAGATGCCGAGGAGTTCGGCCTATATGTAGATAGCAAAATCATCGCTCCCTTGAAGCGGGCCCTTGCTGCCTGAGTTGGCTAGAATAGCTTCTGGGCAGCTCGATGCGCCGCGTGCACCGGTTGCCCAGTGGGTCAGGGAGGACCGGAGGATAGTAGAAGACTGACAGCCATTTCGTGTGACAGTTTGCTGGCTGAGGGGTGAGGGGTGAGGGGTGAGGGGTGAGGGTGAGGGTGAGGGTGAGGGTGAGGGTGAGGGTGAGGGTGAGACCACGGGGAAGCGCCCCCGACCGCTTCATGCACCGTATCTACTTGACCAAGTGACCTCCCGCACGCGGGGCGCTGCCAAGCCACCGTAAATCTCAAGGCCAACCCACTCGAGTTCCGCGTCGAGGACGTCGTCTGTCACCTCGCGTGACCAAAGCTTGGCCTCGGGATCCCAGCGATAGCCGCGCCCGCGCAACAGGTCCTTCGCCGAAAAAGGGGCGCCGACAGCCTCGATCGCCCACGTGGCCTGAGACGCTCGCCTCACCGCCGATCGTAGCACCGTTCCGCCTTGATCGAGCGGATGATCGAGGAGGTGAAGGAGCGCCGTGACGTCCGACTGCGCACGATGTGCTTCGAAGAACCATCCCATTTGAGAGAGCAGGTGCGAGAGCACGCGGCCCTCAAACCCAAGTCCTCGCCAGTCGACGTCGTTGAGCGTGCACACCCAAGGCTTTCCGACAATGTCGGGCAGACGCTGCTCGAGAAACTTGCGGTCGAAGGCCGCATTGTGCGCCACGACAAAGTCAGCGTCCCGAATCAGCGAGGTAGCAACCGGATCGAAGATCCGCTTGCCCGCGACATCCGCATCGGTGATGCCGGTCAGCCGCGTCACGCCTTCATCGATCGGCTCGCCAGGGTCCTCGAACCAAGATTGGGGTTTCCCTGTCACGATGATGCGCCCGAGATCGTCCGCCCAGAAGCGCTGCATCGCGAGCTCGATGATCTTGTGACGCTCAGGATGCAGACCGGTCGTCTCGACGTCGATCGCGCAACCCGAGAAGGCGAAGCCGCTCGCTCCGCCGCGCCGGTTGCGGTCCATCGGCGCCATTCGCTCGAGCACACGATAACCATCGTGGCGCGCGAGCGCCCGTGCAAGCACCGAAGCTCGCACGGGCACCCCGATCACGGCATCGGCACTCATGCCGCGAGTCGCTGCTCGATAATGACCTCCAGCCCGTCTGCGAGCGGGCTGCCGGGGTCTGATGCAATCTGCTCAAGCATCTGCGCCATCCTCGGGGAGACGAGGGCATTCACCAACGGGAGCGCGGCATCGAAGCCTTCAATCAGATTCAGGCTGTGCACATCGTCGAAGGCCATGCGAGCAGCGAGCTGTCGGGACGCCGCGTGCTCGCTTTGCGCCATGACGGCGCTGAACCCGTGCTTGGTCCCCGAATTTGTGCGCTCGACATAGGTAGCGGTATAGAGTTGGCGGTGCGAAAGATCGGCGCCTTCGTCCGAGACGGCCCACGGAACGACAACGTCGTCATCTGAAACGTCGTCCGCCGCCAGAGCATCCAGATCCTCAGGGGCCGCGTCGAGCCCCAGCGACAGCCCGTGCAAGAGGATGGCACGCGTGCAATCCTCTAGGTCGAGGCAGGCAGTAATCGCCGGCCGGCCGTCGAACATCCGGCGAGGCGCAAGCATCCATGCCATGGGATCGTGCTTTACTCCGTCCCGCTGGAAACGCGCGCCGACCTCGCTTGCGACAAGGGCGAGGCGAACGAGGCTGCGCTCGGAAACCAGGTAGGTGGCATCGCTCTCGACGTCCTCATCGAGCGGATCGCAAACGATTGCTGGCGCCACCGAAACGGTGATGCGGCTCTTCAAATTGGCCGTGGCAGTCTGGAACATTTTCGTTCTCCGGTCGCCCAACCCTTTTCGAAGCTCCGCAGCGTGGCGACGTCCACCGCGGCAACCAACCATATGGTATGTCTCCTATAACACTACAATAGTTCTTGTAGTATTGTAGTGAATGGTTACGGTTCTGGTTGTGATTGGTCCGCGTGACCCTTAGATTCAGGAGGTGGACGACATGAACGCGATTGCAGCCATGAGCGCTTTGGCTCAGCCGACCAGGCTTGCCGTGTTCAGGCTCCTGGCGGAGGCGGGCGATGCCGGCCTGTCCTCGGGCGAGATCGCACGGAAGCTAGGTCTCCCCATTAACAATCTCACGTCACACTTGGCGATCTTGAGCCGAGCGAGCCTCATAGAATCGGTGAAGACCGGCCGCGTCGTCACGTCGCGCGCGAGACGACAGGCGATCGACGAACTCGTGCGGTTCCTGAAAAACGATTGCCGCCTCTCCTAGCTTTTCGAATGCCGGATCTAGATCAAGCGCAGTCGTAACGTGAGGCGCCCGCGGCCTTAAAGGCCGATCAATCGGACGTTTGTCGAGGATCTCGTCGGCCATACAAATTGCCGGCAGGCGAGACCTTGCGGTTCCTAGGATCCATATCGGCCTTTCAGCCGGGCGTGAGTGAGGTGAGAAATCGGTGCTTGCATCCCGCGTGGCGACACTTGGGCAGCGACGTATCGAGCGAGCGATCGACCACGCCGCGCCGTAGTCGCGGGTCACCAGGCTCGGCGATGCCAGCACCATAGAGCAGAGCGGAAACTAGCTTAGCCAATCACCTTAGATAGTGATCGGGCACTGGCATCTGGCTTGGGCGGTTGAGCTCACCCGTCACAGCCTTCGTGAACAAGGTCAACCAACGATGCTGGAAGGTGTCCTCGTCCTCGCCGTCGATAGCTAGCGGCCCGTATGCGGTGCTAGCGACCCCCATGGTATTCGAGAACGCCACCTGAAAATCTCGGTCATTGGGCTGAAGGGCATAAGGCTCATCCTGACCATCACGGCTTCTTGCAAAGCTCCAGAACGCAGTCTCCCGCCATCGGTAGTTTGGATCCTCTTGGGACCTTCCGTAGAATAGCGTGGCGCTCCATTTGTAATCCCGGTCATCGGGCGTCGCCCGTCCGACATACATGATCGGGACGTCTTCGGGCGTTCGTGCTGGGCGGACAATAGCAGCGCGGGTGACAGAAAGAATCGCACTCGCGGCAATTTCCCACGCTGGTGCCTGACCATATGCATCTCGCTGCGCAGGGCGGTTCACGGCGGTGGCGTAACCGAAAACAAGTGTTCCTCGACCGAGCCGAATGGAGTCTTTGGCGACGCGGGCCTCTTCGGAGGCTTCCGTGATCTCATCGAACAAGCGTTTGATGATTGCGTCGAGTTCTGAAGTCGCCTCCCGGACCAGCTGCTGCCGTTGGCGCTCCACCGTCGCGGCGGCTTGCGCTGCTGCTTCGGCTGCTGCTGCCTCTCTGGAAACTTGTCCGGCGGCCGCCATTAGCCCGGTGTGATCGGGCCGTGTGCGTGCCGCCTCAACGCTCCCGATCACTTCGATGCAACGCTCGATCGTCGGACGGGCCGCTGGTGTTTTTCTCAGCATCTGCCCGACGAATGCTGATAGGCGAGTGTCCACGCTAAGTGCGGGAGGCGGTTGATGCAGGTGCGCTTCACGGATCTCATCCCTTGAACCAGTGAAGGGCGGCGAGCCAGTCAGCATCGTGTGAAACATGCAGCCCAGCGCATAGACATCCGTCATGCGCGAAGGCGCTTCGCTATTCCATTGTTCCGGCGCGCCATATGCAGGGGTCAGGCTACCGCGAAGAGTGCGCAGCGACGTGCTGTCTTCGACGAACTTGGCAATGCCGAAATCAGCCAAACGCCACGTGCCCTCGAAATAAAGGACGTTTCCAGGCTTCAGGTCGCGGTGGACAATATCGCCGACTTCGCGAAGACCCGCCAGCACATCCAAGGCGACTGTCCGAGCCTCGGCCAAAGTCAGAACACCCTTGGCGGCAATCTCATCCTGAAGGCTGCGGTCGCAGATCGGCATGACGAGGAAGTAGCTGTCCGATCCAGCATCCTGCCCATAGTCGAGCACAGGGACGACGTGGCTCAAGCTTCGACCGGAAAGCGCCTGGCCAATGTTCATTTCTCGGTGAGCGGCGGCACTGGCCGTTAGCTTCAGGCGTTTGACGGCCACTAGGCCTGCTGCACCTTTGCCTCGGAAAACTTCACCGAACCCTCCCGCCGGTCCGAGCGGCGCTGTTTCGTCGTAAGTCCATTCCGCATCGTTGAGTCGAATCGTCGGCATTGCCCCTCCAGGGCGCGCAGCGTATCCGAGGGGTTGAGATTTCCGCAACGCTGGATAGCCGGGAAATGACGAACCAGTTTTCCGTCAGTTCATCTGCGCACCTGCACTCCTGTTTTCAGCGATTTTCAGTGAAGCTCGAGTGCCGATAAGTGAAAAGGACATGAGGGTCTTCGCCCGGTCCATTCAGTTCGATGCGCCAATGCCTGAAACCAGCGAACTGGCTGTAATCGACCTCGACCATGGTGCCATCGAGCAGCACGCCGCACTCTCCATGATCAACAGTCGCCACGATGCCCATGCCGGCTGGCGTCCTGAACAGCGTGCCAGCTTCAGGCGAATGATCGAACCCGCTGACCACGCTAGCCAGATCAACGACGAAGCGCGGGTTAGCCACCCGAAGGAACACACCACTGGCACGGCTGAGGTCGACTACCTCGAAACCAAGCCTCCCTTCCGCAATCAGCAGCGCGTTCCTGGGACCGCCACCACCGATCATAAGGTGAGCTGGGTATCGCGGGTTTATCGCAGCCTGGATGAGCAACGAACCGGCGAGGGCTGTCGATGGCGCGGCCAGTTCAAGGTCAGCAATGTCGATCATTGGCATCGTTTTAATTGTCCTCCCCAGCCCAAGGCAGATCTTCCCACAACGGCGAGATGCTGGTTGCCTTGTAGGCAGCTTCATCCTTCCATTCGCCGTTGTCGCCATCCGTGATCCAAGCCCGGTTCGCCCGGCCATTTTGTCCGCGCACGCGGAAACTGCCCCGCCAACTCGGCATCAGGGCTCGACCTCATCGTAGCCATCGCCAGTAAGCCGCTCTTCAACTTCGCGAAGTGTCAGATTGAAGGGGGTGACCAACCGATGATGGTCTATATCCCGGGCATCAACCAGCAGACGGTATTGGTCAAAGCCCTTGGCGCGTGCGTCCCGGCGACGGCTCTTCTCCAACACCAGCCCCTGCCGCTCGGCAGCTCGTCGAAGCTTATTCTCTAGAACCTCCATGACGTAACCTACACTGGAAGCTATGCTCGAAGTGACGCCAGGAGCCATGCCAGAAAGTCAAGCGAGCGGCGCGAATAAAGGCTGGACCAATGTGAAATGGACCGTGGAAACGAGGTTGGTTGTCGGAAACTCATCAGGTTCATCCCTGATGCAGGCGGCGCACCCTATCGATGCCTGAGCCGTTTCAACACGAGGTTTGGCAACGGCCTTATCATCGAAATGCACTGATGTTCCGAGAAAGTATCCGCTATGCTTCGTTTTCCAAAGCCCCTTTTGATCACAGCGGCTTTTATGCTTTCCGCCTGTGTCACAACTGGCTCACAGCCATCGTCCGCGGACGGGTCCCCCGTAACTGTCCTTCAGGCAGGTGAATGGCGTATTCAAAAGATTGCGGGCGCAAGCGTGATAGACAATTCGCCGGCGACGCTTATGTTTGATCACCAAGGACAGCTGTCGGGCAACGCGAGTTGCAACAAGCTTATCGCCAGCTACACGGTTCAAGGCGACAAACTTACAATCAGCCCGGTAGGCACGACCAGGATGGCATGCCCGCCCGCATTTATGAATCAAGAACGCCGGCTCGTCGATCTTCTCGGCAAGGTGACGCGCTACGACATTGATGGCAGCGGTGCGCTCGTCCTTACGTCGGCTTCGGAAGAACGTATCGTTGCGCGCCGTTGACCCCACCCCTCACCCTTAAGCTGGACCCCGGGATGATCATGAACCGCTTTGCTCTCGCCGCCGCACTCGCTTTTAGCGTCATGGCTACAGCCGCTCCGGCGGCAGAAATCTCGACACACGTCCTCGATCTTGCTCAAGGGATCGGTGGCCGTGACGTTCCCGTTGTGCTGCTCAGGAAGTCGGGCGATGGCCGGTGGGTCGAAGTAGGGCGCGCGCGGACCGACGCAAACGGACGTGTTCGTGCGTTTGGAACCGTAAACTTTGACCCCGGCACATACAAACTTCAGTTCGATATGAGCCGCTATCCCTCGCCATCGGCGACACCTTTTTTCCCAGAAATTGACCTGGTGTTCACGGTCACAGACAGAACCGGCCATTATCACGTCCCCGTCGTCGTCAGTCCGTTTGGCTATTCGACCTACAGGGGCAATTGAGCATATTAGATGTCCCGCGAGTGACGACTGCGCATCGTGGTCGAGTCAATTCCGCCTCGTGAGGATGAGCTTTGCTTGAGCTTGTCGCTTGGACAAGTAGTCTCTGTTCTCGATCACGACCGTCGATACCTATGAGGGGCAAGTCGATCGGCTGCCGTGGTCATGGCCGGATGCGGTAGCATTGTTTCGCGCAGCGGCGCGGGGATAGGATGGCTCCCACCAGCGCCGCCCAGATCGTGTCTTTCACACCGCTGTCGCCAACGGTTAGGTCTCGTTCGTTTAGATGTGCGGTTCTGGCAGCATTCGATCGCCTCATGATTCTCGGCGCCACAAAATTCTGCATGATACCAATGGTCAAAGTCCAACAACCATAACGCTTCATCCCGATGAAGCGTTTGCCCATATACGTCACGCTCTCACTCTTCGGGGAGCTTTTAATGCGCACTCAAACCGCTTTGCTGTTTATCGCTGCTGCCGCGCTATTCGGGAACACAGCTACAGCGACCGCTTCAGCAGTCTTGGACGTGCTCGGTGTGCGCAATGGCGACACGATGGCTACGGCCGAGAAAGCGCTGCAGGCCAATGGCTTCAAGCGCAGCGATGGCTACATGGTCGACGATTGCAGCAAATCGTATGCGGATCTGGTAGCTTTGGCTTCGGCACATCCCAGAGGCATAGGAGATATGAACCTGGTTCGCTGCGAAACTACATGGAAGGACGCCTCCGGTCAGCGTGTTCGGCTCGTGTCAGTTATTACTCCGGCCGGTTATCGCGTGAGCCGCCTGACTTACAATATCACGGCACCAGGTGGCGTCGCTGCTATCGCGCCGGCGTTAGCGAAGAAGTTTGGAGCCGCGCCGCTGGCCAAATCTCGCATGGGCGGTGGGTTCCACACCTATTCTGGGAGCCAGCCCGGAATCACGCTCACTCTTGCCGAGGATTTCGGTAACAAGAGTGCCGCGGTGATCGTTCTGTCACCGCGTGACACCTACTCGGAAGATCAGCGGGCGATGAACTCAATCCAACAGCAAGCTGCGGCGCGGCGAACTGGCGGAAAGGTCAAATTGTAACAGCATAGCTGGCCAGCGGCCCGGCGTATCCCGCCGGGCCGCGGCAATTCTCCCCATAGGCTCAACGTGGCAAACGGAGCCGACACACCGGCATCCGCCGCGCCTTTGGAATCGCGATCGACGCGCGCACGTGCCGTAAACGTCTATGATCACGAACCGGTGTAACTGGCGGAGCCGTATCCGCTGACTTAATATCAAATCTCAAGCCGCGTCTTGAAAGCCAGCTCGTCCAGGCTCATTGTAGGGCGATGGCGATCCCCCCAGATCCTCGCGCAGCTACGCTCCCAGCCGGCAGCAGCACGCCGCGCCTGCGCCCCTAGGCTAATTTGGCCTAGGCAAAGTCGGCGCAGCCACGCCGCGCACACCTTAACAGTATCGTTTTGCTCGAACGGCGCGCAGTCTCTGGTCGCCCGGAGGTCTACTTGTTTTTCACTCGCTTCACGGCCCTCGGCGTCTGTCTCATCAGCGCCATCGTGGCCGGCGTCTACCTGCCGCACGCCTGGGCCGTCCCGCTTTTCATCGCGAGCGCCGCCCTGTCGGCAATCGGTCTCTACGACCTTGCGCAGCCGCTGCACTCGGTCCGTCGCAACTATCCGATAATTGGCAGGCTGCGCTGGTTCTTCGAGGAAATCAGGCCTGAAATCAGACAATATTTGATCGAAGGCGATAACGATAAGGCACCTTTCTCGCGTTCGCAGCGCTCGCTTGTTTACGCGCGTGCAAAGAACGAAAGCAGCGACCGCGCTTTCGGCACGCTCGTGGACGTCTACCAGAACGGCTACGAATTCATCGCGCACTCGACGCGGCCCGCACCGGTCGCCGACCCGGCGACCTTCAGGATCCCAATTGGCGGGCATGATGGTGCTCAACCCTACATGGCGTCGATCTTCAACATTTCCGCAATGAGCTTTGGCTCGCTCAGCGCCAACGCAATCCGCGCGCTGAACAAGGGTGCTCGGCTCGGCGGCTTCGCACATGATACCGGGGAGGGGAGCATCAGCCCCTACCATCGAGAACATGGTGGCGACCTCATCTGGGAGATCGGCAGCGGCTATTTCGGCTGCCGGACGGCAGACGGACGCTTCGATCCAGTCCGCTTCGCCGAGCAGGCCGCTGATCCGCAAATCAAGATGATCGAGCTCAAGCTGAGCCAGGGCGCCAAACCCGGCCACGGCGGCATCCTTCCGGGCGAAAAGGTCACTCCTGAAATTGCCGCCACCCGCGGCGTGCCGGTGGGCGAGGACTGTATTTCACCCGCCCGGCACCGCGAATTTTCCACTCCCTTGGAGCTAGTCAAGTTCCTCGGAGATCTGCGCCGGCTCTCGAAAGGTAAACCTGTCGGCATGAAGTTGTGCGTCGGTCAGCCATGGGAATTCATGGGCATGGTCAAGGCCATGCGCGAGACCGGAATCATCCCGGACTATATCGTCGTCGACGGCTCTGAAGGTGGGACGGGCGCCGCGCCAGTCGAGTTCGCCGACAATCTAGGCATGCCGATGCGCGAGAGCTTGCTGTTCGTCCACAACACGCTGGTGGGCGCCGGGCTTCGTAAGCGGATCAAGATCGGCGCTGCCGGCAAGATCGTAAGTGCCTTTGATATCGCTTCGGTGCTGGCCTTAGGCGCAGACTGGACCAACGCGGGCCGTGGCTTCATGTTCGCACTCGGCTGCATTCAATCGCTTTCTTGCCACACGAACCGCTGCCCCGTCGGTGTCGCCACTCAGGATCCGATGCGGCAGCGCGCGCTCGTGGTTCCGGACAAGGCCGAGCGCGTCTTCAACTTTCATCGCAACACCATGAAGGCTCTGGCGGAGATGATCGCTGCGGCAGGCCTAAATCATCCTTCGCAGCTTGGCCCTCACCACCTCGTCCGTCGCGTGTCCCTGACCGAAATCCGGCTTTTTTCTCAGCTGCACATTTTCCTCGAAGATGGCGAGTTGCTGACCGGCTCGCACGACCGCGACTTCTACAGCGCGGCATGGCGGCTGGCACGCTCCGACAGTTTCGAGCTGGCGCGATGACGGAGCGACACAATCCCACACGGCCGTTTGAGCCCACGGCGCCTGCCGGGACTGAGGCGGCGCGTGTTCCGTCCGGGGCCGCTGTGCAACCCGATCGCCGAAGCCTCTACGAACGCCGCATAGGCGTTTTCGTCCTAGCGACGCTGTGCTGCTTGCTGTGGGGAAGCGCATATCCCGCGATCAAAGGCGGCTATGCGATGCTCGGCATCGGCAAGACCGACATTGCGAGCCAGGTGCTCTTCGCGGGCTGGCGTTTTACCCTCGCCGGCGCCGGCTTGCTGATCTTCGCTGCTGCGGTGGGTCGTCCGGTGTTCGTCCACGGCGTCCGCTATGCGGGTCAGCTGACGCTGCTCGGTCTGACCCAGACGGCCATTCAATATGTGTTTTTCTACGTCGGTCTGGCGCATGCAACCGGCGTTAAGTCCTCGATCATGAACGCCACGGGGGTCTTTTTCAGCGTTGCGCTGGCGCACTTCATCTACGCCGATGATCGCATGAGCGGACGCAAAGCCCTCGGCTGCCTGATCGGCTTTCTTGGCGTGATCGTTGTCAACATCGGCGGAAGCAACGAGCTTGGTCTAGACTTTACCCTGCTGGGCGAAGGTTTCGTCGTCATTGCCGCCTTCGTGCTGGCGGCCGCCTCGATCTACGGCAAGCGGCTATCGCAATCGCTCGATCCGATGGTTATGACGGGTTGGCAACTGCTGGTCGGTGGCGTTCTGCTTACGATTGCCGGGACAGTCTTCGGCGGGCACATCGATTACCTGAACTTCCGATCCGGCGCGCTGCTCACTTATCTTGTCGTGCTGTCGTCTGTGGCGTTCGCGATCTGGAGTTTGTTGCTTAAGCATAACCCGGTGGGTCTGATCGCCGCGTTCAACTTCCTTGTGCCTGTGTTCGGCGTCGGCCTCTCGGCGGCATTCCTCGGCGAATCCATCTGGCATTGGAAAAACCTGGCGGCTCTGGTCATGGTGTGCGGCGGCATATGGCTCGTCACGCGTGCACCAAAGCCGGCCTGAGCGCCTGAATCCTCGCGATCAGCCGAGCCGTGCGGTCGTCACCATCCGCACCAGATCGGACAACGTCTTCGCCTGCATCTTGAGCATCACGTTAGCGCGATAGACTTCGACCGTGCGCGCGCTAATGCCGAGGTCGAAGGCGATCGCCTTGTTAGCGTCGCCGCGCGCGAGCCCCTCCATCACTTCGCGCTCCCGTCCGCTCAAGCTAGCGATTCTGTCGAGGATCGCGCGGCGTTCGGATTGCTGGGCAGCCTCATCCGCCTGAGATGCCATGACGCGTCGGATCGCGGTCAGCATGACCTCATCGTCAAAAGGCTTTTCGATGAAATCGGTCACCCCGGCATGCATCGCCTGGATCGCCAGCGGCACATCGGCATGACCGGTAATTACGATCACAGGAACATCTGCGCCATGTCGCTTCATTTCCTCGACCAGCTCGATCCCGCTGCGCCCCGGCATACGCACATCGGTGACGATACACGCCCCCGCCAATGGTGGCGAAGCGGCGAGGAAGGCATCGGCGGAGGGAAATGCACGGACGCGGATTTCCGCGCAATCAAGCAGGAATTCGAGCGAATGCCTGGCCGCCTCGTCGTCGTCGATCACATAGACGATGGGGTCACTCGCCATCATACAGCTCCTCTTGCCCGACGCGCCGCAGCGTCAATCCGAACACTGCCCCGCCGCCCTCACGCGCCGCCGCCCAGATGTGGCCGCCATGCGCCTCAACGATGGTGCGCGAGATTGATAGGCCGACCCCCATACCGGTCCGCTTGGTCGTGACGAACGGCTGGAACAAGCGTTCGGCGATTTCCGGATCAATCCCGGGTCCTGTGTCAGCTACTGTCACTTGCGCCATATCGTCCTCGGCCGCCGAAATGGTGATGGTCAGCTCGCGCACGGTGCCGTCTCCCGCGGTCATCGCATCGACCCCGTTACGCACGAGATTGAGCAGCACCTGCTGGATCTGCACCTTGTCCGCCAGCACCAGATCGACGTCCGGACTGAAATCATAGCGCACGCGGATACCATGCTCCTTGACCCCGACCAGCGCGAGCGCGCTTGCCTCCTCGACCAGCTTTGGCAGGCTTTCGACTGACCGCTCGGTCTCGCCGCGGGCAACGAATTCGCGCAACCGCCGGATGATGTCGCCCGCGCGCAATGCCTGCTCGCCGGCGCGTTCGACCGCGTCGCTCACCCGCTCGACCGGCACTTCGTCCCGCGCCAACAACATGCGGCTGCCCTTGAGGTAATTGGCGATCGCCGAGAGCGGCTGGTTGAGTTCGTGCGCCAGCGCCGAGGCCATTTCGCCCAGCGCGGTCAGCCGCGAGACATGCACCAGCTCGGCCTGCAGTTCCTGGAGGCGCGCCTCAGCCTGCTGCCGTTCGGTCAGGTCGCGGATGAAGCCGGTGAAGTGGCGCTGGCCACCGACCCGCATCTCACCCACCGCCAGCTCCAGCGGGAAGGTCGATCCGTCCTTGCGCGCGCCGACCACGACGCGACCCTTGCCGATAATGCGCTTCTCCCCGGTGTCGTAATAGCGCGCGAGATAGCCGTCGTGCGCGCTGCGATAGGGATCGGGCATCAGTAAGCTGACGTTGCGTTCACGCACCTCTTCCGCGTCCCAGCCGAACATTCGTTCAGCGGCCGGGCTAAAGTCGCGGATCAGCCCCGCCTCGTCGATCACCACGATCGCGTCGGGCACGGTGTCAAGCAAGGAGCGCAGATGCGCCTCGCGCCGCGCCAGCCCGTCTGTCACGCGCTCGGCTTCGGCCCGCGCGCGCTGGAACCACTCGCCGCCCAGCGCAATGGCGCCGCCAATTGCGACGAACGCGCTGGCGGCAATCCAGCTGCCCGCAGCGACCGGGCCAATCATGCGATCGCACCACAGCCCGACAGCTGCGCCCGCGACGCTGGCCGCAAAGCCCGCCCGCAGACCGCTGAGTGCACTTGCCAGCACCACGGCAGGCACAAAGAAGATATAGGTCGCGCGCTGCCCCAGCTCGGCTGCGAAGGCGATCCGCACGCCTGCGCCCAGTGCGACAGTCACCGCCGCCAGCGCCAGCGTCACCAGCAGCGGGGGCGATGGAATGATCGTATGGCGCAGGGGCAGGCGCGGCGGGTTCACGCGCCACTCATGCCGCGTTGACGCCCCGAAGGCCACCTCCGGGAAACTACGTAGGGACATGATCCGAATTTCGGCTCGTGGGGCATTCGGCCTAATTCGGCGTCACAAGATACGCAGACCGAACCGGAGACGACCCATGACCCCACCCTTCATCGACCTTGGCGTCCATCATCAGCCCAAGGGCCTGTCCGACCGCATCGCCTATGGCTTCACCAAGCTGCTGCGCTGGACCGCCGACACCTTCTTCGCCGAGCGTTATGGCCACCGCGCCGTGGTGCTTGAGACGGTCGCCGCAGTGCCCGGCATGGTCGGCGCGACGATCACGCACCTGTCGTGCTTGCGCCGCATCTGCGACGACAAGGGCTGGATCAGGACGCTGATGGACGAGGCCGAGAATGAGCGCATGCACCTCATGACGTTCATCGAGATCTCGAAGCCGACCTGGTTCGAGCGCGCGGTGATCATCGGCGTGCAATGGGTGTTCTACCTGTTCTTCTTTGGACTCTACCTCGTCAGTTCGAAGACCGCGCACCGCGTCGTCGGCTATTTCGAGGAAGAGGCGGTGATCAGCTACACGCACTATCTGGCGGAGATCGACGAGGGCCGCAGCGCCAATGTGCCGGCGCCGCAGATCGCGAAGGATTACTGGAACCTGCCCGACGACGCGACGCTGCGCGACGTGGTGCTGGTGGTGCGCGCCGACGAGGCGCACCACCGCGACGTCAATCACGGCTTCGCCAACGAACTCGCCGGCCTGCCGAGCGGTCCCGTCGCCGATTGCCCGCCGCACGTCGCGCTCGAGCCGATCTGGAAGAAGGCGGCGTGAACCTAGGGGCGCGGCCATCCGCGTCCCTCACTCGCGCTTAGGAGCGGCGTTTGGCGTTTCGACTTGAACGTGGCCGGAGAGCAAGATGATCACGGAAGACGATATCGATCGCCTGGTGCCGACATTCTACGACCGGGTGCGGACAGATCCAATCTTGGGCCCCATCTTTGAAAGCGCCATCGCGGACTGGCCGCATCATCTTGAGCGGCTGAAAGCGTTTTGGTCTTCGGTGATGCTGACGAGCGGCCGCTACAAGGGGCAACCGATGATCGCACACCTTCGACATGCACACGAGATGACCCCGGAAAATCTCGCGCGCTGGCTGGATCTGTGGAAAGCCACCAGCACGGAGCTACTCGAACCCGATACAGCCGCCTCAGTGCAGGCCAAGGCAGAGATGATCGCAGAAAGCCTGGAGTTGGGTGTGCACTATGCGCGAGAACGGAGTGTGCGATGATGGCGCAACTGCCTTTCGGCGCTGCCCCCTACAAGCGCACGCCGACGTTCTGCGAGAGCGACGTGCCGGCTGGATTACTAGGCGACCATAGCACGAAGGCGGGGACCTGGGGCGTCATCGTGGTCGAGGAAGGGCAACTAAACTACATCATCGACGACGCAAGGCGAGAGCGATCGGAACGGATCCTCACTCCTGCAACTGCCCCCGGCATCGTAGAACCTACCATCAAGCATCGCGTGGCGCCGGTGGGTCCCGTCCGGTTTCATGTGCAATTCTTTCGGCACTCGGATGAGTGACCAACCTAGGTCTCTGGGGCGTTCTGACCCCGTGGATCCGTTCCTGCAGGTGCCAGGGCGGCAAGGAAGCCATCTCGCTGCTGAGCATCCTTGCGCAATGCCTGCGGCCGCAGCGCGCCGCCTATCACTGTAAAAGGCCATTTGCATGATCTCGTCTGCGCCGATCGCCTGCCAAGCCTGCCCCGTCGCTGATCGAGCGGTCTGCGCAGCGCTGTCCCAGGACGACCGAGACAATCTTGTCCGCATGGGTCACCAACGGCGCTATGCTCGCGGCGAGACGATCGTAGCGGCAGGGGACGCCACAACCGTATGTGCCACTCTGACCCGTGGCGCGGCCAAGATATCGACGATCGATCAAGACGGGACTGAACGTATCGTAGCGCTCATCCATCCCGCAGGCCTGCTCGGCCAACCGCTCGCGTCGTCCGAGACGCTGCACGTAACAGCGCTGACTGATAGCGAGGCCTGTCTTTTCCCGCGTGGCCAGTTCGAGGCTTTGATCGAAGCGCGTGTTGCCCTCGCTAAGCGCCTTCTAGCTGAAGTCAGCCGTGAGCTCGTTGAAAGCCGCAACCTCATCGATCTCATCTCGAAACGTCATGCAAAGGGTCGGGTTGCAGCACTGATCCTGTCGTTCTTCCGGGCAGCTGGTCACGCCTCTTATCCAAGTGAAATAGCTTTCGATCTTCCGCTTAAACGGGGAGAGATGGCGCAGTTGCTCGGCCTGTCTATCGAGACGGTAAGCCGCACACTGACCTCGCTCGAAAACGAGCAGGCAATTTGCCGGGAAGGAAGTCACGGAATCCTGATCCGTAGTTTAGATATCTTGGCAGCGCATGCCGCCTGAACGCACAGCAAGCGACTTGCCGCTGCCCCACCCTGAACGGTCGTGTTTTGACAAAGCGCAAAGCGCAAGCGATCGGAGCCTGTCACGGCAGGCCATGCATGTTTACATCCCTGAGTTCGCGAAGCTAAACGCGCCGCGCTACACCAGCTATCCCACTGCAGCGGAATTCGGCAGCTCGGTGGGCGCCGAGCAGCAGTTCGAGGCATTGAGCCAGATCAGTGTTGCCGAGCCCATCTCGATCTACGTTCACGTCCCGTATTGCCACCAGATCTGCTGGTATTGCGGGTGCAACACCGGTGCCGTTGGCCGCGTTGAGCGTCTGACGCAATATATCGATGCCCTCGAGGCGGAAATGGCGTTGGTCGCTCCCCTCGTGCAAGGGCAGGCGATATCAGTGCATTTCGGCGGAGGCAGTCCGAATGCATTAGGTCCCGCGCTGTTCGCTCAAGTGGTGCATAGCCTAAGGGCGGCCTTCGATATCTCAAACTCGGCAGAATGGGCCGTCGAGCTCGATCCACGCGACCTAGACGCAGCAATTGCCGACATCATCGGCACTGCAGGTTTCCATCGTGCGAGCCTCGGCGCTCAGACATTCTCTCATCACATTCAGGCAAAGATCAACCGCGTCCAGCCATTCCAGCTAGTCGCAAATGGCGCCGCCATGCTCAAGCGGGCGGGGGTCAAGCATCTGAACCTGGACCTCATGTATGGGCTTCCCGGCCAGACGCTGGACGATATCGCGGCGACCATCTCGTCCGCCCTCACGCTCCAGCCCGACAGGGTCGCGATGTTCGGCTACGCCCATGTTCCTAACATGCTGCCGCGGCAGCGGATGATCGAAGCCGACACGCTCCCCAGCGCGGAGCAGCGCTTTTGGCAGAGCGCACTTGCTCATGACATCCTCATTGAGGCGGGCTATGAGGCGATCGGCTTCGATCATTTCGCACGGCCTCAGGACAGCCTTACACGCGCTGCCCGGAGCGGCGGCCTCCAGCGCAACTTTCAAGGATTCACAGACGATCCGGCTCACGTGCTTATCGGACTGGGATCGTCGGCAATCAGCCAGTTCGGCAACGTGCTCGTGCAAAACGAGAAACATGTGGGGCAATACCGCATGCGGGTGACTAATGGACGGCTTGCGGGCGCAAGAGGCGTCCTGGTCACGCCGGCCGACCGCCTTCGCGGGGAGCTGATCGAGAGGCTATTGTGTGACGGTAGCGTAGACCTCGCCGAGGTCTCGCGCCAGCATGACCGCCCTCTAAGGGAAGTGCTGCCATGTTTGGAGCGGCTACGGGCGATGGAGCAGCATCGCCTTGTCAAGCTCGACCAATGGCGTGTGACCTTGCTGCCCGAGGGGCGGCCATACGCGCGCATCGCCGCCGCCGCGTTCGACAGCTATCGTGGCGGCGGGCAGAACCGCTTCAGTCGCGCGGTTTAGGCTTATCGTCGCCATCGTCATCGAGGCGCTTGCGCTCGCCCCCTAGGTGACAGACGGAAGGGCATTTGCTCGCAGGCTCGTTCCTGTCGGGACCGATGGGCAGCCGAACACTTCCGCCCCCACACATCGCCACCTGCATCGTGGAAGCAGGAAGATCCACCCCGGCCAAGCCAAGGCCGAAAGCACCGCCAGTTGCGAGCAGTCGGCCCGCGAAGCCTCCCATCATCCCCATATCGCGGCATCCGACCTCAGGCGCCGTGCATCGCAAGACGTCAGTGTATTCCCTCGCGGAGCGGCCAGCGTCTGGCGAAGGAGCAGCATCATTCCGGTCCGTTACTCGATGAGCGCGTTATTGTAGGTTCGTCATCATCGATGAGAACTCGCATCGCGGCGCCGTCCATATCCTCATATTGCCCGCTCCTGACGGACCAGAAGAATGCGGCCAGCCCGAGCAGCCCCAGTAGGAGAGCGAGGGGAATGAGGAGCGCGAGCCCGTTCAACGCGCGGCAGTCCGCAGCCGCATGGCGTTGCCCACCACAAGGATCGAAGAACCGGACATCGCCAATGCTGCGATCAACGGCGTGACCTGCCCGGCAAGCGCGAGTGGCACTGCAATCACATTGTAGCCGATGGCCATGACGAGGTTCTGGCGCACCACCCGCATCGTGCGCCGCGCAGCCGCGATAGCGATCGGTATAGGAATCAGCCGATCGCCGAGGAACAGCACGTCGGCGGCAGTCTGCCCGACATCGCTTGCCGAGGACGGCGCGATTGAGACATGTGCCGCTTTAAGCGCCGGTCCATCGTTCAGCCCATCGCCCACCATCAGGACGCGGCGGCCCCGCGCCGTCAGGGCCTCTATCGCGTCAAACTTGTCACGCGGTGACAGCTCGGCGTTGGAAGAGAGCGCAAGATCCCGGCCGATCTCAGCAACCGCATTGGGCTGATCCCCCGACACGATCGCCGCTTCCAGACTCTGTGCGCGCAGTCGCTCCACCGCTTCTCTTGCATCAGGCCGGAGCGTGTCACGAAATTGGAGCAGTCTCGGTGGCCGGCCCTCGACTTGGAAAGCCGTCGTCAAGTTGGCGTCGTCCACCTTCATGCCGGATGTTCTGGGATTGCCCAGTTTGACCGATAATCCCTGCCAGACGCCCTCGACTCCGCGTCCGGCTTGCTCTCCCAATTCGGTGAGTTCAGCCGCAGTGACGCCCGCGCGATTCAATGCCGATGCGAGCGCTTTTGACAGGGGATGCCGGCTGGCTCTCGCCAGCGCCAGCGCCAGCGGACGCTCATCCGGCGTCAGCGGCAGTTCACCGGCAGGCTCCGGACGGCCGAGAGTGAGTGTGCCCGTCTTGTCAAACAACACCACATCGACTTCGGCCAGCCGCTCCAGCGCAGAGCCATCCTTTATGAGCACGCCGGCTCGCATCAGCGACCCCGAGGCCACCACTTGGGAAACCGGCACGGCTAGGCCCAGCGCGCATGGGCAGGTGATGATGAGCACGGCTACGGCGATGGTTATCGCCTGATGGAAGCCAGCCCCCGCGATCATCCAACCCACCAGACTGAGCGCAGCCAACGTGTGGACAGCAGGAGCGTAGATGCGCGCCGCCCTGTCGGCGAGCCGCACGTAGCGCGACTTGCCGCCACCCGCCGCGTTCATCAAGCGCGCGATGTCGGCGATCGCTGTCGATTCGCCCGCCGCGGTGACTCGGACGGTGATTGGGGCCTCCAAGTTGATTGTGCCAGCCAAAACCGAGCTGCCCGGTGCGACCGCCTCCGGTCTGCTCTCGCCAGTGACGAGCGCGCGATCGATGCTGCTCACCCCGTCCTGGACCTCACCGTCCGCAGCTAGCCGCTCGCCCGCCGCGACGAGAATGCGCATCCCTGGCGCAAGCTCCTCGGTCGAGCGCCATTGGCTCGTGCCGTCAGCTTGGACGACCAGCGCTCCCGGCGCCGTCTGACGCAACAGCGCAGCCGCCCCGTCCTGCGCTCGAGCACGCATCACCGAATCCAAGGTGCGGCCGGCCAACAGGAAGAACAGCAAGGTGACCGCGCCGTCGAAATAGGCGTGCTTCCCCCAGATGGAGGTTTCATAGATACTGATGCCGCACGCAACGATCACACCGATCGAGATCGGAACGTCCATGTTGGCGCGGCCGTGCCGCAACGCTCGCCAGGCGCTCTTGAAGAAAGGCCGGCCGGCATAGGCTACCGCCGGTATGGCGATCAGCGCGGAAAGCCAGTGAAAAAGCTGCCGCGTCGCGCCATCGGCCCCGGACCACACGGAAACCGAGAGCAGCATTACATTCATCGCTGCGAAGCCCGCGACAGCAAGGCACTTCACCAACTCACGAGTTTCGCGACTTGCCCCGGTATCAGCCTCGCCCAAGAAGGGATGCGCTTCAAAACCGACCCGCCCGATGGCCTCCTTCAACGTTTCCAAGCCGACCGCTTCGTCATGCTCGATACGAAGTCGCTTCGTGGTGAAGTTCACCCGAGCGTCTGCGATGCCGCCATGGCCCGACAACCCGCGCTCCAGCTTCGCAATGCAACCGGCGCAGTGAATGCCCTCGACGGCGAACGTGGTCACGGCGTTCATGCACGAATCTCGCGCACGTATCTGGCTACGCGGATGCCGTGCTTCACCTCCAGCTTGATGAGCCACCGGCCGGGGGGCGCTGCGGCGCTGAACGAGCCATTGTTGCCGGTGAAACGGAGCGCTCGGCTCTCCTCACGTCCTAATGGGTGCTCGGCGATGCCCGTGACGACCGCGCCAGCTGGGGCATTGGTTCGCAGTTCGAGCCGCCCCCCTTTCGAGCGCGACAACTCGATGGTCCAGCCGAGCGCTTCCTGTGCCCGCGCCTGTGCTAGCCAGCCGTTAAAGCGCTGGCTCGCAACATAACTGTTGTCGACCACGCGACCACCGAATGTCGAGACCGCAACGCTCGCCATCACGACGTTGACCGCAATGATCGTGCCGAACATCAGCAGCATCGCGGCGAGCATGTGCCATCCGGTGAAGCGGCGTGTCATTGCCCTGCCTCAGGCCGCTCGAAGAAGCTGGTCTGGCTGGCCTGCCCTCCCTCTGCGTCGAGTGCTCGGACGGAGAAGGTCAGCTCGCTTCGCGCCGGCCCCGCCTCCGGAGCTGCCAGGAACAGTCTGGTTTTGGCGACCTGGTCGGCCGGCAGGTTCATACGCAATGTGCTCGCGCCGTTCGCCCTGCTGCCATTCGCGGACCAGATCACCGCACCAGGCACCCCACTGACCGACACTTCGACCTCGCGTGGCCGGCTCTGCATGTTGCGGACCTTCAGCTCGAATGCGTTGCGGACGCTCCCATCGGACAGTCGCACATAGACGGGGTTTCGATTCTGACTGACGGAGAGGTCGAGCCGCTCACGTGTGCCCAGCGCGAACAGCATGGCAAGGCCAATCGAACCCCATATGAGGAAGTAGACGATGGTTCGAGGGCGGAAGAGCCGACGCGCGACGCTCTCGGTTGGACGTCCCTCGGCGGCTGCAAATTCATCCGCAACGGTCGAATAACCGATCAGCCGCGGCGGCCTCCCAATCTTATCCATGATCTCGTCGCAGGCATCGATGCACAGGCCGCAGGTGATGCACCCGATTTGCGATCCCTCGCGAATATCTATCCCTGTTGGACATACCGACACGCAGGCATTGCAGTCGATGCAGTCGCCGATCCGCGCGGTCATCTGCGCAGCAACGTCGATCGGTTCGAGCGATGGCACGCCCGGCTGCGGATCGCCGCCATGGTCGGTTTCCGGGCGGCGGGCAGCTTCCCCCGCCCGTTTTGTCCCGTGCGTCCGTGGCTCGCCCCGCCAATATTTGTAGGTCACGATCAGCGACTTCTCGTCGAGCATCGCGCCTTGAATACGTGGCCAGGGGCAGGCGTAGATGCAAAACTGTTCGCGCATTAGGCCGCCGAGCACATAGGTGGTCGCCGTGAGAATGGCGACCGTGGCATAGGCTACGAACGGCGCGTCGCCGGCAAACAGCTGGCGCGCGAGGGTGGGCGCGTCGGCGAAATAGAAGATCCAGGCGCCGCCAGTTGCAACTGCGATCAGCAGCCATATGCCATGTTTGGTGACACGCTTGGCCACCTTACCAGCGGTCCACGGCGCCCGCTGAAGACGTATCTGCGCATTGCGATCACCATCGATCAGCCGCTCAACGTGCAGAAACAGGTCGGTCCATACTGTCTGCGGACAGGCATAGCCACACCAGGCACGACCAACTGAGGACGTCACGAGGAACAGGCCGATGCCGGCCATGATGAGCAGGCCTGCCACATAGTAGAATTCGTGCGGCCAGATCTCGATGGAGAACATGAAGAACCGGCGGTTCGCTATGTCGACCAGCACCGCCTGGTCAGGTGCATAGGGGCCGCGATCCCAGCGCAACCACGGCGTCACGTAATAGATGGCGAGGGTGATCGCCATGATCGCCCACTTCAGCCGCCGATAGTTCCCGCTGATGGCCTTCGGGAAAATCTTTTCCCGCGCCTCAAAGAGCTTGATCTTGGGACCGGTCAGGTCGTCAGGGCTTGCCATTCTTGGTTCGCGCGGCCGTGGCCGCCGCCTCCGCGCTTGGCGCTGCCGTGCTCGGCTTCGGCGCTGGTGGAACGAAATCTTCGCCACCGCCTAGCGAATGCACATAGGCGGACAGCATCTTGATTGTGACGGGATCTAATCGAGAACCCCAAGCCGGCATGACGCCGTTGCGCGAGTTGTGGATAGTCTGGCGGATCGACTCCCGATCGCCACCATAGAGCCAGATCGCATCCGTGAGCTTGGGCGCACCAAGCGTCCGGTTCCCCTCTCCTCCAGCGCCGTGGCAAGCGGCGCAATTGGTTGCGAACTGCGCGGCGCCGCGACGAGCGGCAGCGCTGGGCTTCTCGCGTCCGGACAAGGTCAGCACGTGGCTGACCACCTCCTCGATCTGCGCCGGCGTCAGGATCTGGTCGCGCCCGAACGCTGGCATCATCGAAGTGCGAGTCTCGTCGTTGCCCGGCTGCCTGATGCCGTTGCGTAGAGTTTGCTCGATCGCCTTTAAGTCGCCACCCCACAACCAGTCGTCATCGTTGAGATTAGGATAGCCCTTAAAGCCTTGCGCGCCTGACCCATGGCATTGGACACAATGGACTTTGAACGCCGAGGCGCCGCCTGCTACCGCGGTGTCGAGCAGCTTCGAGTCCTCTGGAAGGCGCTCAATCGGTATGCGCGCGAGCGCTGCGATGGTGGGTGCACGGCGCGCACCCTCGGTCTGCATCTCCTCAGCATGAGCCGAGCGACTGGTCCAGTTCAGGATCCCGTGCGTTGCGCGATCGATCAGCGGCCAGGCCGGATAAGCCACACAGTAGGCGATCGCGAAGACAATCGTCGCGTAGAGCGTGTAGAGCCACCAGCGCGGCATGGGTGTATCGAGTTCCTCGATACCATCCCACTCGTGACCTACCGTGCTGGTGCCGGTTGCCTCGTCGATCCGCTTGCCGTCAGCCATCCTGGCGATCCTCATCGAAAATCATCGTGGCGGCCCGATCCAGATCTCGTCGAGCGCCCCGGCGGAATGTCCAGCCGACCAGGCACAGGAACACGATGCCCATAAACACGAGCCCGTAGCTGTCCGCGAAATGTCGCATCTGGTCGTAATTCACCGCGCCTGCTCCTGCGGCTTGGCGGACTCGAAATCGACAAGGGTGCCGAGCATCTGCAGGTAGGCGACAATCGCGTCCATTTCGGTCACCCGCGACGGATCGCCATCGAAGTCCCGAGTCTGCGCCTTCGGATAGCGCTTCATAAGGTCGGCGGTGTCCGAGAAGGGCGTCGCCTGCGCGATCATGTCGGCGGCCGCCTTCTCGATATCGTCCTTCGAATAGGGAACGCCGACCCGCGACAGAGCCGTCAGCGATCCCTTCGCATCATACCCTGCAAGGTCCCGCTGTGCGAGGAACGCGTAGCGCGGCATGATCGATTCCGGGACCACCGATTGGGGGTTCTTGAGGTGCTGCACGTGCCACTCGTCCGAATAGCGGCCGCCGACGCGAGCAAGGTCCGGCCCGGTCCGCTTGGAACCCCACTGGAATGGGTGATCATACATGCTCTCGGCAGCGAGACTGTAAGGACCATAGCGCTCCACTTCATCGCGGAACGGCCGAACCATCTGGCTGTGACAGTTGTAGCAGCCCTCGCGAACATAGATGTCACGCCCAGCCTGCTCGAGTGGGGTGTAAGGACGCACGCCTTCGACCTTCTCGACCGTCGAGTCGATCCAGAAGAGTGGTGCGATCTCAACGATGCCGCCGGTCGCGACGACGACCAGAGACAGCACGCCTAGCAGCGTGACGTTGCGTTCGATCTTTTTGTGATCGAGGAGCTTGGTGGACATGGCGCGATCCTTCAGGCGGCTACGGCCGAGCGCGGGCCAGCGGGCACGAGCGGTCGGTCCTTGTCAGGGTCGTAGGAAGCAGTGCTGAGGGGCGCCTCTTCACGCAGGCGACCTGCGATGGTCATCCACACGTTCCAGACCATTACCAGGGCGCCGGCGAGATAGAGGAGGCCGCCGGCGATGCGGATCACATAATAGGGCTTCATCGCCGCGACCACCTCTGCGAAGGCGTAAACGAGGTAACCGTCCTCGCCATATTCGCGCCACATCAACCCTTGGGTGATGCCCGCCACCCACATCGAGGAGGCGTAGAGAACGATCCCCAGCGTCGCGAGCCAGAAGTGCCAGTTGATCATACGTAGGGAATAGAGCCGGCTACGACCCCACAGGCGCGGGACCATATAGTAGATGGCGCCGAACGTGATCATGCCGTTCCAGCCGAGCGCGCCGCTGTGAACGTGGCCTACCGTCCACTCGGTGTAGTGGCTCAGCGAGTTGACGCTCTTGATCGACATGAGCGGACCTTCGAACGTCGCCATGCCATAGAAGGCCAGCGCGAATACCATCATGCGAATGATCGGGTCGGTGCGGATCTTGTCCCATGCGCCGTTCAGCGTCATGAGGCCGTTGATCATGCCACCCCAGCTCGGCATCCAAAGCATGACCGAGAACACCATTCCCAACGTCTGCGCCCAGTCGGGCAGCGCAGTGTAGTGGAGGTGGTGTGGGCCAGCCCAGATGTAGAGGAAGATCAGCGACCAGAAGTGGATGATCGAAAGCCGGTAGCTGTAGATCGGCCGTTCGGCCTGCTTGGGCACGAAGTAATACATCATGGCGAGGAAGCCGGCGGTCAGGAAGAACCCCACCGCGTTGTGGCCATACCACCACTGGGTCAGCGCATCCTGCACCCCGGCGAACGCCGAGTAGCTCTTGGCACCGAGCAGCGAGACCGGCACCGCCAAGTTGTTGACGATGTGCAGCATCGCGATCGTCAGGATGAACGCGAGGTAGAACCAGTTCGCCACGTAGATGTGCGGTTCGGCACGGCGGATTACGGTGCCCACGAAGACCACGAGATAGGCGACCCAGACGATCGTGAGCCAAAGGTCGATATACCATTCTGGTTCGGCATATTCCTTCGACTGCGTGATGCCGAGCACATAGCCGGTCGCCGCCAGGACGATGAACAGCTGGTATCCCCAGAACACGAAGCGCGAGAGCGCAGGGAATGCCAGGGGCGCGCGGCACGTGCGCTGCACGACGTAGAAGCTGGTCGCGATCAGCGCGTTGCCGCCAAAGGCGAAAATGACTGCCGACGTATGCAACGGTCGCAAACGACCAAAATTGGTGTGTTCACTCAGGTTCAAGTCGGGGAAGGCGAGCTGCGACGCGATAACGACGCCTACCAGGAAGCCGACCACTCCCCAGAAGACAGTCGCGATCACGCCCCAGCGAATGACCTCGTCATAGTAGCGCCCAACGGGAACAGTCGGGGTCGTGCGCTCGGACCAATCGCCCCGGGACATCGTTAGGAAGGCGACCCCGAGCGCCACCGCCGCCATGATTGCCATGTGGAAACTGAAGCCGGAGTCGGCTGCCGCGGCGGCCCCAAATATAGCCAGGATGCCGAGGATCAACCAGGCGAAGGCGTTCGAAACCGTGTTATCCATAATGCCTCGGCAGAGTGGAGAATGTTAGGTGTGTGCAGGCGCACGCCGGAGAAGTTGGCCGCACGCGCTCCGTTGGTGATATGCAAAGCTTCATCGCTTCAGGGCCGCTGCACAGTAGGATCATTACGCGTCCAACCGGGATCGATGGTTCCGGTTATGTAGAGCAGAAGAAACGTCGCCAGCGCGATGTTCGAAAGGACGAACCACGCCAGCGCGAAGCGGCCGGCTCGCCGCGTTACGCGCTGGCCGGGCGGGCGGGTCTTGCCTGGCGTGATGTCGCGCTCTGGCGTTTCCAGGTCGCGTGCGATGGCATTGGCGCGAAACAGCGCGAGATAACCTGAAGCAAGTGTCGACAGCACTAGCAGCGCAAACAGCGCAGCAAACCCACCAATCGGCATACGGTCGCCTCTTTTGCAGGAGCATCAGCCCTGCTTCGGCGTCACGTTTGCAACGAATATAGCGCGCTGAATTTGATATCCGTCAAAGAAGGGCGACGATTCGCTGGCGACAAGGGCGCATGTCCCAGCCGAGCGGCCCTTTTTTCGAGAACATGCCTGCAGACCTCCTGCAGGAGCTTCAGCGCACTGGGTCGCTGCGGACATTCGCGCCGGGCGAAACGCTATTTTACGAGGAAGACCGCGCCGATCAGCTGCTAGCGATTGTCGAGGGACGTGTCCGAGTATGGCGAACCTCGCCCCGCGGCGCGGCAATGACCGTCCATTTGCTCGGTCCCGGCGACCTGCCTGGCGCTGCTGCCGTATTCGGCGGCATGGCTTATCCAGCAACCGCCACCGCCATTACGGACGTCAGGACGCTAGGCTGGTCGATCGAGCGAGCGGAGAACATGCTTCAGGAGAACGCGTGGCTCGCCAGCAGCGTTCTCAAGATCATCGCGCACCGCAATGAGGAGATGCTGCAGCGTTTGCATGAAGTCTCGACGCAGCCCGTGGAACAACGGGTTGCGCGGACGTTGCTCAGAGTGGCTCCCGAACCAGCCAACTTTACACCCGCTACTCGCCAGGAGTTGGCCGAGCTCTCGGCGACCACGCTTCACACAGTGAGCAGGATCATCAGCCGTTGGGAGGCAGATGGACTCGTCGATGCCGGGCGCCGTCGGATCCGCATAGCCGACCGGTCGGGCCTAGCTCAGCGCGCCGATCCGGTCTGCGGTTGAGAGGAGCCATGCCGGGTAACCCGTATCGGCCTGTCACCAAGCTGCTGCCCCAGAAACGGGGTGGCCGAAGAGCAATGGTCAACCACCGACACGCATCTTGTTAGGAGAATGCAATGACTGAGGGCAAATCCAGCCGCGAGATTCGACATCTGGTAGTGCTAGGTCATCCTCGCGCGGACAGCTTCAATCATGCCATTGCAAAGACCTGGTGCGAGGAAGCAGAAAAGTTCGGTCAGGTTGCCGTCGTCGACGACCTTTATCAGCGGGGTTTCGATCCAGCGCTGAAGGCGAAGGAGATGCCCGGCCCCGACTACCTTGTGCCATGGGACGTGTCCCATTCGCTTACTCAGATCGCCTCATCGGATATGCTGGTTCTCGTCTACCCGATCTGGTTCGGGATGCCGCCGGCGATCGTGAAGGGGTATGTTGATCGCGTGCTCGGCGCCAACTTCTCGGCCGAGGAGGTGAAGGCAAACCTGCCCAATCCCGAACTCAGCGGGAAACGACTGACGATCATTTCAACGTCGGCGGCTACCCGTCCGTGGCTTGAGGAGCGCGGCCAGTGGCTTGCCTTGAAGCAGGCCTTCGACACCTATCTCACTCGCGCGTTCGGCTTCGCCGACTGCCATCACGTCCATTTCGACGCGATCGTGCCGGGGCTAAAGCAGCGCTTCGTCAATGAGCATTTGGAAGTGGTGCGTCAGACGGCGCGAGAGCGCGGTGCCGTCCTTAAATACGGTAATCTCCCACCGCGCCTGATGAGGCAGCCCGACTTCTGAAGAGCCGTCTCGGAGGACGTCGGCGCTATCAGCAGCCCCAGCTGCAGCTGAGCGCGCTTCCGCCGGGCCGCCTCTCTACGCTCATGCTGCCGCCGCAGCTGTTGTAGGTGTCGGGCAGCTCCGAGTAGGATGGCGCCAGGACGGCCTTGAAGCCGAGGCGGTTCAACGTTCGCAGCAGCTTGGCAGGCTCCTCGTGGAACGTGATGGTTCGCTCATGGACACTGTCGGTCTCCGGCGGGCGATACCAGCCCGATGTGACCCGGGACAGCCGCATCCCATGCCAAGTGGCTCCTGACGGCATCCGCAGTTCGGCCGAGCCACTCCACCCGCCGTCCTTATCCTTGCCGGACTTCGAGATCAGTTTGATCGGCTCGCTGAAGGCATCGAGCTTCACGGTGTTCGGAGCACCAGATTCCATCGCTTTGTCCATCATGTCGTAGATGCCAGCCAACGTTTCGCCCGCCACGCACGTCGCCGGCGACGAAAAGACCAGGGCGTCATCGAGGACGGCTACCTTCATGGGCGCGACGACAGTCGGGGTTGAAGTGGGAGAAGGCCCCGCTGCCATCGCTGCTGGGGATCGCACCGGCGCCTGCGAACTGCCCTCTATGGGCCTTATATCGCCATTCGTGGGGGTCCATAGCCACCAGAAGGCCAAAGCGCCCATCATGGAGATCAGCACGCCGGCGACGATCATCAGAGCAGCGGGTCGGCTCGCAGAAGTTTGGTCCCGCCCCAGGACGCGGCGCTTCTCTGCCCCGAACTCCTCCTCGGTCAACGCACCCTCGGAGCGGAGGCGGCTGAGCCTTTGCAGGTCGTCGATCCGGTTATCACCCGGCATCAGAAGTTGTCCCGGTCAATCGTGGGCTTCTGTGGGCTCGACTTCTCACTTCGTTCTTTCTCGAGCTGCTTCGCATATTGATCCAGCTGGTCACTTGCGACGTCGTTGAAGAACATGAGGGTGCTGCGGCCATCTGCCGGACAATGCTTGCCGGTCAGCGAGACGTCGCCGGCAGACCAGTAGCGGACGGTGCAGGAACCGGAGACGGTGCGCTTCGACGCCCCATATTCGCCATCGAGCAGGCTGACATACCTCTCGTAGTCCGAAACAGCAGCCATGGTGTAGGTGGCCCGCAGCAGATGTCGCACGAACCCTTGGATCTCCACGCTGGTGACACCAGGCAGGCCAGTGGGGGCGGTGAGTGTCCATTCTGGGAGTGAATTGTCGAGATTCTCCGAAGACGTGACGGAGCTCCCTCGCGACTCAAACGCGGCGACGAGATCGAAGACGTCTGTTCGCAGAGGATCAGTTCCTGCGAGCTTTACACGCGTCGTCGGGTAAGTCCTTGTGCTAATGCCGAAGAGGGCCTGCGCCAAATCTGGCCCCATCTGGTCGCGGCCGAACCGCGGCCCCGAATATGCCACACCGATGCTCTGCGGACCAAGGTTGAGCAGGGTCAACGTCTTTAGAGCATGACGGAACGTGATCTGGTCTCGGTGGGATACGTTTCCCGCCTCAAACCGGCTCCCGGTTGTCACCTTGTCCTTGCCGCAGGCTCTGATTGGATCGAGCGACTGCATGCCCCAGCTTCCAATCAGCAAGCTTATCCCTTCCCCCGGAGCGCGGATCATCTTGATCTTCACCGACGCCTTCTCCCTCGGGCTGTCGCACTTCCACTCTGCATCGTGAGCGCTGTCGGTAAGACTGCGCTGACACCCGGTTGCGCCCTCGACAAGCGGGACCAAGCGCTCGAAGTCGCTTTCGGAGCTCGGAACGAGGTCGGGGATTGCGCACCAGTTGACAGCAGCCGACGCCTTGCTCGACGCGATCAGCGCCAGCGTCGCAAGCGCCAGGCCCGAAAATTTCCGCTTCATCTTTCCCCTCGCACGAGGCCGCCGCCCAACTCGATCCCATGATCTTGCTCTGCATCGGGGTTTTGCTTTCCCATTTCAATTGTCGTCGGGTCATACGCGGACGAAAGGCGCTTGGATTCGTAATGCTTCTGACGGTAGTGATCGACTCATGGGGGCATGGTCGAAGATGCGGGGGTTCTTCGATCGGAGCGAGCCGTTGCGCGCTCCGATGGACGATCCGTTCATCCAGCTGGATCGCGACGCGCTCGCTCGCGAGCTCCGACTTCGCGAACGTGGGGGCGAGCAGGGGACCTTGGAGCTGCCACCTTCCACCGCGCAGGCTCCCGATTCCGTCGAGGCTGATGTCGAGGTTCGGATCCGAGACCATTTCAAGCGGGCGCAGATCGATGCAGCCAACGCGATACGGACATACGACTCGAGGCTTGGCGGATTGGAGCTGCTGGCCAATCTGAGCTCGATCCGGACTCAGGCGAGCGTAGCGGTGGGCGACTTCAAGACCGAGGTGATCAACCGCCGCGGAAGGCTTTCGACCAGGCGCGATGCCATCCGCGACAGCTACGAGGAGCTTCGGGACTTCCGCCGCGAAAACGGTCTGCGTCGGCCTGCACATGACGTCCCACCGGACGTGGTGACCATCGGCTCCATGCTCGTATTCTGGCTGCTTGAGACCATCCTGAATTCCATGTTCCTCCGGCTGGGCGACGATATGGGCTGGATAGGCGGCGTTTTCGCCGCCGCTGCCGTCGGTGCGATCAACGTCGGAATCGCCGCAGCGGTGGGCCGCAAGGTCTGGCCACTGGTGCATCACCGCTCCGTGCCTATGCGCGCACTTGCTTGGACGGGGATCACAGCCTGGCTGGTGCTGACGGTCGTATGGAATTTGCTGGCAGGTCACTATCGCGACGCCAAAGCGCTCGGGATCGAGAGCCCGGAAACTGCGGCCTTGGGCATGCTTACCTCTTCCCTCGACAGCCTCTACTCATATGGTCTGCTCGGTCTAGGTCTTGTCTTCGCGATCGGCGCTGCAATGGCCGCCTACAAGATGGACGATCCATTCCCCGGCTATGGTCCGGTCTGGCGGCGGCACGCCGGCCGCTGCGAAGACTATGTGGCAGGTGTCGAAGACGCCTCGGCGGAGTTGCTGCACATCCGCGACGAGGCGATCGGCGAAGCCACGGACGTGCGTCTGGAGCTTGGAAGGCAGTTGAGCCAGCGGCACCAGATCCTAGCGGCGCGAGATGCCTTCCGCCGGCGCTACGAGGAGTATGTCGAACAGCTCGAAGCCACGGGGAACGCGCTGCTGCAGGAATACCGCTCCGCTAACCGCGCAAGTCGGACAACGCCCGAACCCGTGCATTTCGATCAAATCTGGAAGCTGACCTATGAGCCACTTCCGCCAGCGCCTGGTGAAGATATTCCACGTTCAGCGATCGATGCAGCCGAGCATGACCTAGAAGCGACCGTGTCCCACATCGCGCGGGCCTTCGACGAGGCCATCGACAGCTTCGAGCCGCTTGACGACCTGAAGAGGCGCATCGAGGATGGCTAGAACTCGCGACCGCAGGGCCGAACGCGGAAGAAATGGGAGCGCCAACCGCGGAGCGGCGCAATCTCGCAACGCCCTCCTCAAGATCATAGGCGTCGTTGCCGTGGTGCTGGTGATGGGCGGCGTCTATTTCACAGTGGCATCGGGTCAGCGTCAGCTGGATGATCGGCTGTGTCCTACGACGCCCGACAGCATCACGGTCCTGCTTGTGGACGTGACCGACCCCATGAACATGGCTCAGCGACAGGACTTCGAGAACCAGCTCACCAGGCTGAAGAACTCCATTCCGCGCTACGGCAAGCTCGTCGTGGCAAAGGTGGACGCGACGGGTGATCGGCTGCTCTCGCCAGTCATCACGCGCTGCAATCCGGGCACTGCCGAGGATGTCAGTTCCGCAACCGGGAACCCGGGCGCTGTGCAGAAGCAGTGGGACGAGCAATTCGACGCCCCTCTCAAACAGGCTTTCGCCCAGCTACAGCGTGCCAGCGGTGCCGATAGATCCCCCATTCTTGAAAGCATCCAGTCCGTCGCCTTGACCGAATTGCAGAGGCCGGGACTCGAGAAGATGCCAAAGCGCCTCGTGGTCGCGTCGGATCTGCTCCAAAATACTGCTGACGTCAGCTTCTATCGTGACTTGCCTGCACCAAGAAGTTTCGTCGAGAGCCCCCTATTCAGGCGGATGCGGACGGACCTCCGCGGCGTCGCGGTCGAGCTTTGGATGCTTGAGCGGCCGGACGCAGCACAGACGCAGCCGCGGTCGCTGGCGGAGCTTTGGGAGCGCATCATCGACGCCGAGGGGGGCGAGGTGCGCCGGATCTACAACGTGAGCGGATGACATGGGTCAAGGGGCGGAATTTCATCGGGATCTACTGGAGGAGCGGGGCTGGATCGATCGGTGGGGCTTCCTGCTCTTCGCATTCGGAGGCGGCGCCGCGATTCTGCTTGCCAAGTCCATCGGGCTGACCGCCATCCCGGTGGCGGCCTTCGCGGCCGTGGCGATGGTCGCGTATGCAGCAATCGTGCAGACATCCGGCACGGGACGCCTCCGCGCCGATCAGGCGGGGGACAACTGTTATTATCTCGGGCTCATCTACACGCTGATCAGTCTCGCCTACGCCATCTTCTTCTTCGATCCCGCGACGACTGCGACCACCATCGTTCAAGGATTCGGCATCGCCCTCGCCACGACAATCATGGGCTTGGTGCTTCGCGTCTTCTTCAATCAAAGCCGGGTGGATCTTGTCGAAACCGAGGACACGGCCCGCATCGAGCTTGCGGACGCTGCCGGGCGGCTGAAAGCCGAACTCCAGGCGATCACCATCAGCATGAGCGATTACGGGCGTGAGACAAGGCAGGCGCTCGAGGAGCTTCGCTCGCAGGTAGTGGAGGCGCTCGGCGACGTCCAGCAGGATGCTGCGAAATCAATGAGCGAAACGGCGACTGCCGCAGCAGAGGCAATTGGCTCTGTGGCGACGAGGGCAACGGAAGCCATGGCGGCGATGTCGAGTTCCGCTACGGAGACCGTGACCCAGCAGTCCAACGAGGCGGTCTCGCGCGGAAAGCGGATGTCCACCGCAACAGACAAGGTCGTTCAAAGCATCGAGAAGCACGCAGAAGCGATGTCAGGGATCGAGCGATCCACCGGCGCCATCAGCACGAGTCTCACAACTCTCCAGGGTGCTGCCGAACGCACCCAGGAGAACTTGGGTGAGCTTTCCCGCCGCGCGGAGCAGCTTGCCGGCGCCCACACCTCACTCGTCGCGGCCGGGGAGGACCTTCGCCAAGCCGTTGCCGATATCGCAACCCAGGTCCGGAGCTTCGATGAGACGGCTGCCCGTTTCGATAAGAACGTTACCGAACGACTGGAGCGGATCGAAGGTGCGCCAACGAAGATCGCAGGCCGCACTGCAGACGCCCTCGCGCAGGCTGCTCAGGCTATGGAGGAGCAGTTCACAGCGATAACGAAGTCTCAGGAACGTTTCGTCGATGAGTTGAAAAAGCGGACCGAAGCGGGCGTGGCCATGCTCGATCGTCACAACGCCGCACTCGAGACGGACCTCGACCGCTCGCGTGAGAACGTAGGGAAAGTTCATGCCGCGCTTGTGGAGATGACCGGGTCGCTGGTCACCCGTGTGCAGGCCTCCGAAGCGTGAGCGAACAGCAACTCGACCTTCGACAGGATAAGTCATATCGGCGAGGCCTCGTTCTAGGCCTGACGATGGCCGAAATCATGATCCTCCTGCTGTTCGTTCTCCTGATGGCCCTCGCCGCCGCCCTGCAGAACCGCGACTCCCGCATCCAAGCTCTGGATGGTGGCGGCGCGTCTCGACTCGTCGAGGAGTTGCAGCGGGCCTACCCTCAGGCGAGGAACAGCGACGACTATTTCAAGGAACTGACGCGCGCGATCGAAGCACGTCGCCAAGTCGAGGCTGCAAGCGTGGAGCGGGGCGCCGATAACCTGATGGCAGACGCCGAGGTCGGCCGTCAGGTTCGCGAGGCAGCGGCGTCCAGCGGGGTCAAGGATTCAGAGCAGTTCGTGAAGGAGGTCGTGGCAGCCTCGTCCCGGGGACGCAAAGGGCAATGGCCGCCATTCTTCAGTCTGAGCGAGGCGGGGGGCTACTTCTTCGATAGCGGCAAGGCGACCTTGCGCCCCGAGTTCGATCGCAACCTTCGCGATGAGGTGATCCCCATGCTCGCCAAGAGCGTCTCCGACTACGACGTCGATGTGGTGGAAGTAATTGGGCACACGGACGAGGTTCCGATGTCCGGCACCAGCAACCTGGATGGATCTCTCATCGCGGCTTCAGTAGGCCGAACCTCGATCGCTCAACTACGGTCCACCGACAATGCCGGGCTTGCAATGGCTCGCGCCGTCGCCGTGGTTCACGTGCTTCGCGCCGATCCGCGCCTGCGGCGCGTATCGATCCTGCCGCTGTCCGGCGCCCAGATGATCGTTCCGGTGGACCGAGTGGCCGACGGGACTGCCCGTGGTGATGATCAGCGCCGCCGCCGGATCGAGATCCGCATGCGGCGATCGACGCAGCAGGCCTCACCATCGATGAGGCGGTGAGGAATGGATCAGCTCGATCTAAATCTCGCCGCGCTAAAGGCTGCAGTGGCAGAGCGAGCCCGGCGGGCTGAAGCTCCGGCACCCATCGAGCAACCAGCCGGAGCAGCATCCTTGGTTGATTCTTCTTCAAATATTCCACCTACATTCATCGAGAGCCCAGAAACGCCACGCAGCTGGCTCGCGCGTCTGTTCGGCGGTTAGCCATGCGTCGCAGTTATGATTGCAGCCTGCGCACACGCGGATCCGGCCAGCGTAGACGATCCGGCCCGGTCACGAGCGCGTCCGAGCGCGTGCTGCTCGTCATCGCGTGCCTGGCGTTCATCGGCGTTCTGGTAATGGTTTATCACCGTGGCGAGAGGCAGCGATCCTCGTTCCAAGCCTCCCAATCGATCCAGGCAGCTGCGCGCAGTGACAAAGTGGCTCCTGCAGAAGAACCGACGATTGCTGAAATGCAGCCCGAACTCAGGAAAGCGAATGAGCGCAGCGTCGATCAAGTGGGTGAGTTCACGATCTGCCATACTGGAGGCGGACGGAACTGTGTGGTCGACGGCGATACTGTCTGGATCGAGGGCATCAAGATCCGGATAGCCGACATCGATGCGCCAGAGACGCACCCGCCCAGGTGCGATGAGGAGGCACGGCTGGGAAGCAGGGCCACTGAGCGCCTCGCCGAGTTAATGAACCTCGGCCCGTTTGATCAAATGGTCCAAGGTCGTGCGAAGGACAGGTATGGTCGCCAACTGCGGGTTCTGATGCGAGACGGGACTTCGCTAGGAGAGCAGCTTGTCGCGGAAGGTCTGGCGCGGCGCTGGGAGGGTGCGCGGCAACCGTGGTGCTGAACACACTCTCGCGATCCCTTTCTGCCCGGGTGATATCGTGCGCTATGTGGCTTGCTCATGTGCTGGACGACTCTAGCTTCAACACTGCTGATCTGTGAAGGACCACCACACCGGTTCTGCTTGCCTGGCTTAGCCCTTGCGCTCGACCCACCCGATCGGCCTTGCACCCTTCCAAACTTCGCAAACAGGGCAGTCCGGATCTTCCTTGGCCGACCTCATTGCCTGATCGTCACTGGGCGCCTCGACGTCCTTGCCCTTCACGATGCGTCGCGAAGCGTCGTCCAACTTGTATACTCGGTAGTGTCCCATGCAGTCCCCCCGGGGGAACCAATTTCAAAAAACGCTTCGGAAATCAATGATCTGGATCAGACTTGGCATCCTAGCGAATGCTCGAAGTGACAGGCGATACACCAGCTGAAGATCCAGCACGCGGCGAGCATCCGCTCGACCGCCCCCAGCTAGGTCAACTGCAATCCACTAAAAACAAAAGTTCCCATCAGCAGCACGTGCAGAGCAAGGATCAGTCTACAACCGTGATCAACTCGCGGAAGGGGATGCTGGCCAGCACCTTGCCCTGCTCGTCTGCAACGTTGATCCGGTGGCCGAGCGCAATCGACCGTCCTGCGAGAAGATGCTCGGCCATCATGGCACGCGCAGAACGTATCGCTTCCGCTCGAGCGGTGGCGAGGTCGGGATAGTCGCTGCCATCCTCGTCAGGGACATCGATGTCGTTAAACAGATGAAGGTGAAAGCGCGGCAAGCGCCCAAAATGCCGGACGTGTCCGATCGGTTGCAAGACTTGACCGAGTTTAGTGAGGGAGATGATAGCACATATTAATCCAGATCACAGCGACCCGCTTCCATTGGCGATGGCGAGGCTCGCTCGAAGGGGAGTTACTGTATTGATGACGACCTGGGTGACGGATGCGCACTGATCGTCAGTTCGCAATGCTGTCGTTTATCGAGCGACTGCGCAGACGCGCCTCGCTTATCTCGTCGGCGAGATCGCAATGCGGATGGAAAGCGCAGGACTCGGCACGCGAAACGCATTTCAGCTGACCGCCACCCAAACGCAGGTCGGCGATGCACTCGGGCTGACCTCCTCGCATGTCAATCGCACCTTCAAGGCACTGCGCACGCTTGGTCTGATTTCAATCGCCGGCAAAGCCATCAGGGTTCCCGATTGGCATGCGCTTGCTCGCGCTGGAGACTTCGACAGCAGCTACCTGAGCGTTGGGTGCGCCGTCAGCTGAGAGACGCTAATCTCGGCCTGAGCAGCGCGGCGTCGACCCGGCTGATGTCCCCTACGAGCGCCGATGCAACCACACACGGATGATTGTGAGTCCTAAGCGGGCTCCGGACCTGGATAGCGAATTTCCTGAGCAATAGCGAAAGCGCCAGGGGTCACCTTCGCTGGTGTGACCGTGTTCTCGCCCATCAGATGTAATACGGTGCGACCAGCTAGGATCAAATAATCCGCGACAATGCGGCGATGGCACCTCCACCAGACGGCCTCCGCGCACATAATCGCCGTCGGTCGCTCCGCTGCGTCCTGCAAGAGAGCGGCTAAGCCTAGCCGAAATGCCGGCGATAAAGCGTAATCCGCGTAATTGTGGAAGCTCTGGTTCCGCCACAAACCGTTGACGTAGGGTTCGACCTCAGACTTCTTCCGCAATCCGCCAAGCTCGGCGATACGCTTGTGTGCGATTTGATAAGGCTCGAGTTCAGCCGCGAGCGCATCGAGATTGTATTTCGGATTCGTGCGTGAGCGCGGCACGGTGCGAATGTCGATCACCAGCCGCACGCCACCGGCTTGCAGGAGGCTCGCAAACTCCGGGATCGTTCTGGTCGAATGTCCTATCGTATATATCGGAGGCATCTCAGGCATCGGACTGGTCCGCACGATCCAGCTTCATCAGACTGTCGCCTGCATCCAAGCCATCGATCAGTCCCTGAAGCATCGGGCGCAGCCGTGTGAGCTCTTCGCGATGCGACTGAGCTAACGAGGCGATGATCCTGGAACCCATGCGTGAGATGGAGACGTCCACTCGGCGGCCGTCAATGTCCGATTTGAAACGTGTGACGAGACCCGCGGCTTCAAGCCGGCTGAGCAGTTCGCTTGCGCTATGCGGGGCCAAAAGCATCTGTTCTGCAAGCTCCCCGACCGAGAGCTGTCGGTCGGGTGTTGCGCGCAGGGCGAGCAGCACCTGATACTGTTGCGCGGTGAGGCCTGCCTCCTCAGCCGCCTTCTCGCTAAAACGAAGAAACCGGCGCAGATCGCGCCTGAAGGCCGCTAGGACGGCGTAGTGGCTATCCGAGAATGCATCGTCGTCCAAGTAGTTGAGAACTCCAAAGTTCGAAGATCCTAAACGTTGATCGCCGGCGGTCTCGCCACTTGCAAACAAAGCGCCCAGCACGTGCATGATGTCCCATTCGTCCGGGCTCACCGGGTGCTCAACCTTGAGCGCTGTGGCGGTCGAACCACCCGCGGCTACTTCCGCGACAGCAACGGTGACACGGTGTTGCTCGCTTTCAAGCCCCACCTCCTCCCACGGACAAGCGCTCGGATGTGTTTCTCGCCATATGCGGCTTGCCAATCGGTCGATTTGAGCAGGGCTAGGCACAAGATCGCGACCGATGCAGGTGGCCAGAACCGGCCAAACCGAAGCTTCCGCGGCAGCCATAACACCCTCCTTCAGTTTGTCGCCGGGGCCGTTGTCAGCGGCCTTGATCAGCGGGATGATCCCTTCATTGCAAATTTATATCGTGATCCGATATATAGTGTGGTTCGGCGTTGAAGCAAGGTGGTGGGTCACGTGTTCGACCAAGGCAGATCGGCGGCAGGGTTAGCATCGCTCGATTTTGCGCGATTGATGGAGGAAGTTCGGGCGTGCAGTGCCTGTGAGACGAAGCTGCCGCTCGGCGCGAGGCCGATCCTTCAGCTTGCGCCGGGCGCGCGATTGCTGGTTGCAAGCCAGGCGCCCGGAACCCGCGCGCATCGAAGCGGTAAACCATTCTCGGACGCGTCGGGAGAACAGCTCCGGCGATGGATGGATGTCACGGATGCGGAATTCTACAATTCGGCGTTGGTCGCGATCCTTCCCATGGCTTTGTGCTATCCCGGTCGTGCCGACAGCGGCGACGCGCCACCCCGGCCGGAATGCGCGAAATTGTGGCGCGACCGATTGCTTCAGCAGCTTCCCGAGATCGAGCTGACCCTGCTGGTGGGCACCTACGCGCAGGATCATGTGTTGGGCGGGGGACGCATGACCGACCGCGTGCGGAACTTCGATGCTTACCTCCCAAACTATCTTCCACTGCCGCATCCATCCTGGCGCTCTCGGGGATGGATGATGCGCAATCCGTGGTTCGAGGAAGAGGTGCTTCCCGTAGTGCGCAGACGGGTCGCTCAAGTGCTCCGCCGGTGAATGGCTCCCCGCCAGTTCAAGGCGCGATCGACCTCATATGCTGAGCTCCGGCCGGACGAGGGAGGAGTGAGATGGAGGAGGAGACGGCCCGCTTCCGATGCATGGGAGACGACGACACGCCGCTGATCGTGATCGAGTTTCGGCACGCCCTGACGGTGCTAGGGAAACGCGGGCACCGCACATTTCCCGGTGCGATCCGATTGGCGCTCTCGACTGGCGAGGCGGTTCGCTACATCGCTCTGGACCTTTTTGAGGTGGTCGATACCGGTGAACTTCTCCGCCGGCTGTAATCGGCGATGCTGCGGGATCAGGGCGCGACAGCAGTGCCGGAACCGCGAGAACTCAGACCCGGGCGTGACGGGAACACCGTCGTTCCGGCCGCTCAGGCGGCAGGATCGAAAGCAGGAAGCCATCGACTAGTTCAGCACAACCGCCAATCCCCGCGCCACCGCGCGCTGCGGCGCATCCGTCACCCTGACAGCTATCCCTGTCGAGCGCTGAATACGTTCGGCCACAAGCGCAGTCAGAGCAGCACCGCCAGTCAGCGTAATCCCGTCCTCGAGGATCCCAGATACAAGGTCGGGCTGCGTTGCCGCGAAAGCGGCCCGCACGGCCGACGCAACCTCATCGGCGTGCCTCTCGACAATGGGGCGAAGCTCTTCGACGTCGAGCGCCAGGACGCGCGGCAAACCGTTCCTCATGTCCAGACCCTTGACCTCAACATGCGAGCGCCCGGGCGACATCAGCGCATCAGAGAGAGCGATTTTAGGCCCCTCGGCGGTCGACTGCCCGATGTTGAACTGCCTGCGCAGATGAAGATGGTGGATCAGAGCGGCGTCGACCGCATCCCCGCCGCCCCGCACCGATCGTGACACGCAGATTCCGCCAAGCGAGATCACGACGATGTCGGTCGTGCCCGCGCCACAGTCGACGATCATCCGGCCGCGCGCTTCAGCCACGTCCAATCCGGACCCAATGGCGGCAAGCATCGGTTCGGCGAGGAGCATCGGCTCGGGAAGCCCAGCATCGTGCGCGGCGCGTCCAAGCGCGCGACGTTCGGCCTGTGTTGCGTCCGTTGGCACGCCGATGACGACGCGGGAGGCCCGCAGTCTCCTTCTTGGCGTCAGCGGTTTCAGCGCGAACTTCAGCAGTTCGCATGTCGCCCTTACATCCACCAGGACTCCGTTTCGCAACGGCCGAACGGTTCGCAGGCGTTTGACTTCACGGCCGACTATCGGTTGCGCCTCGGCCCCGGCGGCAAACAGCTTGCCGTCGGCTCCGACCGAGCCGTCAAAGCAGCATACCGACGGCTGCTCAAACATCACGCCTCCAGCCTTATCAACGACCAGAGTGTTGGCGGTGCCGAGATCGATGGCGAAGTCCGGTTTCTTCTTTGCCCACGAGAGTGCTTCTTCGAACATTGGTCGCCTTGCGTTGAGGAGAGCGCCCAATACGGTCAACGCCCAGGGTCCGTCGAGGCCGATGGTTCAAGCGGCCGGGGGCGGATCCGTCTCCGGCCCATCATCGTCGTCAGGAAAATCCGGGTTGTCATTAGCTGGCTGCCAGGGACCGGCGGCGAACGCTTGTCTGGTTGCGGCCGAGACGGCGCGCAGCGATGCACGGCACGGCATCCTGATCACTCGGTCCTGACGCACCATTTCGATCAGCGCCGCCTCGTCGGGACGCGATGTAAAGTGCAATTGGATTCCCGGCACGTCCGTCAATCTGAGCGCGCATGCCTCCGACAGACACCAGACATTTCCTCGCCATGAGGTGCCCGCCAAGACGCGTGCGACCCGTTCCGCTGCCCGTGGTGAGTGGACCAGAATACCGTCGATCGACGGCAGCTCTGTTCTCACTTGCAGCAACCAGCGTATCGCAACGGCCTGCGCGGTGTAGACTATCCGACGTTCCACCAGATAGCCAAAGCGCCGGAGAAATCCCTTGAGGTCCCCAGCCGTTTCGCGCGCGCCAAAGTGAACGATGCGGGCAGGTGGAGCCAGGTCATTCAAGATCAGTCGTTGCAGGTCTCGAACGTCGCCACTGGCAGAACGAACGTCGGAATACCCGGCATCCCGAGCGGCGCCAGCGGTAGCGTTCCCGACCGCAAACACAGGTAAAGTCTTGTATTCCGCCCGAATGGGATGGTGCCGAACGCCGTTCATACTGGTGAATACGATGGCGTCCGGCAGCAGCTCAGGCTGCTCGGTCGAGAACGGCCGCACGCCGAGCACCGGCACGCTTACAACGTCATGCCCGAGCGCTTTCAGGCGGGTCGCCGTGGAGCGATTGTCCGGTTCGGTGCGGGTCACCCAAATGCGCATGGCTTCCCCGTCCTGAAGAGCGGCGAGATACGGCCCCGGCGAGAGAAATTTGGCGATGCGATCTTTAGCACGCGGACCTCTACCAATCGCCCTCGCTCCATCGGCCAGAGCAACGATTGACCTGGTCGGAGGCCTAACAATGCGGCTCCAAAGCGCGTTTCGACGCCAAGGCGACGTTTAGTGACGTCAGTTCCGTGCACCAGTGTCGCCTGCAGTGTTCGGCCTTGGACCGAGTAGACCACGTCGCTTCCACATTGCGCGAGCGTTCCGTCGCTTTGAGCATCAGGCATTCGCGACATCGCCAGCTTTGCCGAAAGCAGACGCGCGACGAGTTCGTCATCCATGCTCAGGACGACGCCACGCAGATAACGAGCATTGCCAGCATCGATCTCGACATCGAGATCCTTGTGAAGCGCGGTCCAGATGTGAACTAGCGAGTCGATGACGGAGGGACAGATAGCATTCACGTCTACCCTCCCTAATGAACCGTGTTGGTCGCGCTGCGACGCGCCTTTGCCAGCTCCGCAACACTGCTCGCCAATGCACGCGCGCGTGGGAAGACTTTCCTGTCCATCTCCTGGAAATCAGGATCCGAACACACGAACCTAAATCCTCCGGGAACGCGAATGGCGATCCCTACCACCCGATGGTCGGCCTCGACCACGAACCTGTCCATTTGAACCTCCGCGCACGATCGCGGCCGGACCCAAGTCGGCGCACGCGATCGGAAATCACGATTCCAGCTCGAGCTGGGGAGGGTGCCCTAGGTCAGATGCCTGCAGCTAGCAGGTTCAGCCCAGGGCAGGCAGGCGCTCGGTGCTGCTGCCGGGATGCACTTCGACGTGCCGGATCAGGACCTGCGAGGACATGTGCCAATCATGGCCCATTCAGACGCAAAGTCAAACACAGCGGGCAGCTTGCCGAGGTAAGAGAGAACCCTTTAGATAGGCCCGATGCCTTTCGTTTCATCGCGCGTGCCACTTTACCTGCGTTCGGAACGCAGTCCGACCCGCTAGCTCGCGGCCGCTGTGCGGCCGCAGCGCGCCGAACCCACTATAGGGTTCAACCAGACCAGCTTATCGAGAGGCGCGGCGAACCGCGCCGCATGCACCATGAACTCGCGATTTTTCAAAACCGAGGCCGAATCGTCCAAAAGGCGTCTCAGGCTTTGGCACTCACCCTATCTGTTGCTGACCTGCACCGCGCTTTTCTGGGCCGGCAATTCCATCGTTGCGCGTGGCGCGCGGGAATTCGTCCCGCCGGTCGCCTTGTCATTCTGGCGCTGGACACTCGCGCTGTTGATCCTCCTGCCGATTGCTTGGCCGCATCTTCGCCGCGACCTGCCCACCTTGCGCGCGTCGTGGCGAACGGTGGTTGTCCTGGGGGCGCTGGGCATTGGAGCGTTCAACACGTTACTCTACACAGGTCTTCAGACAACCACGGCCGTCAATGGTCTCCTCCTACAATCGCTACAGCCCGGCCTGATCCTGCTTCTCGGAATTCTGATTTTCTCTGAACGAGCCCGGCTTCTACAAGGCATTGGCATCCTCCTCTCGATCGCCGGTGCGCTAGTCATCATATCGAAGGGGCAGATGAGTGCTCTGCTGGCACTCAGGATGAATACGGGCGATCTCGTCATCTCTGGCGCTGTGGTGATTTGGTCGCTCTACTCGGTGCTGCTTCGCAAGCGGCCAGCCGTGCATCCACTGAGCTTCCTGGCAACAACGCTAGCAGTGGGCGTAGTCGTGGTCCTTCCGTTTTACATAGCCGAGATCGCCTCGGGCCGGTTGATCGAGGATCGATCGGAAAGCTGGATGGCGATCGCGTATGTATGTGTGTTCCCGTCCTTGATTGCTTACCTATGTTACAATCGAGGGGTCGAACTTCTCGGATCCGCGCCGGCGGGCCTCTACCTCAATATCATGCCCGTCATGGGAGCGTTGCTCGCCGCCATATTCCTTGGCGAAGCTATTCGCCCGTTCCACTTCGCTGGCGTGACACTGATCGCCGCTGGAATTGCCTGCGCAGCGATGCGCAGGGCTGGTGGGCGCGCCAGACCTTGACTTCGCAAAGGCTTAGTCCATCTTGATCGCGTCATGTCGACCGTTCGCGCCCTGATCGAAACGATCCCTGCAGGTAGCAGCACCCCACGCCTAAATCCCTAGGCGCGCAGGTCAGCGCCTAGGATCTCCGGTCGGTCGCCCCACGCGACCGCCAACTGGGCGCCGTTCGGTCACAGGCAACACTCCCTCGCCAAGCCGTGCGGCGCCCTTTCCCGGAGGGCGGCAGCCCCCGCTTGCATCAGAAAGGGATCTTCCGTGACGGAAAAGACCATCGCCTACTTCAGGCGGCGCGCTCGATATCATCTCGCCAAGTCCGCGTTGTCGGATACCGGCATCGCATTGATCCACCGGCGTTTCGCGCAACTGTATTCCGAAAGGGCCGCCAGGCTCGACGAGACTTGCGGGTCCGCGCCGACCGACGGGCGAGATACCTACCGAATCGTTGGTGCGGTCCCAGTCTGACCCGCGCATTTCGACACGCTGGGGGCGTGACCGCCACGCCCCCCGCTCAGCGAGTAGCCCCCATGAAACCTACCATCTTCGCCACGGCCTTGTTGCTCATGCTGGCCGGATGTTCAGAGATCCCGAAAGATGCAGAAGGCACCATCGACCGCGTCCGGCAGACGAAGGTGCTCCGTGCCGGAGTCATCGCGGAAGGCAATGTGCCACATAATCCGTCGCTTGATCGACTCGTGGGCTTGGTGGCCGCGGACACTGGAAGCCGTCCCGACATCGTGCGAGGCTCGACGGAGACGCTGCTGCCCATGATCGAGCGAGGCGATCTCGACCTCGTCGTCGGCGAGCTCGCGCGCGATACGCCTTGGGCCACCCGTGTTGCCATCATGCCTTCGCCAGAGCAGATGAAGTCGAAAGATGGCGATCCACAACCGGTAGCTGTAGTCCGCAACGGGGAGAATGCTTGGATTGCGCTCATCCACCCGCGTGCGATGTTCCTGACGCGAGTAGCGAAGTGATCGACCGTCTTCCCGAATATGTCCGCCGCGACTTGCAACACGCGCGAAGTTTAGAATGGTGGACACTCGCCTGGATGTCCTCGGTTGTTTTCGTCATGTGGCTGGTGATGGGTTCCAGCCAAGCGATGAAGACCGCGCTGATCGAAGACGTGCTCAGCCTCGTCCCAGCCATCGTCTTCCTGGTGGCGCTGCACTTCGAGCGCAAGGACGCGACCCGAGCATTTCCCTTCGGCTTTCACCGCGTCCAGAGCCTATCATCGCTGATCGCAGCGGTGGCTCTATGCTCCGTCGGCGCAATTCTAGTGTTCGACTCGCTGACATCGCTAGTCGCGCGCGAGCATCCGACCATGCCGCCTGTGCGCATTCTTGGCCATGAGATATGGCAAGGCTGGGTCATGATCGCGGCTCTCGTTTACTCGGTCGTGCCACCGATGATCTTGGGCAGGATGAAGCAGCCGATCGCGCGCCGTCTCGAAGACGAGGTGCTCGATACGGACGCCATGATGCAGAAGGCTGACTGGATGACGGGGCTGGCAGGCATCGCCGGCGTCCTCGGCGTAGCGTTTGGACTCTGGTGGGCGGACGCCGCTGCTGCTGCCTTTATCTCGTTCAGCATACTCAAGGACGGCATCACGTCACTACGCGTCGCTACAGCCGAGCTCGTCGATGGCACTCCGCGGAGGCTCGGGAAGGTCGAACTGGCACATGACGCAAGAGCGCTAAAGGCAACGCTTGAGCGCATGTATCCTGGATCATCCGTCCGTCTTCGCGCGACAGGCCGATTTATTCATGCCGAAGTGCACGGAGCAGTCCCTACTCAACCGCTGGAGCTGGCTGAAATATGGCCCGGCGATCCAGGCAAGTCGTGGCGCTTGGCTCAAGTGAGCTTCGTGCCCGGTGAGGGGGACAAAGCGTGAGCGAGACCCCGATTATCGAGCGCGCCATCCAACTGGCTAAGGAAGGAGGGTGCAGGGACATTCCCGACCTGGAGCGAGAGCTCGCCGCCGAAGGCTACGCGTCGATCTCCGCCTACCTAAGCGGCACCTCGCTTCGGAAGCAATTACGCCAGCTGATGAAGAGTCATGCCATCTAACAATCAGCCGCGCCAGGCGAGTGAGAGTGCCGGTCGGCTGAGGAAGGATCCAATTCCGAACCGGCACTTTTCAGTCATGCAGCTGCTGCTGACTTCTGAATGACCTTCTTGATCACGAGCGTTCGCTCATGGCCCTCGCGATCGGGCCAAAGGATCGACTGACCCTCTCGCAATCCAATAAGCCCCGCTCCGACAGGGGTTAGGATCGACACCTTGCCTGCAGAAATGTCAGCGTCCGGCGGGAAGACCAGCTGGACTGTGCGGCGTGCACCGGTTCCTTCGTCCACGAATTCAACGGACGAACCCATCGTGACGACATCGACGGGGATGGTCGCTGCGCTGTGCAACCGAGCGCGCGAAGTTTCCCGGATCAACATCTCGCAAACTTGCGGAAGCCGGTCCTCGACGCTGAGTGCAAGGTCGGACAACTTGTCCGCCTCCTCTTCAATCATATGGATTTGCGGCCGCTTGGATGCCGCCTTTGTAGCGCTCATGATAAAATCTCCGGGATTGCCGACGCCAGATTGAGCGCCGAGCCGATGTGTCGTGATGCGAGGGGCCCCGAGCTCTTCGGGACATGCCTTGGGAGAGCCCGGGGCTACATGCCCGCGAGGAGTTGGCCTGCGTGGAGGCGGCGTCGGAGATGGCGCACGCGGAGCTTCATCGTCCCAAGATGTGCCTGCGGCCACCGCATGTCAAACGCCATCTCGACCACTTGCACCAACTGCTCGCGCGACCCAGCGGCAGAAACGCTGCGACATCAAAACGACGAGGAGCCAAAAACTTAGCGAGCCCAAAAAGGAGCCGGCGCGGAAGTTATCCTCTACTCCGATCTTGTGGATGACCGATGTATTCGGGTTGTCCGCCAGGAACGGTGCAGGCCATCCACCTACCTCGCGCGGTAACCAATTCTGCTCCAAAGGTCCTTCGAATCCATACATAGCGCGCTCGTCTGTGGACGGATTGATCCAGATCGTAGCGATCGTGATCAAGAGCGCGACAATGACGGACAGCAGCAGCCTCAGCATGGATGGCTAATTCCTTGTGGTTTCATGACGATGCAGCACGATACTTGCTTATATTCCCGGCAGGGCTAACCTTAGCGGCATGACATGCGGGTTCCACCAAGGCACGGATCATCCCCTCAAATTCGGCGGCTGACGCCGGGCGCGTTCGATCCCGCGTTCGGCTAACGGTCGCGATCTGAACGGACACCGTAGATCGCCAGTGGGCGGAGAGGGCGCTTTTGCCCTGATCGAGCCGCCGGAGGTTTTTCCGGAGTCATAAAATGTCATCCCGCATCAGTCGGCGGACATCCTTGCTGCAACCGCGGCGTAAGAAGGCGCGCCGTCGGCATAATGAATTCGGCATCAGCGCCGCCGCCTATCCGGACGGCCGCATCGCTGTTCTCCTCGCACGATATCCCGAGCTATCGCACACCGACTTCCGGGAGGTGCTCGCCTTCGTTCGAAAAGCTACACCGAAACAGCTTCGGCGGCTTCGGTCCAGTGACGTTGTTCGCAGCAAGCTTGACCAGTTCCTGTGCGACCACCAAATCGTTCCCGCTCGGCGACTGATCAATTCCGCCCAAATAGCCGTCGCCATCATCACGATCATTTTGCTGTGCTGGCTTTTCTGGGAACACCGACCACAACCGCTCTCACCTCGCGCCAGTGCGGCAGTTTTGACCTATGCGGCTTCAGGCCTTGCGATGGCTCCTCATAGCAAAGCTGGAGTTGATCCTTGAAACGCCAGGAAGCCGTGACAGCACGTCACGATGGAAAAGCGCATAGTCCTCCATGTCGGAAACACGCAGACGAAGCATGTAGTCTCCAGCGCCGCTCAGCAGATACCATTCCCGGATCTCGGCATGCTTGCGCATTGCCGCTTCAAAACGAGTCAGATACTCCTCCGTTTGCCTTTCCAGCTCAACCTGCACGACCGCATCGATCCCTTCGTCCGGGTCGCCGCCCGAGATGATTGCCGTGTATCCGCGGATCACGCCGCTGCGCTCGAGAAGCTTCAATCTTCTGAGGCAAGCTGATTCAGAGAGACCCACCTCTTTGGCCAACGCGCTGTTCGTGACGCGCGCATTCAAACGGAGTTGGTTCAATATCCTGCGGTCGAGACTATCGATTGCGATCAACGCGTGTTTCCCCAGATTGTCGCAGATTATGCGGCTGTGCGTTCAAAATAGCAGGCTTCTACGCAGAATCGATCACAAAACTACATCTGCTTCGTCCAGACTGGCTGCGGGGAGGAAGTAATGAACATGACTGGTTGCCCAACGTTCTCAAGCCAGCTCGTCATCGATCTGAGCGCCTTGCGTGCGAATTATCGCGTGCTGCGCGACGATGTGTCGCCGGCGGAGTGCGCGGCCGTCGTCAAAGCCGATGCTTACGGTCTTGGCGCTCGACCAGTCGTGTCTGCACTGTATCTCGAAGGGTGCCGCACGTTCTTTGTCGCCCAGTTATGCGAAGCGCTGGATTTGCACCCAACGTTGCCGGTGAATTGCACCATATTCATCCTGAACGGTCTTGATCCTGGAGGTGAGGCTGCCTGTGCAAACGCCGGGTTTGTGCCCGTGCTCAATTCGCGCGTGCAGATTGAACGGTGGCGATCCGAGGCACGGCGGCGCGGCGTCGCGTTGCCCTCGGCGATTCAAATCGAAACCGGGATGTCGCGCCTGGGCATATCGGAGCCCGTGGTTGAGCAACTAGCTGAGGATCCCTCATTGCCCGAGGAGCTCGCTCTGAGACTGGTGCTAACACACCTGGCGTGTGCCGACGAACCTCGCCTCCCGGTCAACGAGGATCAACTGCGCCGCTTTAGCAAAGTCGCCGACAGATTCCCCGGTGTCCCGCGTTCCATCGCAAACAGCTGCGGAACATTCCTATCCGGGGCTTACCATCTCGAGCTGGTCCGTCCGGGCATCGCGCTCTACGGCGTTCCGCCGCAGTCCGAGTGCCTGGGCATCATGCCGGTCGTGAGCCTTCGCAGCCGGATCCTCCAAATTCGGCAACTTCCTGGCGGCAGCGCGGTCGGCTACGGCCACACTTACGCAACGCCAGGTCCTCGGCGGGTCGCGACCATTGGTGTCGGTTACGCCGATGGATGGCCCCGCCGCCTTGGGAACGTCGGCGCCGCCTGGTTCCGTGACACCCGGTTACCCATCATTGGAAGGATATCGATGGACAGCATGGCCATCGACATCTCGGCTGTCGAATTCGGCGAGCTTCATGAAGGGGACTTCGTTGACCTCATTGGTCCAATGCAGTCCCTTGAGGATGTAGCGGGCGACGCAGAAACGATCCCCTACGAGATCCTGACGCAACTGGGGCCTCGCCACGCGCGCGTCTACCTCGATGGTAATACCAGCGCCATGCCGACACCGGGAGACGGACGTTGAAAGCTGTCATATTGGGAGCTGGCGTGATTGGCGTTACTGCGGCGCACTATCTGCGTCGAGCAGGGCATGAGGTGACCGTGATCGACCGCCAGCCTGGCGCGGCACTCGAGACGAGCTTTGCCAATGCCGGCGAAGTCTCGCCGGGCTATGCGTCTCCATGGGCAGCCCCGGGCATCCCAATGAAAGCGATCCGCTGGCTGATGATGCGGCACGCTCCGCTTATTGTCCGGCCCGCAGCCGATCTGGCCATGGTCACTTGGCTGGCTGCGATGCTCCGCAACTGCACGGAGGCCAGATATGCGCTGAACAAGAGCCGCATGGTTCGCCTAGCCGAGTTCAGCCGTGACGAGCTCGTTCACATTCGTGCTTCTCTGGGCATCGCGTATGACGAGCGATCGCGCGGGACGTTGCAACTTTTCCGGACAGCCAAGCAGTTGGACGCAAGTGGCAAAGACGTGGAAGTGCTCAGGTCATACGGTGTGCCGTTCGAGCTGCTGGACAGGCAAGGGTGCGTCGCTGCCGAACCAGGTCTAGCCGCTGCGCGAGATCGTATCGCGGGCGGGCTGCGCCTTCCCAACGACGAGACGGGCGACTGCCACCTCTTTACCACGCGTCTTGCGGAGCGGCTTGCGAATGCAGGCGTCGAATTCAGTTACTCGACGGAGATCCTTGGCCTTGAAGAAGAGCACGGCTCAATCAGCGGTGTGCGCACGAGAAAAGGTGTAATCCGCGGCGATACATACCTTCTTGCTCTCGGCAGCCATTCGCCGTTGCTCGCACGCCAAGTTGGTGTCCGGCTCCCCATCTACCCGGTCAAAGGCTATTCCATTACCCTGCCCGTGGCCGACCCAGACTCCGCGCCCGTGTCGACGTTGCTGGACGAGACATACAAGATCGCCATCACCCGATTGGGCAAGCGGATCCGCGTCGGCGGTATGGCGGAAATCTCAGGCTTTGATCGCTCACTCCCGTCGCGGCGCGAGACAACGCTGCTGCATTGTGTGCGTGATCTGTTTCCTTCAGCCGCTCAGGATGGTCCAACGAACTTCTGGAGCGGCTTGCGCCCCATGACGCCTGATGGGCCACCCATTATCGGCCGCACGCGGCTGCCCAATCTGTTTCTGAACACAGGCCATGGCACCCTCGGATGGACAATGGCATGCGGCTCCGCCGCGGTCGCTGCCGCCGTGATGACTGGAGAGCGACCAGCGATCGACATCGCCGGGCTCGGCCTCGACCGTTACTCAAACTGACTGCACGAAAGGAACACCAGATGTCGATCAAACGCTTTGAGAGCGGAGCAAGGATGAGCCAGGCGGTTATCCATGGCGGGATCGTCTATCTCGCAGGCCAGATCGGAGAACCCGGTGAAGATGCCGCTACGCAGACCCGCGCCGTTCTCGCCTCGATCGACCGTCTTCTGAGCGAGGCCGGCACTGATCGTAGCCGGCTGCTGCAAGCGACCATCTGGCTCGCCGACATGGCAGACTTCGCTGCGATGAACGAAGTGTGGGAAGAGTGGCTCGGAGGCGAGAACGCACCCGCGCGTGCCACTGGCGAGGTCAAGCTCGCAACTCCCGACTATAAGGTCGAGATCATCGTCACCGCTGCTCTGCCCTGACCAGCACCGCCGCAGTTTATTGAACTGACGGCCGTCGCAAGCCAGGGTGGCAGCGTATTCATGCTTTTGGATCATCCTCTGAAATTCGGCCGGTAAGCCGGACGCGCACCGGCCGCGCGTCCGGCAAGTCGCGCCATCTCATTTGGCTGAAACGCGCACGCGGGGCCGGCCCGCTGGATCTGATCCGGAACCAACGATATGACCGAACCCGTTCTCGCCCACCAGCGGCCGTTCAACCCTGCGACTGCTCAATTCATGAATAAATTACGGCTCTATCCCAACCTGACGGCCGTCGACGTCGATGAAATGATTGCCCTATACCGGGGTCTCAGCCTTGTTGAGATCAACCTGATTGCTGCCGACGTAAACAGGCCCAAGCAGTTCGATACGTTCGTCGATGATCATTACGACCGGTTGCACGGCAAATGGAGCGACCATGTTCCGGGTGTTCTCGGCGTGATCGGTCCACTGGTGGTGATCGCAGCGCTATTATGGGCGACGGTTCGCTGAAGGTTTTCGCCGACGGGCTTGCTAGTGCGGGAACGGAGGTGTCGAACTCGATGGAAGTGTAACTTGATCGCCCACCGACGAAGGTCGAGGGTAGGGGGCACGGAGATGTCAGGCATGATCACAGAAGAAGATATCTCCCGCCTCATTCCAGCGTTCTACGAGCGGGTCCGCGCCGACCCGCAGCTCGGTCCAATCTTCAATGCCGCCGTTGACGACTGGCCACACCACCTAGAACGCCTTAAGGCGTTCTGGTCCTCGGTGATCCTCTCGACCGGGCGCTACAAGGGACAACCGATGGTTGTTCATTTGCGGCATGAGCAGGCAATGACGGCTCAAAATTTCACGCGCTGGCTCAACATGTGGCGTGAAACCACATCAGACATTCTTTCAGCCGACGCCGCAGCCATATTTCAGGAAAAGGCAAACGTAATTGCCGAGAGCCTTCAACTAGGGGTGCAATTCCATCGGGCTCGTATTGCCTAGCGCCTTGCCCGTCAAATGGCTCAACTTGTCGGGGTTGCGAACGATGTAGATCCTTGCGATCTTGCCGTCGCATATATCCAGGGCCGTAGTCTGCACGATGCCACGATCGACGCTGATGTAACCGGGCAGACCATCGATTTGCGCTGTGCGCAGCAATTGAGCGGTCGGCGCGTTCTTGCGCCGCAGGCCAGCGAACAAACGCAGCGCGCGATCAGCTCCACGAATGACGTTGCGGAAGGCCAATACCTTGCCGCCGCCGTCCGAGTGTATCTCGACATCTTGTGCAAGCAGCGATGCAAGCGAAGCAGTATCGCCATCGCGCGCGGCAACGAAGAACGCCTGCGTGATCCGGTCCGCCTCTGCTGCCTCGACGCTGAAACGCCGCCGGGCGGCTTGGACATGCTTTCGCGCGCGCGAAGCCAGTTGGCGCACCGCCGCTGGTTCGCGGTTGAGCGTGACAGCGACGTCGCTCAACGCGACGTCGAATACGTCGTGGAGCAGGAAGGCCGCACGTTCTAGCGGGGACAGGCGTTCCATGGCGAGCATGAGCGTGACCGTGATATCGTCCGCGATGGTCTCCTCCGGGTCTATCGAACCCACCAGCGGGTCAGGCAGCCACGGTCCGATATACGTCTCGCGGCGCGAGCGAGCGGACTTGAGGCGGTCGAGGCATAGACGCGTGACTATGCGGGTCAGGTAAGCGGCCGGGGAGTCGATCCCACCATCCGTCTGCTCCCATCTTAGCCACGCATCCTGCACGACATCCTCGGCTTCGCTGAACGAACCGAGCATCCGATACGCTAAGCGAACAAGACGCTTCCGTTCGCTCTGGAAGTCCGCAAGACGCGACCCCGGTCGGACCGTTGCTCCTGGCGTCTCCACGCTGCCCACTCTCGCCATCTCGCGTTGCTCCTCTGGTTGCGTCCTGATCTGACGAGCCAGCCGGGCACTGTGTGACATGACCGGCGGCGATGCGAAAATTATGGACGGCGTGTCACATCGCGGAAGCCCGCCTCGTCAGTGCAGCGAGCGTCGATTGGACGCTGCTACAAAAGGACGATGACATGGATGAGATCAAGCGGCTGGTCTGGCACGAAGTGGCCCCGAAAGGCGCGCAGGCGCTGTTCGGCGTGCACCACTATATCACGACCGGCACCAATCTGGCCGAGGAGATGATCCATCTCGTGTTCCTGCGCATATCGCAGATCAACGGCTGCGCGCATTGCATCGATCTGCACACGCGAGACCTCCTCAAGACGATGCCTCTCGACAAGGTGGTGCTGCTGCCAGTCTGGGCTGAGGTGCCCCACCTGTTCGATCCGCGATATCGGGCAGCGTTGGCCTGGGCCGAGGAAGTCACGCGTGTCAGCGAGACCCATGCCTCGGACGAGGCCTATGCCGCCGCAGCCGCGGCATTTGAGCCGCGCGACCTGGTCGATCTGACCATCGCTATCGCCGCGATGAATGCCTTCAATCGCCTTGGTGCGCCGTTCCGGCTGCCGGTCAAAGCCAAACCCTGACCCGCTCAAACAGAATGGATATCAACATCATGACCGAACGACTCGACCACATGCGCCAAGTTCCGGCACTAACGCAGAAGCTGACCGAGCTCACCTTCGCGCTCAAGAAGGGGACAGTAGAGCAGACGATCCTGAGCTTCGTCGAGATTCGCGCGTCGCAACTCAATGGCTGTGCCTTCTGCCTCGACATGCACATCAAGCAGGCCAAACTGCACGGCGAGCGCGAGCTTCGCCTCCACCACGTCGCGATCTGGCGTGAATCAACGCTGTTCAGCGATCGCGAGCGCGCGGCGCTGGCCTGGACCGAGGCGCTCACTCGGCTCTCCCCGGAGGGCGTGGGCGACGACGTCTACGCGGCAGCGCGCGCGCAGTTCTCGGAGGACGAACTGGTCCACCTCACCTACATGGTGATGGTGATCAATGCCTGGAACCGCGCCTCGATCGCGTTCCGGTCGGTGCCCGGATCGCAGGACAAGGCGTTCGGGTTGGACAAGGCGGGCCTGTCCTGATCGATCATTGCAGCCGTCTTTGCGGTCCGAACGCCGTGTAGTAGCTGGCGCCGATGCATACCGGAGCCGAACTTGAAATCCGCCTCCAGCGCGCCGCTTTCAATCGGGCGCTGGCAGCCGGCGATCTTCCTGCGATCGGACCGATCCTTGCGCCGGCCGCGATACTGGTCACCGGCACCGACAGCGCGCTCATCTCCGGGCGCAAGGCTCAACTTATTGCTTGGAAGCGGGAGTTCGCAGCAACGGATCGCTCGATCTATGTCCGCACGCCGCAAACGATCACGGTCTCCCCGGTCGAACCAATCGCGTTCGAGCAGGGAGATTGGGTCGGAACGACGTCCAGCGGCATCCGTCAATCCGGTGGCATCTATTCAGCGAAATGGCGCCAAATTGGCGCCGCCTGGTGCATTGAGGCCGAACTCTACGTTACGCTTTCCTGACATTGAACTGGCAATGCCGGCTCCGAGCCTCACGAGCTTAGATCGATCCCAAACGCGGCGGCATTAATTTCGCGGAACCCTTCGCGACGGCTCCAACTCATGTGCCCCCCAAGCCGCTCCACCAGGGCGTAGGCGTCGGTGCGTCCAAGATTCACGGCTTTCAGCGCCTGCTCGGTAACGCGAACATGTAGCACCGGAGCGCCGTCGAGATGACCGGTCGCCGCATCCAACAGGTCAGTCAGCATCAGGACCTCGACCTCATCCAGAGGAAGCGTCCCGAGGAACTCTATCGCTACCCGCAGAGCGGCCGAGCAAATCGCGCTTCGATGCAGCTCCAGCCGCTTACCAGCCGCGAGGGCCTTAAAGGACGCCTTGCCGGACTTGAGCAAGGTCACGGACTCCTCGGGCATGTCCTCAAGGTCGAGTCCATCCACGACCGCAATGATGCGGCCATCAAGGAACATCGTGTCGATTCCTTCTACGGAGAAGGGGAGCCTGCCTAGATCGCTGTGCTCCTCCAGCGCAGCGACCATTGCATCGGGATCTCGCTCCTGAACGCGACGAGCCGCAGCAGCCTGCGCGTTGCGGCCGGCAGCCGCCTCGACTGCGCGCGCATGAGCCTCCTCATCCTGCGCCCGCGCCGCTTCGACCTTATCCGCGAGCGCAGCCATGGTCCTAGCCTGACGTCTAAAGACCATGTCCAGAAGACCAGGGCTGTAAGCGTCAAGGTTGGCCCGCGCGATCTGCTGGTGCGTGTCCTTGCGCTGTGGAGGAGCTTCATCGGGTGCTGTTGCCGTGGTGAGCCAATCCCTTTTCCTCAAGTTTACGCGATGCGCGCCGGTGAGCGCCTCGACCATCTCGTCATATTCGGCAACTGCCTGCGCCGAGGCGCCTAGCATCGCCTCACGATGCAGCGCGTTTTGCCTTGCAATGCGCTGGCGCTCGGCTTGCTTGGCTGCACGGTCCATCGCACGCATCGTGCGCACCATTCCACGGGCAAACTGCCGCGACGTGACCATCATTCCCCCTTAGACTTGCCTTCCCCACAGACACTTATATTCAAATGGGCCTCAACGGCCAGATAGGGTCGCGCTTGTTCTTCATCACTTTAGCACTGGCTGCGCAGGTAACATTTGGAGGTTCGGCGACCGTCGTCGATGGCGACACGCTGCGTATCTCAGGGGAGCTCGTCCGCGTGTTCGGGGTCGATGCTCCAGAAGCATCCCAGATGTGCAATGCTGCAGTTTCTAAGGTGGCTTGCGGCCGAGAAGCGTCAGAGTGGCTAAGAGCGCATATAGCTGGTCGGACCCTGCAGTGCGTGGCCGTGGAGCGAGACCGCTACGGGCGCATTGTCGCTCGCTGCAGCGTTCAAGGCGTTGACGTCGGGCGCTCGCTCGTGGAGGCCGGCTGGGCAACCGCTTATCGCAAATACTCGCTGCAATACGTAGATGCCGAAGCGCGCGCCAAGGCGGCGCGGCGCGGCATCTGGGCGCTCGGCTTCGAGCGTCCCGAAGCTTATCGCAGAGCCAAGACGGCCAAGGTCACTCCGGAGGCGCCGCCCAACCCGCGGTGCCTAGTGAAAGGCAATGTTGGCTCGACCGGAGCTCGCATCTACCACCTGCCCGGATCAAGGGACTACCCTAAGGTCCGCATCAATCCTCAGAAAGGCGAACGCTGGTTCTGTAGCGCCAGCGAGGCAGCGGCTGCAGGCTGGCGCCCTGTCCGCTGATCAACGTAACGTGCGCTCCCGGCGAACGGGCGCCTCAGCCCCGGACGTGGCCCCGCCCGGCCGCTCGACTCCAACCCGCTTCAACGGAGTCGCGCCGACTGGAAGCGAACGCTCGATCACGAGACCGCCACCTGCACTCGCCAGCGCATCCTGAAGGGTCGAGACGTCGCCGCACCATATCGTCTCGGCATCTCGATCGCGACTTGGATCGGGCCCAATCCCGCCCGCCTCGAATGCAACAGGGCGCATCTGCATGCGCTCAGCCCCTGCGACTGCGCTGACTTCGACGCCATAGTCCGGCCGCGCGGCGCTCCGAAGCACGAGGCGGCCATCTGTTGCCAAGGATGTCGACATGCCCTCGGCAACTTCATAGCCAAGGCTGGCTAGCCCTTCGAGCACAGCCAAGCGGCGCGCAGCGGCGGCACGCTTGGCACGCAACTCCTCAATAGCAGCACGAACCGAAGCGATCTCGGCCTCAAGCGTGGCAGCGTTCAAGCCATCAACGCTGCCTTCTGAAACAATACCCCCAGCCGCTGACAGTTCAGCGCGTAGCAGCAAGAGCTCGCCACGAAGCGATGCCCGCAGACGAGCTTCAGTGAGACCGCGGCCGGTCTCTACTTCCAGGCCGTCGAGCAACAACTTCCGTCGGCTTGGAGCCGCCGAGGCTGCCTCTTCAAGACGCATTCTCGCATTCGCCGTGTCCACCTCACCGATCGTGTCGAGTTCGTCTAGCCTTGCCGCTATCTTCTCCGTTGCCGGGTCGGCGGGTCCCGCCGGCTGCGAAGCAAGCCAATCGGCAAACGTTTGCGCGGGCGAATTGTCCTTGAGACTCGCTGCGAGACCATGGGCCGCTCGCTTCTCCACCGCCACGTCCGCCAGCATGGCAAACCCGGTGGTCAGCGCCTGCGCGTCGCCCCGCTCCAACTTGGAGGTTAGCTCAGGTTCAAGCGGAATCTCAAGTTCACGCAAACGTCGAAGGAGCGAAGCTGCAGCGTCTCGGTCGCGGCGTTCCTTTGAGCGGGCTGCCGCCTGCTCAGCTACGACGGCTGCCAGCCTGCGCTGCATATCAGCGCGCAAAAACTCCTCTTCGATTGGTGCCTGCTTCTGGACATCCATGAACCGGTCCGCAGCGATCAGAGCCGCCAATGCGTCCCGCCGTCGGGTGGCTATGGCTAATGCATCCTCATCAATGCATTCGTTTCTTCGCCCGACCCTAGTCCATTCCTCCAATGCCGCGTCGACCCGCGCCAAATGGCCCCGGCAGATTTCCAGGATTTCCTCGCGCGTTACGATCCGCACGACTTTCGGTCCGCTCACGCCTGCACTCCCATCGCCGCGGTGATCGCCACGCGTAGCCGCTCTATTTCCAGTTCCGGCTCATGGAACCAGCGGTGCGATGAGACACGGTGGATCCTGGGGATGGAGCGCCGCAGCACGGCCGGTCGCCACATCTCGCGGGCGCGCGCATTTTCCAGCAACGGATGCCGCGGAGCATCGCATTCGATCCCGATGCCATAAAGGCCCGTGCGAGGATCTTCGATCGCGAAATCGAGCCCAAAGGCTCCGTCATCACCCACCGATGCCGGCTCCCAACCAAGCGAGCGGATTTGATCGGCCACTGCCGCTTCCAGCCCGTCGCCGCCCTCGTGACGCAAGCGTTGACGACGCTGCTCAGGCGTCAACCGCATGAGCAGGGCGTCGGCTGCATCCAGGTCACCGTCAGAGAGCGCCCGGGCATATTCGAAATAGGCTTGCAGGAAGTCGCGCGGACTGGCCGCCTGCCGCCGAGTTGAAAGCATATCCGAGATAAGCGGGATCGGCATCGAAGTGACAAGGATCACCTTCTGTCGCGCGCGGGTGACGGCAACGTTTAGGCGCCGCTCGCCGCCAGTCTGCCCTAGCACGCCGAACGAACGCCTGAAGGTTCCCTGCGCGTTACGGCCAAACGTCGACGAAAAGATGATCACATCGCGCTCATCGCCCTGCACGTTTTCGACGTTCTTGACGAACAGGCCCATGTCCTCGCCGGCCTCGACGCGCTCCCGCTCACGCGTGAGCGCCGTGCGGAAGGCAGCATCACCCTCGGCCCGCTCCTCGAGCACCTCTTCAATCAGGTCTGCCTGCTTACGGTTGAAGGTCACCACCCCGATCGTGGGCGGAGCTGTGCCCATGCCTGTGCCAGCCCAGATGTCCCGCAGGACGTCGGCAACCCGCTCGGCCTCTTCCGGGTTGGTCTGATCGACATAAGTCCCGTCGACGCGGATCATTTCGACAGGCCGCTTGCGCCGGACTTCATCCGCCGGGTGACGGGCTGGGACGCTCAGGCGATTTACATAGAATGACGCATTGGAGAACTGGATGAGTTCACGATAAGCAGACCGATAGTGGATCTGCAGCGTGGTCGACGGCAGCACGGTCTTCGCGAGCTGCAGGAGATCGGGACAGTCCTTGATCTCGCGGCGGTTCCAAGTCTCTTCGAGCGCCTCGCGCTCCTCCTCAGGTAGGTCCTCTTCGGCCGCCTGTCCTTCGAAAACCTCCGCTTCGTCGCTCTCCACGCGGCTCGAGAAGAAGGCAGTGGGTGGCATCTGCTTCTCATCGCCGCTCACGATCATCGTGCCGCTTCGGTAAAGGGTAGGGAGCGCATATTCGACGGGCATCTGTGAGGCCTCGTCGAAGATGACCGTGTCAAACAGCGCCTTGCGCAGCGGAAGCAGTCTGCTTGCGACATCGGGGTTGACCAGCCAAACCGGGCGTAGCTGCATCAAGCCGAGGTCGGCACCGCGCTCAACAAATTCGCGCAACCGCCGGGCCCGAACGCCGCGCAACCTCGTAATATCTTCCCACTCACGAAGCGGCCGCAGCCTGCTTGCATCTAACCCGTCGACCAACAGCCGGCGGTTGAGGCCACGCATTTCGCTGTCGGCTGTCTTCAGCGAAGCCGCCTTCGCCTCAAGCTCGTCGGCCTCCAGCATCAATGTGGGGTCGGCCGCCTCCATCCGCGACTTCCAGGCGAGCCGCGCCTCCATACCCATAATGCGCCGCACGGTCGGCTCCAACTCGGGCCGGAGGAGATCCTCAAGCCGTTCGCGTATCCTCGCGAGCTGGGCGAAGACGGCCATCGCGTCCTCGCCCAGCTGCGGCACCCTGGCACGGAAACGCTGGTAGGCCGCGACGTGCGGCAATGCCTCTACCAGCGGCGCGGCAGCTGCAGCACCGGGACCGTTAGCCGCGATTGCGGCTTCACGGGCCTCTACCCAGTCGTCCTGCATCCATGGCTGCAATCGTGTCAGCGCAGCGCGCGACGCGGTTCGAGCTGCGTGGCGCGCCAGACCCTGGTCGATGCCTTCCATGAGGTCTTCGACCGCCCCACGGGTAGCCGCGCGCGCCATGGCCCTAGCGGTTTGCGGCTCAGGATACGCTTCGAGCCTCGCCACGAGCGACTCCGCAGCGGCAAGCTCCGACTGAAGCGTCCGGGCGTGCGACAGCAGATCCGGGACGCGCAACGGCGGCAGATGACCACCTGGCTCTCCGACCTCCACGGTCACATCGACGAGTCTCGAGCGAAGCGGCCGCAGGTCAACCTCACGGTGCAGCGCCGCGCCGAAGGCCTGCCGGTCCGTTAGACCTTCCTGCTTCATCAAGTTCCGGCGGCGCCAAGCAGCCATCCAGCGGCTGGGGGCCAGCCTCTGGAACAGCGTCGGACGAGCCAAGAGGCGATCGGAAATCGCGAGCCAATCGTTTAGCTCGACATCGTCCATGGCGCGCGCGACTTCGACGGCGTCCACCGGCGCATCGTCGGCCGGCAAGGCGAGCATCGCCCGCTCGAGTTCACTCAGTTCCACCTGCGTAGCTGTGGTCCCGGGCTCCCGATCAACAACACCCGCAAACCGGTCAAGCCAGCGCGCCAGACGTGCCCTCGCACTCTCGTCCAGGCCAAGCAGCGTCCTGCCATTCGCGCCTGACCAAGCTCGATGGGGCTCGGGATCCTCGATTGCCAGTGCGTCCGGCGTTCGCTCCGTCACCTCTTCCCGAGATGTCTCTGCGCCATGGAAGGCCCGCAGGTCGTCGCTGAAGGTCTCGACGCTGCCATCGTCCGTGCCGAACGCACGCGTCTCCGCCAGAGGGCTGTCTTCATATCTCGCCGGTAGCCAGAGCCGTGCGGTTGGCGCGCACACCTCCTGGAGCACGGCGAGCCTTCCCGGATCAAGCGACGCCAACGTATGCCGGAGTGATGGAAGCGGGGGCGTTACGCCTTCTCGAGCCAAGCCGATCAAGTCGCCCAGCACGAGGCGATACGACAGCCCCGTTTGACCATCGACCGCGTGCAGAGCTCGATGCTGACCGTCCAGGTCGCGCTCGAGAGACTCAATGCGCGCTGCGGCTTGCTCGCGCTGCTGCCGCCAACCCGATGCGCCATGCGGCCGCTGAAAGATCTCTTCCAGCTGTTCGCGAACGGCGCGGATGACCGGCTCCCGATCTTTGTTGACATCGTTCACCATGACGACGCGATTGCCCAGCCCAGCCGCCTCAAGGCGCTTATGCACGACTTCCAGGGCAGCTTGCTTCTGACAGACCACTAACAAGCTGCGCCCGGTGCCGATCGCGTCGGCAACCATGTTGACGATTGTCTGGCTCTTGCCGGTCCCCGGCGGCCCCTCGACCAAGAGACCACGCCCTGCCCTGGCCTCGAGCACCGCAGCCTCTTGGGAAGGATCGCTATCGGCGGTGAAATAACGCTCACGTTCGGCAACCCGCGGCACTTGCGTGCGCTCAATCTCATCGCCCACGCGGAACGCCGTTTCGAGACTGCTGCCCGCGGGCGGCATCGCCTTTAGCTGCCGCAGGTCCTCCATGACGGCCTGACCCATGAATCCCAGGTGGAACAGCGCGGCTGAACAGAAGACCCGGTCCTCGCCCGCATTTACGCGCAGGTCCTTCGAAGGAAGCGGAACCAGGGTTCGTCCTTGAACCTCCGCCAATTCGCCGAAGGCTTCAATCACCTCCGCGGCGGTTGCAGATGCCCTGCCCAGCACCTCGTCGGCCACCTCGCGCCAGCGCTGTGCGGCGTCGATGCCCAATAAGGTCTCGAAAGCAGGATTGAGACGAACCTCCTCGCGGTCGCGGTCGAAGGCCAGCGTCACTCGACCACGCGAGCCTGTCTCTGGATGAAGCTTTACGGGCCACAACAAGATCGGCGCGATCCGCGGTCGTGTCGAGCGGCTGGCCTCTTGCATCACAAGGAAGGGAAAGCCCAGGTAGAGCCCGTCGATGCCAGTGTCGCGGCGGTAGAGCGTCGCGTGAGAGTGCAGTGTCCGCAGCCGCCGCTCGACACGCGCATCCTCGGCGAACGCGTGTGGGTCGACGTCAATTACCTGTTCATTGCGAAGCAGCACATGGTCAAGGAGCGACCCTGCGGTCCGACGCGGACTGTCGAGCTCGGCTAGGTCGATCCGCGCAGTCGTCTTCCCAACGATGAGCCTTGTCAGAGGGCCACGCATGATCGCGCCGGTGATGCGTCGCGCATAGAAGTCGAGCAGCGTGGCGACATAGGCTTGGCGCGGCGGCTGTCGCCAAGCCTCCGGCGACACCGCCAGCAGCGCTAGCGCGCGCGCCAGCGGCAGGCGCCGTTCGAGCCGAAATTGGTCGCCCCACTCGTCGATACGATCAATGCCACACCGAGCGAAGCCCTCAAGCCGCGCTTCGATCTCAGCATGCAGCGCGCGCCGCGGCGTCGCCGTTCGAGCCAAAGCGGCGTCTCGGTCGAACGTCTCAAGGCCAGCCCGCCTGGCGGCCTGCTCCGCCTCGTCCACAATGGCATCTGCGGCTCGGAACTGCGACGTGGCCGCGCTGAGCAGCAGGATCAGATCCTCTTCCTCAGTCACACGCCGCTCGACGATTGCTAGCAATCCGGGATGGTCGGTGTCTGGAAGTATGCGCCTACGCTCGTCCCAGACGGCTGCCAGGCGACTTTTGGAAGTCGAGAGCGCAACAACGCGCATCTGAGCCTCGTCGAGCTCGACGTCCAGCTGACGCGCGCGCTCGCGAACGCGGGCCTCGCGGCGCTTGAGGCGGGCCAACCACACCTCATCGTCATCGCGCTCCAGCCGTTCCGGAACAGGTCCAGAAATGAGCGCGTAACCCTCGTTGGGATGTTCGAGGAGCCAGCCAGGCGTTACGATCTCGCCACGCACCACCAATGGCATCGACGGGTTAAGCGCCTTTAGTGCCAGCGCGAGGCGCAGATCGTCCGATACGTCCTCGAGCGCAGCGATCGAACGAATGTCCGCGCGAAGTTGGGCGTGCTGCCCGGCCTCCTCAAGCCATGTGGCGACCTCGCCGCCGAGCAGCATTGAGCGCGCCTCGTCCCATGTGCCGGCATCAGCAGCAGCCAGTGCGAAACGCTCGGGGCTCGCGTGCCGCACACCGGCCAGACGGATCGACCGCTTGCTTTCGTGATCGCCGAGTTGCCGAAGGGCCGCCGGCGCATCCGGAACTTCGCCAGCAAGCCAACGCTGAACCTCAGCCCATTGCCAGCGCACGTGGCGGTCAAGCGAGAGCAGACCTCGTAACAGAGCATCTACCCGTGCGGTCAGACCTTCAGGGATGGGCGCGCCATTGGTCAACACGGTGATCAGGAACGTCTGATCGTCAGCACCAGCGAAGCATTCCCCTCGGGTGACCTGCTCGAGGATCATCATCCCCAGGCTCCACCAATCGCTGGCAGCGGCCACGCCGCCCGCGACGGCCTCTGGCGCGGTGTAGCGCGTGATCTCCAACGGCGAGACGACGTCTAAATCATACTCGGAAAGGCGAGCGGAACCGAACCCGCCAATCACGAGATCAAGTGGTTCGCGTTGGCGGACTAGTATCGCTCCTGGACGAAGGTCACGGTGACGCAGCCCGCATTCACCCAAGGCTGCAAGCGCTCCCCCGACTTCGCGCAGGATGCTCGACATTGTCGCATCATCGTCTGCCAGCAGCCCTAGATCCGCAAACGTGCCGCCGCGCACATCTTCCGCTACCTCGTAGGCACGGTCCTCCCAGCGCCCGGTCTCGTAAATCTCAGGCACATGGTCGCGGTCCAGCGCGCGAAGAGCGTCATAAACTTCAGTGTCCGGCTCGCTTCCGTTTGCGTAGAGGGTGAGCACCGCCGCGCGAGCATCACCACTGTGAATGGCTTCATAGCGCTCGCGCACATGGCTGGTGCTCGGCAGACGCCGGATCAGCCGCCAATCCGCGACAACGGTTTCGGAGTCGCCCTCGCTGTTCGCACCAGCTTTTTCATCAACGGCGTCAGGCTCGCCGGTCGTCCGATCTACTATCGAAGGATTAGCCGCATCGGCTTCAACAGAGATATCGCCCCCGCACTCGGCGCACATGATGTCGCCGAGATCCATTGGGTGGCCGTTTACGCAGCGGGTCGCTGGGGCCTCGACCGGATCAACTGGAGCGACCTGCTCGGGCCGCCAGCCTTCGGGCCGAAGCGGTTGCGACGATAGCGGCCAGTCGCATGGCGAACCATCAATCTCGCCCTCGCAGAAGGTCTCGCTGGGAGGCCGCTCCGACCGGCAGTTGGGGCAAAACCGAATCAAGAATTAGCTCCCACCATGTCGGACGTGACGGTCTGATGACCGGCGGCCGCGAGGACTCGCCTCAGCCTGGCCAATTCACCGCGCGCGGGTATGCCGGCCAACCAAGCATGACCTTGCTCGTCGAATGTGACATCGAGCCGGCGGTCCGCAGCTGTGGCCGGACGATCATAGGACAGCATTTCAGCACCCGCGGCGGTCAGCGCATGAATGCGCTGATTGTCGCTCCCCCGCAAAGCGAGCGTCTGCGGAAGCTCCGAACGGAAGCGGCCGGTAATTACCGCATCGATCAGATCAGGATGATCGGAGAGCCAACTTTCCACCTCGCTAAGCTCCCGACCAGTGAAGACGAGCGTGGTCGTGCCGGCGATGGCGCGCCAATGCGCAAGAATAACGGCCAGAGCATCTGGCTGGTCGAACGGTTCACCGCCGGACACTGTTAGGCCATCAGCCTCGTGGGCCATCGCGCTCAGCTGACCCAGGATCTCTTCCATGAGGGCGGCACCGAGGCCCGGCTTCCATGTGTCCATTGAGATGCAACCAGGGCACCCTATGGAGCATCCCTGGAACCACAAGCCGACCCGTTGGCCTGGCCCAAGCGCACTCACCGGATAGTGCAGCCTTGAGATAAACGCGTGCGTCACGCGTCCTCCAAGATGAGGGTTGTGACCGTGCCAGCCTCAACTCGCTGCACTTTGACGGGCGCGTCGCTTTCACGATCGAAAAGCGCGCGAGCGAGCGGATTTATCAGGTGAGCCTCAATCTGATTACGGATGCCGCGACCGCCGTTCGAGAGGTCCGCGGTGCACAGATGCCGAAGCGCGTCCCACGCTTCGGACGACAGCGTCACGCGGTGGCCCGATGACTCAGCGTCTGCCAGCACCGAGCGCACCATCGATGCGAAAATCTCCTCGGCCACCGCCGGGCGGATGAAATCGAAGACGATTACGTTCTCGCCGAACCGGTTGAGGATCTCGGGGCGGTTGAGAACCAGCTTGAAGTGATTGCCGATCTCAGCGCGCACGCGTGAACGGACCTCCTCGAAGGGTTGGTCCGGCGTGACATTCGCTTTCCTACTGCCATCCGGCGCAGTCGAGTAGATGCCAAGGTTCGACGTGAAGATGATCAGGGCCTCGGAAAAATAGACCCGGTCACCACGGCCCGAGGTCAGCACCCCGTCGTCCAGGATCTGTAAAAACTTGTCGAGAATGCGCGGATGAGCTTTTTCGATCTCGTCGAAGAGCACGACGGCGAAAGGGCGCTCGCGCACGGCGTTCGTAAGCTCACCACCTGCGTCATAACCGACATAGCCCGGCGGCGCGCCGATGAGCCGCTGGTCAGCGTGCTCGGCGCTGAACTCGGACATGTCGAAGCGGATGTATGCGCTCTCGTCCCCGAAAAGCAGCTCAGTTACGGTCTTGGCGAGTTCGGTCTTACCCACGCCGGTAGGTCCGGCAAGAAACGCGATACCACGTGGCCGGCCGCCGCGTCGGCCGCCGCCTATCCCCGTAGCCGCTCGCTTGACGATATCCAGCATGTGAACAACGGCATGATCCTGCCCGACGACGCGGCGCCTTATTGCTTCAGCCCCACCGCGGATCCTTTCACGCTCAATCTTGCGCCAGGCGTCCTCAGTGACGCCCACCTTGTAGCGCCTGACAGCCTCCCCAACATCCTGCACCTGGACGCCTTCTGTTCGGGCGAGTTGGGCGACAGCACTTAAATCAACCAGCAACATGCCCTCGGTGGCATCGACCAAGTCTGCCACGGCGGCATCGACCACCGCCTTTTCGGCTTCGCGCGCACCCGGCATGCCGCGCACGAGCGATGGCGCGACGGCGCCGCGGGCCGCTCGATCAGGCGGCGCAATCGGGATGTGACGGAGCCGCGGATTCTCAATCGTGAGCCAATCGGGAAGGTCCCCCTCCCTTTCAGCGACCCAGACAATGCAATTGTAGCGAGGCGCGCGGTCGGGCCCCACGGGCTGGGCCTGGGCCGATTGGCTCAGCACGAGCGCGCGGGTGAACAGCGCTTGCTCTTGCGGCGATAGCGCATCGTTTCGAACCACGAGACGCGAAGCGAAGTCAGCAACTAAGGCGATCGGCGCTCCGTCGAGCGCGACGAGTCGCTCGAGCGTGACCCCGAAGAGATCGGTGCCGGCTAGAGCTCGGCCATTGGCTGGGGTCAGGCCGAGCCTGGCGAGAATGCCATCGGCATCCGCAGGCGATCCATCTGGACGCGGCAGCACCGTGCAGCCCCCGACAGGGTCGTAGCGAACGACGCCTGCGTATCCTGCATCGTAAAGCGTGGCCGCTAGAACGTCAGAGAGCGGTGCGGCAACGGCCACGCCGCCTATATCGCGAATCTGCAGGTCTCTGATGTTGCCGGTGAGCAAAAACTGGCTCTTGAGCGGAAGGAACCGGGTCAGGTCGCGAACCCAACGCGGCCGCACGTCTTTTTCCCCCACCGCTGCAATCCCCCGTTCCGGATGACGCACCTTCCCAACGGTGCGCCGCAGCCCAGACTATCGGGTCGGCGGCTTAACACAATGCTGCCACCCGCCTGTTGCCCATAATGGTCCAGTTCGGCACTTTGCAAACTAGGCCGTTCGGGTATCGCGGCTGGGGGGAGAGCGCATTGAGAAAGCCCGTTAGGATCAACAGGGCGTCTAGCCATCAGCCGACGCCGGCAAGACCCATAACAACTCAGGCGAGGACCACCGGGCCAGCGCAGCAGAATTCTGCTTTCGGCAGGGGATGTGGCGTGGTGATCGCGATAGTCGTTGCCCTCTTCCTTATCGGGAAGTGCACATCCGGTTCTTCCGACGCGCCCAGCAACTCGACGCAAGCGGCACTTTCTGAACCGGCCTATGTCTCAGCGCGAAGCCTAAACTGTCGACGCGAACCTGACGCTTCGGCGGCCGTATCGGAGGGGCTAGCACGGAATGATCAAGTCATTGTTGCAGAACGGCGCGGCGACTGGGCGCGACTCACACGAGGCGGCGGCGATTGCTGGGTATTCAACTCGTTCCTCGCCTCCGCGCCCAGCGATGCTTCGACATCATCGGACTCATCGCCGCCTCAAGCCCAGGGACTCATGTCTTCCGGAGCTGGTGCCACCGTCGCGGCCGCTGGTGCGAGCTACGTTGCAGGAAAAACGGTAAAGTCCAGCCGCAAGCATGCCTTATCCAAGCGGCGCGGATCTTCGCGGAGCCGACGAGGCTCGCGAGGCAGCTTCTACGGTTCGGGCTGTCCATGCTCAGGATCCCAGGTCTGCATCGGGCCACGGGGCGGCCGTTATTGCATTACGAGCGGCGGCAACAAACGGTATGGCGTCTAAGGTTACCGGTGACGCGACTACGGCGGCCGCCCGTTTCACACATTGAGCTGTTACCAATCGCCGATGTGCAGATAGGCTAAAGCCAGCGTGGGACGTCTTGAGACAGTCTGCCGTCGGCAAAGCGTCCCAAAAGCGGTCGCTTCGGAGGAAGCGAAGCGCTCCTGTAAGCTGCTGTTCAAGAGACCTGCCGCGCTTCGCTGAGCGCAAGAGCGCTTCCCGCCGCGACGGGCGAAACCCTGCTTGCGTCCGTCACCAGACCCGATCAGTCTGGCATGAAAAGGGGAGGGGACATGGCCAAGGATCTAATGGGTTGGGCTGCCGAGCAGCCCGACTGGGTGAAGGACAGCCTGCGGCGGATCGCCGTCGCGGCGGACCATTCGATCGAGCAGGCGGATGTCGATTGCATCCTCGACAACGTGCGCGCCGCGGCCGGGGCAGGCTCGACCGTCCACCCCATGACAGCCATCGACGCCTCCCATCTCGGAGGCGGCTCGAGAGAGGCGCGGCGGACGGTGCTGGCGCAGCTTGGTCCCGTGCAGAACATCGACCGCCTTGCCGGTGGCCAAAAGCTGCGCATGGCCGGTGTGGGCATCACGCTGATTTACGGGGAAAACGGGAGCGGAAAGAGCGGATACACCCGCATCGCTAAGCGACTTTGCCGGAGCCTGACCTCGGACCAACTACGGGGGAACGTGTTCGACGCCGGCGGCGGGTCGATGCGGGTGCAGGTGCGCTACCAAGTCGGCGACGACGCGGTGACTGAGATCGATTGGGATCCCGCAACGCCACCTCCCTCGCAGCTCCGTCAGATCTCGGTCTTCGACAGCCACAACGCCCGGCTCTACGTAGATAGTGGTAACCGGATTGCCTACCTGCCGCGCGAGCTCGCGATCCTCGAGCACCACGGCGAGCTATGCCAACGGATGGCAACGAGATTCTCGGCGGACGAGAAGGCGCTCGCCCTGCGGCTGCGGATCGCGCTGCCGGCCGGCTACACCCCAGGTAGCGCGGTCACGCTGACCCTCGCCAAGCTGGATCCGAAAGCCCCCTCGCTGCCTACCGAGGACGAGATCCGCAGCCTGTCCGAGCTGAGCGAGCCGGAGCTCGCCGAACTCGCCCGGCTCGAAGCCGAGCTCGTCGCCGATCCGGTCGCGCTTGCGGCGACCCGCCGCCGCGCCATCACCGTGATGAAGCGCGTGGGCGAGGTGCTGGCCACCCTCCGGGACGGTCTCTCGGACAGGGTCGGTGAGATCATTGCGTCGGCTCGGCGCGAGCTGACCCAGGCGGTCGAGGCGGAGAGGATCGCGGCGACCGCCAGTTTCACAGGCGAGCCCATCGCGAACGTCGGCGGCGAGGCCTGGCGGGTCCTGTTCGAGGCGGCGCGCCGGTTCGTGGCCGCCGGCCTAGAACCCGCGCCCGCGCGTCTGCCCGAGGCGACGGGCGACCTGTGCGTCCTGTGCCTCGAGCCACTCACCCCAACGGGCTCGGCCCGGCTGGCCCGGTTCAACGACTTCGTCAGTGGCGAGGCCACGAAGCGCGCCGACGGCGCGCGCGACGCCCTCAAGGTGCTCCTAGCGCAGGTCGAGCACGTTAAGGTGCCGGAGGCATCCGTGGTCGAGGAGACCCTCGCCGGATACGGCCAGCTCGATGCGACCCGGGCCATGACCGTTGCCGACATTCTGAAGGCGCTGGCCGGGTTCGAGGCGAGGCGCGCCGCACTGCTGGACGAGACGGCGACGCCTGCACCGGCGACGGACGTAACCGCGCTCGTGGAGACGGTCGCGGCGGAACTCACGCGCCTTGAGGACGAGGCCGCCTCGCTCCAGCGACGCGCCTCGCACACCGAGGTGCTGGACGCCAAGCGGACGCGGCTTGCCGAACTCAAGGACCGGGCGAAGCTCGCCAATGATCTGGAGACGGTTCTGCAGCGCCTGCGGGACGTCACGGAGCAACGGTCGCTGACGGGATGCCAAGCCCAGGTGGCGACACGGTCGATCTCGACACAGATCACCGCCCTGCGCAAGCATCTCGTCACCGAGGAGCTCGAACGGAGGATCGCGGAGGAGATCGCCGCGCTCGACCTCACCCATCTCCCGTTCAAGGTCAGCGACTCCAGTTCGGGTGGCAAGAGCCTGTTTTCGGTCGGCCTGCACGGTGCCGGCGCGGTGAAGAACAACCAGGTGCTTTCAGAGGGCGAGCAGCGGGCGCTCGCGCTCGCCTGCTTCCTCGCCGAGATCGGAGGCGACGACGCGCGCTACGGCATCATCGTTGACGACCCCGTCTCCTCGCTCGACCACCTGCGCATCCGCAAGGTCGCGCACCGTCTCGTCGCCGAGGCGAAGAAGGGCCGGCAGGTCATCATCTTCACGCACAACCTGGTGTTCTTTAACGAGGTCGTGTCGGAGGCGGCCAGGGCAGGGGACGCCGCGCCGCTGGTCAAGTCGGTCGTCGCCAAGACCCAGTCCGAGGGCTTCGGCGTGATCCGCGAGAACCGCGAGCCATGGGTGGCCGACCTCAATGCACGAATCGACACGTTGCGAACGCGCGCGAAGGAACTCAAGGTCGTGACCGACTTCGACACGGATGAATACCGGCGGCAGGCGAAGGACTTCTACTCGGACCTGCGCGAATCCTGGGAACGGGCGGTCGAGGAGGTCGTCTTCGCGAAGACGGTCGTAAGGTTCGTGCCGGATGTCATGACGGGCAGGCTCAAGGAGGTTACCGTCACCGACGATGACTATCGGACAATCTTCTTTGCAATGAAGCGAGCGTCGGAACGCTCAGGCCACGACATGTCGGCCGGCCGGAACCTCCCGCAGCCATCCCCTGACGAGATGGAAGCCGATCTCAAGGTGCTCGACGACTTCAGGATAGCGCTCGGCAAGCGGCGGAAGGCGACGTGCGCAGCGCGTTCCGCCCTCGAGAATCCGGTCGGCGCGACGCTGCTCTAGGCGAGCCTGATTTCCGAACATCCCTCCCTGCCAAGCACCTCCTTGGCGATTGCCGCCAAGTGCTCGTGGTGCGTGAAGAACAGGACCTGAGTTGATCTCGACAGCTCCGCAAGCACGCGAAATCCCGCGCGCGAACGATCGTCGTCGAAGTTCACGAAGAGGTCGTCGGCCAAGAAGGGGAGCCGCACGCCAGCGCCCACAGACTGTTCTAGCGCCGCGATACGCAGCGACAGGAACAACTGATCAGTCGTTCCTTCGCTCATCTGTCCCACTTCCACGACCGTCTTGCCGTCTTCGCAAAGGCCGATCAGTCTGGGCGTCGCGTCCTGCATGTCGGCATCCAGGCCTTTGTAGCGGCCCAGCGTCAGCGTCTCGAAGATCGTGCTCGCTCGAGCGAGCAGCGGATCCTGGTGCTTCTTGCGATACTTTTCGATTGCCCACCGCAGCATGACGGCCTGGGTGCGCTTCATCAGATAGGCGTCCGCCTGCACCGCCATCTCTGCACGTGCCGCCTCGGCGTCCGCTTGCGCGTCTGCGGCTGAGTGGCCGTCGACGTCGAGGTCATCGAACCTGCGGCGCGCGTCGCCGTAGGTTCTGGCTGCATCGGAGATGGTGTCGTCGAGCGCGTCGGCCTCGCCGCTGGCCTGCTCCCTGCGCGATGCGATCTCGTCGGGCGTGGTCTCGGCGAGCGCTTCAAGTAGCTGTTCAAGTCCGTATCCGTCACCCTTGGCGACGATCTCCATTTCCAGTTCGCGAACCTTGGCACGCAAAGCGCGCACCTGCGCTGATGCGTCGAGGCGGTCCGAGAGGAGGTCCGTGTCCTCGATCGCGAGTTGCTTCATGACTTCCCCGAGGCCGCTTCTGGCCGCTTCTGACTTTGCGGCGGCCTCGCCCTCTTCGGCCGATCGGCGCAACACCTCGGCCTTGAGCTCCCGAGCTCGCGCCTCGGAGGCCCGGGCCTTCGAAAGACGACTTTTCAGGACGTCGAGCGGGTCGCTGCCGCCTGGAGCGCAGTCGAGCCTGGCCGCAAGCTCCGCCACGGCGGACTTGAAGACGTTCGCGTCGCGCTCGATGCCGACGACACGGGTTCGAAGGGTGGCCTGCTCCTCGGAAGCGCTACGAAGCTCGTCGATGATGTCGAAGCGCAGGTCGGCACCTTCGACCGGCAGATCGACCCCGGCGCGCTCCGACACGGCCTTCCAGGCCCTAAGGCCCTTCTGCTCCCCCCCCTTGTGGGAGGCAATCGACTTGGTGAGGGCGTCCGCCTCGTCGACAAGCCTCGCGATCTCCTGTTCGAGTTCCCTTCTCGCGAGCGCCTGCTCCTCGCGTATCTCCCGCGCGGCTTCCGCTGCGGTGAGGATCGGCACGATCACTGGATTCGTCGGAGTTTCGATGTCCAGAGCCCGACATAGCGCCGTCAACGCATCGCGCCGGCGAGATTGCGCACGTGCGAGTTCGCCTTCGGCGCCGGCTACGGCTTCGAATGCCTCGATCGCGTCGGTGCGAGCCGCGTGCCACGCGGCCAACGGGAGCGGCGCAAGAAGTGGAAGCCCCGCCCGCGCGAGACGGTCGTCCCATTCACGTCTGAATTCGCTCAGAGCTGCCTCAGCCTCGGTCACGGCGCGGCCGGCTTGCTTTGACTCCAAGTGAAGCCGATTGCGCACGTCGACCATCTCCGCGAGGCGGCCGGATACCTCGGCAGACGAATAGCGCCTATCGGCGAGCGCGTCCGCCTTCTCGACGAGATCGCCGTATGCGGCTGCTCGCCGTCGGCCGTCCTCAATCACGGATCCGGCCGTTAGTCCCTCCCGGATGAAATCCCAATCCGCGTCCCGGACCCGCCTGGCAGCTGCGAGCGCCTCCATCGTTACCGCTCCCTCCGAGGCGCTTCCGCTTTCAATCTGATGCGAGAGGGTCTCGACCTCGTTCCGAAGCCGTGTGGCAGTGGTGGACGCCTTCTTAAGCTCGGCCTCCAATTCCGCGAAGCAATCCTGCCCCTGCTGCAGTTCTGCGTCCGATAGCGAAGGTAGCCCGAGCAGGTCGATGGCCGATCCGCTCCAAGGCTTCAGTTGGGCGAGCAGCGCATCCCGCCGGGCAGCGGTCCGATTTAAGGTTTCGGCTGCCGCGTCGCAGCGGTCGTCGAAGTCGGCACCAAGCTGCCGGGCCGCACTGACCGCGGAGACGAGCGTGGTCAGGGCCGCGTCCGCGGGCAGCTCGGTGAGCCTTTGCTCCAGGCGCGCGAGTCGGGAGCGAACGTCCCCGAGGTTCCATTCAGCCTGGTCGGCAGCTGCGCGCGCGGACACGATGCCGTTCAGGACATGCCGGAGCTCGGTCACCTGAGTGCGTGTTGGCACAACCGCAACCGCGGATCCGAATTCCTTTTGAAGGTTGCTCACCTGAAATTCGAGCTGCTCATGCTTCGCGGCGAGTCTGGGCAGATCTTCAGCGGCCTTGGTCTCGGCTCCGCGCCGTTCGAAAAGCCGTTCGATCTGTTCCGAGGCGTCGAGCACCGGGTCACGGAGATCGACGGCGCATATTCGCTCTTCGGCCTCCGACAAGAGCCGTTTCGCCATAGTGCGATCGCGTTCCGCCCGTTCGAGTGCGCCAAGGCACTCTCGTGCTTGGGCCTCGATCTGCTCGCCGACGACGATGACGTCAGCGAGCTCGCCAAGCTCCTGCAACGTTCGGGCGCGAGCTTCGACCAGACTGGCGACGCCCCGGAGGCGATCGAGGGAGCGCAGCTCCTGCTTCAGTGCCAGCCGCTCGTTCTCAAGCTCCTTCAGTGCCGCGTTAGCTTCTTCTAAGGCTGCGCGCGCATCCGACCACGCCTTCGGCTTGAGACTGGCGTCTCGAACCGTGCGGAGGCTGGCTTCTAGGTTGCGCTCGGCGGCGGTGTAGGTGCGGCTGGCCTTGGCACGCTTGCCCCAGATGCCGTCAGCATCGTCCTCGAGCGTGGCCAGCACCGAGGCGACGGCGGTCAGGTTCGATCCCGCGGCGAAGAGCGCCTGCCCGGCGTCGTCCTTCGCCTTCACCATCGCTTCGCCGCCTTCGCGCAGCGCGCTCTGATCAAGGCTGAAGGATCGGCCGAACGTCTCCCTCGTCTGACCGCGCAGCATGCCGAGAAGTGGCGCCTCGTCCATCGGTTTGTCGTCGGCATCGACCAGCGTCCCGCTGCCGCCCTTTCGTCTGCGGACGGCGGTCTGTCGGTCATCCTCCTCCAAGAGGGCGCCAATGCGAAGCAGGGGGTAGTCGAAGCGGAAGTTGTAGCGCGACCGCATGGGAATGCCGAACAGAAGATCTGTCACCGCGGCCATCGACGTGCTCTTGCCGGCCTCGTTCGCGCCGTAAATGAGATGGAGGTCAGAAGCGCCCGAGCGAAACTCGAGGACGCGATCCTCGAAGTGGCCATACTTCTCCAGACTCAGCTTGGCGAACCGCATCAGGCTTCCCCAACCAAGCGAGCCCGCAGTGCGGTCGCGCTCGCTTCGAGGATGCGGTCCCAGCTGCCGGCTTCGGCAAACGCACGCAGTTCCTCCTCCTCGGGTGCTCCGAGAGAGGACCTAGCAGAGACGATAAACGGCTCGAGCTCCGTCCTCAGCTCCGCCATGAGGTCGGGATCTGAATGTGCCTCGTCGATGATCTCGGCGAAGTCGAGACCAGCTTCCGGCGCTTGGGCGGCAGGCGGCGAAGTTACCTCGCTGACCACCTTTTCGATCCAGAGATCGGGCGAGATTGATGTGGCGATAGCGCAAACCTCGTCGCGGAATTCTGCCGCGCGGTCCTTCAGCGTGCCCGCGATCTCCGAGGATCCGTGAAGCACCACACGGGCGATCAGCGGTCGGCCTGCCTCTTCGCCTCGCAAGGCGGACCCCAGAGCCGAACGAATCAGGTCGGTAACAGCGTCCATCCTGGTATCCGTGCAGTCCACCTCGATCTTGCTCCAGCGAAGCACGTCCAGCTCGACGGGCGTAACGGAGGTCACCTGCCTGTCGGCCACCTCCACGAGCATCGCGCCCTTCGGACCAGTCTCGCGGATGTTCCGTCCCTGAAGATTGCCAGGGTAGACGACGTGCGGTTCGGTGGAGACGATCTGCCGGGCGTGGACGTGTCCCAGGGCCCAATAGTCGTAGCGCTTTGCCCTCAGGTCGAGAACGTCGCAGGGGGCGTAGGGCGCGTGCCCAGGAGCGCCGGAAAGAGCGGTGTGGAGCACGCCGACGTTGAAGGCGTGCGGGATGGCGTCGGGGTATTTCGCCACGAGATTGTCCGTGACCGCAGGCGTGGCGAAGCTCTGGCCGTGCACCGCGACGCCGAGCTTTTCCAGCAGGTGCGTCTGAGGCTGGCGGCTGCTGAAAAGCCGCACGTTGGCAGGCCAAGGTATTTGGCGGGTTATCACCGAGGCCGCGTCGTGATTGCCCGCGAGTAGAAAGACCGGGATGCCTTTTCGGTCCAGTCGGCCCATGGCGTGGGCAAAGTAGAGACCGGTTCCCATGTGCTTCCAGTCGCCGTCGTATAGGTCTCCGGCTATGACCAGGAAGTCGACATGCTCCCGGAGCGCTAGGTCGATCAGGTTATCGAAAGCAGCACGGGTCGCGCTGCGGACGTCTTCAAGCGGAATGCCCTCGTAGCGCGCGAGACCGTGGAGCGGACTGTCCAAGTGCACGTCCGCCGCATGCAGAAATCGGAAGCTGCCCATTTACTCCCCCTCGGTTCGTCACTTCTCTGAAAACGAACGCCACGGTGCCCCTTGCTTGGCTCACATTAGACGATCCGGGCTACATTGCGAGCGTGCCGAGGCCGGCATAGGGTCAGCCGCTCCGCCAGACCGCTACGGCTAACGACCTTTCGTCAGCAAGAACTCGAACAGCTGCTTAATGGCTGATTTCACTGTCTGTCTCTGCAACCTACCCATTAACCGCCGCTCCTGGCGGAACTTAGGTGCTATCGATGCTGTTTCGATAAACCACTACCCTGCCAATGTCGCTCAGCCTAATTCCCCACCCGCGCGTCATCGACATCGATCCAGTCAAAGGCGCTGATATCCAAGACCCCCTCTGCCCTTGAACGGCGAGCAATCGAACGCCGTCCGTCAGAGCGGCTGAATCATGTTTTTTTAACGCTGCGGTCGGCCTGGGGCTGATCGCCAAACACCGGTGTCATATGCGTCGTGCTGTGAGAGCCGACAGCGGATTATGTATCGAGGTTTCTACACGGCTGAAGCAACCGCGACGGCCGTGTATCGCCGCCCCGATCGACTGGGCCTGCTCTTCGAGCATCATTTGGTGCCGCTCGGATGCTGCTGAAGCAGAGAGTTCTGGTCAGCGTGGGCCTGGCTGTGCCGACCCTCATCGACTGGTGCACAGCAGGCGCATGACCGCCTCTTCGGCCGCTTGGTGCCTGCCGCCACTGCCCGTCGTTCGTGACGATTCACTGGTAACCGCCTTCTTCCTCCCGCTTCTTGGCGGCATCTTCCTGCGCTTCTATCAGCTCGGCCTCATCCTGCTCGTCGTGCTCAGCTTCCTCGGGATTCATAATCATCGTTGCTCTCCTTGCCGGGCCAACGCGCGGATGCTGCGATGGATGCTGGCTGTCGTTGACCGTGTGCTCGGCTCGGCGCTGGGCGCAATGATCTCGATCCTGGACGCGGCCGGCCGAGCGGACGCGACGATGCGACCGTTCGAAAATGAACGAGCGGAGCGCCCTGAGCCGTGCGCCGGGGGCTTGCCAAGGATTGTTTAGGATGCCGTTCGCACATCCGGCCAGTGTTGATGCAGTGGGGCAGGCCATGCCCTTTCGCGCCCAAGCGCGTTGTGGCTCCATCAACCCAAGGAGACCACGATGACCGACGACCGCACCACGACCGATCCCGCCGGCATGGCTGTCGAGCCTGAGCAGATCATCCCGCCGGAGCAGCCACCGATGGACGACGCGGCCGAGGGTTCGAATGCCAACCCCGAGAGCGCGCCCGACGATGAGAAGTTGGCGGCGGAGCTAGGGGACTTTGCCTGAATTGTGAACGCGAAACGGGCGGTTACGGAAAGCCTGCCCGCTTCCGCTCTCCCAATGTCGCGACCCCTCGATTTCGGTCCTCGACATTGCGTATGGGCGCTGCTGCAGCCAAGCTCGCGACATGTGCAACCTCTACACCGTGCGCAAGTCAGCCGCAGAAGTCGCTGCCCACTTCGCCGTTGCCAATCCGGTCCAGTCGAACGCCGGGGAGGAAGTATACCCCGGCACACCTGGGATGGTGGTGCGCGAAGCTGAGGGTCATCGTGTCATGCAATCGATGACGTGGGGCTTTCCGCTTCGCCTCAAGTCCATGAGCCCCACCGCAAAGCCGAAGCCCGTCAACAACATCGCCGACCTGCGGAAAGGCATGTGGATCGGCCTCGCCCGCAAGCCCGAATGGCGTTGCCTGATCCCGGTGACCGGCTTCGCGGAAGCCGAGGGCGTCAAAGGATCGAAGACCCGCACCTGGTTTAGCGTAAAGGACGCGCCGATCTTTGCCTGGGCTGGTCTGTGGCGCGACAGCGCCGAATGGGGGCCGGTCTATTCCGGCGTAATGACCGACTGCAACGAGGCGATCCGTCCGGTGCATGACCGCATGCCGATGCTGCTGCACGCGGACGAGTATGACCAGTGGCTGGGCGGCAGCTTCGACGACCTTATCGGCTTTCAGGAGCGGTGCTTCCCGGACCATCTGATCAATATGGAGCGCACTGACGAACCTTGGGTTAGGCGGAAGTCGACTGCCGAGACAGCGAGCCTGATCTGACTGGCGATGCACAAGAAGCTGAACCTGCCCACGAAAGTTTGCGCGGCCTGCGATCGCCCATTCTCTTGGCGCAAGAAGTGGGAACGCGACTGGGACAACGTGAAGTTCTGTTCTGATCGCTGCCGTTCGGCTGGAGCGAAGGGCAGTCCTGTCTAGCCGCGCTTCGGGCTGCCGTCCGCCCGCAGCACTACACCCTTGCCCAACGGTTCGGCCTCAACCTTGTCGAGCTGGGCAAGCAGGTCGTCGAATATAGCGTCGTCGACCACCGGAAAGTGCCGGTTGAAGCCGGCGCCGAGCACCTCGAGATCACGCCGAGTCAGCAATCCGACCGATGCGATGCGTTCTCGTGCCATGAGTTGCCCCCTCCAAGAACGCACTCAACAGCTGACAACCACAATGGCTGCCATCGTTTCGCTCATGCCGCGAACGGCCGCTTAGCTAAACGGCTTTGAGCAAACGCGTCACACGATCGGGTCTGCTGTCGGCCACGCAGCCAACGCAAGCGATTCGCTGCATTGACGGCCGCGACTAGAATCGGAACAATAGGGGAACATTTGAGTCGTGTTCCCAACCATGTCGCTTCCCGCTGCCCCTGATGAAGACCGATTGCACCTCCTAGCCGAGTTGCGCGCGAGTGTTGAGATTCAGAGCTACGGGGCCACGCAAGCGCTGTCGTTCGGAGTCGATGCAATTGACAATCGTCTGGCGCATGGAGGTCTCGATGCCTGCGGGGTGCATGAGGCAAGTCCGGCCTCGACGACTCTCGGTGACGATGCGGCGGCAACGCTGTTCTGGGCGGGCGCGGCAGCGCGTTTCGCCGGAGACACAGGTCACGTCGTCTGGGCGCTTACCCGCTTCGACCTGTATGCGCCGGGGCTCGAACAGGCCGGCCTTGCCCCCGATCGCACCTTGTATGTCGAAGCCAAGGACGAGACGACAGTCCTAGCCGTCGCCGAGGACTGCCTGCGCGATGGCAGCTTCGCGGCCGTTGTGGCGGAGGTGAAGGCTGCGGATCAGACTGCGACACGGCGACTGCAACTCGCCGCCGCTGACGGCAAAACGCCGATGCTGATGCTTCGGCGGTGGAAGAAGGCCGGTCGCGACCCGCTCGAAGCACCTTCCTCCGCAATGACGCGATGGCGGATCGGCTGCGCGCCTTCGGTGCACCTCGGACATCCAGGTGTCGGGCGACCCTGCTGGTCGCTCGAGCTGGTCCGGCAGCGCGGGGGCAATCCCTTCTCTCTGATCGTCGAGGCTTGCGATGACACGGGTCGCCTCGCTCTACCTTCCGCAGCTCCCGATCGAGCGGCTGCGCAGGGTAGCGCGGCCGTTCGCGCCGCCTGAACCGCGCCCGGCATCCCTGGCGCTCGAGCCGCCGATCGACGACGATCCGGGCGAGTGCTCGGTTCCTCGCGGCGGCGGGTGGCGACCGGGTGCGCGCTGGGCTCATGACGCGACGTCAAATCGCGCGCAGATCTCGCAGCAGATCGCAGAACTGCCCGCGCATCAGCGCCCTCCAACGCGCATGCTCGGGCGTCGCTCGGAGGCTGCGGAGCACCCGTTCAAGGCAATGCGGAGCGATGACGTCGGCCGCAGCGGTGCGTCCGGTGCGCCACCTTCCGATGTTTCGCGCCGTCCAACGGTGTTGATCGAACGCCTCGGCCAGCGGGATCTGATCTTTGCCGCCTGCCCGGTCGCGCTCTCGTTGGGATTGGTGCCAGGAATGGCGGCCGCGCACGCACGCGCGCTTGTCTCCGATCTGGAGGTCCGCGATGCCGAGCCCGACGCCGATCGTGCCTGGCTGGAGCGGCTGGCCCTGCACGGCGCGCTGCACTGGACGCCAGGCGCCAGCGTCGACGGACCGAACGGGCTGTGGCTCGACCTCACTGGAACGACCCATCTGTTCGGCGGCGAGCAGCGCTTCTGCCAGAGGCTGCTGCGCTTCCTCGCGCGACTCGGAATCACCGCTCGCGTCGCAATTGCGGGCACACCCGGCGCAGCACATGCGCTGGCTCGCTATGGCGGCAAGCACATTGCCTTGATCGAGACGGGAACAGAGGCTTCGGCGCTTCGCGCACTTCCCACGGTCGCACTGAGGCTCGAAACCTCCGCGCTCGCCGCTGCTGCCCGTTTCGGGCTGGACCGGATCGACGATCTGATCCGCCTCCCGCGCGGTCCGCTTGCGCGACGACTGGGTCTCGCGACGGTGAGGCGGCTCGACCAGGCGCTCGGCCAGATTAGCGAGCCGATCGTTCCGGTGACCCCCGTCGAGATGCCGTCGGTAAGCCGGCGGCTGGTAGAGCCGATCGGCACTGCGGAGAGCATCGCGCAAGTCACGGCGGACCTAATCGACGACCTGATGCCGATCCTGCGCGAGCGGGGGCTCGGCGCTCGCCGGCTCGTGCTCGCCGCAGAGCGGGTCGACAGCGAGCGACAGCGCCTCGTGATTGGCACTTCGCGCGCGACGCGGGACGCCAAGCACCTCAAGCGCATGTTCGTCCTCAAGCTCGAGCGGATCGAACCCGGCCTTGGCATCGAGGCGATGCGCCTTTCCGTGCCGCACGCCGAGCCACTTGGCTCGACGGCAATTGGATCTTTGATCGTCTCGGAAGGTGCAGTGCCCGACCTGGCGCCCGCCGTAGACCAGATGGTCGGGCGTGCCGGGTCGGCCGCCGTGTTCCGCATGGCCCCTCGGGAGAGTGACGTGCCCGAACGCGCAGTGCGCCGCGCCGACCCGCTCGACGTTCCGGCGGGCTGGCCTTCGTGGAAGCGGCCGGCTCGACTGCTGGCGAGACCCGAACGGCTTTCGAACGTCGTCGCGCTGCTGCCCGACCATCCACCCCGCCGCTTCACCTGGCGCGGCATGCCATACAAGGTCGTCGCCGGAGACGGTCCCGAACGCATCCATGGCGAATGGTGGCGAAGCGAGCGGGAGCTCTGGGCCACGCGCGATTACTTCCGGGTCGAAGTTGAGGGCGGGCAGCGCTTCTGGGTGTTCCGTCGCGGGGACGGGATCGACGCCGAAACCGGCGACCTCAGCTGGCACCTCCATGGGCTGTTCGGCTGATGACCCGCTACGTCGAACTCCAGGTCACCAGCCACTTCTCCTTCCTGCGCGGGGCAAGCGCGCCGGAGGAACTGTTCGCGGCCGCCGCCCTGCAGGGCCATGCCGCGCTGGGTCTCGCAGACTGGAACACCGTGGCGGGCGTCGTGCGCGGATGGGACGGGCAGAAGACGACCGGCGTGCGCATGATTCCGGGCGCGCGCATTCAGACGCGCGATGGGCACACGCTGCTTCTGTATCCCACAGACCGACCGGCATGGTCTCGCCTCACTCGGCTGCTGTCGCTGGGCAAGGCTCGAGGCGGCAAGGGCAACTGCATCCTCGATTGGTCCGACGTCACGGAGCATAGCGACGGCCTGATCGGCATCCTCGTTCCCGATCAACCCAACGAGCGAACCGCCATGCAGCTTGCCGATCTCGCGGCAGCGTTCGGCGAGCGCAGCTACTGCGCCCTGTCATACCGCCGGCGCCCAGACGACCATGCGCGACTGCGCGCGCTGGACGCGCTGTCGCGGGAAGCGCGCGTCCGCGCCGTGGCCACGGCAGACGTGCTCTATCACACCCCCGAGGCGCGACCGCTACAGGACGTGGTCTCCGCGATCCGCGAACGCACGACTATCGACGCGCTCGGCTACCGTCGCGAGCGGTTCATGGATCGCCATCTGAAGAGCCCGGCCGAGATGGAGCGGCGCTTCGCCGCTTTCCCCGACGCGATCCAGGCAAGCGCGGACATCGCTGAGGCATGCACCTTCGACCTCGGCGAGATCCGCTACCAGTATCCCTATGAGCAGGTGATCGATGGGAAGTCCGCCCAAGAGGCGCTGGCGATCCTGACGCACGACGCCGCCGCCGCGAAGTTTCCGTGCGGCGTCCCCGACGCCTACGCCAAGCAGATCGCGCACGAGCTGAGCCTGATCGACGATCTCGGCTACGCGCCATACTTCCTCACGGTCAACTCGATCGTGGCCGAGAGCCGACGGCGAGGCATCCTCTGCCAAGGTCGCGGATCCGCGGCCAACAGCTGCGTCTGCTACCTGCTCGGCATCACATCCATCGACCCGATCCAGCACGAGCTCCTTTTCGAGCGCTTCGTCTCCGGCGAGCGCAAGGAGCCGCCCGACATCGACGTCGACTTCGAGCACGAGCGCCGCGAAGAGATCATCCAGTGGATCTACGAGACCTACGGGCGCGAGCGGTCGGCGCTGACCGCGGTCGTCACGCGCTATCGCACGAGGGGTTCCGTGGCTGAGGTTGGCAAGGCGCTCGGCTTGCCGCGCGATCTCACCAAGATGCTGACTGGGCTGGTCTGGGGCTGGTCGATGGACGGCATCTCTGACGAGCAGATCGAGAGTCTGAACCTCAACAGCGACGACCACCGGCTGAAGATGACGCTCCGGCTGGCCCGCCAGCTGGTCGGCACGCCACGGCACCTCTCGCAGCATCCTGGCGGCTTCGTTCTGACGCAAGATCGCCTGGACGATCTGGTGCCGATCGAACCTGCGCGGATGGAGGATCGGCAGATCATCGAATGGGACAAGGACGACATCGACGCGCTGCGCTTCATGAAGGTCGACGTCCTGGGTCTCGGCATGCTTGGCTGTATGAACCGCGCCTTCAACCTGCTCGAGCAGCACAAGGGCGTGCAGGTCACGATGGCCGACCTTCAGGACGACGATCCAGACGTCTACGCAATGATCCAGAAGGCCGACACGCTCGGCGTCTTCCAGATCGAGAGCCGCGCGCAGATGTCGATGCTGCCGCGCATGAAGCCGGCGCGCTTCTACGACCTGGTGATCGAGGTGGCCATCGTGCGCCCGGGGCCGATCCAAGGCGACATGGTGCATCCTTATCTGCGACGGCGCGAGGGCAAGGAGAAGCCGGAATATCCGAGACCTGAGCTGCGGGCGGTGCTCGAGAAGACGCTCGGCGTTCCGCTGTTCCAGGAGCAGGCGATGAAGGTCGCTATCGTCGGCGCGGGCTTCACGCCGGTCGAAGCCGACCAGCTTCGCCGGGCAATGGCGACCTTCAAGCTGACCGGCGGGGTCAGCCACTTCTACGACAAGCTCGTCAACGGGATGATCGCGCGCGGCTATCCGCAGGAGTTCGCCGAGCGCACGTTCAAGCAGATCGAGGGTTTCGGCAGCTACGGGTTTCCGGAGAGCCACGCGGCCTCCTTCGCCAAGATCGCATACGCCTCCTGCTGGATGAAGCACCACCATCCGGACGTGTTCTGCGCCGCCCTCCTGAACGCGCAGCCGATGGGCTTCTACGCGCCTGCGCAGATTGTGCGTGACGCACGCGAGCATGGCGTCGAGGTGCGTCCGGTCTCCATCAACGAGAGCCACTGGGACTGCACGCTGGAACCTGGCAACGGCCGCTACATGGCCGTAAGGCTCGGCTTTCGCCAGGTGCGCGGGCTCGCCAACATGCACGGCGCTCAGATCGTCGGCGCTAGGGGCCCCACGCCATACGCCAGCGTCGAGGAGGTGTGGCGCCGCGCGGGCGTGCCCCGCGCGGCGGTCGAGCGGTTGGCGGAGGCGGACGCGTTCCACTGCCTAGCCGAGAATCGCCGACAGGGACTGTGGAAGGTGAAGGGGCTGGGAGAAGCGCCGCTGCCGCTGTTCGCCGCCGCGGACGCGCGCGAAGGCGGGTTTTCGCCCGAGGGCCTGGAGCCGGACGCACCGCTTCGGCCGCTCACCGAAGGGCGCGAGGTGGTCGAGGACTACCGAGCGCTTCAGCTTTCGCTGCGCGCCCATCCCCTGTCGTTCCTGCGCGAGGAACTGGCGCGCCGGGGCGTGCGGCCGTGCGCCGACCTGACCCGCGTCAGGGACGGCTCGATGATCGAGGTCGCGGGCATGATCCTGGTGCGCCAGAAGCCCGGGAGCGCACGTGGCGTGCTCTTCATCACAATCGAGGATGAGACTGGCGTCGGACAAGGCATCCTCTGGCCCGATCGCTTCGAAGCCCAGCGCCGCACCGTCATGTCCGCGTCGATGGTCGGACTGAAGGGGCGCGTCCAGAAGGAGGGCGAGGTCATCCACGTGATCGTTGACCGCGTCATCGACTATGGCGATCTGCTGAGGCGGGTCGGAGACATGGAGCTACCGATCCGCTCCGGGCGCGGCGACGGGGCCACCTATCCTGGATCGCCCGATCGCGGAGACGAGCGCTGGAAGCCCGGCGCGCGCGACCTCTACTGGCCTCCGTTCGCCGGCGGCATGGACCCAGAGGATGCGGTTAAGATCAAGTCTCGCGACTTCCACTAAGTGGGACGGCTATCGCGCCATCAACGAATCGTCATCGATTTGTCGGTTCGCATTTTGCGAGCCGCGTTATCCCGTGCCGGCTCTGGACGCGTTGATACAGTGGAGGTGCGGCTCGCACTTCGTTGCCTGCTGCATCACTGCCCTGAACGTTGGCCGCTCGACATGTTCTGGGACTCAGCGGCGACTGAGAACGACATCGGCCGGGCGCAAGGTTGCACTGCCAGCTTCAATGGCATTATCCGTCAGCTGCGGTCGGCGGGACGATATGAATAGAACCAGTCCGCACGCCACAGCTACTTCAAATGAAATGAGCAACGCTCGGTGCAAGGTGTCTTCCTAGTTAACTTCAGCTTCGGCGGAGAGAGGGGCTGGGGGCCAAATCGTCTTCGCTTCTTTGAAGAGGTCACGAGCACGCACCTGAATGCGATCATCATCCCAATCAGGATGTTCAGCAAGCAAGCGACGGTTCAGCTCCAGCTTGCTGTGCTGTTCCAGACCGCTGCGCTTGCATGCATCCACCACACCGTTCCACGGACCATTCGAAAGAGACGGATTGAGACGGGCGCTTACCAGCGTCAGATTGCCGATCCCATCGACGGACCATGAACGACCCTCGGCGGTAACGCCGTCCTCCGGCAGCGGCCAGTGCTCCTGCCAGCTCTGCGGCATGATATGCTCGATCTGCAGCTTCGACAGATCGAAGGTGAGGATGGGCTCGGCTTTGAAATTCTGCGTCTGGTAAGCCTCTTCGATCGCCTGCAGGATCATCAGGACACGATCACGGCGCAGTCCGTTATAGAAGCGCCGGCTTGCCCAGTGGGTGCCGAACGTCTCGTCATCGGGCCATGAGTCTGCGCCGCTCGCGGTGGTAGCGAGTTCCGAGGCGATCGTCGGTGCGACAGGCTGGTCGACTGCAACGTCGCGGATGGCCTTGAGCAGCCGAATTGTGAGAGCCCCGTAGCCGCGTGTCTGTTGCCCGCAGATCATACGGCGCACTAGGTAGCTCTCGATCGCCACAGCGGCGGTGATGCGATCCTGCTCGTCGGATCCGTCACGACCCATGAGCGCGAGCAGCACGGGATCGAGGACGACGACATCCAGAATGCCGAGGCGTTGAAGAAAGCGCGAGAACCGGTCGGAGCCGCTCGCGATGGCGATCCGCTCGAAGAGCACGGCATCACGCGCAATGCCCGTCATCAAAGCCGCCACATCGATACGGCCATCGGGCGCTTGCTGCCGAAGCGCGTTCACATAGCGCAGGAACCTGTCGTATAGGTGCTTGGCCGAGACGACCTCGAGCGTCTCCTTCGTGAGCCAACTCTGCAGAAACGTGTCCACACGAGCGCGTGCAGCGTGCCCGGTGCCTACCTGCTTGCGCCAGAACTCGTGATCGCGATCGAAACGGCGCCAGTGCTGCTCGTAAAGATCGGTGAGGTCGAGCTTCTGCCGCGACGCTTCCCAGAGCAGCCAGTTCTTGATCAGGTCAGCCGGCAGGAGTGGGGTGCCGTGCGCGTTCAACGTTTCGAAGATCGCTTGCGGCTCGTCGCTGGGGTCAAGATCCAGGACGATGAGCTTGAGATAGTCCGCCAGCGCGGCGGCAAACCGCTGAGCACGATGCCCGGCCCTAGCAACGTCCGTGTCAGGCCGGAGATAAGCCAGCGCCGCCGAGCGGAAGAACCGATAGGCTTCCGCCATTCTGGTCGTCTGACCCGTCGGGCCGGACGCCGCGTCGCTGTCGAGAACGGCGCGGAAGGGATCCCGGTCTTCGTTGGTCGGCCAGACCTTATATCTCTCCTGGGGTTCATAGGCGGTGTTGGCAGTCAGCATGCCCAACCGCTGCTTCGCGAAGGCGACCATACCAGCGTCATCGCCATCGATGCCCGCCTCAACTTCGGCGAGAGCGTGCTCGGACGCCTTCAGCAGGATCTGCAGTGTCGTCAGACGTTGCTGCCCGTCGATCACCTCACGCCGAGGCAGACTGCCCGTCGCGTTGGGCGTCTGCTCGAGAACGATTGTCCCCAGGAAGTGGCTTGCGACCGCTTCATCACCTTGACGTGCCTCAAGCCGGTCGAGAAGGCCGATCACATCTTCCCACAGCGGCTCCCATTGCTCCTCTTTGGACCAGACATAGGGGCGCTGGAACAGCGGCACTGTATGCCTGGTCTGAGCGCCGAAGATCTGAGCGATCGGCATGTAGGTCGGCTGCATATGTTCCCCCCACCGACACATGCAATCGATCTGCAGGGCCGATCATCGACTTATGCGGCAGGGGGAGCGGCGAGCAAGATTGTTTTGATCCGCTTCGCAGCCATCGAGCGAACAGTTATCGGACCGAAGCCGCAACCGACGTCTTGAACACCGCGCCGGTTGGACACGGTGTTCGAGAACACACAGGCCATCGCGAGATACTTCGCTCCCGTTGGTTGCACTGCCGTCATCGATGGTCGAGGCCTGCGCGCTGGCCGCGGCGCTTGAGCAGGGCTGGAGCCTGGTCTCGCTCGAATTCGGCAAGTCGTCTAAGTCGATGGGGCCGCTCAGCTTCTCCGTTTCGGTCGCGGACGGGTAGGGCGGCGCGGAAATCACGCACGACTGTGCGCTTGCTACCGACGCCGACGGCCGCTACGTCCTGGCACCGCGGCGCCGTAGCGGCAACCTTTCACTTCGCCATCGGGCCGGACGGCCTCGAGCGGCGGCACGGCCGCCCGGCGGATCTGGCAGCCGGCACCATCCGCGCGATGCGGAGATTCGTCGCCGCCGCGAGGAAGGCCACGGCCGGCAGCTGCATCGAGGTGCACACCCTCGATGCGGCGGCCGCCTGATCGCCGACGCCGCGTCCCAACGGGCGCAGTTGGGCTCGCGCTGCCCGCTAACCTGATCGCCGCACGGCACGCCGTGCCGCCGAACCATCGTCCCTCGGGCAGGGGGCAGTGCACATACACCGTGCTTGACGCCTTCAGTGCGCTCTCGACGGGAGGGGAAAAGCGCTCCGCTGATGTGCGGACGAAGGAGATAACGAATGTTCGATGACAACGGCAAGCGTCAGATTCAGGCGTTATCGCAGCCATGCGCGCCATCGCCGACCCCCTCCGGGCGATGATGACCCAGCAGACGGCGCCGGTGGTGATCACCGGCGGCGCCTCGGTCAACCTGCTGAAGCTCGGTTCGATCGCGAAGGCTGCCTCCGACCAGTTCGACGCCGACCACGTCCACCTGGTGTTCGAGCCCGGACGCGAGGCGGAAGGCCCCAAGCGGATCCTCGTGGGGATGCACCGCGACCGGATCGTCCACGTCAAGACCGACTGCTCGGTCTGGGCCGATCCACGCCGCCGACCGTTCCTGCTCGCGCGCCAGGTTAGCGAGATGGGGCTGACGAGTTTCGATCCGGACGGGATGGACTACCGGCCGGGCCGACCGAAGACGAACGTGGCCAAGGGCCTCGCGCGCGGCGCGGAGTTGCTACGCCGGCTCGCCGCAAACGACCTGGAGGAGCCGGTAGCTGCCGCTGGCTGAGCCTCAGGCGCCTGCCTCTAACAGCGCGGGCGCCCAATCCGAGCGAACGCCCTTCGGCTCCAAAAGTGCCTCGGCCGACGGAACGGAAGGTGAATGGCCACCTGTCCGAAGGGATTAGGCCAACGGTGAAGAGACAGCTTCACCTCGAGACCTCCACGAGCGCGCGTCATGACCCCAGCCTACGCGGGCGACGGTGCCCACAATGTCGTTGTCGCCGACTACAGTCCGTCAAAAGATATCCACGCAATTGCCGTTTTTAGACACGCAATCACTTACTGTAGACACGCAATCGGTTTATTTCAGAATTCTGCGGTCAAACGTCGAGATTGGCGACGCTGAGCGCGTTTTCCTGGATGAATTCGCGGCGCGGCTCGACGACATCGCCCATGAGGCGCGTGAAGATTTCGTCCGCGACGTCGGCCTGATCGACCTGCACCACCAGCATAGAGCGGTTGGCCGGGTCGAGCGTGGTTTCCCACAGCTGTTCCGCATTCATCTCGCCCAGCCCCTTGTAGCGCTGGATCGACAGACCCTTGCGGCCCGAGGCCAGGATCGCGTCGAGCAGTTCGCTCGGCCGCGCGACCAGCGTCTCGCCCTTGGCGGCGGCGACGGGCAGTTCCTCCTCACCCTCCGCGACCGCAGCCGCTTCCTCGACCTGCGCGACCTTGGCGGAGACCAGCTTGGCGATCTGCGCATAGCTGTCGGCTTGTTCCGCCGCGAGCGCGTGGAGCTTGCGTCCTTCGGCCGAGGTCAGGAACGCCGCCTCGATGATGTGGTGATCGGTCACGCCGCGCCACCAGCGCTCGAAGTGGAAGCCGCCATCTTCGGTCACCCGCGCGGTCCAGCGCGCATCGGCATCGGTCAGGTCGAGCCGCTGCGTCACCGCCGCCAGCCGCTCGCCACGCTGCTCGCGCGTCGCTTCGGGATCGAGCGCGCGGCCCAGTGCCAGCGCCTCGATGATCGAGGAATCATAGCGGCGCGGGACGTAGCGCATCAGCGTCTTCATGCGGCGGGCATGGTCGACCAGGCTCGCCAGATCGTCGCCGAAGCGCGTGCCCGTGGCGGTTTCCAGCCGGTTGCCCGCAACGCCCGCCTCGACCAGATAGTCGTCGAGCGCGGCATCGTCCTTCAGATACACTTCCGACCGGCCCTTGCTCGCCTTGTACAGCGGCGGCTGGGCGATGAAGAGGTGCCCGGCCTCGATAATCTCGGGCATCTGGCGGTAGAAGAAGGTAAGCAGCAGCGTGCGGATATGCGCGCCGTCCACGTCAGCGTCGGTCATGATGACGATCTTGTGGTAGCGCAGCTTTTCGAGGTTGAAGTCGTCGCGCCCGATGCCGGTGCCCATCGCCTGAATCAGCGTGCCGATTTCCTTGGACGACAGCATCCGGTCAAAGCGCGCGCGCTCGACGTTCAGGATCTTGCCGCGCAGCGGAAGGATCGCCTGGAAATGGCGGTCGCGGCCCTGCTTTGCCGATCCGCCGGCCGAGTCACCCTCCACCAGGAACAGTTCGGATTTGGCAGGATCGCGCTCCTGGCAATCGGCGAGCTTGCCGGGGAGCGAGGCGATGTCCATCACGCCCTTGCGCCGGGTGAGTTCGCGCGCCTTTTTCGCCGCCTCACGCGCGGCGGCGGCGTCGATCACCTTCTGAATGATCATGCGGGCGTGGGCGGGATTTTCCTCCAGCCAGTCGTTCATCTTGTCGGCCATCAGCGCTTCGAGCGGCTGGCGGACTTCGCTGCTGACCAGCTTGTCCTTGGTCTGGCTGCTGAACTTGGGATCGGGCAGCTTGACGCTGACGATCGCGGTCAGACCTTCGCGCATGTCGTCGCCGGTCAGCGTGACCTTTTCCTTCTTCAGCAAGCCCGACTTGTCGGCATAGCTGTTGATCGTGCGGGTCAGCGCGGCGCGGAAGGCCGCCAAGTGGGTGCCGCCGTCGCGCTGCGGGATGTTGTTGGTGAAGCAGAGGACGTTTTCATAGTAGGAGTCGTTCCACTCCAGCGCGACGTCGATGCCGATATCGTCGCGCTGCCCGGTCACCGAAATCGGGTCGGGGAACAGCGGCGACTTGTTGCGGTCGAGCCACTTCACAAAGGCGGCGATCCCGCCCTCGTAATAGAGTTCGACTTCCTTGACCTCTTCGTGCCGCGCGTCGCGCAGGAACAGGCGCACGCCCGAGTTCAGGAACGCCAGCTCGCGATAGCGATGCTCGAGCTTGTCGAAATCATATTCGATCTGGTTCTTGAACGTCCCGCCATCGCCCGGCGTCTTCTCGGTCGAGGCGAGGAAGGTCACGCGCGTGCCCTTTTTCCCGTTCGCCGGACCGATCACCTTGAGCGGGGCGACGGCGTCGCCATAGGCAAAGCGCATGTAATGCTCTTCGCCATCGCGCCAGATGTTGAGATCGAGCCATTCGCTGAGCGCGTTCACGACCGACACGCCGACGCCGTGCAGGCCGCCGGACACCTTATAGGCATTGTCGTCCGAGGTGTTTTCGAACTTACCGCCGGCGTGGAGCTGGGTCATGATGACCTCCGCCGCCGACACACCCTCTTCGCTGTGTATGCCGGTCGGGATGCCACGACCATTATCCTCGACCGAGACCGATCCGTCGGCGTTCAGCTGGATGATGATCTTGTCGCAATGCCCGGCAAGCGCTTCGTCGATCGCATTGTCCGAAACCTCGAATACCATGTGGTGCAGGCCGGAACCGTCGTCGGTGTCGCCGATATACATGCCCGGCCGCTTGCGGACCGCGTCGAGGCCCTTGAGGACCTTGATGCTGTCGGCGCCGTAGGCGTTGGAGTTGGGGGCGGAATCGGTGGTGTTGTTGTCGTCTGATGCCATGCCCAGCATATAGGGTCCGCCGTCACAAAACGGAAGCGAAATGGGCCTTAAGCGGGGTGGATCGCGCCGTCGTGAACGGTAAGCCGAATCGCCGCCCCTGCTTCTGCAAACAGCGCCGGTTCAGTGCCGGTCATCCATACCTGTCCGCGCCCGGCGAGCCGTTCGAACAGCGCCGCGCGGCGGGCGGGATCGAGATGCGCGGCGACCTCGTCCAGCAGCAGGATCGGGGCGCGGCCGGTGCGGTCCGCGACCAGTTCGGCATGGGCAAGGACGATGGCGAGCAGCAGCGCCTTTTGCTCGCCGGTCGAACAGAGATGCGCGGCCTGGCCCTTGCCGAGATGCGTGACTGCCAAGTCCTGACGATGCGGCCCAGTCAGCGTGCGCCCGGCGGCGGTGTCGCGGGAGCGGCCAATGCGCAGCCGCTGGGCGAGGTCGGTCGCATCGTCACCTTCGATGGCAAGGCCGGCACGGGCGAAGGGCCCTTCGGGTTGCGCGACGAGGCGTTCGGAGAGCTGGGCGACGGTGGTGCGGCGCGCCGCGTCGATTGCCGCGCCATGTTCGGCCATGCGCGCCTCCAGCGCGGTCAGCCAGTCGGGATCGGCGGGCTCCTCCGCGCCGAGCAGCCGGTTGCGCTCGCGCATCGCGGCTTCGTAGCGCGCGCTGTGGTGGGCATGGCTGGGGACGAGTGCGAGGGCGAGGCGGTCGAGGAAGCGCCGCCGCTCGCTTGCCGGTTCGGCGAACAGCCGGTCCATCGCGGGCGTGAGCCACAGCACGGTCAGCCACTCGCCGAGCGAGGTCGCCGCGGCGGTCGCGCCATTGACCCGGACGATGCGACGCTCGGGCGCAGTGGGCTGGGTGCCGGTGCCGATCTCGACCTCACCATCGAGTTGCGCCGCCACCCCGAACCCGCCGCTGCCACCCTGTCGCGCCATTTCGGTCAGCGGCGCGCGGCGCAGGCCGCGGCCGGGGGCGAGGAGGGACACCGCCTCCAGCACATTGGTCTTTCCCGCGCCATTGTCGCCCGCCAGCACGACGAAGCCGGTCCCGACATTCAGGATCGTGTCGCGATGGTTGCGGAAATCGGTCAGGACGAGGCGGGTGAGGGCCATCAGCGGCATCTAGCGTTCCAGCGTGGCGCGCGATAGCGTCCGCGCGGCGATAGCGTCCGGGGGGACTTATGAAGCGACTGATTCTGGCGGCAATCCTGCTCGGCACGGCCGGATGCGGCGGCGATCCGGCGACGCGGGTGATCGACGGGATCGAGGCGAGCTACAGCAAGGAGGGACGCGCCGACGCGATCACGATCAACTTCGATGACGATGGCAATGCGCGGCTGTGGGCCGGCAAGCGGCGCGGCATCATCGTCCGCGACGGCCAGGATTATCTGATGAACGAGCGCCGCGTCGCGATCGACAAGACCAAGTACAAGATGGAACCGGTCGCGGCGCTGCGCGGCGATGTGATGGCGGCATTGTCTGCGTTGGCGGATGCGCAACGCAAGCGCGTGGAGCAGGCCGAGGCAGCGGCGAAGGCGTCGGGCGAGTTGCGCCCGGACGGCACACGGGTCGTCCGCCTGTACGATGGGCGTGAAATGCTGATCACGCCGCCGCCGGTGGTCACGTTTCAGGTCGTGCCGGTCGGCACCGAAGAGGTGGGTGGCCGCAGCGGCAAGGTCTGGCGGCTCAGCGCGGTCGGCGACCCGCGCCCCAACGGGCTGGAAGCGGTGATGTCGAGCGATCCGGAGCTGGCGCAGGTCGGGCGCCTCATTCGCATGCACATGGCGCCCGCCGATGTCGCCGCGCTGGAGCCCGAGGGCACGCGCCGCAACCTCGCCAAGGCTGCAGCGGAATTGTTCGGCAAGGGCACATTGCTGCGCCTGTCGGTGCGGGGTGAGGCGGGACAGACGATGGAGTTGTACCGGCTACAACGCTTCGGTCCGGCGAGCTTCCGGGGCGCGGTGCTGATGCTGCCGGCGACGGTGCGCGATCGCAAGACCTTGCGCGAAGACCTCAAGGTGCTCACCCCGGTCGAGGATGACAGCCCGATGCGCGGGGTGCGGCGTTAGGGCGGGCATGGCTAAGCCATCCGCCCGTTTGCCCTGAGCTTGTCGAAGGGCGTGCCCGACATCAGCGGCAGGAGCGGTGCTTCGACAGGCTCAGCACAAACGGAACGTTGCTTTCAGATCCCGATCAGGCCCTTGTCGCGCAATTCGGCCTGCGCCGCGCGGTACAGCACCGGATCACCGATGTTCAGCCGCTTGCGCACCGCGGCGAGCGGTTCGGCGAGCAAAAGCTCGTAATCCTCGCCCGACAGCCAGCGCGCGGCTTTGCCATGGCGATAGCCTTCGCGCACCGCCTTGGCGAAGCTGCGCGATCCGGTGACGCGCAGGCTCTTGAGCGCCGCACCCAGCGCAATGAATGCCCAGCCAAGCCCGCCGGTCTGCGCATAGGAAAAGGCGACGAGGCACGCTTCGCCGAGCGGTTCGTCGGCCTGGTAGCCGGTGACGACGTGCCAGATGTCGTGAATGTCGCGCTCGCGCCGGCCATACCAGGCATGCGGATGCTCGATCCCGCGTTCGACATCGGCGTCGGCATAGCTCACATCTGCCAGCCCCTGAGCCGAATAGCCGGTGCGATCGAGAAAGGCGCGATAGGCCGCGCCGACGCTGCCTTCGGGCAGCGAGTCGAGCCAGGCGCGGTCGGAGAATTTGTCGGCCAGTTCGGTGCGGCGATAGGCGATTCGCCCGCCCTCCGCCGTGCTCAGCAGACGGCGATAATTGCGCGCCAGCGTGTCGCCGTTCAGCGCGCGCATGATGCGGAACACCTGCACCGTATCGTCGCCGTTGGCGAGCAGACGGCGCAGCGCGGTAAGCGCCGTCCCCCATTCGCGCTTGCGCGGTTTGCTCCAGTCGATCGCCTGAGTTGCCATATGGACCGCCCTTACTGACAGAGTTGTCAATAAGTGGTTAGCCGCAGTTATGCAAGGTGACAAGAGCTCTGGACATTATATACATGACAAAGCACACTGAACGAGCTACGCAAACCGAGCGTGACAGGCCGGTTGAGTTCGAAATTACTGACGAGATGATTGCGGAGGGCGTCCGTGCTTTGCGCGATTCTGGGCTTTATCGTGAACAAGCTGGTCTAGTAGATCATGACCTTGTTTATGAAATCCTATCGCGTTCTTATACCAAAGCTCCGCGCCTTCACCGCCCCCGCGAGATAGATCGACATGATACCTAATGTGATCGTTCAACGCTAAGAGCGCGCCCGTCGCTTGGGCGAAGTCATTGGCGAATGACTCAACGTCCGATACGCTTAGGAATGCATTCGGATCGTAGTCGAATACCTTGGACCAATCGAAATACGGCTGTATCTTTCCGGGCGCGATCTGGTGCGAATGCGCGATCATATTTCGATTTTTGGATATCTTGGAAATGTGCGCGGACAGTGCGCGCCATTTCTCGATTATATCGTCGTTTGAGCCTCCGAAGGTTTGTGTGATAGAGGCATTGACGATGCTCAGACGCGCCTCAAATGCGCGGATGCAGCCGAGAATTGAGTAAGCTGCGCTGTTGCCGATGGTCAGATTGAACGTCTTCGCCAGAACGTTTTCCAGCCTGGACCAGGAGAAAATGGCCCCGCCCACCGCGCAGCGCATTGCCAGATCGACTTCTTGATCATCGACGGAGTTTGACATGGAAGCCACCGAGAGACGCGAGGAAGACGACGTGTTGCGCCGGATGCTCAACACCCCACCAAAGCCGCACGACAAGCCGAAAGAGTCAAGCGAGCCTAAGCCGCGACCAGACAGCAGAAAGGCCCGGTCGCTGTGACCGAGCCTTTCCGGCGTGGACCTCGAAAAGCCCCTATAGCAGATTTGGCTCACGTGATCCAAGCGCTGGGAGCGTTAGGTCCTAGCTGTGGATTGACTCCGATCAGCCTAGCCTGGCTTTCTGCGCACTATGGCAGGAACTTTTGTAGCATACATAGATGAGTCGGGATGCGAGGGCGGCGAGCATGGAAAGGGCGCGAGCGAATGGTTCGGGCTAACCGCCGTTGTCACTACTCAGGAAAACATCCCGAATTTGACGGAGGCTATTTCCGATTTCAAAGCAGAATACAAAAAGTCCCAAGATTGGTCTTTTAAGTTTACGTCTCTAGACGCCAAGCGCAAAATACGTATCGCGCAGATACTTTCGTCACTCCCGGTGCAAATAGTAAGCATATTGGTTCACAAGCCATCGCTTACGAACGATAAGCTTAGACGTGACCACAAGAGATTGTATTTTTATTACGGGAAATTTCTGATCGAGAATTTCGTGGATATGTCGCGATTCTAAGAGTGCATCGAACGACGATAAGCGTTGCCAGATAGTTTTCTCAAAGCGCAACAAGTTTCCCTACGATGAGATGCAGGACTATATTCGCCGACTGCCGCAGACTGACAAAAAGTCTCGTGCGGCATGGGAGCATATCGACGCTGAGTTGGTTACAGCGATCCCGCACCATCAGTCAGACGGATGCGCCTTTGCCGATGCGGCGGCAAGTGCGCTGACGCTTGCGGTAGAGTCCACGGAGTTTGGGATTACCGACAGCCGACCGCAGATTGAGCTACTCGGAAGATACTACGCACCCGCAAAGGCCTATAAGGGAAACAGCATAAAGCTATTTCCTTATGAGGCAGAGGGGCTGCCTCTCACCGACCAGAGACTGGCTTGGATGCGGTTCTATTACGGCTTCTAGGTGTCCTCGCCGCCCTAGGTGATATGCCTGCGATAGCACCATTATAGGGCGGCGTTGCTGGCTCTAGGTGTCGATCGACCCCTCTGGCCCGCTGGACGTATCAGATATGATTCGTTGATGTGGCAAGGTCAAGGCATCACTTTGCCCCTAATCCTAAAACCGCGCTTACGCCCCAGCGCGGGGTGCTTAGGCTGCGACTGCACCAATCCGCCGATAGGTCAGGCGCTTTCCAGCGATGCCCTTAAGCGAGAGGTCAGCGCGCTGCTCGTCATTGATGCCGAGCGCCACGCGGTTGCTGTAACGGAAGTCAAATTCGGCAAGGTAGCGCTGCAGGTGCTGCGAACCGCAGTGCTGGTAGATGCCGCGCATCCCGCGTTTGAAGATGCCGAAGAAGCCCTCAATCGTGTTGGTATGGATGGCGCGGTCACCCTTGCGGACATACTCGCCAACGCGATGATTGACGGTTTCGTGACCACCAGTGAACGCCTTGCCGGGGAGCTTATAGAAGCGGGCTTCGTCGGTCAGTAGGCGGGTATCGGTCGCAACGCGGTCGTTCAGGATCGCGCCCACGGTGTCAGCGGTGAAGTGGCCGGTGAACACTACCGAGGTAGCGCGGCCCGTGGTGCGATCCACCAGCGAGATAACCTTGTTCATGTTGTGGATCGGGGTGCGCGAAGCGCCGGGGACGCGACCGATGTAGGTTTCGTCAACCTCAACGTCGCCACCGTTACCGCCCATCGGGGTATCGTCGGTCGAGGTCATCGCTTCGCGGATGCGATGCGCCATGAACCATGCCGTCTTGTAGGTGACGCCAAGCATACGGTGCAGCTGGTGCGCGCTGATACCCTTCTTGCTGGCAACCATAAGGTGGTTGGCGAGCAGCCACTTGTTGAGCGGAACCTTGCTGTCCTCAAACACGGTGCCGACCGTGACGGTGAACTGCTGGCGGCAACCGTTGCACTGGATCACGCCCTTGCGAACCGCGCCTTCCGGGTGACGCTTGGAAGGCTTGCCGCGCTGGTCGGGAAGGCGCTTCGCGTCAACCGAACCACAACGGGGGCAAACCGGACCCTGCGGCCAACGCAGAGCTTCAAGATGCTCGCGGGCTGCGTCTGCGTCGGTGAAGCGGGGTGCGGTGAGGTTCGTCATGCATTCTCACTACCCCGGATTGGCTGCTTTGTAAAGTATATAATGTCCAGAGCTCTTGACAGCTGCGGCCGAATAATGACAAGAGCTCTTGTCATATGGACAAGACTTCTGGACATGTTCGGTGAACAACCGGTTGCGTATCTTACGGGCAGAGGCGGGTCTCAGTCAGGGGGACCTTGCACGCCTGCTCGGCGTCTCGCGTCAGACCGTCAACGCGGTCGAGACGGACAAATATGACCCCAGCTTACCGCTGGCGTTGCGGATGGCGAAAATCTTTGGAGTGGCAGTCGATGAAATCTTCCTCGATGACTGGATTGCACCCGAGCGTGACTGAGATGACGCGCGGGCAACGCGTGCGGCGGCATGCCGTGGAGGCGCTGATCGGTGGCGTGATGGGCGCCGGATTCGGCTTTGGCATCGCCAATTTTGTCGATGCGACCGGGTTCGAGCGCTGGACGATCGCCGAACTTGCCTCGCTCGGCATCGCATTCATGCTGTTCTTCATGGGCGGTTTCGTGCTGGTGATGAGCGCGTCGGAAGATCGCTGGCGGCGGCTGGTGGCGTTTCGTCAGCCGGGCAGCGAGCCGCCCGACCGCGACTCGATGCTGGCGATCCGGCGTCAGGGCGTGATCATCGCGCTGACCGGGCCGATCCTCGCCGCGCCGCCGGTGCTGGCACATCTGGGCCTGGGCGATAACGGGCGTGCGATCGGTGCGGCGGCGGTGTTGGCGGTGCTGGCGTTCCAGACCTGGCTCAACTGGCGGCTCTATCGCACAAGCGACGAGCTTGTACGGCAGGTGACGGTGATGGCCGGCGCAGTGTGTTTCTGGGGCGCGCAGCTGGCGCTGTTCGTGTGGGCCACGCTGGCGAAGCTCGGGCTGGTGGCGGACGTCGACAGCTGGACGCTGATCACGCTGGTGATGGCGGTGTATCTGGTCGTGTCGACTTGGATCGGCTTTCGCCGCGGCCTCGGTCAGCTCTGACGACGCGGGCGGGAAGGCGCGCAGGGCACCTTCCCGGTCCGGTCAGACCCGTATGCGGCAGACTAACTGACAAGTGTCAGTCAGACAGCCCGGCTTTCCGAGGTTTTCGACGCTCTTCGAACTCATTGTGTCAAGTCTCGCTTCGAATAGGCTCGAATCGAGCCGTTAGAATCGATGTTCCCGGAGCGAAACTTGCCACTTGGCTCTGCGGCATCATAGCAGCCGGCTGCGCGATGAGAAAGAGTCGCTGCGTCGAATAGCGGTTCATGATGTAACAGCATCGAAAGAGGCATAGGCGACGCTTGCGCGGATGTCGGTCGTTCGACGCTCGGCGATTGCCATGTCCAACGCATGACGCAACACGGCGGCCATCGCATTCGGCAGGCTGATGATCGTCCGATCGAAGTCCTGCTTCCGCTCGAAGTCCTGGATGATGTCGAGCTCGAGCGTCGTCGGCTTGCGGCCGCGACGTTCCACACGGACTGTGGGGCTGATGTCCACGACGGTCTTTCCGTCTTCATCGACCGGGAGTCGCACGCCGCGAAGCACCTTTGCTTCCGGGACAGTGAGATGGGCGATTACGCTGCGGTCCCCGGCGACGGCCTTGATGGTGATCAGTCGCTCGAAACCGTCGTCGAGGGCCGAGACGATGATGCGCTGCTCACAAGGGATCGCCTGCATCTCGCTGACGGGGATCGGCTCGTCGACAATAATGAATTCGGGCGGTGTGCCTTCGACGGGCGGCCGCGGGTGCATCTCGGTCACCTTCGGCCAGTCGACCGTGCGGGGAACGGTGATAAGGCGTCCCGCATGGGTGACGTCGAGGGCGTAGCCCATGCGACGGGCCAGACCCTGCCGGATCAGACGGATACCGACTGCGAGGTCGATGGTTTCGGCCTCGGCCGGCCACTGGTCAAGCGGCCGCATCGCACCGACGACCTTTGCATCGACGAATTCGAACGGATCGTAATCGACCAGTTCGACGCCGCTGAAGGGATCCAGTTCGACCGGGACGACCATGCGCGGCTTGATCTGCCAAGCAAGCGTGGGTTCGTCGGTCAGGTGGACGTGATGGCCGCGGTGCAGCGCCACGAGCAGTCGGATGCTGTCTTGGTCCAGCCGAAGCGGGGCCGGCTGCGTCCGTTCGACGGATGACACCTTCATTTCCTTTCTTCGGGATCGTCGCTGCGATCAATCCCGAAGCCCCTGTCCCACCCTCAAAGCCGGAGGGTCTGCCGACCGGACCAGGATGTCGGAACTGCGGCCAGTGCACGCCGAAGCAGGTCTTCGTCACCGACCAGCACGACCGTGGTGGTTGCCCTGGTCAGGCCGGTATAGATCAGCAGCCTGTCGAGCAGCCTTGATCGCGAGATCGGCATGACGACGCGCGCAAAGGCGGACCCTTGCGCCTTATGGACCGTCACGGCCCATCCCCGCCTGATGTTGCGCAGATCCGAACGCAGCACCTCGGCCCTGCTTCCGTCCACGTCGTCGAACAGCACGATGGCGCCGTTGGAGGTCGGCCGCTGGACGACGCCCAGACTTCCATTCATGAGATCCACAACGTCCTCGGGGCGATCCGACGACGCCGGTCTGTCGTAGGAGTTGCGGGTCCACAGGATCTTGCTGCCGACCGACAGGCCCCAGTCGGAGATCGGCTGCTGCTTCGACATCCAGCGCGTCTCGATCCGATCGGACAGCGTGGTAACGCCGGCCGGGCCGTGAATCGTCGCGCCGAGCAGCTGGACCTGGGCGGCATGGAAGGCACGCAGCGAGTCGCGGTCGCCCGTCGGCGGTGGCCCGGCCATCCGTTCGAAGGTGGCGAGCGCCGCATCGGCCGTGGCGGCTTCGGACACGCGGACGAGAAACGCGCCGGGCTGGTGGGGACGGTCGTAATCGAAGTCCGGCAGGTCCAAAAGGGTTCCTGTGCGGATGGCGGCTGCGACCGTCGGGATGTCGCTGCCGGCCGCCTGGCGGTGGATGCGGGTCAGCGTCGTGCGAGCGACGCTTCCCTCGATGGCGGCGGCGAACGGGCGACCTGGCGCGATCGGCGGCAGCTGGCCGGGATCGCCGACGAGGACGACGTCCACCTCGACCGGCAGCCAGGCGAGGATCTGCCACAGGTCGGGCGTGCCGATCATGGAGGCCTCGTCGATGACGACGGTGCCGGCGGCGATGCGGATCCGGCCGTTGACGACGCCCTTCAGGAAGCGATGGACGGTCATGGCCTCATGGCCGGTCGCCTCGGCGAGGCGCTTCGCCGCCCGTCCGCTGAGCGCCATCTGCACGTAGCCGCCACCGCCGGCGCGGACCGCGCGCAGGATGGCGAGGGTCACCGTGGTCTTGCCGGTGCCGGCCCCACCGTCGACCACGCAGAAGCCGGTGGTCGCGGCCATGTGGACGGCATCGCGTTGCGCGGGTTCCAGGTGATGGCCGGCCTCGTCCTCGACGCTGCGGATCGCGCCGTCGATGATGTCTGGCGCGAGGAGCGTGCGGGGCCGATGGGATCGCGCGCGGACCAGCCGTTCGACGTCGCGCTCCATCAGGCTGCAGCCGCGAGACTGGAGGAGATCGCCTTCGGCGACGAGCTCGCCCGCATCGAGCGCCAGATCGACGGCGTGGCCGGCGAGATGCGCGAACGGCTGGCCGAGAAGCCTCGCCACCCCGGTTTCAAGCTCCTGCCGGGTGCTGGCGAGGTTGCCGCCAAGGCCATGCTCGCGCCCGGAATAGCGGCGCGAGCAGGTCTCGCCCACCGCCGCGATCAGGCGGCGGGGATCGTCGGGCGCGACGCCGAGCCGAAGCGCCCGCTGGTCGACGACCTTCCAGGCTTCGACGGCGTTGACGAGGTATGGATCGGCGTAGAGCCGGTCGACGGCGGCCTCGCCCCACAGGGTGCAGGCCGCCATCGCGGTGCGTGGCTCGACGCCGTAGCGGTCGAATGCCTGCAGGACGTCCACTTCGTGCCGGAGGCCCGCGAAGGCGGCGACGATGTCGGCGGCGGCAACGGGACCGACGAGCGGAGACATGGCCGCCGCGTCGCCCTGACGAAGAAGGTCGTAGAGGCGTTCGCCCAGTTCAAGCCAGAGGCGGAGCGCGGTGCGTTCGCCGACGCGCGGTATCGCCTTGCTGGTGGCGATCCAGCGGACGATGCTTCCGCCAGACGGAAGCAGCGGCAGCGCTATGGCTGCGAGGATCTGGGGACCGTGATGGGGGTGTTCGACGACGGGCCCTGTGACCCGCCACGTCTCGCCCGGGGCCGGGTGGCGCGGAATGGATTCGTCCTGCAGCCGCGCGCGCCGGGGCCGCTGCCGATCGTCGCGATCCCAGCCGATCAGGATGCCGCCGCCGGATGGACCGGGGTGGAAGGACGTGACCGTCAGCTCGACCGAGACGGCGGCTCGGCTCAAGGTGTCCGCCCGGTGCGAGCGATCAGGCTGCGGACCGCGGCGAGTTCGTTGCGCAGCTGCTGGTTCTCCGCCCGCAGGAGGAGGACCTCGCGCTCGAGTTCGCCGACGCGCCGTTCGGCCGGACGCTTCGCCTCGGCTGCCTCCACCGCGTCCGCCAGCGCGCCGCCTCGGGCCTTCCCTTCCCAGTCGGCGAACTCGGCGAGGAGCCTGGCGCACCATTCGTTCGTGGCGAAGTTCTGGCGGTTGAAGGATGCGCCCGATCGCTCGGCCATTGCAGCGGCGACCTTGCCCGGCGAGGCCTTCCCTGCATGTCGCGGCAGGGCCTCGCCGGCGGCCGCCATTGCGAGGAGGTGGTCGGCGACGCGGCGGGCGTTGGCTCGTGCCGCCGCTGCCGACCCGCCGAGCGTTCGATCGGAGGTGGCGTCGAGATCGGCGAGGACGGCCGCGATCCGCGAACCGATGCCCTTATCATCTCGCTGCGGGTTGGGCGTCATCTGACCGACTTGAGCGGCCTGCGGCCCGTCGTGCTGTCGGTCGCGCCCTTGTAGGGCTTCTCGCTAGGCCGCTCGAGTTCACGCGTCGGAATGCCGAGGCGGACCGCGTTGATGATGTGCAGCATCAGCCGCTCGTCGAGGGCGGCCACCTTCTTCGCCAGGTCGGCCTTCTCTGCCTCGAGCCGTTCGATCCGGGATCGTTCCGGCGAGACGTCGTGTTCAACCAGCTTGGGAACCGATCCGGTCGTGCGGAAGCTGCGATACTCCTGGACCTTGGACTCGTATGCCTCGACGATCGCCGGGTGCGCCGACAGCGCCTGGCGTGAGAAGGTCCGCTTCGCGACGGACAGGGCGGCACCCTGGACGTGCCCCCATGTCGGCCGCACGCGATGCGACAGGTCGGTCACGGCCACGACGATGCCGGTGATGTCCTTGGCCGTGAGCTGAGTGCGGGCTGTGGCCTTAGGCATCGTTCGCGCTCCTGCGATGCGTCGGCCGACGGTCGAGCTGGACGAGCGTGCCGTCCGGAACGCTATCGTCGTCATGGGTGGCGACTATGCGGCGCAAGCTGTCGGCGGTCGTCCGATGGGCCTCGAGCCAGTTGTCGGCGCCGTATGTGCCGTCGGCGGATTCCGTCTCGGCGATTCCGATGATCTCTTCCGTCTGCCGCAGGTCGGCCTCGGCTCGGGCGCGGGAGGCGGGATCGCCCTTGAGGAAGCGGTGCTCGGTGCAGGATGTGCATGAGCCGAACTCGGCGCAGGGCAGCGAGTCCCACGGATGCACGCAGAAGCCGAGGTCGGTGACGTGGGCGGTCGCCGTCGTAGTCGCGATGAATTCTTCGCGTCTAACCGGATCGCGGATCGACATGACGTGATCGGCCACGGGGCCGATCGACTGGCCGCCGCGCAGTCGCTCCCGCAGAGCCTCAGCGCGGGCCATGGGCGTGACGTGCTGGTAGGCGGCGTTCTGCGAAGGCTGTCGACGGCCCATCCATCGCGCGATCTCCATCTCGGATACGGACCCTTCGGCTGCCAGGGTGTTGAGCAGGTGGCGGAACTGGTGGGAGTTCAGGCGCAGTGGCTCGCCGTTCTCGTCCAAGTAGCCCAGCCGCTCGAACACGGATGGCTGGCTGCCGTTGGCCTGGCTCACGAGATAGACCTGCACCATGGCGTCGGTGATCAGCTGGACGGTGCCGGCGATGCCACGGTTCTGCGATCGCTTCACGAACATGTAAGGGACGACGAACAGACAGTCGGCGACGTCGAGTGTGCCGACGAGGCCGTTCAGGACGTTTCCGTGGAATGATCGCTCGAATAGTCGCCGACGCAGGGAGCCAAGCGGGACCAGGATCGGCTTGCCGCGCGTGTTGACGCGGATCATTTCGAGCTCCTGCGCCACGGCGAACTGGCGTCCCGCGATCTGGGGCATCCGCACGCTCAATCCGACCGCAGCGGCAACGTCTGCGGTGGTCAGAAGCGCGTCATCGGGCATGCCGTCCCATGGCTCGCCGAGAAGCGTCGATCCTGGATGGGCGCGCTGGTGGAGCGCCGTGGCGGCATACGGGGCCGTGATGCGAAGCAGATCGTCGACGGCGCGTCGCGCCAGATCGACCATGACGGTGGGGAGCCACTTGATCTGGGCGACCTCATGGCCGCCCTTCTCCGGCCAGTAACGCAAGCCGACGTTGACTGCGGGCTTGCCGAAGCGGTCGACGAGCTGGTTGCCATCTTCGTCGAGGGAGGGTTCCTCCACCCAGGTGTTCCGCGGAAGGGTCAGCACCTCGTTGATCCGGAAGCCCCCGCAGACGAGCAGGTCGATGGCTCGCTGGAGGACGAGATCGCGGTCGTCGAGATCGTCGCGGGCCGAGACGTGGGCGATGGCGTCCAGCGTGGCGAGCGGGGGGAGCTTGGCGTGCCGGCGCTTCAGCGCCTTCTCGCCCACCCTATCGTGCTTGTGGTCGCGGCTGATCGGGTTGCGCCAGCCGATCGGCTGGCGGGTGAGGCCATGCCTGTCGATCTCGTCGGCGATGACCTTCAGCTTGCTGCCGATGTTTGCTGCGCCTTCTCCCATCAAGGCCGCCGCCTTGTTGGCCGCCCCGTCGAAGTCGCCGTGGACCAGCAGGGCGGGATCGCCGCCTCGGTCGCGGATCTCGGCGAACAGGAGGCGCGCAGCGGCGATGAGGGTCTGCGACTGGCCGACCGCATATAGCTGGCTGGATCGGGTGTTGTAGACGCAGACCATGGCCTTCACGAAGGACATGAACGGCTCGGGGAATTCGCCGGGATCAGCCGTGTTGGCGGAGCGGAGGCTGAATACCAGGCCTCCTTCGCTGGCCGCCGACGCGCGACTGCGTTTCGGGAACGGCCAGCGGATGGCGTTCCAGTCCGCGACGCCGATCGGATTCCGCGCCTTCGCGGTCGCGATGAAGTCGGTCATGTTCGCCTGGGCCCTGCGTTCGCCATGAGTAGCGAAGGGGCGAACGACGTCACCGAGGCCATGGCGGGGAAACGGAATGGCTGTCATGCGGCGTCCGTTTCGCGCTGCGAGCAGCGGATGACGACCTCGGCGACGGCGAGCATCGTGCGATCGTGGATCTGCGTCATCTTGGGATCGGCGCCACTCGCCAGCCGCTCGTCGCGCTGGCGTTCGAGTTCGTCGAAGACGGCTTCGTGCGGACCGTCGATCCACGCCTGGAAGTGCTTGCAGGTGTAGCAGGCGATGGGGGCGAAGAGCCCGCACAGGCTGAAGGACCCGCAGTATCCGACGGTCTCGAGCGACTTGAGGGTTGGGCTGTAGTGAGGGATCCGGCTCGCCCTGTCGGCGCCCCGCGTGGCCTGATCCTTGCCGCCGATCACGGTCCCCATGAAGGCTTGGGCGATCGGTGCCAGCGCGAGACCGAGAGCCTTGTCGAGTCGCTGAACGATGTCGGAACGCGTGTTGAAGTAGACCATGACGTGGCTGGTGTCGGTATGGTCCAGCGCATCCGCGACTTCCTGGGGAGACGCCCCGCCAGCGACGAGTCTGGTCGCGAACGTGTAGCGCAGGCGCCGCGGCGTCAACTGCAATGGGGAGCCGTCGCGGGAGCGGAGGTCGAGAACGCGAACGACGCGGAACAGCGTTTCGCGCAGATCGGTCGGGACCATCCTGAAGCGCTCGTCTTCGAACTCGGTCCCTATAAGCGCAGCCCGCTCGTCACGACGCAGGAGAGGACGTGCCGCAGTCGTTCCGTTCGTTGCGCTAGCCAGCGCGCGATTCTCGACGATCAGCTCCTGCAGCAGCGCTGCGATTTCGGGGATGAGCTTGCGCGTGCGGAACTGGTCTCTGGGCCCGGCAGTCCGCTTCTTGATGCGGGGAATGCGCAGCTCGTGGACGGTGGTTCCGTCCTGAAGGGAGGTGGAGACCAGGTCGGATTCGTCGAGCCAGATGAGGTTCTTGGGATTTGTGCCGAAGGCGATGAAAAGCCAGACGGCGACGCGGTCGCTAAGCGACAGGTCCGTTGCGCGATCACCGCGCAGAGCTTCTTGGAGAGCCTCGTATTCCACGCGCGTCAGCGGGCCTGCGGACGGGTCCTGGCGCATGACGGCGACGCCCTTGGCGACGTCACGGAACTCAATGCGGTCGAGTTCGGCTCCGACGTCGGCGTCGAAGACAGACAGCCCGCCGTCCAGACACCACAGATACCAGCGGATGTAGGCGGAGAGGTATCCGCCCTGATGCTGTCCGGAGATGCCTTTCGCGACCTCTTCGCCGAACGCGGCGTAGGTTCGATAGCTGAGTGCGTCGTCGAACTGCAGGTCTCGCGAAATGGCGGTCGCCACATCGGGCGCGACCAGCTTCTTTAGATAGCTGAGCTGGCCTCGGGCGTAGTCAGCCGAATAGTTTGCGACGAGATGTCGGGCAAACCGGCGAAGCGCCGATCCTACAGGCCGTTCCACGTCGTCGATCCAGGACACGTCGATCACATGCTGCTGGCTAAGCCGCCACCGCCTTGCCGAAGTATCGACGCGGTGGCCCGAGAACGAGACGATGAACGTCTCGTCCGCGCCGTTTAAGCGTTCGATGAAGTCGTGGGCGTGGGTTGGCATTGGCGTGCAGTTCGTATCCCGGGCTGAAGCAGTGACTATTTCTTCTGCCCCATTCCCTCTTTCTGGATTCTTTCCATGCGCTTGGCGGCGCCGGCGCGGATGGACTTCTTCGAATACCGGTCCGGCATGGCTGACTGTTCAGACCAGCCCATCGCGTAGTTGCGCTCCTGCCGCGACACTGCCGGATCCGGTTTGTGGATCCTGTCGTCCTCGGTCCAGCGGTCGTTGGCGTCGTGCCGCAGCTGATGCTGGACGAGCCCCGCAAGTTCGGGATGCGCGGCGCGAAGCTGCTCGTAGAGCTGGCGTCCGCGTCGAAGGGTGAGCGGATCGCCGAGGCGGCTGACGAAGATGAAGGGGTGCTTCCGCGCCGCCGGATATCTGTTCCGGTCGCCGCGTTCCGCCAGCCACGCCTCCAGCGCAGCAAGCGCTTCTCCCTCGATGGGAAGGGTTCGGCCATGCGTCTTCACGAGCGCGGGTTCCCTGCGAGTCTCGTCGACGTCGTCGGCGCGGCGATTAATGGTGATCGTGGCCGGCGTGGAGCGATCGTCGAAGTCGCTGCGCTTCAGGGAGAACTCCTCGCCCGAGCGGAAGCCGAAGGTGTAGGCGAGCAGCAGGATGGCGTGGTTGCGGACTTGAAGCGCCTTCTGGAACGGGTTCTCCGGGTGTCCGGGCTGGATCACTTCGAGGAAGCGCAGGCGAACCGCCGGATCGAGGCCGAGCCGCTCGCTGGACTCTGATCCGCCCGTCGGGCGAGGACGATGCCGTCCCGCGCGTGCCTTGAAGGAGGCAAGCGCCGTTGTGATCATCTTCTGGTCGTCATCAGGCGCGTAACCCCGCAGCTCGCCGGCGCGGAATGCGACGAAGTCGAGGAAGGTGACGTAGCGATCGGCAGCCACGCTGCCGCTGATCCGGCCTTGTCCGTTGGCACGGGCGACGAAGCGGTTCGAGAAGAAGAGCAGCTCCTCGTCGTCCAGGAAGCGGCCGCTCCGGATCCGTTGTTCAAGATCGATGCCGAGGTCGCTCAGCAGGGTCAGCCCGACGCCTATGCCGGCCAGCTTGTTGCGGATTGTGCCGGAACTGGCGCCGGAGGGCCGGACTTCCACGATCATGAAGCGGGTGACGTCGGCGACGGGTAGGCCGGTTTGTTTGTCGGCGAGATGGAAGAGGCGTTCGCCATCTTCCATAACGACCTGCCGAATCTCGAACATATCTGGCCTCAAACTTTACACTTCAATCTACTGCCGGATATCGGAAACCTTAACTTGACACTTTAGCAGAAGTGTAAAGATGAAAAACCGTGTTAGATCAGTAGGTTGAAGCGCCAAACTTGACGAACGCAACTTACTACCACCTAGACGCGCATCGGCATCAGCACATAGAGCGCCGGCGACTTGTCATTTTCACGGATCAGCGTCGGCGCGGCGGCGTCGGCGAGGTGGACTTCGACCAGGTCGCTTTCGATCTGGCCGAGAATGTCCATCAGATAGCGCGAGTTGAACCCGATCTCGAACGGCTGCGCGGCATATTCGCCGGGGACGTCTTCGGCGGCAGTGCCATTGTCGGGGCTGGTGACCGACAGGGTGATGCGGTCGCGGTCGAGCGCCATCTTCACCGCGCGGGTTTTTTCGGTCGCGATGGTCGAGACGCGGTCGACGCCCTGCATGAAGCTGCGCGGGTCGATCTTGAGGATCTTGTCGTTCCCGGTCGGAATCACGCGGCTGTAATCGGGGAAGGTGCCGTCGATCAGCTTCGACGTCAGGATCGCGGCGCCAAGGTCGAAGCGGATCTTCGATCCCGACAGCGACACGCCGACCGATCCGTCGACCTCATCGAGCAGCTTGCGCAGTTCGGCCACGCACTTACGCGGCACGATGACGTCGGGCATTGCCTCGGCCCCTTCGGGGCGCTGCACGGTGACGCGGGCGAGGCGGTGGCCGTCGGTCGCCGCGGCCTTCAGCATGTCGTCGGCGACGTGCAGGAAGATGCCGTTGAGATAATAGCGCGTCTCTTCGGTCGAGATCGCGAAGCGGGTCTTGTCGATGATCTGCTTCAGCGTTTCTGCGGGCAGCTCGAACACGGTGGGCAGTTCACCCTCCGCAATCACCGGGAAATCGTCGCGCGGCAGGGTTCCGAGCTCGAACTTCGCGCGACCGGCATTGACCTTGATCTTGCCCTCGGCCGCGGTCAGCTCGACCTGCGACCCTTCGGGCAGCTTGCGCGCGATGTCGAACAGCGTGTGCGCGGGCACGGTGATCGCGCCGGCCTGATCGACCGCCGCAGGCACGGTTTCGTCGATCTGCAGGTCGAGGTCCGTCGCCATCAGCCGCAGCGATCCGTCGAGCGATGCCTCGATCAGCACGTTGGACAGGATCGGGATGGTATTGCGCCGCTCGACCACCGACTGGACGTGGCTGAGGCCCCGAAGGAGCGTGGCGCGTTCGATCGTCGCTTTCATGTGTATTCCAAACCCCCGGGCGGTCGCCCAAATTCAACAGACGGCGCGTGGATTGCCGTCGGAAGTTCAAGCTATCCTTAACGCGAAAAAGGGCCGGAGCAAGCGGCTCCGACCCTTCGTCGTATTCATTTGTGGACAGGCGTGCGCTCAGAAGCGGAAGCCGACGCCCACTGCGATCTGGTGACGATCGGTGTCGATGTCGAAATCTTCCGTGATCGCACCGTTGCTATATTCGAAATTCGCGTTCGAATAGTTCGAGTAGCGATACTCGAGCTTGGCATAGCTGTTGGTGCCGATCGCCTGCTCGATGCCCGCGCCGATGCGCCAGCCGTCCAGCTCGAAATTGTCGCGCAGTTCGGTGGTGCCGTCGGTCGCGAGGACGTTCAGGCGGGCGTTGGTGTAGCCGCCCTTGGCATAGACCAGCGTGCTGGGCGAGGCGAGGACACCGGCGCGCAGACCGACATAGATGTCGCGGCCCGCACCGACTTCGCCGAAACCGAAGAAGTTCGGATCGGTCGACTGTGCCTCGACCTTGCCGGTCGAATCCGACAATTCGGCCTCGACGCCAACCACCGCGCCACCGACGCCGATGTCATAGCCGAGTTCGACGCCGTACAGGAAACCGTCGACATTCTGGTCGTCGCCGTCGATGTCGCTGTCCTCGGTGCTGCCCGGACGGACGATGTCGTAACCGCCGATGACGCCGGCGCGGAAGCCGGTGAAGGTCGGATCGGTGTCCTGGGCGAAGGCCGGGGCGGCGATCATGGTCGATGCGGCCAGTGCGGCGGCAATTGCGATACGCATACTGAAACTCCTTAACTCAACCCGTGCTCGGGTCGGGGGCTCTAATGACGCTGCGCCGCACAAGTTGCATGAACGTTGGATAAACACGGAAAACCGTTGCTTTTGTGCCACAGGGCACCCATCCATGGGGCCATGCGAAAGGGACGCGACTTCATCGCACGGCATGGCGAGACGGTGTTCAACGCCGCCCGGCGGCTGCAGGGCGATCATCTGCACACGCCGCTGACCCGCGCCGGGTTCGCGCAGGCGGATGAGATGGGACGCGCGCTCGCTGGCCTGCTTGGCTCAGCGCCGACCCTCACCCTATGGGCGTCGGACACCGGCAGGGCGTTGCAAACGCTGGCGGTGATCGCCGAACATCTCGCTCTCGACTGGCACAGCGCGCGGCACGACCCGCGGCTGACGGAGATCGGCATGGGCAGCTGGGGCGGTCGCACATATGCCGAGCTGATGGCGGGGGATCTACCGGTCGTTGCCGCCACCGGCCTGCTCTATCCGGCGCCGGATGGCGAAACCTATCCTGAAATTGTAGAGCGCGTTTCGGCCTGGCTGGCAGACACCGAAAACGATCCGGGCGACCGACTGATCATCATGCACGGCATTTCCAGTCGGGTGCTGCGCGGCGTGATGACCGGGTGCGACGTGCATCCCGAGTTTGCGACGCCGGTTGCGGGCGGGTTGCCGCAGGGATCGATCGTCATGATCGAGCAGGGACGCGAGACGGTCGTGCATCTGGGCAGCGGACGGGCTCCGGCGTGAGCGCGCTGGTGCTGGCGATCGCATTCGCCGCCCAGGCGCAGGGCCGCGAATCGCTGGGCGTGTTCGACGCCTGGGGGGCGTTCCGCGATGCCGCCCCCGCGCGCTGCTATGCGATCGGGCAGCCTGTGCGCACGCGGAGCGCCGCCTTTGCCAGCATTGCCAATTGGCCGCGATCGGGTGCGCGCGGACAGATCCATATCCGCCTCAGCCGCGCGCGCGATCCCCGGGCGAAGGTGACGCTCGCGATCGGCGAGCGGCGGTTCGAACTGATCGCCGGGGCGAGTGACGCCTGGGCCCCGGACGCCCGGACCGACCGCGCGATCGTCGCGGCCATCCGGTCCAGCCGTTCGATGAGCGTCGAAAGCGTCGCGCGCGGCGGCGGCGCGTTTGCCGATGTCTATGCGCTCAAGGGCGCGGCGACGGCGATCGACGCAGCGGCGATGGGGTGCGCACGGCGGTAAGCGCGGCGTTCGGCCAGCTGCGCTGCTCCGCGCGTCACACGGCGGCGGGGCATGGAAATGTAACCCCACTTCGTCTATATGCGCGCGATGCAATCAGTCTCGACGCCGCTCATGCCCATCCCCGGGCACATTGATCCCGTGCCCGTTCCGCGCAGCCTGAAGCCGCGCGCCGACGGCCGCATCGACCTGCTCGGCCTGTCCAAGGCCGATCTGCGCATGGCGTTGGAGACATCTCAGCTCGAGCCGAAGCAGGCGAAATTGCGCGCCAAGCAATTGTGGCACTGGATCTATAATCGCGGCGTCACCGATTTCAGCCTGATGACCGATATCTCGAAAGCAATGCAGCCCTGGCTGGCGCAGCGTTTCGTGATCTCGCGCCCTCAGGTGGTCGAGGCGCAGGTGTCGACCGACGGCACGCGCAAATGGCTGCTGCGGTCCGACGATGGGCAGGATTACGAGATGGTGTTCATCCCCGACGCGGATCGGGGAACCTTGTGCGTGTCGAGCCAGGTCGGCTGCACGCTCAACTGCCGGTTTTGCCACACCGGCACGATGCGCCTGGTCCGCAATCTCGAGCCCGGCGAGATCGTCGGACAGGTGATGCTGGCGCGCGACGCGCTGGGTGAGTGGCCGAGCACGCCGGAGGGCCGGATGCTGACCAACATCGTGATGATGGGGATGGGCGAGCCGCTCTATAATTTCGACAATGTTCGCGATTCGCTGAAGATCGTGATGGATGGCGACGGGCTGGCGCTGAGCAAGCGGCGGATCACGCTGTCGACCAGCGGCGTCGTGCCGATGATGGCGCGCGCGGGTGAGGAGATCGGGGTCAACCTCGCCGTCTCGCTTCACGCGGTGACCAAGGAGGTGCGCGACGAGATCGTGCCGCTCAACCGCAAGTTCGGGATCGAGGAGTTGCTGCAGGCGTGTGCCGACTATCCCGGCGCGAACAACGCCCGGCGTATCACGTTCGAATATGTGATGCTGAAGGACAAGAATGACAGCGACGAGGACGCGCGCGAGCTGGTGCGGCTGATCAAGCAGTACAAGCTGCCCGCCAAGGTCAATCTGATCCCGTTCAATCCCTGGCCCGGTGCACCCTATGAATGCTCCACGCCGGAACGGATCCGGGCGTTTCAGGAAATCGTGTTCGGTGCGGGCATCTCTGCCCCGGCGCGCACGCCGCGCGGTCGCGACATCGACGCCGCGTGCGGTCAGTTGAAGACGGCGAGCGAGAAAAAGAGCCGCGCCGAGCTGGACCGGCTGGCCGAAGAGAAGCAGGCCGCGCTCGGCTGATCGAGCGACTGTGGCCGATATATCACGGTATTTCTACAATGTTGCAAAATTGAACCGTGTTACTCTTGTAACGCACGCGGACGCTGCCTAGTTGTGCCTCCGCAACGACATGTTGCGTAAACCAAAACAACATCCTGCTTGGGGAATCTGTTATGCGTAAGATCGCTATTCTTGCGGCGCTTGCTGCCGCCACCGTCGCTTCGCCCGCGTTCGCTCAGGACGCAGCCCCGGGTGAAGGCCGCGTCGAAGTCCGCGGCGGTATCGCATGGGCCGACGGCGCTGAAGAAGCGTTCGCTGGCGTTGCAGTCGGTTATGACTTCGACCTGGGCGACACCGCGTTCATCGGCGTTGAAGGCGGGGCCGACAAGGTCCTGACCGAGGGCGCAGACGTGTTCTGGACCATCGGTGGTCGCGTCGGCGCCAAGGTCGGCGACGCCGGCCGCGCTTATGTGCTCGGCGGCTACGGCTTCGCTGATGGCGACGACGGCGCGTTCGCAGGCGCTGGCTACCAGCACAACCTGGGCTCGAACGTCTTCGCCAAGGTCGAGTATCGCCGCACCCTGGTCGAGGGTCCGGACGTGAACTTCGCCGGCGTCGGCGTCGGCTTCCGCTTCTGATCTTTCGGTCGAAGTGACAAACGGAAAGGGCGGGCCGCAAGGTCCGCCCTTTTTGATTCAGGCGAGTTCGGCTCCGCGCGCCACGGTGGCCGTGCGTCCGCCGATCCAGACCTGGCCATCGGCGTCGATCCGCGCTTCGACGCGACCGTCGCATCCGGTCATGCGGCCCTGCGCGGCGGTGTAGCTGCCGGTCGCCAGCCCTGCGCCGAACAGATATTGGGCGGTCGCGGCATTGAGGCTGCCGGTCACCGGATCTTCGACCAGTCGGCCATTGCCATCGGTGAAGAAGGCGCGGACTTCGAACGCGATGGCGCTGCCCGCAGGGTGCGGGCCGACCAGACCGATATCGGTGCCGAGCGGCGCACGCGCGGGCGGATCGACCGCGAGCACATCGGCCGCGGAGCGCAGCCGGAGCAGCTGCCAGCCGGGGCCGTTATTGGCGTGGACCGCATCGACGATCGCTTCCGACGGAACATTGGCGAGCCGCGCCGCTTCGGCGCGCTCGGCGTCGCTGAGCGGGCCGGAGCGGACCAGCGGTGGGGCGCGGAACGACAGCATGTCGCTTGTCCGAGCGACCGGCACCAGCCCTACGCCGCATTGCTGGACGATGCGGGTCGGATCGCGCGGCACGCCGCCCGCTTCGAGCCAGGCATGGCAGGTGCCGAGCGTGGGATGCCCGGCAAAGGGCAGCTCGCCTGCGGGGTAGAAGATGCGGACCTGGTAGTCCGCCGCCGGATCGGTCGCGGGAATGAGGAAGGTCGTTTCCGAAAAGCCCAGCCAGCGGGTGAGCGCGAGCATGGCATCGGGGTCCATCGCCTGGGCGTCATGCACCACGGCGAGCGGATTGCCGGTGTTCCCGTCCGCCCCGAACACATCGACCAGATCCAGCTTCATGTCGCGCTCCTCATTCCGGCCCGGCGGATTGGACCGCGACGCGGGCTGGCGCAAGGGGCAGATGCCGGGGGCTCAGGCGAGTTCGGATGCCGCCTGAAGTTCGCTCTTCCACAAGGTCAGCGCGCGGATCAGCGTTGCCGAACGATCGGTATACTCACCTTCAAGGAACGCGCGCGCACGCGCCTGATCGCCGCGCTTGACCAGATCGAGCACCGCGCCAGCGCACTGGTGGAACTCTGCATGGAGACGCCGAATGACCTGATAGGGTTTGCTTTCGCGCGTGGCAGGATCGATATCCGGGCCGTGCAGCCATACGCCGAAGCGACACAGGTCGTCGCGGCACACCGAGGCAGGTTCGTCGTCGCTGCGGCCGGTCGACACCGCAGTGCTCAGCTTCAGCTTCCACGCGCCATGCGCGCCAATTGCTGCCTGTACCTGTGCCAGCAGATCCCGTTCGTGCATGAAATCCTATCCGTTATCGTTATTTACCGATACCATCTTAGACCGCGCAGCGCCCGCCGGGCTGCCTGAACGCCAAATCATCTACCCAAAGCGAATGCCGCGCGCGGTCTTTGCATTTATGCGCGCCGCGCTTAGTGGCGCAGAATGGAATGGTCCGCATTGTTTCTCGCCGCCGGGGCCGGGGTCGTCGGCGGCGTGATGAACGGGCTGGCCGGCGGGGGCACCTTTGCGACGCTGCCCGCGCTGATCGCGCTGGGTTTGCCAGCAAACATCGCCAATGCGACCTCGAACGTGGCGCTGCTGCCCGGCGCGGCGGCGAGCGCATGGGGATTTCGCGACGAGCTGGGGCCGGTGGCGGGGCTGTCGGTGCTGCTGCTGGCGACGATCACCTTTGTTGCGGGGCTCGGGGGCAGCCTGTTGCTGGTGCTGACCCCGACCGACACATTCGACGTCATCATCCCGTGGCTGCTGCTGTTCGCGTTCGTCGTGATGGCGTTCGGGCGGCGCGCGGCGGACTGGCTGCATGCGCGGGTAACGATCGGGCGGCGCACGCTGATCGGGGCGCAGGGGCTGCTGGGCATTTATGGCGGCTATTTCGGGGGCGGCGTGGGGTTGATGACCACCGCGACCTATGGCCTGCTCGCAAATATCGAGCCGCGCGCGCTGTTCGCGATCCGCACGCTGATGCTGGCGGTGGCCAATCTCGCTGCCGCGTTCGTGTTCATCGGCTTTGCGATGGTGGAGTGGCGCGCGTGCCTGCCGATGCTGGGCGGTTCGATCGTCGGCGGATTCGGCGGCGCGGCGATCGGCAAGCGGTTGTCGCCGCGCGTGGTGCGGATTTGGACCTTGCTTGTGACGGCCGGAACGACGATCCTGTTCTTCGCCCGGCTGTAACCTTTTCGACCCCTCCGGCGTAGTGGTGGATATGAGCGAACCGGAAAGCCCCGATGTCATTCGCCGACACACGCTGGCGACACGGCTGTGGCACTGGACGACCGCAGTCAGCGTGATCATTCTGCTTGGCAGCGGGCTGATGATCCTCAACGCGCATGGCCAGCTTTATTGGGGCGAATATGGCGCGAATTACGACCAGCCCTGGTTCAAGCTGATCTGGTTCTTTGACACCGCGCGCGTGCCGGGGTGGCTGACAATCCCGTCGAGCTACAGCCTGTCGATCGCGCGACGCTGGCACCTGTTCTTCGCGCTGGTGCTGGGGTTCGCGCTGCTCGCGTACATGATCGTCAGCCTGATCAACCGGCATTTCCAGAACGATCTGCGCATCCAGCGGAGCGAGCTGTCGCGCGGACACCTGCTCGCGGATTTCAAGTCGCATCTCGCGCTGCGCTTCCACGATCCCGAGAACCCTCGGGCTTATAATAACTTCCAGAAGATCAGCTACGCGGGGGTGATCTTCGTGCTGCTGCCGCTGGTGATCTTTACCGGCCTTGCCATGTCGCCGGGGATGAATGCGGCGTGGCCGTGGCTGCTCGACATTTTCGGCGGGCGGCAGAGCGCGCGGTCGATCCATTTCATCGTTGCGATGCTGCTGGCCGGGTTCATCATCGTGCATCTGGCGCTGGTGATCCTGGCCGGGCCGCTGAACGAGGTGCGGTCAATGCTGACCGGCAAATGGCGCGTGCCGCCGGTGGAGGGGGCATGACGCTGATCACGCGCCGTAATCTGATCGTCGCGGGGGCGGGCGGGCTGCTCGTCGGATGCGATCGCGTTGGCAGCAGTGAGACCGGGCGCGACATCCTGTTCAAGGCCGAAGCGGTGCATCGCAGTCTGCAGCGCGTCATCACCAACCGCAATGCGCTCGCCCGTGAATTCTCGCCGGAGGACATGTCGCCGCGCTTCCGCTCGAACGGCACGCGCAATCCGGGCACGCCCGCCTATCAGGCGCTGGCCGCCAACCGCTTTGCCGACTGGCGGCTACGGGTCGACGGGCTGGTCACACGGCCGCTCAGCCTGTCGCTCGCCGACCTGCGCTCCATGCCGCAGCGCGCGCAGATCACCCGACACGATTGTGTCGAGGGGTGGAGCGCGATCGGCAAATGGCAGGGGCCGAAGCTGTCGGGGATTCTGGACGCGGCGGGGCTGCGTGACAATGCGCGCTATCTGGTGTTCCACTGCGCGGACAGTCTGCGCGGCGGAGCTTATTATGAATCGATCGACCTGATCGATGCCTTCCACCCGCAAACGATCCTCGCCTGGGCGATGAACGATGCGATCTTGCCGATCGCGCATGGCGCGCCGGTGCGGCTGCGGGTCGAGCGACAGCTGGGCTACAAGCACGCCAAATATGTCATGCGGATCGAGGCGGTGGCATCGCTCGACGGGATCGGCCGCGGCAAGGGCGGTTATTGGGAGGATGTCGCCGATTACGAATGGTATGCGGGGATTTAGAGTCGCTTCTAGTTGGGCGGCACCGGCCCGCTCCCCCACCCGGCCACCCAACGACACTGTATTCTATGGGTGCTGTCTCTTATAAACAAAT